>NZ_KB902283.1 GCF_000379485.1 Wenxinia marina DSM 24838
GAAGGACCTTGGGCTCGGTGGCCAGACGGGCCGGTCCGGTCTGCGGATGATGCACGTCGATCCACCGCTTCGAGACGTCGACGCCGATGCACTCTTCTGTCATGATCTTCTCCTGTCCCTGTCGGTGCGGGGTCTGGTCACGCAGCCCCAAGCAACTGTTCAGGTTGACGATCCAAAGGCGGACGGCTCCCGCGCCGGCTCGCGGGCTCCAAGCCCTGGGACCTCACGGGATGCCGTCCGCCACCAGCACATTGACATGATTTCGTTAGACAGGGACCTCGCGCCATCCCCTCGGGGCCCCGGCTCGGGGGCCGGGGCGGGTCGCACCTAGCGTCACCCGTCCCGGCCCTGAGCCGGGACCTCTTGCGACACGAGTCCGCCCCTTACGCCACGATCACCAGCTTGCCGATCTGACCGCCCGCCTCGTTGCGGCGGTGGGCCTCGCCGATCGTCTCGGGCGTGAGCCCCTGCAGCGTCCCGGTCCGGGTCGAGACGATCTCCCCCGCCTCCATCAGCCGGGCGACGCGGTCCAGGATCGCGCCCTGCCGCTCCGGCTCGGCGTTGTGGAGCGAGCGGGCGAACATGTATTCGTAGGCGAAGGCCGCGCTCTTGCGGAACAGCGGCAGCGTGTCCAGCGGCTCGGGCGCGCCGACGATGGAGACGATGGTGCCGTGCGGCCGGACCAGCCGCGCCATCTCGGGCAGGTAGTGCGCGGTGGAATGGGCGCAGAAGATCGTCCCGAAGGCGCTATCGGCGAGGTCGCCCAGCGCGGCGTGATCCACCACCTCGGCCGCGCCGTGGCGCAGGCACCAGTCGCGGCTCTCGTCCCGCGAGGCGGTCGCGGTCGCCGCGATCCCGGCCCGCCGCGCCAGCTGCAGCGCGACCGAGCCGACGCCGCCCGCGCCGTTGATCATCAGCATGGGCGCCTGCCCCTGCCCTTCGGTCGCGTAGCCCATCCTCTCGAACATCGCCTCCCAGGCGGTGATCGAGGTGAGCGGCATCGCCGCCGCGTCCTCGTCCGAGACGCCCTCGGGCGCCGTCGAGACGAGGCGGTAATCGACGAGGTGCAGCGCCCCGTTGGTGCCCGGCCGCGTGGCGTCGCCCGCGTACCAGACCCGGTCTCCGGGCGCGAAGCCGCTCACCCCCTCGCCCACCGCCCGCACCCGACCGACCGCGTCGTAGCCGAGGCGGATGCGCCCGGCGTCCTTCGGGTGCCGCTGCTTCTGCTTGAGGTCGACCGGGTTCACCGAGACGGCGGCGATCTCGACCAGCAGGTCGCCCGCCCCCGGATCGGGGACCGGGACGTCGACCGCGACGAGGCGATCCTCGACGGGATCGTACTCGACCGCCGGGAAGGTGCCGGCCATCAGGACGCCTCCGCCCGCACGATCGCCGCGCCGTCGGCCAGCGCCTTCATCTTGCCGAAGGCGACGTCGCGCGGCAGGTATTTCAGCCCGCAATCGGGCGCCGGCACGATCCGCGCGGCGTCCGCGTGCGGCAGCGCGCGGCGGATGCGGGCGGCCACTGTCTCGGCCGTCTCGACCTCGTGGGTCGACAGGTCCAGCACGCCGAGGATGATCTTCTTCTCCGGCAACGTCTCCAGGATCGAGCAGTCCAGGTTCGACTGCGCCGTCTCGATCGAGACGCAGTCGCAGGGTACCGCCGCGAGTTCGGGCAGGAACGAGTAGCCCTCGGGCCGCTCGTGGATGATCGCGGCGTAGCCGAAGCAGATATGCACCGCCGTCTCGCCCTCGACCCCCTCCAGCGCCCGCTGCAGGGCGGCGACGCCGTAGGCGCGGGCCGGGTCGGGGCGGGCCTGCATGTAGGGCTCGTCGATCTGCACGATGTCGGCCCCCGCGGCAAAGAGATCGCGGATCTCCTCGTTCACCGCGGCGGCGTAGTCCTGCGCCATCTCGCCGGGATCGTCGTACCAGTCGTTCTGCGCCTGCTGCGACATGGTGAAGGGGCCGGGCACGGTGATCTTGATGCGGCGGTCGGTGTTGGCGCGCAGGAACCGCACGTCGTCCGCCTCGACCGCGTGCATCCGCCGGATCCGGCCCGTGACCCGCGGCACCGGGTTGGGATGCCCCGAGCGGTCGAGCGCGGTGCCCGGATTGTCGAGGTCCACGCCCTCCAGCGCGGTGGCGAAGCGGTTGGAGTAGCTCTCGCGCCGCATCTCGCCGTCGGTGATGATGTCGAGGCCCGCCCTCTCCTGGTCGCGGATGGCGATCAGCGTGGCGTCGTTCTGCGCCTGCTCGAGGTACTCGGGATCGACGCGCCAAAGTTCGGTCGCGCGGACCCGCGGCGGGAATCGCCCGGCGAGCTTCTGGCGGTCGATCAGCCAGTCCGGCTGGGCGTAGGAGCCGACGAGGGACGTCGGGAACAGGTGTTGGGTCATCGTGTCCTCTCTCCGCCCCGCCGGTCGCAGGGCCGTTTTCGTCGGGCCGGCGTCAGGCCCGCTCCAGCCCGTAGCCCTGGCCCTCGCGCACCACCCGGCCGATCGCCGGGCGCAGCAGGTGCCCGCCGGTGACGAGTGCGCCGTCCGCGGCGAGCTGGTCGAGCAGGCGCTTGCGGGTCGCCCGCGCGGTGTCGGCGTCGATATCGAAGGCGACGGCGATCTCGGGGTCCTGAAGCTGCAGGTGCGGCGCGTGGACGATGTCGCCCACGTGGACCAGCTCGCCTCCGCCCGACGAGACGCGGTAGCCCGAGTGCCCCGGCGTGTGCCCCGGCAGCGGCAGCGCGGTGACGCCGGGCGCGATCTCGGCCTCGCCCTCAATTACCCGCAAGCGGTCGCCGTAGGCCGCCAGCACCGCCTGCGCCAGCTGCTGCCATTGCTGCAGCGTCTCGGGCGCGTTCGGGATGCCGTTCGACCAGAAGGCGCGGTCGCCTTCGGTCACCACCAGCTCGGCATTCGGGAAGACCGGCCTGCCTTCGGCCGTGATGGTGCCGGCGATGTGGTCAGGATGCAGGTGCGTGAAAAAGATCGTGTCGACCTCCTCGGGCGTGACGCCCACCTCGGCCAGACCGTCGTGCAGGTGCCCGCAGGCCGGCCCGAACAGGTCGCGCGGGCCGGCGTCGATCAGCACCGTCCGCCCGCCCGTCCGGGCAAGCACGGCGTTGAAGTTGGTGCGCACGGCCGTCTCGCCGTGCGCCTTCAGGAGCGCGTCGACATGCGCCGGATCGGTCGAGGGGAACAGCTCGGCTCCGAACTCGCTGGCGCCGTCGGTCAGGACCGACAGCTCGATGTCTCCGACCCTGTGGGTGATCGCGTGATCCATGCGTCCTCCTTCAGAGCTTGAGGCCGGTCAGCGCGGCGATGTTGCCGTGGTAGATCTTCGCCCGCAGCTCTTCCGAGATGTCGAGCGCGTCGACGATCTCGATCGTCTCGCGGATGTACATCGGCCCGCCCTCGGGATCGAACGGCGCGTCCGAGGCGAAGACGACGCGGTCCTCGCCGAAGAACTCGATCGCGTGCTCGATCGCCTTGCGCGACCCGAAGGACGCGGTGTCGGCGTAGAACTCCTTGAAGTATTCCAGGTGCGGCCGCTTCAGCGAGGTCCGCGCGACCGACAGGTCCCGGTCGGACGTGCGCTTGCCCATCTGGTCCCAGCCGGGGCCGACGCGCCCTTCGAAGAACGGCACCATGCCGCCGGCGTGGTGGGTGATGACCGTCAGCCCGGGATACTTGTCGAACATCTTCGAAAAGACGAGGCGCGCCATCGCGGCCGAGGTCTCGTAGGGCCAGCCGAAAGTCCACCAGATCTCGTATTCCGAGCGGCTCTCGGACTGGTAGTCAGCGAAGTTCTCGGCCCGCGCGGGGTGCAGCCACAGCGGCTTGCCGGCGCTGGCCATGTATTCGTAGAGCGGCTCGAACTCGGCCAGGTCCATCGGCCGGCCCTCGACGTTGGTGAAGATCTGCATCCCCAGCGCGCCCAGATCCTCCACCGCGTGCCGGCATTCCTCGACCATGCGGTCCGGCGCGGTCACCGGCACGGTGCCGATGAAGCCCGGGAAGCGGTCCGGATGCTCCTGGCACAGCTTCGCCATCTCCTCGGACCCGATGCGGCCCAGCTTCACCGCGACGTCGGGGGCGCCGAACTTCTCGAGCGGCGGCGAGGCGAGCGAGAGGATCTGCTGGTACTCGGGGCCGAACATGTCCATCACCTCGAACCGGCGGTCGAGGTTCGTCATCATCGGCACGTCCCCGGACCGCTTGGTGATCGCGGTCATCGTCCCGATCTCGGCGATCAGCGCCTCGAAGAACTTCTCGGGCCAGATGTGGTTGAACGCGTCGATCTTCTTCATCTTCAGGAACTCCGTGACGTGAGGGATGGGCTCGCCCCCCGCGCCGACCGCCAGATGGCGGCGAGGAGCAGGACTCCGGCGAGGATGGCGAGGACGTTGGGAAGCTGGCTGATCCCCGGAAAGCGGTGGATCGGCAACAGCGCGACGAGGCCGAGCGCGGCGAGGGCCAGCCGCTCCGCCGCGCCGAGGTGGCGGAACATCCAGCCGTAGATCGCGGCGGTGGCGAAGACCACGCCCGCAACGGCGGGGATCACGCTCCACGCCGTCGCGGCCCAGCCGGTCCGCATGACGAGCCCCGGCTCGAACACGATCATGAACGGGATGAGATAGGCGACCCAGCCCATCTTGACCGCCTGGAACCCGGTCTCCATCGGGTTCGCCCGCGCCATCGACGCGGCGGTGAAGCTGGCCAGTGCCACCGGCGGCGTGATCATCGACAGCATGCCGAAATACAGCAGGAACATGTGGCTGGCGACCGGGTCGAGCCCCGCCTGGATCAGCGCCGGGCCGATCAGGCTGGCGAGCAGGACGTAGACGCCGACGGTCGGCATGCCCATTCCCAGCACGATGGATACGAGCGCCGCGATCAGCAGCAGGACGAACACGCTGCCTTCGGCCAGCTTCACCAGGGACAGCGTCAGCGAGAAGGACAGCCCGGTGATGTTGAGGACGCCGATCACGATGCCGGCCACGGCCGAGATAGCGATGATCTCGACCACCGCGACGCCGGTCCCGGGCAGCACGGCGAGGATGTCGCGCACCCTCGCCCGCTCGCCCCGGTAGGGGACGAAGAGGGCCAGCACCGCCAGCGAGGCGGCCGCGGCCAGCGCCGCCAGTTCGGGCCGCCAGTTCAGCCAGAACAGCGTCCAGATCAGGATCACGAACGGCAGGACGAAGTGCCAGCCGTCGCGCAGCACCTCTCCCGCCCGCGGCACCTCGACGTCCGCCGGGATCGACAGGTCGTTCGCGCTGGCGTGGACGTGCACGTAGAGGATGATCGAGCCGTAGTAGAGCAGCGTCGGGATCACCGCGGCGAGGACGACCGTCGCGTAGGAGATCTGCAGGAACTCGGCCATCAGAAAGGCCGCGGCGCCCATGATCGGCGGCGCCAGCTGGCCGCCGGTGGAGGCGAGCGCCTCGACCGCGGCGGCGACCTTGGGCTTGTAGCCGGCCTTCTTCATCATCGGGATCGTGACCACGCCCGAGGCGACGACGTTCGCCACCGCGCTGCCAGACACGCTGCCGAACAGGAACGACGAGACGACCGCGATCTTCGCCGCCCCGCCCTTCGCCCGGCCGACGAGGGCGAGCGAGAGGTCGTTGAAGAACGCGCTGCCGCCCGACTTCTCGAGGACCTGACCCATCAGGATGAAGGCGTAGACGACCGTCGCGGCCACCATCAGTGGCAGGCCGATCATGCCGTTGGTGTCGGCGGCGACGTAGATGAACAGGCGGTCGGGCAGGATCTGCCGGCTCATCCCGAACGGCAGCAGGTGGCCGACCAGGCCGTAGATCAGGAAACCGACGACGACGAGCGTCAGGCCCCACCCCGTGGCCCGGCGCACCGCCTCGGTCGCCAGAAGCGTGAGGACGACCGAGATGATCGTCCCGTCGAGCGGCCGGTAGACCAGCTCGTTCACCAGCACCGGGTAGCGGACCGCGATGTACATCGCGGCGCCGAACCCCAGCGCGGCGAGGAGCGCGTCGATCGCCCGCCACGGCCCCGGGAAGCGCGGCGATTTCAGGAACGCGATGCCCAGCGTCAGCGCGAGGATCAGCGCGAGATACTGCTCGGTATAGAGCTGCAGCCCGATCCGCCGCGGCACGTCGAGAGCGAAGGCGATCGCGGCGAGCGACATCAGGCCGGCAAGCAGCGTCGCGCCGCGCCCGTAGGCGCGGTCGATGGCGGAGGGCATACGCTCCGCGTCGGGGACGGTCGGATCGCTCATGGACGTGGCTCCGCCGGGCCGCGGTCCCCTCGGGGACGGCGCGGCCCGGCGGCCCTGATCATTCGGCCTGGCCCAGCTCCTGATAGGCGGCCATCGCGCCGTCGTGGTAGGGCACGCCGATGTCGGAATAAAGCGCGTCCGGGTCCATCTCGGAGAAGTTGCCGAACGACGCGGCCAGCGCCTCCTGGTTCTGCTGCAGGGCCATCACGGCCTCCTGCACCACCTCGTCCGGAACGTGCGCGCCGGCGACGAGGACGTAGTCGTAGAACATCGCCGGCATCGCCTCGTCCACGCCGGTCAGGTTCTCGGCCGGCTCGACGGTGCCGATATAGGCCTGGGGCACGATCTCCTGCATCCGCGCCTCGGCCTCGGGATCGTCCGAGAGCGGCAGGAAGCGCAGGCCGCCGACCGCGGCGTCGGTCTCGGTCACCTTGCCCGAGCCCATCGCGAACATCGCCGCCTCGACGCTGCCCGCGGCGAAGTCGTCCGCGCCGCGCACCACGTTCGGCACCAGCACCTGCTCGATGTCGTCGCCGGTCAGGCCGCCGGTGGCGAGGTAGGCGTCCATCACCCGGTTCAGCGTGACCTGCGCGGTGAAGCCGTAGGTGGCGCTGTGCCCGGCGAGGTCCTCGACACTCATGATGTCGCTGTCGTCGCGGACGAACACGCCGACCCGGAACGGGAAGAGGCGCGCGACCATGCGCACGTTCTCCAGCGGGCGGCCCTCGAAGGCGACCTGCCCCTCATGCGCCTCGGCGATCTCGATCGCGTTGGCGATGCCGAAGTCGAGCTCGCCCGAATCGACCAGCGGCAGGAACGCGCTGGTGCCGGTGGCAGGCTGCACCACGGCGTCGATGCCGGCATCGGCCAGCACGCTGGCGATCGCGGCGCCCATCGAATAGCCCGACGTGCCCTGCCCCATCGTGCCGATGCCCAGCGTCTGCGCGGCGGCCGGCAGGGTGCCGACGGCGGCGAGGCCGGCGGCGAGAATGGTTGCCTTCATGGTCATCGTGATGGTCCTCCCTGACCCTGGCGGATCGACTGCCCCCGCGGCTCTCCCGGCCGCATGGGCGTCACGCCATTCAATATTGTGTGCCGTCGATTGACGATGTCGAACCTTACGGACGCCGGCGGCGATGGCAACCCTCTCAGGACGGCGCCGGCACGAACTCGGTCAGCATCGGGCCGTAATCCGCCGGCATCGGCGCGCCCCACAGGTTCATCGTCGCCGGATCGTCCATGTCCCAGACGCCCGCCTGCCGCGGCGCCGACCGGTCGATCCGCTCCATCTCGCAGCAGACCTCGCAGACGGTGCCGTCGCGGTCGGCGAAGTAGGAGAAGACGTTGTTCCCGGGCCCGTGCCGCCCCGGCCCCCAGATCAGCCGCCGGCCCTGCCGCCCCAGCCGGTCGGCGAGGGCGACGATGGCGGCCGCGCTCTCGCACTGGAACGAATAATGATGGATGCCGCGCCCCGGCCCGACGGCGAGCGTGTGGTGGAAGCCGTCCGCGGCGCGGTACCACGCCCTCTCGTATCCCGCCGTGCGGTCCGACAGCTCCATGCCCAGAACATCTGCCAGCAGATCCTGCATGCCCTTGGGGTCGGACGCCCGCAGGTTCACGTGATCGAGCCGCAGGAGGCCGGGCACCGGCCGCCCCGTCCGCGGCACCGGCGTGTGCACCTCCAGGACAGGCCCGAAGGGCGTGGCGAAGCGCACCGCCCGCGTGACGCCGTCCACCGCGGGACGTTCGCTGAGGATGTCCAGCCCGGCCGCCCGGACCCGCGAAGTCACTTCCGCGACCGCCGCCTCGTCCGGCGCCTCGAGCCCGACCGCGACGACGCCCGGCGTCTCGCCGCGCAGATAGACGATCTCGGCCGCCCGGTCGCTGACCGACAGGCTCGCCCGGTCCGCACCTTCGCCACCCGCGCCAGCCCCCAGCACGTCCGCCAGGTCGGTCGCGCTGGCCCGCGGGTCGGGCACTGCCAGCAGGATGTAGCCCATCCGGGCAATCAGGTTCGTCATGTCGTCCTCCCGTCGCGAGACCGGACCCTCCCACGTCGCGGCGGCGGACGAAAGCCGCCCCGCGCGCCACCGATCGGTCAGTCCAGTGCCGCGCAGGCCCCGACGAGGGCACGGACCGCCGCGCTGTCCGGGGCGCTCGCCATCGGATCGAACACCGGCAGGCCGGTGGCCGCTTCGGCCCCCGCCACCGCCGCCGCCCGCGCCTCCGCCGGCAGGCGGCCGCAGTTCAGCGAGATCGCCGCCACCCGCGCACCGGGATTGGTGAGCCGCGCCGCGTCGGTGTAGCCCGCGATGGCGGACTCCCAGTCGGGCAGCCTGTAGTCCGGCAGGCCGGCGATCACGGTCCGCCCCGCCTCGTGGCAGAGCACCATGAGATCGGGCTGCGAGCCGTGGACCAGGCCGAGCGTGACCGCCGCGAAGGACGGGTGGAACAGCGAGCCCTGCCCCTCGACCACGTCCCAGTGGCCGAGCGCCGCGTCCGGCGACAGCGCCTCGGCGGCGCCCGAGACGAAGTCCGCCTTCACGGCATCGACCGCGATGCCCTCGCCCGCGATCAGGATCCCCGTCTGACCGGTCGCGCGGAAGGTCGCGGGATGCCCCGCATCCTGCAGCCAGCGGGCGACGGCGAGGGCGGTGTACTTCTTGCCGACCGCGCAGTCGGTCCCGACGGTCAGCAGGCGCCGCCCGGTCCGCCGCCGCCCGGTCCCGACCTTCAGCGGGCCCGCGAAGCGCCGCACGTCGTGCAGCCGCCGGCCCAGCGCCCGCGCCCGCAGCACCAGCGCCGGATTGTCCTCCAGCGCGTCGTGCAGGCCCGAGGCGATGTCGAACCCGGCCTCGAGAAGCGCCAGCAGCACCTCCTGCCACTCCGCCGACAGCCCGCCGCCGGGGACGGCGACGCCGATCACCACCGTCTGCGCCCCCGACCGCGCGGCGTCGGCCGGCGTGTAGTCCGGCAGCCCCAGATCCACCGCGCCGTCCGCGAACCGGATCTGCCCGACGCAATCCTCGCCGCACCAGTCCCGCAGGCCGAAGGCGGTCTTGGCGAAGACCGGTTCGCTCTGGTCGCCGACGAGCAGGAGGTAGGGCTTGCGGATCGCGAGGGATCCGGTGTGGCGGTTCATGTCCGGTCCCTCAGAACGTCATGAAGAGAAGCGCGCGCAGCGCCTCGTGATAGTCGTCCGTCTCGAACCGCGCGTCGCAGGGTCCGACGAGCTCGGCCCCGGGATACCAGGAGGCGCGGTAGGCGCTGGTCGGGTTGGGATAGCCGAAATCGAGCGTGATCCGCTCCGGCACCTGCGGCAGGCAGCCGGCCAGGTCGCCGGACAAGGCCGCCTCGACCCCCTCGCGGATCGCCGCCCTCGCGCGGGCGGGCGTCATCGAGATCGTGCCCGGCCCGTGCCCCTCGCTGACCGCGACGGTGGTGATGCCGGGCACCGCTTCGGCCGCGCCGGCGCAGATGCCGGCGTCGCCGGACAGGAACGCCGACGGCACGCCCAGGGCCGCGGCGCACAGGCTGTTGATCGTGAACTCCGACGCCAGTTCGCCGTTGAGGCGCAGCCGCAGCGCGCCGGTGAAGGTGTGCGCGAGCGGGTTCGTGTTGGAGCCGTTGTAATTGTGATAGCCGGTGTAGAGCGCGGCGTCGAAGCTCTCGTCGATCCCCCACATCATCTTGTGGGGATGCCCGCTCCACCCCCTGACGACCCGGACGTCCGCCGGCAGGTCGCCGATGATGAGGTTGCGCCCGGTCTGGTGCGCGTCCTTCACCACGATCTCGGTCGCGCCCGCGGCGCGGGCGCCCTCGCAGGCGGCGACGACCTCGTCCGTCATGTACTGCCGGAACTCGGCATAGCCCTTGTCGTCCTTCATCGCCTCGGCCCAGTCGGTGATGCCGGCCGTGCCCTCGATGTCGGCGCTGATGAAGACCTTCATGTGTTCGTCCTTCAGAGGAGCGCGCCGAGCGCCTCGACCAGCCGGTCGATCTGCTCGGGCGCGTGGGAGGAGAAGACGGCGATGCGCAGCGTCTCGTGCGCGGGCGCGTCGGAATAGCCGCCGCCGGCGACGCGCTTGACGAGGATGTCCTGCCGGGACAGCGCGTCCGCGACCTCGGTCAGGTCCCGCGGCGCGGATACGCTGACGATCGGCACGGGGCTGTCCGCGATGTCGAGGCCGAGGCCGCGAAGCCCGGTCCTCATGCGAACGACGTTGTCCGCAAGGCGGGTGGCGAAGCCCGGATCGGAGCGCATGAGGCGCAGGCCGGCCAGCGCGGCGGCGGCCGATCCCGGCGGCGGCGGGGACGCTCCGGCGAGGAGGCGCACCCGCGCGCCCATGCTCTGGACGCGCTCGGCGGTCGCGGGGACGAAGCCGCCGGCCCCGCCCATCGCCTTGCTCGTCGTGCCCGAGACGTGGCGGCCTTCGCCCTCGACGCCATGCAGCGCCAAGGCGCCGCGCCCCCCGGGCCCGACCGCCCCGATCCCGTGGGCGTCGTCGATGCACAGCAGCGCGCCGTCGTAGCGCTCCATCACCCGGCAGTAATCGGCGAGCGGCGCGATGGCTCCGGTCGAGGGGAAGATGCCGTCGCTCGCCACCACCGGCCGCTCGCCGGGGCGCAGGTGCGCGGCCATCGCCTCCGCCAGGCTGTCCGGATCGCGGTGGGCGAAGCGGTGGACCGGCTGCTCCAGCGTCGCCACCGCGTCGCCGAAACTGTAGTGCGCGGCCGCGTCGAGGAAGACGCGGTCGAACTGGTCGCGCAGCCCCTGCAGCATGACGAGGGGCGCGACGTAGCCCGAGACGGCGTAGGTCACCGCCTTGCTGCCGAGGAAGTCCGCCAGCTCCGCCGCCAGCTCGTGATAGGGCGCGACGTCGGCGCGCGTTCCGGGGCCAAGGCCGTAGGCGCGGGTGGCCGCGACTGCAGCCTCAATGACATCCGGATGGCCGTGCAGCGTGTGGTAGGAGGTGCCGCAGAAATAGTCGACCTCGCGCCCGTCGATCCGCATCCGCGGGCCGAGCGGCGACTCCATCTGCATCAGGGCCGCCATCAGGCGAACTCGGTCCGGTCCAGCGCGGCGAGCGCGTCGTCCCTGAGGTCGGCGCCGAGGCCCGGCCCGTCCGGCAGCGTGATCGCCCCGCCCGCGCCGTAGGTCATCCCGCCCGTGACCGGATCGTCCCGCAGCATGTCCGCCCCGTCGAGATCGGCGAAGCGGATGTTCGGCCGGGCCGAGACGAGGTGCGCGGCCGCCGTCAGGCCGAGCCGCGTCTCGATCATGCAGCCGACCATGCAGGCGATGCCCGCCGCCTCGGCGATGCCGTTGATCCGCAGGGCGGTGTGGATGCCGGCGGACTTCGACAGCTTGATGTTGAAGTACCGGCAGGCGCCGGCCCGGACGAGGCGCAGGGCGTCGACGTCGTCGAACAGACTCTCGTCGGCCATGACCGGAATCGCGCTGCTGCGCGAGACCTCGGCCAGGGCGTCGGTGTCGCTCGCCCTGACCGGCTGCTCGCAATACTGGATGCCGGCGTCGGCGAGGTCGGCGAGGACCTTGAGAGCCGTCACGCGGTCCCAGCCCTGGTTGGCGTCGATCCGCAGGAACGTATCGGCCCCCACCGCGTCGCGGATCGCGCGGATCCGCGCGACGTCCTCCTGATACGTGGTGCCGAGCTTGACCTTGATTGCCTCGAAGCCGGCGTCCCGCATCTCGGCCGCGCGCTGCGCCATCGCCTGCGGCGTGTCGATGCCGATCGTGTTGTCGGTGACGAGCGCCCGCCGGGTGCCCCCCAGCAGCGCGTACAGCGGCAGGCCCGCCCGCTTGCCCAGCAGGTCGTACAGCGCCATGTCGAAGGCCGACCGCGCGGTGACGTTGCCCGGCAGCGCCGCCCGCATCGCCGCGGTCGCGCCGTCGATGTCGTGCGCGGGCCGGCCGATCAGCACCTTGGCGTAAACCTCCGCCGCGGCGGTCACGGTGCCCACCGTCTCGCCGCAGATCGGCAGCGAGGGGTTCGCCTCGCCCATGCCGTAGAGGCCGTCCTCGCCGTGCAGGCGGACGAAGACCGTCCCCGCCGTCTCGACGGTGCCGAGCGAGATGCGGAACGGCCGCTTCAGCGGCAGGGCGGCGCGGAAAAGTTCGATGCGGGTGATTTTCACGGCGTCAGGCCTCCCACCGCTGCAGGAACATCGGGCCGACGCGGATGCCGCTGCGGCCCGCCTCGTCCACCGCGCCGAGCTCCAGCGTCTCGGCCTCGTAGAGCAGGCCGTGCATGACGAAGCGGCCCTGCCCCGCCGGCTCGCAGTCGTGCGTGCAGAAGTATTCGATCAGGCATTTCAGCCCGCCGTCGGACCAGGTGAGATAGGTCGGGTTGAAGTCCGGCCCGTAGGTGCCGAGGTGCGGGGCGATCGTCTCCGGCACCTCCTCGTCCGGGCGCTCCGGCGCCAGCGCCCAGTCCTTGCCCTTCCATGACAGGCGGCCAGGCGCAGGAAACGACAGGTCCAGGTGCGCGTAATCCGCTTCACGGCCGTAGATGCGGCCGTCCATCACCCAGTCGTCGCCCGAGACGGGGCGGATCTGCAGCGGCACGCCCTCGCCCATCAGGTAGAGGCGGTCGTCCCGGCGGACGATCTCGGTCGTCTCGCTGCCGTCGGTGGCGCGGTAGATGCCGGGCAGGCGGTCCAGCCGGTCCGCCGGGATCGGCGGCGGCGCCTTGGGCGGCGGGGGCGCGGCGCCCATCCGGCGGCCGGCCAGAGCGACGCGCAGCAGGTCGTTCGCCAGCCGCGTGCTGATCTGGTTGGCGAAGTCCAGAGTGTTCAGGATCGTCACGCCGAGGCCCGCCTCGGGCAGCAGCGTCATCTGCGTGGCATAGCCGTAGACCGCCCCGCCATGGCCCGCGCTCGACCAGCCGTCCATCTGCCCGACGCCGAAGCCGAGGCCGTAGCCCTTCTGCCCGCCGGCATAGCCGGGCGGCCGCTGGCCCACGACCTGCCACATCTGCCGCAGCGACGCGGGCGACACGATCGGCGTGCCGTCCGGCGCGTAGCCGCCGCGCAGCAGCGCGGTCATGTACCGCGCCATGTCGACGGTGGAGGAGAAGATGTTGCCGGCGGGAGAGCCGCCGAGGTCGAAGACCGGCGCCGGCGTGTCGCCGTCGAGCGTCCACATCATCGCCGGCGCCAGCACGTCGCGCACGCCCGGCGCGATGCCGGAGTGCGTGTCGTCCATGCCGAGGGGGGCGAAGATGTTCTGCGTGACGTAGGCGGAGTAGTCCGCCCCCGTCACCGCCTCGAGCACCGCGCCGACGACGGCGATTCCGGCGTTGGAATACTGCATGACGCCCGTACTTGGATCGACCTTGAGCTGGGTGTCCGCCAGTTCGGCCACCGTCTGCGCCAGCGGCGGGCGCTGGCTGTCGAGGTAGTGGCCCGACTTCGGCTCGCGCGTGATCCCGGCCGTGTGGCTCATCAGCTTGCGCATGGTGACCGCGGTGCCGAACGGCCCCTGCGGCGCGGCGGCCCAGGGGTTCTCGGGGGCGAAGCCGGGCAGGTACTGCGACACGTCGGCGTCGAGGTCGATGCGCCCCTGCTCCACCTGCTGCATCACCGCGACGGCGGTGAAGGTCTTGGTGACCGAGCCGATGCGGAACAGCGACCGCTCGTCCAGGCGCGTGCCGAGGCCCGAGCGAACGACGTGGCCCTGCCCCAGCAGCCCGTCCTGCCCGGTCAGCGCCCAGGAGACGGAGGGAAGGGACTTGTCCTCCACCTCGTGACGGACCAGCGCCTCGATGGCGGCGACGGATGACTCGGACAGGGACGGCATCGGGGATCCTTCAGGAGACGTGGTGCGGGTCGAGGATGTCCCGCAGGGCGTCGCCCACGAGGTTCCAGGCCAGCACGAACAGGAAGATGGCCGCGCCCGGGAAGAAGAGCGTGTACCAGTACTGGAACGGGTTGCCGGCCTGGCCGACGATCCAGTTCCGCGAATAGGCGATGAACTGCCCCCAGTCCGCGTAGCCCGCCTCGGTCCCGACCCCGAGGAAGCTGAGCGCCGAGGCGGTCAGCACCATCGAGCCGGTCATCATCGTGGCCAGCACCAGCACCGGGAACAGCGCGTTCGGCAGGATGTGCAGCGCGAGGATGCGCAGGTCGCCCGCGCCGTAGCTGCGGGCGGCGTTCACGTAGTCCATCTCCTTGATGAGGAGGATCTCGCTGCGGACGAGCCGGGCGTACCCCATCCAGCCGAAGACCGTCAGCGCGACGATCATCTGCCCGATCCCCTTGCCGAGGAGCGTGGTCAGCACCATCGCCGCGATCAGGAACGGGATCGCCATGAAGACGTCGACGATCCGCATCAGCACCTCGTCCACGATGCCGCCGTAATAGGCCGCGATGGCGCCCACGGTGACGCCGATGACGACCGACAGGCCGACCACGCCAAGGCCGATCTTGAAGGCGGTCCGGGTCCCCCAGACGACTGCGTAGAAGATGTCGTACTGCCCTTGCGTCGTGCCGAACCACGCCTCGGACGAGATCGGCTGCGGCGTCGCCCAGAAACCCGCGCGGGGCGTGTCGTAGGGGCTGATCTGGTAGGCCTCGGGCACCGCGAGGTACGGCGCCAGGATCGCCACCAGCACGAAGCCGAGGAGCAGGGTGAGCCCGAGCAGCGAAAGCGGGTTCAGGAAGAGATACCGGACGATCTTCATCTCAGGCGCACCCGGGGGTCGAGGACGGGATAGATGACGTCGACGAGGAGGTTCATCACCACCAGGACGACCGCGAAGTAGAGGCCGAAGCCGAGCACCGCCGGGAAGTCGAGCGCGGCGGCCGCGTCGGCGGCGAACTGGCCGAGGCCGTGGTAGTCGAAGATCGTCTCGGTGATGACGACCCCGCCCATCATCGCCGCCAGCTCCATCCCCGCCATCGTGACGACGGGCAGCATGGCGTTGCGCCGCGCGTGCCGCCGCTCCACCACCCGGCGCGGCAGGCCCTTGGCACGGGCGGTGCGGACATAGTCCTGACGCAGCGTCTCGAGCATGGAGGTGCGCATGATCCGCGTGAGCGAGGCGATGGAGACGAAGGTCAGCGTCACCACCGGCAGGATCAGGTGCCGCAGCGCATCCCAGAACACGGGCAGGTTGCCGTTCAGCAGCGCGTCGATCGTGTTGAGGCCGGTGTAGCGGACGAACTCGGCCGAGCGGACCTCGGTCATCGCCCACTGGCTGAGCCGGCTGGGCGGGAACCAGTCGAGCGCGCCATAGAAGATCAGCAGCATGACCAGGCCGAAGACGTAAGTCGGGAACGACCAGCCGAGGATGGTGACGAGCCGGATCACGTGGTCCGGCAGGCGGTTCAGGTTGACCCCGGCGAGCGTGCCGAGCGCGATCGACAGCAGGAACGACAGGGTGAAGGCCAGCAGTACCAGCTCCAGCGTCGCCGGGAACAGCGAGATCAGCGCATCGGCGACCGGCTGGCGGGCGGTCTCGGACCAGCCGAGGTTGCCCTGCAGGACGCCGCCGATCCAGCGGCCGTACTGGACGAGGAAGGGATCGTTCAGCCCGTACTTCTCGATCAGGTCGGCGACCTGCTCGGCCCCGCCCTTCAGCGCCTCGGGCCCCGAGACGTAGGCGGCCAGCCGCTGCGTCGGCGTCAGCAGCATCTGCAGCGAGAAGATCATCAGGCTGAGCGCGAAAAGGACCACCGGCAGGAGCAGCAGCCGGCGCAGGATGTAGGTGAGCATTCAGGTCTGCCTGTGGTTGGGGCGGCGGGGGAGATGCCGCCGCCCCGCTGCCTCACTCGGACGCGGACTTCGTGATCGGGTAGAAGTCCCACGCGCCGTAGAGGATCATGTTGTTGACGTAGCCATCGACCCAGTCGCGGGTGACGATGTACGTGTAGTCCTCCCACAGGAACATGCTGGTCGCGTACTCGTGGCTCATCTCCTGCAGGCGGGCGTAGATCGGCTCGCGCTCGGCCGGGTCGTTCAGCGCCCACGCCTCGTCCAGCAGCGGCTGGAAATGCTCGCGCATCAGTTCCTGGTAGCCCTCGCCCGAGAAGCCGGCGACGAGGCCCGTGGGCGACAGGTAGTAGGTCGCCGCGCCCAGCGGGCCGCCCGGGTCCGAGTAGTCCGGCCCCCAGCCCATGTAGGTGAGCGGCGAGGTCGGCTCGTCGGCGAACACCTTGTCCATGATCGAGGCCGCGGGCAGCGCCTGCAGCTCCAGCCGGAACTTCGGATTGATCCGCGCCAGGTTCTGCTGAAGGACCGACAGCGCGGCGTTCGCCAGCGTGTTCCCCTCCTGCATGTAGGCGGTCATGGTGAAGCCGTTCTCCCACAGCTGCCCGTCATAGGCGGCGCGGAAGTGCTCTTCGGCCTTCTCCGGATCGTAGGTGTAGATCGGCGAGTCCTCGCGGTAGCCCATGATCCCGCGGACCGTCGGGCCGCGCGACTGCACCGTCTTGCCGAGGTTCACCTGCTCCAGCAGCAGGTCGTAGTCCTGCGCGTAGTTGAAGCCCATCCGCACGTCGAGGTCGGCGAAGAAGTCCGGCGGGATGCCCTGCCCGTCCAGCTGGCCCGACCCGATCGCCGGGTTGTCCTGCGCCTGCAGCGGCCAGGCGTAGAACAGCGCCCGTCCGAAGACGCGCTGCAGGCCGTCCACGACCTTCACGCCCTCCGTCGCCGCCAGCTCGTCCAGGAATTCCACCGGCGCCGACACCACGTCCGCGTCGCCCGACAGCAGCTGCAGCCGCTGGGTCGTCCATTCCGGCACCGTGCGCAGCACCACCCGCTCCAGCGAGGCGGGGCCGTGCATGTAGTTCTCGAACCGCCGCAGCACGATCCGCCGCTCGGAGCGGTCCCACTCTTCCAGCATGAACGGCCCGGTGCCGTTCTCGTCGGCGAAGAGCGGGGTCTCGGACGCCTCGGGGCGGAAGTAGTCGCCCCAGGTCGTGGGCTCTCCGTCCCAGCCGCCCATGTCGACGGTCCATTCCTTGTCGATGATCGACGTGCCGAAGGGCAGCGCCATGATGCCGAGCGTCGCCGGGAAGCTCTGCGCCAGGTGCAGCGTGACCGTGTCACCCTCGACGGAGATCAGCTGGTCGAGCTCGTCGTAGACCTGCTGCAGCTGCGCCTCGTCGAGGTCGGGCACCTCGGCGCCGGTCAGGTCCTCGGCGATCGCCGCGACGTCGGTGTACTCGCCCGAGGTCATCATCTCGGTCACGGCCTTGGACATCCAGCTCTCGTCCATCAGCATCGCGCGGAGGAGCGAGTATTTCACGTCCTCGGCGGTGATGACGCCGTAGCCCGGCTCGATGTTCGCGCGCTCCTCCTCGGACAGGTCGTCGTAGTATTCCCAGGTGACCGTGCCGTCCTCGCCCATCAGGCCGACCTTGTGGGCGTAGGTGTCGGGCCGGATCGGGAACGAGTACGAGACCGAGCCGTCCTCGCCCTCGACGATCAGGCCGTTCTCGAGCGACGGCACCTCGGTCGACAGCGCCGGCACGAACTCCGATATCTGCTCGCCGTCGTAGGCGAGGAGCCGGCTGTAGACGTTTAGCGTGCCGTAGCTGCTGGGCGTGTTGCTGATGTAGGCCGGATCGAACGACTGCACGTCGTCGGTCCACAGAAAGACCAGCGTGTCCGGATTGGTGACCTGCGCCTGCGCGGCCGAGGCCGCGAGGCCGGCCGCCGCCAGCAGTGGAAGAGCGGTAAATTGCTTCATGAGGACGTCCCCTGTTGTGGTCGGAAGCCGCGGTCTTGACGCCGCGCGGTCAGGGGAAGCGTAGGGAGCGGATGGACGTGCTGTCCAATGCCTGCTAGCGATGCATCATGCAGAAAACGCATGAGGCGGCGTGATGGAGCTGATCTGGCTGGAGGATTTCGCCGAACTGGTGGCCACACGGCACTTCTCGGCCGCGGCCGCCTCGCGCAACGTCTCGCAGCCCGCTTTCAGCAGGCGGATCAAGGCGTTGGAGGCCTGGCTCGGGGCCGAGCTGGTCGATCGGCGCACCTCCCCCGTGCAGCTCACGCCGACCGGCAACGCCTTCGCCCTGCGCTGCCAGGAGCTGGTGAACGAGATCTACCGCATCCGGACGGAGTGCCAGCACAATGCCACTCCGGCGAGCGTGGTGATCAATTTTGCGGCGCCGCACACAATCGAGATGTTCTTCTTTCCCGCATGGCTCGGAGAGCTGCGCGACTCTCTCGGCCCGATCAACAGCCACATGATGGGAGGCGACCACCGCGACTGCATCGAGGCGCTGGCGCTGGGGAACTGCGATTTCGCCCTCGTCTGGAACAGTCCCATCGGTCCGCAGGCCGCCCGCGGCGGGCCGCACCGGACGCTAAAGGTCGGACAGGACAGGCTTGTTCCGGTCTCGGGATGCCGGTCCGACGGCACCCCGATCTACGAGTTCGGCCGGGACGGCGATGCCCTGCCGTTCCTCGCCTACTCCTGGAAGGACGGCTATCTCGGCCGGCTGATCGCGATGATCCAGGCCCGCGCGAAGCCGTCGCTCCGCTTGCAGACGGTCTACCAGTCCTCGCTGGCCGAGGGCATCAAGCAGATGGCGATCGCCGGCATGGGCATCGGCTGGCTGCCTCTTTCCTGTGCGCAGGGGGCGATCGAGGAGGGCCGCCTCGCGCAGATCGGCCCCGACGACATGGCGACCGACATGGAGATCCTGCTCTGCCGCCGTCTTGGGCAGAGTCACCAGGGAGTGGAGGCGATCTGGCGGCATCTGGGCGGCTGACGGCCTTGCCAAGGCCGGATCGTGATGCAAGGCTTGCATGAAGTTCCGCCGTGCCAGAGGCCCCGATGCCCCCGACCGACAGCCTTCCCCCGCCCGACGCCCCTCCCCCGACCGACGACTTTGCGGCCGATCCCGACCTCGTCCTCGCCGTCGACGACCTCGCGGTCGAGTTCCCCCTCACCCGCAAGACCACCTTCGCCGCGGTGAAGGGCGTCTCGTTCCGCATCCGCCGGGGCGAGACGCTGGCCCTCGTCGGCGAGAGCGGCTCGGGCAAGTCGGTCACGGCGATGACGCTGATGCGCCTCACCGAACATGACGGCGCCCGCATCACCCGCGGCTCGATCAGGCTGCGGATGAAGGACGCCAGGGTCGTGAACCTGCTCGACCTGCCGGAGAAGCGGATGGACAACATCCGCGGCGCCGAGGTCTCCATCGTCTTCCAGGACCCGATCTCGTCCTTGAACCCGGTCTACCGCGTCGGCGACCAGATCGCCGAGGCGGTCGTCCGCCACCAGGGCAAGACGAAGGAACAGGCGCGGCGCATCGCGCTGGACATGCTGCGGCTGGTCCGCGTGCCCGACGCCGAGCGGCGGCTGCGGCAGTTCCCGCACCAGCTGTCGGGCGGGATGCGGCAGCGGGTGATGATCGCCATCGCGCTGGCCTGCCGGCCCTCGCTGATGATCCTCGACGAGCCGACGACGGCCCTCGACGTGACGATCCAGGCGCAGATCCTCGACCTTGTCCGCGCGCTGCAGGCCGAGATCGGGATGGCGGTCCTCTTCATCACCCACGACATGGGCGTGGTCGCCGAGATCGCCGACCGGATCTGCGTGATGCTGAAGGGCGAGATCATCGAGACCGGCAGCGTCTACGACGTCTTCGATACCCCGCGCGAGACCTACACCCGCGCCCTGATCGCCGCCGTCCCGGCCCTCGGCAGCCTCGCCGATTCGCCGCATCCGCAGAAGTTTCCGACGGCCGCGACCCTCACCAGCGCGGAGGGCGCATGACCACGCCGCTTCTCGAGGTCGAGAACCTCGTCACCCGCTTCGACATCAAGGCCGGCCTGTTCGGCCGGGTGGAGGGCCGCGTCCATGCGGTCGAGGACGTGTCCTTCACCGTCGCGCCCGGCGAGACGCTCGCTATCGTCGGCGAATCCGGCTGCGGCAAGTCCACCGTCGCCCGCTCCATCCTGCAGCTCGACAGGCCGGTCTCGGGCTCGATCCGGTTCGAGGGGCAGGAGATGCTGGGCGTGTCCGCGCGCCGCCTACAGGACTTCCGCCGGAACGTGCAGATGGTGTTCCAGGACCCGTTCGCGTCGCTGAACCCGCGGATGACGATCCTGCGGGCGATCGCCGACCCGCTGCGGGTGCACAAGGTAGTGCCGCCGGGCCAGCTGCGCGCCCGCGCCGAAGAACTGCTGCGGCTGGTGGAGCTCGACGCCACCGCGCTCACGCGCTTTCCCCATGCGTTCTCCGGCGGCCAGCGGCAGCGCATCTGCATCGCCCGGGCGCTCGCCCTCGACCCCAAGCTCATCATCGCCGACGAGGCGGTCGCCTCTCTCGACGTGACGATCCAGGCGCAGGTGATCAACCTGCTCATGGACCTGCAGGAGCGGCTGAAGATCGCGCTGATCTTCATCAGCCACGACATGGCGGTGGTGGAGCGGATCGCCCACCGGGTCGCGGTCATGTACCTGGGCGAAATCGTCGAGATCGGCGACCGTCAGTCGGTTCTCGGCAATCCGCAGCACCCCTACACCCGCAAGCTGCTGTCGATGGTCCCCGTCGCCGATCCGCGCCGCCGCCCAGAGGGGCGGGCGCTGATGAACGACGAGATCCTCAGCGCGATCCGTCCGCCGGGCCACGTGCCCGAGCCGTCGTCGCTGGTGCAGGTGTCGGCGACCCACTTCGTCCGGCAGGCGGCCTGAACGATCCGTCACCGAAAGACGAAACGGGGCGCCCGAAGGCGCCCCGCTCAACGTTCCCGGAACCTCCGCGGATCAGCTCTCGCCGACCGACAGCGCGACGAAGCGCGGGTCGCCGCCGCGGCGGACGAGGAGGAGGATGGACTTGCGGCCCGCGGCCTCCGCCTCCTCGATCCGGGCTTCGAGGTCGGCGACCGTCGTGACCGGCTGCTGGCCGGCCTCGGTAATCACGTCGCCGGCGGCGATGCCCTTGGCGGCCGCGTCGGACAGCGGATCGACCTCGGTGATGACGATCCCCTGCTCGGCGTCGATGCCGTACTCTTCCGTCAGCTCCGGCGTGATGCCCGACAGGGTCAGGCCGAGGATCTCGGAGGTGGACGGCTCCTCGTCGCCACCCTGCTGCGAGGCGGGCATGACATCCACGTTGCCCTCGCGACGGCCGAGCGTCACGGTCAGCTGGACCTCCTCGCCGTCCCGAAGCACGGTCACCGGGACCTCCTTGCCGACCGGCGCACTGCCGACCATGCGGACGAGCTCGCGCGTGTCGGGCACGTCGTTGCCGTCGAAGGTCAGGATCACGTCACCCGCTTCCATGCCGGCATCCATCGCCGGCCCTTCCGGCACGTCGGTGATCAGCGCACCGACCGACTCCTCGAGCCCGTCGATCGCGTCCACCATGTCCGGCGTGACGTCCTGGATGCGCACGCCCAGCCAGCCGCGGCGGGTCTCGCCGAACTCCTGCAGCTGGTCGACGACGTTGCGCACCACCTCGGACGACATGGCGAAGCCGATGCCGATGGAGCCGCCGTTCGGGGACAGGATGGCGGTGTTCACGCCGATCACCTCGCCGCCCATGTTGAACAGCGGCCCGCCCGAGTTGCCGCGGTTGATGGCGGCGTCGGTCTGGATGTAGTCGTCGTAGGTGCCGCTGAGCGCCCGGTTGCGGGCCGAGATGATCCCGGCCGAGACCGAGAAGCCCTGCCCCAGCGGGTTGCCCATCGCCATGACCCAGTCGCCGACGCGGCTGCCGGGCCCGTCGCTGTCGCCGAACGCGACATAGGGCAGGTCCTCTTCGCTCTCGACCTTGAGGAGGGCGATGTCGGTGTTGGGGTCGGTGCCGACCAGCTCGGCCTCGAGCGTGTCGCCCGAGAAGAACTCGATGGTGATCTCGTCGGCGCCCTCGATGACGTGGTTGTTCGTCACGATGTAGCCGTCGGCCGAGATCACGAAGCCCGAGCCCAGCGCGGACGACCGGCGCGGGCCGTCGTCCTGGCGGTCCTGGAAGTCGCGGAAGAAGTCCTCGAAGGGCGAGCCCTCAGGGACGACGCCCTGCGGCCCGGTGCCGCCGGCGACGGTGGTGGTCGTGGTGATGTTGACGACGGCCGGGCTGACCTGCTCGGCCAGGTCGGCGAAGGTCGCCGGGCGCGAGTCGGTCGTCGGCTCGATTTCCTGCGCGACGCCGTCGCTCGCCGGAGCGAGGGCGAGGCCGAAGGACAGGACGAGGGCGCCGATCACGGGCGCGGTCGTTGCGATTGCCTTGGTGGTCACGAATGTCTCCTTTTCCGTCCCCCGGGGCGCGCATGCGCCGCGCCCCGCCGGGAGCGCGCGGCCCTCGCAGGGACCGTGGCTTGGCGGCCCGAACATGAGCCTACGACGCCCCGCCCGCAACTCAAAGGCTGCTCTCGGGCCGTCAACGCCCTGTGAAGGCAGCGTGCGGTGCTGCGGGACGGGATGGGCGTGCGGGCAAGGGAGGGGGTAGCGGGTCCGATCGGGCGGAGGCGCCGTACAGGTCCGCGGTTACCTGCTCGAAATCCCGCCCCGGGCTCGACCCGGGGCCTCGCGCCGTCCGGGTGTGCGCGGCCTGCCGAGGTCCCGGGTCAAGCCCGGGACGGGGCGGACGGCCGAAGAAGCGTTGCAGCCCGGACTGCCGAAGCCGGGCTCGGGACGGGCACCGGCGGCGCCGGGGATCGCTCCCCCGCCGCATCGCCCTCAGCCCGCGCCCAGCGACACGCCCACCCAGGCCAGGACCAGCCCGGTCGCCAGCGCCGCGAGGCCCGCAAGCCGGCGCTGCTCCACCGTCAGGCTCCGCAGGGCCGCGAGGAGGTCCTCCAAAAGCGAAGGGGCCAGTGCCCACACCAGCCCCTCCACGATCAGTACGAGGCCCAGCGCGAGAAGCGCCGTCGCCATGTCAGTTGCTCGCCGTCGACCCGTCGGTGTCGTCGTCCGGCGTCACCGCCGTCGGCTCCTCCAGCGCGGTGGCGGTGCCGTCGTCCACCACCGGGGGCAGTTCGGCGTCCCCGGCAGAGGCGTCCTCGTCCGGGGTCACGGCGGTCGGCTCCTCGAGCGCGGTCGCCGTGCCTTCCTCGACCAGCGCGGGCGCCTCGTCCACCGGCGCGGCGGCGTCGGCGGCCTCGTCGGTGCCGTCGCCCTCGACCTCGCCGATGGTGTCGCTGGTCGACGGCAGCGTCCCGCTCTCCGCGCTCTCCGGCACGTCGGGCGTCTCGCCCGGCTCCAGCGTCGGCAGCTCGACCTCACCGCCCGGCGTGCCAGGCGTCGGGGGCTGCGCCGCGCGGTCGCCATCGTAGAGGTAGTCGAAGAACGACGATTGCGGCGTCAGGACCATCGTCGACGTCTCGCCGGTCAGGGCCAGCGAGTAGGCCTGCATCGAGCGGTAGAAGTCGAAGAACTCGGGATCCGCCCCGTAGGCCTCGGCAAAGATGCGGTTCGCCTCGGCGTCGGCCTCGCCTCGGGTGATCTCGGCGTCCCGCTCGGCCTCGGACAGGGTCTCGGTCACGGTCCGGTCGGCGAGAGCGGTCACCCGCTGCGCCGCCTCGCGGCCGCGCGCCCGCTCGTCCTCGGCCTCGCGCTGGCGCTCGGCCTGCATCCGGTCGAAGGTCGCCTGCAGGTTCTGGACCGGCAGCATCGTCTGCTTCAGCCGCACGTCCACCACGTCGATGCCGAGCGACAGGGCGAGGCGTCGCGAATTGTCGCGAATGCGGTTCATCAGCAGGCGACGCTCTTCCGACAGGATCGTGTCCGACGTCACCTGATCGGCACCCAGCACCTCGCGGATCTGGGCGTTCAGGATCGATGTCAGGCGATCCTCGGCGACGCGGATGCCGCCGACGCCGACCGCCTGCCGGAACCGCACCACGTCGGCGATCCGGTAGCGGGCGAAGGCGTCGACCTCGAGCCGGCGGTCGTCCGACGGCGTCACCTCGATCGGGTCGGTGTCGATCGACAGGATCCGGTCGTCGTAGGTCACGACCTCCTGGATGAAGGGGATCTTGAACCCCAGGCCCGGTTCCTCCTGCACCCGGACGATCTGTCCGAACTGCAGGACGAGGGCCTTCTCGCGCTCGTCCACCACGAAGATGGAGCCGAGCCCGAGGGCGACGATCACAACGAGGGCGGGAAGAAGGAAGATCGACTTGCGCATGTCTTCAGTTCCCCGCGGTCGAGGCGGCGCCGGCAGGACCGGCGTTGCCGCGCATGAGATCGTTGAGGGGCAGGAACGGCACCACGCCGGTGCCCCCGTTCTGGCCGCCGGTGACCTGCGGATCGAGGATCACCTTGTCGGTGTCCGCGAGTATCCGCTCCATCGTCTCGAGGTAGATGCGGCGGCGCGTCACGTCCTCGGCCTGCAGGTACTCGCCCAGCACGGCGGAGAAGCGGCTGGCCTGACCCACGGCGTCGTTCACGGTCTGGGCGCGATACGCCTCGGCCTGCTCGATCGTCTGGGCCGCCTGACCGCGGGCCTCGGCGAGGACGCGGTTGGCGTAGCGGTCGGCCTCGCGCTGGAGCTGGTCGCGCTCCTGCTCGGCCGCCTGCACGTCACGGAAGCTGTCGATCACCTCCGGCGGCGGGTCGGCGGTGTCGAGGTTGACGCGCACGATGCTGATGCCGCTCTCGTACTCGTCGAGCGTGGCCTGGATGCCGTCCTGCACCTGCTGCGCGATCAGGCCGCGGTCGCGGTTGAGGATCGGGGCGAGGTTGGACGCCGCGATCACCTCGCGCATGACGGATTCGCTCACCGCCTGCACGGTCTCTTCCGGCTCGGCGATGTTGAACAGCATCTTGGCGGGGTCGGCGACGTTCCAGACCACCTGGAAGCCGATGTCGACGATGTTGGCGTCGGTCGTCAGCATCAGGCCGCTCTGGCCGTCCTGCGCGCCGCGCCGGCCGATCTGCTCGGACCGCTCGGAGGTGACGTTGACGATGTCGTAGGTGACCACAGGCCAGGGCGCGAAGTTCAGGCCCGGATTGCCGGTCGAGGCATATTCGCCGAGGAACAGCTCCACCGACTGCTCTTCCGGCCGGACGGTGTAGAACGACAGAAAGCCCCACAGGATCACGAGCCCTAGGACGATCAGGCCGAACGTGCCCCGCGTCAGGCGCGGCCCGCCCGACCCGCCGGTGCCTCCGGTGCCGTTGCCGCCCGTGCCCCGCCCGCCCATCAGGACGCGCAGCTGCTCGCGGCCGCGGTTCACCCATTCATCGACATCGGGCATCTGCGGACCGTCGCCGTTCGGGCGACGGGGCCGCTGCGGCGGCCGCCTGTCGTCGTCGTTGCCTCCGGGGGGCCGGCCACCGCCGTTGCCGCCCCAGGGTCCACCGTTGTTCCCAGCCATTACTGTGCGTCTTCCCTCCTCGCAGGCGCGCGGACCGGGCAGTACCGGCCGGCGCGCGGGTGTTCCCAAAATGTGCGCATCGGCGCCGAATTCAAGCAGTGCGGGTCGGCTCCCGCATCGTCACCAGCTCTTCCGCCATCGTCGGATGGACGGCGCAGGTGCGGTCGAAATCCTCTTTCGTCGCGCCCATCTTCACCGCGATCCCCGCCAGCTGGATCATCTCGCCCGCCTCTGGCGCGACGATGTGACACCCCAGCACCCGCCGGCTCTCCGCGTCGACGATCAGCTTCATGAGCACCCGCTCTTTGCTCTCGGCGAAGGCGCTGCGCATCGGCCGGAAGGAATTGCAGTAGACTTCGATCGCGTGATCCTCGCGCGCCTCCTCCTCGGTCATGCCCACGGTGCCGAACTCCGGCTGGGTGAACACGGCCGATGGAATCAGGTCGTGATCGACCGGGGTCCGCTCGCCGCCGAAGACCGTCCGGGCGAAGGCCATTCCCTCGCGGATCGCGACCGGCGTCAGGTTCACCCGGTTCGTCACGTCGCCGATCGCGTGGATCGAGGGCACGGCGGTCGCGGAATATTCGTCCACCTTCACCTCGCCCCGGCGGCCGATCTCGACGCCGACCTCCTCCAGCCCCAGCCCCTTGCTGTTCGGCGCCCGCCCGGTCGCGAAGAGCAGCGCGTCGTACGCCCGCTCGGACCCGTTGGTCGCCTTCACCCAGACCGGGCAGCCCGGATCGCCCTCGCCCGGGAGCAGGTCGTCGCCCATCACGGCGTCGCTGCCGCTGCCGTGGTCGATCCGCTCGGCCGAGGCGGCGGTCATCTCGGCGATGTCGGTGCCGACATGCAGGTCGATGCCGCGGGCGCGCATGTTCTCGGCGATCAGCCCGCGCGCCTCGTCGTCGAAGCCGCGCAGGATCTGCGCGCCGCGGTAGAACTGGGTCACCTCGACGCCCATCCCGGCGAGGATGCAGGCGAACTCGCAGGCGATGTAGCCGCCGCCGACGATCAGGATGGACTTCGGCAGCTCCTCCAGATGGAAGATGTCGTCCGAGACCAGGCCGAGCCGCGCGTTCTTCATGTCCGGCCGCACCGGGTGCCCGCCGGTCGCGACCAGGATGTGCGCGGCGCTGACCGTGCTGCCGTCGGCGAGCGTGATCTCGTTCGGCCCGCTCACCGTCGCCCTCTGGTCGAAGACGGTCACGCCGGAGGAGTCCAGCAGCTTGCGGTACACGCCTTCGAGCCGATCCAGTTCCGCCCGCAGCCTGTCGTGGAAGCGCGGCCACTCGAACCGGCTGTCCGGAACCTCCCAGCCGTAGGCCCTCGCCTCCTCCAGCGCACCGTCGAAGGACGAGGCGAAGACCATCAGCTTCTTCGGCACGCAGCCGCGGATGACGCAGGTCCCGCCCATCCGGCTTTCCTCGGCCAGCGCGACCTTCGCGCCCAGCTGCGCCGAGACCCGCGCCGCCCGCACGCCGCCGGAGCCGCCGCCGATGACGAAGAGATCGTAGTCGTACCCGGCCATGAACATCTCCCGCGCGACCCGTCCGAGGCGGTATTCCACAGCCCGTGCCCGATTGCCAGCGGAGGGCGCCGCCGGCCCGGCCCCCTGTCGCGAACCGGCGGAGGGCAGGGACGCCAATGGCGCCGTCGATCTCCCGACCTCTCCCCCGCACGTTCGCGCCACGGCAAGCCCCCCGGGGACGGTGGGCGGGGCGATGCGCCGGCGCCAGGCGTGCGCGAGCGCCGGCCGGCGCCCCTTCTACTCCGCGATCTCGGTGAAGATGTTGTCCTCGCCCTCGAGCGCGTAGCGCGTCTCGCTCACGCCGCCTTCGGCGAGGTCGCGTACCAGGACCCGACCGTCGCCGTGGCCGACGACGAGCGCGTCGCAGATGTCGATGAAGAGGCCGTTCTCCACGACGCCGGGGATCTGGTTCAGCACGAGGCTCAGCTGCCGCGCATTGCCGATCCGGCCGAGCTGCAGGTCGAGGATGTGATTGCCCTCGTCCGTCACGAACGGGGCGTCGCCGCTCATGCGCAGCGCCGTGGTCCGACCCAGCACGTCCAGGCCGATCAGCGCCTCCTCCACCAGCAGCTGCGTCGTCTGCCAGCCGAACGGGACCACCTCGATCGGCAGGGGGAACGCGCCCAGCGTCTCGACCTGCTTGCCGGCGTCGGCGATCACCACCATCCGGTCCGACGCGGTCGCCACGATCTTTTCCTGCAGGTGCGCGCCGCCCCCGCCCTTGATGAGGTTGAGGTTGCCGTCCACCTCGTCGGCGCCGTCGATCGTCAGATCCAGCCACTTCGCCTCGTCCAGCGAGATCACCTCGATCCCCACCTCCCGCGCCAGCGACGCGGTGCGGGACGAGGTCGGCACCGCCCGAATCCGCAGGCCCCCGGCCACCCTCTCGCCGAGGCAGCGCACCAGCCAGGCGGCGGTCGACCCGGTGCCGAGGCCGATCTTCATGCCGCTCTCGACGAATTCGCTGGCGCGGCGGGCGGCCACGTACTTGGCCTTGTCGATGGGTGAGAGCGGGGCGGGCATCGGCGGTCTCCAGGGCGTGACGTGCGCGTTCGTCATAGCGCCTGCCGCGCAGCGACGCGACCCTCCCCGCGCCGATCGCGCCCGGCCGTGGCGCTGCCGCGCGGAACCTGACCGTCGCCCATGAGACGACCGTGCCGTGCTATTCGAGGACGACGGAGGGCAGCGTCCGGCCGCGAACAGAGGCTCCGACGCCGCAGCGTTGAGGGCGTCTTAGCTTGATGCCCCCGCCGGGCCCCGCCGGATCCCCGTCGTCTCGCCGGTGGCGCGGAAGCGTCTGCCCGGGGGGCGGCCACTCGCTGCCCGGGCCGCTGGCGCGGCTGATCCGGGCGCCCCCCTCCCGATATGATCTCCGCGCGACTGACCCGGCTGAGCGCTGAACGAGGACACGACTTGGCTCTCGTCCACTCCCGTCCCGGGCCCGGCCCGCGACCTCTTCCAACCGGGGGCCCGCTCGGGCCTCGCGCGGCCGCCGGTCAGGCCCGGGGCGGGTATGGCGACGACGGATCTCTGCCGCGCAGCACCCGCCCCACCGGCCGCCCGCCCCCGCCGCCTTCCGCCCGCGTCCCGTCGCAATCCATCCGCCCCCACTCGCACCGCACCCTATTGTCCCCCCATGACCCTCATCCTGCACTACGCCCCCGACAACGCCTCGCTGTGCATCCGCATCGCGCTGCTCAAGCAGGGTCTTCCGTTCCAGACCCGTCTCGTCGACCGCCGCGCCCGGGCGCAGAGGGACACCGCCTACCTGGCGCTCAACCCCCACGGCCTGATCCCTGTCCTCGAGGCCCCGGACGGCCCGCTGTTCGAGACCGCCGCGATCCTCATCTGGCTGGACGAGACCCACGGCGACCTCCTGCCGCCGCGCGGCGATCCGACCCGCGCCGCGGCGCTGTCCTGGCTCGTCTGGCTGTCGAACAGCCTGCACCCCGCCCTTCAGATCCTCTTCGGCCCCGCCCGCTTCGTCCCGCCCGACATCCTGCCGCCGCTGATCGCGACCACGCGGACCCGCATCGCCGCCCTCCTCGACCTCGCCGAGGCGCACATTCCCGCCGCTCCCGCGCTCGACGCCTACCTCTTCCCCATGCTGCGCTGGCTGGCCCTCTACCCGCGGGGCGAGACGGCCTGGTTCGACCTCGCCCGCTGGCCCGGCCTTTACGATCGCGCCGCGGCGTGGGAGACCTCGGCCCCGGTCCGCGCCGCCGCCGTGGCCGAAGGCCTGGGCGCGCGACCCGTCACCCGCCCACAGCCGCCGAACCCGCCCGAGGGGAGCCCCACCTGATGTTCCTGTCCGTCTTCGAGATGTTCAAGGTCGGCGTCGGCCCGTCCTCGTCGCACACGATGGGGCCGATGGTCGCCGCGGCGCGGTTCCTCGACCACCTGCGCCGTCAGCCCTTCTCCGTCGCGGGCGTGCGCGCCTCGCTGCACGGCTCGCTCGCCTTCACCGGCGTCGGCCACGCCACCGACCGGGCGGTGATCCTCGGCCTCGCCGGCTTCCGGCCCGACGACTACGACGCCGAGAAGGCCGAGGCCGAGCTGGCCCGCATCAATGAGGAGGGCACCGTCGATCCCGAGGGCCTGCCGCGGCTCGCCTTCCGCCCGGCCGAGCATCTGGTCTTCGACCGCGGCCCCGCCCTGCCCGGCCACGCCAACGGCCTGATCCTGCAAGGGCTCGACGCCGAGGGCGACGTGGTGACCGAGGTGACCTACTACAGCGTCGGCGGCGGCTTCGTCCTCACCGCCGACGAGCTCGCCGCGGGCAAGGGCACCGACGACGGCCCGCCCGTCCCCTACCCGTTCAAGAGCGCCGCCGAGATGCTGCAGATGGCCGCCGCCTCGGGCCTCACCATTGCCGGCATGAAACGCGCGAACGAGCTGTCCCGCCGCCCCGCCGCCGATCTCGACCAAGGCATGAAGCGCATCTGGGAGGTGATGAACGACTGCATCGACCGCGGCCTCGCGGCCGAGGGCACGCTGCCCGGCGGCCTCAAGGTCCGCCGCCGCGCCAGGGGCATCCGCGACGCGCTGATCGCCGAGCGCGGCACCAATCTCGCCGCGCCGCACACGATCAACGACTGGATGAGTGCCTACGCGATGGCGGTGAACGAGGAGAACGCCGCCGGCGGTCAGGTGGTCACCGCGCCGACCAACGGCGCCGCGGGCGTGATGCCCGCCGTCATCCGCTACTGGCTGGACAACGTGCCCGGCGCCGCGCCCTCGCGCGTGCCCGAGTTCCTGCTCACCGCCGCCGCGATCGGCGGCCTCATCAAGTTCAACGCCTCGATCTCGGGCGCCGAGTGCGGCTGCCAGGCCGAGGTCGGCAGCGCCTCGGCGATGGCCGCCGCCGGCCTCTGCGCGGTCCTCGGCGGCACGCCGGCGCAGGTCGAGAACGCCGCCGAGATCGCGCTGGAGCACCATCTCGGCATGACCTGCGACCCGGTCCGCGGCCTCGTCCAGGTCCCCTGCATCGAGCGCAACGGCCTCGGCGCGATCAAGGCCGTCTCCGCGGCCTCGCTGTCGCTGCGCGGGGACGGCACGCACCTCGTCCCGCTCGACGCCGCAATCGAGACGATGCGCCAGACCGGCGCGGACATGAGCGAGAAGTACAAGGAGACGTCGCTCGGCGGCCTCGCGGTGAACGTGCCGAACTGCTGAGGCGACGGTGCTTGCCGCAACGGCAGTCCGGCGACTAGCATCGCCCCCTGACGCATCTACCTTCAGGGGGTTTTCATCATGCACGTCCTTCGCCTCGCCGCCCTTCTCTGCCTGTGCGCCCTGCCGGCCGCCGCGCAGCAGTGGAACCAGCTCGCCTACTACGTCGCCTGGATCGGGCCGGAGGACATGCGCAACTCTAGCGGGGTCCGCCTGACCTCACTCGGCGCCGTACTGCAGCAGGACCGCGCCAACGTGCACCGCTTCAATATCCGCCACCCGCAGGACGAATACGATCCGGTCTTCGGCAACCAGAGCGTCCGGGCGATGATCCCGCAGCTCTACCAGAACGGCGGCCGCGCCCCCGGGCTGGAGGCGGCCGTCGCGTCGGGGCAGCCGTTCGGCGTGAGCGTCTTCGTCTGCGGCTACGGCAGCACGCCGCAGGTGATCTACCTCGCCGGCTGGGGCGAGGACCATTCGGGCTGCTACTGAGGACCTGGCCGCCTGGGCCTGACGGCAGGCTGCGCCGCCCGTCGACCCTCCACAGGCAGATGACGCGGCGCCCGCCAGCGGCCCGCGCCCGCTCTTCCCGACGTGGCGCGGCGGGCCCCACCGTTGCCCGCATCCGCCCTTGCCCCCGCCGCCCCCGCGGCTAGCCTGCCGGCATGAGCGCCCCCGCCCCGGCCACCGCCGCACCCTCCCGCGCCGACCGCCCCCTCCTCGGCATCGCCCTGATGCTGGGCTTCTGCGTCCTCGCCCCGCTGGGCGACGGGGTGGCCAAGCTGATCGGCACGGCCGTCGCGATGCCGGTGCTCCTTCTCGCCCGATTCGCGATCCAGGCTGCGGTCCTGACGCCGCTGACGCTCGCCTCGTCGGCGCCCTGGCCGGACGGCCGCGCGCTCGGGCTCATCGCGATCCGCACGCTCCTGCACATCGCCGGCATCGCGATGATGTTCACCGCCCTGCGCTACCTCCCCCTCGCCGACGCGGTGGCCATCGCCTTCATCATGCCCTTCATCATGCTGCTCCTCGGCCACCTCGTCCTCGGCGAGGAGGTGGGACCGGTCCGCCTGATCGCCTGCGGCGTCGGCTTCGTCGGCACGCTCCTGGTGGTGCAGCCGAACTTCGCCGCCGTCGGTGCGCCGGCGCTCCTGCCGCTGGGTGTCGCGGTCGTCTTCGCCTTCTTCATGCTGGTCGCCCGGATCGTCGGCCGCACGGTGGACCCGGTCCGGATGCAGGCGATCTCGGGCCTGATGGCGCTGCCGCTCCTGCTGCCGCTGCTGCTGTGGGTGCCGGCGGACCTGATCCTGCCGTCGGCGCAGGTCGGTGGCCTGCTCCTGCTCCTCGGCCTTCTGGGCACCGTCGCGCACCTCGCGATGACCGGATCGCTGCGCTACGCGCCCTCGGCGACGCTCGCTCCGATGCAGTACCTCGAGATCCCCTTCGCCACCCTCGTCGGCTGGGCGATGTTCGGCGACCTGCCGAACGGCCTGGCGGCGCTCGGCATCGCGGTGACGATGGTGGCCGGCCTCTGGATCATCCGGCGCGAGCGGGCCAGCGCGGCGCGGCTGCGGGCGGCCCCGCCAGTGCCCTGACCGCCGCCTCCAGCGCCGCCCGCGGCAGGATCACCAGCATCCCCGGCCCGTCCGGCGCCAGCGTCGCCACGCCGCCGGCCGTCGCGTTCGACGTGCCGATCCGCCCCTCGGGAGAGAAGTCGATCCCGTCCGTGGGCCAGACCAGCCCGGTCGAGGCGATACGGCAGGGCAGCATCGGGTAGAGCGACACCAGCGTGCCCGGACCGAGGTCCAGCCGCAGCGCGGGAGGACACAGGAACAGCAGGCTCTCCGCACCCACGACGACGCACGGCCGGTCCGGCCGCGCCAGCAGCGTGTGGAGCACCGCCAGCTCGTGATCCAGCCGCCCGCCGGTGAACCCCACCGCCAGCGCCAGCGGCGCCTCGACCGAGCGCAGCACCTTGTCGAAGTCGGTGCTCTGCTGTTCACTGACACGGTGGAGCCGGCCGGCGAAGGCGGCCCGCGCGGCGTCCGAGATGGAATCCATGTCGCCGATGACCGCCCGAGGGGTCACGCCAGCGGTCAGCGCCGCATCGGCGCCTCCGTCCGCGGCGACGAGAGCCGGCGCGAGGCTTAACGCCTCATCAAGATCGGTGCGCCTAAAGTCGGCCCCGCCGAGGAGGGTCACGGGCCGATCGGACCGAACGAGGACCATCAGGACCGCCTCATTGTTTCCGGCCGGGAAACCGGCGCCACGAAAGGGTCACGAAATCGAGCGTCCCGCAACCCGGTCCCGGTCCGGTTTCCGTCCCGATCCGTGGTAAACGGTTTGTTGCTGGATGGGAGAAAGCGAGCGAGCAATGGTTGGATCGAGCAAGATCCTCACGGTATCCTACGGCACGTTCTCGTGCACGCTGGAAGGGTTCGAGGATTCCTTCTCCACGATGAAGGCGATCGCGGAATATTTCCGCGACCTCGCCGCCGACGACAGGTATTTCGGCGCAGAGCCGCCGACCCCCGACGCCGAGATGCTGGCCCGAATCGCCGAGCGCGAGGTGTCGCGCCGGGTCGAGGCGCGCAGCGACAGCCGGGGAATCGTGCTCAGCGCGCTGGCCCCCGCAGCGGCGCCTCCTGCCCCCGCGGCCGAGGAGCCGACGCCCGAACCGGCCGCGCCCGCCGCCGCCGACGATCTTCCGCCGCCGGCCCACGCCGGCGCCGCGGACCAGGAGGAGCCGTCCGCCGGCGCCGCGGTCGGGGAGGACACCTCCCCACTGCTCGCGGCCGCCGCGCCGGCGGAGGCTCCCGCCCCTGCCGCTCCCGCCCCTGCCGCGTCTGCCCCAGGTACGACCGCCACCGCCGCCCCCGCGATGCCGCCCCTGGCCGACGACGACAGCGTCGCCGCCAAGCTGCGCCGCATCCGGGCGGTCGTCGGCCGCAATGCCGCCCCCGCGGCCCCCGTCGCCGCCGAGGACGGCGGCGAGGACGCGCCCATGGTCGGCTTCGCCAGCATGGACGACGAGGGCAGCTTCCCCGAGGCCGACTTCTCCGCCCCCGACAGCGACGTCCTGGACGGCGACCGGGCACGCGACGTCGCCGACGACACTGCCGACACCGCCGCAGCCGAGGACGACATCGCCGCCGCGGACGCCGCGGCCATCGAGGATCCCGCCTCCGAGGACCGCGACGCCGACGCCGGAAAGGACGCTGGCGAATCGCTCCCCGAGGCCGTCGAAGCCGAGGCGTTCGAGAACGAGGCGGCGTTTCAGGACGACGCGGCCGACGCGCCGGACCAACCCGGCATGGCGGACCCCGCCGGGACCGAGCCCGAGGACGACACCGCCGGCCTCGTCGATCTCAGCGCCTACGTCGCCGGCACCTATGACGCGAGCGAGGCCGAGGAAGGCGACCTTCCCGTCGTCGGCGCGGCCGGCGAGGATACCGCCTCCGAGCCCGCGGGCGAGGACGACGACGAGGCCGCGCCGGCCACCTATGCCGACGCGGATGCGGACCTCGCCGATGCCGCCGAGGAGGAGGTCGACGACCTTCTCGCCCTCGACGCCGACGACGACGAGCCCGTGCGCGCCCGTGTCATCCGCATGAGCCGCAGCGACTTCGAGGCCGCCATCGCCCGCGTCCGCACGCCCGACACCGGCGACGACGAGGCGGAGAACGCGTTCGCCGAGGCCGCGCAGGACGACGAGGACGACGACGGCAACGCCGAGGAGGCCTTCGACGACGCCGCCTTCGACCCCGACCGCCTCGCGTCCGAGGACTACGCCGCCGGCACCCTCTCGGACGAGGACGAGGCCGAGCTGATGTCGGAACTCGCCGCGCTCGAGGCCGGGACGGACGAGGACGACGCCGCCGGCTTCTGGGACGAGGCCGTCCTCACCGACGACGATCTTGCCGGCCGCGACAGGGCCGCGACGGAGACGGTCGACTCCTCGACCGTCGCCGCCCCGAACGACCATGCCGGGACCGACCTCGCCGCCGCCGACGACGACGACGACGACGACGACGACGAAATCGAACGCACCCTCGCGGCCGCCCTCGCCGAGGACCGGACCGGGACGGACGAGCCGTTCGGGATCGAGCCCGCACCCGATCGGGAGAGCGAACTCCCCGCCAACGCTCTCTCCGCCGGGGACGAGGCCGAAGCGGTTCACGCCGAGACCGCCGCCGGGGCGGAAGACGCGGATCGCGACGATCGCGCCTGGCTCGACAGCGACGACGAGGACGACGGCCTCGCGTCCGCGGGCGAAGCCGCCCGGCACGACGAGGCCCGGGTCGCCCCGCGGCACGACGACGAGGACGCCGATGCCGACGCCCCTGCCGCCGTGGACGACGCCGCCCGCTCGCGGCTGCAGCGCGAGCCCGAGGACGACGAGGATTCGATCTCGCGCCTGATGTCCCGCGCAGAGGGAGAGCTGTCGGCCCCCGAAGCCCGCTCGCGCCGCGAGGCGATGACCGGCCTCAAGGCCGCCGTCGCCGCCGCCGAGGCCGACCGACAGCTCGGCGACGGCAAGCGGCACACCGACGAGGCCGCCTTCCGCGACGACCTGCGCCAGGTGGTCCGACCGCGCCGTCCCGAAGCCGGGGCGGAGCATCGCTCGGAACGGCCGCGCCCGGCGCCGCTGAAGCTCGTCGCCTCCCAGCGGGTCGACCTGCCGGAGCCGAACGCCGACGCCCGCCCGGTCCAGCCGGTCCGCCCGCGCCGCGTCACCCTCGACGACGTGGCGGACAGCGCGCCCGCCGCGCCCGCGCCGAAGGCCGACACCGGCTTCGCCCAGTTCGCCTCCGAGATGGGCGCCCACGACCTGCCGGATCTGCTCGAGGCCGCGGCCGCCTACACCTCGTTCGTCGAGAAGGCGCCGGATTTCTCCCGGCCGCAACTCGTGAACAAGGTGCGCGAGATGGCGACCGGCGAGTTCAGCCGCGAGGACGAGCTGCGCTCCTTCGGCACGCTCCTGCGCCAGGGCCGGATCGCCAAGGTCCGCAACGGCCGCTTCGCCGTGACCGAGGCGACCCGCTTCCACCCAGAGCGCGCCGCCGGCTGACCGCGGCCAGCCTCACGAAATGCGGAAACGGGCTCCCTCGCGGGGGCCCGTTCCCGTTTCTGCCTCCGCGTCGTCCCGCCCTCTCCCCACGCCGGACGGCGCCGAACGGGCGGCACCCTGCCCTTCGCATGTCACCCAAATACGCTGGCCGGCCCATCCACCCCGGGCCGCGCCCGAGGGGTCTCCCCACGGACGCAGCCACGGCCGCCCCCCCTCCCGTCGTGGCGCCCGGGCTGCCACGCGCGGCCCGAGCCGAGGGCCGCAAGGCCCGCAGGCGAGACAAGAAGAACGCGGCGCCAGCCGCTCCGCCGGATCAGGCGTCTGGATCGTGCCGGCCGACGCCGCGGAAGATCGCCCGGAACGGCAGCGCCCAGACGATGCCGAGCGCCACGTAGATCGCGAATTCCAGCCAGATCGGCGGCCGGTCGAACAGGTTCACGATCGTCACCGCGACCACGATGTAGGCCGGCAGCCCGATCACCAGGATCAGCAGCGACAGCCGCTTGCGGGCCTTGTGCGACAGCGCCATCAGTCGGCGAACGGGTCGGTGACGAGGATCGTGTCCTCGCGCTCGGGCGAGGTCGAGACCATGGCCACCGGGCAGCCGATCAGCTCCTCGATGCGGCGGATGTACTTGATCGCCTGCGCCGGCAGGTCCGCCCAGGATCGCGCGCCGACGGTGCTCTCGCTCCACCCTTCCATTTCCTCGTAGACCGGCGTGCAGCGCGCCTGCCGGTCGGCGGCGGTGGGCAGGTAGTCGTAACGCTCGCCGTCCAATTCGTAGCCGGTGCAGATCTTCAGCCGCTCGAATCCGTCGAGGACGTCCAGCTTGGTCAGCGAGATGCCGTTGACGCCGGACGTCGCGCAGGTCTGCCGCACCAGGCAGGCGTCGAACCAGCCGCAGCGGCGCTTGCGCCCGGTGGTCGTGCCGAACTCGTGCCCCCGCTCGCCCAGCCGCTGGCCGTCCTCGTCCAGCAGTTCCGACGGAAACGGCCCCTCGCCGACGCGCGTCGTGTAGGCCTTGACGATGCCGAGGACGAAGTCGATCGCGCCGGGCCCGATCCCCGTCCCCGTCGCCGCCTGACCGGCGATGACGTTGGACGAGGTCACGTAAGGGTAGGTGCCGAAGTCGATGTCGAGGAGCGCGCCCTGCGCCCCCTCGAACAGGATGCGCTTGCCGGCGCGCCGCGCCTCGGTCAGCACCTTCCAGACCGGGGCGGCATATTCCAGGATCGCCGGCGCGATCTCGCGCAGCCGCGCCAGCAGGTCGGCACGGTCCACCGCCTCCAGCCCCAGCCCGGCGCGCAGCGCGTTGTGGTGCACGAGGGCGCGGTCCACCCGCAGCTCCAGCGTGGCGTCGTCGGCGAGGTCGGCGACCCGGATCGCCCGGCGCCCGACCTTGTCCTCGTAGGCCGGGCCGATACCGCGGCCCGTCGTGCCGATCTTGGCGACGGAGTTCTGGCTCTCGCGCGCGCGGTCCAGTTCGCCGTGGAACGGCAGGATCAGCGGCACGTTCTCGGCGATCATCAGCGTCTCGGGGGTGATCTCGATCCCTTGCCCGCGGATGCCCTCGATCTCGCCGATCAGGTGCCAGGGATCGAGGACCACGCCGTTGCCGATGACCGACAGCTTGCCGCCCCGGACTACGCCCGACGGCAGCGCGTGCAGCTTGTAGACCTCGTCGCCCACGACGAGCGTGTGGCCGGCATTGTGCCCGCCCTGGAAGCGCGCGACGACGTCCGCCCGCTCGCTCAGCCAGTCGACGATCTTGCCCTTGCCCTCGTCACCCCACTGGGTGCCCACGACGACCACGTTGGCCATTGATACTCCCCTCGTCCGCCGGACCGGCGCCCGTATAGGCGAGGACGCGGGCGGACGGAACAGCGACTTGGCCGTGGCCATGCCGCCGCGCCCGGACGTCCCGCGCGGCCGCAGGACGCCCGGACGCTTGGCCCCGGCCGTCCGTCTGAATAACGTCGGCGCCGGGAACAGGACGGAGAAGACAATGGGGTTCGTCTGGCGCTGGCTCTTCGCGTTCGCGCTTCTGGCGGCGACGTACAACCCGACGGAGCTGAACTTCATCTCCTGGGCGACGCGGAACTACGCGACCGAGACGCCGCTGACCGTGCTGTTCGCGCTCGTCCTCGTCGTGGCCTACATCGTCTACCTGACGGCGACCCTGCGCTCCATCGGGGCGCTGGGCATGGCGCTGGTGGTCGCGCTCGTCGCGGCCCTCGTCTGGGTGCTGGTGGACCGCGGCCTCATCAGCCTGCAGAATCCGTCGGTGAACACCTGGATCGGGCTGTTCGGGATGTCGCTGGTCCTCGCCATCGGCATGTACTGGTCGATCCTGTGGCGCCGCCTGTCCGGTCAGCTCGAGGTCGACGACAACGATGGATGACACCCGCCCCTCCGCCGGCCTGCCGCCCGGCCTGTCCCGGCCGGCGCGCCGGGCGCTGGAGGGCGCCGGCGCCAGCACGCTGGAGGACGTGGCCCGGATGACCGAGGACGCGGTGCGCGGGCTGCACGGGATGGGGCCCAAGGGAATCGGCCAGCTGCGCGAGGCGCTGGCGGCGCGCGGCCTGCATTTCCGCGCTCCGGCGCCCTGAGATGCGGACCCTCGCCTGGATCCTCGGCATCCTGGCGGTGATCTGCCTCGCCGGCGGGATGGGCGCGGCGCAGAAGGCGGGCCTCCTGTGGCAGTCCGGCCGGGGGCTGGAACCGCAGCAGGCGGTGATGTGAGGCGTCGCCTCGATCCTGCCGATCCTCATCGGTCTCGTCCTCGGCCTCGGCGCGGTGGCCGCCGGTCTCGCCGCGCGCCGGCGGCGGGAGGGGTCGCGTCCGCCCGGGCCGGTCCGCCTGTGGGCCGGCCGCGGCCTGATCGCCGTCGGCGTGGCCTGGCCGGCGTGGCAGGTCGCGCAGGCGGTCCGCGACCTGATGGCCCTCCGCGAGAGTGCGGCGGAGGCGGGGGCGCCGCCGCCGGCGCTCGGCGCGCTCGGCACGGCGCTGATCGCGGCGCCCGGCCCGCTGATCTTCGGCCTCCTCCTGATCTGCGCCGGCCTGCTGGTCCGCGGCCGCGGCGCCGCCGCGCCGCCGCTCGGCCCAGGCGGGCGGAGCGGGGTTGCGGGCCCGCCCCCGACCCTCTAGATACGCCGCGGTCCGGCACCGGCGAACACAGCGAGCGTCAATGGAAAACGTCATCCTCATCGTCCATCTGATCCTCGCGCTGTCGCTGATCGTCATCGTCCTGATGCAGCGGTCCGAAGGCGGCGGCCTCGGGATCGGCGGCGGCGGTGGCGGGGCGATGACCGGCCGTTCGGCGGCGACGGCCCTCGGCAAGGCCACGTGGATCCTCGCCATCGCCTTCATCTGCACCTCCATCGCGCTCACCATCATCGCCGCCCGCAACGACGCCGGCGCCTCGGTGATCGACCGGCTGCAGGACGCGCCCGCGCCCGCGACGGAAGCGCCGGCCGACCTCGGCACCGGCGACGGCCTGCTGCCGCCGACGGCCGGCGGCGGCGACGCGCCGCTCGTGCCCGACGCCGACTGACGGAAACGGGGCGCTGCCCCTCTACATCTTGCGGAGGCGGTTGCGGCGCCCCGCTTCATCTATTATTGCTGGAGTCCCGTGGGGCGGCGAGATTCGCATCTGGCCTCCGCGCTGATCTGGCGGACTTGCGGGGAAATCGGACATATGGCGCGTTACGTCTTCATCACCGGCGGCGTGGTCTCCTCGCTCGGCAAGGGCCTCGCCTCGGCGGCGCTCGGCGCGCTCCTGCAGGCCCGCGGCTTCACGGTGCGGCTGCGCAAGCTCGACCCCTACCTCAACGTCGATCCCGGCACGATGAGCCCGTTCGAGCATGGCGAGGTCTTCGTCACCGACGACGGCGCCGAGACCGACCTCGACCTCGGCCATTACGAGCGCTTCACCGGCGTCAGCGCCCGCGCGACCGACAGCGTCTCGTCGGGCCGCATCTATTCCACGGTGCTCGAGAAGGAGCGCCGCGGCGACTACCTCGGCAAGACCATCCAGGTGATCCCGCACGTCACCAACGAGATCAAGGACTTCCTCCGCATCGGCGAGGACGAGGTCGACTTCATGCTCTGCGAGATCGGCGGCACGGTCGGCGACATCGAGGGGCTGCCGTTCTTCGAGGCGATCCGCCAGTTCGCCCACGAGAAGCCCAAGGGCGAGTGCATCCTGATGCACCTGACCCTCCTGCCTTACCTCGCCGCGTCGGGCGAGCTGAAGACCAAGCCGACCCAGCACTCGGTGAAGGAGCTGCAGTCCATCGGCCTCGCCCCCGACGTCCTCGTCTGCCGGTCCGAGCATCCGATCCCCGAGCGGGAGCGCGAGAAGATCGCCCTCTTCTGCAACGTCCGCAAGGAACACGTCGTCGCCGCCTACGACCTGAAGACGATCTACGAGGCGCCGCTCGCCTACCATCGCGAGGGCCTCGACCAGGCGGTGCTGGACGCCTTCGGCATCAGCCCCGCCCCGCGGCCGAACCTCGACCGCTGGACCGACGTCATGGACCGGCTGGAGAACGCCGAGGGCGAAGTCCGCGTCGCCATCGTCGGCAAGTACACGCAGCTGGAAGACGCCTACAAATCCATCGCCGAGGCGCTGACCCACGGGGGCATGGCGAACCGGGTGAAGGTGCGCGCCGACTGGCTCGACGCCGAGATCTTCGAGCGCGAGGACCCGGCGCCCTGGCTGGAGCGCTACCACGCGATCCTCGTCCCCGGCGGCTTCGGAGAGCGCGGGACCGAAGGCAAGATCAAGGCCGCCCAGTTCGCGCGCGAGCATGGCGTGCCCTACCTCGGCATCTGCCTCGGCATGCAGATGGCGGTGATCGAGGCGGCGCGGAACAAGGCGGGCCTCGTCACCGCCGGGTCCGAGGAGTTCGACCACGAGGCGGGCGTCCGCCGGTTCGAGCCCGTGGTCTACCACCTCAAGGAGTGGATCCAGGGCAACCACGTCGTCGCCCGCAAGGTCGAGGACGACAAGGGCGGCACCATGCGCCTCGGCGCCTACACCGCCAACCTCAAGGCCGGCTCCCGCGTGGCCGAGGTCTACGGCGCGGGCCAGATCGAGGAGCGGCACCGCCACCGTTACGAGGTGGACGTGAAATACCGGGAAAAGCTGGAGGGCGCGGGCCTGTGCTTCTCCGGCATGTCGCCGGACGGCCGCCTGCCCGAGATCGTGGAATGGGCCGACCACCCCTGGTTCATCGGCGTGCAGTTCCACCCCGAGCTGAAGTCCAAGCCCTTCGCGCCGCATCCGCTGTTCGCCGACTTCGTGCGGGCGGCGGTGGAGACGTCGCGGCTGGTCTGACGCCGGCCCGCGAAGAAATTTCGACGAAATTTCATCCGCGCCAGAGGGAAGTTCGTCGAATTTCCCTCGCGCTTACCGAACGAAAGAAGGGCCAGCCTTTCGGCCGGCCCCTCCTCTCGGGAAAGACGTCCGGGGTCAGGAGCTCCAGAAGCCCTCATCGCCCATGTCGGTCTCGACACCGGCCAGGCCGGGTTCCTGGATGTAGCCGGCGCCGGTGGGATCGTAGCCACCGTAGACGCCGCCCGAGAATTCCTCCTCGTTCAGCATTCCGTCGCTATCGATGTCCCAATCGTTCAGGACCGGCGTGTCGGCGAACCCGGTCCGGAATTCGTCACGGGTCAGCAGGCCGTCCGCATCGACGTCCCAGCCCGCGTAGTCCGACGTCCAGTCCGCGCCCGCGGACCAACGACCCTCGGGGCCGAAATCGGTCTGCGCGCTCTCGAACTCCGAACCGGCGAGCTCGGCGTTCATGTCGGCGTCGTAGCGGTCATACGCGCCCCCCGCGAGTTCGTCCTGGTCTATCATGCCGTCGTCGTTGGCATCCCAGTTGGCGAAGACGCCGGCGTCGCCGACGCTCTGCGTGAACTCGTCGCGGGTCAGCGTGCCGTCACCGTCGAGGTCCCAGTCGCTCGCGGTCTGGGCGAGCGTCGGGCCGGCGACGAGGGCCAGCGCGGTGCCGAGGGCGAGGGTGGTGTTCTTGTCGAGGCGGAGCATGTGCGTCCTCCTTCGGTGTGTCTCGGCGGGCAGGAGGCCCGCCGTCCGTCACACCAACGATGGCCGCAAGGCGCCGTTCCGGCCTTTCGGGGTCCGGGCTTCAAGTGCCCGTGAGGCCCCGCTCCCGCCCGTCAGAACCGCAGGTCGAAGACCCGCGTCACCCCCAGCGAGACGCTGACCTGCTCGTCGTCCAGCGTGAGCGGGCTGTCCGCCGCGCTGTCCTGCAGCCGGTCGTAGCGGGCGTCGCCGTAAAGGCTCCACGCGGGGGCGAAACGCCAGTCGAAGCCCGCCTCGAGCCCGGCCGAGATCAGCCCGCCCTCCGCCTCGTAGCCGACCCGCGGGTCGTCGAAGTAGTAGGCGGCGTAGTCGTCCGAGCCGTACAGGACCCGCGGCCCCAGCGTCAGCACGAGATCCGGCTGCACCCGGACCACGGCGTCGATTCCCGCCTCGGCGACGACGCTCTCGTGCCCGGTCACGCCGTAGCGCACCGCCGCGAAGGCCTCGTAGCCCGGACCGGCATAGCTGATCTGCCCGCCCAGCTCGACGGACTGGTCGAGGTCGGGCAGGCCGGCGAGTTCGGGGTAGTCCTCCGCCGTCCGCTCCGGCACCAGCCGGAACGACGCGCCGAAGCCGAGGCCGCTGGCCGGGGCATAGGGGTCGGGATCGCCGAACTCGAACCCGCCGATCCGGCCGTAGGCGAAGGAGAAGGCGAAGTCCGGCCCCAGCTCGGACTCGCCCGAGCCGAAATAGCCGGGCGTCGAGGCGACGCCGCCGCCGAGGCGGAAGACCAGGCGGTTGCCGCTCTCCTGCGCCGCGGCGGCGGCGGGCGCGAGGGCGAGGGCGGCGAGGAGGGCGGAACGGATCATGGGGGCTCTCGGACACGGAACGGGGATGAACCCAAGCCTAGCGGTCCGGCGCGCCGCGGCAAGCTTGCCGGCCGGGCCGCGCGCGCCTAAAGGCAGGCGATGCTCAGCTACCAGCACGCCTACCATGCCGGAAACCTCGCCGACGTGCACAAGCACGCGTTGCTGGCGTGGATGCTGGACTACATGGCGCGGAAGCCGAAACCCCTCACCTACATCGAGACCCACGCCGGCCGCGCTCTCTACGACCTCTCCGCGCCGGAGGCCGCGAAGACCGGCGAGGCGGCAGGCGGGATCGTGCGCGCCGCCGACCGGTTCGACGCGGACCACCCCTACGCGCGCACCCTGACCGCCATCCGCGCCGCGCACGGCCCCGACGCCTACCCCGGCTCGCCCGCGATCGCCGCCCACCTGCTGCGCCCGGACGACCGGATGCGGCTGGCCGAGCTGCACCCGCAGGAACACGCCGCCCTCGCCGCCGCCCTCGGCCGCCGCGCCGTGGTCGAGCAGCGCGACGGCGTGGAGATGGCCCGCGCCGTCTGCCCGCCCGACCCGGCGCGGGGGCTGCTGCTGTGCGACCCCTCGTGGGAGATCAAGACGGACTACGAGACGATGCCCGACCTGTTCCGCCGCCTCGCGAAGCGCTGGCCCGTCGGCATCCTCGTCCTGTGGTATCCGCTGCTGGAGCAGGCGCCGCACGCCCCGATGGTGGAGCGGCTGGCCGCCGACCACCCGGCCGCCCTCCGCTCCGAGGTGACCTTCCCGCCGGTCCGCCCCGGCCACCGCATGCGCGGCTCCGGCCTGTTCGTGGTGAACCCGCCCTGGGGCCTCGTGGGCGAGGCGGAGCGCCTCGCCGCCCGCTTCGCAACCCTCGCCTGAGCCACGCGGGGACCACCCGCCGGCCTCAGCCACGCCAGCGGCCCGGCCGCGACCTGCCGCCGCCCGGTCAGGCCCTCCCTCCGGTCCAGGAATACCCGCCCCGGCCCTGCGCCGGGGCCCCGCGGTTGCAGTGCGGTGCGATTCATCGAGAGCCCGGCGCGACAGGTCCCGCCCGGGATCAGCCGCGCCAGCAGCCCGGGCAGCGGCTGGCCGCCCCCACGGCCGGACGCTTCGGTGCCGCCTGCGCGACGTTCGGGAGGAGCCCGTGACGGCGCCATGCGGCGACAAACTCCACCGGAGGAGCGTCTGCCCGCGGCCAGCCGATGCCCTCCGTCGCGCCGGCACCCCTCCTTGTGCCGCCGCGCCCGCGAGGGCGTCGGGCTTCGAGACGGCGGGTGACGACCTCCGATCCGGAGATCGGTCCGGAAGCCGCACCGGCTTTCGCGCCGAAGTCCGTCCCGGACTTCGGTCCCGGCGGCTCGCGGCACGCCCTCCCCCGCCCTCGTGAGCACCCCCGCCCTTTCCGCACCGCCGCCCCGCCGCTATATCGCCCCCCATGTTCGCCGATTTCCTCAAGCGCCTGACCGCCCCCGAGCCCGACAGGCTGCCCGATCCCGACGCCCGCCTCGCGCTCGCCGCGCTCCTCGTCCGCATCGCCCGCTCCGACGGCAGCTACGACCCGGACGAGCGGGCGCGGATCGACCGCATCCTCGCCCGCCGCGACGCGCTGACGCCGGACGCCGCCGCCCGCCTGCGCGAGGAGGCCGAGTCCCTGGAGGCCGAGGCTCCCGACACCGTCCGCTTCACCCGCGCGATCAAGGACGCGATCCCCTACGAGGAACGCGCGACGGTGATCGAGGCGCTGTGGGAGGTGGTGCTCGCCGACGGCGAGCGCGACACCGAGGAGGACGCCCTGCTGCGCCTCGTCGCCCCGCTCCTCGGGGTCGAGGATCAGGACAGCGCGCTGGCCCGCCAGCGGGTGCAGGCCCGCCTCGGCTGAGATGTTCGCCGCCCTGCCGATGTACGACCGGCCGGAGACGGCGGCCGCGCACGACGCCCTGTGGACCGGCATTCGCGACCGCCTGCGGTCCGACGGGATCGACGCGCCGGCGTCGCTGGACCGCGAGACGGACCACATGGCGGGCTGGGCCCGCGACGACCTGCTGCTCGGCCAGATCTGCAACCTGCCGCTCCGCGTCCTGCACCGTCGCCGCCTGACCGTCCTCGGCTGCGGCGACTACGGCCTGGACGGCACCGCGCCCGGCCTCTACCGCTCGCTCTTCGTGGTGCGCGACGACCATCCGGCGCGCCGCCCCGAGGACGCCGTGCACGAACCATTCGCCTACAACGACGCCCTGTCCTGGTCCGGCTGGGGCGCGCCCTGGCACTGGGCCGACGCAAACGGCCTGTTCCTGACCCCGGCGCTCGCCACCGGCGCCCATACCGCGAGCGCCCGCGCCGTCGCGGACGGGCGCGCCGGCCTCGCCGCCATCGACGCCATCACCTGGCGCGCGCTGCAGAGGTGGGAGCCGGCGGCGGCCCGCCTCCGCGTGATCGGCCGCACCGGCGCCAGCCCGGGGCAGAGCTTCGTCACCGCCCGCCCGGAGCATGCCGACGCCATCCGCGCCGCCCTCGCCGCCGCCATCGCGGGGCTGCCGTCCGAGCACGCCGCCACGCTCGGCCTGCGCGGCATCGTTCGCCTGCCCGACACCGCCTACGACCTGGCCGTTCCGCCCGATCCGCAGGCAATCGCCGCCTGAGACGGCACGGCACCCGCCCCGCGCCATTGCATGGACCGCCGAATTGCGCCCTACTCGCCGGCGGGAACAGGGGACCATCAGTCACGTGAACACGCCGGTCATCGAGATCCGCGACCTGCACAAGTCCTACGGCACGCTGGAGGTGCTGAAGGGCGTCGACATCGCCGCACCGGCGGGCCACGTCGTCAGCCTCATCGGCTCGTCCGGGTCGGGCAAGTCGACGCTGCTGCGCTGCGCGAACCTGCTGGAGGACAGCCAGCAGGGCGAGGTGATCTTCTGCGGCGAACCGGTCGCGTGGCGCGGCAGCGGCCTCGGCCGCCACCCGGCCGACCGGGCGCAGGTCACGCGGATCCGCACGAACCTGTCGATGGTGTTCCAGCAGTTCAACCTGTGGTCCCACATGACGGTCCTGCGCAACGTGATGGAGGCCCCCGTCACCGTCCTCGGCCGCGATCCGAAGGAGGTGGAGGAGCGGGCGCGCCATTACCTCGACCGCGTCGGCATTGGCGACAAGGCCGACGCCTGGCCCGCGCAGCTGTCGGGTGGCCAGCAGCAGCGGGCCGCGATCGCGCGGGCGCTCTGCATGGAGCCGAAGGCGCTGCTGTTCGACGAGCCAACCTCCGCCCTCGACCCCGAGCTGGAGCAGGAGGTGGTGCGCGTCATCAAGTCGCTCGCCGACGAGGGGCGCACCATGGTCCTCGTGACCCACGACATGAAGATGGCGAACGACTGCTCGGACCACGTCGTCTTCCTCCACCAGGGCAGGATCGAGGAGCAGGGCCCGCCCGGCCAGGTCTTCGGCAACCCGCAGACCGCTCGCCTGCGGCAGTTCCTCTCGGCGGGAGAGGCGGCATGAGGGTCCCGGACCGCGCGCCCGGCGCCAGCGCGGCCGGCAGGTCCGCCGAAGGTCCGATCGACCGCACCGCCGCGAAACGCGCGGCGCAGCGGCAGGCTTGCGCAGGCGGCCGTTTCGCATAACCCTGTGCGGCAGAGAGAAAAGCCGCCGGACCGAACCGGCGGCCCCCAACGGGAGAGACACGATGAAACTGATCCTTTCCACGGCCACCGCCGCGCTGATCGCCGGCGGCGCGCTCGCCCAGGACGTGGTGCGCATGGGCACCGAGGGCGCCTATCCTCCGTACAACTACATCGACGACGACGGCGAGGTCGCGGGCTTCGAGCGCGAGCTGGGCGACGAGCTGTGCGCGCGGGCCGAGCTGACCTGCGAGTGGGTCACCAACGACTGGGATTCGATCATCCCGAACCTCGTCTCGGGCAACTACGACACGATCATCGCCGGGATGAGCATCACGGACGAGCGGGACGAGGTCATCGACTTCACCCAGGACTATTACCCGCCGACCGAGAGCGCCTATGTCGCCGCCTCCGAGGACGTGGACGTGACCTCGGGCGTCGTCTCGGCGCAGACCGCCACCATCCAGGCCGGCCACGTCGCCGAGAGCGGCGCCTCGCTGCTCGAGTACGCGACGCCGGACGAGACCGTCGCCGCGGTCCGCTCGGGCGAGGCCGACGCGGTCTTCGCCGACTACGACTACCTCCTGCCGATCGTCGAGGCGTCGGGCGGCGAGCTGATGTTCGTGGGCGACCGCGTGCCGCTCGGCGGCGGCGTCGGCATGGGCCTGCGCGAGAGCGACACCGACCTGCGCGAGGCGATGGACGCGGCCATCAGCTCGATGAAGGAGGACGGCACGCTGAACGAGCTGCTGGTCAAGTGGTTCGGCGACCAGGTCGCGACCTACTGAAGACAAGGGGCGCGGGGCCGGTCGGCCGGCCCCGCGCCAGTTCCGCATGTTCGCCGCCTGCGCCGATCCCGCTAGCCTCGAGGGCCTGACCTGGCTCGCCTGCTACCTGACCACGGGCAAGCACATGGCGATCTACTGGTCGGTGGGCACGGTCCTTCTGCTGCTCGCGATCACCGCGCCGGTGGCGCTGGCCTTCGGCTTCGGCGGCGCGGTCATGGCGCGCAGCCACATCCCGCCGGTGGCGTGGATCGGCCGCGGCTACATCGCGGTCGTCCGCGGCGTGCCGGACATCGCCTTCTTCCTGTTCTTCGTGATCGCCCTCGACCAGGCGTTCGAGTACGTCCGCCACCGCATCAAGTGCCCCGATTGGACGGACCCGGTGCGGCAGGGCAACGATTTCCTCGTCTGCCCCGCGGCCAAGCTGCCGCTGTCCACCGCGCCCGAATGGGTGCACGAGACCTACGGCTTCCTCGTCGCCGTCCTCACCTTCTCCATCGTGTTCGGGGCGTTCGCCGCGAACGTCCTCTACGGCGCGATGCGGGCGGTGCCGCACGCGCAGATCGAGACGGCCGAGGCCTACGGCATGACCCGCCGCCAGACCTTCCGCCGCATCCTGGTGCCGCAGATGTGGGTCTATGCGCTGCCGGGCCTGTCCAACCTCTGGATGGTGCTGGTGAAGGCGACGCCGCTGCTGTTCCTCCTCGGCGTCGAGGACATCGTCTACTGGGCGCGCGAGCTGGGCGGGACCAAGACGCCGCAATTCACCGACTACCCGCACGGCGACTGGCGGATGTGGTACTTCCTCGCGCTCCTCGTCTTCTACCTCGGCGTGACCAAGGTGTCCGAGATCGGGCTGGAGCGGCTGATGCGTCGCCTCAGCCACGGCCAGGCGACGACGGGGGGCGAGCTGCTGCGCAAGGAGGTCACGCAATGAGCGCCCCCCGGAAATCACGCGATTTCCGTGCACGATCTCCACGCGGAGATCGTACGCCAGTTTCTGCGCAGAAACTGGCGCCAGAAACTGCGCAGTTTCTGCCCGCCCCACCCGAAGGCCGCGCATCGTGACCTGCGCCGCCACCATCGCCGACTACGCCCTGCGCTCCATCGGCATCGGCGAGCGCCTCCTGCCGCGCAGCGACTTCACCCTCTGCGAGCAGGTCACGCTGATCGGCTCGGGCATGATCTGGAACATCTATTTCGGCACCGTCGCGCTGCTGACCGGCTTCGCGCTGGCCACCGCCGTCGCCCTCGGCAAGGCGTCCCGCAACCCGCTCCTGCGCAAGCCGGCCGAGTGGTTCGTCTTCGTCTTCCGCGGCTCGCCGCTCTTCATCCAGTTCTTCTTCGCCTACTTCCTGTTCCTGTCGCTGAAGTCGGCCTACCCCGCCTGGGGCGCCTTCACCTCCGCCTGGCTCGGCGCCGCGCTGGTCCTGTTCCTGAACACCGCCGCCTACTCGGCCGAGATCTTCTACGGGGCCTTGCGCTCGATCCCGAAAGGCGACACCGAGGCGGCCGACGCCTACGGCTTCGCCGGCTGGGCGAAGTTCCGGCGCATCACCTGGCCCACCATGCTGCGCCTGGCCTGGCCGGCCTACACGAACGAGGCGATCTTCCTGTTCCACGCCACCACGCTCGTCTTCTTCTCCGGCTTCCCGGCGGCGCAGCAGCGGGGAGACGCCCTCTATTACGCGTCCTACTTCGCGGACAAGACGTTCAACCCGTTCGTCCCCTACCCGATCCTCGCCGGCTACTTCATCCTCGCCACCTTGTGCATCATCGCGGTCTTCGGCGCCGTGAACCGCCGCCTCAACCGCCATCTCCCGGCCGAGCGGCGCGCCCGCCGGCCGCGGATGATGCCGCAGCTGGCGCGCTGATGGGCTGGCTCGAGGATCACCCGGACGTGCGCAACGTCCGCTGCGGCGCCGCCGATCTGAACGGCCAGGCGCGCGGCAAGCGTATCCCGGTGAAATTCGCGAAGAAGCTGGAGGAGGAGGGCACCCGCTTCCCCCTCTCCGTCCTCAACCTCGACATCTGGGGCGAGGACGTGGAGGACTCGCCGCTCGTGTTCGAGATCGGCGACCCCGACGGCGTCCTCTGGCCGACCGAGCGGGGCTACGTGCCGATGCCGTGGCTGCCGACCCCCTCGGCCCTGCTGCCGGTCTGGATGTCCACCGAGGACGGCCGGCCGTTCGATGGCGACCCCCGCCACGCGCTGCGCGCCGTGGTCGACCGCTACAAGGCCCTCGGCCTGACGCCGGTGGTGGCGACCGAGATGGAGTTCTACCTCGTCGACGACAGCGGCAAGGAGATCCGCCAGCCGGTCTCGCCGCGCTCGGGCAAGCGCCGGATGGGCGCCGACATCCTGTCGCTGCGCGCGCTCGACGCCTTCGACATCTTCTTCAACGACCTCTACGACGGCTGCGAGGAGATGGACATCCCGGCCGAGGCCGCGATCTCGGAGGTCGGGCTGGGGCAGTTCGAGGTGAACCTCGTCCACGTCCCCGACGCGCTGAAGGCGGCGGACGATGCGTGGCTGTTCAAGATGCTGGTCCGCGGCCTCGCCCGCAAGCACGGCATGGCGGCCAGCTTCATGGCCAAGCCCTACGAGGACTGGGCCGGCAACGGCCTGCACTGCCACTTCTCGGTGCTGGACGCCGAGGGCCGCAACATCTTCGCCGACGGCACCCACGCCGGCACGCCTGCGCTGAAGAGCGCGATCGCCGGGGCGCTGAAGGGCATCCCCGAACTGTCGCTGATCTTCGCGCCCCACGCCAACAGCTACCAGCGCCTCGTCCCCGAGAGCCACGCCCCCACCGGCATCTGCTGGGCCCACGACAACCGCACCGCGTCGGTGCGCGTCCCCGGGGGCTCGCCCGCCGCGCGGCGGGTGGAACACCGTGTCGCGGGCGGCGACGTGAACCCCTACCTGTTCCTCGCCGCCGTCCTCGGCTCCGCCCTCGTCGGGATCGAGGAGGGCTGGACGCCGCCGCCGCCCATCGAGGGCAACGCCTACGAGCAGGACCTGCCGCAGATCCCCGCCACCTGGGCCGACGCGATCGATGCGTTCGAGGCGTCGGACCTCGCCCGCCGCATCTTCCCGCAGCAGCTGATCGACAACCTCGTCATGACCAAGCGGCAGGAACTGCACTACATCGCCGAACTGACGCCCGCCCAGCAGATCGAGCTGTATCTCGATACGGTGTGACCGGGCTCAGGAGCCCGGCAGCGTCACCCGCCGCTCACGCAACCAGGACGTCATCTGCCAGCGCAGCAGGTAGTCCGCGGAGAAGACCGAGTAGGACACGCCCGCCGCTTCGGCCGCGGTCCTTATCTGCAGCTCGTACGGCCCCTCGCGGCCGTCGGTGTCGATCAGCACCACCGCCGGCGCCTTGCCGGTGAGCGCGGCGAAGAACAGCGCCTGCTGCAGGCTGTCCAGCGACGAGCGCCGGTCGAGCCCGATCTCGATCACCTGCGTCTCGGTCTCGCAGTCGACCCGCACCCGGTGCAGGTCGTAGCCGACCGAGTAGCCGTGGCTGACCTCCGCCGTTCCGTTCAGGAACAGCGCGCAGAGGATCGGGATGAAGTCGGCCTCGAGCACGGTGCGGCAGGTCCGTTAAGGAAGGTTAACGAAAGGTTAACGTCGGATCGCCGACCCGTCGAGCCGCAAGCGCCCCGGAAGCAGCGGTAGGGCGCCATGAGTTGCGGACCATCACCGCCGGAGGCGTCCGTCCGCTGCTAGCCACCGCCCTACCCGATCCTCCCCCCGCCCGGAATCAGCCGCGAAGCGGCCCGGGCTGCGTCTGGCCGCCCCCCCCCCCGGCAAGACGCTGCCTCGCCGCCGGCGCGACGAAAGAGGTCGTGCGGGGGCGGGCCATAAGCACGGACCATCACCGGAGGAGCGTCAGTCGGCGCACAGGTGCCGCCCTCGCGTCGCTGTAGGGTGGGTGCAACCCACCGCGTTGAGATCGGTGGGTTTCACCCACCCTACGGCCCCGGGCCAGCCCCCCAACCGCCCTGGCGACGGCCGGCCGCCCCCCGTGCCGCCGTCCTCCGTTCCCCCGGCGACGCCCGCCGGATGAACCCGATCCCGCGCGCTCGCGTTGGCCCGCGAAGTTCCAAGGACGTCCCGATGCCCCGCCCGACCCTTCTCGCCCTCCTTCTCTGCCTCGTCGCCCCCGCCCTGCGGGCGCAGGACGATCCGCTCCGCGTCGGCGTGATCGAGGCGCCGCCGTTCGCGATGGCGAGCCGGGACGGGGCGTGGATGGGCATGGCGGTCGACATGTGGCGCGTCATCGCCGAGGGCGAGGGCTGGCCCTACGAACTGGTCCCGCTGGACCCGGCCGCCCTCGACGCCGCCCTCGCGGACGGTGGCGTCGATCTCGCCCTTCCCGTGCAGGCGACCCCCGCCCGCGAGGCGGCGTTCGACCTCTCCCTGCCGCTCTACACCGCGACCCTCGGCCTCGCCACGCCGCGCCAGGACCGCCTCCTTTCGGTGCTGGAAGGGTTCCTGTCCTGGCAGTTCCTGCGCCTCGTCCTCGGCCTGTCGATCCTGCTGCTGATCGTCGGCGCGGTGATCTGGGCGCTGGAGCGCCGCCGCAACGACGAGCAGTTCGCCAAGGGCCCGCTCCGCGGCCTCGGCGACGGGTTCTGGTGGGCCGGCGTGACGCTGACGACCATCGGCTACGGCGACAAGGCCCCGATCACGCTCCTCGGCCGGGCGGTCGCGATGCTGTGGATGCTGACCGGCCTCGCCGTCAGCGCCGCGCTCACCGCCGCCGTCGTCACGATGGCCGGCCTGCAGCGCGAGGCGGATGTGCCCGAGGACCTGCGGGACCGCACCGTCGCCGTGGTCGACGGCTCCTCCACCGCCACCTTCCTGCAGAACGAAGGCATCGAGACCCGCGCCCACGCCACGCTCGCCGAGGCGCTGGAGGCCGCCGAGGCGGGCCGGGCGGACGTCGCGGCCGGAACCGCGCCACTGGTCCGCCACGCTCTCGACGAGACGGGGGGCCTCACGCTGTCGGTCCGAACCACCAGTCTCGACCCGCAGATGATCTCGATCGCCCTGCCCGAGGGATCCGGCCTGGCCGAGCCGGTGAACGGGGCCATCCTCCGGCTCTTCGCCAGCGAGATCGGCTGGCGCCTGACGGACCGCTACACCGCCGAATGAGGTCCTGCACCGCAGGCCTCCCTCAGACGCGTCCCTCCCGGAACCGCGGTGCCGGCTCTGCGGCCCGCACTCGTCCGGGCCGCAGGGGCCCGCGGCCCCCCTTGCCTCGCCTCCGGCCGCTCTCTACCCTCCGCGCCACTCAACGAACGGTGCTTTCATGCTTATCGGCATACTCCAAGCCGGCCATGCGCCCGCGGGCCTGGTCCCCGGCGACGCGGGCTATTCCCGGCTCTTCCAGGACCTTCTGGCCGGCCACGACTTCACCTTCCGGACCTGGAACGTGGTGGACATGGAGTTCCCGGACGGCCCCGGCGACGCCGACGGCTGGCTGATCACCGGCAGCCGCCACGGCGCCTACGAGGACCTGCCGTTCATCGCCCCGCTCGAGGACCTGATCCGCGCAATCCGCGAGAACGGCCGCCCGCTGGTGGGAGTCTGCTTCGGCCACCAGATCATCGCCCAGGCCCTCGGCGGCATGGTCGAGAAGTACGCGGGCGGCTGGGCCGTCGGCCGGTCGGACTACAACTGGCAGGGCAGCCCGCTGGCGCTGAACGCCTGGCACCAGGACCAGGTGACGCGCCTGCCCGACGGCGCCACGCGCCTCGCCACCTCGACCTTCTGCGAGAACGCGGCGCTGGCCTACGGCGACACGATCTTCACCGTGCAGGCGCACCCCGAGTTCGACCGTGACCAGCTCGCCGCGCTGATCGAGACCCGGGGCGCCGCGGTGGAGCCGGACCGCCTCGACCGCGCCCGCGCGCTTCTGGACGAGCCGGTCGACAATGACCGCCTCGCCGCGATGATCGGCCGGTTCTTCCGCGAAGGCGTCGCGGCATGAGCTGGATGGACAAGATCCCCGAGGCGGCGCGCGCCTACCTCGAGACCAAGCGCCTGGACGAGGTGGAGTGCGTGATCGCCGACCTGCCGGGCATCGCCCGCGGCAAAGCGGTGCCGGCGGCGAAGTGGGACAAGCAGCAGCAGTTCCACCTGCCGAACTCGATCTTCTTCCAGACCATCACCGGCGACTGGGGCGAGGCGGCGGGCGAGGGCGGCTTCACCGAGCCGGACATGATCCTGCGCCCCGACCTCGACACCGCCTCCGCCGCCCCCTGGGCCGCGGACGGCACGCTGCAGGTGATCCACGACGCCTACGACCAGAAGGGCGTGCCCATCGGCTGCTCCCCCCGCAACGTGCTCAAGCGCGTCGTCGCGCTCTACGAGGCCGAGGGCTGGACGCCTGTGGTCGCGCCCGAGATGGAGTTCTACCTCGTCGGCCGCAACGTCGACCCGGCCAAGCCGATCGAGCCGATGATGGGCCGCACCGGCCGCCCCGCCGCCGCCCGTCAGGCCTACTCGATGACCGCCGTGGACGAATACGGCCCGGTCATCGACGACATCTACGAATTCGCCGAGATCCAGGGGATCGAGATCGACGGCATCACCCAGGAGGGCGGCGCCGGCCAGCTGGAGATCAACCTGCGGCACGGCGATCCGGTGAAGCTCGCCGACGAGATCTTCTACTTCAAGCGGCTGATCCGCGAGGCGGCGCTGAAGCACGACTGCTTCGCCACCTTCATGGCCAAGCCGATCGAGGGCGAGCCGGGCAGCGCGATGCACGTGCACCATTCGGTGACGGACAAGCGCGGGCACAACATCTTCACCGGCCCGCAGGGCGGCGAGACGGACGATTTCTTCCACTTCATCGGCGGCCTGCAGGAATACCTGCCGAGCGTGATCGCGGTGATCGCGCCTTACGTGAACTCCTACCGCCGCTACGTCCGCGACCACGCCGCGCCGATCAACCTCGAATGGGGCCGCGACAACCGCACGACGGGGCTGCGCGTCCCCGTCGCGCCGCCCGCCGCGCGGCGGGTGGAGAACCGCCTCGCCGGCATGGACTGCAACCCGTACCTGTGCATCGCCGCCTCCCTCGCCTGCGGCTATCTGGGGATGAAGCGCGAGATCTGGCCCGACAAGCGCTACCGCGGCGACGCCTACGAGGCCGAGGACGAGATCCCGCAGGGCCTGTACGCCGCGCTCGACCTTTTCGACGCGAACGCGGACATGCACACGGTGCTGGGCCCGGAATTCGCGCGCGTCTACTCGATCGTGAAACGGGCGGAGTACAACGAGTTCCTGCAGGTGATCTCGCCGTGGGAGCGGGAGCACCTGCTGCTGAACGTCTGAGGGCGGAGGCCGACGGTCCACCGTGGCTCCCGCCCCGAGGGCCCGACCCGGGCCTCGCGCGGCAGGGCGCTTCCATTGCAGGGAGGTCCGGGGTCAGGCCCGGGACGGGTGTATCTGTCGGCACCGACCCGCCTCGGGCTGCAGCGGAAACCGTGACCGGTAACTGCCCCTCACGTGATGGGGCCTGCCAGTCCCGAGCTCCCCGTTCCACCTGGAACAGCCGGCGCCGGCGACTCCGGCTCCCCTACCCGGACCACGCCTCCGTGTCCCTGTCCGGGTGCTGCCGGTTGGTCCGCGCGATCACGGCCACTCCTTCCGCGTCGTCCTCCTCCGACGTGATCCGCTCCACCCGTCCCAGTTGGTCGACCTGCGGCAGCCGGCTCTCGCAGCCAAGTTCGATGACCAGCGGGAAGGCCGCTGGATCGTCGAAGGCCCCGATTGCCAGGGACTGCCGCGCTCCGCTTCGCCTGCGGAAGTAGAGGTAGGTGCCGCAGCTTCCGCAGAAGCCGCGGTAGATGCCGTCCGAGCTTTCGAATTCGGCCGGGTCGCCGCGGGTCCAGCCGAGGTCCGCCCGCTCGACCGAGACATGCGCGGCAAACAGGCCGCCGGTCGCTTTCTGGCACATTCGGCAGTGGCAGACGTGGCCGTTCTGAAGCGTCTTCGTCACTTGAAAGCGGACGGCGCCACACTGGCAGCCGCCCGATCGGGTCGATCCGGTCATCGCGATCCTCGCGTATCCAAGCATGTCGAGAGATGAACGCATCGCCGGAGGGTCGGGGACCCCGCGTCCGACATCGAGACTGGCATCCGCAGGGCCGATTGGTCAAGAAGGTGGCGAGAGGAGACGCCGATGGACTTCGAGCCCGACACGTTCGGCCGGCTCTACGCCGGCAGCTACGATGACGGCCCGATGCCGCCGACGCTGGACGCGTCGGTCGACCTGATCTCGGACCTTGCCGGACCGGAAGCCCGCATCCTCGAGCTCGCCATCGGCACCGGCCGCGTGGCGCTGCCGTTGGCGGCGAAGGGGCACCGGATCGAGGGGATCGAGGGCTCCGCCGACATGGCCGCCCGCCTCGCGGCCAAGCCGGGCGGCGACGCGATTCCCGTCACCATCGGGGACATGGCCGACGTGGACCGCGACGGTCCGTTCACCTGCGTCTTCCTCGTCTTCAACACGATCTTCAACCTCACCTCGCAGGAGGCGCAGGTGCGTCTCTTCGCCAACGTCGCCGACCGGCTGGCCCCGGGCGGCACCTTCCTCGTCGAGACCTTCGTCCCCTCCTTCGACGGCTTCACCGAGAACCAGCGGATGAAGGTGCGCGGCGTGGCGATGGACAGCCTGTTCTTCGAGGCGGTGGAGCATGACCCGGTCGCCCAGCGCCTGCACTTCCAGCGGGCCCGGATCGAGGGGGGCGCCGTCCGCCTGTCGCCGCTGGTCATGCGCTACGCCCGTCCGCCCGAGCTCGACCTCATGGCGCGGATGGCGGGGCTGAGGCTGCGCGACCGCTGGGGCGGCTGGGCGCGCGAGCCGTTCACCGCGGCGAGCGCGATGCACGTGTCGGTCTGGGAGAAACCCTCATGAGGCGGGGTCCGGTGATCGGGTCCGTCCGCCGGATCGCAGGCGGGCGCACAGTCTCGATCGCCGGCGTCCCGGCTGCCGCGACCTGTCGCCCTGTCGCCCGCACCGGTCCCGAAAGACGGAGCCAATCGTGAACCCTCTCTACCGCAACGACCGGCCCGGCGCCTACCCGCCCTCCTGGTACGCCGCCAGCACCAACCTGCCGCCCGAGCGGCCGCCGCTGGAGGGCGACGCCCGCGCCGACCTGTGCGTCGTCGGCGCCGGCTATACCGGCCTCTGGGCCGCCCTGACCGCCGCCCGCGCCGGCCTCAAAGTGATCGTCCTCGACGCCCACCGCGCCGGCTTCGGCGCATCGGGGCGGAACGGCGGGCAGGTCGGCATGGGCTACAACAAGCCGCAGACCTGGCTGGAGGCGCGCCTCGGCGAGGGGACCGCCCGCGCCCTCTGGGACGCGGCCGAGGACGCCCGCGCGCAGCTGCGCCTGTTCTGCGAGCGCGAGGCGCCGGAGGCGGAGTGGCGCCCCGGCGTGGCCCACGGCGCCTACAGCGCGGCCGAGGCGCAGGAGGACGCCCGCGAGGCCGAGCATCTCGCGACGCGCTACGATTACGACAGGATCGAGGTCCACGACGCCGACGGATTTCGCGAGATCGTCCGGAGCCCGCTCTATCAGGGCGGCACGATCGACCGCGGCGCGGCACATATCCACCCCCTGCGCTACGCGCTCGCACTAGCCCGTGCGGCCGAGGCGGCGGGCGCGACCATTCACGAGCGGAGCGAGGTGACGCGGGTCGATACCGGCATTCCGGCCCGGGTGTCCACCGCCCGCGGCACGGTGACCGCGGACCACGTGATCGTCGCCGGCAACGGCTACCTGCCGAACCTCGCGCCGCCGGTGAACGCGCGGGTGATGCCGATCAATTCCTTCATCGCCGCGACCGAGCCGTTGCCCGACCGCTGGCACGAGGTCCTCGCCGAGGACATCGCCGTCGCGGATTCCAAGTTCGTGGTGAACTACTATCGCTTCTCCGAAGACCGCCGGTTCCTGTTCGGCGGACGCGAAAGCTACTCCCTCGGCTTTCCGGCCGACATCTCGACCGCGCTGGTGAAGCGGATGACGTCGCTCTTCCCGCAGCTCGACGGGGTGCGCGTCGATCATACCTGGGGCGGCACGCTGGGCATCACGATGACCCGCCTGCCCCACCTCGCCCGGCTGGGGGAGAACGTGATGTCCGGCGCCGGCTTCTCGGGCCACGGCGTGGCGCTGTCCGGGTTTGCCGGGCGGGTGATGGCCGAGGCAGTGCTCGGCCAGGCCGGGCGGTTCGACGTGATGGCGCAGCTGCCGGTGCCGCGGTTTCCGGGCGGCAGCGCGTTCCGGGCGCCGCTCCTGACGCTGGCGATGACGTGGTACGCCCTGCGGGACCGGCTGGGGATCTAGTCCGTCGCGGGACGACGGCCGACCGTGTCAGGCCGTCTCGGTGTCGATCGGCAGGACGGTCACGGACTTCACCCGCTCCAGCGCGAACTGCGAGACTTCGGGCGGGGCCCGCTGGAACGTGCTGGCCGCCTGGGCCTGGGCGCTGCGGCAGGAGGGCAGCAGTGAGGAGACGGCGCGCGCATATTTCGCCGAGTTCGTCGCCCACGTCCCCGTCCTCGACACCGGGGCCCGCGGCTCGACCACGACCTTCACGCAGCGCGGCGTCGGCGACGTCCTCGTGACGTGGGAGAACGAGGCGTTCCTCGCGCTGGCCGAGATGGGCGAGGACCAGTTCGACATCGTCGTCCCCTCGGTCCCGATCCTGACCGAGCCGCCGGTGGCGCTGGTCAAGGCGAACAGCGAGGGCGACGAGCAGCGGGCCGCCGCGGAGGCGTATCCGGCGCGGTGGAGGGGGTGGAGCGGCTAATCCAGTAGACCAAGCCGGCGACGGTCCGGCGGCTCTTGAACCGCCTGAGAGGTCAGGCGGCCGGCACGGGCGGTGCCCTCTGCGCGAAGGTGCGCCGGCGCCGCGCTCACCTCGGTCGACCTCGATGGCGAGAACGGCCGAGGGTCTGGCGCAACTGCGCGGGCGAGGAGCGTGGCGCCCCTAGAACACCATCTCGGCGTCTTCCGAATGATCCTCGTCCAAGTCGCCGAGGTCGAATTCCGCGTCTTCATCAAGTTCCAGGCTCGCCATGAGCGAGGAGCTGTCGTCCTCGAGTCCGTCCAGGGCGCCGGCACTGATCGCGTCGTCGTACGCCTCGATCAACGCGTCGCCGTCGGCGAACCCGCCCTCGGGGGCGTCGATGCGGAAGAGCTCATGCGGGCTCCCCCCCTCATCGATTTCGTAGAAGATGACGGATTCGAGGTTCGGGATGCTGTAATCCTCATCGTCCCCGAATTCGCTCTCGTACAGGGACACGTAGTTCTCGAACGTCGCGTCCTGACCGTCCGGCAGATCCTCTGCCCGGAGGAAGACGCCGTTGTCGATCCCGCCGTTCTCTCCGATGTCGACGCCGAAGCCGACCTTGTCGAAGGTCGGCTCGTCGGGCTCCTCGGGCTCCTCGGGCTCGTCGCTGACGTCCTTGATGGAGCCCTCGGGCGTCGTGGTCGACGTCGCCCGGATCCCGAAGACGTCGATGTCGTCGAGGCTGTCGATGTTCAGGTCGACCGTCAGGTGCTCGCCGCTGGACAGGTAGGTCTCCTTGTCCGCGCCCTCGGGCCCGAGCCCGGGATCGCTGAGCTTGACCGCGTCGTCCCACTGCACGTTCTCGCCGTCGAGCTTGGCGCCGTTCATGTTCAGCGGACCCTTCAGGCCCGCACTGGTCCCGGAGAAGTCGTCGTCGCCGTAGTAGATGGCGTTCACGTCCATCGCGCCTTCCAGGACGGCGATGTCCGCCAGGAAGTGGCCGGGATTGTCGGGATCCTCGTAGACGGTGACCGTATAGGACAGGCCCTGCTGCTCATACGTGAAGATCTTGGACATCTGGCTTCCTCCGATACCGGCCGGCGGTGTCGCCAATTCGGCCCCGCACAGCGCACCCCCCTTGGACCGCGCCCCCCCGGGTCACGATCCAGCCATAAACATGTCGGAGTCCTGACCCCGGGGAAAGAAGAAACGCGCCGGTCGTTCGGAACTCAGCGTTTCCCCGAACGAAACGCCCGATCGCCGTCGGCGGGCCGGTGGCGGCGCGGCATTGCCGAGACCGGAGCGCTCTGCCACTCTCGCCACGGTTTTTCCGCAGCGCCTCCGGGGCGGCATGTCGTTCACCATCAAGCAGGCCCGCTACTTCGTCGGCGTCGCCGAGTACGGCACCGTGAGCCGCGCGGCGGCGGAGCTGTCGATCTCGCAGAGCGCTGTGACCGAGGCGCTGAAGGACCTCGAGGCCCGGCTGGGCGTCCGGCTGATGGAGCGGCGGCACCGCGGAATGGAGCTGACCTACCACGGGCACGTCTTCCTGCGGCACGCCAAGGCGATCCTGACCGAGGCGGCGAACGCCGAAATGACCCTCTCGGGCCGGGACAACGTCGGGACCGGGACCCTGGCGCTCGGCGTGACCTCGATGACGTCGGGCTACGTCCTCAGCGACCTGCTGTCCCGCTTCCGCCGCGCCCAGCCGGGGGTGGAGGTGACGGCGGTCGAGGATACCGGCGAATATCTCGAGCACCTGCTGATCGGCGGCGAGCTGGACCTCGCCCTGATGGTCGTGCCCGCCGCGCAGGACCGGCAGGGGCTGCATACCGAGATCCTCGCCGTCTCGCCCTACCGGCTGTGGCTGCCGCTCGGCCATCCGCTGACGCAGAAGGAAAGCATTGCCTTGCAGGACCTCGTGGGCGAGCCGCACATCGTCCTCGACATCGACGAGATGCGGGCCGAGGCGCTGCGCCTGATGTCCAGCTTCGCGGACAAGCCGCGGGTGGCGTTCCGCACGCGATCGGTCGAGGCGGTGCGCTCGCTGTGCGCCAGCGGCGCCGGGATCGCCCTGCTGCCCGACCTGATCTACCGGCCCTGGTCGCTGGAGGGCGACCGGATCGAGAGCCGGGACGTCTCGGGCACGCTGCCGGTGGTGCAGGTCGGGCTGGTCTGGCGGCGGGGCGCGCGGATCACTCCCTCGGCCCGGGCCTTCCTCGCCATGGCGCAGAGCTTCCATGCGCCGCGGCTTCGTTGATATCGGAAACACCGATAACACCCTGCCGATTATTGAAATGGCCAAGGACGGGTGACGCAGCGGAGACTGCCCGGAGCGCAACCTGATCCGGGGGACCTTCCATGACGCACCGACTGACGTTCGCCACGGCCACCGCGGCCGCGGCCCTGCTGACCGCCCAGACCGCCGCCGCCCAGATGACCGAACTCGGCGAGGGCGAGGGCGCCGTCTCCATCGTCGCCTGGCCGGGCTACATCGAGCGGGGCGAGACCGATCCGAACTTCGACTGGGTGACCGGCTTCGAGGAGGCGACCGGCTGCATGGTCGAGATCAAGACCGCCAACACCTCGGACGAGATGGTGGCGCTGATGAACGAGGGCGGCTTCGACCTCGTCACCGCCTCCGGCGACGCCTCCCTGCGGATGATCGCGGGCGACCGGGTGCAGCCGATCAACACCGACCTCATCCCCAGCTGGTCCAGTGTCGACGACCGACTGAAGGACGCGCCGTGGCACACGGTCGACGGCGTGCATTACGGTGTGCCCTACATGTGGGGCCCGAACGTGCTGCTCTACAACACCGAGGTGTTCGGCGACCAGGCCCCCACCTCGTGGAACGTGGTGTTCGAGCCGATGGACCTGCCGGACGGCCAGCCGAACCAGGGCCGGGTGCAGGCCTACGACGGGCCGATCCACATCGCCGACGCCGCGCTCTACCTGATGACGCATCAGCCCGACCTCGGCATCGTCTCGCCCTACGAGCTGAACCAGGAGCAGTACGACGCCGCGCTCGACCTGCTGCGCACCCAGCGCACGCTGGTCAGCCGCTACTGGCACGACGCCTTCATCCAGATCGACGACTTCAAGAACGAGGGCATGGCGGCCTCGGGCTCCTGGCCGTTCCAGGTCAACCTGCTGCTGGCCGACGGCGTGCCGGTCGCCTCCACCATTCCCGAAGAGGGCGTGACCGGCTGGGCCGACACCACGATGCTGCATGCCGAGGCCGAACATCCGAACTGCGCCTACATGTGGATGGAGCACACGCTCAGCTCCAACCTGATGTCCGACCTGTCGGTCTGGTTCGGCGCCAACCCCGCCGTGCTGGCCGCCTGCACCGACGGCAGCGGAATGCAGACCGCCGAGGGCTGCACCGCCAACGGCCTCGACGATTTCGACCGGGTGCGGTTCTGGACCACGCCGGTCAGCGACTGCGAGAGCCAGAACGGCGAGTGCGTGCCCTACTACCGCTGGGTGTCGGACTATATCGGGGTTATCGGTGGCCGCTGAGCCGGCCGTCGCCTTCCGCTCGGTCGCCCGGCACTACGGGCCGGTCCGGGCGGTGGACGACCTCACGCTCGACATCGGGGAGGGCGAGTTCTTCGCCCTCCTCGGCCCCTCGGGGTCCGGCAAGACGACGTGCCTGCGGCTGATCGCGGGCTTTGAGAGGCCGACCACGGGCACCATCGCGCTGTTCGGGAAGGACGCGACGGGCCTGCCCCCCTACCGGCGCCCGGTGAACACGGTCTTTCAGGACTATGCGCTGTTTCCGCATCTCAGCGTCGAGGACAACGTGGCCTACGGCCTGATGATCGCGGGCGAAGGCCGCGCCGCGCGGCGCCGCAAGGCGGGCGAGGCGCTGGAGATGGTCGCCCTCGGCGGCTACGGGATGCGCAAGCCGGCGGAGTTGTCGGGCGGCCAGCGGCAGCGCGTGGCGCTGGCCCGCGCGCTGGTGCTGCAGCCGCAGGTCCTGCTGCTGGACGAGCCGCTGGGCGCGCTCGACCTCAAGTTGCGCGAACAGATGCAGGGGGAGCTGAAGGCGCTGCAGCGCCGGCTCGGGATCACCTTCGTCTTCGTCACCCACGACCAGGGCGAGGCGCTGTCGATGTCCGACCGCATCGCCGTCTTCGACAAGGGCCGGGTGCAGCAGGTGGGCAGCCCGGAGGCCGTGTACGACCGCCCCGAGACGCCCTTCGTCGCCGATTTCGTCGGCGCCTCGAACGTGCTGCCGGCGGCGATGGTCGCCCGCCTCACCGGCCGCGCCGCGCCGGGAAGCCTGCGGCCGGAGGCGATCCGCCTCGGGACCGGCGAGATGCGGGCCCGCGTCACCGAGCGCGCCTTCCTCGGCTCCGCCACGCGGGTGGAGCTCGACGCGGACGGGACGGAGCTGACCGCGCTGGTGCCCAAGGGGCACGCGGTGCCGGAGGTCGGCGAGGAGGTGCGCCTCGGCTGGGATCCCGCGGCGCTGCACGTGATGGAGGGGGCGCATGGCTGAGGCCCGCGCCTCGGACCTGTTCTGGCGGCGGCCCCGGCTGCTGCTGGCGCTGCTGCTCGCGCCACCGCTCCTGTGGCTGGGCATCGTCTATCTCGGCTCGCTCTTCGCGCTGCTGGCGCAGAGCTTCTTCTCGATCGACGAGTTCTCGGGGTTGGTGACCTACGAGCTGACGCTCAAGACCTATGGCGAGCTGTTCCGCGCCTCGAACCTCGACATCATCGTCCGCACGATCCTGATGTCCGCCGCCGTCACGGTCGCCGCGGCCATCGTCGCCTTCCCCATCGCCTACTACGCCGCCCGCTATGCGCGGGGGCCGTGGAAGGCGGTGTTCTACCTCGGGATCATGCTGCCTCTGTGGTCGAGCTACCTGGTCAAGGTCTACTCGTGGAAGCTGATCCTCGCCAAGGAGGGCATCCTCGGCTGGATCTTCGCCAAGCTGCACCTGACCTGGCTGCTTGACGCCTGGCTCGCCCTCCCCGGCGTCGGCGGCAAATCCCTGTCGGTCAGCTGGACCGGCACGTTCCTCGTCTTCCTCTACGTCTGGCTGCCCTACATGATCCTGCCGGTGCAGGCCGCGCTGGAGCGGGTGCCGCCCTCGATGCTGGAGGCGAGCGCCGACCTCGGCGCCCGGCCGGGCCAGACGCTGCGCTCGGTGATCCTGCCGCTGGCGCTGCCGGGAATCGTCGCGGGGTCGATCTTCACCTTCTCGCTGACGATGGGCGACTACATCATCCCGCAGATCGTCGGCACCTCGGCGCGGATGATCGGACAGGCGGTCTACCAGTTCCAGGGGACGGCCGGGAACATCCCGCTGGCCGCCGCCTTCGCGGTCGTGCCGATCCTCGTCATGGCGGTCTACCTTACGGTCGCGCGGCGGATGGGGGCGTTCGATGCGCTGTAGGGTCGTCGGATGCGCAGAGGGCTGCCCCCGGCCGCGGGTGGGGGTGAAGCCCCCGCCCGGGGGGGCGGTCGGGGGCTGCCCGGCGTGCCGCCGGGCGGACCGGTCGCTTGGGTGCGCGGAGGGCCGTCATGCGCTCTGAGGCAACTCTGGGGCTGAAGATCGCGGCTGTGGCGGGGCTGCTGTTCCTGCACCTGCCGATCCTGCTGATCTTCGTCTACGCCTTCACCACCGAGGACCGGTCGTACCAGTGGCCGCCGCCGGGCCTGACGCTGCAATGGTTCGGCGTGACCTGGAACCGGCCCGACGTGTGGGAGGCGCTGGGCCTGTCGCTGCGGGTCGCCGCCGTGTCGACGCTGATCGCGCTGGTCCTCGGGACGCTCTGCGCCGCGGCGGTGGCGCGGTCCCGCTTCTTCGGGCGCGAGGCGGTCTCGCTCCTGGTGATCCTGCCGATCGCCCTGCCCGGCATCATCACCGGCATCTCGCTGCGCTCGGCCTTCAGCCTCGCCGACATCCCGTTCAGCTTCTGGACCATCGTCCTCGGCCACGCGACCTTCTGCATCGTCGTGGTCTACAACAACGCCGTGGCGCGGTTCCGGCGCACCTCGGGCAGCCTGATCGAGGCGTCGATGGACCTCGGCGCGACCTACTTCCAGACGTTCCGGCACGTGATCCTGCCGAACATCGCCACCGCCCTGCTGGCCGGCGGGATGCTCGCCTTCGCGCTGTCCTTCGACGAGGTGATCGTGACCACCTTCACCGCCGGGCAGCAGCAGACCCTGCCGATCTGGATGCTGGAGGAGCTGGTCCGCCCGCGCCAGCGGCCGGTGACCAACGTGGTCGCGATGGTCGTCGTGCTGGTGACGTTCCTGCCGATCCTCGGCGCCTACTACCTGACCCGCGGCACCGAGACGGTGGCCGGCCAGGGCAAGTGACCTTCAACGGGAGTGAGCAAGATGCAGACGGACATGCTGATCGGCGGCGCCTTCGAGGCCGGGACGGAGCGCGAGGAGACCGTCCTCAACCCGCGCACCGGCGAGACGATCCTCAAGATGCCCGAGGCCAGCACCGACCAGATCGACCGGGCGGTCCGCGCCGCGCGCGCCGCCTTTCCCGGCTGGTCGCGCACCACACCGGGCGAGCGGTCGGCCAAGCTGCTGGCCATCGCCGACGCGGTGGAGGCGAACGCCGAGGAGCTGGCCCGGCTGGAGGCGCTGAACTGCGGCAAGCCGCTGGGCGCGGTGTCCGGTGACGAGATCCCGGCCATCGCCGACTGCTTCCGGTTCTTCGCGGGCGCGGTGCGCAACATGCACGGCCCCGTCGCGGGGGAGTACCTCGAGGGCCACACCAGCATGATCCGCCGCGACCCGATCGGCGTCGTCGCCTCGATCGCGCCATGGAACTACCCGTTGATGATGATGACGTGGAAGCTGGCCCCCGCGCTGGCCGGTGGCAACACCGTGGTGCTGAAACCCAGCGAGCAGACGCCGCTGACGTCGCTGGCCTTCGCCCGGATCCTGGCCGACATCCTGCCCGAGGGCGTCGTCAACGTGATCGTCGGCCAGGGCGGCAGCGTCGGCGACGCGCTGGTGAATCATCCGGGCGTCGACATGATCTCGATCACCGGGGACGTGGCGACCGGCAAGAAGATCCTCGGCGCCGCGTCCAAGGGGGTGAAGCGCACGCACCTGGAACTGGGCGGCAAGGCTCCGGTCATCGTCTACGGCGACGCCGACCTCGCCCGCACGGTCGAGGGGCTGAAGGCGTTCAGCTTCTACAATGCCGGGCAGGACTGCACCGCGGCCTCCCGCGTCTACGCCCATGCCAGCATCTACGACAATTTCGTCGCTGACCTGACGGCCGCCGCCGGCAGCATCGTCTACGACCAGTCCGACGACGGCGCCAACGAGATCCCGCCGCTGATCTCGCCCCGTCAGCGCGACCGCGTCGCCAGCTTCGTCGAGCGGGCGGCCGAGCTGAAGCACATCGAGATCACGACCGGTGGCGCCCCGGCCGGGGGGTCGGGCTTCTACTACACGCCGACCGTCGTGGCCGGCGCGCATCAGGCGGACGAGATCGTGCAGCGCGAGGTGTTCGGCCCCGTCGTCAGCGTGACCCGCTTCACCGACGACGATGCCGTCATCGACTGGGCCAACGACTCGCCCTACGGCCTCGCCTCGTCGGTCTGGACGCAGGACATCGGCAAGGCGATGGCGGCCACCGCCGCGCTGCAATACGGCTGCACCTGGGTGAACACGCACTTCATGCTGGTGAACGAGATGCCCCACGGCGGGCTGAAGCAGTCCGGCTACGGCAAGGACATGTCGATCTACGCGCTCGAGGACTACACCGCCGTCCGCCACGTCATGATCGCGCATTGATCCCCGAGGCCCGGCGCCACGCCGCCGAGAACGCCGCGGGACGTATTCGCCCCGCGGCCCGTCAGCTCAGGACGATCACGGTCCTGTCGTCGAAGAACTCCGACGAGGTCGATCCCTTGACCGTCGCGAACCGGCCGACCTTGTGGGGGTCCTCGGTCTCCGCCCTGTCGAAAGCCGCCTCCCACGCGGCGGCGGATACGTCCGCCGGCAGGTCAGGATAGCCGTCGGTGAAGATCTCGATGCTGCGGACCCGGTCCTTCGGCCGACGCAGGTCGGTGAAGTCGCCGCGGACCGGCGCCGTTCCGTTCAGCGTGTCGAAGCCCAGCGGACTGCGCGGGTCGTTTCCGAGGACGTACTGCGTCTTGATCCCGCCCCGCAGGAACCGTTCGACCACGTCCGGAGCGCCTTGCAAGCCCGTCTGCTCGACCGTCGAGGCGATGATGCGCCGGGCGTCGTCCTCGCCGAGGACGCCCTCTGCGACGGCGAGGTCGAGGCCGAGGAGGATCGCCCGGCGGGCCGCGCTCTCCACCTCGTCCGCGTCCCGCTGCGCCGTCGCCAGCTGATGGAACACCGCGACGCGGGCCCGGGTCGAGACGGCGTCGATCGGCTTCTCGTAGCGGATCACCTCGTCCCCGTTGATCCGGATGCCGGTGTCGCCGAGACCTATGAACCGCCAGTCGGCGCCGCAGTCCAGCGCGACGGCCAGCGTGGTCGAGGGCGGGATCGGCAGGCCGAGCGGCGCGCAACGCCGTGCCAGCGCCTCGGTCACGCGGCCGAGGATGTCCTGCACCGGCAGCTCGCGGGCGGCGGGGTCGGCGGCAAGCTCCGCCATCGCCGCGGCCGCGGTCAGGGCGGCGAGGCGACCGGCGCCAACCCCGTCCACGACGGTGCCGCGGGGATCCGTCGCCCCGTCGAACACGCCGAACACCGCCCCCGGCATCACCAGCGGCACGTCGTCGCCCACGCGGACGCCGTCGCGGTACTTCGAGACGCTCAGGACCTCGATCCTCATGGCGCGCCTCAGACGAAGGCCGAGTCGCGGTTGTCCGCGAAACGGAACACCGCGTAGACGCAGACGCCCGTGCAAAGCAGCAGCACGGTCGACAGCGCCGCCGCGATCCCGAACTCGCCGTCGAGCACCGCGAGGTAGATGCGGACCGGCATGGTGATCGTGCCGCTGTCGTAGATGATGAGGGTGGAGGACAGCTCGTTGATCGCGGTGATGAAGCTCATCAGCGAGCCGACGACGAGGCCGGGCACGATCAGCGGGATCGTCACCTTGAGGAACGCCTTCAGCGGCGGTGCGCCGAGGTTCACGGCCGCCTCCTCGAGGCTCGGCTTGATCTGCCGCAGGCTGGAGGTGGTGGAGCGGACGCCATAGGGCAGACGCCGGATGAAATAGATCAGGATCAGCAGGCCCGCCGTGCCGATCAGGTTGAACGATCCGGACCGGAAGGTGGTGACGAAGCCGATCGCCATCACCACGCCCGGCACGAGGTAGGGCACCATCATCAGGAAGTCGATCGACCCCGCCGCCGCGGTCTCGCGCCGGACGATGACGTAGGAGACCAGCGCCGAGACGGCGGTGATCAGGACCACGGCCGCGAAGGCGAAGAGGAAGCTGTTGGCGATGGCGGTCGGCGCGTCGTCGAGGATGCGGCGATAGCTTTCCAGCCCGAAGCCGCCGGTGAAGACGGGCCCGTTCGTGTCGAGGAACGAGGTGTAGACGACGACGATGGTCGGCAGCATCGCGATCAGCACGACGCCGTGGCAGAACAGATGCATGGCCACGTTCCGCCAGCCGGTCAGCCTTACCTTCACCGGCAGGTTCGTCAGCGACGAGGCGTAGCGCCGGCGGGCGAGGATGCGCCGCTGCGCCACCAGCGCCAGCATCGAGATCGCCATCATGATGATCGAGATCGTGACTGCCATCGTCGGCAGCCCGCCGAGCTCGGACCTGTAGGCGGCGTAGGCGATGGTCGACAGCGTCCGGAAGCCGCGGCCGAGGATCGCCGGCGTTCCGAAATCGGCGATGGACAGGACGAAGCAGATGATCGCGCCCGTCGAGATCGCCGGGAAGACCAGCGGCAGCGTGATCTTGCGGAACCGCTGCCAGGGCGTGCAGCCGAGGTTCTCGGCCGCGTCCTCGAAGCTCTTGCTCACCGCGTTCAGCGCCGTCTGCGTCATCAGGAAGACGAAGGGGAAGAACTTCAGCGTGAAGACGAGGATGATGCCGTGGGCGCCGTAGATCGTCGGAATGGAGATCCCAAGCGCCTCGAAGAAGTTGGTGATGAACCCGTTCGAGCCCAGCATCATGATCCAGGCATAGGCCCCGATGAAGGGCGGCGCGACGAGGACGAGGATCGCGAGGGTCGAGATCCAGGTGCGGCCGCGGACGTGGAAGCGTGCGGTGAAGAAGGCGAGCGGGATGCCGAGGAGGCTGGCGCCGAGCGTGCCCATCACGCCGACGAACAGCGTGTTCTTGAACCCGTTCAGGTAGTAGTTCCGCGTGAACGCCTCGACGTAGTTGCCGAAGGTGAAGCCACCCGTGTCGGCGTCCACGAAGGACAGCATCAGCACGCGCAGGATCGGCAGGATCAGCAGGATCGCCAGCAGGACGAGGACGAGGCCGGTGACGACCGTCCAGAAGTCGAGGCGGGAGCGCAGCGGGCGGGCGGTCATGCGACGCGCCGGCCGGAGGCGCCTGCCTCGAAGAACAGCAGGTCCGAGCGCGGCGCGCGGAACGTGACCTCGCTGCCCGGGTGAAGGTCCACGATCGCCGGGTCGGGACGGGCCACGGCCTTCAGCTCCTCCCCTCCCTCGGTGGTGCCGAAGACCTCCATCTCGCGGCCGACGAAGCTGACCTCGCGCAGCCGCGCGGGAACGGCGAGGCCGCCGGCGTCCGCCTCGTCCCGGCCGGCGGTCACGCGCAGCGCCTCGGGCCGGACCGCGGCGACCACGTCGCCCGAGGTGCCCGCCAGTTCGCCCGACAGGTCGACGCCGCCGGACGCGAGCGCGGCGGAGGCGCCGGTCCGCGTCACGGCGAGGAAGTTGTTGGCGCCCACGAACGAGGCCACGAAGCGGTTCGCCGGCTCCATGTAGATCTCCAGCGGGCTGGAGGCCTGCTGGATCACCCCGCCATGCATGACGCAGACCGTGTCGGACATGGCCAGCGCCTCCTCCTGGTCATGGGTGACGTAGATCGTGGTGATCCCCAGCTCGCGCTGGATGCGCCGCAGCTCGGCCCTGAGATCCACGCGCAGCTTGGCGTCGAGGTTGGACAGCGGCTCGTCCATCAAGAGGACCTTGGGCTCGATGACGATGGCGCGGGCGAGGCCGACGCGCTGCTGCTGGCCGCCGGACAGCTCGTGCGGCATCCGGTCGATGAACTGGCTCAGCTGGACGGTCTTCAGCACCGCCTCGACCCGCCGCGCGATCTCGGCCGAGGCGACCTTGCGCTGCCTCAGGCCGAACGCGACGTTGTCGCGCACGCTGAGGTGCGGGAAGATCGCGTAATCCTGGAACACCATGCCGACGTCGCGGCGGTAGGCCGGCAGATCCTCGATCGGCGAACCCGCCACCTCGATGCTGCCCGCGTCCTGCCGGTGGAAGCCCGCGATGGTCCGCAGCAGCGTGGTCTTGCCGCAGCCCGAGGGGCCGAGCAGCGTGTAGAACGACCCCGACGGGATCGAGATGTTGATGTCGGACAGGGCCACCACGTCTCCGTAGAGCTTCCGCAGGGCGGTGATTTCGACCGAGGACATGGGGCGGGCCTGCTCGTTTCTTAGAGAGTGAGCCGGGCGGGCGATGACCCGCCCGGCCGGGGGCGTCACTGGACGTCGAGGACCATGTCGGACCACATCTCGACCAGCCGCTCGCGGTTGTCCGCGGCCCAGGCGGCGTCGTAGCCGACCGAGTTCACCTCGGCGAGCGGCACCAGCGCGGGGTTCGACTCAACGTCGGACCGGACGGGCCGGCGGCCCTGCTCGGCCACCACCTGCTGCGCCTCGGCCGACAGCATGAAGTCGATGAACGCCTTGCCGCCGTCCGCGTTCGGCGCGCCGGCGACCAGCGCCATCGCATCGGGGGCGATCGCCGTGCCCTCGGAGGGGTAGACGATCTCCACCGGACCGCCGCCCTCGACATAGCGCAGGGCCGCATCCTCGAGCGTCACGCCGATCGCCAGTTCGCCGTCGTTGACGAAGCGCGGCACCGCGCCCGAGCTTTCGGACAGGACGAAGTTGCCGAGCATGTCGCGGTAGATCTCCAGCCCCTCCTCCTCGCTGCCGAAGGCCTGCAGGACGGTGGCGAACTGGATGTAGGCCGAGCCGGACGCGTCGGCGCGCGCGGACGAGATCATGTCGTCGTACTGCGGATCGGCCAGCGCCGCCCAGCTGTCCGGCACCGGCAGGTCGCCGAGCTGGTCGGGGTTCACGATGAACGCCATGACGACGGCGGTGAACGGCGTCCACAGATCGCTCTGCCGCATGCCGTCGGCAAGCGCGTCGGAGCCCGCCGCCTCGTACGCCTCGAACAGGTCGGGGTTGAAGTCGATGACGGTGCCGTCGACGCTCCACAGGACGTCGGCCTGCGGGCTGCCGGCCTCGGCCGTGAGGCGGTTCAGCAGCTCGCCGGAGCCGGCCTTGATGATCTCGACGTCGTTGCCGGTCGTCTCCTCGAACATCGGCACGAGCGCGTCGATGAAGTTCTCGGGGACGGCAGTGTAGACCGTGACGGTCTCGGCCAGCGCGCCGGACGCGACAGCGGCGAGGGCGGAGCCGAGCAGGGCGGATTTCAGGTTCATTGCAGACCTCCCGTTGGGTGTTCCGCGGGTGGGCCCCGCGTGTCCGTCGGACGCATCAGGCTGCGTCCGGATTAAATTGCATTCCAGAACAAAAGACGAGTCAACAGGTTTTCCCAACTTTCCGCGGGCAACCGGGACGGCTAGAACGTTCTCCCATGGACGGATCGCCCCCCCATTCGAGCCTGACGTACAACGGTCGCCGCATCATCTCGGCGATCCGGACCCATGGCCCGCAATCGCGCGCCGACCTCGCCCGCCGGCTCGACATCAAGCCATCGACGGTGACGCGCCTGACCGGTCCGATGGTGGCCGAGGGGCTCCTGACCGAGGCGCCGGACCCCAGTCGCGAAGGGCGCAAGGGCTACCCGGCGCGCCTCCTCAGCATCGACCCCCGGGGCGTCTGCACCGCCGGCGTCTACATCGACCCCGACCGGATCATGACCTGCATCGCCGATCTCGCCGGCGACGCGCTGGCGGTGGAGGAGACGCCGGTTCCCGACCGCAGCTTCGAGGCCCTCATGACCGAGGCCGGCGCCAGCGTCGCGCGCCTGATGGAGCGGACCGGCATCGACCCCCGCCGGATGGCGGGCTGCGGGGTCAGCTATCCCGGCCAGTACAGCGGCGACCCGACCCGCGTCGCCCGCATCCGCCAGTTCCGCGACTGGCCGGAGGTCAACGTCGAGCGGGACCTGTCGCCCTGGTTCGGGATGCCGGTCCGGCACATGAACGACGCCAAGGCCGCCTGCATGGCCGAACTCTACCACGGCGCCTGCCGGGGCCTCAGCAACTTCTGCCACGTCTGGCTGTCCTACGGCATCGGCGGGGCGGCCATCGTGGACCAGCAGCCCTACCTCGGCCGCAACGCCCTCGCTGCCGAGTGGGGCGGGCTGTTCCCCAAGTCGCGGCCGCGCCCCTCGGGGCAGGACCTTCTCGACGTGCTCGCGGCGGAGGGGATCGTTCTCGACCGGCTGAGCGACCTGCGGGACGATCATCTCGAGCTGCCCGTGGTCCGCGGCTGGGAGGAACGTGCGGCGGACCAGCTGCAATGGCTGTGCCTTGTCATCGCGCGGACCTTCGCCCCCGAGGCGATCGTCATCGGCGGCACGCTCCATCCGCGCCTGATGGACGGCCTCATCCAGGCCGTCCGCGCGGCCGAGCCCCTGGGCGAGGACTACTTCGTCGCGCCCCCCGCGATCCTGAAGGCCGAGCAGGACGGCCTGCCCCAGCTCGGCGCCGCGGCCCTGCCGATCCACGAGATCTTCAATCCATCGACCTATCCCGGCGCCGTCAGCAAGCTGCGCTGACCACGGTGCCGTGTCGCCCGGTTCGCCCGACACGAACGAGGGCCGGCTCCTGCCTCGGAGGGTGGAGCGACACCGCATCTCCTGAGCCCACCCACATTGATCCATCCCGTTGATCGGATCGGGCGGCGCAGGTAGTCTCGCGCCATGCAGGTCCCCGTCAGATCCTCCGGCGACACCGCGCCGTTCGAGTCGCGCCACCGCAACCTCACGATGGTGTTCGAGGCGATCCGGCGGCAGCCGAACCGGTCCCGCAAGGAGATCGGCGGCGAGATGCCCTTCAGCCTTCAGTCGATGACGAACATCGCGCACGAACTGCTCGACATGGGGCTGATCGAAGAGGTCGCCCGCACGAACGATCGCGGGCGGGGCAATCCGCACCGCGATCTTCGCATCGTCCCCGGGCGGGGCCACGCGCTCGGCGTGCAGTTCCGGTGGAACGCCTGCCTCTGGGCCCTGGTCGACCTGTCGTTCGGCATCGTCGATCGAGGCTCCGTCGCGATCTCGTCGCCCGGCGGCGATGCGGGCGGCTATCTCGACGCGCTGCTCGACGCGATCGGCGGCGTGCTGGGGCGGCATCGCGACAAGGACGTCTGGGGGATCGGCCTGTCCGGCCCGCTGCCGATCGAGTTGCCGGGCATCCCGCCCCACGACCTGGGCGAGCCGGCCCAGGCGGACGCGCTGTGGTTCCGCTCGTTCTTCGAGAGGATCGGGATCCAGCGGATCCGCGCCCGGGTGTCGTCCGAGACGGGACTGCCGGTCATGACGCTCAACAACCCGCAATCGGCCGCGCTGATCGAGGCGCTGCACCTGCCCGCGGATGCACGGTTCGTGAACGTGCAGGCGGGCTTCGGCCTCGGCGCGTCGTTCGTGAATCGCGGGATTCTCAGCCGGGACGTCTGGCCGCATGGCGGCGAGATCGGCCATATCATCCTGGACGGCCGGACGCTGAACGCGGTCCTGTCGGCGGCCGGGGTGCGGCGTGCGCTGAGGCTCGACCTGCCGCAGGGCGACATGGAGACCGAGCTGGAGCGCCGGGTCGCCGAGCGGCCGCAGGATTTCCGGGCGTGGCTGGAAGAGGCGGCGCCGATCATGCGGTTCCTCGTCAACTTCATCGAGGCGGCGATCTGGCCCGACGGGATCGCGATCAGCGGGTTCCTGCCCGACCGGCTGATCGACCTCCTCATCGCCCACGCCCTGCCGCTGTCGGACTCGGTCGTCATGCGCGAGGGCGATCCGCGGCGGCGTCTGCCGCGGCTGTTCCGGGCGCGTGCCGGGGCGCCCGCCATTCCGGCCGGCGCGGCGGCGAGCATCCTCGGCTCGGCCAACAATCCCGACTTTCCGGCGATGCTTGCCGCGCGGCGCGTCATGGCGTGACCCCCTGCCCGGGGACGATTGACGCATCCCGATGCCGCCGATACGGTCAAGATGCTTTATCAAAAACCCAGAGGGAGGACGGGGTGTGATGAGGAACCGGGAGAGAACGGGTATCCAGGGGCTCAGCCGGCGGTCGCTGCTGAAATCCGGCGCGGGGCTTGCCGGCCTGATGGCCGCGGCCCCCGGCGCCCTGTGGGCGCAGGAGACACCGCAGGAGGGCGGCACGCTGCGCATCGCCATGACGGCCGACATCCAGCCGCAGGCGATCCTCGCCGGCCGGGGCGGCAACGACGCCTTCCGCCACAACGTCTTCGACACGCTCACCGTCCTCGACGGCGAGAGCGGCCAGCCCAAGGGGATGCTGGCGACCGACTGGAGCTCCAGCGAGGACGGCCTCACCTTCACCGTCCAGATCCGGGACGACGTGACCTTCCATTCCGGGCGACCGCTGACGGCCGACGACGTGGTCTTCACGCTCGAGCAGATGAAGGTGCCCGAGAACGCCTCGCAGATGCGCCCGCTGGTGGAGCAGTGGACCTCGATCGAGGCGACGGGCGAGCACGAGGTGACGATCACCTCCGACTCGCCGGTCGCGCCGCGCGTCTTCGACGTGTTCCAGCTCGCCGTCATCGTCGACCAGGAGACCTTCGCCGGCCTGCAGGACGGCAGCGAGATCATCGGCACCGGTCCGTTCCGGTTCGAGGAATGGGTGCCCGGCGCGTCGGTCCGCATGGTCGCCAACGAGGACTACTGGGGCGAGGGCCCCTACCTCGACGCGGTGGAGCTGAACGTCATCAACGATCCCACCGCGATGGCGAACGCGATCCGCGGCCAGGTCGACGTGGTGCTGAACCTCACGCCGCGGGACCAGATCATGTTCACCGGCGATCCGAGCGTCGAGGTGTTCGAGGGCGCGGGCGGCACGTTCTACCCGCTCGGCATCGACGTGAACGCCGCGCCGTTCGACAACAAGGCGCTGCGGCAGGCGATCGGCTACGCCATCGACCGCGAGCGGATCATCGACCAGGTCTTCGACGGCGCGGGCGAGACGGCGGACGTCTGGTGGCGCACCAACGAGCCGGGATCGACCGACGAGATCAACAACCATTATTCCTACGACCCCGACCGCGCGCGCGAGCTGATTGCCGAGGCCGGGGCCGAGGGGGCCGACGTGCCGATGCAGGTGATCGGCTTCGGGGCGGTGCCGGCGGTGTACGAGATCGTGCAGAACAACCTGCGCGATGTGGGCCTCAACCCGGTCGGCCAGGTGCTGGAGACGGCGGCCTTCGACCAGGGCCAGACGGCGGGCGAGCTCGGCCCCGTCTTCATGCAGATCCACGGACTGCAGGGCTTCTCGGCCGCCACGCTGGTCGACGCGCTGCCGGCGCTCCGGCCGAACAATCCGTCGAAGTTCGACCCGCCCGAGTATCGTCAGCTGAAGGACGCGCTGCAGGCGGCGCAGGACGAGGAGGCCTACGCGGCCGCCCTCGGCGAGCTGGCGGAGTTCATGCTGGACGAGGCGTTCAGCCACGTCCTCGTCAAGACGACGCCGCTGCACCTCAAGACGCCGCAGGTCCACGGCCTCGAATTCTACAACGTGGGCTACCTGCAGCTCGGTCAGGCCTGGCTCGGCTGATGCTGCACTTCCTGGCGAAGAGGCTGCCCTCGGTGGCCTTGATGCTGGTGGTGACCGCCGTGATCGCCTTCCTCCTGCCCCGGCTGGGGGGAGGCGATCCGGCGCAGGTCGTCGCCGGGTCCGACGCCACGGCCGAACAGGTGCAGGCGATCCGCGAGCAGATGGGCCTCGACCGGCCGCTGCCCGTCCAGTTCGCCGAGTGGGTCGGCCAGGTGGCGACCGGCGACCTCGGCACCTCGCTCATCTCGAACCGCCCGGTCGCGCAGCTGATCGGCGCGCGCCTCGGCAGCACGCTGGAGCTGGCGGTGACGGCGACGGCGCTGATGATCGTGATGGGCCTCGGCCTCGGGATTCTCGCCGGGATCACCCGCAAGGGAGCGCCGCGCGCCCTGCTCGACGGGGCGATCAGCGTGCTGCTGGCGACGCCGCCGCATGTGACCGGGCTGATCCTGATCCTGATCTTCGGCATCACCTGGCGGCTGATGCCGATCACCGGCGAGGTGTCGGTCTTCGACGATCCGGTGCGGGGCTTCTCCTATCTCATCATGCCGGCCTTCGCGCTGGCCCTGCCGCAGGCGGCGATGATCGCGCGCCTCGTCGATGCCCGCATGGCGCAGGTCCGGCAGGAGGAGTTCGTGGACCTCGCCGTGGCCAAGGGCGTGCCGCCGCGCCGCATCCTCCTCAGCCACGTGCTGCGCAACTCGCTCGGCACCGCCGTGATCGCGACGGGCATCCGCATCGGCGAGATCCTCGCGGGCGCCGTGGTGATCGAGGCGATCTTCGCGCGGCAGGGCCTCGGCATGCTCGCCGTCACCTCGATCTCGTCCCGGGACTACGAGGTGGTGCAGATCATCGTCCTCTTCGCCGTGGTGATCGCGGTCCTCGTGCATTTCGCGTCCGAGATCCTGCTCGCCGCCCTCGACCCCCGCATCCGGCTGGACGGCTGATGAGCGCGAACGACACCCATCCGCACCACCCCGCCGGCCGCCGGCCGCGGATCAGTGCCGGGACGGCCCGCTATCTCGGCGCGTTCCGTACGCCGCGGGGCATGATCGGCGGCGGCCTGCTCCTCGTCATGCTGCTCGCCGCGTTGCTGGCGCCGGTGATCTTCCCCGGCGGCGTCGACATGCAGACGCGCGAGAACTTCCAGCCTCCCAGCCTCATCCACCCCTTCGGGACGGACGAGTACGGGCGCGACATCTTCGTGCGCTGCATCTACGCGCTGCGCATCTCGCTCAGCCTCGTGCTCGTCGCCGTGCCGCTGGCGATGGCGCTGGGGATCCTCATGGGCCTGTCGGGCGCCGTCTCGCGGCGGCTCGGAGAGGTCTGCCAGCGCATCTTCGACATCATCCTCGGCTTTCCCAGCCTCGTCCTCGGCATCTGCATCGTCGTCGCGATCGGCGCCGGCTGGCTCGCGCTCGCGATCACGATCCTCGTCTTCTCGCTGCCGCAGTTCGGCCGGCTGGCCCGGGGTGCGCTGCTGACCGAGCAGACCCGCGAATACGTCCTCGCCGCGCAGGTCCTCGGCGTGCCGAAGCGCAAGGTGATGACGCGGCACATCCTGCCGAACACGCTGGACCCGCTGCTGGTGCAGGCGTCGCTGTCGATGATCGCGGGCATCTTTGCCGAGGCGGCGCTGTCGATCGTCGGCCTCGGCATCCAGCCGCCCACGCCGTCGCTGGGGACGCTGCTGAACGTCGGCATCCGCTACGTCTATGCCCAGCCGATGTACACGGCGGGGCCGATCATCATGCTGCTGCTGCTGGCGCTGGCCTTCAACCTGATCGCCGACGCGCTGAACGCCGCGGTCCTCAACGCGAAGCGCACGTGATGGCGGACGACATCCTGCTGTCCGTCCGGGACCTCTCGGTCGAGTTCGGGTCGGCGCAGCAGCCCCTTCGGGTGCTGCACGACGTCTCGTTCGACGTCGCACGCGGCCGCATCCTCGGCATCGTCGGCGAGTCCGGATCCGGCAAGTCGATGACCGCGAAGTCGGTGATGGGCATGCTGCCCGAGGGCGGCCGCGTCACGGGCGGCGACATAAGCCTCGCGGGCCGAAGCCTCGTCGGCCTGCCCGAGCGCGAGCTGCGGCGCCTGCGCGGGCATGATCTGGCGATGGTGTTCCAGGACCCGCAGGCGGCGCTGAACCCGGTCAAGACCGTCGGCTGGCAGATCGAGGAGGCGCTGACGGTCCACGGCATGTCCGCCCGCGACGCGCGGGCCCGCGCGCTGGAGCTTCTGCGGCAGGTCGGCATCCCCGACCCGGAGAGCCGGATCGACGAGTACCCGCACCAGTTCTCGGGCGGCATGCGGCAGCGGGTCGTGATCGCCATCGCGCTCGCCAACTCCGCCCCGCTCATCATCGCGGACGAGCCGACCACGGCGCTCGACGTGACGATCCAGGCGCAGGTCCTGCGCCTGCTGGTGGAGCTGCGGGCGCGGCTGGGCGTGACCGTCATCATGATTACCCACGACATGGGCGTGGTGGCCGAGCTGTGCGACGACGTGATCGTCATGTACGGCGGGCGGGTGGTGGAGCGGGGCGCCGTCGCCGACATCTTCGACGCGCCGCAGCATCCCTACACGCGCGCGCTGCTGCGCTCGATGCCGCAGATCGGGGGGGACCGGCTCTCCCGCCTTCCGGCGATTCCCGGCGCGACGCCCGACCTGTCGCACCTGCCGCCGGGCTGCGCGTTCCATCCGCGCTGCGCTTTGGCGGAGGAGGTCTGCCGGCGCACCGTCCCGGCGCTCTCGCCGATTCCCGAGCGGCCGCAGAGCGAGGCCGCGTGCCACGTCGCCCAGCGCGAGGGGCGGCTGCCGCCGGAACCGGCGGAGCGCGGCGAGGTCGACGCCGCGGCGGGGCGCTCGTTCGGACGCGCCCCGATCCTTCAGCTGGAGGATCTGCGCGTCGATTTCGGCTCCCGTCGCCGGCTGCTGCGGCGCGAACCGCCCTTCTACGCGGTGGACGGCGTGTCGCTGGAGGTCTTCCCCGGCGAGACGGTCGGTCTCGTCGGCGAATCCGGCTGCGGCAAGACCACGGTCTCGCGCGCCGTCGTCGGCGTGAACCCCCTCTCGGGCGGGCGCATCCTCGTGGACGGACGGGACGTCACCGCGTTCGACGACGCAGCCGCGGCGCACGTACGCAAGACGGTCCAGTACGTCTTCCAGGACCCCTACGCCTCGCTCAATCCCCGCCTCACGATCCGCCAGATCCTGTCCGAGGCGCTGGAGCAGCGCGGCCTGCCGGCGGCGGAGCGCGAGGCGGAATGCCAGAGGCTGATGGAGATGGTCGGCCTCGACCGCGGCTACCTGGGCCGCTACCCCCGCGCCTTCTCGGGCGGGCAGCGGCAGCGGATCGGCATCGCCCGGGCGCTGGCGGTGGAGCCGCGGGTGCTGATCTGCGACGAGCCGGTCTCGGCCCTCGACGTGTCGATCCAGGCGCAGGTGATCAACATCCTCGCCGACCTGCGCGACCGCCTGGGCCTCGCGCTCCTCTTCATCGCCCACGATCTCGCCGTCGTCCGGCACCTGTCGGACCGGGTGGCGGTCATGTATCTCGGCCGCATCGTCGAGGAAGGACCGGCCGAGGAGATCTACGCGCGCCCGCGCCATCCCTATACCGCCGCGCTCATGTCCTCGACGCCGCGGCCGCGGCCCGATCCGGGCGCGATGGGCCGCAAGACGGTGCTCGGGGGCGATCCGCCCGATCCCCGCAACCCGCCGTCGGGCTGCCGCTTCCGCACACGCTGTCCGATCGGTCCGCTGGTCCACCCCGAGCGCCGGATCTGCATCGAGACGGACCCCGCGCTCGCCGGCGACGGCCGCCACCGGGCCGCCTGCCACTTCAGCGGCGAGGCCGCGCGACTGGCCGAGGAGACCAAGACGTGACCGACCGCCCCAACATCCTGTGGCTGGTGAGCGAGGATTGCCCGCCCCGCCTCGGCGCCTACGGCGACCCGCTGGCCCGGACGCCCCACCTCGACCGCCTCGCGGCGGAGGGCGTGACGTGGGACGCCGCCTGCAGCACATCGCCGGTCTGCGCACCCTCGCGCTTCGCCATCCTCACCGGCCGCCATGCCGAGAGCCTGCCCCCGGCCGAGAACATGCGGGCCAACGCCCACCTGCCGGCGGGGACGCCGACCTACCCGGCGATGATGCGGGAGGCGGGCTACTACTGCACGAACAACGAGAAGACGGACTACAACTGCGACGTCGACCCCGCCGTGATCTGGGACGCCTGCGGCACGGACGCGCACTGGAAGAAGCGGCCCGAAGGCGCGCCCTTCCTCGCCGTCTTCAACTCGATGATCACCCACGAGAGCTGCGTCTTCCGCGAGCAGGAGGGGCCGGTGCGGCCTCAGGATGTCACCCTGCCCCCTCACCTGCCGGACACCCCCGGCATGCGGCAGAGCCTGTCGCGCTACTACAACCGCATCGCGCAGGTGGACGCGGCGCTCGGCGCGCGCCTGCGCGAGATGGAGGAGGCCGGTCTGGCCGATGACACCATCGTCCTCTACCACTCCGACCACGCCTCGCCCCTGCCCCGCTCGAAGCGCTTCTGCTACGACGACGGGATCCGGGTGCCGCTGATCGTGCGGGTGCCGGAGCGGTGGCGGCACCTCGTCCCGGCCGAGCCCGGCACCCACGTCGGCGATCCCGTGTCGCTGGTCGACATCCTGCCGACGCTGGCCGCCCTGGCCGGGGTGGCGCCGCCCTCCGGCCTTCATGGGCAATCGTTCCTCGGAGCCGCCGCGTCCCCCCGCACCCACGCCTTCTCGGGCCGGGGGCGCATGGACGAGCGGCACGACCTGACGCGCACGGCCCGCGGCCGGCGCTACCGCTACATCCGCAACTACGCGCCGCATCGCCCGTGGGGACAGCACTACGCGTTCGCCTGGCTCGGCGCGCACTACCAGGATTACGAGGCGGCCCATCTCGAAGGGACGCTGGATCCCGTGCAGGCGCGGTTCTGGAGCCGGAAGCCGGCCGAGGAGCTGTACGACATGGACGCCGATCCCGACGCGATCCGGGATCTCGCGGGAGAGGCCGGCCACGAGGCCGTGCTGCGGGACATGCGCGGGGCGCTGGACGCGCACATGCTGGCGGTCCGGGATCTCGGGCTGGTGCCGGAGGGGAGCGCCGCCGCAGCGGAGGCGGCGGAGTGGCCGGAGGCGCGTCTGAAGGACCTCATGGACCTCGCGGGGCTGGCGATCCGGCGGGACCCGGCCAAGATCCCGGATCTGCAGGAAGAGCTGGCCTCCGACTGCGCGGCGCGGCGCTACTGGGCGGCGCAGGGCCTGCTGATGCTCGCGGTCGAGGGCGAGGCCCCGGCGATCGACCTCGGCGCCGCCCTGGACGCCGAACGCGATCCCGTGGTCCGCATCGCCCTCGCCGAGGCGTGGGGCCACGCCGGCGATGCCGAGGCGGCGGTCCGGTGGCTGACCGACGCGGCGGCGGCGGACGATCCGATCCTCGCGCTGTCGGCGCTCGAGGCGCTGACCTGCCTGCCCCTCTTCCCGGACATCACGCTGCCCCTCGCCAGCCGCCTCGCGGTCGGCCCCGACGAGTACGTCCGCGGCGCCGCCGCCTATCTGGAGCGGCGTCTGGACGGCACCTACACGCCGGACATGGCGCTGTTCCGCTTCGACCTGCTGGGACCCGGGTTTCCCCATATCCTGCCGGAAGACCCGCCGGCGACGGAATGACCGCGGGCGGCGCCTGCTGCGCGCCCGTCGCGACGCGGCCGGGCGGCGCGCGCACCATGCCGGGCCTCGACGACGCCGCCGCCCTCCGCCTTGCTGCGTCCGCCATCTCCATTCCCGGCGGCCGCGCGCTCATCGGCACGGACCGCCCCTCGATCCCGGCCGACGGCGAGGGACCGCTGCGCACCGCCCGCCTCGCCCCGTTCCGGATCGGCGCCGGCGCGGTCACGAACGCCGAGTTCGCCGACTTCGTCGCGGCGACGGGCCACATGACGGAGGCGGAGCGCTTCGGGTGGTCCTTCGTGTTCCACGCCCACGTCCCGCCGGAGCTGGGGCCGACGCGTCGGGCGCAGGGCGCCGAATGGTGGTGCGCGGTCGAGGGCGCGTCCTGGCGCGATGTCGCCGGACCGGGCACGGAAGGAGCCGCGTGGCGGCCCGATCACCCGGTCGTCCACGTCTCGTGGCACGACGCCCGCGCCTATGCCGCCTGGGCCGGCGGGCGGCTCCCCACGGAAGCGGAGTGGGAGCACGCCGCCCGGGGCGGACTGGGCGACGTGCGCCATCCCTGGGGGGACGCGTTGCCCGAGGCGGACGGCGTCCACCCCTGCAACATCTGGCAGGGCGAGTTTCCGCATCGGGACACCGGCGCCGACGGATACGCCGGAACCGCGCCCGCCCGATCCTTCGATTCGAACGGCTACGGTCTCTACAACGTCGTCGGGAACGTCTGGGAATGGACGGCGGACCCGTTCCGGATCGGCTCGCTCAAGCGTGGCGCGCGGGAGCGGGCGCGGGCGCAACGCGGGCATCGCGTCGCCAAGGGCGGCTCCTTCCTCTGCCACGCCTCCTACTGCGACCGCTACAGGATCGCGGCGCGCATCGGCAACGCGCCGGAAAGCACCCTGTCCCATACCGGCTTTCGCGTGGTCTGGCCGGAGACGGCGATCGTCAGGTGACCGCCGCGTCGCTGCGGCAGAAGATCGGCGAGGTCCAGGCCATCTGGCCGCAGGACTGGCGCAGCCGCAGGTAGAGCGTCTCGCCCTCCGTCAGAGGACCGAGCGGGACCCGGCCGCTCCACTGCAGCTCCTCCACCGCCGGCATCCGGTGCAGCCGCCAGGCGGGGCTGTCGATGGGCCCGAGGTTGCCGGAGAGGGCGCCCTGGCGCAGCCGCTCGAACGGCACGTCGATCTGTTGGCCGCACAGGGTGAGCCGCACCCGCCCGCCGGGGTCGGCGTCGAGGTGGAGGGCAACGCCCTGGGTGGCGCTGGTCGAGGTCGTGGGATTGCCTCGGGCGACGACTCCGAACCGCACGCGCGCACCCTCGGCCTCGATCCATGGCACCGGATCGTCGCGCCCCTCCTCTTCAGGCAGCGCCAGTTCGACGCGCCCCCGGAAGCGCGGCTCGACCCCCAGGAGTCGCGCGCCCTCCACCGCGATCTCGCCCTCCCATCGGTGCGCGCCGCCGCGCGGCCCCCATCCCATCTCGAGAAAGAAGACGGTCCTGCCCGGTGGCGCGACCGGCGCCGGCTCCAGCGCCGGGGTGATGCGATGGACGAGGCGCCCGCCCCGGATCACGTCGAGCGTTTCGATCGGGCCGCCGGCGGCCGCCTCGATGTCGAGGAAGGCCTCCGACGCAGGGGCGACGATCCCGCCCTGGACCACGTCGCCGATCGCGGCCAGCAGGTGGATGTTCGCCCCCGTCAGCGCCGTCGTCCGACGCCCGGTCAGGGCGTCCCACGTCGCCCCCCGCCCGGCCCCCCGCGCGTAGGCGACGGTCCGGCCGTGGCCGTAGGAGCCCGGAAAGGCGCTGTGATGGTCGGTGTTGCCGACCACACCGAAGACGTGGCCGAGGGCCAGCCCGTGCCGCATCGTGCCGGCCCCGTCCAGCGGACCCATCGAATGCAGGTAGGGCAGCGCGGTGTCGCTCGCCTCGGCGCAGCCATGCATCGACATCATCTCGACCACCGGCGACAGCGCGGGGTCGAAGGTGCTCCAGTTGATGCCGCGTGCGCCGTGGCGGTAGCCGATGTGGTGCGGAAAGGCGAAGGCCCGGCCCGGCAGGTGCCGCTCCAGGGCGTCGCGCAGCTCGGCAGGGCTGTCGGCGAGGTGCATCGGCGTGCCGTCGAGGTCGCGATAGACGACGGTGTAGTCGCCATGCTCTGCCGAGTGGATCTCGTACCCGGGGAACACCGCGAGGGCGTTCCCGTCCGCCGCGCGAAGCGTCTCGTAATGCCCCGGCCAACGTTCCGCGAGCCGGGCGAAGCCCTCGACGTGGAAGGCGACGATATGGGCGACCTCGGGATCGTCCACCGGCATGTCGGGCCAGTGCGCGTGCCCGGTCACCGAGACGAAGTCGAGCTGCACCGCGGCCCGCGCCAGGGCGTCCTCCAGGCTTCCGTGGCCGTAGGACAGGCCGCAATGGTTATGGATGTCGCCGAGCCGGGGCGTCAGCCCCAGTCGCTCGGCCAAGGGCAGGTCGGCCGACGGAAAGCGGTAGGGCATGGGCTGGTCTGTCAATGATGATGGCGGGCTGGAAAGTGTGTCCTCGGCGGACAGGAGCGCATGAAATGCCGCCCCCGGCAACCGGGCGGGGACTTCTCACGCGCGGCGACGGGGAACGATGACCGATCGATCCCACGAACCGCACGTCCGCGTCGCCCGCCAACGGCGCTCCACGGTCGCGAAGGAGCGACGCAGGCAGGCCTCCACCCGGAAGACCGTCATTCCAGCAGCCAGACCTGCATCGGGTTCGCGCCGCGATTGCACCACAGGTAGTAGGGCACGGCGGTGAGGGTGGTCTCTGTCTCCGGCGCGCGGCGGCTGCGGTAGAGGGCGTGGGCCCACGGGCCGTCTTCCTCCGCCCGGGCGGGGGCGTCGATGAGGACGGTGCCGCCCAGCAGGTCGGGCGCGCGACGATCCGTCAGCGGCGCGTCCTCGGGCAGGCGCAGGCGCAGGACGGGGGCGTCGTTGTCGTGCTGCTCGGCGCAATAGACCAGCGGCCCGCGGCGCAGCGCCACGCGCCCGGCGTCGCGGGTGACGTCGGGGTGGGCGTAGAGGCGCCCGGGGACGAGCGGCAGGTCCAGTTCCACCACGTCGCCCGCCGACCAGTCGCGGCGGATCTTGAGGTAGCCGCGCTCGGTCGTCACCTCCACGGCCTCGCCGTTGAGGCTGGCCGCGGCGCCGTCGCACCAGGCCGGGATGCGCAGCGACAGGGTGAAGGGCCGTGCCCCGTCCGGCGTCACGGCGATCCGGACGCGGCCGTCCCGCGGATAGTCCGACGTCTCCTCCAGCGTGACGCGCCCGCCCGCGACCGGAAGCGTGGCGGTCGCGCCGCCGTAGAGATGGACGGCGATCTCGTCCTCGCTGCGCCCGTAGAAATAGCCCGCGACCGAGGCGACGAGGCGGCTGACGTTCATCGTGCAGCAGGGGCACATGTGCCAGGCCCAGCGATCGTGCGAGCCGTCGCTTTCCAGCTTGTTGTCGTAGAAGTAGTGGGTCCCGTCGCAGCTGAGCCCTGCGAGGCAGGTGTTGTAGAGCGCCAGCTCCAGCATGTCGGCGTACTGCCCGTCGAGGTCGAGGTTCAGCATCCGCGCCGCCCAGAACACCATCGCGACGGAGGCGCAGGTCTCGGCATAGGCGGTGTCGTTGGGCAGATCGTAATCCTTGGTGAAGCCCTCGTTGTGGGCCGAGGGGCCAAAGCCGCCGGTGACGTACATCCGCTTTTCGGTCGCGTCCTTCCAGAGCGCCTCGCAGGCGGCCTTGAGGCCCGCGTCGTCGTGCTCGGCGGCGAGGTCGGCCATGGCGGCGTACATGTACATCGCCCGCACCGCGTGTCCGACGACCTTGGTCTGCTGGCGGACGGGGATGTGGGCCTGGGAATACTCGTACATGCCCGACGCGGCGAAATGGTACTTCGCCGGGTCCGCGCCGCGCGCCTTCGCCTCCTGCGTGAAGTAGTGCTCCACCCCGTCGGTATTGCCGCGCTCGTCGATGAAGTAGGTGGCCAGATCGCGGAACTTCTCCTTGCCCGTCGCATGGAACGCACGGATCAGCGCCAGCTCGATCTCCTGGTGGCCGGGATAGCCGCGCTTCTGCCCCTCGCCCCGCCCGAAGGTCGCGGCGATGTGGTCCATGTACCGCTCCATGATGGTCAGGAAGCGGTCGCGGCCGGTGGCGTGGTAGTAGGCCACCGCGCCCTCCAGCAGGTGGCCCGCGTTGTACATCTCGTGGTTGTCGCGCAGGTTGGTCCAGCGGTTCTCCGGCTCGCGTTCGGTGTAGAAGCAGTTGAGGTAGCCGTCGGGCTGCTGGGCCGCCTCCAGGTCGTCGATCATCGCCTCGACCTCGGCCTCGATCGCGGCGTCGTGGCGGTGCGACAGGGCGTAGGCGGCGGCCTCGATCCACTTGCCGATGTCGCTGTCCCAGAAATACTGGACGGTGAAGCCGCTCGGCTGTCGGGGGATGGTCAGCGGCGGCACCGGCTTCGGCAGCTTGATCGAGCCGCGGATGCCGCTCTCCTCCAGTTTCTTCAGCTGGGACAGGATGGTCTTCTCCAGCACGGTGTCCAGACGCTCGCGCCAGAAGTCGCCGGTGATCGTGACGTCCGAGAAGGGGACGGAGTGGTAGGTGCGCATGTCTTGGCCTTTCTGCCGGGACGCGTCAGAGCGCGAGGCCGGTCATCGGATCGAAGAGGTGGATGTCGCCGGGCGCGATGGACAGCGCGGCGCTGTCGCCGGAGCGCAGCTTGCCGCGGCCCTGCTCCACCAGCATCAGCTCGGGATCGGTGTCGGTGGTGTAATAGGCGATGGAGCCGGTGCTCTCGACCACGCGGATCGGGACCGAGAATTGCGTCTCGCCGCCCGAGAACAGGTGTTCGGGCCGCAGGCCCGCCACGACGGGACGACCCGGCTCGACCCGGCGGTCCAGCGGCAGGACAGGCGCGCCGGGCAGCGCGTCGAGGCGGACGGAGTGCCCGTCCTCGCTGCCGTGACCGTCCACGAAGTTCATCGCCGGCGAGCCGATGAAGCCCGCGACGAAGCGGTTGGCGGGCGTGTCGTAGAGGGTGAGCGGCGAGCCCTGCTGCTCGATCCGGCCGTCGCGCATGACGACGACGTGGTCGGCCATCGTCATCGCCTCGATCTGGTCGTGGGTGACGTAGACGGACGTGGCGCCCAGACGGTCGTGCAGGGCCCGAACCTCCATCCGCATGTGCACGCGCAGCGCGGCGTCGAGGTTGGACAGCGGCTCGTCGAACAGGAACGCCTTCGGCTCGCGGATGATCGCGCGGCCCATGGCGACGCGCTGGCGCTGGCCGCCCGACAGCTCGCGCGGGTAGCGGTCCAGCAGCTTCTCCAGCCCGATGGTGCTGGCGACCCGGTTCGCCTTCTCCCGCGCGTCGGCCTTCGCCACGCCCTTGAACCGCAGGGAATAGGTGAGGTTTCCCAGCACGTTCATGTGCGGGTAGAGCGCGTAGGACTGGAACACCATCGCCACGTCCCGCTTGCGCGGCGGCATCTCGTTCATCCGCTCGCCCGCGATGCGCAGGTCGCCCGAGGTGATGCTCTCCAGCCCCGCGATGGAGCGCAGGAGCGTGGACTTGCCGCAGCCCGACGGACCGACGAGGGCGACGAACGACCCCTTGGGGATTGTCAGGTCGATGTCCTTCAGCGCGTGGAAGGCGCCGTAGTGCTTCTCGACGTGGGAAATCTCGATCTGGGGGGTCACTTGAGCGCTCCCGAGGTGAGGCCGGCGACGATCCGGCGTTGCAGGAGGACGAAGATCGCGACGATGGGGGTCACGTAGATCGCCGAGTAGGCCATGATCCCGTTCCAGTCGGTCGCGTTGGGGCCGAGGAAGCCCGACAGGCCGACCGAGGCCGGCTGGTAGGCCGGGGTCGTGATGATCGACTTCGAATAGATGTACTCCCCGAAGGCCTGCATGAAGGTCAGGATTGCGAGGACGAGGATGCCGTTGCGCGCCAGCGGCAGCACGATGAAGAAGAACGCGCCCCAGCGGGAATTGCCGTCGACGAGCGCCGCCTCCTCCAGCTCCCGCGGCACGTTCATGAAGGTGGCGCGCACGAGGACGATGTAGAACGGGATCGACTTGGCCGCCGCAGCGAGGATCACGGCGAAGCGCGGGTAGGCGAGCAGGCCCAGCTGGTTGAAGCCGACGTAGATCGGCGTGATCATCACGCTCGCCGGCAGCACCTGCAGCATCAGGATCACGAACAGCGCCACGTCGATCCAGGCGCTGCGATAGCGGGCGAGGACGTAGGCGCAGCCGGTCCCCAGCAGCACCGTGAGCGCGGTGACGCCCGAGCCGATGACGACCGAGTTCCACAGGAACGTCCCCATCGTCCGCCGCTCCCACGTCTCGGGATAGATCGCGGGGTTGGGGTCGCGCGGCCAGAAGGTGGGCGGGTTGGCGAAGATCTCGGACCCGCCCTTCAGCGAGGTCACGTACATCCAGTAGAGCGGGAAGAGGTAGATCGCCGCCAGCACCAGCGCGAGCGCGAGCAGGAGGCGGGGCACGGGCACTCGGGTCATCCGCGCACCTCCGCCCGGGTCGACCAGACGTAGACGATCGAGGCGACGAGGACGAAGATCAGCATCATCACGCTGACCGTCGCGCCCTTGGCGAAGTCGAAGATGCGGAACGACCACTGCCACGCCCAGTACTGCGCCACGGTGGAGCTGTTGGCCGGCCCGCCTTCGGTGATCGCCGGGAAGAGGTCGAACTGCTGCAGCGTGTAGATGAGGCCGAGCGCCAGCACCGCCCCGATGGTCGAGCGCATCATCGGCACCGTGATCGTGGCGAAGCGCTGGAGGCCGTTCGCGCCGTCGAGCTCGGCCGCCTCGTAGAGGTCGCGCGGGATCGCGGCGAGGCCGACGCTGAGCAGCATCATGTTGAAGGCGAGGCCGAGCCAGATGTTGGCGATGGTGACGGCCCAGATCGACAGCCGCGGGTCGGATTTCCAGAACACCGTCCCGTCGATGATCCCGAGGCTCTGCAGGATCGCGTTCAGCACGCCGTAGTCGCCGGCCAGGATCAGACCCCAGATCGCGCCCACGACGAGACCGGGCATCACCCACGAGACGAGGAACACGCCCCGGATGGTCGAGGCGAAGGGGAACTTCACCATGAAGAAGATCGCCAGCGCGAAGCCGAGGACGAACTGCCCGGCGATGGAGCCGAAGACGAAGATGCCGGTGTTCTTCATCACCAGCCCGAATTCGGGCTGCGATATCACCTCGCGGTAGTTCTCCAGCCCCGCCCACGGCCGCTGGAAGGCGGCGAGGTTGAACATGTCCACCTCCTGGAAGGAGAGCAGGACGTTGTAGACCAGCGGCAGGCCCGCGAGGGCGAGCAGGAAGATCATCGTCACCCCGACCAGCACGAGGTCGAACCCCTTGCCGTCGGTGATGCTGGACAGGATGCGGCGCATGGCGTCCTCTCGGGAGCGGGCGGGCGGAATGGGGTCCCCGGACCGGAGGCCGGTCCGGGGTCTGTCGGCCAAGGGGCGGAGGCGCGGCCCGGGAGAGTTTCGCGCCGCCGCCCCTGTCGGCCGCTCAGTTCAGGATGCCGTCGATCGTGGCCTGCGCCTGGGACAGCGCCTCGTCCGGCGTCATCTGGCCGGTGAGGGCCGCCTGCTCGGCGTCGTAGATCGCCTTGGAGATCTGCTGCCAGTCCGGGTGCGGGCCGCGCGGCTGGGCGTACTGCAGCTGCTCCTGGAACACGGCGAGGGCGGCGTCCTTCTCGGGGATGCCGCTTTCCGGCAGTTCGATGTCGCCGCGCGTCGGCAGGTAGCCGAACTCGGGGAACAGACGGTGGTCCTGGCTGACGAAGTATTCCAGCACCTGGAACGCCTCCTCCGGGTGCTCCGTCGTCGACAGGATCCCGAGGTTGAAGCCGCCCAGCGCCGACGAGCGCTCGTCGCCCTCCTCGAAGGTCGGCAGCAGCGTCACACCCCAGTCGAAGTCGGCGTCCTCGACCATGCGGTCGATCTCCCACGGGCCCGAGATCGCCATCGCGGCGTCGCCCGAGTTGAAGGTGCCGGTGGAGTCCCACTGGCCGAGGGTGAGCACGTCCTGGCTCATCACGCCGTCGTCGATCATGCCCTTCACCATGGTCAGCCACTCGCGGGCGCCCTCGGTGTTGACGTTCTCGTAGGAGCCGCCGGACATCTGGATCACGGGCAGGAACTGGAACGTCCCCTCCTCGTTGCCGCGCGCGGACAGGGTCGCGCCGTAGACGCCGTTCTCGGGATCGGCCATCGCGCGGGCGGCGGCCTCGAACTCGGCCCAGGTCTGCGGCGGTTCGAGCCCGGCCTCTTCCAGCATGTCGGCGTTGTAGAACACGCCGATCGTGTCGGTGTACTTGCCCACGCCGTACAGGCGGCCGTCCCACATGACCGAGTTGAGCGGCCCCTCGAAATAGACGTCCGGATTGATGACGTCGCTTTCGGCGACCATGTCGGTGATGTCGAGGAACGCGCCCCGGCTGGAGAACAGCGCGAAGTCCGGGTTGTCGAGGCTGACGATGTCGGGCGCGTTGCCGGTGGCGTAGGCGCGCAGCGTCTCGTTCACGATCTCGTCGAACTGCAGCACCCGGTAGTCGATGGTGATCCCGTTATCCAGCTCGTTGAAATCGGCCGAGAAGGTGTCGGACGGGCCGACCTGGTTGGCGCCGTCGATCGACCAGACGGTGATCGTCACGTCCTCCTGCGCGAGGGCCGCGCCGGACAGGGCGAGGGCCGAGACGGCGCCGCCCAGCAGGGTCGTCAGGTTGGTTCTCATGTCGTCCTCCCAATCGCGGCCCCCCTCGGGCCGCCTCTCGTGATGCCGGGCGGGGCTCCTCTTCCCCGTGGCCGGCGGTGATCCCGCGCCCGGGTTCGCCCGGGTCCCGGGGATGTCTCTCGGCCGTCAGGCCGGCGGCGTGCCTCCGCAGCTGCCGCGCACGACCAGGCGGCAGGGCAGCCGCCGCACGCCGGGCGCCACGGCCTCTCCCTCGACCAGGGCGCGGACGAGGCGGCCGGCTTCGCGGCCGATCCCGTTCAGGCCCATGTCGACGGTGGTGAGCGGCGGACGCGTGGCGGCGGCCACGATCTGCCAGTTGTCGAATCCGACGACGGAGACCTGCCCCGGCACGTCCACGCCCCGCTCGCGCAGGGCATCGACGACGCCTCGCGCGATCTGGTCGCTGCCGCAGAAGATGCCGTCGGGCCCGTCGCCGGCGGCCCAGAGCCGGGCCACCGCCTCGTGCCCCCACGCCTCGGACCAGTCGCCGTGCAGCACCGGCGCGCCCGGCCCCGCCACAGCGGCGAATGCCCCGGCGCGCAGGCGCGCGGCCGCGAACTCCTCGGGTCCGGTGACGTGGGCGAGGCGCCCGCGGCCGAGGGAGCCCAGCCACTCGGTCGCCAGCCCCGCCCCCTGCGCGTCGTCGGCTGTCAGGGTCACGGCGTCGTCCGGCCCCTTGGTGAAGGCGTAGACGACCGGGATCGTCACGCCCGACAGGTCGAGCGGCAGGGCCGTGTCGATCCGCCGCCCGGTCACGACGAGGCCGTCCACCTGCTTGTCCAGCATCGTGTCGAGGTGGCGGCGGGCGCTGTCGGGATCGTCCTCGACGTTGCACATCAGGACCGAGATGCCCTCGTCCACCAGCGCCGCCGACAGGCCCGACATCACCGGCAGGGTGAAACGCCCGTAGCTGTCGTTGGTGATGAGGCCGACGGTCAGGCTGCGCTGCGAGCTGAGCGCGCGGGCCATCGCGTTCGGCCGGAAGCCCAGCGCCTCGGCCGCCTGCCGAACCCGGTCGCGCGTCTCGTCCGTCATCCGGCCGGTGCCGTTCAGCGCCTTGGACGCCGTCGCCACGCTGACCTCGGCCGCCGCGGCGACGTCGGAGAGGCGGACACGGGTCGGGGCGGAGGCCATTGAACGCCTATGAGAAACCGATTTCCCAGCAAGAAAAACCGTTTTCTCGATTCGTGTCAACGGCCAGTGGAACGACATGTCAGGCCAGCGACGGATCGCCGCCGCCATACTGGGCGGAGACGTTGACGAAGGACCCGCCGCGGCACCGTTTCAGATGCTCCAGCGCGTGGATCTGGCCCATCATCTCCAGCGCGTCGCGGTAGACCGGGTCGTGCCAGCCCTCGATGTCGATGGCGCCCGAATAGCCAGCCAGCCGCAGCTCGGAGATGATGTCGGTCCAGTTGCTGTCGCCGAAGCCGGGGGTCCGCATCCAGACGAACGGCTCCTTCCCGAAGATGCCGTGCTCGCGGATCACCTCCCACCGCACGGTCGCGTCCTTGCCGTGGACGTGGAAGATCTTCGGCGCCCATTTCCGTATCTGCGGCAGCGGGTCGATCAGGTAGACCAGCTGGTGGCACGGCTCCCATTCGAGGCCGAGATTGTCGTCCGGCGTCTCGTTGAACATCAGCTCCCACGCGTCGGGGTTGTGGGCGATGTTCCAGTCGCCGGTCTGCCAGTTGCCGTCCATGGCGCAGTTCTCGAAGGCGATCCGCACGCCCTTGTCGGCGGCCCGCTTCGCCAGTTCGCTCCACACCTCCCGGTAGCGCGGCAGGCTGTCGGGGAGCGGCTTGCCCCGCAGGCGGCCGGTGAAGCCGGCGACGCAGGTCGCGCCGAAATGGTGGGCGTTGTCGATGCAGTCCTTCCAGCCCTGAAGCGTGTCGCGATCCAGCGCCTCGTCCTCCAGCGGATTGCCGAACATGCCGAGGGTGGAGATCGTGATGTCGCGGTCGCCGATGGAATCGAGGCAGCGTTTGCCCAGCTCGGCCAGGTCCTGTCCATTCGTGGTCTGCCAGAAGAACGGCTCGAAGCTCTCGAAGCCGAGGTCCGCGATCTCGGCGATCCGGTCCGCGGCCTCGCCGCCGGAGGCGCTGACCATGGTGCCGATGCGGATGGACTTGGCGGGGTCGCTCATGCGGTGTCTCCGATCTGGACGGGGGCGCCGGTCTCGGCGCTGCGGATCGCGCCGAACGTCATGGCGAGGCTCCTGATGTTGTCGTGGTTTACGGACAGGGGATCGCGCCCCTCGTCCCGGGCGGTCAGGAAGTCGAGGATCACGCCCGCATGCTGCTCAGCCGGCAGGTCCGGCACCGGCGGCAGGCGCACCGGCCGGACCTCGCGGAAGAAGCCCTCGTCGCCGTCCCGGACCGCACCCTCGATCCCGAGGTTGCCGTCCCAGAGGATCGAGCCCTTCGTGCCGACGATCCGCCAGGACGCCTCCCACGAGGTCGGCGCGCCCTCGGCCACCCACGAGCCGCGATAGGTGATGCACGACCCGTCAGCGCAGTCGAACAGGACGTTGGCGCTGGCGCCGTGGGCGAACCACGACCCCTTGGGGTTGCTTTCCTGCGCGTAGACGCGGGTCGGCTCGGACGGGGCGAGGAAGCGGGCAGCGTCGAAGGTGTGGATCGCCATGTCGAGGAGGAGGACGTGCTCCATCTCCTCGCGGAAACCGCCGAAATGCGGGCCGAGGAAGAAGTCGGCGTGGATGGCGGCGATCTCGCCCAGCTCGCCGCTCTCGATCAGGGCGCGGACCTGCCGGATGCCTGGCAGGTGACGGCGGTTCTGGACGATGGCGTGCAGCCGCCCCTGCTCCTTCGCCAGGGACAGGAGGCGCCGCGCCTCGTCCAGGCTGTTCGCCATCGGCTTCTCGCTGAGGACGTCGCAGCCATGGGCGAAGGCGGTCTCGACCACCGACAGGCGGGCGGGCGGGACCACGATGTCGAACACGACGTCGGGGCGCGTCTCTCCGAGCATCGCGGCGAGGTCGGTGCCCGCCTTCGCCCCATGCCCCCACTCGGTCGCCCGCGCCTCGGCGGCACCGGCGGAGAGGTCGACGAACCCGGCGATCTCGACCTTGTCGGCAAGCGCAGGCGTCTCGCGGATGGCGCGCAGCCACCCCGCGGACATCTGCCCGCAGCCCGCCATCACGGCGCGCGTCATAACGGTATCCTCCCTGCTCCGGCCGTCCTCCTCGACTCACCGGAAACGTTTACGACGCTACCCAAGCGGTCCGCAGCGTGTCAAAGCATTTCTGGAAACGTTTACGACGGAGCCCGCGTGACCGGCATCAAGGCCCTCGCCCGCCACCTCGACCTGTCGATCGGCACCGTCTCGCGGGCGCTGAACGACAAGGCCGACGTCAGCCCGGCGACCCGCAAGCGGGTCCTCGCGGCGGCGCGCGAACTGGGCTATCGCCCCAATCATTCCGGCCGCGCGCTGCGGCAGGGCCGGACCAGCACGATCGGCCTGGTGCTGGAGACGGGCAGCCCGGCCTCGCTCGCCGGCGACGCGTTCTTCATGCAGCTCATCGACGCCATGCAGGAGACGTTCTCGGCGGCCGGCACCGACCTCGTTCTCCTGCCCTGCCGCAGCGCCGACGACCCGATCGAGTTCCTGCGCCGGCAGGTCGGCCGCCGCATGGTCGACGCCCTCGTCATCACCGCGACGCGGCGGCAGGACCCCCGGATCGCCATGCTGGTCGAGGAAGGGATGCCGTTCCTCGCCCTCGGCCGCAGCGGGACGCCGGGCGATTGGCCGTGGATCGACCTCGACTTCGAGGGCGTCGCCGATCGCGCGGTGGCCGAACTCGCGGCGCTCGGCCATCGCCGCATCGCGCTGGTCGCGCCGCGCAAGGAGGTGAACCTCGCCCACGTCTGGATGGACGGCTATCGCGCCGCGATCCGGCGGCACGGGCTGGAAGAGCACGAGGGGCTGATGCTGCGCCTTTCGGTCAGCGAGAACGGCGGGCGGCAGGCCGCGGAGGCGGTGCTCGGGATGGATCCCCGCCCGACGGCGCTGCTGCTGGTGAGCGAGATGATGGCGCCGGGCGTCTACGCCCGCCTCGGCGAGGCGGGGCTGGAGCCGGGGCGCGACCTGTCGGTCATCGGCTTCCGGCGGAATCCGCAGCTGGGCTTCCTGCGCCCCGAACTTGCCGGCTTCGCCCTCGATCTGCGGGCGCTCGGGACGGCGGTCGGCGAGGCCGCGCTCGGGCTGGCGGTCAGCCCCGCCGATCCCGTCAGGCTGGTCTGGCCGATGGACTACGTGCCCGCCGCCTCGGTCCGGCCGCCGCCGGCGGAGTGACCGGCCCGGCGGCGGAAGGGCGTCTCGCGACGATCCTGGCTCCTGGGGGCCGTCGATCCTGTGCGGTGGCCGCCTATCTTCCGCCCATGACCGACCTGCCCCCCGAGAACGTCCAGGACTATCCCCGCCCGCCCCGGCTGGAGCCCGTCCCCCATCGCCTTGTGGTCCGACTCGGCGGCGAGACGGTGGCCGAGACGGACCGCGCGCCCCGCGTCCTCGAGACGCACCATCCGCCGACCTACTACGTCCCGCGCGCGGACGTGCGGGCGCGGCTCGACCCCGCAGCCGGCGGCAGCGTCTGCGAGTGGAAGGGCGTGGCGCGGTACTTCGACGTCACCTCAGGCGGCGTGACGGCCCGCCGCGCGGCATGGAGCTACGAGTCCCCGTCGGCGCGCTTCGCCGATCTCGCCGGTCATCTGGCCTTCTATCCCGGCCTCATGGAGGCGTGCTTCGTCGGCGACATGCCGGTCCTGCCGCAGGACGGCGACTTCTACGGCGGATGGGTCACGGCGAACCTCACGGGCCGGCCCAAGGGCGCGCAGGGGACGGAGCATTGGTGACGCGACCGCCCCCATGGCATCGGGGAGGCAAGGACATCCCCGGGAGCCAGCTACCAGCGCTGCGCCGGGGACAGGGGTTTTCCGGCCCGGTTGAGCCTGCCTTTCTGGCGAAGCCGGACGTAACCCGACGCGACGAGCGCGTGGCAGTCGTCCAGCGCGCGCGACAGCCAGGCGCCGCTCTCGCGGGTGAGAAGGCGCCGCGCCAGCGTGGCCTCGCCGGCGTCGAGGAGGAGTTCGGCGCTGCGCAGCACCGCGGGAAGATCGGCGGCGAGGTCGGCCTCCATCCCGCGCCAGTGGTCCCAGACCTCGCGGAGGAGGGCGTCGTCCTGGAAGGCCAGGTGCATCAGCCGCTTGAACTCGTATACCGCGCTGTCGGAAACCTCGATGCCCTGCGGCACGTGGCTGACGACCTCGGGGGACTTCGGTTCCTTGCGGCGGTCGAGGAAGCGGTGCGACTCGCCCGTCGTCAGGTAGCGGTGCTGGGCGTAGGCGTCCGGAACCTCGGTCTGGCCGAGGAAGACGGGCACGAGGGGCGCAGTCACCGGGCCGACCGGCGCGTGCCACATCGTCCGCAGGTCGTCGTGGGCCGGGTGCACCAGCGGCACGACCTGACCGTAGCCGGCGGTGTCGCCGGTCAGCACCTCGGTCTGGATCGCCCAAGCGACGTCGGCGAAGGTCAGGGGCGCGGCGGCCGCCCGGGCGCGCATCTCCGCCTCGATCCACGCCATGCCGTCCCACCGCCCCTTGCCGTCGCCGTAGATCGCGTTGACGTCGAACGGCGCCCCGCCGGCCGGGTCGTACCAGCCGTGCTCGACGGCGGTCCGGATGAAGTGCGGCGGGTAGAGGAACGTCTCGTCCGGCTCGGTCGGCACGACACCGATATAGCCGGGCCGCGAAGCGCGGATCGAGTCGGGGCCCAGCCGCTCGGCCACCCACAGGCCGAGGCCGCCGGAGAACTGGATCACGACCCACGCCTCGTCGGGATCGGCGATGATGTGGGAATTGCCGCCGTAGCAGGAATAGCCATGCTCGGCGATCAGCGCGGCGATGAGATCCACGCCCTCGCGGGCGGTCTTCGCCCGCTCCACCACGATGCGGGCGAGGTCGGAGTAGTTGGGGCCGGTCTGGTCCTTCGGCGTCATCGCGATCAGCGCGTCCGAGGACGTCGACCAGATGTCGCGGACCGCCACCCCGTGCTCGTTGAGGCCGCCGTTGGTGATCGGCGCCGGCACGCCCAGGTAGTAGCTGTAGCTGACCCGCATGTGGCGCGCGGTGTGCCGCGCCTGCGGAATCTCGGTCCGGCGGCCGGGCATGTCGCTGTCCGGGCCGACGCCGACGGTGATCGTCGCGCCCTCCGGGTGTTCGGCCCGGTCGACGATCTCCAGCCAGTGGCTCGACGGCTCGTCCCCGTAGCCGGCTAGCCAGGCGTGGCCGTCCGCACTGTGATTGCGGCCGATGTAGATTCCGTAACTCATGACTGCTCAGTTCTGTCTTTCGGGAGGCACGAGCGGGAACAGGCAGGCATGCCGGCGCTCGGGCGAGAGGTGGACGGTCGGCGGCTTGGCCTCGCGGCAGGCCGGGCGGGCGAAGGGGCAGCGCGGGGCGAAGTCGCAGCCGGGCGGACGGCGCAGCAGGCTCGGGACCTCTCCCGAAATTGCGCTGGAGGGCGGGCGGCGGCGGTCGGGGTCCGGGTAGGGCACGCCGCTCACGAGGGCGTGGGTGTAGGGGTGGGCCGGCGCGGCGAACACCTCGGCCGCCGGCCCCTCCTCCACCATCCGGCCGAGATACATGATCGCGATGCGGTCCGCGATGTGCCGCACCACCGGCAGGTTGTGGGTGATGATGAGGTAGCCGAGCCCGTGCTCGGCCTGGAGATCCGCCATCAGGTTCAGGATCTCGCCCTGCACCGACACGTCGAGGCCGGCGGTCGGCTCGTCCGCAATGATGAGCCGGGGGTTCAGCGAGAGCGCCCGCGCCACGCCGACGCGCCGGGCCTGCCCGCCCGACAGCTCGTGCGGGTAGCGTGACAGGAAGTTGCGCGGCAGGCGCACCATGTCGGCCAGCCGTTCCGCCTCGGCGTTCAGGTCGCGGCCCCCTGCCCCGTGGATCACCAGCGGCTCCGTGATGAGGGCGCGGACCGACTTGCGCGGCGAGAGCGAGCCGACCGGGTCCTGGAACATCATCGCCATGTCCCGCCGCAGCGGCTTGAACCGCCGCTCGGGGCGGTTCTCGACGCTCTGCCCGTCGAAGCTGACCGAACCGCGGTTCACCGGCAGCAGGTTCAGGATCGCCCGGCCCAGCGTCGACTTGCCCGAGCCGCTCTCGCCGACGAGGGCCAGCGTCTCGCCGGGCGCGACGGAGAGGTCGACGTCGAGGACGGCGTCGACGAACGGGTCGCGCACGCCGCGGATGCGGGCGCGGATCGGCCCCATCGTGCCGAAGCGGACGTTGAGGCCCCGCACCTCCAGCAGCGGCTCGCCCGAGCGCTTCGGCCGAACGGCCGCCGGCGGAGGGTCGGTCCGTCCGACCGCGACCACGCCGGCGGGCGGCGGCCAGTCCGGGTCGGCGCCCGGCCCCTCCAGCAGGTGGCACCTGGCGTGTCCCGTCCCCCGTGCCACGTCGGGCGGGGTCTCGGTGCGGCAGATCGGCATCGCGCGCGGGCAGCGCGCGGCGAAGATGCAGCCCGTCAGCGACGCCGAGAGATCGGGAATGTCACCCGGGATCACCGGCAGCCGGCCGCCCGTCCGCTCCACCCGTGCGGGATCGCATTCGAGGAGCGCGCGGGTGTAGGGGTGGCGGGCGTTGTGGAAGATGTCGCGGACCTCGCCCGTCTCGACCACCTCGCCCGCGTACATGACGACCACGTCGTCGCACATCTCGGCGATGAGGCCGAGGTTGTGGGAGACGACGACGATGGTGGTATCGAACGCCGCGCGCAGGTCGCGCATCAGGTCGATCATCTGCGCTTCCATCGTCACGTCGAGCGCGGTCGTCGGCTCGTCGGCCAGCAGCAGGTTCGGCCCGGTCAGCATCGACATCGCGATCGCCGCCCGCTGCCGCATCCCGCCCGAGAACTGGTGCGGATAGGCGTCGATCCGGTCCTCGGGGTCGGGGATGCCCACCCGGCGCAGCAGCTCCACCGCCGCGTCCCGCTTCTCGGCCCGCGACATAGACCGGCGGTACAGGATGTCCGAGAACTGGCGCGCGTAGGGCAGGACCGGGATCTGCGACGTCATCGGGTCCTGAAAGACGACGCTGATTTTCTCTCCCCGGATCGCCCTGAGCGCCTCGTCGTCCAGGCCGAGGAGATCCCGTCCCTGGAACGCGATGCGCCCTGACGTCACCTCGGCGTTGCGGGCGAGCAGGCCGAGGATCGACCACAGAACGGTGCTCTTGCCCGATCCGCTCTCGCCGACGATGCCGAGGATGCGGCCCCGCCGGACCGGAAAGGACACGTCGCGCAGGGCCCGGATGCGGCCGCGCCCGGTCCGGAAGTCGAGCGACAGCCCGCTGACGTCGAGGATCGTGTCGTCCATCTAGCGCTCGCGCCCCATGCGGGGATCGAACGTGTCGCGCAGCGCCTCGCCGAGGAAGGTGAAGCCGAGCGTCGTCAGGATCAGGGGGATGCCGCCCGCCACCACCATCCAGGGCGCGTCGCGGATCAGAAGGTAGCCCTCGTTCAGGATCGTCCCCCAGCTCGACCGCGGCGGCAGCACGCCGATGCCGAGAAAGCTGAGGCCCGCTTCGATCGACACGACGACCGGCACGTCCATCGCGGCGAGGATCAGCAGGGGGCCGATCACGTTCGGCATCATGTGATGGAGGAGGATCCGCGTCGTCCCCGCACCCAGCGACCGCTCGGCGAGGATGAACTCGGCATGGCGCAACGCGAGGGTCGCGGTCCGCGCGACGCGGGCGTAGCCGGGGATCGACGTGATGATGACGATGGCCAGGACGACGGTCAGGCTCGGTCCCGTCAGCGCCACGGTCGCGAGCGCGAGGATGATCGACGGGAAGGACCGGACGCCGTCGAAGACGAGAAGCAGCAGGCTGTCCAGCCAGCGCGGCCCGAACCCCGCGATCATGCCGAGGATCAGGCCGACCACCAGCGACACCGACACCCCGATCGCGGCGATGAGCAACGCGACGCGCCCGCCGTGGAGGATGCGCGAGAAGGTGTCCCGTCCCAGCTGGTCGGTTCCGGCGAGGTGCGCCCAGCTCGGCCCCGACATGCGGGCGGGGATATCCATCGCGTTCGGGTCGTAGGGCGCGATCCACGGCGCGAAGACGGCGCTCGCCACGAACAGGATGACCAGCGCCAGCCCGACCACCGCCTGCCAGTCCGACAGGAAGCGGCGCAGCCGGTCGCGTCGGTCGCGGCGCGCGCCGGCGTCGGCGACGGGAGAAAGGGGCACGGCGTCAGAGGGAGGAGCGGACACGGGGATCGAGCCATGCGATGACGAGGTCGGAGACGAGGACGACGAGGATGTAGAACGCCGTCGCCACCAGCACCCCGCCCTGGACGAGGGGGAAGTTGCGGTCCGAGACCGCGTCGAAGATCATCTTCCCGACGCCGGGCCGCGCGAAGATGATCTCGGCGAACACCGCCGACGAGATCAGCCCGCCGAAGCCCATGCCGATGAGCGTGATCGTCGGCAGGATGGCGACGCGCAGGGCGTAGCCGCCCACGATGCGGCGCGGCGGCAGGCCGAAGGCGCGGGCCGAGCGGATGTAGGGCTCTCCCAGCACCTCGAGCATGGAGGCGCGGACCATCCGGGCCAGGTAGCCGACCCAGCCGAGGCCGATGGCGAAGGCCGGCAGGATCAGGTGCGACAGCTGGTCGGACAGATCCCCCGGCTCGCCCGCGCCGATGGCCGGCAGCCAGTGCAGCTGGAGCGAGAACAGGAGCAGCGACCAGATCGCGACGAGGAACGAGGGCACCGCGATCGTGCCGACGGACAGGATGCCGGTGACGCGGTCGACCCAGCTGCGCGGCCGGACCGCGGCGAGACAGCCGAGCGGGACGCCGAGGAGCACCGCCCAGCCCATTCCGGTGAGGATCAGCGCCAGCGAAAACCCGATCCGGTCGCCGATCACCGCCGTCACCGGGCGGTTCGAGAAGACATCGGCCCCGAGATCGCCCCGCAGGGCCTGGCTGACGAAATGGACGAACTGCACCCAGACCGGCTCGTCGAGACGCATGCGCGCGGTATATTCCGCGATCGCCTCGGGCGTCGCCCGCGTCCCCAGCGCCAGGATCGCCGGGTTGCCCGGGATCATGTGCAGCAGCGAGAACAGCACGAGCAGCACCGTCCCGACGACGAGCGCGGACAGGCCCAGACGTTTCACGAAGTAGAAGGCCATGCGATCCGATCGGTGCGACGCTGCGCGGCGGCCGGGTCCCCGTCCCGCGGCGGGCGGGGACCCTGATCCTCAGACGGGCTCGAAGCGGTGGTAGTCCAGCTCGCCCGACGGAGCGGCGTTGATCTCGATGTCGGCGCGGTGCGCGTAGACCTCGGGGTCGTGGCTGATCCAGACGTAGGCGCCGGTATCCTCCATGATCTGCTGCATTCGCAGGTAGATCTCCTCGCGCTTCGCCGGATCGTTCTCGGACAGGCCCTCTTCGTAGAGGCGGTCGTACTCCTCGTCGGTCCACCGCTCCCAGTTCCAGATGCCGACCTGCTCAGATACGAACCATTGCGTGGCTTCGTAGGGGTCGGGCACCGTCGCGAAGCGCATCAGCCACAGCTGCAGGTCCTGCCAGGTGTCCCCGGCCTCTTCCATGCCCATCTCCCAGAACGGCCCGCTCTCCATCGGCAGGATGTTCACCGTGATGCCGATGGCGGCGAGGTTGGCCTGGATGATCTGCGCGGTCAGCAGCCGCTCCTGCCAGTTCAGGGTGCGCAGCGTCAGCTCCAGCCCCGTGACGCCGGCCTCGTCCATCAGCTGGCGCGCGTAGGCGGGATCGTAGCTGTAGGACGTCTCGTTGCGCTTGCCGAGGAGGCCTGGCGCGACGATGCCGTAGGACTTGGGCGAGGTGCCGGCGAACGCGCCGGCGAGGATCGAGTCGACGTCGACCGCGTGCTGGATCGCCCGGCGGACGCGGATGTCCTGCAACTTCTCGTGCTGGGTGTTCATGCCCATCCACAGATACTGCAGCTCGCCCGCGGTGGTGATCGCGGTATTCGGCGGCAGCGTCTCGGTATAGCGGGCGAGGCTGTCGGGGCCGAGCTCGGTGCAGTCGATCTCCCCCGCCTCGTAGGCCAGTTCGGCGGCCTGCACCTCGGTGATGACGTGGGCGACGACGCGGTCGAAGCCCGGCGCGGGGCCGGTCCATTCGGGGTTGCGCTCGAACACCGCGCGCTGGCCCGGGGTCTGGCTGTAGGTGTAGGGGCCGCAGATCGCCGGAAACTCGGTGGTGAAGCGCCCGCCGACCGCCTCGGTCGCCTTCTCGCAGACGATGGCGCCCGGCCCGTGGCAGAGCGTGACCATGATGAACGGCGCGAAGGGCTTGTTGAGGACGAGGACGCCGGTCCGCTCGCCCGTCACCTCGACCGTCTCGAGCGCGTCGAAGTAGCCCGACCACTCACTGTCCTTCATCCGGGCGTAGGAATAGGCCACGTCGGACGCGCTGACCGTGCCGTTGCCGCCCGACCAGACCAGGCCCTCGGCCAGCTCGAACTCAAGGTGCGTGTCGTCGGCGTATTCCAGCCGCGTGACGTAGGGAGTCGGTTGCCAGCTGAACGTGTCGCCGTCGCGGACGTACTCGGCCAGGAACGGCAGGCACTGCTTCTGCGCCTCGACCTCCGTTCCGCCGATCATGTAGCCCGGATCGAGGATCGCGTTGTCGCCTTCGAGCCGCAGGTTGAGCACGCGGCCCTCCTGCGCCCGCACCATGCCTGCCCCGCCGGGCACCAGTCCGATCGCCCCGAGCGCGGCGCCGGAGGCCAGGAATGTCCGTCTCGTCGTGATCGTCCGTCGCACCGTCATCGCTCCTGCTGGGGTGGAAAGGCGTCTTCGGCGCCTCCTTCTGTTCCCGGAACGATGAAACAGCCCGGCAGCGCCGTCCATTTCGCTGTCTTGCGCGACTTGACACCGAAAGAGCTTCACTATGCGATAGGGGCATGTCCGAATTCTCCGCCAACCTCGCGCTGGCCTGCGGCCACTACCGCTCGATCTCGGAGGTGTGCAGGCGGATGGGGATCAACCGCCAGCAATTCAACAAGTATCTCAGCGGCGGAGCCTATCCGTCCCGGCACAACATGCGCCGCATCTGCGACTTCTTCGGCGTCACCGAGTCCGAGATGCTGATGGACGAGGCCCGGTTCGAGCGGTTGATCGGCCTGCGGCGCGCGCCGCAGGCGCCGTCGCGGCTCGACCTGCCGTTGCGCCATATCGAGAAGGTGCTGGCGCACGCGTCGCCGGTGGACCGGTACGCCGGCTACTACTTCCGGTACTTCTATTCGTTCGGCAACAAGGGCTACGTGATCCGCTCGCTCCTGCGGGTCGTGATCCGCGAGGGACGCGGCTACTTCAAGAACCTCGAGATCCTGCACGATCCGGCCACGGGGCGCTGGACGCGGACGAACAAGTACGAAGGCATCCTGTTCCAACTCGCGGACCGCCTGCAGGCGTTCGAATACGAGACGGTCGCCACCAACTCGGTCACCCAGATGACGCTGTACCCGGTCTATCGCTCGCGGCTGGACGTCATCGTCGGCATCCAGACCGGCGGCCCGACCCGCCGCGGCCGCAGACCCGGCGCCTCGCGCGTGGCGCTCGAGTATCTCGGCGCGGACATCGACCTGCGCAAGGGCCTGCGCCAGACCGGCCTCTTTCGTCCGGACGACCCGGCGCTGCGCCGCGACATCGTGGCGGCGATCGACAACCGGATGACCGGCGACTCGTGCGTCCTGGACATCGAGGAGCCCTGACGCGCCGCCGCGGGTGGCGCGACCGTAGGCAGCTGTCGCAATCATCAATCCATTCCGGAGCGTCCCGGGGCACCGGGCCTGCGTCACCCCGCGCCGCGCACCACCTCCGCCACCCGCCGGCCCTTCTTCAGCGATCGTTTCAGATAGGCCGCGCGCCAGTGGCGATAGCCGCCCATGACGCTTTGCTGAGCGATCACAAGGGCGACGAAGGCCTCGGCGGCGGCGCCCTTCTTCAGCGTCTTGGCGATCTTCTTCTGCTCCCTTGTCATCGAGCAGCCGATGCAGTGCGTCCCGGCGGGTCCGGGGCGCCTGAACTTGCAGACACCGATGCAGGGGCTCTGAACCTTGGCCATGGCCTCTGGGCCCTCCTTCCGTCCCGTACATAGGTCCCGACGGTCGGCGGCCGAACCGGTCCGGCTAGCGCGGCCCGTACCGATTGGCCGTGGCGGACGCCTCGACAGGACGAACGGCGCTGGACCCCTCCCCGGATGAGGGTCAGACTTCGCCCTGGCCACCCCGCCCGGGGAGGCCGTCATGCCAACAGAGGAGGGTGCGCCGGATGGACCGTGTCGCGACGATCGTCGTCAGGAACGGGCGCGTGCTCACCATGGACGCGGCCGCGCCGCGGGCCGAGGCGGTGGCGCTGGCGGGCGACCGCGTCATCGCCTGCGGCTCGGACGCCGAGGTCGCGGCCCTTGCGGGGCCCTCCTGCCGGATCGTCGACGCGGGCGGCGCGACCGTGCTGCCCGGGTTCGTCGAGAGCCATCTGCATCTCTTCATGGGCGGGGCAGAGCTGTCGCATCTGCAGCTGCTGGGCGTGGAGGGCCCCGAGGCGCTCGGCCGGGCGCTGCGCGCCTTCGCCGAAGCGCACCCCGACCTTGCCCTGCTGACCGGACAGGGCTGCGACTACGCGATCTACGGGCGGGCGCTGACCCGTCACGACCTCGACGCCATCCTGCCGGACCGGCCCGTCCTGCTGATCGCGGCGGACCACCATACCGGCTGGGCGAACACCGCGGCGCTCCGGGCCGCCGGCATCCTGGAGGGGCGCCGGCTCGGCCCCGGCAACGAGATCGTCATGGGCGAGGACGGCATCGCCACCGGCGAGCTGCGCGAGTTCGAGGCCAAGGCGCCGGTCCTGGCGCTGTCGGGCGGGCAGCGGGTCCAGGCCGGGATCGCGACGGGGGGCGAGCCGGACCCGGCGCCCACCCGCGACCAGCTTCTCGAGGATTGCGAGCACATGGCGCGCGGCCTGCGGCACTGCGCACGGCACGGCCTGACGAGCCTCGTGAACATGGACGGCAACCGCTACACGCTCGAGGTGCTGAGCGAACTGCGCGACCGCGGCGACCTCACGGCCCGGGTCCGCGTGCCGTTCCACTACCGCAACCACCGCGAGCCGCCGGATCTGGAGATCGCGAGCGGCATGGCGCGGGACTGGAATGACGACTGGCTGTCCTCGGGCTTCGTCAAGATGTTCATGGACGGGGTGATCGACAGCGGCACCGCGGTGCGGCTGGACGACTATCCCGGCCGGCCCGGATGGCGGGGCGAGCCGCTGTTCACGCCGGAGGCCTTCGCGGCCGCCTGCATCGAGGCCGACCGCAGGGGCCTGCAGATCGCGGTCCACGCCATCGGCGACGGCGCCGTGCGGCGGGTGCTCGACGGCTATGCGGCGGCACGGGGCGCGAACGGCCCGCGGGACAGCCGGCACCGGGTCGAGCATATCGAGATGATCGACAGGGCCGATATCCCCCGGATGGTCGAGATGGGGGTGATCGGCTCGCTCCAGCCCTGCCACGTCCCCGGCGCGCTCGACTTCCCGCTGCAGCCGACGCTCGACGTCATCGGGCGGGGGCGGTGGGGCGACGCGTATCTCTACCGGACCCTCGCCGAGGCGGGTGTCCGCCTCGCCTTCGCGACGGACTGGCCGGTCGCCGACGTGAACCCGCTGCGCTGCATCCAGGCCGCGCTGACCCGACCCGTCTTCGACGGGGCCGGGGACGAGCGGCTGGCGCTGATGGACGTCCTCGCCGGCTACACGATCGGCGGTGCGTTCGCCGAGCATACGGAGGACCGCAAGGGCATGCTGCGCCCCGGCCATCTCGCCGACCTCGTCATCCTCGACGGCGACATCGAGGAAACGGCGCCTGCCGAAATCGGCGGCATGTCCGTCGCGATGACGATCTGCGGCGGCCGGATCGTCTGGGACAGCGCCGCCGAGGCGTCCGCCTGACGCAAGAGGCTTGATCCGCGGCCGGGCTTGGGCCTGACTGGGACGTGACGATGGGCGGGAGGCAGCGTGAAGGACGGCTCGGACGGCACCGCGACGGACGCGATCGAGATCGTCGGCCTCGACAAGGTCTACGGGCAGGGTGCGGGCGCGTTCCGCGCGCTCACGGGGATCGACCTGACGATCCGGAGCGGCGAGTTCTTCACCCTCCTGGGGCCCTCGGGCTGCGGCAAGACCACCCTGCTGCGCGTGATCGCGGGGTTCGAGAACCCGACCGAGGGATCGGTCCGGATCTCGGGCGAGGAGGTCGCGCATCTCGGCCCCAACAAGCGGCAGGTGAATACGGTCTTCCAGAACTACGCCCTGTTCCCGCACATGACCGTCGCGCAGAACATCGGCTTCGGCCTGCGGATGCTGGGCCGGTCGCGGACCGAGGTGGCGGCCACGACGGCCGAGATGCTGCGCCTCGTGCGGATGGAGGAGCTGGCCCAGCGGCGGCCCGCCGAACTGTCGGGCGGACAGCAGCAGCGCGTCGCCCTCGCCCGCGCGCTGGCGCCGCATCCGCGGGTCCTTCTCCTCGACGAGCCGCTGAGCGCGCTCGACCTCAAGCTCCGCAAGGAGATGCAGGGAGAGCTGAAGCGGCTGCAGGCCGAGACCGGCATCACCTTCGTCTTCGTCACCCATGACCAGGAAGAGGCGCTGACGATGTCCGACCGGATTGCCGTGATGAGCGCCGGCCGCATCCTGCAGCGGGGCACCCCGCACGAGATCTACCACGCGCCGACCGAGCGGTTCGTCGCGGACTTCATCGGCGACACCAACTTCCTGACCGTTCCGGTCGTCTCGGTCGAAGCGGGCGCTGCCCAGGTCGAACTACCGGGCGGCCGGACCGCGCCGGCCCGCCTGCCCGAGGGGGCCCGTCCCGCGCCGGGGGCGAAGGTCACCGTCGTCATCCGGCCCGAGCAGGCGCGCCTCGTGCCCCCGGGCGAGGGCGAGATGCAGGGCGAGGTGACGTCCAGCGTGTTCTTCGGCACCGACACGCATGTCCACGCCCGGCTGACCGACGGGCAGGACTTCGTGCTGCGGCGGCAGAACGCGGGGGAGCTGGCCGACCCCTCCCCCGGCGACCGGATCGGGCTGGCGCTCGGCGACGGCGTCCTTCGCGTGCTGAAGGACTGACGGCATGCGGCGCAGAGGCGGCACGCTCTGGAACTGGCTGCTGTCCGCCCCGGCGCTGCTGGTGCTCGTCCTGGCCGCCTCGGGGCCGCTCGTCATCGTCCTCGTCTACTCGTTCCTGTCGCCCGGCAACATGGGCGGCGTCGCGTGGGAGCCCTCGACCGACGCCTGGTTCCGGCTGTTCTTCAAGCGCGACATCTTCGACCCCGAGGTCGTCACCTGGAACGAGGCGCACCTGGTCGTGTTCTGGCGGTCGGTCTCGCTGTCGCTGCAGACGACGGCGATCTGCGCGATCCTCGGCTTTCCCACGGCCTGGTTCATCGCGACCCGGGCGCCGCACCGGCGGGCGCTGTGGCTGTTCCTCATCACGATCCCGTTCTGGACGAACCTCCTCGTCCGGACCTTCGCCATACAGGAGCTGATCCGGAACACCGGGACGATCAATTCCCTCCTGCTCCGGCTCGGCGTTATCGGCGAACCGATCCAGATGATGTACACCGATTTCGCCGTGCTCGTCGGCATGGCCTACGTGTTCCTGCCGCTGATGGTGCTGCCGCTCTATGCCGCGATGGACAAGCTCGACATGCGGCTGGTCGAGGCAGGGTACGATCTGTACGGCGGGCGGCTGCAGGTGCTGCGCCACGTCATCTTCCCGTTGGTCAAGCCCGGCTTCGTCGCGGGGTCGATCCTCGTCTTCATCCCGGCCATCGGGGCCTACGTGACGCCGCGGGTGCTGGGCGGGGGGCGGACGATGATGCTCGGCAACCTGATCGAGCTGCAGTTCGGGCAGGGGCGGAACTGGCCGCTCGGCTCGGCCATGGCGATGCTCCTGCTCATCGTCGTCGTGGCCGCGCTCGTCCTCTACCTGCGGTGGGCCAACGCGGAACCGGAGCAGCGCAATGGCTAGGCGGAGCTTCGAGGTGCGCCGGATTCCCGGCTTCGGCGCGATCGCCATCCTGACGATCGTCCTGCTGTACGTGCCGATCCTGATCCTCGTCACCTTCTCGTTCAACGCCGGCCGGTCCCAGGCGGAGTGGGAGGGCTTTTCGCTGCAGTGGTACCGGGCCGCCTTCGCGAACGAACAGGTGCAGGACGTCTCGATCCGCTCTCTCTGGCTCGCCATCGCGGCGGCGGGGATCGCGACGGTCCTCGCCACGCTGGCAGCGCTGGGGACCACGCGGGTCGGCCGGTTCCGGGGGCAGACGCTGATCTACGCGCTGGTCAACCAGCCGCTCATGGTGCCGGAGGTCGTCACCGGCATCGCGCTCCTCATCTTCGTGGCCTCGATCAAGGTGGCGACCGGGTACATGGGGATGGGCTATCTCGTGGCGGCGCACACCGCCTTCTGCATCCCCTTCGCCTACCTGCCGATCCGCGCCCGGCTCGAGACGCTGGACCTCAACCTCGAACGCGCGGCGGCCGACCTCTACGCCAGCCCGGTGCAGGCCTTCCGGCACATCACCCTGCCCCTTCTCGTCCCCGGCATCGCCGCCGGCTTCATGCTGGGCTTCGTGATCTCGCTCGACACGGTGGTCATCACCGAATTCGTGAAATCCGCCGGGCAGGATACCCTGCCCACCTACATGCTGGGCCAGCTTCGGCGGGCGGTCACGCCCGAGATGAACGCCATCGCCTCGCTCTTCCTTGCCTTGTCGCTGGTCGTCGTGACAGCCTTCTTCCTGGTGTCGCGGCGACGCGGAGCCTGACCGGACGACCAAGAACAGACCAACAGGGAGACTATCCGGATGAAGACGACACTCGCACTCCTCTCGGGCGCGCTCATGGCCACGGCCGGAGCCGCCCAGGCGCAGGAGGTTCTCAACATCTACAACTGGGGCAACTACACGAGCCCCGAGCTGATCGAGAAGTTCACCGAGGAGACCGGGATCGAGGTCACGATCACCGACTACGACAGCAACGACACCGCGCTGGCCCGGATCCGCCAGGGCGGGCACGGGTTCGACATCGTCGTGCCGTCGAACACCTACGTGCAGACCTTCGTCGAGGAGGGACTGATCCAGCCGCTCGACCCCGAAATCGTCACCGACCGCGGCAACATCTCGCCGCAGTGGCAGGACGTCGCCTTCGACCCGGGCCGGGAATACACCGTGCCGTGGGCCTGGGGGACGACCGGCCTCATCGTGAACAGCTCGGTCTACGACGGCGACCCGAACGATGCCGGCCTGATCTTCGACCCGCCGGAAGAGCTTGCAGGGGGGATCAACGTGATCCCCGAGATGGTCGACGTGATGTCGATCGCCGTCTACTACGCCGGCGGCGAGGATCGCTGCACGACCGACACCGAGCTGCTCCGCAAGGTCCGCGACATGCTGATGGAGGCCAAGCCCGACTGGCTGGCGCTCGATTACGGGACGATCGACGCCTACGCGCAGGGCGACCTCGAGGCCGGCATCTACTGGAACGGCGCCACGATGCGGGCCCGGCTCGAGAACCCCGACCTCGTCTACGGCTATCCGCGCACCGGCTATCCGGTCTGGATGGACAACGTCGCCGTCCTGTCCGACGCGCAGAACCCCGAGAACGCGATGCAGTTCGTCAACTTCATCCTCCAGCCCGAGAATGCTGCGCTGATCTCGGAGTTCGCCCGGTACGCCAACGGCGTCGAGGGCTCGGCCGAGTTCATGGATGAGGAGATGCGCAACGCGCCCGAGATCGTGGTGCCCGAGGACCTCGTCTCTGCCGGCCGGTTCAGCGAGCCCTGCTCGCAGGACGTGACCGACATCCATACGCAGATCTGGACCGAGCTGCTCCAGTAACGCGCGTGCCGGGCTCCCCCGGGAGCCCGGCGCCGTGCCCCTCCGAAACCGGAGGGCGCGTCGCCGACCTGGCGGAGCTCACGTCACGATCTTCCGGCAGCGGCCCCCTCGCGGCCCCGGGCGTCACCCAGGGCTCGACAGACCGAGAGATCGGCTCCCGATCGGGCCGATATTGTCCGGCACCGGAAATCGTGCGAAGTGCGCAGGCATCGGAAGGGGAGGAACTTCGGGCATGCGCGCCATCGCCGCGGCCATCCGGGTCATTGCAACGATCAACAGGGTGATCGGACACGTCTTCTCGTGGCTGGCCCTCGGCATCGTCGTCGTCTGCTTCACCGTTGTGGTGCAGCGTTACGTCTTCTCGGTCAGCTACCTGTGGATGCAGGACCTCTACGTCTGGCTGAACGGGGCCATGTTCACCGCGGTGGCGGGCTTCGCGCTGCTGCGGGACGACCACGTCCGCGTCGACATCTTCTACCGTCCGGCGAGTGTCCGCCGGAAGGCGACGATCGACCTGATCGGCGTCGTCCTCTTCCTGCTGCCCTTCACCTGGATCGTGTTCGCCTACTCGATGCCGTTCGTCCGCCGCTCGTGGAGCTATTTCGAGGGGTCGTCCAACGTCGGCGGCATGCCCGCTCTCTACGTCCTGAAATCCTTCATCATCGTCTTCGCGGTCCTCGTCGCGCTGCAGGGGATCGCCATCGCGCTGCGATCCGTGCTGGTGCTGACCGGACGCGAGGATCTGCTGCCCGAGGGGTTGCGCTACCGCTCCCGCGGCGGCGCCGAGGCGGCGCACTGATGGATCCGGTTCTCCTTGGAGAGCTCCTCGCGGGGCTCATGTTCTTCGGCATCATCGGCTTTCTGATGCTCGGCTTTCCCGTCGCGTTCACGCTCGCCGGCGTGTCGCTGATGTTCGGGCTGGTCGGATACTGGGCCGGGGTCTTCGACCCGTCGAACTTCGGCAGCCTGCCCAACCGCTACATCGGGTTCATGTCGAACGAGGTGCTGGTCGCGGTGCCGCTGTTCATCTTCATGGGCGTCATGCTGGAGCGGTCGCGCATCGCCGAGCAGCTGCTGCTGACGATGAGCAAGCTGTTCGGCAACCTGCGCGGAGGCCTCGGGCTCTCGGTCGTGGTCGTCGGGGCCCTGCTCGCCGCGTCGACCGGCGTCGTCGGTGCGACCGTGGTGACGATGGGCCTGATCTCGCTGCCGGCGATGCTGCGCGCCGGCTACGACCCGCGGCTCGCCACCGGCGTGATCTGCGCCTCGGGCACGCTGGGCCAGATCATCCCGCCGTCCACGGTGCTGATCTTCATGGGCGACATGCTGTCCGGCATCAACGCCCAGGTCCAGATGGAGAAGGGCAACTTCGCCCCGGTGCCCGTTTCGGTCGGCGACCTGTTCGCCGGGGCGTTGCTGCCGGGCATCCTGCTGGTCGGCCTCTACACCCTCTACGTGATCTTCAAGGCGATCACCGACCCCACCTCCTGTCCCGCCACCCCGGTCCCGCCGGAGGAGCGCCGGGGCCTCGTGCGCGAGGTGGCGGTGGCGCTGATTCCGCCGTTGGTCCTGATCCTGGCGGTGCTCGGCTCCATCCTCGGCGGCGTCGCCACCCCGACCGAGGCGGCCTCGGTCGGCGCCGTCGGGTCGATGGTGCTGGCCGCGCTGCGTTGGCGGATGTCGTTCCGGGTCCTGCGGGAGACCGTCGTCGCGACGGCGACGATCACCTCGATGGTGTTCATCATCCTGTTCGGGGCCTCGGTCTTCTCCATCGTGTTCCGCCTGATGGGCGGCGACAACCTCGTGCACACGTTCCTGTCGAGCCTGCCGGGCGGGACGACCGCGGCGGTGCTGATGGTCATGGCGATCATGTTCGTCCTGGGCTTCATCCTCGACACGTTCGAGATCATCTTCATCGTGATCCCGATCACCGCGCCGATCCTGCTGGCGCTCGACGTCGATCCGGTCTGGCTGGGCGTCATCGTCGGCGTGAACCTGCAGACGAGCTTCCTGACGCCGCCGTTCGGGTTCGCGCTGTTCTACCTGCGCGGCGTGGCGCCGGACGACCTGCCGACCTCGGCGATCTACCGCGGCATCATCCCGTTCGTGCTGCTGCAGATCGTGGCGATCGCGCTGCTGTTCGTCTTCCCGCAGATCGTGACCTGGCTGCCGCGGCTCTGAGTCCGGCGCTCCTTTCCTGAAACGAACAAGGGCCGGAGCTTTCGCTCCGGCCCTCGCCGTGTTCCGGATCCCGGCGGATCAGATCTGGAAGTACTGCTCCCGCGCCCGGACGAAGGCGTTGTCGGTGTCCTCGGTACGGACGCGCATGATGTTCAGCGCCTCGATGAAGCTCTCGGCCGTGCGCTGGGTGAGCGGGTCGCTCGACTCCCGCAGCTCGGTCAGGACCGACTTCGCGGCCTCCGCGCCGGCCTGAAGGATCTCGTCCGGGAACTGCTGCACGTTCACGCCATGCTCGTTGATCAGCGTCTGGAGCGCGCGCGGATCGTTCGCGGCGAAGTCCGCGGCGACCATGTCGTACTCGGCCTGGCTGACATCGCGGATGATCGCCTGCAGGTCGTCCGGCAGCGCCTGGTACTTGGCCTTGTCCACCACCAGCTCGGTCGCGAGGCCGGGCTCGACGAAGGAGGGAAAGTAGTAGTTCTTCGCCACCTGGTAGAAGCCGAGCGCGAGGTCGTTGTACGGCCCCACGAACTCGGCCGCATCCAGCGTGCCCGACTGGAGCGCCTGGAAGATCTCGCCCGCCGCCATGTTGGTGACGGTGGCGCCCAGCTGCTCCCACACGCGGCCGCCGAGGCCGGGGGTGCGGAACCGCAGGCCCTGGACGTCGGCGACGCCGGTCAGCTCGTTGCGGAACCAGCCGCCGGCCTGGGTGCCGGTGTCGCCCGAGAGGAAGCCCTGCACGCCGAACTGGTCGTAGATCTCGTCCCAGATCTCCTGCCCGCCCATGTGACGGACCCAGCCCGTCAGCTCGCGCGAGGTCATGCCGTAGGGCACGCCGGTGAAGAACGACAGCGCGGTCGACTTGTTCTGCCAGTAGTAGGCGGCGCCGTGGCTCATCTCGGCGGTGCCGTCGATGACGGCGTCGAGCGACTGCAGCGGCGGCACCAGCTCGCCCGCGGCGTAGACCTGAACGGTCAGCCGGCCGCCCGAGGCGGCGGTGATCCGGTCGGCCAGGCGCTGCGCGCCGACGCCGAGGCCGGGGAAGTTCTTCGGCCAGGTGGTGACCATGCGCCAGGTCATGTTGCCCTGCGCCACCGCCGGCGCCGCCAGAGCGGCCGCGCCCGCCCCTGCCAGCGCAGAGCTCCTGATGAATGAGCGTCTGTCCATGATATTCCTCCCTCATTTAGACCGACTTCGTCTCGCCGCGACATCCGCCCGAGATCAGCTGGACCTAACCAACCACGGCGAGGTAAGTCCAGCCGCCACGGGCAGGCCGTCATCGGGCGACGCCCCGCTTCCCGGACGCACAGGCAATCGCCGGCCGGGCCGTGAGCCGGCACACTCCGCTAGGGCAGTACACGAGTGACGCGGGCGGGCCGTCTTAGAGCACGTTCAGGCTCTTGGCGCGCTGTATGGCCTCGGGGGTGGTTCGCGCCATCAGCCGCTGCCGCGCGGACGACAGGCGGACCTTCAGCGCCGACTCCGAGATCCCGAGCATGTGGGCCGCAGCGGCGTGGCGATGCCCGTCTGCGATCAGCCTCAACGCCTCGATCTGCGCCTTGGTCATCTGGCTCTTCGGTTCGGTGAGCGAGTGCAGGTCGCTCACGATGGTCCGCATCTCGGCGATCTCGTCGTCCGTGAATTCCCGGTTCGAATGCGCGACCGAGCACACGGTGCGCGACTGGACGGGCCCGCAGGAGATGGTGACCCCGTGCTTGAGGCCGAAGGACCGCGCCTGGTCGATGATGCCGTAAGGGTCGGCGATCTCTCCGTCGCTCCACCGCGTCGCTCCAGAGTTGGCGTAGGACCAGGCGACCATGGGATCGCGCAGGACGTAGCCTTCCTCGGCATAGTGCCGGATCCATGCCTGGTCGAATGTCTGGAAGAACATCAGAGGCGACGTGAAGCGGAAATGCAGGGCCAGGTAGTAGCCGGCCTCCGCATAGGGCTCGAGCCGTGCCAGCTCGGCCTGGATGTTCAGGTTCTCCGGCTCGCCGCTCACGGGGCCGGATCCGGATTGCTGGAACGAGGGGCGCACACTCATTGTGTTCCGACTGCGCTTGCGACTGTCAACCGCGCAGGCTGCGGCCTGACGGGGACCTCTTCGGGAGCTTCGCTGCCGGTCACTCGGTTGAACTCCATGTAGAAGACGGTGCCCGTCCCCAACTCGCTCTCGTACTCGATCGTGGCGTCGTGACGCTCGGCGATCTGCTTGGTGATGTTGAGACCGAGGCCGGTGCCGCCCACCTTCCGCTTTTCGGACGAATCGACCTGGGTGAACTTGCCGAAGACCCGGTCCTCGGCGCCCTCGGGAATGCCCACCCCCCTGTCCCTGACGGAGACGCGCACCCGCGATCCGATGGGCCTGGCACTCACCGTCACGGTCCCGCCCTCGTTCGAGAACTTCATGGCGTTCGACAGCAGGTTCTGCAGCGCCTGCACCAACCTGTTGCGATCGCCCATGATCGTGCATCCGGGCGCCTCCAGCTCGGTCTGCACATGGATGCCCAGCTTCGTCGCGAAGCCGGAGGTTGATTCGATGGCCTCGTGAATCGTCGCGTGCACGTCGAGAGGCTCGAATCGGAACGACATCTCGCCGGCTTCCATCTTCTGCAGGTCGAGCAGGTCGTCGATCAGCAGGGCCAGCCGGTGGCTGTTTCGACCGGCGATCTCGAGCAGCGAGCGCGCCTTCTGCGGAAGCTCTCCCACGGCGCCGGAATTGATGAGGTCGATCGACCCCTTGATCGACGTCAGCGGGGTCCGGAGCTCGTGGCTGACGACCGAGACGAACTGCGACTTCACCGCGAGCGCGGCGCGGGCCAGCTCGGCCTCCTTCTCGACCAGCTTCATCTGCTCGAGGTTGCGCCGGTAGCCGAGGTAGAACTTCCACGAGATGTCGATCAGGAAGTAGATGACGAAGATGATCGTGAAGAATTCCAGCCAGACCGTCGATTTCAGGGGCGGGGCATAGCGAAAGACGTCGAGGAAGGCGACGAACACGAATCCCGCGAGGTAGATCGACAGGCGCAGGATCAGGATGCTCAGTATCTGGCTGTTGTACATCGCCGCGAAGAGCGATGCGGAGAACAGGATGAACAGGGGCGTGAAATGCCCCCCGGACGTCTGCTGGATGGCGATGCTGATGACGAAGGAGCAGACGCCGATCGCGCTGAGGACCGTGTTGAAGGCGATCCGTCTCAGGATCCGCCGCCCCATGACGGGATCCTCGCCGTCCCAGGACCTCGCGAACCGCCCCAGCCGCTCGTCCAGGAATTCCGTGAACAGGACGAAGACGTAGCAGAGCAGCGCGACCAGCGTGTCGAAGTACGCGGCCGCGAGGACCACGGCCGCGAGGAAGCTGGTCTGTCGCTTCCAGATCAGCTGGTTCAGCAGGCCCGCATACTCTTTCAGCTGCTGCTCGCGCCCTCGCGGGTCGAACCAGTCGCTGCTGCCGGCCCGAAGCGTGGTCAGAAACGTCATGGACAACTTCGGCACTTCTCGCGCCACCCCGATCTCGATCGAGCCCGAGGTAGCGATGAAATATGTTTAAAAGCCGTCCTTCGTCTGGCGAGATGCAGGGAGTTCGACAGCTGCGGCGCAGCTGCCGCGCGGTGAACCGGGGACGCCGTCAGGCCGCATCGGACTTGGACTTGGACCGGACGTTCCACAGACCGGGGAAGGGGATGGCCGCCTGCGGGATCTCGCTCACCGGGCCGAGCGCGGGCATCCGTGCCAGCACGGCGGTGCGCTGATCCTTCACGTCGGCCCGCAGCAGCTGCAGGGGCTTCTTCAGCCCGAGGTAGCTGCGCGGCCCGATCATCGGCGTGTAGCGCAGATACCGGCTGTAGAAGGCCACGTGCTCCTTGCGCACCGGCGCGAGGGCGATGTCGACGTCGTAGAAGATCGTCGCCAGCATCGGGATGCGCAGCGCGAGGAAATGCAGCGGCACCCCCTGCAGGCGGGCGTCGGGATCGACCACGAAGCGGGTCGGGTCGAGGATGGTCTGACCGTGCTCGGCTTCGATGCCGGCCTCGGGAAAGACGGTCAGCGTGGGCGAATGGGGGAAATCCTTCGTGACGAGGTGCAGGCGGACCGCCGCGCACAGCGTGCCGTCGAGATCGACCGCGACGTTCACGCAGTTGTCCATGTCGTCGAACGCGTCGGACATGATGCCGCTCTCGTCCGGGTCGATCGATCGTTCGGCGAGATAGCCCTTGTAGCGCAGGCGCCGGATCTCCTCGAGGCCCGCCTCGTCCGAGACGATCCGGTATCTGCACGCCCTCAGTGCCGCCAGAACCTGTTCGTTCATCCCTGCCCCCTGCCCGTGCTCACGGCGCCGCACGGCAGACGACGAGGTCGCTGTAGCCCCGGTAGGCCTGTTCCTGCCGCAGGACCTCGAACCCTGCCGCCTCCGCCTTCGAGGCGAGCACCCCCGCGTCAAAGGTCCAGAACACGCCCGCGTCCTGCGACCTGCGGATCGCATTGTTCTGGCGCGTGATCTCGCGGCCCCGCCAGAAGATGCGAATCGCGCCGAGCAGTCCCGTCTCCCGGACGATGTGCCGGAACAGGAAGCCCCGCCAGTCGGAGAGATCGAGGCTGCGCCCGATGTCGACCAGGTAGAGCAGGCCGCCTGGGCGCACGAGGCGCCGCAGGTCGCTCAGCCGCTGTTCCTGCCGCGGCATCGTATAGAGCGCGTGCACGCACACGACGAGGTCCGCCGGCTCCGTCACGCCGGTCGTCTCGAGCGAGCGGCCTTCGTACTCGACGTTGTCGTGGGCCGCGAGTTTCGACTTCGCGCGCGCGAGCATCCCCGGATCAGGTTCGATCAGGCGGATCCGGCTGTCAGGAAAGGCCGCGGCCGCGATCCCGGTGTAGTTCCCCGTCCCGCCTCCAATGTCGTAGATCAGCCCCGGCCGCTCGATCGTTCCGAGGAAGGATCTGAAGTCGTCGAGGAGCGCCCGGTACGCGGGGTTGTGCTCCGACAGAAGGTCGTAGCTGGTCGCATAGGCGGTCCAGTCGGTGCGATCCGATTGACCGCTCTCCGAATTGCCGGTAGATGACGTTACGGCAGTGGCGTTTCTGGCACTCATCTGCACTGGCAGGAAACTCCGAGGTTGCGTTTCGACCCTGGATCGGAACACTGCCCGACCATCCGGCCTGACCGTGGGCGTGCGCCCCGAGGTCGCCTTCATCCTTTGTTAATCAATGGTATAGTAGGTTCAGGTCAAGCTGCGTCTACAACCAACACGGCAGTTTGCCGCAAAAAAGACTATCTTAAGACGCATGATTGACACACATGCAACCTGCGACCGGCGCAGTTTTGACCAACAACCGCCGCAAAGCCCTGCGAGGTTCGGCCCTGTCGGTGGGGGCCGACCGATCAGGCTGCACGATGAAACACGTCGAGATCTTGAACCATGATCCGGTCTTCCTGGATCTTCTTCCCCATTTCCTGGGGATCGCACACCACGACAACGTCGACGCCGCGCCGTCGGGCATGACTTCGCCGCTCAGGACACCCGTCCGCCGCGGGTCGCTTCAGATTTCCATCCTGCGGCCCCGGGCCCGCCTCGACAGGGCGATCCTCGCCGCCATCCCCGGCCGCTGACGCTAGCTGCGCATGGGAAGCTGCCGGTTTCCCTGCGCGCACGACGACCTTGGTCGCGCCCTGCGGCTCCCCCGCCGGCTCGCGGGCTCACGCGCCCAAGGGCCTCGCGGTTGCCGTCCGCCACCCGCACAACGACATGGTTTCGTCAGACAGGGACGCTAAGGGCGCGAGCCCCGTCCGGGCCCCGGGACAGGCCCGGGGCGGGTGTTCCAGGCGAAGGGCGGCGTCGGGCCGCCGTCAGACGCTCCGACCCTTCGGTCGAAGAGATCTGTCACCCAACCTCCGCCAGACCTCGACCGTCTCGCAGGTGGACAGGTAGCGCCGGGCAAGGCGAACTCGCCGCCAAGCCGCCGTTCGACGACCAGCGCCCCCCGCCCCCTCCGCTTGACCTTCGGCCCCCGGACGATCATGTAGCGCGGGCCGCCGCGGGTGGCGCGTGACGGGGCGATTGGGACGCATGTCGATGACCGAGAAGGCCGGACTGGGCGCGAGCATTCTCGAGACCGTCAAGACCATCGTCTCCGCCCTCCTGATCGCGGGCCTCTTCCGCACGATCTTCTTCCAGCCGTTCTGGATCCCGTCGGGCAGCATGAAGGACACTCTGCTGATCGGCGACTTCCTGTTCGTGAACAAGATGGCCTACGGCTACTCCTACGCCTCCTGCCCCTCGATCCGCATCGCCGCCCTCGGCATCGACATCGACGCCGAGGATTTCTGCGGTTTCCTGCGCCCGGACCCGGACGACCCCGAGACGCCGCCCGGCGGCGCGCGGCTCTGGGGCGACATGCCCGAGCGCGGCGACATCGTCGTCTTCCGCCACCCGGTGACAGGCCTCGACTTCATCAAGCGCGTCATCGGCCTGCCCGGCGACCGCATCCAGGTCACCGACGGCCTGCTCCACATCAACGACGAACCGGTCGAGGTGGAGCCCGCCGGCCTGTTCGTCGAGACGATGGCACCGCAGGGCCCGCAGGGCCTGATCCCGCGCTGCGCCAACGGCGCGGTCGGGATCGGCGCCGAATGCCAGAAGCGCCGCTTCATCGAGACGCTGCCGAACGGGGTGAGCCACTCGATCCTCGATATCGGCATGCAGGGGTCGGACAATACCGGCGTCTACACGGTGCCCGAGGGCTACCTGTTCTTCATGGGCGACAACCGCGACAATTCCACCGACAGCCGGGTGCCGCAGGCGGCCCGGGGCGTCGGATTCGTGCCCTTCGAGGACCTCGTCGGACGGGCCGACCGGGTCATCTTCTCCTCCGCCGGCCGCTCCATGCTGGCCTTCTGGACCTGGCGCGGGGACCGCTTCTTCAAGGCTCTGGAGTGAAGCCCTCGGCCGAGGCGCGGGCGCTCGCCGCCCGGATCGGTCACGAGTTCCGCGACCCTGCCCTGCTGATCCGCGCGCTCACCCACGGCTCCCACGGCGGTCCCGACACCGGCGACAACGAGCGGCTGGAATTTCTCGGCGACCGCGTGCTCGGCCTCGCCATGGCCGAAGCATTGCTGGCCGCCGACAAGGCCGCCACCGAGGGCCAGCTCGCCCCCCGCTTCAACGCCCTCGTCCGGCGCGAGACCTGCGCCGAGGTCGCCCGCGAGATCGGCCTCGGCGCCGCGCTCAAGCTGGGGAGGTCCGAGCAGAAGACCGGCGGCCGCCGCAAGGACGCGCTGCTCGCCGACGCGATGGAGGCGGTGATCGCCGCGGTCTTCCTCGACGCCGGCTTCGCCACGGCGCGCGAGTTGGTCCTGCGCCTCTGGGGCGGCCGGATCGCAGGGGTCGAGGTCGACGCCCGCGACCCCAAGACCGCCCTGCAGGAATGGGCGCAGGCCCGCGGCGAGCCGCCGCCGGGCTACGTGGAGGTCTCGCGCGAGGGGCCGCCGCACAAGCCGGTCTTCACGCTCGAGGTGCGCCTGACCGACGGCCGCACGGCCAGCGCCAGCGCCGGATCCAAGCGCGCGGCCGAACAGGCGGCGGCGCAGGCGATGCTGGATCGCATCGACGGGGACTGACGGCGCGGCGAGGCCGGAACCATCGCCGGGCGCCCGCGTTTCCGCTCACGAAGATGCGAGGCCGCCCCGGCCCTCGCGCAAGACGTGAAAGGCCCGCCCATGATCGAATGGATCCTCATCCTCCTCGCCGTCGCCGCCGTGGCGGCCCTCCTCGGCTTCGGCCGGATCTCGGGCGCCGCGATGACCGGCGCCAAGATTCTGATCCTGATCGTGCTGGTCCTGTTCCTGCTCGTCCTCTTCGGGGTGATCGCGCTCGCCTGAGCGCGCTCCCGACGTCTGTTCCCTCGCGCGCCCGCCTCGGCTATGGGCGGGCGCGATGAGTGACGATTCCACTTCCCCGCCCCCTCCCCCGCCCCGTGCCATCGGCCGCAAGACGATGCGGCCCACGCTGCGCCCGCGCGAGCTGATGACCGGCGAGCCCGACCTCGCCGGCGTCTGGACCGCGCAGGTAATCACGCTGCTGCCGCAGGCGTTCCCGGGCGTCCTCGGCGAGAGCCTCACCGGTCGCGCCCTGAAGGACGGGCTGTGGCAGCTCCGGACGATCGACCTGCGCACCTTCGGCCTCGGCCCGCACCGCAACGTCGACGACACGCCCGCCGGGGGCGGGCCGGGCATGGTCCTGCGCGCCGACGTGATGGCCTCGGCCATCGCCGAGGCGGGCGCCGGCGCGCGGGGGCGGATGCCGCTGGTCTACCTCACGCCCCGGGGCCGTCCGTTCGACCAGGCCGCCGCGCGGCGGCTGGCGCAGGGCGACGGCGTGACGCTGATCTGCGGCCGGTTCGAGGGGCTGGACCAGCGGGTGATCGACGGCTTCGGGATCGAGGAGATCAGCCTCGGCGACTTCGTGATGACCGGGGGCGAGATCGCCGCGCAGGCGGTGCTGGACGCCGCGGTGCGGCTGCTGCCGGGCGTCCTTGGCAACGCCGCCTCGACCGAGGAGGAAAGCTTCTCGGCCGGTCTGCTGGAGCATCCGCAATATACCCGCCCGCCGGTCTGGGAAGGACGGGAGATCCCGCCGGTCCTGCTGTCGGGCAACCACGCGGAGATCGCGAAGTGGCGCCGCGCGCAGGCGGAGCAGGTGACGGCGGAGCGTAGGCCGGACCTGTGGGCACGGTTGAAGCGAGAGTGAGGCGGGCGTCCGTCGGGGCCGGCGGCCCGGGCCTAAAGGGGTAACCCGCCCCGGCCTTGAGCCGGCAACTGTAACCTCAGGGGTTGGCTGTCGCGTAGTCCTTGGCGTCGCGGAGCATGGCGTTGAGGACGGTGAGGAGCTTGCGTGCGACGGCGATGATGGCCTGCTTGGGACGCTTTCCGGCGGCCTCGAGGCGGGCGCGGAAGGCGGCGAAGGCAGGGTCCCGGCGCGAGGCCTGCAGGCCGGCGAGGTAGAGCAGCGAGCGGATCACCGGTCGGCCGCCGGCGATCCTGCGGGGCGGGCTGCGCATCCCGGAGTCGCGCGCGACCGGCGCCAGTCCCGCCAG
>NZ_KB902284.1 GCF_000379485.1 Wenxinia marina DSM 24838
CGAAGGAGCGAAGGACCTTGGGCTCGGTGGCCAGACGGGCCGGTCCGGTCTGCGGATGATGCACGTCGATCCACCGCTTCGAGACGTCGACGCCGATGCACTCTTCTGTCATGATCTTCTCCTGTCCCTGTCGGTGCGGGGTCTGGTCACGCAGCCCCAAGCAACTGTTCAGGTTGACGATCCAAAGGCGGACGACTCCCGCGCCGGCTCGCGGGCTCCAAGCCCTGGGACCTCACGGGATGCCGTCCGCCACCAGCACATTGACATGATTTCGTTAGACAGGGGCCTCGCGCGGACGTCGCGCGACATCGGTCGAGGCCCCGGCTCAGGGCCGGGGCGGGCATCCTGTGGCGGCGGCGTCGCGCGTCTCGCACGCTGCCCGGGCCGCTGGCGCGACTGTTCCGGGCGGGGGCTGCGCGAGAGCCTGATCGCTTGATGTCACCCGCCCCGGCCCTGAGCCGGGGCCTCTCGCAGATGAAGCGCGACACTGGTCGAGGCCCCGGCTCAAGGCCGGGCGGGCGACGCCGGAGACGCCGCCCGCCTCTCACGCCGCCCGCTCCAGCTTCTCCACCTCCGCCTCCGCCGCCCGCGCATCCATCCGCCGGAACCCCGGCACCAGGAATGGCACCATCGTCGCCGCGAAGTACGCCGCGCCCAGGGCCAGGAACGCCGCCGTCAGGCCCGCGCCCTGAACCAGCGCACCCGCCGCCAGGCCGCCCAGCGGCATCAGCGACCACGCGATCGCGGTGAAGAGAGAGCTGACCCGGCCGACCAGCCGCCGCGGCACCCTCTCGAAGATGATCGCGCTGACGATCGGATTGATGAAGCCCGCAGCGAAGCCCCCGATCGCGAGGCCGACGAACAGCGTCCAGATCGGCAGCGGCACGACGAATAGCGCGAAGCGGGGCAGGCCGATCAGGAAGAAGCCGATGGCGTAGGTGCGCAGGCGCGGCACCCTCTCCGCCCAGCCGGCGGCGACCAGCGACCCGCACAGGGCGCCGACCCCGAAACAGACCTGCGACGCACCCAGGTAGGCCACGCCACCCGCGCCCTGCGCCCAGAGCGGCTGCAGCACGACGGCCATCCCCTGGTCGAGGAGGTTGGTCACCGCGACCATCATCGTGATCGCCAGCAACGTGCCGTCGGCGCGCAGGAACCGCCAGCCGCCGCGCAGCTGCGCGAGGTAGCCCTCGCCGCTGTCGTCCGGCTCGGGGCGGCCGAGACCGGGCAGGCCGACCGCGACGACGAGCGCCGCAAGGCCGACGAGCCCCGCGTTCACCGCCAAGGCGTTGGCCGGCCCGATCAAGGCGACGAGACCTGCGGCGAGGCCGGCGCCGACGAGGCCGGACAGGCGCTCGATCCCCGAGATCAAGCCCGTCACGCGGGTCAGCGGGACGTCCGCGGCCTCGGCGACGGAGGGCACCATCGCGTATTTCGCGGCATCCGCAGGCCCGCGGAGCGTTCCGACCAGCGCCATCAGCGGCACCAGCAGGAGCGGCGTCAGCACGCCGAGGCCGTAGAGCAGCGGCACGGCCGCGAGCGCGGCGACCGAGGCGAGGTCGGTCCAGACGGACACCCGCCGCGCGCTGAGACGGTCGATCAGCGGCCCGCCCGCGGCCTTGGCGACCACGTAGGGCGCGATCTCGGCGAAGGCGACCACGCCGGCCCAGATCGGATCGCCGAGTTCCGTGAGCACCAGCCACGGCACGGCGATCATCGACAGCCGGGTGCCGAGGAGCGCGGTCCCCTGCGCGAGGAGGAGGGCGGACAGGGCAGGGCGTTTCATTCCGTCTCTCCGAAGCCGGGATGCGGGAAGGCGTGGATCTGCACGCTGAAGCGGCGGCTCCCCTGGGGCGCGGGGCCGTCGAGCGGCGGGTTGGCCGCCTTCAGCGCGCGCAACTCGTCCACCAGCCGCTCGGTCAGCGCCCGCGCCTCGTCGGCGGTCAGCCAGAAGGTCGCGTCGCTGGCGGTGCTCGCCCGGCGCCACTCGACCGGGAGCCCGGCATGGCGGGACTGCGCGGCGAGGATCAGGCGGACCTGCCCGCCGACGATGGCCGAGAGATAGGCGCCGATCGTCTCGGCCTCGGAGCTGCCGGCAGGGGCGTCGTCCTCGGTGTTGGTCGATTCGTGCGCCGCCCGCCACCAGCGGTCGCGCCCGGTGCCGAGGTCGGGCGCATCCTCGATGAAGCCGTGCTGGGCGAGCTGCCGCAGGTGGTACGAGGTGGCGCCGGAGGTGAGCCCCAGCCGCGTTGCCAGTCCGCTCGCCGTCTGCGGGCCTTCAAGCCGGAGGATCGCGAGCATGCGGAGCCGGTCGGCATGGGTGAGGGCCTTCAGGGCCTCGGGGCCGGGGCGGATCTGCTTGATGGGGCGCGTGTCGGTCATGCCCCCGATATAGACCGCAAAGAAATGTTTGCAAAGATTCGTTTGCGATTGAGCCGGACGCCGCCGCTGGACAAGCCGCGGCCGCTCGCCTAGCTGCGGCACATGGCGAAGGGTCCGAAAAAGAACACGTCCGGCCGCGGCCAGCGCGACCTGACGGTGCGGGTGAAGACGGCGAAGGGCCGCAAGCTCAGCTCGACCCTGTGGCTCGAGCGGCAGCTGAACGACCCCTATGTCCGCCGCGCCAAGGCCGACGGCTACCGCGGCCGCGCCGCCTACAAGATCCTCGAACTCGACGACCGCGCCCGCTTCCTCGTCCCCGGCGCCCGGGTCATCGACCTCGGCTGCGCGCCGGGCGGCTGGTGCCAGGTGGCCGTCGCGCGCACCAACGCGCTGGGAGAGAAGCCGGGCAAGAAGATCGGCCGCATCATCGGCGTCGACCTGCAGGAGATCGACCCGATCCCGGGGGCCGAGATCCACCAGCTCGACTTCCTGGCCGACGACGCGGACGAGAAGATCAAGGGCTGGCTGGGCGGGCAGGCGGACGTGGTGATGTCGGACATGGCCGCCTCGTCGTCGGGCCACAAGCAGACCGACCACATCCGCATCATCGCACTGTGCGAGGCCGCGGCCGAACTGGCCTTCGACGTGCTCGCGCCAGGCGGCACCTTCGTCGCCAAGGTCCTCGCGGGCGGGGCCGAGGGCGAGTTGCAGAAGCGCCTCAAGCAGGCCTTCACCAAGGTCGAGAACGTGAAGCCGCCGGCGAGCCGCGCGGATTCCTCCGAGAAATTCGTCCTCGCCACCGGCTTCCGCGGCCGGCCGGACGGGGAGGCGCCGGCCGGGGACTGACCTCCCGCGCCGGCGGTCAGCAAAGGACCGACCAGATGACCGACACCGATCTCGATTCCCTCCTCGACCGGATGACGCTGGAGGAGCAGGTCTCTCTCCTGTCGGGCGAGGATATCTGGTCGCTCCCCGCGATCCCGCGGCTGAACATCGGCAAGCTGCGGGTCACCGACGGCCCGAACGGCGCCCGCGGCTCCGGCTCGCTCGTCGGCGGCGTGACGGCGGCGGCGTTTCCGGTCGGCATCGCCATCGGTGCGACATGGGACCCCGAGCTCGCCCGCGAAATCGGCGCGGCCATCGCCGAAGAGGTGAAGTCCAAGGGCGCCCACGTCTCGCTGGCCCCGACGGTGAACATCCACCGCAGCGTCACCAACGGCCGCAACTTCGAGTGCTATTCCGAAGACCCCGAACTCGCCGCGCAACTCACCGCCGGCTACGTCACCGGCCTGCAGTCGGGCGGCGTCGCCGCGACGGTCAAGCATTTCGCCGGCAACGAGAGCGAGATCGAGCGGACCACCATCAACTCCGAGATCCCCGAGCGGGCGCTGCGCGAGATCTACCTGCGCCCGTTCGAGGCGGCGGTGAAGGAGGCGGGGACCTGGGCCGTCATGTCCTCGTACAACAAGCTGAACGGCACCTACACGGCCGAGAATTACTGGCTGCTGACCGAGGTGCTGCGCGACGACTGGGGCTTCGACGGCGTGGTGATGTCCGACTGGTTCGGCTCGCGCACGACGGCGCCGACGGTGAATGCCGGCCTCGATCTGGAGATGCCGGGGCCGACCCGCGACCGCGGGCCGCAGCTCATCGCCGCCGTCGAGGCGGGCGAGGTGTCGCGCGAGACGATCCGCGAGCGGGCACGCAATATCCTGCGCCTGATGGCACGCACCGGCGCCCTGCACGACGACAGGCCCTTCGAGGAGCGGGCGAACGACCGCCCCGATGACCGCGCGCTGATCCGCCGCGCCGGGGCGGAGGGGACCGTCCTGCTGAAGAACGAGGGCGTCCTGCCGCTGGCGGAGGCGCCCGGAACGGTCGCCGTCATCGGACCCAACGCCAAGGTGGCGCAGATCATGGGCGGCGGGTCGGCCCAGCTGAACCCGCACTACCGCGTCTCGCCGTGGGACGGGCTCGTCGAGCGGCTCGGAGCGGACGTGCTGACCTACGCCAAGGGCTGCGACAACCACCGGTGGGAGCCGCTGATCGAGGGCGGCCTGACCATCGACTACTTCGATTCGACCGACTGGACCGGCCCCGCCGTCCATTCCGAAACTATGGAGCAGTCCGTCGCCTTCCTCGCCCCGCCCTACGGCGGCGGCAAGGTCGATCCCCGCGCCTTCACCGCGCGCGTCACCGGCAGCTTCACCGCCGAGGCGGACGGCCCGCACCGCTTCGGCCTCCACGCCGCCGGCTACGGCCGGCTCTACGTTGACGGCGCGCTCGTCGTCGATGCCGAGGAGGGGGCCTGGGCGAAGGGCCGGACCTTCTTCGAGGAGGGCAACGACGAGGTGACGGGGACGGTCGACCTGGCCGCCGGACAGACGGTGCAGGTCACGGTCGAGGTGCGGCCGAAGACGCCCGACAATCTCGATGTGACCGCCTTCCGCTTCGGCGTGTCCCGCCCCCTCGGCGACGCCGACATCGCCGAGGCGGTGCGGATTGCGGGCGAAGCGGAGACGGCAATCCTCTTCGTCGGCCGCTCGGGCGAGTGGGACACCGAAGGCTCCGACCTCGACGGGATCGAGCTGCCGGGCCGGCAGGCCGAGCTGGTCGAGGCGGTGCTCGCCGCCAATCCGAACGCGGTGATCGTCCTGCAGACCGGCGGCCCGGTCGAGATGCCCTGGATCGGCCGAGCCAGGGCGGTGCTGCAGGCCTGGTATCCGGGGCAGGAGGCGGGCAACGCCATCGTCGACGTGCTGTTCGGCGACGCCGAGCCGGGCGGCCGGCTGCCGCAGACCTTTCCCGTGCGCGTGCAGGACAACCCGACATGGAGCCAGGATCCCGAGGTCTATCCCGGCCTCGACGGGAAGGTCCGCTACGAGGAGGGCGTCTTCATCGGCCAGCGGCACTACGACCGCCACGGGATCACGCCGCTGTTCCCGTTCGGGCATGGCCTGTCCTACACCTCGTTCGCCCTGTCGGACCTGTCGGCCGAGGCGAGCGACGAGGGCAGCGCGACGGCGCGGCTCACGGTGACCAACACCGGCGACCGGGCCGGCTCGACCGTGGTGCAGCTCTACGTCGGCGATCCCGACGCCTCGGTGCCGCGCCCGGTGCGCGAGCTGAAGGGATTCGCCAAGGTGCGCCTCGACGCGGGCGCATCGGCCGCGGTCGAGATCGCCCTGCCGCCCCGCGCCTTCGCCTTCTACGACGTGACGACGGGCGCATGGATGGTGGAGGAGGGGCGGTTCACCCTCGAGGCCGGGCTCTCCGCCACGGATCTGCCGCTCAGGACCGAGCTGGAGCTGGGCGGGCGGACCCTGCCGCGCTGACGCCTCAGCGGTGCCGGTGGCCCCACGGTCGGGCCCCGGCGGCCGCGGCGCCGATCAGCCCGCCCGCGAGGATGAGGCCGGCGCCGGCGACGAAGGTCGGCCCGGGCCGCTCGGCGAAGACGAGCCAGCCGGCGAGCGTCGCGAACAGGATCGAGACGTGGGAGACCGGCGACAGGACCGACGCCCGCGCCGCCCGGTAGGCGCGCAGGAAGCAGAGCTGGGCCCCTTGCGCGAAGGCTCCGATGACGAGGATCGTCAGCCACTCCGCCCCGGTCGGCGGGGTCCAGACGACGGCCGCCGGGATCGCGGTGATGCCGCACAGCCCGACGGTGTAGAACAGCATCATCACCATCGTGCTCTCGCCGCGGAGCGCCCGGGTCTGCACCGCCGCCATCGCGCCGAAGCCAACCCCGGCGAGGGCGACCAGCACGCCGGCCACCGGGATCGGCCCGAACGCCCCCTGTCCCGGCGCCACGATCACAACGACCCCCGCCAGCGTCACCGCGAGGCCGCCCCATTGCGACCGCGCTACCCGCTCGCGCAGCAGGAGGACGGCGAGGCCCATCGTCACCAGCGGGCGGGTGAAGCCGACGGCGTTGACGACGGCCAGCGGCAGCATCGTGAGCGCGGTGAAGGTCAGCGTCAGCGCCGCGGCGTTGCAGGCGACACGGCCGGCATTGCGCCAGGGGTCGCCCATGCGCCGCAGCTCGTCCCGGTGGCCCCAGACGAGGGGCGCGATCAGGATGAGGCCCACCGCGGCGCGCAGGAAGACGAGCTGGAAGGCCGGGATCTCGGTGCCCGTCGCCTTGACGAGGACGTTCACCACGGTGACCAGCGTCATGTCGGTCAGCAGCCAGGCGATGCCGACGGCAGGGGCGTCGTCGGCCTCCGCGCTGACCGCTGCCGGCCTCACGCCTCGGGCGCGACGAGGTTCGCCAACAGGCGGAACGCGCCCGGCACCATCCGGTCGAGCTGGTGGTGCAGGTTCAGCGCGACGTGGCTGTGCCGCCCGCGGCCGAACCTGCCGGTGACGAGTGCGCCCTTGAGTGGCCCCTCGCCGGCGTCGGACATCGAGAGGAGCGGGACGTAAGGCTCGTCCCAGTCGGAGGCGAAGTAGAGGCCGCGCTCCTTGTCCCAGCCCTCCCAGTCGGCGGGGCCGATCCGGTTCGGGGCGTTCAGGACGGGGTGGTCCGGTTCCAGCAGGGTCACCGCCGCGTTTTCGTCCGTCACGCGCCAGCGGAGCGACGGCGTGCCGATGGTCAGCGGCGCGGGCGGGACGGTCTGCGGATCCCAGCCCTGGTCGGGCCGCTGGTACAGCGTCACCAGCGTGCCGCCGTTCCGGACGAACTCGTGGATCCTGCCGATCGCGCTGCGCACGTCCGGCCGGCTCGCCAGCGCGACCACGCCGACCACGATGGCGGTAAAGCCGGACAGGTCTGTGTCGGGCGCGAGCCCGTCGATGTCGGTGACGTCGAGGCCCATCCGGCGCATCCACAGGTCCGTCCGGTCGCTGCCGCCGCCGATCCAGCCGATCCGGGCGCCCTCGGGCAGCGCGAGGTCGAGGTGCAGGACGCGGATCGCCGCCTCCTCGCGGCTGCGAATCGCGCCGGTATGGGAGTGGACGGTGACGGTCTCGCGGGTGGCGGGGCGGCCGTCGAGGGTGGGCACGATGCGGGTCAGGCCCGGCTCGGCCCCCACCGGGGGCGTTATCACCGCGCGGCCGTCCGCATCCTCCATCGACCAGCCGAAGGGGAGGTCGGCGCCGAGGGGGGCGGCGCCGTCGTGGGTGAAGACGAGGGGCGCGGACGGCCCGCCGATCCCGCGCACGAAGGCGTCGGGCGAGGGGGCGAGGAGGGCGGCCGGGCCGACGACGAAGGGCCTTTCAGGGTTCACGTCGGCGCGGGTGGCGCGGCCGTGCAGAGTCGCCGTGAGGACGGCGCCGACGGGGCTGTTTCCGCCGAGGGGCGACCAGCCGTCGGTGAAGGCAGGGCTCGGCTCGGCCGACTCTGCGGCCGACAGCCGGATCGACTCGCCGCCGGTCGCGGTCACGCCCTCGGGCAGGCGGAGGTCGATGTGCACGTCCGACACCTCCGAGGCGAGCGGCTCGGCCACGTGCGCTTGCACTTCGGCCGTGCCTCCCGCCCGCAGATCGTCGCCGGGGACCAACAGGCGCGGCGACAGGCCGGCGGCCTCCATTGCCGCCACGGCGACCTGCCGGCGCTTCAGCGCGACGCGGTGGCGGTTGGTTTCGCCCGTCGCCGGTTCCGCCCGCTCCAGCGCGGCTGCCGCGGTGGCGAGGGCGGCGAGGATGGCGTCGCGGTCGGGGAAGGCGGCGCGCGCGGCGCTGCAGGCCGCCTCCGCCTCGGCCAGCGCGCCGGCCGCCTCGGGCTCCAGAGCCGCGAGATCGCCGAGGGTCTGCGGTAGGTCGTCCGCCACCCGCGCCTCTGCGACGCCGCCGACGCGGTGCAGCGGCCATTCCGTCGCGGGCGTGTCGTGCCAGCGGCCCATGCCCTGGCTGGCGTGGCGCCGGCGGGACCATTCGCCGATCCGCGCCCAGTCGGCGCCGGTGGCCGGATCGCGGCCGGCGGCCCTCTCGGTCACGGTCGCGTCGGGCGGCGGCACCTCGTCGTCGTAGGTGCCGCCGCCGCCGCTCCAGGCCGGCAGGTAGTGCCGCGCCACCGTCCACGGCGCGAGGCCGTCGTCGTGCGCCGGGTCGGCGGCCAGGCGGATCGCCGTCTCCGCCGCCCGCGTCATCGCGCGGTGGTGGCCATGCTGGCCGGGCACGTCGAGGAAGGTCGGCAGGACGATATCGGGCCGATACTGCCGGATCGCCCGCACCAGCCGTGCCACGACCAGATCCTCGCCCCAGCGGGCGAACGTGTCGTCGCCGTCCTTGGAGAAGCCGAAATCGTGCACCGGATCGTCCGGGCCGAAGCCCAGCCACGCCACGTCGCAGTCGAGGACGCGCGCCGCCTCCTCCATCTCGCGGGTGCGCAGCAGGCCGAGGGCGGCGCCCCGCTCCGCCCCGATCACGTTCTGCCCGCCCTCGCCGCGGGTGGAGCAGGCGACGACCGTCCGCATCCCCCGCCCGAAGCGCAGCCAGGCCAGCAGGCCGCTATGCTCGTCGTCGGGATGGGCGCCGGTGTTCATCATCGTCAGGACCGAGCCGAGACGGGACAGCGCGCGGTGCAGGCGGACCAGCGCGGGATCGCCCTCGTCGCGGGCCAGCCGCTCCTGCGGGGTGGGGGAGGTGTCGGTCATCCGGGCTGCTCCATCCGTTCGGTGTCGAGGGGGGCGACCTCGCTCAGCTCCAGCCGGGGCGTCACCGCCTCGTGCATCGGCAGCGCGGCGGCGCCGATGGCGGCGGCGAAGGTGCCGCTCTGGCCGCGGATGACGCGGGGCAGGGCGCGGTCGCTGCGGCGCGCGACGCTGGTGCCGAGCCGCATCCGCGCGATGATCGCGTCGAGCCAGTCGGGCGCGAGGCCGCCGGCGAGGATGATGGTCTGCGGGTCGAGGACGTTCTCGAGGATCGACACGACGGGTGCGAGGTGCGCCGCCGCCTCGTCCAGCCAGGCATCGAGCACGGGATCGGTCTCGGGATGAGCGGTGTCGAGCTCCGCAAGGTCGCCCGAGCGCCCCGAGGCCAGCAGCCGCTCGCGCAGGGCGTGGGTCGAGGCGTAGCGCTCGAGGCAGCCCTGCTGCCCGCAGGGACAGGGCCGCCCGCCGGGCGCGGCGACGATGTGGCCGATCTCGCCCGCGTTGCCGAAGGCGCCGCGCATCAGCGTCCCCGACGAGACCGTGCCGAGGCCGATGCCGGTGCCGAAGTAGATCACGCCGAACTGCGACAGGTGCCGCCCGGCGCCCAGCAGGGTCTCGCCGATGGCCACGGCGTTCGCGTCGTTCTCCACCGCGACGGGGATCCCGAGGAGAGAGGTCAGTGCCGCCGCGGCGTCGATTCCGGCCCAGCCGGGCAGGGTGGTCGGGCCGACGCCGGAGAATCCCTCGATCTCGAACGGGCCCGGCATGACGACGCCGATCCCCATCAGCCGTCCCGGCTGGCCCGCGCGCAGCTCGGCGACCAGCGCCTCGATCCGGGGCAGGGCGCCCGCGGGGGACATGTCGGCGACCTCGAACGAGGTCCGCACCCGGATCCGGTCGGCGAGGTCGACGACGACGGCGGTCATCCGCGTCACCGCCAGCTCGATCCCGATGGTGAAGGCGCCGTCGGGGTTGATCTCGTAGTCCAGCGGCGGCTGACCCCGGCCCGAGGCGGTGCGGCGGCCGGCGGGGAGGATCAGGTTCTCGGCGATCAGATCGTCGATGATGTTCGTCACGGACTGCGGGGTGAGCTGGCACAGCCGGGCCAGCTCGCGCCGGCCGGTCCGGCCCTGCTGGCGCATCAGATCCAGCACCACGCGCCGGTTGTGCTCGCGGTTGCGGCCCGGGTTCTTGCCCCGGGCGGTGGGGCGGGCGGCGTCCTTGGGCGGCACGTGTCTCGGTCCTCGGCTGCGGCCCGGCAGGGCGGACCCGCCCCGAGGGTGGGGCGGGCAAAAGAATAAAACAAGATATTTATCATATTGACACGAATCGTCCCGGTCACTCACGCTTGCGAGAGGCCCGCCCTGCGACCGGCGTGCCTCCACGCTTCCCAGGCGCCCGTCAGAGGCGCCGTCATTCCCCGACGGAGGACCCCATGACCAGACTGCACCTGTTGGCCGGCGCCTCGGCCTTCGCCTGCCTCGCCGGATCGGCGCAGGCCGTCGAGATCGAATACTGGCAGTACATCTACGACACCCGCGTCGAGGCGATGGACCAGCTCATCGCCGCCTTCGAGGAGGCGAACCCGGACATCACCGTCAACCAGGTCACGTTCCCCTACGCCGACTACCAGACGCGCATCGTCGCGGCGAACATGGCCGGGCAGGGGCCCGACGTGATGCAGCTGTTCTACGGCTGGGCCGACAAGTTCATCGAGGGCGGGCTGATCCAGCCGCTGCCCGAGGACGTCTTCCCGCCCGAGCAGATCGAGGAAGAGTTCTTCCCGATCGTCTCGGCGATGGAGCGTGACGGCCAGTATTACGGCCTGCCGACCGCGGTGCGCTCGCTGGCGCTGTTCTGGAACAAGGACCTCTTCGCCGAGGCCGGCATCGAAGGGCCGCCCGAGACGCTGGACGAGCTGATCGAGATCGGCCAGCAACTGACCCAGAAGAACGACGCCGGCAACTTCGAGGTCGTCGGCATGACGCTCGACATGGCCGGGCAGGACCACCAGTGGTGGCGCGAGGTGCTGGTGCGGCAGATGGGCGGCCAGCCCTACTCCGACGACTATTCCGAAGTCACCTACGACGACGAGGCCGGCACGGAGGCGCTGCAGTTCTACACCGACCTCGCGAACGTGCACGAGATCGGCACCCCCGGCTTCATGGACGAGGGCCAGGCCGCGTTCCGCGCGGGTCGCGCCGCGATGACCATCGACGGCACGTTCCGCCTGGGCTCGTTCTCCGAAATCGAGGATTTCGAGTGGGGCGTGGCCGAGCTGCCGGCGAACGCCGAAGGCCTGCAGTCCAACTACGCCAGCTACTTCGCCAACGCGATCGGCGCGGGCGCCGAAGGCGAGGAGTACGACGCCGCCGTCAAGTTCCTGGAATACATCTCCTCGGAAGAGGCGATGGCGGTCTGGCTGGACGTGGTGGGCGAGCTGCCGGCGCGCCGCGAGGCCGCGATGACGGACGAGAACATGGCCGATCCGATCTACGGGCCCTTCCTCGCCGCGCTGCCCTATGCCCACACGACCCTGTTCGTGGACGAGGCCGCGCAGCGGCAGGTCGCCATCGACATGGCGAACCGCGTCCTGCTCGAGGACCAGTCTCCCGCCGACTCCATCGCCGCCGCGGCGGAGGAGGAGCAGGAGATCATCGACGACGCCCGCGACTGATCCCGGACGTCCAGGACGGCGCCGCCCCGCACCTCCCCGGGGCGGCGCCGCGATGACCGAGAGCGCCGGAGAGGGGCGATGACACATCCGACCGACCACGACACGGTGCCGACGCGCCCACTGATCTCGCAGCCGCGGATGTCGATGCGGATGCGCAGCAACCTGTGGGTCTGGTGCTTCCTCGCGATCCCGCTCGTCTTCTACGTCGTCATCCGGTTCTACCCGACCTTCAACGCCTTCTGGCTGTCCCTGACCGACTGGGACCTGATGTCGGACGCCGAGTTCATCGGCTTCGAGAACTACCGCGACATGTTCGCGGACGACGACTTCTGGAAGACGTTCTGGAACACGTTCGAGTACCTGATCTACGGCACGCCCACGTCCCTGGTGATCGCGTTCGTCATCGCCTACTACCTCGACAAGGTCCGCTTCGCGCACAACTTCCTGCGCGCGCTCTACTTCATGCCCTATATCACGACCGCCGCCGCGATGGCCTGGGTCTGGCGCTGGTTCTACCAGCCGGCGCCCACCGGCCTCATCAACGGCGTCCTCGGCGAAGTCGGGATCGGGCAGATCGAGTTCCTCAAGTCGACCACCTGGGCGCTGCCGTCGATCATGGTCACCGCGATCTGGGCCGGCCTCGGCTTCCAGATCATCATCTTCATGGCCGGCCTGCGCGCCATTCCCGACACATACTACGAGGCGGCGCGGATGGACGGCCTCGGCGAATGGGCGATCCTGCGCAAGATCACGCTGCCGCTGCTGAAGCCGACGATGGTCTTCCTCGTCGTCTTCATCTCCATCGCGTTCCTGCGGATCTTCGACCAGGTCTACAACATGACGACGAACGATCCCGGCGGGCCGCTGGGCTCGACCAAGCCGCTGGTGCTGATGATCTACCAGACGGCGTTCTCGTCCTACGACATGGGGCAGGCGGCGGCACAGACGGTGGTGCTCTTCACCATCCTCCTCGTCGTGTCGCTGCTGCAGCTCTGGGTGCTGAGGGAGCGGACATGACCGCCACGGCCGACCTCCGCGAGCGCCGGATGCGCGACATCCGACCGGGCCGGATCATCCGCTGGACGATCCTGTTCATCGGCGGCGTGCTGATGGTGACGCCGCTCCTTTACATGTTCTCGACCTCGCTGAAGACGCCGGGCCAGATCTACGACCTGCGCCTGATCCCGGCGGCGCCGACGCTGGCGAACTACGTCGAGGTGCTGTCCGAGGGCGAGTTCCCCCGCTGGTTCCTCAACTCGTCCATCGTCGCCATCGTGGTGACGGTGTCGAACCTCTTCTTCGACAGCCTCGTCGGCTACACGCTGGCCAAGTTCCGCTTCCGCGGGCGGCGGCTGATCTTCATCGCGATCCTGTCGACGCTGATGATCCCGACCGAGATGCTGGTGATCCCGTGGTACCTGATGTCGGCCCAGTTCGGCTGGCTCGACAGCTACTGGGGCATCATGTTCCCCGGCATGACGACCGCCTTCGGCACGTTCCTGATGAAGCAGTTCTTCGAGACGGTGCCCGACGACTTCCTCGAGGCGGCGCGGATCGACGGCATGAACGAGTTCACCATCTGGTGGAAGATCGCGATGCCGCTGGTGACGCCGGCGCTGTCCGCCCTCGCCATCTTCACCTTCCTCGGCAACTGGACGGCGTTCTTCTGGCCGCTGATCGTCACCACCTCGAAGGAGCTCTACACCCTGCCCATCGGCCTCACGAGCTTCGCCGTCGAGCAGGCGATCCGGTGGGAGATGATCATGACCGGCGCGGCGCTGGCGACGATCCCGACGCTGCTCGTGTTCCTGGCCCTGCAGCGCTACATCGTGCGCGGCGTCATGCTGGCGGGGCTGAAGGGATGAGCGTTACCGACCCCCGCGCGACGGACGACACGCGCTTTCCTGATCCGGTCTACCGCGACACCGTGCTCGCGCCGCTCTTCGACGGGGCGCGCACGCATCACGTGGACGGATTCCGCCGCATCGACCGGGCGCATCTGGTGATGCTGGCCGAGACCGGCATCGTTGAACGCGAGACGGCCGCCGCCATCGCCGGCGCGCTCGAGGCGATCGACCGCGAGGTTGACCCCTCGCAGCTCACCTATACCGGCGAGGTCGAGGACTGGTTCTTCCTCGTCGAGGCCGAGCTGAAGAAGCGCGTCGGCCCCGACACCGGCGGCTGGCTGCATACCGGACGCTCGCGCAACGACATCGACCACACCCTCTTCAAGATGTCGCTGAAGGCGCATCTGGACCGGCTGATGGAACAGGCTCGCGCCGTGCTGGCGGCCCTGATCGGCACTGCCCGGCGCGAGAGCGGCACCATCATCGTCGCCTACACCCACGGCCAGCCCGCCCAGCCGACGACGCTCGGCCATTACCTCGGCGCGGCCATCGAGGTGCTGATCCGCGACATCGAGCGGCTGGAGGCGGCGCGCGCGACCTGCGACCTCTGCTCCATGGGCGCGGCGGCGATCACGACCACCGGCTTTCCCATCGACCGGGCGCGGGTGGCGCAGCTGCTCGGCTTCGCGGCGCCGCAGCGGAACTCCTATTCCTGCATCGCCGCCGTCGATTACACGACCGGCGCCTACTCCGCCGTCGAGCTGCTGTTCCTGCATCTCGGTCGGCTGATCCAGGACTTCCAGGTCTGGTCTTCGTTCGAGGTGGGGCAGCTCTACGTGCCGAACGCCTTCGTCCAGATTTCCTCGATCATGCCGCAGAAGCGCAATCCCGTGCCGATCGAGCACATGCGCCACCTCGCCAGCCAGACGATGGGCCGTGCGCGCACGATGAAGGACATCATGCACAACACGCCCTTCACCGACATGAACGACAGCGAGGGCGAGAGCCAGTCGGCCGGCTACGAGGCCTTTGCCAGCGGCGGACGGGTGCTGGACCTGCTCGCCGCCTTCGTCGCCGCGATGCGGATCGACCCCGCCAAGGTGGACCGCAACATCCGCCGCTCCTGCATCACGATCACCGAGCTGGCCGACACTGTCGTGCGGCGCGAGGGACTGTCCTTCCGGCAGGCGCACGAGATCGCCGCCGCGACGGCCCGCGCCGTGGTGGCGGAGGAGTCGGACCTGCCGTCGGGATACGCCGCCTTCGCTGCCGCCTTCGAACATGCGACGGGCCGCGCCCCCGGCATGGACGAGTCCGCGTTCCGCGAGGCGGCCTCGTCGGAGCATTTCATCGCCGTGCGCGACCGCTTCGGCGGCCCGGCCCCCGAACCGATGGAAGAGGCGCTGCACGCCTACGACGCGGCGCTCGACGGTTTCACCCAGCGGGCCGAGGCCGCCGCCGCGCGCGAGGCGGACTCGGCGGCCGAGCTCGACACCACGTTCCGCGCCCTGACGGAGGCCCGCTGATGGCGACCATCACGCTCGACAAGCTGACCAAGCGCTTCGGCAGGACCGAGGTGATCCACGGCATCGACCTCGCCATCGCCGACGGCGAGTTCGTCGTCTTCGTGGGCCCCTCGGGCTGCGGCAAGTCCACGACGCTGCGCATGATCGCGGGGCTGGAGGAGGTGTCGGGCGGTCAGATCCGGATCGGCGACCGCGTGGTGAACGAGCTCGACCCAAAGAGCCGGAACATCGCGATGGTGTTCCAGAACTACGCGATCTACCCGCACATGACCGTCCGCCAGAACATCGGCATCGGCCTCTACACCTCGAAGCTGGACAAGGACGAGAAGGCCCGCCGCGTCGAGGAGGCGGCGAAGCTTCTGGGGCTGGAGCCGTTTCTCGAACGCCGCCCCGCAGCGCTCTCCGGCGGGCAGCGCCAGCGCGTCGCCATGGGCCGTGCGATGGTGCGCGACCCCGTCGCGTTCCTCTTCGACGAGCCGCTGTCGAACCTCGACGCGCAGCTGCGCGCGCAGATGCGGATCGAGATCAAGGCCCTGCACCAGCGCCTGGGCTCCACCATCGCCTACGTCACCCACGACCAGGTCGAGGCGATGACGATGGCAGACCGGATCGTCGTCATGCGCGACGGCCACATCCTGCAGCAGGGCCGGCCCATGGACATCTACTCCAACCCGGTCGACGTCTTCACCGCGCGTTTCATCGGCACGCCGTCGATGAACATCCTGGCGGGCGGGATCGAAGGGGATGCCCCCGTCGCCCGGAAGGGCGGTCCCATCCTGCTGGGGGTGCGGCCGCAGGACCTTCTGATCGGATCGGCGGCGGGACAGGTGGCCGATACGAGCGGGCTGACCCTGTGGGGGCCGGTCACGGCGGTCGAGCCGACGGGGCCCGAGACGCTGGTCCATTTCGACGTGGACGGCGAGACCGTCATCGGCACCGCCCCGGGCGACGAGATCCCCGAGGTCGGGGCGCGGATCGAGGCGCGGGCCCCGGCCGGCGCGATCCACCGGTTCGACGCGTCCACGAAGAAAGCGCTGGAGCCGTCCTGATGGACGGCCGCCCCCTCCGCCGCCCGCTCCCCGATCCGGCCCGCGCCGCCCTCGCCGCCCTCCTCGGCGAGCGGACGGTGTCGCACCCGGACGCGGCGCTGCGCGAGGCCGGGTGGACCGGTGCCGACGGACGGCTGCGGGCGGATCACGGCCTGCTGCTCGTCGGCGACATCGGCGGCACCAAGATGCTGAGCGCGCTCTGCGACCTCGGCGGCACCGTCCTGCAGACGATGCGCGAGCCGACGACCCGGGAGGGCGCCCCGGCCCTCGTCGCGCAGGTGGTGGCCCAGCGCGACGCGCTCCTCGCGCGCACCGGCCGGCAAGCCGAGGCCATCGTCGCCGCCGGCCTCGGCCTGCCGGCCTCGATCGAGCCGGGGACCGGCCGGATCCACCGTGGCCCCAACATCCCGGGGCTGGAGGAGGGCGACATTGGCGCCGATCTCGGCCGCGCCCTCGGCGTGCCCCTCGCGCTCGAGAACGACGCAAACATGGCTGCCCTCGGCGAGGCGTGGGCGGGCGAGGGCAGGGGCCGGGACGTGGTCGTGCACATCGCCATCGGCACCGGCATCGGCATGGGGATCGTAGTGGACGGCCGGCTGCTGCGCGGCGCGACGGGCGCGGCGGGCGAGATCGCCTTCCTGCCGCTCGGCGCCGATCCGGAGGATCCGGCGACCCACGTGTCCGGTCCGCTGGAACACTGCATCTCCAGCGAGGCGCTGATGCGCCTCTACCGCGCCTCGGGCGGGCAGGGCGCGTCGCTGCGGGACGCCTTCGCCGCTCCGGAGGCGGCCCTGGACGCCGTCCTCGACCGCCTCGGCACCCTCGTCGCCCGCGGCATCCAGTCCGTCGCCGCCATCCTCGATCCCGGCGCCATCATCCTCGGCGGCAGCCTCGGCGCCCGGCCGGAAGTCCTCGCCGCGGTCGAGGCCGCGCTCGCCCGCGGCATGGCCCGCCCGCCCCGCTGCGCGATCAGTCCTCTCGGCGACCGCGCCGCCCTCGTCGGCGCCGCCCGCGCCGCCCGCCGCGCGCTGGCGTCGGCGCTGGAGTGACGGGCGGGACCGCGATCGTCGAACCCGGGCGCCATCCCGCGGCGAAACTCCGGCGCGGACCCGACCCGGATCAATCGGACGGAGACGTGGCCGCAGCCGGCCGCGATGCACCGGGCCGCCCCATCACCGTCCGGTCCGCGCCAGCACTGCGCCGCACGTGCGCAGGATGATCCGCACATCCTGCACCAGGCCGTGGCTGTGGGAATATTCCATGTCGAGCCGTATGCGCGAACCGTAGTCGAGGTCGTTGCGGCCCGAGATCTGCCACAACCCGGTCATGCCCGGGCGATGTGACAGGTAGCACGCCTCGCATCCGCGGTATCTGTCCAGCTCGGCGGCGGTCACCGGCCGGGGGCCGACGAAGCTCATGTCGCCGCGAAGGACGTTCCAGATCTGCGGAAGCTCGTCGAGGCTGGTCTCGCGCAGGACACGGCCGATCCGGGTAACCCGGGGGTCGTCCGTCAGCTTGAAGTCCCGCGCCCATTCCATCCGGGCGTCGGGATTTTCGGCCAGGTAGTCGGTCAGCCTGGCTTCGGCATCCGGAACCATTGTCCGGATCTTCCAGCAGACGAACTCGCGTCCGTCGCGGCCGACCCGGCGATGGCCGAAGAAGCCCGGCCCCCCATCGAGGCGGGCCAGGAGGAAGAGCGCCGCCACGAGGAGGGCGATCGGCAGGCAGAGCATGAGGCAGAGCACGAGGTCGAACGTCCGCTTCGCGCGCCCCGACCAGGCGTCCCGCGCACAGGGAGGGGGGACGGGCACTCCGGTCCGGCCGTTCACCGCTGCCTCTGTCATGTCCGTTCCACCTCAAGTCCGTGCGGAGCCAGTCCGCCCAATGACCTCAACTTCGCCCGCGCGCCGCATCGCCCGAGGCGAGGCGGAAACGGGCCGGTCCGGAGAAATTCGGCAGAATTGGTTACGATTCCTTTACCGGCCGGAAACCACACTCGGGGCAGCGGTGGAGGTGGAATGAAGATCGCAATCGTTCATTACTGGCTGGTCGGCATGCGGGGCGGCGAGAAGGTCGTCGAGCAGATCGCGACTCTCTTTCCGGACGCGGACATCTTCACCCACGTCTGCGATCGCGACCGCATCAGCGACACCCTCCGGCGGCACCGGATCGTCGAGACGTCCATCGCCCGCCTGCCCGGGGCGCGCCGGCATTACCCCAAATATCTCGGCTTCATGCCCCGCGCCCTCGAGGAACTCGACCTGCGGGCGTACGACCTCGTCATCTCGAGCGAGAGCGGGCCGGCCAAGGGGGTCATCACCCGCCCCGACGCGGTCCATGTGTGCTACGTCCATTCGCCCATGCGCTACCTGTGGGACATGTCTCCGGACTATGCCGCCGGCTTCGGCGGCGCCGGCCGCGTCGTCTTCGCCCACGTCGCGCACCGGCTGCGCCAGTGGGACGTGACCTCGGCCCAGAGGGTCGATCACCTGGTGGCGAACTCCCGGTTCGTCGCCCGCCGGATCGAGAAGTTCTGGCGCCGGGCCTCGACCGTGATCCACCCGCCGGTCGATCTGGACGCCTTCCGGCCCACCGCCGATCCGGACCGGGCCGGCTACCTCTTCGTGTCGGAACTCGTCCCGTACAAGCGGGCCGACCTCGCGATCGATGCGTTCCGCCAGCTGCGCGACCGCCGGCTGGTGATCGTCGGCGACGGCCCGGACCTGTCCCGGCTGCGCGCCGCCGCTTCCGCGAACGTCTCCTTCCGCGGCCGCGTTGGGGCCGAAGAACTCACGCAGCTCTACCAGAACTGCCGGGCGCTGATCTTCCCGGCCGAGGAGGATTTCGGGATCGTACCCCTCGAGGCGATGGCCTGCGGCCGGCCGGTGATCGCCTACGGCCGGGGCGGGGCGCTCGACTCGGTCCGAGAGGGCGAGACCGGGACGTTCTTCGACGCGCAGACACCGGACAGCCTCGTCGGCGCGGTCCGACGATTCGAGGCGGACCTGGAAGCCCGTCTGTCGGTCGAGCGCATCGCCGCCCGGGCCGCCCGCTTCGGCGAAGGCGCCTTTCGTGCGGCCTTCGGGGCGTACCTTGCCGAGAGGGTGCCCGGGCTTGCATCTCCCATCGCTCCCCTCCCGGAACTGGCGACCGTCGCCGGCGGCCGGCGGTGACCGCGCCATCAGGCTTCCCGATCGTCGGGCACCGGGCCGGTCCGGCCGATGGCCGCCGACCACATCGCGATCTGCCCGTCGATCCATTCCTCGGGCGTGGTGCAGAGGCCCGCTGCGCCGGAGGCGCCCCGTCGACTCATCGCCGCCACGTCCCCGGGGGGCAGATCGGCCATCCTCCGCAGCGCCGACGCGAAGGCGATCGGATCCCGGGTGTCGCAGGTCATGCCGACGCCGTGGCCCTCCACCTCGCGGGCGAGAAGGGCGGTCTCCGACAGGATGACGGGCAGTCCGGACATCGACGCCTCGGCAGCGACCAGCCCGAAGGGTTCGGGATAGCGCGACGGCATCACGAGAGCACGTGCGTCGGCGATCGCCTCGCCGATCCTGTCGCGGTCGATCCAGCCGGAGAAATCGACCTCGGGATGGGCCGCCTTCAGCCGCGGCAGCAACGGTCCGTCGCCGATGACCCGAAGCGGCACGCCGGCCGAGGCCGCGGCGCCGATCAACTCCGTCACTCCCTTCTCCGCCTCGACGCGGCCGACGAAGACGAACAGGTCCTTGCGCTCCGCCTCGACCCGGCCCGGGCGGAGGGCGCGGGCCGGGTTCCGCAGCGTCCTGAGCCGGGCCGGAGGGTAGCCCGCCCTTTCCATGTACGGCGCCATCGCCGGATGCAGCAGGACGATCCCCGCCCAAGGGGCGTCGCGGGGCATCGTCCGGTGCAGCACGTCCTGCCGGGCGACGCGCCAGAGCTTCTGCGCGTAGCTGCGCTTGTCGCAGTTGGTCCCCAGGCAATCGAGGGAGAGCGGCACCCGCTCGCACGGCTTCATGCGCCGGTAGTCCATGAAGCCGCCGTTGGGGCAGGCGAGGAAGAAGTCGTGGGCGTGCACGAAGGTGCGGTGAGCGACGGGGCGAAGGGCGGAGAAGATGCTCGGCGACAGCGTCTTGGAGAAGCTGTGGACGTGATAGACCGTGTGCGGCGTGTCCGTGGCGGCGACTGTCTCGCGCACCAAATCGCGTGCCGCCCGGTTGTAGAGGCCCCGCGTGCCTGCGGTCAGCGGCGCGCTCTTCGCCAGCTCGTCCCCGCCGGCCGACAGGCACGTTATCCCGTGCCGTGCGAACTCGGCCGGCGCGCCGCGATCTCCGGCGAAGTAGACGACCTCGAGGCCGCGGGCGGCGGCGAGCCGGGCCTGAAGGAGCGCGAGTCCGGTGGCCCCGCCCCGCGCGACGGTCGCGTCATTGACGACGACCAGCCGGGGCCTTCTGCCTATTGCCATCGGAAGATCGCCGTCCTTGGTGCGAAGCGACGCCGACCGTCGAGCCTGAACTCCGACATGGCAAGCCGCTATTTCGGGGTCCGGCCAGGCGCCTGGCGCCGCGAGGCCGATTGGCCGCGAGGACGGGCCGATGGTGGTCGAGACCGCACCATACTCCTTCGGGCGCGGCGTCCGGCGCGCCTGTGGGGCGCGTCCACGGTCCCGGCATGCGGATGGTCTTCGCTGCAGGCCGAGCGCAGGGAGGGTTCATGCAGGCCGTAGGCAGCACCGCCATCGTGCTGGCCGTCGTCGCCTTCATGCTGGTCCGCCGGACGCGGACGGGTTTCCTCACCCTGTTCGCCCTGCTGCCGATGGGGATGATGGCGGCGTTCAACCTGCCCGCCGTCGGCGGGACGTCCATCATCGCCGTCGATCTGGCCGTCCTGACCCTGCTGGCGATAAGTCTCGTGCAGCGCGGCGCCGTGAGGGATCTGCTCCTGATCCTCGGACCGAGGTCGCCGGGCCTCTGGCTGCTCGCCTACCTCGTCTATGCCGCTGTCGCGACGCTGTTCTTTCCCCGGATCTTCGCGGGCGAGACGGAGGTCTTCACGATCAGCCGACTCTCGAACGTCGACAGGATCGTCTCCGTCCCGCTCGCCCCCGTCACCGGCAACCTGTCGCAGATGTTGCGTCTGATGCTGGCGCTGGGCGCCTTCGTGGCGACGGCGCTCGTGATGCTGCGGCTCCGCGATACGGCGCTGGTCCGGCGCGCGATGGCGATCGTCACTCTCGTGCACGCCGCGATGGGGGGCCTCGACATCCTGACGCATGCGGCCGGGGTCGCCTGGCTTCTGGACTGGGCGCGAACGGCCAACTACGTGCTGACGCTTGGGCAGAGCATCAATGGCATCGGCCGCATGATCGGCGGCTTTCCCGAAGCTTCCTCTTATGGATACCTCTGCGTGGGGCTTCTGGGATACTGGCTGCAGACCTCGATCGGCCAGCCGTCGGTCGGAGGTCGGAGGGATCGGCTGGCTGGCTGGATGCTGCTTCTCACGGCCATCCTGACGGTTCGCAGCACCTCGTCCTCCGCCTATGTCGGCGCCGCGATCCTGCTGGTCGTGTTCGGCCTGAACTGGCTGCTCACGGCCGCCAGGGGCGGTCAGGGCATCGACCGACGCGTGGCGGGGGTGGCGGGCGTCGCGCTTGCGCTGCTGCCGTCCGCCGCGATGGCCGTCTACGTGCTCTACCAGTTCGTCCCGGGGTTCGAGACCTATCTGGACCGGACCCTCTTCGACAAGCTCGCGAGCGCGTCAGGGACCGAGCGCATGAACTGGAACCGGCAGGCCCTGCAGACGGTCTGGGACACCAACCTTCTCGGGGCGGGGCTGGGGTCGGTCCGCGCGTCGAACTGGGTGGTCGCCGTACTGGGCTGTACCGGACTTCCCGGCCTGTTGCTGCTGGTCGGCTTCCTGTGGCGGCTCTTCACTTCCCCCGGCCCGGATGCCGATACCGGCACGCAGCGGCTGATCCTCGCGCTCCGGATGGGGCTCGTCGGGTTCCTCGCGCGCGCCGTCGTGGTGAAGGCCACACCGAACCTCGATGCGTCCTTCTTCGCGATGGCGGGGATCGTGGCCGGGCTCACCGTGGCCCAGGTCGCCGCCACCTCCCGGACCGGCCCCTCCGTGCGCCCCGCATCGCCCGGGCATCGGTTGGGTACGCTCCTCCGGGACCGGCCGCCCGGGTGACGGACGGTCTCTGGCGGTCGCGACCGCCCGCTCCGATCAGCCGGACGGGAGCAGGGGGCGGATGAGGGACCAGAGCCTGTCTCCGGCGGCCTTCCAGCTCAGCTCCGCCGCCCGGCGCCGGCCGCGCTCCGTCAGGTCGCGAACGGCATCCGGGTCGCTGTCGAGCCGCTCGATCGCGCGGCGCCAGGCTGCCGTATCCTCCGGGTCGGCCAGGGCGGCCGCGCCACCGCAGACCTCCGGCATCGCGCCCGCCCGAGCGGCGACGACCGGCGTGGCGCAGTGCATCGCCTCCACCGGGGGAAGGCCGAACCCCTCGGTCAGGGACGGAAAGAGGAACATGCGCGCCCCCTCGTAGAGCGCCCGCAGGCCGCTGTCCGGCACGAAGCCGGTGAACAGGGTGCCCGCAGGCGGCGCCCACCCCTTTGCCCGGTAGGCGTCGGCTCCGGGGCCACCCGCGACGACAAGGCGGCGGCCCGAGGCAAGGGGCTCGCGCAGCGCGTCGAAGACGCGGCGAAGGTTCTTGTAGCTCTTCGCCGAGCCAAGGATCATGACGTACCCACCGCGGTCGAGCCCGTGGCGGGCCAGGATGGACGGATCGGCGGGGCGGCTGATGATATGGTCCGTGCCGTTGTGCACCACGTCGATCGTGTCCTCCGTGCCGACCCCGTGGTCGATCAGGGACGCCTTGGAAAAGGCCGACACCGTCAGCACCCGGCGCGCCCTGCGCGCGGTCAGGGGAGTGAGGAGCCGGTACCCCTGCACCTGCCGGAACGTGTAGTCCTCGGGATACAGGACCGACTGCACGTCGTGGATCATCACCACGGAGTTCCGGTGCGCCAGCGGCGCGAGATTGCAGAGGTTCACCAGCAGCGCGCCCCGCGCGAGGCGCGGCAGGGTCAGCATCTCCCATCCCTGGCCGGAGCCGAAGCGCCCGGGGTGGACTTCGGGTCGCAGGTCGGGGAGATCGGGATCAGCGGTCGCCGGTTTCGGCGCGAGCAGACGAACGTGGGCGTCCTGGGCGGCGCGCAGGGTCAGTTGCCGTGTGTAGTGTGCCGCCGTGCGGTGCACGCCGTTGAGCTCCGCTCCCAGGAACTTGCCGTTGACGACGATGGCCGGCCGGCGGTCGCGGCTCATGCGCGAACTCACGGACATGCGCCGGGCGTCGCGGCGGGGCGGGGGGCCGGGAGGATGGGCCCGGGGCGACGGGATGGCACGGGACGGCAGGTCATGGGGGTTCCCGGTGCGATGAGCGCTGAGCAGGTCCCGCTGGGCATGGTCGAGCATGAGGGACGGGGCATCAACACGCCAGAAATGGGGGGGATACCGAGCGGAAGGATCCACGGCTCACAACGCCCAGAGACAGGGTCGGGGAGGAGCCCTCGGTCGCGGCACGCTCCAGAGGATCCAGCCGCCGGTTTCCGGTCGCGCGGATGCTTCGGTCATCCTTTCTTAACCATCCCCAGCCTCTCTGGTCACCGGGAACCTGATCCGAACGTCGAAGCTTTGCATGCCGCGCCCGACGACCGTCCTTCACCTGCAGCATCTGCGGGGAATCGCGGCCCTGATGGTCGTGGTGCACCATGTCGTCAGGGAGCAGCCGGGCGTTCCGGCCTGGCTGGCCGACAGCGATCTCGGCCGCGCCGGGGTCCTGATCTTCTTCGTGATCAGCGGTTTCGTCATGATGCACACGGCGTCCGACGAGCCTGCCGGGAGGTTCGTCGCCAGGCGCATCGCCCGCGTCGTGCCGCTCTACTGGGCGATGACGCTCGTCTACTACGTCGTCATCCTGCGGCGCGACATCGGGCAGGGCGCGGCCCTCGCATCCGTCGACGAGTTGCTGCTGTCGCTGTTCTTCGTTCCTCACTACCACACCGGCGTCCCGGACCGGATCTGGCCGATCCTCGTTCCGGGCTGGACGCTCAATCACGAGATGGTCTTCTACGGCCTCTTCGCCGCCGGGCTCGCTTTGGGACGCCCGCGCCTCGTGGCCGGCACCGTCATCCTTTCTCTTTGCGTCGCGGGGCCGTTGCTCCGAAGCGACGTCGCGGTGCTGGTGACCTGGACCTCGCCGCTGATGCTTCTCTTCCTCGCCGGGATGGGGCTGTCGCGTCTCTGGGACCGGTCCGGTTGCCGGGGACTGCAGCTCCTCCTGCCCGTTGGAGCCGGTCTCGTCGTCGCGACCTCTTTCGGCGTGCCGGGCGGAGGATCGACCGGGCCGGTAATGGCCGTCGGGGCCGTGGCGGTCGTCGCCGGCGCGCTGGCGTTCGAGGGGGAGGGGCGGGTCTGGCGCTCGCGGTCGGCCGCTTTGGTGGGGGATGCGAGCTATTCCATCTACCTCGCCCACACCATCGTGCTGATCCTCGTCCTCAAGGTCTTCGAGATCCTGCCCCCGACCGGCTGGGCCGCCGCGATGTCGATCACATGCGTGCTGTGCGTCGCGGGAGGCATCGGGTGCCATTTCCGGATCGAGCGCCCCCTGTCGCGGGCGGCCGGCCGCCTCATCGGAGCGGGACCCGGCATCCGTCAGTTCCGCATCGGCACCGTCTCCGGCCAGTCTGACATCGTCGGGCGCCGCTGACGCAGCAGGTCGCCCCGCACGCCCCCCGGATCTGCACGCAACGCCCGCTCCCTTAGCGGCGTCTTGAACCCCTCTGCTCATCCTGCGGCCCACGTCGTCCCCGCGACCGCGTCGGCAAGCAGGAGATTTCCATGAGCGACCGTTACGAGAACCATGCAACCGGCCTCGAGAGCCCGGCGATCCGGATCGTCGCGATCACGCCTGACGACGGGGCCGATCTGGGCGAGGCCGTTCGCGGGCTCAACGTCGCCGGCGCGGGGTCCGTCCGCATCCGGACGGTCGGCGGGTCCGAGGGCACGATCTTCGTGGCGGCGGGCGCGGCGTTCCCGGTCCGGGTCGCCCGGGTCTATGCCTCGGGCACGACGGCCTCCGGAATCGTGGGACTCATCTGATGCGCCTCGGCCTGACACTCGGGCTCGGCGCGGCATCGGCCCGGACGGAGGATACGCAGGGTCCCGCGCCCTCCGCTCTCCCCCTTCTGCTGATCGTCGCCGGCCAGTCGAACGCCCGCGCCGACGGAACCTCGGCCGCCACGCCGCCCGCGAAATACACGGACGGCTCGCTCGGCGAGGTCTACAGCTTCGTCGCGGACGGTCTGTCGCTGGCGGAGATCGAGACGGGCACCTTCCCGGCCTACGACGTGACGACGAACGCGGACCCCGACAGCGCGGGCACCGCCTGGGGCTCGGAAGCCGAGTTCGTCTACCGGATGCGGCAGGGCGGCGACGACCGCCCCGTCTACGTGGTGAAGCTGGCGATCAACGGCCAGAACCTACACACGCAATGGCACCCCGACACGCCGAACGACAAGTTCGCCTATCTGGAGGCCAAGGTCACCCGCGCCCGCGCGCTGGTGCCCTGCGGCTTCGGCGCGGAGGTCGTGATCTGGAACCAGGGCGAGTCCGACGCGGCCGAGGACAGCCCCGCCGACGCCTACGCGGGCAACTTCGCCGACTGGCTCTTTGCGCTGCGGACGCGGGTGACGGCCTCGGGCCAGGTCATCGTCCAGCGCCTTCGCCCGCTCGGCCACGCGACCGGCGGCGGCGTGATCGACGCGACCGCAGGCTGGCCCCGGGCCTGGACGATCCGCGAGGCGCAGATCGCCGCCGCTCTGGCGGACGGCAACGCGACGGCGGTCAGCGCGGACTTCGACCCCTCCAACTTCGGGTCCATCCATCCCGGCGCGGACTGGATCGAGGGGCTGGGGCTGCGGTCCTACGCCGCGTGGCGGGGAACCTACGCCGCGACCTACGGCGCGATCACCGACACCGCCTCCGACGCCTTCGCCTTCACCGACCAGACCGACGTGGAGACGGAGAGCGTGATCCTGTCGAACGCGGTCCTGCCGACCGGCTACGAGCGCCGCGCGGCGGTCACCGTCTCCGGCGGCGAGTGGCGCAGCCTCAACAGCCTCGACGACGACAGCGTGGTTCAGGACTGGACGAGCGGCGCGGGCGTCCTCGATCCCTTCCAGAAGCTCCAGCTTCGCGTGACCTCCTCGGCCGACGCCGAAACGGCCACCGATGTCGAGGTGACCGTGGGCGGCGTGTCGGAGACGTGGACGGTCACGACCGCGACCGAGTCCATCGACTACGAGACGGAGACGGACGCCTTCACGACGCAGGCCGTGTCGAACGGCGGCGTGACCATCGCAGGGGCGCAGAAGGCCGCTCTGGACGCCTTCTACGTCGCCGCGAAGGCATCGACCTGGTGGGCCAGGATCGACCGGCTCTACCTGCGCCTCGCGGACGACGTGTCGTCCAGTCTGGACCTCAAGAGCCGGTCCACCACCCTCGAGGCGTATGCCAGCAACGGCGCTCTGCCCTACCTGTGGTCGAGCGACTGGGGCTGGACGCCGCAAAGCGACTTCTCGGCGGGGCTCGGCCTCGGCATCGACCCGAGCGCCGACATGGCGCAGAACGATGCGTCGCTCCTGATCTGGTACTCCCAGCTCTCCAGCAACAGCCGGGGCGACTTCTACGACAGCGAGGGGGGCACCGGCCAGACGTTCGGGCGGTTCCAGGACAGCGGCGCGGCGCAGGCCCGTCTCAACGGGGCGTCGAGCCTCGCGCGATCCGGCCTGACGACGGTCGCCGGGATGCGGGGGATCGTCCGGCCGGACGCTGGCACCTTGCGCCTCCACGGTCCCGACGGCGCCGAGATCGGGTCCGGCAGTCCGGCCTCGGCGGCGCCGGTCGCGACCGCGCTCTACCTCGGCGCCCGGCCGGGCGGCACCATGTCCGACGCGCGGTTCTTCGGCGCGGCGGTGGGCCGGGCGCTGTCGACGGCGGAACTGCAGGACATCGCGGCGCGGGCCGACGCGCTGCAAGCGGCGTTCGCAGCGCCATAGCAGGGCGCCTGGGCGGCCGGCGCTTGTGCTCGGGCCGCCCAGGGTGCAGCCTGTCCGCCGTCCCGCCTCGTGCCGGTCGGGGCATCGCAGACCCCACGAGGACCCAGCTCGATGGCAGAGGTGCGCCCCCGCCCGGACGAGCGCCGGCCGACCCGGACGTCGGCCCTGCCGAACCTGTTCGTCATCGGCGCGTCGAAGTCGGGATCGAGCGCCCTGCATACCTACCTCTCCGCCCACCCCGACATCGCGATGAGCCGCGAGAAGGAGCCCTGCTTCTTCGTCGACCGGTCCGAGCTGGCCGAGGCTTGGCCGATCATGGCGCGCCAGCCCTGCAGCCACGATCTCGACGCCTACCTGGCCCTTTGGCCGGACGGCGCGGACAAGCGGTACCGGGGCGAGGGGAGCGTCTATTATTCGCAGGCGCCGCATAAGTCGGGGGTTCCCGAGCGGATCGCTCGCATGTGCCCCGACGCCCGCATCATCTACACCGTGCGCGAGCCGGTCTGGCGCGCGATCGGCCACTACTGGCAGCGGTTCAAGGAGTTCCAGGAGCCGCTGCCGCTCGACCGCGCCGTGCGGGAGAACGCGCTCTACCGCGACACCTCGGACTACGCGCTTCAGCTTGCGGCCTACCGGGACCATTTCGACCCCGCCCGGATCCACGTCATCGTGGCGGAAGACCTCCGGACGCGGCGAAGGGAGACGCTGGCCGACTTGATCGCCTGGTTGGGGCTCCCGCCCCACCTGTTCCGGGACGACGAGATCACCGACCGCCACGTCTCGCCGCCCGACAGCCGGCGTCAGCGCTTTCCCCTGGTCGCGCGGCTGCGCGATTCGGGCCTGTGGGCCCGGACCCGGCGCCATCTTCCCGAAAGGGCGGTCGGTCTGCTGCGGGAGGGCGCGACCGTGAGGTTCGACAAGGCGGAGGTCGACGACAGCGCTGCCCGCGACTGGCTGTCGGGCTATCTGCGCCCGCGCCGCGCCGCCTTCGAGGAGATGATCGGCCGCCGGATACCGGAGTGGGACTGATCACCCCGAGAAGACGCCAAGGGAAAAGACGCGCAGCCTGGCGCCGAGGAAGAGCGTCAGGATGCCGAGAAGGAGAGCCGCGCAGAGAGCCAGGCCGAGCGACCAGATCCGCGACGGGGCGACGTATTCCAGCACATCCGCGACGAGAAGGAGTGCGGCGGCATAGCCGAGGACCAGCGCGCCCGCGAGCAGGGTGGGTCTGACCATCCGGCGCAAGGGGATGCCGTTGAACTTGCGGATCGTCAGCATCGCCGCGACGGCGACTCCCGCCGTGACGGCCGCCTGCGTCCAGGCGAGCGCTGCAAGACCGAACGGCGCCGCGGCGAACACGGCGGCGACGAGGGCCGCCGTCGAAGCCAGGTCGAAGACCAAGACCTGCCCGGTGCGGCCCGCAGCGGCCAGGGCCGGCTCGAGGAGGGACGGAACGACGAGCAGGACGGCCCGGACCGCCATCGCGCAGGTCACGGTCAGCGCCGCGAGATAGGCCGGGTCGAACAGGACCGCGACCAGATCGTCGCCGAGAAGAACGATCGTGGCGGACACGCCGCCGATCAGCAGCGTGATCGAGCCGCAGAACCGTTCCATGACGACAGAGGGATCGCGGTCCCGCCGCGCGGCCGCGCCCAGCTGCGTCAGCGCGAAGGCGCTCATCGGCTGCGAGACGATGTCCGTTGCTCCGGTCGCGGCCCGTGTGCCGAACCGGTAGAGCCCCGCCTCCGCCGTGCTGAAGGAGAGACCGAGCAGCAGATCCCCGGCATAGCGCGAGAGGAACGTCAGAAGGCGCGCGCCGTAGAGCCCCATCGAGAAACCCGTCGCGCTGCGCGCGAGCGCGCGGTCGAACCGCAAGCGGGGGCGGAGAGGGGAAAGCACCACGCAGAGGGCCAGCCCGGACGCCACACGAATGTAGCGGAACGCCACGAGGGCCCAGAGCGACTGCCACAGCCAGAGCAGCACGACGCCGCCCACGAGCGCCGCGAGGTTCTGGCAGAACAGGATGCCGAACTGCAGCGTCACCTGCTGACGACGCAGCAGCCCCGCCGAATACCACGCGCCGATCGCCGCGAACGGCTGGGCGAGGGCGAGCAGCGCGAGGACCGGCTGAAGCTCGGCCGCGCCGAACAGCGACGAGATCGGCCGGGCGAGGACGACCAGGAGAAGGGCCGCGAGCGTGGCCATGCCGGTCAGCATCCAGAACGACGTCGACAGGACGTCCTCGTCGGGCGCCCTGGAGGTGACGATGAAATGGTAGAAACCGGTGTAGGTCAGGGTCTGGACGAGAAGGACGAAGACGACCGCGAGGCTGTAGACGCCGTAGTCCACCGGACCGAGAAACCGCGCGGCGAGCAGGGTCACGACCAGGGTGGACACCTGCTGAAGGGACCGGGCGACGATCGCGAACAGGGCGAAGCCGCTGCGCCTGCCGACGGATCCCCGCCGCGAGCCGGACTCGATTCCGATCTCCATCGCTCCCCCGGACGCAAGCTTCCGATTGTGGGGTCAAAGCTTAATTTTCGGTAAAGACGTGGGATGCGCGGTCCGACTTGTCGCGAACCGGCGGGAGATACATGGATCGGCCGCCGATGGAATGACGGAAGTGTTGCCGGAGGGACGTCGACGGGTAGTCTGCTGCAATGGGTCCGCGACTGCCGCGGGGCTCAACCGGCCATCGACGGGACCCCGGACCGGCCCATCCGCCGGGGCGCCCCGCGGGAACGCGCACATCCGGACAGCGGGGAACGACGATGCGCGACAAGGTCAAGGCCGGCCTCGGGGCGATGGCGACGGCCGCGATCCGCCAGGCCGACTACGGTCGGTGCATCTTCGTTCTCGCGCACATGCGGTGCGGCTCGACGGCGTTGTCCAACATCCTGTGCTCCCGGTCCGATGTGTCGGGCTACGGCGAGACCCATGTCCGCCACGACTCGCCGACTGCGCCGGGGCGGCTCGTCGTCAATCTCGCGCTGCGGCGGGCGTGGTCGCCCCGGGCCGACCGGCTCTTCGACAAGATCCTGCATACGCGACTCGATGCCGACCCTCCGTCCGCCTTCTTCTCGGCGCGGGCGATCTTCGTCGTCCGCCCTCCCGATCCCACGATCCGCTCGATCCGCAGGCTCTTCGAGCGTCTGGGCCGGCCGCACGACTACCCGACGGACGAGGCTGCCGCCCGCTACTACGTGGACCGACTGCGCCACCTCTGCGCGCTCTGGGACGGGTTCCCGGCCGGGCGGCGCATCGGGCTGACCCATTCGCAGCTGCTCTCGGATCCCGACGCCGCGCTGGCGCGGATCTCGGCCCGGCTGGCGATCGCGCCGCCCCTGGAGAACCGATACGTCAGCCCGGTGCGATCCCGCATCGGCGGCGGCGGAGACCCGCTCGCAAGTGCGCGCCACACCCGGATCGAACCGGCGCGGGAGGCCAGGGCCGAGGGACCCGCCGATATCGACGAGGCCCTCGCGGCCTGCGCAGCCGAGGCCTACGAGCGACTGGTGGATCGGTTCACCCTCGATTGAGCGCTGCCCCATGCGGATCCCGACCGGAATGGCCCTCCTGAAGGTTTTCGGCCAACCTGCAGGTCGCCGAAGCACGAGCGACGACGGAATGGGACGATGACGAACGGACCGGACCCCGACGACCCGGCGACGCGCCAGACGCGCATCGCCGTCATCGTCTGCTCCGTCGGTCGTCCCGATTGCCTGTCCGGCCTGCTCGCCCCGCTTGCGGCGCAGTCCCGTCCGGCCGACCGCGTCCTCTTCGTCGTCACGCGCCCCGAAGACATCGGCGTCGATCCGCGCGGCGCGTTCGGCCCGCGGACCGATGTCGAGGTCATCGTGGCTCCGAAGGGTCTGCCCCGGCAGCGGAACGCGGGCCTCGACCGGGTCATGGGCGACGCCGATCTCATCGTCTTCTTCGACGACGACTATGTTCCGTCCCGTCATGCCCTCGCGGGCATCGAGGCAGGCTTCGCCGCCTGGCCCGAGGTCGGCGGCATGACCGGCGCCCTGATCGCGGACGGCATCAATTCGCCCGGACTGTCGACCCGGGAGGCGGAGCGGCTGGTGGCGGAATGGGACGCCGTGACGCCCCCGCCGGGCGGCCGCCCGCTGCGCATCGTGGACCGCGATCTGGCGGGGCTGTACGGCTGCAACATGGCCTATCGCGCCTCCCACGTGGGCGACGTCCGGTTCGACGAGAGGCTGCCGCTCTATGCCTGGCAGGAGGATATCGACTTCGCGGCCCGCATAGCGGGGCGGAGGATCAGGACCGACGCCTTCGCCGGCGTGCACCGCGGCGCCAGGTCCGGCCGCGAGATCGCGGGGCACCGGCTCGGCTACAGCCAGATCGCCAACCCCTGGTATCTCTGGCGGAAGGGCACGATGACGGCCTCCTTCGCCCTGCGGCTGGCGGTTCGTAATTTGGCTGCCAACCACCTCAGGGCGGCCCGCCCCGAGCCGTGGATCGACCGGGCGGCGCGGGCGAGGGGAAACCGGATCGCGCTTCTGGACGTGATCCGCGGACGGGCAGATCCAGAGCGGATCCTGTCGCTCTAGCGGCCGCCGACGATCGGCCCGCAACCGCCCCGGCGCCGCGACATTAGGGAAATATTCACGATGCCATCGTCACTCGTGACCGTGATCCTGACACGAGCGGGCGAGGCACCGTGACGCAGAGAACTACGACCGCGGCGCGGGGCCTGATCCGCCGGGCGCTCTCCCACGCGTACCGGTCGAGCGGCCTTCGCGAGGCGCGCATGACCGCTCGGTTCGAGGTCAACCTCGCCGAGATGAAGGACCTGTCGACCCGGCGTCTGCCTCGCGGCCGGCAGGGGCGCCGTCTCCTCGTCCTGCCGCCGGATCCGCTGCTCGTCACGGCCTCGCGCGGGGACCAGGCGATGATCGCCGCGATCATGGATCACTACCGGAGCCTCGACGCGGGCTGGCACGTCGTGATCGGGTGCGACGTCCGAACGGATCGAACCCGGGCGATCCCGGACGGGGCGGAGGCGCTGACGCTGTACGGGCGAGGGGCGGGGATCGGCCGCATTCGCGACCGGATCCATGGCGAGGGGATCACCGACTGCCTCCTGGTGGGCGCCGACGTTCTGGACGGGAGCTTCAACCCCGTGTTCTCGCTGGAGCAGCTGCGGATGCTGCACGCGGCGCGGATGGCGGGCTGCGCGATCGGGAACACAGGCTTCAGCTACAGTGCCGACAGCGCCCCGCGGATGCGCGAGGCGTTCGGGGTCTTTCCGCCCCACTACCGCTTCGCCGTCCGTGATCCGATCTCGCTGCGCCGCTTCGCCGATGCGGTCGGAGATCGCGGCCGACGGACGGCGGACATCGCCTTCCTTCTGAGGCCCGCGGCGGACACCCCGCGGACGGCCGCGTCGCGGGCCTGGATCGCCGACAGGCGGGATGAGGGCCGGCATGTGATCGCGATGAACCTTCATCCGGTTCTCGACAGGAGTGACGGCGTCGACAGCAGGACGCTGATCGAGCGATACGCGATCGCCGCCAGGGACCTGAGCGCCTCCCGCCCGGGCGGCCGCGACCTCGCCATCTACCTCATGCCGCACGATTTCCGCGGTGCGGATGCCGACGATCACTGCCTGCGTCCCTTGCTTCAGCGTGTTCGCGAGGCAGGTGTGCCGGTCTTTCACCCCGGGGCGGAACTGGATGCCGCCCAGTGCAAGGCGATCCTGGCGGACTGCGATCTCGCTGTCGGGGCCCGGATGCACCTGCTGATCGGTGCGCTCGGCGCGGGCTGTCCGATCGTCGGGATCGAGTACCGGGGCAAGATCCGCGGCCTCGCCGAGACGTTCGATCTGCCGGCGGATCGTATCCTGCAGCCGACGGCGTTCATGGAATCGTCCCGCAGCCTGCAGGCCGCCATCGCAGCCGCGCTCGGGGCGAATCGGGACGATCGCCGACGGATCCGGGACGCCCTGCCGCACGTCCTCGGCATGGCCGCGGACAATTTCAGGCTGGCGCCGGCAGTCGGTTCGCCGGTCGGTGTCGATCCGGTCTGAGCGACGTCGCCACGGCCTGCACCGGTCGGCCGGATGGTGCGCGATGCGGTTTCGTACAAGGCGGATCGAGCGGTCCTCGGCGTGAAGTCGGGACTCGCGGGCCCCGGGGCAATCCTTCCGCGCAGGCCGCAGCGCGACCCGGTTAACCCCTTGCCGCGACAGGTGGGCTAGAAGAGGCAGGCGCAATCGCCCGACCGGCGGCCAGCGCACCCGTCACCCGGCCGGCCATCGGCAGCCGGTCGCACCGCCGAACGCGAAGGAGCCGGGACATGCGCAGTGACTGACACGGGCGTCGTCCGACCCGTCGCAGGAGGCCCGCCGCGGCGGGCGGCCGACCCGTCGGAGGTCGACCCCCGCGACTTCCTCGCCGCGCTCTGGCGCCGGAAGTGGCTCGTGCTGCTCTGGACGCTGGCGGGAGCGGTGACCGCCTTTTCCATCGTCTCGCGGATCGAACCGCGATACGCGGCGCGCTCCAGCGTCATGCTCGACCCCCGGTCGGTCCAGGTCCTTCCGGCGGAGGAGGTCGTGTCCGACCTGAACCTGACCAATCCGCTCCTCGACAGCGAGGCCGCCGTGCTGCGCTCGAACCAGCTTCTGGAGCAGGTGATCGCCGGCCTCGACGACACGCAGAGGTCCCTCCTCGATCCGCGGAACCACCCGCCCGACCTGGTCGAACGGATCGAGACGTCGTTCCGCCGCGTCGCCGATCTGTGGCCCGGTCTCGACGACACGTCCGGTTCGGCGCCCGCCGAGGGTTCCGGCGATCAGGTCCTCTCGCCGGAGGAACAGGAGATGCGGCGCCTCGTCACCGCGCTGCGCCGGTCCCTGACGATCTGGCGGGAGGGGCAGTCCTACCTCATCTCCATCGGCGTCGAGACGTCGGATCCGGCCCTGTCCGCGGACCTCGCGAACCGGATCGCCGCGGTCTACATCGACCGGCAGATCACGGATCGGCAGGTCGCCGTTGCGCGGGCGACGTCCTTTCTGCGCGACCGGGTGGAGGATCTGCGTTCGCAGGTCGAGGACTCCGAGGCCGCCATCGAGGCGTTCCGCTCCTCCCAGCTGGCGACATCCGGCATCGGAGCCGAGGCGCTTCAGCAGCAGCTGCTGGATCTGAGCACGCAGCACGCCCTGGCGCAGGCGGAGCTGGCCTCCGCGCGGGCCCGGCATGAACAGATCCGGCGGACGATCGACGCGGAGGGCATCGGAGCGGCGGCCGACCTGCTCACCTCGCCGCTCGTGCTGTCCCTGCGGGAGGAGTTGTCGGCCCTGCGGCGGGAGGATGCGGACCTGGCGACGACCCTCGGCCCGGATCATCCGGACCGCCGCCGTCTCGCGGCCGCGATCGCCCTGGTCGAGGACGACCTCGCGGCGGAAGTGGACAACATCGTCGCGGGGCTGGGCAACGAGGTCGACGTCGCGCTGATCCGGGCCGAGTCCCTGCGCGACACCCTGAACGGGATCGAAGGGCGGGCGGCGGACCTGTCCTCTTCGTCCCTCGCCCTGCGCCAGCTCGAGCGGGAAGCGGACGCCGCGCGGGCGACCTACGAGGGAAGCCTGACCCGCTACAACGAGACCCTGTCCCTCGACCGGCTGCAGCGCGCGGATGCCCGCACCGTGGAAAGAGCGGTCCCCCCCGGCGCCCCGTCGGGGCCGCGAATCCGGCTGTTCACGGCGTTCGGCTTGGTCGCCGGTCTCTCCATCGGCCTGATCGCGGCGGTCCTTTCGTTCGTCGGCGCCCGCGGGTTCACCCGCCCCACGGAGGTCGAGGCCGTCTGCGGCGTTCCGGTCCTGACCGCCCTGCCGCGTCAGAGGTGGCGCACCGTCGAGCGGATGCTCGACCAGCTCCGCATGCGCCCCTATCAGATCTATGCCGAGAGGATGCGGCACCTTCGCTTGCTGGTCGAGCCGCGCGGCGGCGCGATCCCGGCGGCGTCCGGGCCCACCGGACGCACGTTGGTGATTACGTCTTCGGTCGCGGGCGAGGGCAAGACGACCACGTCCGTCGCGCTCGCCTACATCGAAGGGCTGGCCGGGCGGTCCGTGGTCTATGTCGACTTCGATACCCGGCGGTCGCAGATCACGCGCGACCTCGCCCTCGACACCGCCAGGCCCGGGCTGGGCGACTATCTCCGGGGCAGGGCGCGGCTCGGCGACGTCCTCCAGCACTCCGGGGAATGGGGCTTCGCCATCCTTCCGATGCTGCGGCCCGATCCCGGCCTGAACGACGAGATCGGGGCGTCCCGCCTGCAAGAGGTCCTGCAAGAGCTCTCCGCCCGGTTCGAGATCGTGGTCCTCGACACGCCGCCGATCCTGGCGGTGACGGATGCGTCGCCTCTCGTCCGCCTCGCCGATCAGACCCTCCTGCTGGTGAAGAGCGAGACGACGGGGAAATCCGCGGTGCGCGAGGCGGTCCGGCTTCTCGACGATCAGAGCCCGAACGTCTCGATCGTCTTCACGCACATGGACCCGCGGCAGGAGCGCAGCACCTATGGAGGCCGGGCCGATGGCTATCTATGACGTCGTCCGGGGGACGCATCCGGCCCGATCGATGATCGCCGCAGCGATGGTCTTCGCAAGCCCGACTCGGGGGCAGGAGGCCGGAGACCCGCCGCCCGCCTACACCCTCGTCCCCGGGGATATCGTCAGTGTGGACTACGGCGGGACGGCGGACTCCGTGCAGGCGCTCGTCGATATCGACGGCCAGATCCGGATGCCCGGCGTCGGGGCAGTCGGGGCCGCCTCGCTGACGCTCGATGCGCTCGAGGCCGTGATCGAGAGCAGGATCGTCGCGACCGGGCAGATCCTCGACCCCGCCGTGACCACCACGATCGCCGCCTACGCCCCGATCGTGATCGCCGGCGATGTCGGCGCGTCCGGGCGGTACGACTACCTGCCCGGCATGACCGTGGCGACCGCCATCGGCTTGGGGGGCGGGCTGCGGACGGAGGGTGCCGCCCGGCTGGACCTGGATCGCGCCCGCGCCGAGGCGGAGGGTCAGCAGAACAGCGCCGCTCTCGCGATCGCCGCCGAGGTGGTCAGGCTCGCGCGGCTCGACACGACGGCCGCGCTGCCCGTCGACGGGATCGATTCGCTCGAGGCGGCGCCGCGGATCGAGCTGTCGGACCCGCGCCGGGCCGCCATCCCGGCGCCGGCCACCGCCCGCATCGCCGAGCTGCTGGACGCCGAACAGGCGCTCCTCGATGCCGAGGTGAAACGCGCCCTCGAACTCGGCGCTCTCTGGACGGCCGAGATCGCCGAACTTCGCCGGCAGGAGGGCCTCCTCCACCAGCGTATCGCGGTGCAGGACGAGATCGTGGCGCAGGTCGCTAGGGACCTCGAGGCCGCCGAGGATCTGCAGGCGAGGGGCCTCCGGACCGCCTCGCAGCTTTCGAGCGTGCAGCAACGCGATGCCGACGCCCGCGCCCGTCGGCTGGAGATCGAATCGGCGCTGACGTCGACGTTCCGCGCCATCTCGGACGCACAGCAGCAGCGCGCGGAGTTCTTCCTGGCCTGGCGCCTGGAAACGCTGAGACAGCGGGCCGCCGGCGCGCTGGCCCTGGGCGAGGCGCGTCTCCGGTACGATCGGGCCCTGGCGCAGTCCGCCATCCTCGGCGGCGATGCGGCCAGCGTGTTTCCGGACTCGGGTATGAACGTCGCGTTCCGGCTCGTGTCCGCCCGCCCGGACAGAAACCTGCCGGACAGCGGCGAGATCGAGGCGGAAACGCCGCTCCTGCCTGGCGATACCCTCGTCGTGACGCTCGAAGCCGCGGCCGACTAGGATCTTCCCACAGGATCAGCGGTCCCATTGCGACGGTCACTGCGGAGACGGAACGTCCGTGCGCGAGGCAGGCGCGCCTCGGTGCGATCCCAGCGCCCGGTATCGTCACGAGAATCGCCGGCTGTGTGTGGCGGAGAGACAGTCCGCCGAACCCCGTTCTCAGGCAGTCCGAAACATTCCGCTTCCCAGTGACTTAGCGCCCGACGACCTCTTGAGCGTTCCGAAGCCGTCCCCCATATTCTAGCCTGTAGTGGGGGACGGAATGGGGGACGGGCAGATGGCGGACGGCACGGCGACCAGGAGACCGGCGAAGTCGTTGACGGCGGCGTTCGTGCGGACGGCCAAGACCCCCGGCAAGTATTTCGACGGGCACGGTCTCTTTCTCAAGGTGGACGCGGCCGGGGCGCGGCGCTGGGTGCAGCGGATCGTGATACGCGGCAAGCGGGTGGAGATGGGTCTCGGCTCGGCCGACCTCGTCACGCTCGCGGAGGCGCGCGAGGCGGCGCACGAGAACCGCAAGGTCGCGCGGGCCGGGGGCGACCCTCTCCGCGCCAAGCGCGAGGCGGAGGCGGTGCCGACCTTCGCCGAGGCGACCCGGATCGTCTACGACATCAACCGGCCCTCGTGGCGCAACCCGAAACACGCCGCGCAATTCCTCTCCACCTTGGAGACCTACGCCTTCCCCCGCATCGGGCAGATGTCCGTCGCGGACGTGACCGCCGCCGATGTCGAGGCGATCCTCGCGCCCATCTGGCGGACGAAGGCAGAGACCGCGCGGCGGGTGCGCCAGCGGATCGGCAAGGTGATGAAGCTGGCGATGAAGCGGAAGTGGCGGGCTGACGACCCCTCGGCCGTTTCCGGTGAAGAACTCGGCCGTCACAGCACGTCGCAGACGCCGCGCAAGGCGCTGCCCTATTCCGATGTCCCTGCCTTCCTCGCGGCCGTCCGCCAGTCGAAGGCGACGGGGGCGACGAAGCTGGCGATGGAGTTGCTCGTACTGACCGCCGCCCGGTCCGGCGAAATCCGGCTCGCCCGGTGGGATGAAATCGACCTCGCCAACGCGACGTGGACGATCCCGGCGCAGCGGATGAAGGCGGGCCGCGAACATAGGGTGCCGCTCTCGGACCGTGCCGTGACGGTGCTGCGGGATGCCCAGCGCCTCGCGGACGAAAGCGGTCTCGTGTTCCCCGGCACCCGCTACGGCAAGCCGCTCTCGGACGCGACCTTGCAGAAGCTGACCCGCGAACTCGGCTTCGATGTCCACGTTCACGGTTTCCGCAGCACGTTCCGGGTGTGGGCGCAGGAGCGGTCCACAGCGCCGCGCGAGGTCGCGGAAATGGCGCTCGCCCACGTGGTGAAGAACAAGGTCGAAGCAGCCTATGCCCGGTCCGACCTCTTCGACCTGCGCCGCCGCCTGATGGAGACATGGGCCGCCGCCGCGACGGCCGCGATGGCTGACGTGGTGAGGGTGGCGTGAGCGGGGACGAATTCGAAAAGGTCCGAACCTACGGGCTCCTAGACGCGCTGACCGGCGGTGAGGGCCGCCTCGTTGATCCTTGGGATGTCGGCCGAGGCATGAGCGAAATGGACTTTCATCAACGATGGGCACGGATCGGATGGTTGTCCGAGCGCGCGTGGTTGGCGAAGGCCGCGGCTGACTCACTCAGGTCGAAGGGTGGACGCCCGCAATTGAACATCTGGCGAGCCTTCTTCTGTTGGTCTGTATTGCACGACGTTGTCGCCCCCATGTTTCGAGGCGCGGAGATTCCGGACCGTCCGTCATTCCGGCACGGGATCGTTTGCGACAACGGGACTGCGGTGAAGCGCGCAATCGAAGCCGAAGAGCGGGGCGAACTGGGTGGAGGCGCACGACCGCTCTTTCCAAAAAAGAAAGACCTCGCGTCATCCATTTCCCGGGGCCGGACCAAACTCGGGATGGACGACCGATGGCGGTCATCAATTGCGGAAACCATGGCGCGGGAGTTGTCGCAATCGGCTTCGCTCCTAATCGCCAATCGGCGGCAATAGCTTCCAAGTCATCGCAACAAGCCAAGAGGCTCTACGATGACCGAAGAAATCCTTCGCCGCCCGGCCGTGGTCCGGGTGACGGGTCTGCCGACCTCCACCCTCTACGCCGCGATGGCACGCGGCACGTTCCCCCGGCCGGTGAAGCTGGGTGAGCGCGCCGTGGGGTGGCGCAAGTCCGACATCGAGAACTGGCTCGCCTCGCGCACGGAGGCCAGCGCCTAATGTCTGAGAAGATGCAAGAGAACGGCCCGGACCTGCGCCAACAGGTTCCGGGCCGGGGGCGCCAATCTAAGCGGACCGGCACCCCCGACATAGCCCCGAAACGCCGCTCGCGCCAGCGCCGCGAGTGGATCGTCACCGACATGACCGGCGAGACGAAGAACATCGTCGTCACCGGCCGGGTCGCGTGGATGATGGAGCGGCTCGTGGAGGTCGGCCCGGTGGGTGTGACCACCTTCGACCACCCCGGCGTCCGGCTCTCGCACTACGTCATGTGCCTGCGCCAAGAGGGCGTGGACATCGAGACCCGCCGCGAACCGCATGGAGGAGCCTTCCCCGGCCGCCACGGCCGCTACAGGCTCGTCTCCGAGGCGCGGAGGGCGGACCAATGACAAAGGACCGCCACCCCGCCATAGACGCGGAGACCGCCCGTCAGCGCCGTCTCCGCCTGCGCTGGGCACTGACCGGCCCGGCCGCGCGGATCGTGCAGGAACTCGCCTTCGGGCCGCTCCGCGATGGGTAAGGCGAACCGCACCGGGCGGAGCAAGGGCAGGTATGTCCAGCTGCACGAGTGGTTCCAGCGCACAGAGGCTTGGGCGACGATGTCGCCCGGCCCGCGCGCGCTCTACGTCGAGGTCAAACGCCGCTTCAACGGAGCGAACAACGGCGACCTCTTCCTGAGCCACCGGGACGCCGCGAAGGCGTTGAACGTGTCCCGCAACACCGCCTCGCGCTACTTCGCGGAATTGCAGGAGCGCGGCTTCCTGCGCATGACCCAGGCGCATTGCCTCGGCCCCGCCGGGATCGGGCAGACGTGCAAATGGGCTTTGGAGGAAGAGACCACCCCGGACGGCCGCGCCGCGACGAAGTCGTTCGTCCGGTGGACCGCGAAAACAGAAACCCCGCGCAAAAACTGAGCCACCCCGTCCCCATCGTTGGGACGCCGCCAGCGCAACCGACCGGGAACTCCGTCGAGGCGGCTCAAATTTGGGGACGTGATTGGAGGTTTCGGCCCCGACCGCGTCCCCACCGTTGAGCCATATCTACATCTAGCCATAGGCACCCGCTTGCGGGGGTCGATGTCAGCACCTAGCCTGCGATGAGCCTGACAGAGCGAAATACCGATGTCTCATAAGCTGCGAGTTGCCGTCCTTCTGACGGCCCTCTCTTCTCCGACGCCGCTCCTTGCTACGCCGGTTCAAGAGATGATTGAGCCATGCACGGCTGCCGCTATGGGCAACACGTCTCGTCCTGACGCTACCTTTTGTCTCGGTGTCATCTTCGGCTTGATGCAGATGTCAGACATGAACTGCTATGCTGGGCTGACCGGCCGAGTGCCGACGGCTGGAACTCCACCCAGCAATCAAGCTGCCGCGCAAGCGTTCGTAAATTGGGCTAGAGCCAACCCGAGTAGCTGGGGACAGGACTACGTCGTCGGGATGCTGCTTGCACTCTCCGCTACCTTTCCCTGCACTCGTTAGCCGGTCGACGTAGACGCGGCTCGCGGAGGCAAGCCTCGCGCGCGCGCGCCCGCGCGTATTGGTCTCCCTCGTGCGCGCGTATTACTTAAAGAACCCTCGCCAGATCGAAGCGATGGGGGACGCGATGGGGGACGGCACGCCCATTCAAAGCCGAATATCCGTTCTAAAACAGAGGGATATAGAGCTGTGTGTGGCGGAGAGACAGGGATTCGAACCCTGGGACCCCGTGAAGGGTCAACGGTTTTCGAGACCGCCCCGTTCGACCACTCCGGCACCTCTCCGCGGTCGCGTGGGCCACCTAGCCGGACGGCGGGGGTACTGCAAGCCCCTTTTGCCGGGCGGCTGACGCCCGGCTGACAACTTCGTGCGGCGCGGGGTGGCGGGGTTTCCAGGTGGGCGGGGCGGACGTATGCCGGAGGGGACCCGATCTGTCAGGAGCCATCCCCATGTCCGCGATCACCGTCACCCGGACCGCCCTCGCCGCCGCGCTCGTCGCGGCCCCGTTCGCCGCCCCCGCGCAGGAGGCGGAGGGCGACGTCGATGCGCTCTTCGAGGCACTGCTGCTGCCGGAGGTCCTCGGCGTCATGCAGCAGGAGGGTGTCGGCTACGGCGCCGAGGTGGGCGAGGATCTTTTCGAAAGCGCCGTCTCGGCCAGCTGGTCCGACGGCGTCGCGGCGATCTACGACGCTGAGCGGATGGAGCGCGAGGTGCGTGCGGCCTTCGCCGAGGCGCTGGAGGGCGAGGATCTCGCGCCGATGATCGAGTTCTTCACCGAAGGCGCGGGCCGCACCGCCGTCGCGCTGGAACTGTCGGCGCGCGAGGCGATGCTGGACGAGGAGGTCGAGGAGGCCGCCCGCGAGGCGGCCGCGCTGGCGATGGCCGACGGGACCGAGCGCTCCGCGCAACTGGAGCGGTTCGTCGAGGCGAACGACCTGGTCGAGACCAACGTGGTCAGCGCGATGAACTCCAACGTCGCCTTCTACCTCGGCCTGATGGACGGCGGCGCGCTGCCGGCGCAGCTGACCGAGGACCAGATCCTCGCCGACGTCTGGGGGCAGGAGCCGGAGATCCGGCAGACCACTACCGAGTGGATCTACTCCTTCCTCGGCCTCGCCTACCAGCCGCTCTCGGACGAGGATCTCGAGGCCTACACCGCCTTCTCCGAGACCGAGCCGGGGCAGACCCTGAACCGCGCCGTGTTCGAGGCGTTCGACGCGCCGTTCGAGGCGATCAGCCACGATCTCGGCCGTCTCGCCGCGCAGTACATGGTCCAGCAGGACATCTAGGCACGGCCGAACGACTGGATGGCGAGCGACAGCGCGGCCGGATTGTCGGCATAGAGGCCGAGATCCCCGGACAACTGCAGCGTGCGGGCCGAGCGGTCGCCGGCCGGCACGCCGGCGGCGTCGTAGGCGCGGGTCAGGGCCGGGCCGCCGCCGGCGTCGATTTCGGCCAGGATGGCGGGGAAGCTGTCCTTCACCGCCAGTTCCACCGCCGCCCGGTCGCCGCTGCGGGCGGGGTCCACCAGTCCGCGGATCGCCTCCACCGGACCCTGCGCGGCGCCGGGGGCGCAGGCGGGAATCGCCAGAAGGACAAGGGCGGCGAGGCGGGCGGGGACTGTCATCAGGAGGCGCTCCATCGGCTGTGCGGCGGGGGTTGACTTGAGGGGGATAGGCGCAGATAAGCCCGCATCCCGGCAAGGGCGCCCCGGCGCACCGCAGGGTTTCCCGCGCCTTTCCGCCGACGACCGGCGGGGCCGGGACAGCATGGCAACGATCGCTCCTGGCGGGGCGCGCTGTCCGACGGCGGGCCGACCGGCCCCGTGAACGCCGCCACGAGGCGGGGCCGAGGGACGCGGTATACGAAGGAAAGACGCATGTTTGCGGTTCTCAAGACCGGCGGCAAGCAGTATCGGGTCACCTCGGGCGATGTCCTGAGGGTCGAGAAGCTGGCCGCCGACGCGGGCGACACCGTCCAGTTCAACGACATCCTGATGGTGGGCGACACGATCGGCTCTCCGCTCGTCGCCGGTGCGGGCGTGCAGGCCACCGTGATCGACCAGATCAAGGCAGAGAAGGTCATCCACTTCGTCAAGCGCCGCCGCAAGCACGGCTCCAAGCGCACGAAGGGCCACCGTCAGCAGCTGACGCTGGTGCGGATCACCGACATCCTCGCCGACGGCGCCGACAAGAGCGGCGTGAAGGCCGCGATCGGCGCCGCGATGGCGCCGCGCGACGCCACCACGTCGTCGGCCCCGGCCAAGGCCGCGCCGAAGAAGGGCGAGGCCTCGGTCTCGGCCAGCAAGACGGACGCGCCGAAGCAGAAGGACGAAGCCGCGCCGCAGGGCGGGTCGGACGACCTCAAGAAGCTGTCGGGCGTCGGCCCCGCGCTGGAGAAGAAGCTGCACGCCGCCGGCGTCACCTCCTTCGCCCAGATCGCCGGCTGGACCGAGGCCGACGTCGCCGAGATGGACGAGAAGCTGTCGTTCAAGGGCCGGATCGAGCGTGAAGGCTGGATCGACCAGGCCAAGCAACTGGCCGCCGAGAAGGAGTAACACCCCATGGCACACAAGAAAGCAGGCGGTTCCTCCCGCAACGGGCGCGACAGCGCCGGCCGGCGCCTCGGCGTCAAGAAGTTCGGGGGCGAGTACGTCATCCCCGGCAACATCATCATGCGTCAGCGCGGCACCAAGATGTGGCCGGGCGAGGGCGTGGGCATCGGCAAGGATCACACGATCTTCGCGATGACCGAGGGCCGCGTGAGCTTCCGCAAGGGACTCAAGGGCCGCACGTTCATTTCCGTGCTCCCCGAGGCCGACGCCGCCGAGTAACCCGGCCTTTCGGGGCGAGACAGGGGGACCGGCGGGATCGCCGGTCCCCTTCGCATTTTCTGCGCCACGACATATATTTGCACCATTCGCCGCGTAGGGGGACGCGGCCGGGGGGTGGCAGGTTTCGGAGGAGGAACCTCGATGCTGATCGATACCGTCACGGACCAGCCGGCAATCCCGGCCGAGCGGTTCGTGCTGCGCCCGCCCCGGCGCTCTGACCAGGGGCTGATCGAGCTCTATGCCTCGGACGAACGCGTGGCTAAGATGACCCGCTCGATCCCGCACCCCCTGCCGCCCGGCGCGGTCGAGGCGTTCATCCGCCAGGCCCTGTCGCCCGACCGGCGCGAGGACGTGTGGATCATCGACGGCTCCGCCCACGGAGCGTCCGAGATCATGGGCGTCGTGTCCCTGCAGAAGATGGAGCGCGGCCAGTCCGAGATCGGCTACTGGGTCGCGCCGGCCTTCTGGAACACCGGCGTCGCGTCCGAGGCGGTGCGCGCGCTGGTCGAGGCGAACCCGACCGGCGCGGCCACGATCTTCGCCGAGGTGTTCCAGGACAATCCGAACTCCGCCCGGGTGCTGACCGGCTGCGGGTTCGAGTATCTGGGCGACGCCGAGGCCTACTCCGTGTCGCGCAAGGCCACCGTCCAGACCTGGACGTACCTGCTCAAACCGCGGAAATGAGCGCGCCCGCCGCGCCCGGCCAGCCGGTCCTGACTTACCGGCCGCTGGGCCCGGCGGACGCTCCGCGCCTGCACGAGATCGGCTCCGACTGGGCGGTGGTCCGCCAGCTCGGCGGATGGCCCTGGCCGCCGGACCGCGCCTTCACCGAAAGCCGCTCGAAGCCCTACGAGGGCGGCGAGGGCTTCGTCTGGGGCGTGTTCGAGGGTGGACGCCTCGTCGGATCGGTCGGCGTCACCCGGCGCGAGATCGGCTACATGTTCGACCTCGCGGACCGGGGCCGCGGCATCGCCCGCGCGGCGGTGGACGCCGCGATCGGCTTCGCCTTCGCGTCCTGGGACTGGCCCGAGATCCGGGCGACGACGTGGGCCGACAACCCGGCCTCGGCGCGGGTTCTGGCCCGCGCCGGGTTCGTCCACTGGTCGACCCGGTACGAGCGGTCGAAGGCGCGGCGGCTGCCGGTCCTGCTGCACCGGCACCGCCTGACCCGCGCGCGGTGGGAGGCGGGACGATGACCGTGCCGACCCTCACTACCGCGCGGCTGGTCCTGCGCCCGCTGCAGCGGGGGGACGCCGACGCGCTCGCGACCGCGCTCGACGACTGGGACGTGATCCGCTGGCTGTCGGGGCCGCCCTATCCCTACCGCCTCGCCGACGCGCGCCAGTTCATCGCCGACGTGCGTGCAGGCGGTGCCGGCGTGTGGGCGATCACGCTGGCGGACGGCGGGTTCCTCGGCACCGTCGGGCTCGGAGTGGAATTCGGCTACTGGCTGCGCCGCGGCGCCTGGGGGCGAGGTTACGCCACCGAGGCGACGACCGCGCTCCTCGACCACCACTTCGCCGGGGGCGGCGCGGCGGTCGAGGCGGGCATCCACCCGGACAACGCCCGCTCGCGGCACCTGCTGGAAAAGCTCGGCTTCGTCGCCGACGGCCATTCCGTCACCTACTTCCCCGCCCGCCGCGCCGATATCGAGCGGCCGATGTTCCGCCTGACGCCCGAGGCGTGGCGCCGCTTGAGGGACGCGGCGGAATAGCGTAAGCGGCCCGCCTGACACACGGACGCGCGCCATGAAGTTCCTCGATCTCGCCAAGGTCACCATCCGCTCGGGCGCGGGCGGCAACGGCTGCGTGTCGTTCCGGCGCGAGAAGTTCATCGAGTTCGGGGGGCCCAACGGCGGCGACGGCGGCGACGGCGGCGACGTGATCGCCGAGGCGGTCGAGGGACTGAACACCCTCATCGACTTCCGCTACCAGCAGCATTTCTTCGCCCAGAACGGCCGGGCGGGGCAGGGCGCCAACCGCACCGGCGCCAGCGGTGACGACATCGTCCTCAAGGTTCCGGTCGGCACCGAGATCCTCGACGAGGACGAGGAGACGCTCATCGCCGACCTCACTCAGGTCGGCCAGCGCGTCGTCCTCGCCCGCGGCGGCAACGGCGGCTTCGGCAACGCGCATTTCAAGACCTCGACCAACCAAGCGCCCCGCAACGCCAACCCCGGGCAGCCGGGGGTGGAGCGGATGATCTGGCTGCGGCTGAAGCTGATCGCCGACGCCGGCCTCGTCGGCCTGCCGAACGCGGGCAAGTCCACCTTCCTCGCCGCCGTCTCGAACGCCCGGCCCAAGATCGCCGACTACCCTTTCACCACGCTCGCCCCCAACCTCGGCGTCGCCGGCGTGGACGGGGCGGAGTTCGTGATCGCCGACATTCCGGGCCTGATCGAGGGGGCGAGCGAGGGCAGGGGCCTCGGCGACCTCTTCCTCGGCCATGTGGAGCGGTGCGCGGTCCTGCTGCACCTGATCGACGGCACCTCCGGCGATCCGGTCGGCGACTTCCGCACCGTCGATACCGAGCTGGAGGCGTATTCGCCCGACCTGCACGCCAAGCCGCGGATCGTCGCGCTGAACAAGATCGACGCCCTCGACGAGGAGGAGCGCGCCTTCCTCAAGGAGGAGGTCGAGCGCGGGATCGGGCACGCCGTCATGCCGATGTCCGGCGCCACCGGCGAGGGCGTAACCGAGGTGCTGCGCGCGCTGCGCGCCCGGATCGGGACCACGCGACAGGCCGAAGCGCGGGACGAGACCGGGGACGGGCCGGAGGACGGGCCGTGGCGTCCGTGACGCCGACGCTGGGCGCAGCCCGGCGGATCGTCGTCAAGATCGGCTCGGCCCTGCTGGTGGACCGCGCGACCGGCGCCCTGCGCGAGGACTGGCTGTCCGGCCTCGCGGCGGACGTGGCGCGGCTGCGGGCGGGCGGGGCGCAGGTGATCCTCGTCTCGTCCGGCTCCATCGCCCTCGGCCGCGGCGTCCTCGGCCTCGCCGCGGGCGAGCTGGCGCTGGAGCACAGCCAGGCGGCGGCCGCCGTGGGGCAGATCCGGCTGGCGCGGGCCTACGAGGCGGCGCTGCAGCCGCACGGGATCGTCACCGGGCAGGTTCTCGTCACGCTGGAGGACAGCGCCGACCGCCGCCGCTACCTCAACAGCCGCGCGACGATGGAGACGATGCTGTCCCTCGGCGTCACGCCCATCGTGAACGAGAACGACACCGTCGCGACCGACGAGATCCGCTACGGCGACAACGACCGCCTCGCCGCGCAGGTCGCGGTGACCTGCGGCGCCGACGTGCTGGTCCTGTTGTCCGATGTCGACGGCTTCTATTCGGGCAACCCCGCGCTCGACCCCGCCGCCCGCCGCTTCGACGTGGTGGAGCGGATCACGCCGGAGATCGAGGCGATGGCGGGCGAGGGCATCTCCGGCGTCAGCAAGGGCGGCATGCGGACCAAGCTGATGGCGGCGCGGGTGGCGACCGACGCCGGCTGCGCGATGGCGATCACGCTGGGATCGACCGACAGGCCGCTGTCGGCGCTGGAGAACGGCGCGCCCTCCACCTGGTTCCTGCCGCAGACCGACCCGCAGGCGGCGCGCAAGCGCTGGATCGCCGCGATGAAGCCGCGGGGCGAGCTGGTGGTCGATGCCGGGGCCGAGCAGGCTCTGGCGCAGGGCAAGAGCCTCCTGCCCGCGGGCGTGACCGCCGTCACCGGGCGGTTCGGCCGGGGCGATCCGGTGACCATCCGCGGCGCCTCGGGCACGCACCTCGGCACCGGTCTGGCGCGCTACACCGCCGAGGAGGCGAAGGCGATCCGCGGCCGCCGCTCGGCCGAGATCGAGGCGATCCTCGGCTACAAGGGCCGCGCCGCGCTGATCCACCGCGACGACATGGCGACGTGACCGCGCCCGCGGCGCGGGCCGCCGAGGCGGCGGTGCGCTGGTCGCTGACGGATCTCGCGCTCCACGCCGAGACCCCGCGCAGCTGGATCTACCGCTGCCGTTCGCCCTTTGGGCCGGCTGCGCTGAAACTGCTCACCGAGGCCGGGGCCGAGGAGATCGCGGGCGCGGCCTACCTCGCCGGACGGAACGGCGACGGGGCGGCGCGGCTGTTCGGCGTGTCGGAGGACGCCATGCTGCTGGAGTGGCTGGACGGCCCGCCTCTCGGCGACCGGGTCCGCCGCAACGGGGACGCAGAGACGCCCGCCGGCCTCGCGGCGCTGGTGCGGCGACTGCACGCTCCGGCCGCGACAGCACCCGGACTCGTGCCGCTGGACCGCTCCATCGCCGGCCTCTTGTCGGACACCTCTGCCGACCTCGCGGCGCCGCGGGCGCTGGCCCGACGCCTTCTCGCCGAGGGGCGGACGCCGGTGCCGCTTCACGGCGACCTGCACCACGAGAACGTTCTCGAGACGCCGGACGGCTGGCGCGTCATCGACCCCAAGGGCCTGATCGGCGACCCCGACTTCGAGACCGCGAACCTGTTCCGCAATCCCGAGGGGCGTCCCGACCTCGCCCTCGACCCGGCCCGTGCGCTGGCGCTGGCCCGCGCGCTGGGACATGGCCTCGGCCGTCCGACCGCGCGCCTGCTCGCCTGGGCGGTCGTGCTGGCGGGCGCCTCGCGGACCTGGAGGCCCGAACCGGACTTCGATGCGCCGATGCTGGCGGCGGTGCAGGCGGCGATGTCGGAAGCCGTTTCCACGGACGGCGATTGGGTCTAGGACGGGCGGCGGAGGTACGCCCATGAAGGACCACACCGACATTCCCGCGCTGATGGCCGACATCGGCGCCAAGGCCCGCGCCGCCGCGGCCGAACTCGCCTTCGCCGCCGAGGACCGCAAGGTCGCGGCGCTGCAGAGCGCGGCCTACGCGATCATGGACAACCGCCAGGCCATCCTCGACGCCAACTGCGAGGATCTCGTCTACGGCGAGGAGAAGGGCCTGACGCCCGCCATGATGGATCGCCTCACGCTGGACGAGGCCCGCGTGCGCGCCATGGCCGACGGCCTGCGCGCCGTAGCGGAACAGCGCGACCCGGTGGGCCGGACGCTGGCGGAGTGGGACATGCCGTCGGGCCTGCACATCCGGCGCGTCAGCACGCCGCTCGGCGTGGTCGGGGTGATCTACGAGAGCCGCCCGAACGTCACCGCCGACGCCGGCGCCCTCTGCCTGAAATCCGGCAACGCCGCGATCCTGCGCGGCGGGTCCGAGAGCTTCCATTCCTCCGCCGCGATCCACGACTGCCTCGTCACCGGACTGAAACAGGCCGGCCTGCCCGAGACGGCGATCCAGCGCGTGCCGGTCCGCGACCGCGAGGCGGTGGCCGAGATGCTGCGGATGACGCAGCATATCGACGTGATCGTGCCGCGGGGCGGCAAGGGCCTCGTCGGCCTCGTCCAGCGCGAGGCGCGGGTGCCGGTGTTCGCGCACCTCGAAGGCATCTGCCACCTCTACATCGGCGCCACCGCCGACCCCGCGATGGCGGTCGAGATCGCCCTCAACGCCAAGACCCGGAGGACGGGCATCTGCGGCGCGATGGAATGCGTGCTGATCGACTGGCGCTTCTACACCCAGCACGGGCCGGTGGTGATCGAGGCGCTGCGCGACGCCGGCGTCGAGGTGCGCGCGGCGGGCGACCTGGCGAAGGTGGCGGGGACGGTGAAGGCCGCGCCCGAGGATTTCGGCGAGGAATTCCTCGACATGATCTGCGCGGCGAAGCTGGTCGACGGCGTCGACGAGGCGATCGACCACATCCGCACCTACGGGTCCAACCACACCGATGCCATCGTGACCGAGGACGACCGGGCGGCCGAGTACTTCTTCCAGCGGCTCGATTCGGCGATTCTGATGCGAAACGCCTCCACCCAGTTCGCGGACGGGGGCGAGTTCGGCATGGGGGCCGAGATCGGAATCGCGACGGGCAAGATGCACGCGCGCGGGCCGGTGGGGGCCGAGCAGCTGACCTCGTTCAAGTATCTCGTGACGGGCAACGGCGCGGTTCGGCGCTGATCGTGCCGGCCGTTCGTCCGACCAGGGAGCCTCGCCGCCCTAGAATCCCGCGGTGATCCGGTTCGCGCCGATGTCGACCGCCAGCGTCCGGTCAAGCTCTGCCAGAACCTCGGGCAGGAGCACGAACTGGACCTCGGCTGGAGCGGGCTCGGCCGGGCCCTTGGCCGGAGCGGACAGGCTGGACCACAGGTCCTGCCGTACCGCCAGTCGGTCCCCTTCGGCCCACATCTCCCACCGCGGGCCGCGGCGGCGGATGTGAACGTCGCCGCCGCGGGGCAGGGCGCTCTCGAAACACATGAGCGTCAGCAGGACCGCCCGTACCTCGGCCCGCTCCTGCGGGTCATCGACGGCCCAGTAATAGGTCAGCCGCCCCCCGCGCGAGGCGGCGGCAAGGAGCTGCGCGATCTCGTCCCGGGCGACCATGCTGCCCGGCGCGGCCCGGCCGAAGGCAAGGCGGAAGAACCGCAGCATCGCGTTGGCCGTCTCGATGCTCTGGGCGATCAGCTCCATCTCCGGGGACGGGGGGCCGTCGCCGGCGAGCGTCATCAGCTCCACCCCGTTGCCGATGGCACCGAGGGGGCTACCTAGGTCGTGGCAGATGCGGGAGCCGACCAGGGCGACGATATCGGCCCGACGCGTCACCGCCGGGAGTCCGCCAGGATCATGGACAGCAGCGCCTTTCTCACCCCCGGAGTGTTCGTGACCCATCCCGACCGCCCGGACTGGGGCCGCGGGCAGGTGCAATCGAACATCGGCGGCCGGGTGACCGTCAATTTCGAAGAGGCCGGCAAGGTGGTCATCGACGCGACGCGCATCCTCCTCATCCCGGTCACTCCCTGACAGCCGCGACGCCACCGGGACGACCCGCCACGGTGTGGGACCAATTCCCCACTTCGGCACAGGATAGCCCGGTTCGGTTGCCAAGTCGTTAAGGTCTTCATAGATCCGGGCGCGACGATCCACTCCCGGCGGCCGCCCCAGATGCTCGACATTCTTCCGGACCTGACGCTGCGGCTCGCCGCAGGGCCACAGGACCAGTTCGCGGTGGAGCGGCTGCGCTACCGTGTCTTCGTCGAGGAGATGGGCGGCGACGGTCCCCTCGTCGACCATGATGCAAGGCGCGAGAGGGACGGGTTCGACGCTTTCGCCCGCTCGCTGATCCTCGTCGATCCGGCCCGGCCCGAGGGCGAGCACGTGGTCGGCGCCTATCGCCTGCTGGACACTGCCGCCGCGCGGCGTGCGGGGCAGTTCTACTCGGAAGGCGAGTTCGACCTCGCGCCGCTTCACCGCTCCGGACGCCGGCTCATGGAGCTCGGGCGGACCTGCCTGCACCCCGACTGGCGCGGGGGGCCGGCCCTGTGGCGGCTGTGGAGCGGGCTGGCCCGGCTGATCGCGGAGGAGGGGACGGAGATCCTCTTCGGCACCGCCTCCTTCCCGGGAACCGATGTCTCGGCGCTGGCGCAGCCCCTGGCCCTGCTCCAGCGCGACCACCTCGCGCCCGAGGCGCTGCGCGCGCGGACCCGGCGTCCGGTGGCTCTTCCGCAGGTGTCGCGGATCGACCGGCGTGCGGCCATGCTGGCGACTCCGTCGCTCATCAAGTCGTACCTGCGGGTCGGGGGCCGGGTCGGCGAAGGCGCGTTCGTCGATGCCGCCTTTAACACCACCGACGTCCTGATGATCCTCGACACGGGCGTCGCGCCGGTCCGCCAGCGCGCGCTCCTCGACGCCGCGCGCGCGTGAGTCCGACCTGGCGCGGGGCGCCGCCGCCGGCGCGCCGGCCACTTGCGGCCCAGGACCGGGGACGGATCCTCCTGCGCGGGGCGGCGGTCGGCGCGGTCGTGTTCGGCGGCCTCGGCCTGCACCTCCTGGTCCGGCTGGTCGAGCGACCGCTTCACGGCCCGCGGCGCCCCTGGACGCCGCACATCACCTGCGCCGTCTGCCGCGCAGCGCTGCGGCTGATGCGGATCCGGCTCACCGTCCGGGGGCGGCCGATGGACGGCGCGGGCGCGATGGTCGCCAACCATTCCTCGTGGCTCGACATCTTCGCGCTCAACGCGCCGGCGCCGCTCTACTTCGTCGCCAAGGAAGAGGTGGCGGGCTGGGGCGGGATCGGCTGGCTGGCGCGGGCGACGGGGACCGTGTTCGTGCGGCGGGAGCGGCGCGCGGCGGCGGCGCAGGTGGCGGACCTGCGCGCCCGGCTGGCCGCGGGCCACCGCCTGCTGTTCTTTCCCGAGGGCACGTCCTCCGACGGCCGGCGCGTGCTGCCGTTCAAGCCGACGCTCTTCGCCGCGTTCCTCGGCCCGTCTCCGGCGTGGCTGCAGCCCGTCAGCGTGGCCTGGACGGCGCCCAAGGGAGAGCCGGCGGCGTTCTATGGCTGGTGGGGAGACATGGCGCTGGCCCCGCACCTCGCTTCGGTGCTGGCGGCCCGGGCGCCGGGAGGGGTGACGGTCACGTTCCACCCGCCGGTGCCGCCGGAAGGGGACCGCAAGGCGCTGGCATCGCGGCTGGAAGGGACGGTGCGGGCGGGGCTCGAGGCGGACCTCAGCCCATCGCGGCCGCCAGTGTCCTGAGCGCGGCGGCCGGGTCGTCCATCCGCCAGATCTCGTCGCCGATGCCGAAGAAGTCGGTCCAGGGCGCGAGCGCCCGGACGGTCGTCTCGTCGAGCGCGCCCTCGGCGACGACCGGCACCTCGATCATCTCCGACCACCATTCGAACAGGTCCGCCTCGGCCCGCTTGCCGTCGCCGAGCGGGCTGACGCCCACCGGGCCGAAGGCGACGTAGTCGGCGTTCAGCTCGGCCGCGGTCAGCCCGTCGTGGCGCGACTGGCCGCAGAAGGCGCCGACGATGGCATCGTCTCCGAGCTCTCTCCGCACCGCGCGCACAGACCGGGACCCATCCGTCAGATGCACGCCGTCGAGGCCGTGGGCGCGGGCGAGAAGGACGTGCCGCTCCAGCACCAGCGCGACCTCGCGCGGCTCGGTCACCTCGCGCACCGCGTCGGCGGCGCGGGCGATCCGCTCCTCGTCGTGCCCGGCGAGGGCGAGCCGGACGCAGGCCACCGGCAGCGCGTCGAGGCAGGCGGCGAGCTGGTCCGGGAACTGCGCCAGCTCGATCTCGGGCGGGGAGATCAGGTAGAGCTGCGGGCGGTCTTTGTCGGTCATGGTCGCTGCCTGTCTTCGTCCGGTCCTCGCCTATAGCGGAGCGCCGGGCGGGCGCAAAGGGGCCGTGCCGCCACGCGGCAGCACGGTCGCGGTCCTCGACCGGGGAGACCGGCTAGAACGGGATCTCGTCGTCGAAATCGCTGCCGCGGCCACCGCCGCCGCCACCACCGCCGCCGCCCGGTCCGCCGCGATCGTCGTAGCCGCCACCGTAGCCGCCGCCGGGCGAGCCGCGGTCGTCGTAGCCGCCGCCACCGCCGCCGCCTTCACCGCGACCGTCCAGCATCGTCAGCGTGTCGCCGAAGCCGCGCAGCACGACCTCGGTCGAGTAGCGGTCCTGGCCGGACTGGTCCTGCCACTTGCGGGTCTCGAGCTTGCCCTCGATGTAGACCTTCGATCCCTTGCGCAGGAACTGCTCCGCCACCCGGACGAGCCCTTCTGAGAAGATCGCGACCGAGTGCCACTCGGTCTTCTCGCGCCGCTCGCCGGTGTTGCGGTCCTTCCAGTTCTCGGACGTGGCGATGCGCAGGTTGCAGACCTTGCCGCCGTTCTGGAACGTCCGCGTCTCGGGGTCGCGGCCGAGATTGCCGATCAGGATCACCTTGTTCACCGAGCCTGCCATCTGTTCCCCTCGTCTCGAATCCGGGCCGTCGTTTCCCGACGCTTACATCACCCGGCCATGGTTAATGGAAGGCTAAACCGACCTGAAGGGCCGGCTCGGATGGACCCGGCACATCGTCGGCGCTCCTGTTCGGCAGGCCGCGAGCGCGGGCCGAGGATCACGTCGGGCCCTCACGAAGGGCTGGAGCGGGTTCTCGCCGAAAGGGCCTGCGAGGGCGGTCCAGGAACGTGGATGTCCCGGCGACCGCCGCGCTGCGAGGCCCCACCGAGAAGGCGATGAGGACCTGTGAGAACAGGCCTGCTGCGGATCCTTCCCCCACGGGACCCGGTGTGCGTCTCGCTGCTCTGCCACGGCGGTGCCGGTCAGGTGGCCGAGGGGGTGGCCTGAGCGCTGGCCAGATCGCCTGTTCTGGGGTACGGTGCGCCGGGTTTTGGAGAGGGGCAGGAGGGCCGATGTCCTATCGCACCGAAGGCGCGTGGGCGCGTCGCACCACAGGCGCACTGGCGCTGCTGGCGGCACTGGCCGCCGCACCGGCCGCGGCCGACACCGTGTCGACGATGAACCGCGCGAGCACCTTCGCCTCGCAGCTGCGGGTGCTGGATGGGCGGGCGGCCACCCAGTACGAGAATTCCGCCCGGCTGCAGCCACCCCGCGCCGAGCCGCTGATCGGGTCGGGCGCGGCGGCGGATGTCGCCGTCGTCTTCACCGGCGCCTATTCCGGTCCCTACCTCGCGATCGCCCGCGCCGCGGCCGAGCGGCACGGCATCCCGCCCGACCTGTTCCTGCGCCTCGTGCAGCAGGAGAGCGGGTGGAACGCGCGGGCTTTGTCGAACAAGGGCGCGATCGGGCTGGCGCAGCTGATGCCGGGCACGGCGCAGGTCCTCGGCGTCGATCCGCACGACCCGGCGCAGAACCTCGAGGGCGGGGCCCGCTACCTTGCCGCGCAGTACCGTGCGTTCGGCAACTGGCGCCTCGCGCTCGCCGCCTACAATGCCGGCCCCGGCGCGGTCAGCCAGTACGGCGGCATTCCGCCCTACGCCGAGACGCAGAACTACGTCCGCGCCATCTGGGGCGAGTAGGGATCACGGCTCCAGCCGGTTCGCGAACAGGATCGCGAGGACCGGAAGCGGGACCAGCAGGGCGAAGGCGACGGGGAAGCCCAGCGCCTCGACGACGCCGCCGAAGAGCGGCGGGCTCATGAAGCCGACCAGCGTGCCGAAGGTCGCGAAGGCGGCGACGCTCTCGGCCGCGGGCCGCGCGCCGTCGCGAGCGGCGGCGGCGAAGCCCTGCGGCTGGACCACCGCGATCCCGACCCCGATCAGCAGGCACGAGACCAGCGCCGGCACGACGTGCCCGGCCAGGGCGAAGCCGACCATCCCGGCGAGCAGCAGGACCGACGTCCAGCGCAGCGTCCGCGTCACGCCGTGGCGGATCACCCAGCCGTCGCCGAGGAACCGGCCCAGCGTCTGCGTCGCCACGACCGCCGGCAGCGCCAGCGTCGCCACCCACTCCGCTGCACCCAGCGTGTCGCGCAGGTGGATGACCGACCAATTGCGCATGATCCCCTCGATCACGAGGCTGGCGAGCGCGAAGAGCCCGATCCTGATCGTCCCGCGCCCCGGCAGCGCGAAGCGGCGGGCGGGGCCGGTGGCGGTGCGGGCCCGGCTCTCGGGCAGGCCGTTCAGGACGAGCGGCGTGGCGGCGGCCATAAGCGCCGCATGGCCCGCAAACTGCCAGACCGGCGCCAGCCCGACGGCGACGAGGCCCGTCGCGGCGAGGGAGGCGGCGAGGAAGCCGAGCGCCCACCAGCCGTGACAGCGGTTCATGATCCGCGCGCCGGACGCTACCTCGACCCGATCCGCCTCAATGTTCTCGGTGACGTTGACGATGCCGAAGACGAATCCGAAGGCCAGCAGCGCCGCGCCCAGCGTCGGCGCGGAGACGGCGAAGGCGGCGGGAATCTGCAGCGCGGTCGCGAGCGGCAGCGCGACCGTCAGGACGCGCCGCGGGCCCCACCGCTCCACCAGCGCCGGGACCAGCATGGAGCCGGCGACGACGCCGATCGGCATGGCAAGGAGGACGAGGCCGTAGACCGCCTCGCTGAGGCCGAGGCGCAGCTGCACCTCGGGCAGCCGCAGGAACAGGCTCGCCACCAGCGTCGCATGCAGCGCGAAGACCGCCATGACGCGGGCCGCCGGGCCCGCCGATGTCAGGGCCATGCTATTCGGCCGCCACCTTGATGACCGGCTCCATCGTCGCGAGCTGTTCGTCTGTCAGCCAGCACAGCGCATGGTGGCCGTCGCCGAGGGTGCGGAAGGGGGGCAGCTCGGTCTCGCACTTGTTGCCCGGCACATGGCTCTTCCAGCGGCAGCGGGTCTGGAACGGGCAGCCGGGCGGCGGGTTCATCGCCGACGGGATCTCGCCCTCCAGCACGATGTGCTTCTTCTCGACGCGGGTGTCGGCGATCGGGACGGCCGACAGCAGCGCCTCGGTGTAGGGGTGGTAGGGCGGGGCGAAGACCTGGTCGGTGGTGCCGATCTCGACCACGTGGCCGAGATACATGACGAGGACGCGGTCGGCGAGGTAGCGCACGATCGACAGGTCGTGGCTGATGAAGAGCAGCGTCGTCTTCTGCTCGCGCTGGATCTCCATCAGCAGGTCGGTCACCGCGGCCTGCACGCTGACGTCGAGCGCGCTGACCGGTTCGTCCGCGACCACGATCCGCGCGCCGCCTGCGAAGGCGCGGGCGATGCCGACGCGCTGCTTCTGCCCGCCGGACAGCTGCCGCGGCATCCGCTCGGCGAAGGCGCGGGGCAGCTTCACGAGGTCGAGGAGGGTGAGCATCCGCTCCCGCCTCTCGGCGTCGCCGTTGCCGACGCCGAACACCTCCAGCGCGCGCATGATCTGGCGGCCCACGGTCATGGAGGGGTTCAGCGTGTCGAAGGGGTTCTGGAACACCATCTGCACGTCGGCGACGGTCTGGGTGTCGCGTTTGTTGATCGCGGTGTCCTGGATTTCGCGGTTGTCGAGGACGATCTTGCCGCCCGACGCGGTCTCCAGCCCTAGCAGCACCTTGGCGAACGTCGACTTGCCGCAGCCGCTCTCGCCGACGATGGCGAGCGTCTCGCTCTCGCGCGCCTCGAAGCCGATGTCCTCGTTCGCCTTCACCACCTTCGTCTCGCCCGAGCCGAAGAGGGCGTTGGCGGCCGTCTCGTAGTACTTGCGCAAGGACTCGATCCGCAGCACCGGCTCGCCCGGCCGCGTCTTGCCCTTGGCGGTGATACCCTGCGGTTCGGCCGCCCAGTCGATCTCGTCGAACCTGATGCACCGGCTCTCGTGCCGCTCGTCGCCCTCCACCGGCAGCATCGGGATGTCGCGGGCGTCGCAGCGGCCCTTGACGAAGTAGTCGCAGCGCGGCCCGAAATTGCAGCCCGGCGGGCGCTCGTGGGGCAGGGGGAAGTTGCCGGGGATCGCGACCAGAGGTTTCGCGGTCTTGTCCGCGCCGGGCAGCGGGATCGAGCGGAACAGGGCCTGCGTGTAGGGGTGGCGCATCCGGTCGAACACGTCCTCGATGGAGCCCCGCTCCACCGCCTCGCCGGAATACATCACGCAGATCCGGTCGCAGGTCTCGAGCACCAGCCCGAGGTTGTGGCTGATGAACAGCATCGAGGTGCCGTACTTCTTGCCGAGATCCTTCACCAGATCGACCACCGCCGCCTCGACGGTCACGTCGAGCGCCGTCGTCGGCTCGTCGAGGATCAGGAGCGCGGGCTTGGACATCAGCGCCATCGCGATGACGATCCGCTGCTGCTGGCCGCCGGACAGCTGGTGCGGGTAGGAGCGCAGGATGCGTTCGGGGTCGGGCAGGCGGACGTCGGACACGACCTCCAGCGCGCGGGCCCACGCCTCCGTCTCGCTGACCCCCTCGTGGATCATCGGCACCTCGACCAGCTGCCTGCCGATCCGCATCGCGGGGTTCAGCGAGGCCATCGGCTCCTGATAGATCATCGCGATCTGGCTGCCGCGGATCTGGCGCAGTTCGGCCTGGCTCATCTGCCCGAGGTCGCGGCCCTTGAAGCGGATCGAGCCGCCGACGATCCGCCCGTTGGTGCCGAGGTCCTGCATCACGCCGAGCGCGACCGTGGACTTGCCGCACCCGCTCTCGCCGACGAGGCCGAGCGCCTCGCCGGGGAAGACCTTGGCCGAGAAGTCCATGACGGCCGGGATCTCCCGCAGGCGGGTGAAGAAGCTGATCGAGAGCTTGTCGATCTCGAGGATCGGCCGGGTCGCGTCATCCATGGGTCGGTCCTGGCTGCGGCTGCGGGACCGGGGGTTTCACACCCCCGGACCCCCGTGGAGGTATTTGAAGCAAGATAGGGGACAGGGGGTCAGTCCTTGAGGCTTTCCTCGCGCAGGCCGTCGGCGAGGAGGTTCAGGCCGAGGACGAGGGAGAGGAGGGCGAGCGCGGGGACGATCGCGGCGTGCGGGTAGATGGAGAGGAAGCGGCGGCCGTCGTTGATCGTGGTGCCCCAGTCCGGGCTCTCGGGCGGCAGGCCAAGGCCGAAGAAGCCGAGCGTGCCGAGGAGGATCGTGGTGTAGCCGATGCGCAGGCAGAAATCGACGATGAGGGGGCCGCGCGCGTTCGGCAGCATCTCCCACAGCATGATGTACCAGGGCCGCTCGCCCCGCGTCTGCGCCGCCGCCACGTAGTCGCGCGTGGCAAGGTCCAGCGCGAGGCCGCGGCCGATGCGGAAGACGGTGGGCGAGTTCACGAAGACGACGGAGACGAAGACGATGAGGATGCCGCCGGGGATGTTGAAGAGGTCGACGTCCGGATGGAGGAAGTTCACCGGCGTGCCGGGCTGGCTGACGAGCGAGAGGTAGAGCCAGCCGGTGACGGCAAGCGTGACGGCGAGGATCGGCCAGCGCTTGCGGCGGTCCGTGCGGTAGCGGGAATCGAGGAGGACGGCGAGGAAGAGGATCGGAAAGACGAAGAGGACCATCGCCATGAAAGAGGGGATGCCGGTCTGCACGATCTCGGGCGTGACCAGCAGGTAGAACAGCAGGATCACCGGAAAGGCGAGGACGAGGTTGGCGAGGAACGACAGGATCTGGTCGAGGCGGCCGCCGAAATAGGCCGCCGGCAGGCCGAGCGTGATCCCCACCATGAAGGCGAAGAGCGTGGCCAGCGGCGCGATCAGCACCACGATGGCCGACCCCGCGACCATCCGGCTGAAGACGTCGCGGGCGAGATTGTCGCCGCCGAGCAGGTAGTGCGGCCAGGCGCCCTCGGGCGCCATCGCGACCGGCTCTCCGGGCAGGACGTTCTTCATACCGGACAGCTGCGACAGCGGGTCGTGGGTCGCGATCCAGCCGAAGGCGGTGAAGTAGAGCGCGGTGAAGACCCAGAACAGGACGAGGCCGAAGCCGATCATGCCGATGGTGGAGTCGAAGAGCCGGCCGAACAGGCCGAGCCGGCGGCGGAAGTGGATGGAGAGCGCGAAGACGAGGGCGAGCGAGATCCAGACCGGCGCGAAGCGGCGCGCCACCGCGCCGACGATGCCGGCGGACCCGTAGGGCATGAGCGCGCCCGCCACGATGTAGGCCAGCAGCACGGCGAGGAGCGCGAGCAGGGCGAAGCGGCCGGCCGTGTCGGCGAGGCCCCGCAGGCCCGTCGTCGCGACGAGCGTTCCGTCCGGACGGGGCCGCATCTGCGGCGCGGGCAGGAGCGAGGCGAGGACCTGGCCCGCCACGGCGAGGAGGAGCAGCGCCACCGAGACCCACAGGAGCGGGTTGAGCACGGTGCCGAGCGATCCGGTCCAGGTGAGCGCGTCCATGGAGCTTCCCTCAGCTGATGCGGATGCGGGGGTTGAGGTAGACGTAGCCGATGTCCGAGATCAGCTGCGTCACCAAGACGACGAAGACGGACACGACCGACACGCCGAGCAGCAGCTCGATGTCGTTGTTGCCGGCGGCCTGCACCAGCGTCCAGCCGAAGCCCTTGTAGTTGAACAGGGTCTCCACGATGACGACGCCGTTCAGCAGCCACGGGAACTGCAGCATGATGACCGTGAAGGGCGCGATCAGGGCGTTCCTCAGCGCGTGCCGCAGGACGATGTCGCGGAAGCGCACGCCCTTGAGCCGGGCGGTGCGGATGTACTGGGCCGTCATGACCTCGGCCATCGACGCGCGGGTCATCCGGGCGATGTAGCCCATGCCGTAGAGCGCGATCGTCATCACCGGCAGGGTGAAGTTGACGAAGGTGATGTCCTCCATCGCCGAGGTGGCCGAGCCGTTGAACCAGCGCAGGCCGACGGCGGTCGAGGCGAAGACGGCGATGAAGACGACGCCCGAGACGTATTCCGGCGTCGCCGTCGTGGTGATCGCGAAGGTCGAGAGCGAGCGGTCGAGGCGCGAGCCCTCGCGCATGCCCGCCAGAACGCCGAGGAGGAGGGCGCCGGGCACCATCACCGCCATCACCCAGAACATGAGCTTGCCCGTCAGGGCGAGCGAGCGGGCGATGATCTCGCTCACCGGGGCGCGGAAGACGGTGGAATAGCCCCAGTCTCCCTGCAGGATGCCGCAGAAGCGGTCGGCCTCCTCCAGCGACTGGTCCTGCGCCACGCAGCGACCCGTGGGCGTTCCGTCCGCCGCCTCGCCGGTCCAGCCGGGCAGCACGCCGAGCCACTCGCCGTAGCGGACGAGGACCGGCTGGGCGTAGCCGTTGCGGGCCAGCCAGCTCTCGACCTCGGCGTCCGAGATCCGCACGCCGATCTCGGACTTGGCCACCTTCTCGAGGTTGGGGCCGAGGTTCGTCAGGAAGAACACGACGAAGGTCAGGCACAAGGCCGTCAGCAGCATCGTCAGGATGCGGCCGGCGATGAATCGCAGCATTCCCGTGCCCCTGTTGCCGGCCGTCCGGCCCCGGTGTTCCCGTCGTTCGGCGCCCCGCCGGACCGCGACGACGCGGCCCGGCGGGGCTCAGGCGATCAGGCCTGGATCGCCCACTTGTAGTGGTGGTGCTCGAAGGTGGGATGCATCTCGGCGCCCATCACCTCCGCCCGGTAGTGACGGTAGAGCGAGCGCCAGTAGGGCTGGATCACCACGCCGTCCGCGCGCAGCATCTCCTCCATCCGCGCCATCACCTCGCGCCGGGCGTCGGCGTCGGCGATGGAGCCGGCCTCGGCCAGCGCCGCGTCGAAGTCGGGGTTGCTGTAGGCGGTCTCGTTCCAGGCCACGCCGGACTTGTAGGCGAGGTTCATGATCTGCACGCCGAGCGGGCGCATGTTCCACTCGGTCGCCGAGAACGGGTAGGTCAGCCAGTCGTTCCAGAAGGTGGAGCCAGGCAGCACTGTGCGGGTGATGTTCACCCCCGCGTCGCGCAGTTGGGCCGCCACAGCGTCGCAGCTGGTCGCCTGCCAGGCATCGTCGATCGAGATCAGCTCGAACTCGGTCTCGGCGTGGCCGGCCGAGGTCAGCAGCTCCAGCGCCGCTTCGGGATCGTACTCCGCCGGGCCGATGTCCGCGTATTCGGGGTGGATCGGGCAGACGTGGTGGTTCTCGGCGACGACCCCGCGGTCATTGTAGCCGAGCTCGAGGACGATGTCGTTCGAGACCGCCATCTGCAGCGCGCGGCGCACGTCGACGTTGTCGTAGGGCGCGTTCGCCTGGTTGAAGCGGACGGTGATCGTAGAGGCGGTCACCACCTCGGACTCGGTCCAGCCGAGGGCGTTGAAGATCTCGATGAAGTCGCCGACCGACTGGTAGGTGATGTCGATCTCGCCGGATTCCACGGCCGAGACGACGGCGGCGGGATCGGTGCCGTAGTCGATGTACTCGATCCGGTCGAGGTACGGGCCGCCGAACACCTCGGTCCCCCACCATTGGTGGTCGGGGTTCTTCACCAGCGTGACGCGCACGCCGATCTCGACCTCCTCGGGGATGTAGGGGCCGGTGCCGACCGGATTTTCGGAGGGGTCGCCCCCGGAATAGGACGGGTGCACCAGCGCCGCCGGGTAGTCGGCGGTGTTGACGATGATCGCGATGTCCGGCGCGCTGAGGTTCAGGACGATCGTGTGGTCGTCGACCGTCTCGATCGCCCCTTCGCGCAGCTGGTTGGTATCGGGATCGACCAGCGCGGCCATGCGGCCCGCCATCGAGTTGCCCTCGACCGTGCCGTCGCACCAGCGGGTAATGTTGTAAACGACGTCCTCGGCCGTGAAGGGGTCGCCGTTGTTCCAGGTGACGCCCTGCCGGACGTTCAGGGTGAACTGCGTCGCGTCCTCGTTCGCCTCCCAGCTTTCCAGCAGCATCGGGGTGAGGGAGCCGTCGCGCTCGTACTGGACGAGGTATTCCAGCCAGCCGCGATAGACGTTGGCGATCTGGCTCCAGTCGGCGACGCGGGGATCCTTGAGCGCCCGGGTCTCCATCTCCATCCGGAGGGTGCCGCCCATCGGCTTGTCCTCCTGGGCGCGTGCCGGGGTCGGTACGCCGATCAGGCCGTAGGCCATCGGCGCGGCGAGGCCGAGGGCGGTGGCGCGGGTGAGGAACTCGCGCCGGCTGAGGCGGCCGGACTTCTCCTCTTCGGCGTACATGAGCGCGGCGGGATGCACGTCGGCGCGCACCTTGTCCTGATAGGTCATCGAATACTCCCTGTCGTCTTGTTCGGATTGCGTGCGGTCCTGCGCCCGGACCGTTGCCCGTCGGCGGTCAGGTCCCGTCATGGCGGCGTCGTCTGCGCGACGTCCGTGAACCCTTTTCGTCTCCCTCTCCGGGCACATTCCGCAATTTTTGGGCCGCGAGGTCAAACGAAAGGTTGATAACGGCCCTCTGGTTCAAGAGCGCCGGCCCGCATCCTCGCGGCGGAAACCTGTCGGCGTCTGGCCCGTGGCCTTCTGGAACGAGCGGGTGAAATAGGCGGCCGAGCCGTAGCCGAGGTCGGCGGCGATCTTCTGGACCGGCGTGCGGGTCTCGCGCAGCAGCGTGCGCGCCTCGAACAGGATCCGGTCGTTGAGCAGCGCGTGGGCCGAGCGGCCGCAGGTCTGCCGGCAGGCGCGGCTGAGATGGGTGGGCGTCACGCCGAGGGATCGGGCGAGGCCGGCGATGGCCGGCTGGCGGCGGAAGTCGCGCTCGATCAGGTCGGAATAGGCCGCGACGAGGCGGGCGGCCGCGCTCTGCTCGCGGGCGTCGGTGGCGGTCTCGGGATGTTCCTCCAGCTGGCGCTGGTAGAACACCGCGAGGAGGCCGAGGTGGTAGTGCGCGGCGCGGGCCGCGCCCGGACGGGGCGAGCGCAGCTCGCGCTCCATCTGGTCGATGATCTGCGCCGCTTCCTTCTGGGTGGCGACGTCGCGCAGGCGCAGGTGCACCGCCTCCTCCGGCCATTCGCGCGCCATGGCGTCGGGGATCGTCACCATAACCCCGTGCGACGTCGGCCCCAGCTCGTAGCCGTACATCGTGCGGGCCGGGATGAAGATCATGTTGTTGGGGCCGTAGCCGCGGGTGAGGCCGTTCACGGTGATCCGGCCCTGTCCCTTGTGGAACAGCATCAGCCGCGGGGTGGCGTGGGCGCGCATCGCCTCGGTCCGCCAGCGGCCCTGGGACGCGTTCATCGAGAGCGGCTGGAGGCCCAGCCGGTCGGTGGTGTGCATGTCTGTCCCCCCGGACGGCTGCGTCTCGTTCGATAAGTGCAAGTGTCGCGGGGCATCTGCCCGTGTGACAATGGCCAAAATCGGGACGAAACGCGAAAAGCTGGGGATCAGGCTGTGGATAAGTCGACGCGGCGCCAGTCGCCCATGCGGGCGCGGAACCACGTCCGCTGCCGCTTGGCATAGCGGCGGGTCTGGATCAGCGCGGACTCGCGGGCGTCCTCGAGGGTCGTCTCGCCGCCCAGGAAAGCGATCAGCTCGCGCGCGCCGATGGCTTTCGACGACAGGAGTGCAGGGTCCCATCGCGGCCGCATCGCCCGCGCCTCGTCCAGCGCGCCGCCGGACAGCATCGCGTCGAACCGGCGGACGAGCCGCGGCTCCAGCCAGTCCTTTGGCGCGCCGAGTACCAGCCGCTCGGCCGCCTCCGGTGGCAGCAGCGGCGGCGGCGTCTCGGCCTGCCACTCGGCAAGACCGCGGCCGGTGGCGCGGCGCACCTCCCACGCCCGCTGCACGCGGGCGCGATTGGCCAGGTCGATCCCGCCCGCGGTGCGGGCATCGAGACCGGCGACGAGGGCGGGCAGGGGCAGGGCGTCCGCCTCGGCCCGGACCTCCGCGGGGACGGGCGGGATCTCGGCAAGGCCCTCGGTCAGAGCCGAGAGGTAGAGGCCGGTGCCGCCGACCACGATGGGCCGGCTGCCGCCGTCCAGAAGAGGGCGCACTTCGCGCAGCCAGTGGCCGACGGAGTAGGGCGCGTCATGGGGCAGGTGGCCGTACAGCGCATGGGGCGCGCGTGCGCGGTCCGCCGCGGAGGGCTGGGCCGTCAGCACCTCCCATCCGGCGAAGACCTGCAGCGCGTCGGCGTTCACCACCGTGCCGCCGGCCCGTTCGGCGATCCTGAGCGCAAGCGCCGACTTGCCGCTCGCCGTCGGCCCGGCGATCAGCACCGGCCGCCCCTCCGGCAGCCCGTCGATCCAGCGGTCGATTTCCGCCGCTTCCATGCGCCCCCCGCATTGAACCCCCCGGCCTTTTCCGACATTTTCCGCGCCGGGCAAACAGGGGGACGCGATGAACGACGCACAGACGAGGTTCCGGCGGGTCCTGCTGAAGATCTCGGGCGAGGCGCTGATGGGCGACCAGGGCTACGGCCTGCATCCGCCCACCGTCCAGCGCATCGCCCGCGAGGTGAAGAGCGTGCACGACCTCGGCGTCGAGATCTGCATGGTGATCGGCGGCGGCAACATCTTTCGCGGGCTGGCCGGCAGCGCGCAGGGGATGGAGCGCACGACGGCCGATTACATGGGGATGCTGGCGACGGTGATGAACGCGCTCGCCATGCAATCCTCGCTGGAGGACCTGGGCGTCTACACCCGCGTCATCAGCGCGATCCCGATGGATCAGGTGTGCGAGCCCTACATCCGCCGCCGCGCCGTCCGGCACCTCGAGAAGAAGCGGGTCTGCATCTTCGCCGCCGGCACCGGCAACCCGTACTTCACCACCGACACCGCCGCGACGCTGCGCGCCAACGAGATGAGCTGCGAGGCGATCTTCAAGGGCACCAAGGTCGACGGCGTCTACGACAAGGATCCCAAGAAGTTCCCGGACGCCCGGCGCTACGATCGGGTCACCTACAACGAGGTTTTGACGAAGAACCTCGGCGTGATGGACGCCAGCGCCATCGCGCTCGCCCGCGACAACGACCTGCCGATCATCGTCTTCTCGCTGGACGAGCCGGGCGGGTTCAAGGGAATCCTCGCGGGCGAAGGCACTTTCACCACCGTCCACGGATAGGGCACCGGCCGCCGATTTTTGACCAACTGGTCGAAATCCGCCGATCCGAACCTGCTGACCTCGGGTCAACAGGACCTGACGTCGCGTGCGCGTTACGCAAGCCATGTTCCAGAACAAGGCGACGCGAGACAGGCAGCAGGGAGATCACACCATGCCGGCGACCGATCTGATCATCTCGGAATACATCGAGGGATCCGGCCTCAACAAGGCCATCGAAATCTTCAACGGGACCGGCGCGACGATCGACCTGTCGCTCTACACCCTCGAGCTCTATTCGAACGGCAGTTCCTCGGTCAGCCAGTCGGTGCAGCTGGAGGGCACGCTCGCCGACGGCGAAGTCCACGTCCTGGCCCATTCCGGCGCCTCGGCCGAGATCCTCGCCCAAGCGGATCAGATCAGCGGGTCCGTCATAAACTTCAACGGCGACGATGCGGTCGTGCTCCGGCGGGGCACTACGGTGATCGACGCGTTCGGTCAGGTCGGCGTCGATCCCGGCTCTGAGTGGCCGGACGGCAACTCGGCAAACCAGACGCTCATCCGCAGCGAGATCGTGGCGTCGGGCGACAGCGACCCCTCCGATCCGTTCGACACCTCGGCCGAGTGGATCGTCCTGCCGCAGGACGACATCTCGGATCTCGGCCGTCACACGTTCACCGGCGGCAGCGGACCGGCGCCGGAGCCGCAGATCGTCATCACCGAGATCCTGCAGAATCCCAGCGCCGTGTCCGACGACAACGGCGAGTGGTTCGAGATCCACAACGCCGGCAGCGCCTCGGTGAACCTCTCGGGCTGGACCATCTCGGACAACGGCAGCGATTCCCACGTGATCGCCGGCGATCTCGTCGTGGCGCCCGGCGCGTACGCCGTGCTCGGCCGCAACGGCGATACCGCGACCAATGGCGGCGTCGCCGTGGACTACGTCTACGGTTCGATCGCGCTCGCAAATTCCGATGACGAGATCGTGCTGACCGACGCCGAGGGGATCGAACGCGACCGGGTCGAGTACGACGGCGGTCCGGCCTTCCCCGACCCGGCAGGCGCCTCGATGGCGCTGGACGATCCCGCGCTCGACAATTCCGACGCCGCGAACTGGTCGGTTTCGACCGCGATGTTCGGAGACGGCGACAAGGGCACGCCCGGCGCCGCCAACGTGACGCCGCCGCCGCCGGTGGAGCCGGTGCTGGCGATGATCCACGAGGTCCAGGGCGACGTCGGAACCGGCGACGGCGCGGTGACCGGGATCGACGACGTCAGCCCCCTGTTCGGTGAGCGGGTGACGGTGACGGCCATCGTGACCGCCGACTTCCAGCACGGGCTGCTGGGCTCGATGGGCGATTTCGACGGCTTCTACCTGCAGGAAGAGGACAGCGACGCGGACGACTCGGTCGCGACATCCGAGGGCATCTTCGTCTACGACGGCACCTCGACGAGCCGGGTCGACGTGGCGGTGGGCGATCAGGTCCGCGTGACCGGCACCGTGGGCGAGAACTTCGGCCAGACGCAGATCAGCGACGTCGTGGTCGAGGTGCTTTCCAGCGGCAACGCGCTGCCGACCTCGGTCGCCGTCGAGTTTCCGGTCGCGAACGTCATGATCGACGACGGCGGGAATTATGTCGCGAACCTCGAAGCTTACGAGGGGATGCTCATCGACGTGCCGCAGTCGATGGTGGTGACCGAGCTGTTCGACCTCGACCGCTACGGCAACTACGTCGTCGCCGACCAGCGCTACGAGCAGTTCACGCAGAACAACGCCCCCTCCGTCGAGGGCTACGACGCGCATCTCCGGGACGTCGCGAGGGGCTCTCTCTGGATCGACGACGGGCAGTCCGTGCAGAATCCCGAGACGTTGCGGGTCGTCGACGGGAACGACTACGCCCTCAGCTCGGACGACACGTTCCGGATGGGCGACACGCAGACCGCGCTGACCGGCGTGCTGGGCTACCAGTTCGACGAGTTCCGCATCCAGGTGCCCACGGGCGAGTACGGCGACGCCAACCCCCGCCCCGAGACGCCCGAAGAGCTGGGCGGCAACTTCCGCGCCGCCAGCATCAACGTGCTGAACTTCTTCACCACGCTCGACGTCTTTCCCGACACGCCGGATGACGACGTCGGTCCCGACGGACAGCAGCAGGAACCGCGGGGTGCCGACACCAACCCGCAGAACGCCGTCGAGGGCGTCGGTCCGACGGACGAGTACGACCGCCAGCTGGCCAAGCTCGCCTCCGCCATCCACGAGATGGACGTCGACGTGATGGGTCTTCTGGAGATCGAGAACGACTTCCTCGACGGAGGCGTCGCGCCGGGCGATCAGTCGGCGCAGGGCGACCGCGGGATCGCGGCCGCGGCCCTCGTCGAGGCGCTCAACGACCTGGCCGGGGCCGAGGTGTACGCCTTCGCCGATCCGGGGCAGGAGTTCGTCGGCACCGATGCCATCGCCACCGCGCTGCTCTTTCGCACCGACCGGGTGGTGCCGGTGGGCGACATGGCGATCCTCGACAGCGCCGCCTTCCTCGACCCGCTGAACACCGGGCAGGACCGCAACCGCGCCGCCATCACCCAGACCTTCGAGGACATCGAGACCGGGCAGATGCTGAACGTGTCGGTCAATCACCTCAAGTCCAAGGGCTCCGACGCGGGCGGCGAGGGCGACGCCGACATCAGCGACGGGGCGGGGGCGTCCAACGCGACCCGGACCGCCGCGGCCGAGGCCCTGACCGAGTGGCTCGCCTCCGACCCGACGGGGCAGGGCGCCGAGCGCACGCTCGTCCTCGGCGACTTCAACGCCTACGCCCGGGAGCAGCCGATCGAGGTGATCGAGGATGCGGGCTACGCGAACCTTGGCCTGCTGGACGATCCGGACGCCTATTCCTACGTCTTCGACGGCCAGACGGGCACGCTCGACTACGCGTTCGCGAACGATGCGCTGGCCGACGATTTCGTCGGCGCCACCGAGTGGCACATCAACGCGGACGAGGCCGACGCCCTCGACTACAACCTCGAATTCGGGCGCGATCCGGACCTCTACGACGGCGGTTCGTCGTCGCGCTACTCGGACCACGACCCGATCCTCGTCGCCTTCGATCTGGAGTCGGTGTTCAACATGATCGCCGGCACCGGAGGCCGCGACAGGCTGTACGGGACCGGAGACCGCGACCGGATCGAGGGCCGCGGCGGCAACGACATCATCCTCGGACTGGGCGGCGCCGACAGGATCGGCGGCGGCCGAGGCAACGACGACATCTTCGGCGGGTCCGGCAACGACGTCATCGCCGATGGCATCGGCAACGACCTCGTGTTCGGCGGTTTCGGGGACGACACCATCGTCGCCTCGGGCGGGCGCAACGACAAGGTCTCGGGCGGGTTCGGGGACGACACGTTCGTGTTCTCGGCGGCGCTGGCGGAGGACGGCCAGAAGGACCGGCTGACGATCCTGGACTACGGGCTCGGCGACGACGTCATCGACCTCGGCGGGGCCGAGATCGGGCGGGTCCGTGAAAGCCGGCTGAAGGTCGAGCTGACGCTGGAAGGGGACGGCGACAGGATCGTCGTGTGGGGGGTCGACGACCTCTCCGACATCACCTTCGCCGGCGATCCGCTCCTCGTGTGAGGCATCGGCGCGCGGGCGGCCGCACTGCACGCGCCCGCATCCTGCACACCCGCTGCACGCGGCCCGGCCTATACAGCCGGGCCGGTCGGCGATATAGGGATGCGACCCCCGGCCGGGCCTCTGGCCGGCAAGAGACACGACCGAACGGGCAGACATGGCAGACGACTTCGAGCTGGACACCGACGACCTCACGCGCCGGATGGACGGCGCCATCGCGAACCTCAGGACCGAACTGGCGTCCCTGCGGACCGGCCGCGCCTCGGCCTCGATGCTCGAGCCGATCCAGGTGGAGGCCTACGGCAGCATGACGCCGATCAACCAGGTCGGCACCGTGAACGTCCCCGAGCCGCGGATGGTCACGATCAACGTCTGGGACAAGGGCCTCGTCGGCAAGGTCGAGAAGGCCATCCGCGAGAGCGGGCTCGGCATCAACCCGCAGCTCAACGGCACCATCATCATGCTGCCGATCCCCGAGTTGAACGAGGAGCGGCGCCGCGATCTGACCAAAGTCGCCGGCGATTATGCGGAACGGGCCCGGGTCGCGATCCGCAACCTGCGCCGCGACGGCATGGACCAGATCAAGAAGGCGAAGTCCGACGGCTCCGTCAGCGAGGACGACCAGAAATTCTGGGAATCCGAGGTGCAGGAGCTGACCGACAGCTACATCAAGAAGGTGGATGCGCAGCTGGAGACCAAGCAGGCGGAGATCATGCAGGTCTGAGGACGCGCCGGGGCGGCCGCCGCGTACAGGGCGGCCCGAGCAGGAACGAGTGAGGAGGCCTCATGGCCCGGGACGAACGGATCGAGACACGCCACGGGCCCGAGCACGTGGCGATCATCATGGACGGCAACGGCCGCTGGGCGCAGCGCCGCGGCCGGCCCCGACTGTTCGGCCACCAGGCCGGCGCCAAGCGCGTCCGCGACATCGTCGAGGCCTGCCCCGATCTCGGCGTCAAGTACCTGACGATCTTCGCCTTCTCGACCGAGAACTGGAAGCGCACCCAGGCCGAGGTGGCGGGCCTGATGAGCCTCTTCCGCCGCTACATCGAGCGCGAGGCGCGGGCCCTGTTCGACTCCGGCGTCCGCGTCCGCTTCATCGGCGACCGGCTCAAGCTGGAGCCGAAACTCGTCACGTTGATGGACGAGCTGGAGCTGCTGACCTCCGGCAACGACCTCGTCCACCTGACCATCGCGATCAACTACGGCGGCCGCGACGAGGTGACCCGCGCCGCCCAGCGCCTCGCCTACGAGATCGAACAGGGGCGCCTGACCCCCAAGGACGTCGACGCCGAGACGCTGGCCCGCTTCCTCGACACCCGCGTGCTGCCCGATCCGGACCTCGTCATCCGGACCAGCGGCGAGGCGCGGATCAGCAACTTCCTGCTTTGGCAGTCGGCCTACGCCGAGTACGAGTTCATCGACACGCTGTGGCCCGACTTCACCCGGGACGAGTTTGCCCGCGTCCTGGCGGGGTTCGCCGCGCGCGACCGCCGCTTCGGGGCGGTGAAGGCCTGATCCGGTGACGGCCGCGCCCGACCCGGGCCGCTGGTCCGACCTGTCTCCCCGCCTGATCTCGGGCGCGATCCTCGGTGCCGTCGGCCTCGCCGCCATCGTCATGGGCGGCGCCTGGTTCCAGATGCTCGCCGTGTTCGCCGCGGCGGTCATGGTCTGGGAACTGTGGATGATGATCGAGCCGGGGCGCCCGACCTCCGGCATGCTGATGGCCGCGCTCGTCGCGTCGGTCATGTCGGGGATGATGACGTTCGACGATCCCTCGGCGCTGCTGTTCTTCCTCGTCGCGCCGGTGATCGGCACCATCGCGATCCGGCGAGAGCGGCTGACCTTCTTCGTCTTCGCCCTCGGCATCCAGATCGCGGGTTGGGGCCTCGTAATGTTCCGCGACGGCTTCGGCTTCACCTGGCTGGTCTGGATGGTCCTCATCATCATGGTGACCGACGTGTTCGGATACTTCGCCGGTCGCACCTTCGGCGGGCCGAAATTCTGGCCGCGGGTCAGCCCCAAGAAGACGTGGTCCGGCACCGTCGCCGGCTGGGTCGCGGCGGCGATCGTGGGGGCGCTGTTCGACTGGTACTACGTCCGCACCGGGCCGGCGATCATCCCGCTGTCGGTGCTGCTGTCGTTTTCGGGCCAGATGGGCGATATCGCCGAGAGCGCACTGAAGCGACGCATGGGCGTCAAGGACAGCTCCACGCTGATCCCGGGCCACGGCGGCCTGTTCGACCGGTTCGACGCGCTGCTCGGCGCATCGCTGTTCCTCCTCTTCGTGACTGCGCTGATCGACGTGCCCGGGGTGTCGTTCTGATGCGGGTGACGGTTCTCGGCGCGACCGGATCGGTCGGGCAGAGCACGCTGGACCTGATCGGACGCGAGCCCGGGCGTTTCGAGGTCGTGGCCCTGACCGGCGGGCGGAACGTGGAGCGGCTGGCGGCGGACGCCCGGCGGCTGCGGGCGCAGGTGGCGGTGACCTGCCACGACGGCCTGCTGGGCGAGCTGCGGGACGCGCTGGCCGGGTCGGGCGTCGAGGCGCGGGCCGGGGCGGCGGCGTTGGCCGAGGCGGCGGAGGAGCCCGCGGATCGGGTGGTCAGCGCCATCGTCGGCAGCGCGGGTCTCGTGCCGGGCCTCGCGGCGCTGCGGCAGGGGACCACGGTCGCGCTCGCCAACAAGGAGACGCTGGTCTGCGCCGGGCCGCTCGTCATGGCCGAGGCGAAGGTGCACGGCGCGACGATCCTGCCGGTGGACAGCGAACATTCGGCGGTGTTCCAGGCGCTGACGGGCGAGGACCCGGCGGCGGTGGAGCGGGTCGTCATTACCGCCTCGGGCGGCGCCTTCCGCGACTGGCCGCTGGAGCGGCTGGCCCGTGCGACGCCGGAGGAGGCGGCCACGCACCCGAACTGGGACATGGGCCAGCGGATCACCATCGATTCCGCCTCGATGTTCAACAAGGCCCTCGAACTCATCGAGACGAAGGAGTTCTTCGGCATCGCGCCCGAGCGGATCGAGGCCGTGATCCATCCCGAGAGCCTGGTTCACGCGCTCGTGGGCTTCCGCGACGGGGCGCTGATGGCGCATCTTGGCGCCCCCGACATGCGCCACGCGATCGGCTACGCGCTGAACTGGCCGGACCGGCGCGACCTGCCTGTCGCGCGGCTCGACCTCGCGAAGGTCGGGCAGCTGACCTTCGCCGCGCCCGATCCTGCGCGCTGGCCGGCGCTCGGGCTGGCGCGCGAGGTGATGGCGATGGGCGGCGCGGCCGGGGCGGCCTTCAACGCGGCCAAGGAGGCGGCGCTCGACCTGTTCCTCGCGCGGCGCGTGCGCTTCACCGACATGGCCTCCATCGTCGCCGAGGTGCTGACCACGATGTCATCGCGGGACGGGCTGCAAAATGCCGCTCTGTCCCTAGATACGGTTCTTGAAACGGACGCGCTGGCCAGGGCCCGCGCCAACGAGGCCGCGGCGGCCCTGGCCGCCGGCTGAAACGACCTAGGAGCGACGCCCGACCGTGGACCTGATCCAGTTCCTGCCGTCCTTCGGCAACCTCGCCTTCACGCTCATCGCGTTCATCGTCGCGATCTCGATCATCGTCGCGGTGCACGAATACGGGCACTACATCGTCGGCCGCTGGTCGGGAATCGACGCCGAGGTGTTCAGCCTCGGCTTCGGGCCGGTGCTGTTCAGCCGGGTGGACCGGCGCGGGACCCGCTGGCAGTTCGCCGCGCTGCCGTTCGGCGGCTACGTGAAGTTCCTCGGCGACGCCAACCCGGCGAGCGTCGGCGGGGCGCGGGGCGGGGCGCGGAACACGATGCTGGGGGCGCCGCTCTGGGCGCGGGCGGCCACCGTCGCGGCAGGACCGGTCTTCAACTTCCTGTTCTCGTTCCTGATCTTCGCCGCGCTGCTGATGAGCGCGGGCCGCCCCACGGTGCCGATGACGGTCGCCGAGATCCGCGCGCTGCCGGAGCGGTACGAGGTCGGCCTGCAGCCGGGGGACGAGATCCTCGCCGTCGGCGGGGTGGAGCTGGAGGACGGCCTCCTGCCCGAGGATCTGCCCCATAGCGAGGTGCTGGACTACCGCGTGCGCCGCGACGGAGCGGAGACGGTTGTCGAGGCGCCCTATCCGGTCCTGCCGATCCTCGCCTCGATCACCCCCAATTCGGCCGCGATGGATGCAGGCCTCCGCTCCGGGGACATCGTCACCGCGATCGACGGCCGCGAGATCTGGTCGTTCCAGCAGATCTACGACGCCGTCGTCGCCTCGGAGGGGCGCACGCTCGACCTCGCGATCTGGCGGGACGGCGAAACGTTCGACGTTTCGGTCGCGCCGCGGCGGGCGGACCTGCCGCTGCCAGAAGGGGGCTTCGAGACGCGCTGGCTCCTCGGCGCGACCTCGGACCTGTTCTTCACCCCCGCGACTGAAAGCCCAAGCCTCCTGCAGGCGCTGTGGGGCGGGGTGGCGCAGGTGTGGTTCATCATCACCTCGTCGCTGTCCGGCCTGTGGCACGTGGTGACGGGCGCGATCTCGACCTGCAACCTCAGCGGCCCTGTCGGCATCGCCGAAACCTCCGGCGCGATGGCGAGCCAGGGAACCGTCAGCTTCCTGTGGTTCCTCGCCGTCATCTCCACCGCCGTCGGATTCCTGAACCTCTTTCCGATCCCGGTTCTCGATGGCGGGCACCTGATGTTCCACCTGTGGGAGGGGATCACGGGGCGGATGCCGTCGGACGGTGCGCTGCGGGTGCTGATGGCGGCGGGCCTCGCCGTGGTGCTGACGCTGATGGTGTTCGCACTGGCGAACGACCTGTTCCTGTGTCCCTGAGGCCCTGGATCCGGCAAGGGCAGCGCGCCCAAGAATCGCCAGAATTTCCGGACATGCTAGCGGCCATTCCGACCACCTGACCGCGGATCCGGCAATGCAGACGCTCGCAGAGAACAGCAAAGGCCTGACGCTCCTGATGCGTCTGAACTGGGATCGTTTCGTGGCGCTCGCGGTGCTGTTCGGATCGCTCGCCTTCTCGGCCTGGGTCGGCGGCTGAAAGCGCCCGCCGTCCGGGCGGCGTCGCCGGACCGGTCCGGCGCTTTGACAAGGCCCCCCAATCCCGGTACTCGAAAAGCAACGGGGTTGTCTTGGACGGGCAGTGAAAATGGCACAGGACGACGGGCGGGGCCGCGGCCTCGCGCAGCGGGTGGCGCGAAGCGCCATCGTGGTCGCCGCGACGATCTGGGCGGGGGCCGCCGCGGCGCAGTCCTACAGCTTTTCCAGCGTCCGGATCGAGGGCAACCAGCTGATCGAGGACGGCACGATTCTGACCTACCTCGGCATCGGCCGGGGCGAGGCGGTGTCGGGCGGACAGATCAACGCCGCCGCGCAGCGCCTGCGCGAGACCGGCCTCTTCGCCGAGGTCGACGTGATCCCGCAGGGCGGCACGCTCGTCGTGCAGGTGGCCGAATACCCCACGATCGCGCGCATCAACTTCGAAGGGAACGCCCGGCTCGGGGACGAGCAGCTGGCCGCCGCCATTTCGTCGATCGAGCGGCGGGTCTACAGCCCCACCCGCGCCGAGGCCGACGCCGCCGCGATCACCGAGGCCTATGCCGTGCAGGGCCGCATCAACGCGACCGTCCGTCCGGTCATCATCCCGCGCGACGGCAACCAGGTCGACCTGGTCTTCGAGATCTTCGAGGGCGCGGTCTCCGAGATCGAACGGGTCAGCTTCGTCGGCAACCGGGCCTTCTCGGACGGGCGCCTGCGCGGCGTGCTCGAGACCAAGCAGGCGGGCCTGCTGCGGGCGCTGATCCAGCGCGACACGTTCGACCCCCAGCGGCTCGACTTCGATCAGCAGGTGCTGACCGACTTCTACCGCAGCCGCGGCTACGCCGACATGGAGGTGCAGAGCGTCGACGTCCAGCTGACGCGCGAGCGCGACGCCTACCTCATCACCTTCAACGTGAACGAGGGCCAGCAGTACCGGATCGGCAGGGTCGACGTGGCGACCGAGGTGCCCGAGGCGAACATCGCCGACTACGCCGCCGAGCTGCGGCCGCAGGAGGGCGCCGTCTACTCGCCCGACATCGTCGACAACAACGTGGAGCGGCTGGAGCGGCTGGCGGTCCGGCAGGGCATCGATTTCGTGCGCGTCGATCCGCGGATCACCCGCAACCCGGCGAGCGGCACGCTCGACATCACCTACACGCTGGTCCGGGGCGAGCGGATCTTCGTCGAGCGGATCGACATCGAGGGCAACAACACCACGCTCGACCGCGTCATCCGGGCGCAGTTCCGCACGGTTGAGGGCGACCCCCTGAACCCGCGGGCGATCCGCGAGAGCGCGAACCGGATCCGGGCCCTCGGCTACTTCGCCGACGTGCAGGTGGACACCCGACCGGGGTCGTCCGAGGACCAGGTCGTGGTGGACGTCGACGTCGAGGAGCGGCCGACCGGCAGCCTGTCCTTCGGGGCGAACTACAACAGCGACAACGGCGTCTCCCTCGTCGCCAGCTTTTCCGAGCGAAACTTCCTCGGCCGCGGCCAGAGCCTGGACTTCCGGCTGAACGCCGGCCGCCGCAGCCAGGTCTTCAGCTTCGGCTTCGGCGAGCCGAACTTCCTCGGCCGCGACCTGAACTTCGGCTTCGACCTGGCGTACCGGCGGACCGACAACGACAGCGCGCTCTACGACACCGACAGCTTCCGCATCGCGCCGTCGCTGCAGTTCCCGATCAGCGAGCGCGGCTCGCTGCAGGTCTTCTACGCGACCGAGTACACGGACATCACCGACGTCTCCGAAGAGGCGTCGCCGCTGATCCAGGCCGAGGCCGCGGAAGGCGGGATCTGGACCCAGGCGCTCGGCTATTCCTACTCGTGGGACAGCCGCCGCGACGGGCTGGACGAGAGCACGCGGTTCCTGCTGCGCTTCGGCCAGGAATTCGGCGTCGGCGACGTGCAGTACATCCGCACCACCGCGCTCGCCACCGCCGAGACGCGGGTCTTCCGCGAGGACGTGGTCCTGCGGGCGACGATCGAGGGCGGTCTTCTGGACTACAACGACGGCGCGAGCCGGGTGACCGACCGCTACTTCCTCGGCAGCCGGTACCTGCGCGGCTTCGACACGCGCGGGATCGGCCCGCGCGACGCGAACACGCTCGACGCGCTCGGCGGCAACAAGTACGCCGTCGCCCGTCTCGAGGCAGAGTTCCCGCTGGGCCTGCCCGAGGAATACGGCATCTCGGGCGGCGTCTTCGTCGATTACGGCTCGGTCTGGGACGTGGGCGACCTGCGCGGCCTGGACGAGGGCGACGTGCTCTACAACGACTTCACGCCGCGTGCGGTGGTCGGGGCGTCGCTGTTCTGGACCACGCCGCTCGGCCCGCTGCGCTTCAACTTCACGGAGGCGCTGCAGTCGGAAGAGTTCGACGAGACCCGGAACTTCGACATCACCATCGCGACGCAGTTCTGATGCGGCGGGCCGTCCGGTCCGCCCTCGCCCTCGCCGCGCTGTTGGCGGGGGCGCCCGGCCTGCCGGCGCGGGCGCAGGACCAGACGACGATGAGCGTGACGGACAGCCTGCCGCTGCAGGGCCCGGTGCGCAGCCCCGTGCTGACGATCGACCTCGAGCGGCTCTATGCCGGCAGCGACTTCGGCGAGCGGGTGGCGGCGGACATCCGCGCGGCCACCGAAGCGCTCGCCGCCGAGAACCGGCAGATCGAGGCCGAGCTGACCGCCGAGGAGCAGTCGCTCACCGACCGCCGGCCCACGATGGAGCCCGAGGCGTTCCGCGCCGAGGCCGAGGCCTTCGCCGAGCGGGTCCAGACGATCCGCCGCGAGCAGGATGCCAAGGAACGGGCCTTGCAGGACCGGCTGGTGGCCGGGCGCGACGCGTTCTTCGCCGCGGCGACGCCCGTGCTCGGGCGGATGATGCTGGACGCCGGGGCCGCGGTGATCCTCGACCGGCGGAACGTGTTCCTCGGCGTGGGGCTGGTGGACATCACCGACAGCGCGATCCAGCGCATCGACGCCGAGGTGGGCGATGGCGCCTCGGAGGCGCCTGCGCCGGACACCGGGTCCGATCCTGCGCCCGGACCCGCCGCACCTGCGGAGCAGGACAGCGCACCGCCGGACGGCGCCGAGGCAGCCGACGACTGACCGCCCTGCGCTTGCCCGCCGGGGGGCGAGTTGCTATGCCGCCGCGACACCGCGAAAGGACCGCCGCCATGAGCTCTGACGCCCCGACGCCGACCGTGGCGGACATCCAGGCGATCCAGCACATCCTGCCGCACCGCTACCCGTTCCTTCTGGTCGACCGGGTGGAGGACATCGACGGCACCGCCTCGGCCGTCGGGATCAAGAACGTCACGATGAACGAGCCGCACTTCCAGGGGCATTTCCCCGGCGCGCCGATCATGCCGGGCGTCACCATCGTCGAGGCGATGGCGCAGACTGCGGGAGTGATGATCGGCACCTCGCTCGGCCTCGGCGGCGGCAATCTGCTGATCTACTTCATGGCGATCGACGCATGCAAGTTCCGCCGCAAGGTGATCCCGGGCGACCAGCTGCGGATGGAGATCACGACCGTGCGCGGGCGCGCCGGGGGCAAGGTCTGGCGGTTCAGGGGCGTGGCGACGGTGGGCGGTGAGCTCGCCGCCGAGGCGGAGTTCACCGCGATGCTGGACGCCAGCGCCAAATGAGCCGCGAGGGGGTCCACCCCGAGGCGCTCGTCCACCCGTCCGCGGTCGTCGAGGAGGGCGCGCGGGTCGGCGCAGGCACCCGCGTCGGCGCCTTTGCCTATGTCGGCCCGCACGTCGAACTCGCCGAAGGGGTCGAGCTGCGGCCCCACGCCTACGTTGTCGGCCGGACGCGCCTCGGCGAGGGCGCGATGGTGTTCCCGTTCGCCGTCGTGGGCGAGGTGCCGCAGGACCTGAAATATGCCGGCGAGCCGACGCGGCTGACGATCGGCCCGCGCACGATCATCCGCGAGCACGCTCAGGTCCACATCGGCACCGAGGGCGGCGGCGGGCTGACCGAGATCGGCGCCGACTGCCTCATCATGGGCGGCGTCCACGTCGCGCACGACTGCCGGATCGGAAACCGGGTCATCCTCGTGAACAACGCCGGCCTCGCCGGGCATGTGCAGGTTGGCGACGGCGCCATCGTCGGCGGCCTGGCCGGCGTGCATCAGTGGGTGCGCATCGGGCAGGGCGCTATGGTCGGCGGCCTCGCCAAGGTGACGCGGGACGTCATTCCCTACGGCCTCGTCGACGGGCCCGGCGCGACGCTGCACGGGCTGAACCTCGTCGGGCTCAAGCGGCGGGGCCTGTCGCGGGACGAGATCGGCGCGATGCGCAGCGCCTACGACGTGCTGAAGGACGGCGAGGGCAGTTTCGCCGACCGCGCCGCGCGCCTTCCATCGGGCGAGAGCGTCCTGGTGGACGAGCTGCGCGCCTTCGTCTCGGCCGCGAGCGACCGCCACTTCCTGACGCCCCGCGAATGATCGCGCTCGTGGCCGGCGAGGGCGCCCTGCCGGCCGAACTCGCCCGGCGGCTGGCCGAGCGCGGCACGCCCCCGGTGATCTGCGAACTGGCGGGCCACGCGCCCGACGTGCCACCGGGCCTGCCGCGGGTGCGCTTCCGGGTGGAGCGGATGGGCGGCACGATCCGGCGCCTGCGCGAGATGGGCGTCGACCGGATGTGCCTCGCCGGTGCGGTGCGGCGGCCGAAGGTGAACCCGCTTCGCCTCGACCGTGCGACCCTGCCGCTGCTGCCGCGGGTGATGCGGGCGATCCGGCAGGGCGACGACGGCGCGCTGCGCGAGGTGATCGCGATCCTCGAGGAGCGGGGCATCGCCGTGGTGGGCGCGCACGAGATCCTGCCCGACCTGCTGCCCCCGCCCGGGGTCCCGACGCGCGCCGCGCCGGGCGCGGAGGCCGGGGCGGCGGCCTTGGCCGGCGAGGCGGCGGTGGCCGAGATGGGCGCGCGGGACCAGGGCCAGGCCTGCGTCGTCGCGGGTGGCCGGGTGGTGGCGCGCGAAGGGCCGGACGGCACGGACGCGATGCTGCGCACGCTGGGCCCCGAGGCGGCGGGCGGCCTCCTCTTCAAGGCGCCGAAGCCCCGGCAGGAGCGGCGGGCGGACCTGCCGGTGATCGGCCCCGGGACCGCCGAGGCGGCGGCGCTGGCGGGACTGTCGGGCGTGGTGATCGAGGCGGAGGGCGTGATGGTGCTGGACCTCGGGACGACGCTCGCCGCGCTCGACGCCGCGGGACTGTTCCTCTGGGTGCGGGAGCGGTTGGCGTGAAGGTGTTCGTGATCGCGGGCGAGCCTTCGGGCGACCGCCTCGGCGCCGCGGCGATGGCGGGGCTGCAGGCGCTGGCGCCGGGCGTGCGCTTCCACGGCGTCGGCGGGCCCGAGATGGAGAAACGCGGTCTCGAGAGCCTGTTCCCGATGTCGGACCTGTCCGTCATGGGCGTGGCCGAGGTGCTGCCGCGTCTGCCTCTGCTGTTCCAGCGGATCGACCAGGCCGTGCGGGCGGTGCTGGACGAGCGGCCGGACGTCCTGCTGACCATCGACGCGCCGGATTTCTGCCTGCGGGTGGCGAAGCGGGTGAAGGCCGCGCAGCCGGACCTGCGGACCGTCCACTACGTCGCGCCCACCGTCTGGGCGTGGCGTCCGGGACGGGCCGCCAAGATGGCCCGCCACATCGACCATGTCCTCGCGCTCTTTCCGTTCGAGCCGCCGCTGATGCAGGCGGCGGGAATGGACAGCGACTTCGTCGGCCACCCCGTCGTCTCGGATCCGCAGGCGACGGAGGAGGAGGCGGCGGCCCTGCGCGCCGAGCTGGGCCTCGGCGAGGCGCCGCTGGTGCTCGCCCTGCCGGGCAGCCGGGCGGGCGAGGTCAGCCGCCTCGCGCCCCGGTTCGGCGCGGCGCTGGCCGAGGCCGCGCGGGCGCATCCGGGGCTGCGCGTGGTCCTGCCGGTCGCGGCGCCGGTCGAGGGACTGGTGCGGGCGGCGGTGGCGGACTGGACACCCGCGCCGGTGCTGATCCTGCCGCAGGACGACCCGGACGGCGCGCGCAAGCGGGCGGCGTTCCGCGCGGCGGACGTGGCGCTCGCCGCATCGGGGACCGTCGCGCTGGAGCTGGCGGCGGCTGGCACGCCGATGGCGATCGGCTGGGACACGTCGCGCCTCAGCCGGTTCATCCTGCGCCGCCTCGTCACCTCGCGCCGGGCCTGCCTCGTCAACATCGTCGACGACAGCGACACCGTGCCCGAACTGATCGGCGAGGCCTGCACCGCGCCGGCACTGGCGCGGGCGCTGCTGGACGTTCTGACCGACCCCGGACCTCAGCGGGCCGCGATGGCGCGGACGATGACGGCGCTGGGGCAGGGCGGGGAGCCGCCGGGCCGGCGCGCGGCGAAAGCGATCCTGAGAGGGCTGGGAACCTAGCCGTTGTCCACCACCAGCCGGAGGTGACCGCGGCCGGGCCGGTCGGCCACGCGGCGGACGCGGGGCATCTCGAAGGGCGCGGGCTCTTCCGCCGCCTCGAACACCGGCGCGGGCGCGATCGGCCGCAGCGGTCCGTCGACCGCGTCCGAGCGGATCTCGGCCCCCGCGGGAATCGTGAACCGTCGCCCGCCGCGCCCGATCCCGCCCTCGGTGATCATCGCGCCCATTGCGCGGGTGACGCGCCCCTCGCGGTCGAGGAGGGGCAGGACGAGGAGGCGGCCCGCCATCAGCGGCCGGCCGATGCCGCGGGGCGAGTGGATCGGGAACTCCATGATCCGCGGCCCGTCGAACACCTCGTCGATCCGCGCCGCCAGGACGTCGCGCCCCTCGGGCAGGAACAGCGCGGACAGCGGCATGCCTCGGACCTCCATTCCCAGCGCGTCGGACAGGCGGGCGCCGGCGACGCGCAGGCGCAGGACGCCCGGCGCCACGCGCTCCACGATGAAGGAGTGGGGCAGGCAGGCGTCGATCTGCGCGGGGTCGACGTCGGTGCGGGCGGGCAGGCGGCCCGAGCGGCGGATCTGCTGCCAATACCGTTCGAGCTCGTCGAGGAGGTGTCGGATGGCGGCGCTGTCACCGCTGGGGTCGGGCGGGTCGCCGAGGGGGCCGCTGTTGTCCATCATCTCTCTCACCTCGCCGGCACTGGACACGATTCACGTTCCGTTAAGCTAGCGCCATCTTTCCGCCATGTGTTTGACAAAGTTGCCGGCCGGTTAACGCGGCGGGCCGCGTCCGCCTTGAACCGCGGCGCGTAATCGCCTTTCCTGCGCCCCCGGGGCCGGCAAGGGAGGGCCGCCAGATGATCCGTTCGATGACCGCCTTCGCCGCCCGCGCGGGCCAGACGCTCGAGGCGACCTGGACGTGGGAGCTGCGCTCGGTCAATGGCCGCGGGCTCGACCTGCGGCTGCGGCTGCCCGACGGTCTTCCGGGGCTCGAGGCCGCGGTGCGCGAGAGGCTGGGTGCGGCGGTGGCGCGGGGCAACGTCACGCTGTCGCTGCGATTGGAGACGAAGAGCGGCCCCACGCGGCCGGTGGTGGACGAGGCGGCGCTGGACGCCGCCCTCGCCGCGCTGGCGCAGGTGGGCGAGCGGGCGCGGGCTCAAGGGGTGGAGGTGGCGCCGCCGGGGGCGGCCGAGGTGCTGTCGCTGCGCGGGGTCGCGCAGTGGACGCAGAACGCCGAGGCGGAGGACGCCGGGGCGCTGGTGGCGGAGCTGCTCGCCGATTTCGACGTGCTGCTGGCCGAGTTCCGCGCCATGGGCGACCGCGAGGGTCGGGCGCTGGAGGGCGTGCTGACCGACCTTCTGGACCGGATCGCCGCGATGACCGAGGACGCCGCCGCCCGGGCGGAGGAGCGCTTGCCCGAGACGCGGGCGGCGCTGGTGGCGGCGCTGGCGCGGGTGACGGCCGAGGTGCGCGAGGTGGACGAGGGCCGGATCGCGCAGGAGCTGGCGCTGATCGCGGTGAAGGCGGACGTGACGGAAGAGATCGAGCGCCTGCGCGCCCACATCGCGGCGGCGCGCGAGATCGTGGCGGACGACGCGCCCTCGGGGCGGCGGTTGGACTTCCTGGCGCAGGAGTTCAACCGCGAGGCCAACACCCTGTGCTCGAAATCCGGCTCGGTCGCGCTCACCCGGGTCGGCCTTGACCTCAAGGCCGCCATCGACCAGATGCGCGAGCAGATCCAGAACGCGGAGTGACGGCGTGGAGCGGCGGGGCCTTCTGATCATCCTCTCCTCGCCCTCGGGCGCGGGCAAGTCGACGCTCGCACGCAGCTTGCGCGACTGGGATCCGACGATCCGCTTTTCCGTCTCGGCCACCACGCGCGCCCCGCGCGTCGGAGAGCAGGACGGGCGGGAATACTACTTCGTCACCGAGGAGGAATTCCGCCGGATGGTGAAGGACGGCGAGATGCTGGAGCATGCGCGCGTCTTCGGAAACTACTACGGCAGCCCGCACGAGCCGGTGGAGAAGTCGATCTCCATCGGGCAGGACGTGCTCTTCGACATCGACTGGCAGGGGGCCGACCAGATCGCCCGCTCCAGCCTGCGCGACAACGTCCTGTCCATCTTTATCCTGCCGCCCTCGATCCGCGAGCTGCGCCGCCGGCTGATCCAGCGCGGGCAGGACAGCGACGACGTGATCGAGACCCGCATGGCCAAGAGCTGGGACGAGATCAGCCACTGGAAGGGCTACGACTACGTCCTCGTGAACGACGACGTGACCGAGACGCAGGAGCGCCTCCGCGCCATCGTCACGGCCGAGCGGCTGCGCCTGACGCGCCAGCCGGGCGTCGGCCTGCACGTGACCAAGCTGCAGCAGGAATTCGAGGAGGTGGGCTGATGCTCTACTCGCTGGACGGCGACGCGCCCCGCATCGACCCCACGGCCTGGGTCGCGCCGGGCAGCCACCTCATCGGCAAGGTGATCCTGGAGGCGGGCGCCTCGGTCTGGTTCAACGTCACGATCCGAGGCGACAACGAGCCGATCGTGATCGGCGAGGGGTCGAACGTGCAGGAGAACTGCGTGCTGCACACCGACATGGGCTATCCGCTGACGGTCGGCGCCGGCTGCACCGTCGGCCACAAGGCGATGCTGCACGGCTGCAAGATCGGGGAGAACACGTTGATCGGGATGGGCGCCACGGTGCTGAACGGCGCGGTGATCGGGCGGGACTGCCTGATCGGCGCAGGGGCGCTGGTGACCGAGGGCAAGCAGATCCCGGACGGCAGCCTGGTGATGGGCGCGCCGGGCAAGGTGGTGCGGCAGCTGGACGAGGACGCCATCGCGCGGCTGCGCGCCTCGGCGCTGCACTACCAGGAGAATGCGCGTCGTTACCGCGACGGGCTGGCAGGCGAATGAAGCCGCCCCGCTCGCTGATCCGCCGGACGCCCTGGCCGACATCGACCTCGCGGCCGGTGGTGACGCCGCTATCGCCCTCCGTCGTCTATGCCTCGCCCGACCCGGACGCGCTCGACGCCCAGTACGCCGGCGGGACCGGCTATACCTACGCCCGCGAGGGGCATCCGAACGCCGAGGTGCTGGCGGCGAAGATCGACCACCTGGAGGGCGCGCCGGATCTCTTCGAGGCGCCGGGCCTCGTCGTCGGGTCGGGCATGGCGGCGGTGGGGGCGGTGTTCCTGGGCCTGCTGAAGGCCGGCGATCACGTCCTCGGCGGCGACCAGCTGTATGGCCGCACCCTGCGGATGATGAACGAGGATCTGCCGCGGCTCGGCATCGCGACCTCGCTCGCCGATCCGTCGGACATCGCGGCGATGCGCGCGGCGCTGCGGCCCGAAACGCGGATGATCGTGGTCGAGGTGCTGTCGAACCCGACCCTCCGTGTCGCCGACATGGAGGGGCTGGCCGCGCTCGCCGCGGAGGCAGGCGTGCTGCTGGTGGTGGACAACACCTTCACCACGCCCGCGCTGTACCGGCCCTTCGCCCACGGGGCGCACATCGTCATCCACTCCGTCACCAAACTGCTCGCGGGCCACTCCGACGCGACGCTGGGCTGGGTGGCGGCGAAGGATCCGGCGCTGGCCGAGAAGATGCGGGTGGCGGCGGTCACCTGGGGCCTCACGCCGTCGCCCTTCGACTGCTGGCTGGCGGAGCGGGGCCTGCACTCGTTCCACCTGCGGATGGAGGCGGCCGAGGCGCGCGCGGCGGAGCTGGCCGGTGCGCTGGCCGGGATGCCGGGCGTGCGGCGCGTCCTCTACCCGACGCGGCCGGACCATCCGGACCACAACCGCGCGGTGGCGCTGTTCGGCGGGCGCGGCGGCAACATGGTATCGTTCGAGCTGGAGGGCGGGCGCGCCGCCGCCAACGCCTTCACCCGCGCCGCGCCCGAGATCGCCTTCGCGCCGACGCTGGGGGACGTGGGCACGACGCTGTCGCACCCCGCCTCGTCCTCGCACCGGGCGCTGACGCCCGAAGCGCGCGAAAGGCTCGGCATCTCGGAAGGATTCTTCCGCGTGTCGGTGGGCATCGAGGAGACGGGGCTGCTGGTCGGCGAGATCCGCGCGGCCGTCGAGGCCGCGGCCGCGGTCAGTCGCTGAGCTCCAGCACCTCGAACGGCAGTCCCGGCGCAACCTGCCGGACCTCGGCCTTGATGACGGCCGGGTTCGGGACCCGCCGCCAGATCGCGACGTAGGAGCCGGCATAGCCCAGCTCGTTCAACCGCCGCGCCACCTCGATCACGTCGTACTCCGCGCTGAGGAGGTGCGAGACGACGAGGTCGGGGTTCCATTCGTCCAGCGTGCATGTGTCGAGATCGGCGAAGGGGCACAGCGCCAGCCAGTTGCGGTCCGCGTCCGCGATGTCGGCAGCGGCCCACTGGTCCGGCGTGCCGACGACCAGAAGGCGGGGCCGCCGGGAGACCTGCCCGAACCTGTCCACGATCGTCGCCAGCTGCATCGTACCGACCCTTGCCGTCGCCCGGGCACTACACCTCAATCGCCTTCGGCCGACAACCCGCAGCGCAGGAGCGGACCCTTGCCCTGCGCCTGACGGTTGCACCCCGCCGCGCCCCTCGCTTGCTCGGCCGGGAGCGCCGTGCCAAGGCTTCCCCGATGCATTCCGTCGACCCCGAGCACCTTCTGGCCGCGCTGCCACAGCCGATCCTCCTGATCGGGCCGGACGAGCGGATCGTCGCGATGAACCGCGCGGCGCAGCGCCTGTTCGGCGGCGGCGGCGTCGGGCGGCACTACATCACCGCGATCCGCCAGCCCGCGGTCCTCGACGCCGTCGAGGCGGCGCTCCGGGGCGAGGAGCCGGCCCCCGCGCGCTACCTCGCCGGGGACGGCGGTGGCGACGCGACGTGGCGGGCGGTGGCCGCTCCGCTCCCGATGGGGCCGCGGCGGGGCGTGGCGCTGACCTTCGAGGACATCACCGATTTCGAGTCGGCCGGCAGGATGCGCCGCGACTTCGTCGCGAACGTCAGCCACGAGCTGCGGACGCCGCTGACCGCCGTCCTCGGGTTCGTGGAGACGCTCAAGGGTCCCGCGCGAAGCGACCCGGCGGCGAGCGGGCGATTCCTGGAGCTTCTGGAGCGCGAGGCGGGGCGGATGGCGCGGCTGGTGGCGGACCTGCTGTCCCTCAGCCGGGTGGAAGAGAACGAGAGGCTGCGCCCGCGGACCCCGGTCGGCATGGCTGCGCTCATCCAAGGCGTGGCCGAGACGCTCGCCTCGGTTGCGTCGGCGGACGAGGTGACGCTGTCCCTCGACCTGCCGGAGGGCGAGGTGCTCGTGCCGGGGGACGAGGGCCAGTTGCGGCAGGTGGTCACGAACCTTGTCGAGAACGCGATCAAGTACGGAGGCCGCGGCCGGACCGTGACCGTGACGCTGGGCCTGCCCGGGCCCGAAAGCGCGCTGCGCGGCGACGGCGTACGCGTCACCGTCAGCGACGAGGGCGAGGGGATCGCCGCGCACCACATCCCGCGCCTGACCGAGCGGTTCTACCGCGTCGACGGGCATCGCGGCCGCGAGGTCGGCGGCACCGGCCTCGGCCTCGCCATCGTGAAGCACATCGTGAACCGCCACCGCGGACGCCTGCGGATCGAGAGCAAGCCGGGGCAGGGGAGCCGGTTCACGGTGATCCTTCCGGCAATGGTCGAGGGTTGAGGCACGGGATCGTGCGGGCGGCATTGCCGCACGATTCGCGCGCGCGGCCCGACAGGGAGCGCCGCCTCCACCGCCTGCCGCCTCCCGCAGCGTCACCCGATCTTGCGGCCAGCCGTCAGCCGCGCCTCAAGATGCTGATATCGCGAACCCGCTGACCCGACGCCGACTTTTCCACAGCGGCTGTCATAAAAGACTTACAAATCCGTCACAAAAGCTTGGCTGCGCACCCGTAGAGCGGCGCCAGCGACCGGCCAGGGGGGCCGGTCCGTCAAAGCAGACAACGGAGACATCCATGTCCCTTACCCGACTGGCCCTTGCCACGTCCGCGCTGGCGCTCGCCACCGCCGCCGCCGCGCAGACCCGCGACAACGTCCAGATCGCCGGCTCCTCGACGGTCCTGCCCTACGCCTCGATCGTGGCCGAAGCCTTCGGCGAGAACTTCGACTTCCCGACCCCCGTCGTGGAATCGGGCGGCTCGTCCGCCGGCCTCGCCCGCTTCTGCGAAGGCGTCGGGCCGAACCAGATCGACATCGCGAACGCCTCGCGCCCGATCCGCGAGAACGAGATCGAGACCTGCGCCGCGAACGGCGTGACCGAGATCATCGAGGTGCGCATCGGCTATGACGGCATCGTCTTCGCCAGCCAGATCGACGGCCCCGAGTTCACCGCGTTCGAGCCCTCCGACTGGTTCACCGCGCTGGCCGCCGAGCTGCCGGTCGACGGCGAGATCGTCGCCAACCCGCACACCACTTGGGCGGACGTGAACGCCGAGCTGCCCGACGCCGAGATCATGGCCTTCATCCCGGGCACCAAGCACGGCACCCGCGAGGTGTTCGAGGAGAACGTCCTGCTGCAGGGCTGCGAGAATACCGGCGCGCTGCAGGCCTTCATCGACAGCGGCATGTCCGAGGACGACGCCGAGGGCGCGTGCATGGCGGTCCGCACCGACGGCGCGTCGGTCGACATCGACGGCGACTACACCGAGACGCTGGCCCGCATCGACGCCAACCCGAACGGCGTCGGCGTGTTCGGCCTCGCCTTCTACGAGAACAACACCGACCGCCTGAAGGTCGCCACGATGGGCGGCGTCGAGCCGACGACCGAGACCATCGCCTCCGGAGAGTACCCGGTGTCGCGGCCGCTGTTCTTCTACATCAAGAAGGCGCACATCGGCGTCATCCCGGGCCTGCAGGAATACGCCGACTTCTTCGTCAGCGACGTGATGGCCGGCCCGAACGGCCCGCTCGCCAACTACGGCCTCGTCTCCGACCCCGAGCTGGCGGCGACGCAGGAGGCCGTGGCGAACGGCACGACGATGGGGTCGATGTAATCGACGTCTGAAGACCGGCCGGCGGGGGCGCGTATCCCCGCCGGTTCACCTGCGGGAGCTGCCATGCCGACCCTCTGGCTCATCGTGATCGTCCTGATCCTCGCCGCCGTCGGCTACGTCGCCGGGCGGCAACGCTCGCTGTCGAGCGTGGACGGGGACGTGCGGCGGCTTCACTCGCTGCCCTCGTTCTACGGCTGGAACGCGGCGCTCTGGGCGCTGCTGCCCGCGCTGCTGGCGCTCGTCGCGTGGCAGGTGATGCAGCCGGTCGTCCTGAACCTGTCCACCCAGCCGATGCTGGAGCTGGACGCCGCGCAACCCGGCGCGCTCGGCCTCGCGATGGCGGACGTGCGGCGGGTGGCGGATGGACTGGACCTTGCGGTGCAGACCGGGCTGATGAGCGCCGAGGGGGCGCGCGGGATCGCGCCGGAGGAGGTGCGGGCGCAGCTGGGCGGCATGGGCATCGCGCTCGGCTCCGACGTGACGCCGCAGACGCTGGCGGCGGCGCAGCATTACCGCGGCTGGGCCGATGTCGGGCAGTGGCTGGAGACGGCGCTTGTGCTGCTGCTCTCGGTCGGTGGCCTGGCGCTGGCTTGGCGGGCGACGAATGCCGAATTCCGGGCCCGCAACAGCGTGGAGCGGGTGGCCCGGTGGGCTCTGATCGCCGCGGCTTGCATCGCGATCCTGACGACGGTGGGCATCGTCCTGTCGCTGATCTTCAACACCATCAAGTTCTTCGGCCTGTATCCGGCCTCGGAGTTCTTCTTCGGCACGACGTGGTCGCCGTCCTTCGGCGGCAGCTCGTCCCTCGGCATCCTGCCGCTCCTCTGGGGGACGCTCTACATCTCCTTCGTGGCGCTCGTCGTGGCGGTGCCGATCGGCCTGTTCTCGGCGGTCTACCTGTCGGAGTACGCCTCGCCACGGATGCGCGCGCTGGTGAAGCCGGCGCTGGAAATCCTCGCCGGCATCCCGACGATCGTCTACGGCCTGTTCGCCCTGCTGACCGTCGGCCCGGTGCTGATGAGCGTGTTCGGCCAGGGCGGCGTCCTCGGCGTGACCTGGATGGGCGGCGGCACGGCGGTGATGACCGCGGGCCTCGTCATGGGGATCATGCTGATCCCGTTCGTGTCGTCCCTCAGCGATGACATCATCAACGCGGTGCCGCAGTCCATGCGCGACGGTTCCCTCGGCCTCGGCGCCACCCCGTCCGAGACGGTGCGCCAGGTCGTGCTGCCCGCCGCGCTGCCGGGCATCGTGGGGGCGATCCTGCTGGCCGCCTCCCGCGCCATCGGCGAGACGATGATCGTCGTCCTCGGCGCCGGCGCGGCGGCGAACCTGTCGCTGAACCCGCTCGAGGCGATGACCACCGTCACCGCGAAGATCGTCAGCCAACTCACCGGCGACGCTGACTTTTCCTCGCCAGAGGCGCTGGTCGCCTTCGCCCTCGGCATGACGCTGTTCGTCATCACGCTGGGGCTGAACGTGTTCGCGCTGTGGATCGTGCGCCGCTACCGGGAGCAGTACGAATGACCGATTTCACGTCCGCCGGCGGCGAGGCGGTGGAGCTGCGCCGCGGCCAGTCGCTGCTGACCGTCGACCGCAAGACCCGGCGCCGCAACGCCGCCGAGGGGCGGTTCAAGGTCTACGGCCTGATCGCGATCTCCATCGCGCTCGTCATGCTGGTGATCCTGCTGGTCACCATCGTCGTGCGCGGCATCCCGGCCTTCACCCAGACGTTTGTGAGCCTCGACGTGCCGCTGCGGGCCGAGGTGCTGGACCCCGACGGGACCGGCGATCCGGAGGTGATCCGCGGCGTCATGACCTTCGGCTACGCGCCTCTGATCGAGGAGGCGCTGGCCGACGCAGTGGCGGAGACGGGCGTGCAGACCGAGATCGACGCCGCCGCGCTGGTGCAGATGCTGTCCTCCGGCGTCGCCGCGGACATCCGTGACCGGGTGCAGGAGAACCCCGAGCTGGTGGGCGAGACGGTGACGATCGAGGTCCTCGCCTCGTCCCGCGCCGACGGCTACTTCAAGGGCCGCGTCACCCGCGAGAGCCTGGAGCGGGACCGCAACCTGTCGCCCGCGCACCTCGACGTGCTGGACGCGATGCGCGATGCCGGCATCGTCTCGATCCACTTCAACTGGGACTTCGTCTGGGGCGCCGACGCCTCCGAGAGCCGGCCGGAGGAGGCGGGGATCGGGGTCGCGATGATCGGCTCGTTCTTCATGATGCTGGTGGTGCTGGTCCTGTCGCTGCCCATCGGCGTCGCCGCGTCGATCTACCTGGAAGAGTTCGCGCCGAAGAACCGGTTCACCGACCTGATCGAGGTGAACATCTCCAACCTCGCGGCCGTGCCGTCCATCGTGTTCGGCATCCTCGGCCTCGCCGCCTTCATCCAGTTCGCGGGCCTGCCGCAGTCGGCGCCGCTGGTGGGCGGCCTCGTCCTGACGCTGATGACGCTGCCGACGATCATCATCTCGACCCGCGCGTCGCTCAAGGCGGTGCCGCCGTCGATCCGCGACGCCGCCCTCGGCGTCGGCGCGTCCAAGATGCAGTCGGTGTTCCACCACGTCCTGCCGCTTGCCATGCCGGGCATCCTGACGGGCACGATCATCGGCCTCGCCCAGGCGCTGGGAGAGACGGCGCCGCTGCTGCTGATCGGCATGGTCGGCTTCATCGCCTCGAACCGGCCCGACGGGCTGGCCGAAGGGCTGCTGTCGCCGAACTCCGCCATGCCGGCGCAGATCTACGAATGGGCAAAGCGGGCCGATCCGGCCTATTACGAGCGCGCCTGGGGCGGGATCATCGTCCTTCTGCTGTTCCTCCTGGCGATGAACCTGATCGCCATTCTTCTGCGGCGCCGCTTCGAACGGCGCTGGTAAGGGGCTATCATGTACGACGCCAAGCTCGACGAAAGAGTGACCACGATGGACGACATCAAGATCTCGGCCCGCGGCGTGCAGGTCTGGTACGGCGACACCCACGCCATCAAGGATGTGGACGTCGACATCGCCGACCGGACGGTGACGGCCTTCATCGGCCCCTCGGGCTGCGGCAAGTCGACGTTCCTGCGGTGCCTCAACCGGATGAACGACACCATCGACAGCGCCCGGGTCGAGGGGACGATCCTGCTCGACGACGAGAACATCTACGACAAGCGGGTCGATCCGGTGCAGCTGCGCGCCAAAGTCGGCATGGTCTTCCAGAAGCCGAACCCGTTCCCCAAGTCGATCTACGACAACGTCGCCTACGGGCCCCGCATCCACGGCCTCGCCCGCAACAAGGCCGAGCTGGACGACATCGTCGAGAAGGCTCTGCGCCGCGCCGCCCTCTGGAACGAGGCCAAGGACCGCCTGCAGGCGCCGGGCACCGGCCTGTCGGGCGGCCAGCAGCAGCGCCTGTGCATCGCCCGCGCGGTGGCGACCGAGCCCGAGGTGCTGCTGATGGACGAGCCGTGCAGCGCGCTCGACCCCATCGCGACGGCGCAGGTCGAGGAGCTGATCGACGAGCTGCGCGAGAACTTCTCGGTCGTGATCGTCACCCACTCGATGCAGCAGGCGGCGCGGGTCAGCCAGCGGACCGCCTTCTTCCACCTCGGCAACCTCGTGGAATACGACGTGACCGACAGGATCTTCACCAATCCGTCCGACCCCCGGACGGAAAGCTACATCTCCGGCCGGATCGGCTGAGGAGGGGACCCATGCAGGACCAGCACATCGCGTCGGCCTACGACCGCGACCTCGAGGCGCTGCAGGCGCTGATCATCAAGATGGGCGGCATGGTCGAGGCCGCGATCCGCGACGCGGCCGAGGCGCTCACCAACCGCGACACCGAGTTGGCGGACAAGGTGCGCAAGGGCGACAAGGCGATCGATGCCCTCGACGACAAGGTCAACGAGGAGGCGGCGCGGGTGATCGCCCTGCGCGCGCCGGTCAGCAAGGACCTGCGGATGATCCTCGCCATCATCCGCTTCGCCGCGGCGATGGAGCGGATCGGCGACTACGCCAAGAACCTGGCCAAGCGGGTCGGCACGCTGTCCGAGCTGCGGCCCGTGGACGGCACCGACGCCACGCTGCGGCGGATGGCGCGGGACGTCGAGATCATGCTGCGCGACCTGATCGACGCCTTCATCCGGCGCGATGCGGCCCTCGCCGCCGACGTGATCGCGCGGGACGCGGACATCGACCAGACCTACAACTCGCTGTTCCGCGAGTTCCTGACCCACATGATGGAAGATCCGCGCAACATCACGCCCTGCATGCACCTGCACTTCATCGCCAAGAACACAGAGCGGATGGGCGACCTGGTGACCAACATGGCCGAGCAGGTGATCTACCTCGCCACCGGTCAGCGGCCCGAGGAGGATCGCGTGAAGAAGGACCAGACGCCCTACATGACTGCGCCGGAGTGAGGCCATGCACGTGGTCCGCCCGCACGTCCTGATCGTCGAGGACGAGCCTGCGCAGCGCGAGGTGCTGTCCTACAACCTCGAGGCCGAGGGCTTCCGCACGACCCGTGCCGCGACCGGGGACGAGGCGCTGCTGATGGTGGCCGAGGAGACGCCCGACGTCATCGTGCTCGACTGGATGCTGCCCGAGCTGTCGGGCATCGAGGTCTGCCGCCGGCTGAAGAGCCGGCCGGAGACGAAGTCCGTGCCGATCATCATGCTGTCGGCCCGGTCGGAGGAAGTGGACCGGGTCCGCGGGCTTGAGACCGGGGCGGACGATTACGTGGTGAAGCCCTATTCCGTGGCCGAACTGATGGCACGTGTGAAGGGACAGCTCCGCCGTTCTCGTCCCGCGGCGGTGGGCGAGGTTCTGACCTACGAAGACATCACGCTCGACGCCGAGACGCACCGGGTGCGGCGCGGGACGCGCGAGATCAAGGTCGGCCCGACCGAGTTCCGGCTCCTGTCCACCTTCATGGAACGGCCGGGCCGGGTGTGGAGCCGCGAGCAGTTGCTCGACCGGGTGTGGGGCCGCGATATCTATGTCGACAGCCGGACGGTGGACGTCCATGTCGGCCGGCTGCGCAAGGCGCTGACGGTGCATGGCGACGGCGATCCGGTGCGGACGGTCCGCGGAGCGGGCTACGCCCTCGGCTGACGCCGAGTCAGAAAAACATGGAACCTTCGCGATGTTGGGTCCCTTTGATCTTCAGACACAGAAGATTGAAGGACCTCTCATGACCCTCCTGCGCATCATCCCCGTCGCCTCCATCCTCGCCCTGGCCGCCTGCGAGGGCATGAGCCCGGCGCCCGGCCCCTATGTGGGCGATCCGACCGCCGTCGCCGGCGCCGGCGTCACCGACCAGCTGTGCGATCGGTCGGACGAGCCGACGGGCGAGATCGTGAACACCGGCGCGGGCGCGACCGCCGTGATCGACACTGGCGCGGGCCCGGGCAACAACGTCACCAACCCGCAGTGCTGAACGCGTGGCCCCGGCTCCGGCCGGGGCGCCGCGGATCGGATCAGACGCGGCCCGCCCTCCGGCGCGGCCGCGTTTTCCTTGTGACGGCCTTGCGTCAGGCGCGGCCGCGGGTCGGGAGCGGAATGGCACCCTCGGCCGGCAGGGCGCCGCGATCCTGCGGGTAGACGAGGCCGGCAGAGATCACGAGCTTGGCGGCGTCCTCGACGGACATGTCCAGTATCAGCACCTCTGACTTCGGCACGAAGAGCAGGAAGCCCGAGGTCGGATTCGGGGTCGTCGGCAGGAACACGGTCAGAAGGTCCGGCGCGTTCACCTGGCGCTTCACCTCGCCCTTGGCAGCGGTGGAGATGAAGGCGATCGCCCACATGCCCTGACGCGGGTACTCGACGAGACAGGCCTTGTCGAAGCTCGTCTCCTGCTGGGCGAAGACCGTCTCGGCGATCTGCTTGACGCCGTTGTAGATCGACCGGACCACCGGCATCCGGCCGACGATGCTCTCGCCGTAGCGCAGCAGGCTGCGGCCGAAGAGGCCCTTGGCCATCCAGCCGATGATCACGGTGAAGATCAGGAACAGGACGACGCCGACGCCGCGGATGTCGATCTCGAACCACTCTTCCCGGGGGCGGCCGAGGGCGCGGTTGATCAGCGCGTCGGGGTGGTAGGCGGACGGCACGAACGGCATGACGAAGCCGTCGACCCAGCCGACGAGCGTCCAGATCAGCCAGACCGTGAGGCCGATTGGCGCGATGACCACCACGCCGGCGAAGAAGTTGTTGCGCAGGGCTCCGATCAGTCGGACGGGCAGCAGCCGGAACCGCCGGCGGCGCGGCGACGGAGGAAGGGGCTCGTCGGGGCGGGTCACGATGGAACTGTCCGGGGGCGGCGGCTGACCCCTCGAATGTAGGGTCCGGCCGAGCGATCCACAACGTCCCGCGCGGGGTCAGGTCGGCGCGCGCCCGCCGGTGCCCAATTCCGCGGCGATGGCGGCGGCGAGCCGCGCGTTCGAGCGCACCAGCGCGATGTTCGCGGTCAGCGAACGCCCGTCGGTCAGGTGGAAGATGCGGTCGAGCAGGAACGGCGTGACCGCCTTGGCCGAGATGCCCTGCGCGCTCGCCTCGGCCAGCGCCGACTCGATCACCGGCAGCATCTCGTCCCGCGGGATCTCGTCTGCCGGGTCGATGGGGTTGGCGACCAGCTGGCCGCCGGGCAGGCCGAGTGCAGTGCGCATCGCGTGGGCGGCCGCGATCTCGGCGGCGCTGTCCATCCGCAGGGGCGCGGGCAGGCCGGAGGCGCGGGACCAGAAGGCCGGCATCTCGTCCTGGCCGTAGGCGATGACGGGCACGCCCAGCGTCTCCAGCACCTCGAAGGTGGCGGGCAGGTCCAGGATCGCCTTGGCGCCGGCGGCGACGACCGTCACCGGCGTCTGCGCCAGCTCCTGCAGGTCGGCCGAGATGTCGAGCGTCGTCTCCCAGCCGCGGTGCACGCCGCCGATGCCGCCGGTGGCGAAGACGGCGATGCCGGCGGCGCGGGCGGCGATCATCGTGGCGGCGACGGTGGTGGAGCCGGTGCCGCGCCTGGCGAGGCAGGCGGCCAGGTCGGCGCGGGAGAGCTTGGCGACGTCCCGGGCCTCGGCGAGGCGGTGCAGCTCGTCCTCCGTCAGGCCGATGTGGAGCGTGCCGTCCATCACCGCGATGGTCGCTGGCACGGCTCCGGCGGCGCGGATGTCGGCCTCGACCGCCTGAGCCGTCTCCACGTTCTGCGGCGACGGCATGCCGTGGGTGACGATGGTGGTCTCCAGCGCGACGAGAGGGCGGCCGTCGGCGCGGGCGTCGGCGACCTCGGGCGAGAAGGCGAGGGGCAGGGTGGGGGGCAGGATACTCATGTCGGCGTGTCTCCCGAGACGTAGGCGGCGGCGGCGGTCAGGGCGCGCTCCAGCGCCTCCTGCGGCGCGCGGCCAGCGAGTTCGCTGGCGACGTGGGCCGCCATGAAGGTGTCGCCCGCGCCGGTGACGCGGGTCACGAGCACCTCGGGCGGGTGGGCGGTGAGGCAGCGGTCGGCCGTCGCTTCTGACGCGGTGCGCCCGCCGTCGGTGACGAGGGCGCGGGCGGCGCCGCGCTCCACCAGCGCGCGGGCGGCGGTGGCGGCGTCCTCGAACCGGTCGTGGCACAGCAGCCCCGCCTCCTCGAGGTTGACGTAGAGCGTGGCCCGGGGATGGCCGAGGAGGGCGAGCAGGCGCTCGGCCTTGCCGGGGCTGGCGGGCGCGACGCGCAGATCCGCGGCGGCGAAGAGCGGCGAGGCGGCAATTTCGGCCAGCAGCTGCTCGGTCAGGTTGCCGTCCAGGGCGACGGGGCCGGCCCAGGGCGCCGCCTCGGTCGCAAGCCGCCCGTCCGACAGCGGCGCGAGGATGCGCCCGCCCGCCTGCTCCAGCGAATGGGCATCGGCGATGGCGGCGACGAGGCCGCCCGCGCCCTCGATCGCCATGTAGCGGTCGGTCGGCAGATCCTCGGAGCGATAGGCGAAGTCGGTGCCGCAGCCCAGGGCGGCGGCGCGGGCGAGCAGCTCCTCCCCCTCGGGGTCGCGGCCGACGACGGTCAATAGTTCCGGCCGCAGGCCGAACCGGGCCAGCGTCATCGCGATGTTCATCGCGACGCCGCCCGGCAGGCGCACGATCCGGCCCGGCACGTCCGAGCCGAGGCGGAGGTGCAGCGGCGTGCGGCCGATCACGTCCCAGAGGACGGCGCCGATGCACAGGACGACGGGGCGGTCTGTCATGCCGCCGGTGTTGCCCCGGCGCGAGGGCAGGGTCAATCGGCGGGCACGGCGAACGTCAGGTTGGCCCAGAGCGAGTCCCACATCTGGCCGACGTCGCCCTCGGGCACCCGCAGGACGACGCTGTCCAGCATGTATTCGTGCCCCGCCTCGACGGGGACCGTGGCGACGCCTTCCGCGTCGGTGCGGATGTAGGAGATGGCGACCTCCTCGGCTCCGAGAGCGCGGTCGAACACCTCGATCTGCGCGTCGGCCCGGGGGGCGTCCCGGTAGAAGAGCTGCACGTCGAGGCCGTCGGAGAGGTCGTCCGTGTAGGGATTCTCCAGCGCGACCAACTCTGTCTCCATGCCGACGCGCACATCCCGGCCGGCGCCGTCGCCGACGGCGATCAGCGTCTTGACGTGGCGCGAGTAGAGCTCGGTGACGTCCTCCCGGCTCAGCCCCCGCTCGGCCTGCAGCGCCGTCACGGCCTCGGTCCCGCCCAGCAGGTCCTTGTGGGCGACGAACCGCAGGAAGGCGTCCCAGCCGTCGTAGGTCAGGGGCTGCGGCACCGCCTCGTGCACGACCACGTTGAGGCCGGGTCCGAGGGCCGGGACGTCCATCGCCGGGCGGTCGCCGATCCGCATCTCGACCGGCGCCGCGGTGTCGCCCTGCCGCACCTCGAACCGGGAGAAGCGGGGCGGCAGGTAGGGCAGGCGGGTGCCGTCGAACTCCTGTCCGTTGACAATGTCGGCGGTCAGCATACCGTCGGCCGGAACCTGGTAGGCCTGCGGCTGCAGCCAGTATTCGTGGGCCGCGCCTTGCGTGGCGAGCACCATCAGCACCGGCATGATCGTCGGCACGGAAGCGGGAAAGTAATTCATGAAGACACTCCGGTTGGCCGCAAGCCTGTGGCTGGCGCTCGCACTGTCAAGCCTCGCCGTGGCCGCGCGGGCTCACGAGGTGCTGCCCGCGATCGCGGACATGGAGCTGACGGAGGACGGCCTCGTCTTCGACGTGGAGGTGAACGCCGAGGGTATCCTCGCCGGCATCGACCTGTCGGCGGTCGAGGACACCAATGCCGCGCCCGAGGCCGCGACCTACGACGAGCTGCGGGCCCTGCCGGCGGACGAGCTGGAGGCGCGGACCCGGGCGGCGTGGCAGGACCTTGCGGGCGACATCCACGTCCGCGCGGGCGGCGAGGACCTGCCGCTGGAGCTGACCGGCGTCGCGGCGGGCGAGGTCGGCGACGTCTCCGTCCTGCGGCCGACGACCATCTCCTTCCGCGCGGCGCTGCCGCCCGGGGCGGACGCGGTGACGGTCGGCTGGGACCGCCGGCTGGGCGCGCTGGTGATCCGCCAGCAGGGCGTGGAGGAACCCTACGACGGCCTGCTGGAGGCCGGCGAGACCTCTGCGCCGATCGCCCTCGGCGGCGGCAACCAGCTTGGCCCGTGGGAGACGTTCGTCGCCTACATTCCCGTCGGCTTCGACCACATCGTGCCCCTCGGCCTCGACCACATCCTCTTCGTGCTCGGGCTGTTCTTCCTGTCGACGCGCCTCGGCCCGCTGCTCTGGCAGGTCTCGGCCTTCACCGTGGCGCACACGATCACGCTGGCGCTGTCCTCGCTCGGCTACGTCTCCATCCCGGCCTACGTGGTGGAGCCGATCATCGCCGCCTCCATCGTCTTCGTCGCGCTCGAGAACATCTGGTCGCGCGGCCTGTCGGTCTGGCGGCCGCTGGTGGTGTTCCTGTTCGGCCTGCTGCACGGCCTCGGCTTCGCCAGCGTGCTCAGCCAGTTCGGCCTGCCGTCGAACGCCTTCTTGCCGGCGCTGATCGGGTTCAACATCGGGGTGGAGCTGGGGCAGCTCTTCGTCATCCTCGTCGCGTTCCTGATCGTGCGCGAGGCGGTGCGGATCGACGAAGGCCGCGACGAGGTACGCTTCGCCAAGGACCTCTACATCCTGCTGCCGGGCATCGCGATCGGGGCGGCGTTCCTCTGGATGGCGGTCAGCAACCCCGAGGTGCCGCCGCTCTATTTCGGCATCGCCATCGCGGCGCTTTCGGTCCTGTGCTGGATCTCGGTGAAGAACCGCGACCAGCTGGACGCCTACCGCCGGATCGTCGCGGTCCCGGCCTCGGCGGCGATCGCGGTGATCGGGGCGTACTGGGTGATCGAGCGGACGCTGCTGTAAGGACAGCAGCCCGCGGGCAACATCGGGATCGGGCTTCGCCGGTCCCGAGGCGGCCCGCATCCGACGCGCGGGGCAGGGCGCTTGCCATCGGGCGCGGCACCCTGTAAGGGCAGCGGCACTTCACAGGCGGAGGCGGGCCTTCGGGGGAGACATCCCCGGCGGTCCACCGGTTGGGGCGACCCTCATCCTCCGTCCAAGGGCTGAAACCGGAAAGGAAAAAGGCATGGCTCTTCCCGAGTTCTCCATGCGCCAGCTGCTCGAAGCCGGCGTTCACTTCGGCCACCAGACGCAGCGCTGGAACCCTCGCATGGGCGAGTACATCTATGGCGCGCGCAACGGCATCCACATCTTCGACCTGACGCAGACCGTCCCGCTGCTGGACCAGGCGCTGCAGGTGATCCGCGACACCGTCGCCCGCGGCGGCCGGATCCTCTTCGTCGGCACCAAGCGGCAGGCCCAGCGGCCGATCGCCGAGGCCGCCGAGAAGTGCGCCCAGTACTACATGAACCACCGCTGGCTCGGCGGCACGCTGACCAACTGGCAGACCGTCTCGCAGTCGATCAACCGCCTGCGGTCCATCGACGAGGCGTCCGAGCAGGGCTTCGAGGGCCTCACCAAGAAGGAACGCCTCGGGATGGAGCGCGAGCAGGGCAAGCTGACCGCCTCGCTCGGCGGCATCCGCGAGATGGGCGGCGTGCCGGATCTTCTGTTCGTCATCGACGTGAACAAGGAAGACCTCGCCATCAAGGAAGCCAAGAAGCTGGGCATCCCGGTCGTGGCCGTGGTCGACACCAACTGCTCGCCCGACGGCGTGGACTACATCATCCCCGGCAACGATGACGCCGCGCGCGCCATCGCCATGTATTGCGACCTCGTCGCCCGCGCCGCCCTCGACGGGATGAGCGCGCAGCTCGGCGCCGCCGGCGTCGACATGGGCGCGATGGACCAACTCGCCGAGGACACGCTCGCCGGCGAGCGTGCGGCGGCGAGCCGCGAAGGCTCCACCGGCGTCGAGACCGGCCACGCGACCACGACGATTCCCGAGGACGCGCCTGTCAACATGAAGGACGAAAACGCCTGACGGCGCTTTCGTCACCGACATGCCATCGGGCCGGTACATCCTTCCGGCCCGAACCCTGCCCGAATTCGACAAGGAGCACACAAGATGGCGATCACCGCGAGCATGGTGAAAGAGCTGCGCGAGCAGACCGGCGCCGGCATGATGGACGCCAAGAAGGCGCTGACCGAGACCGACGGCGACATGGACGCCGCGGTCGACTGGCTGCGCACCAAGGGCCTTGCCAAGGCCGCCAAGAAATCGGGCCGCACCGCGGCCGAGGGCCTCGTCGCCGTCGCCGTGCGTGACGGCCGCGGCGTCGCGGTCGAGGTGAACTCCGAGACCGACTTCGTCTCGCGCAACGCCGAGTTCCAGGCGCTGGTGTCCAGGATCGCGACCGCTGCGCTGGACGCGCACTCGCTCGAGCAGCTGAAGACCACCGAAGTCGACGGCAAGCCGGCAGAGACGCTGATCACCGACGCCATCGCCAAGATCGGCGAGAACATGACCCTGCGCCGGATGGCCGCGATCGAGGGCGAGCAGGTCGTGACCTACGTCCATAACGCCGCGGCCGAGGGCATGGGCAAGATCGGCGTGCTGGTCGCGATGACCGGCGGCGACGCCAGCTTCGGCAAGCAGGTCGCGATGCACATCGCGGCGGCCAGCCCGTCCGCTCTCGGCGAGGGCGACCTCGACCCGGCGCTGGTCGAGAAGGAGAAGCAGGTCCAGATGGACATCGCCCGCGAGAGCGGCAAGCCGGAAGCGGTCATCGAGAAGATGATCGAGGGCCGGATGAAGAAGTTCATGGCCGAGTCGACGCTGATGGGCCAGGCCTTTGTCATCAACCCCGACGTCACCGTTGCCCAGGCGGCGGCCGATGCCGGCGCCACGATCACCGGATTTGTCCGACTGGTCGTGGGCGAGGGGATCGAGAAGGTCGAAGAGGACTTCGCCGCCGAGGTCGCGAAGGTCGGCAAGGCCTGAGACGTCACTCCGGACGCAGGTTCGACGGGCCGCCGGGAAACCGGCGGCCCGTTTTCCTTTTCCCGCAACCTCTTGCGACCCGCCCCGGCCTTGAGCCGGGGCCCGGCCGAGATCATGCGCCAGGATCGCGGCCTCGGGTCAGGCCCCGGGGCGCGTCCTCGCGGTGGCGGAGCCGGGCTGCTGGAAATGGGCCGGCGGTGCCTCCCGCAGCGCCAGGGAGAAGGGCGCGGGGGACGACACCGCCGGGGGCCGGCATCCGCCATGGGGACAGGGATGCCACTGCTCGATCAACCGGACGACAGGGCGGAACGCCCGTCCCAGTTACCGCCGGGGGACAACCGGCGGGGTCAAAGTGCGGACCGCAGAGCCCTGAAATCGCAGGGATTGTGCGGCCCGCTGTTCCATGGCCTTAGGCCACCACTCACGGAACACGACTAATCTGGCAGCCCATCGACCCTGCCGCCAGTAAGGGAAACCCAACCCTCGGGTCGGAATTTCCTGACTCGCGCCGCGGCGTCAGACGACAGGTTCTGTCGTCGGGGGCCGGGTTACTGGTTGATGACGAACATCTGGTTGTAGAACGCCGCCTTGAGCACCGCCTGCGCCGTCGTCTCGACGTCCAGCGCCTCGCGCGCGAGACGCAGGTGCTTCTCCACCGTGGCCGCGGTCAGCCCGAGGATCGTCGCGATGTCCTGGGTCGTCTTGCCGTCGCCGACCCATTGCAGCACCTCGCGCTGGCGCTGGGTGAGCTTGCGGGCGCCGGAATAGGGCAGGGTATGGATCTTGAGGTGCAGCACGTTGTTCAGCATGACGATCTCGTCGCCATGCTCCGCCCACAGCGCATCGACCGCGTCCTGGCCGAGCCCCGGCCGCGCGGTCAGCGCGACGGCGCCCTTGGTACGATCCGACAATGAACGGAAGCTGATCGTGTAGCCCGCGGTCACGCCCATGCGGCGATTGAAGTCGATGACCTTCAGCTCGCCCTTGGTCAACCCGTCGGTCCGTGCCATTTCCTGCAGCCAGCTCCAGGAACAGGCGCCGTCATTCTCGACCGCCCAGCGGAGCATCGGCGCATGGAAGTACAGGCCGTCGCCGACGAAGGCGTCCATGTACTCGGTGCCGTGGTTCGTCAGCACGACCCAATCCTGCGGATCGCCGAGGCTCTGGCCTGAACGGTATCGGGTGAAGCCGTAGATCAGCCGGTCGAAGCCGTAGGCGGCCATGCGCTCGCAGTGCAGCCGCCATAATTCCTCGTCGGAAACCGCGGCCGTGACCGCGGCGAGGTGCGTAACGATATCGGACATGGATCGCCCGTTTGAGTGACGGAGGGTCAAGAATAGGCGTGGTTTACCAGTTTTAACTGACTGGTCAAAATATATCGCGCAGCTCGAGCCGGCAGGATGCTGTGTTTACATAATACTGATTATGCGATCCAAGTTCGCTACTTGACCAGCAGCCCGCCGGGCGTCGCGCAGAACCGCTCGTGCCCCTTGTCCGTGATCAGGATCGGCTCCGTGATCTCGATCCCCCCGTCGTCCAGCCAGAGCGCCGGCATGAAGTGGAACGCCATGCCCGGCTGCAGCACCGTCCGGTCGCCGGCGCGAAAGCTCATCGTGCGCTCGCCCCAGTCCGGCGGATAGCTGAGGCCGATGGAATAGCCGCAGCGGCTTTCCTTGGTGAAGCCGCGGGCCTGCAGCGCGGCGTTGAAGGCGTTCGCGATCTCCTCGCAGCGGTTGCCCGGCATCGCCTTGTTCAGGGCCGCCACCGTCGCCTCCTCCACCGCCGTCGCGGCGTCAAGGAACTTCTGCGGCGGCCGGCCGAAGAACAGCGTGCGCGACTGCGGGCAATGGTAGCGGCGGTGCGCGCCGGCAATCTCGAAGAACGTCGTCTCACCGGTGCGCAGCGGCGTGTCGTCCCATGTCAGGTGCGGCGCGGTCGCGTCGAGGCCCGATGGCGCCATCGGGACGATCGCCGGATAGTCGCCCCAGTGCCCGCCGGTGCCGCTGATCCCCTGGTGGTAGATCTCGGCCACCAGCTTGTGCTTGGGCATTCCCGGCTCGGCCACCTCGGCGATACGAGCGTGCATCGCCTCCACGATGGCGGCGGCGCGGCGCATGTAGACGATCTCTTGGCTCGACTTGATGGCGCGCTGCCAGTTGGCCAGGCCGGTCGCATCGGTGAAGGTCGCGTTCGGGAGGAACGTGCGAAGCGTCCCGTAAGCTTTGGCGCTGAAATAGTAATTGTCCATCTCGACGCCGATCCGCGCCGCCCCGTGGCCATAGGCATCGAGGAGCCGGGCGAGGTCCTCCATCGGGTGCCGCTCGGGGTTCTGGACGTAGCCGTCCTCGTAGCCGTGACAGGCGTCCTCCTCCATGAACACGGTCCGCAGCGCGCCGGCCACGTCCATGAAACGGCCCCACCAGAGCGGCTCGCCCTCCATCCCCAGGATGGCGGCCTGATGAACGTAGAAGGACCAGCCGTCGTAGCCGGTGAGCCACGCCATGTTGGACGGATCGCTGACGACCAGCACCTCGATCCCCGCCGCCTCCATCGCGGCGCGGGTCTTCTCGATCCGGTCCCAGTATTCGGCATCCGGGAAAGACGGTGAGGTGCGGGTCGACGGCATCGGCGGCTCCTTGGCGGGACGGCGCCAGCCTGCCCCGCAAGTGACGCTGGGGCCAGAGAAAGTTGTCCGGGTCGCCTTGGTCGGAACCGGCCTTCCAGCGATCCGGCTTCCGCTCTGGCCTACCAGCCCCGGCCCTGAGCCGGGGCCTCGCGCGGAAGGAGCGGCCACCCGGTGGATCGAGGTCCCTGTCTAACGAAATCATGTCAATGTGCTGGTGGCGGACGGCATCCCGTGAGGTCCCAGGGCTTGGAGCCCGCGAGCCGGCGCGGGAGCCGTCCGCCTTTGGATCGTCAACCTGAACAGTTGCTTGGGGCTGCGTGACCAGACCCCGCACCGACAGGGACAGGAGAAGATCATGACAGAAGAGTGCATCGGCGTCGACGTTTCGAAGCGGTGGATCGACGTGCATCATCCGCAGACCGGCCC
>NZ_KB902285.1 GCF_000379485.1 Wenxinia marina DSM 24838
GGACGGCTCCCGCGCCGGCTCGCGGGCTCCAAGCCCTGGGACCTCACGGGATGCCGTCCGCCACCAGCACATTGACATGATTTCGTTAGACAGGGACCTCGATCGTCCGGGCACTTGCCCGATCGCCGCGAGGCCCCGGCTCAGGGCCGGGGCGGGTGGGGATCAGGCGCACTGGCTTCCCGCGGCGGGGCTGGACCCCAGCCCGGCGCGGGGCGGTCGGGCGGATCGAATATGCCGGCAAACGCCCGCGCGGCGTGCTGCCCGTCAGCCGTGAGCCGCGAACAGCTCCACCGCCGCGTCCAAGATCCGGCCGCGCGTCCGGGGGCCTTCCATCAGGACCTCGTGCCGGGCGCCGTCGATCATCTCCAGCCGGCCGCCGGGCCAGTCGGCCATCCGGCGGTGGATGCGGCCGGGATCGACGATGGCTTCCTCGGTGCCGAGGAACGCCACCACCGGCACCCGCGGCGACGGTCGCGCGGCCAGCCCCCGCATCTCGCGCAGCGCCTCGTTCAGCCAGCGCAGCGTTGGCCCGCCGAGCGCCAGCTCGGGATGGGCGCGCAGCTGCTGCACCAGCTGCTGGAAGCTCTCGCGGTGGGTGGTCAGGGCGTTCTCTTCGAACCCGACGCTCAGGATGTAGCTCTCGGGGAGCTGGCCGGGGGTCAGGACGCCGGACAGGCCGACCGTGCGGGACAGGGTCGACAGGCTCCACGCCACGCCGCGCCGCGACGGCGTGAGGTTGAGGCCCCACATCGGCGCCGAGAAGGCCGCCGCACGCACCGGCAGGTCGCCGGTCAACGCGCGCAGCCCTATGCAGCCGCCCATCGAGTGGGCGAGCAGGTACAGCGGCTGCGGCAGGCCCTCGTCCCGGACGAACCGCAACAGCGCGGCGACGTCCGCCTGGTAGTCGCGGAACGCCGCCACGTGCCCGTGCGCCGGGCGGCGGTGCACCCGGCCGGAGATGCCCTGGCCGCGCCAGTCCACCACGGCCGACGCGTAGCCGCGGGCCAGGAGTTCGCCCGCGACGCCGCCGTACTTCTCGACGTACTCGGTGCGGCCGGGGAAGATCAGCACCGTTCCCTTCGGCGCACCGTGGCCCCAGGCCGCGACCCGGATCGTCACGCCGTCCATCGTCGCGACCCACGCCGCGACGCCGCCCTCGGGGGCGTCGGCGACGTCCTCGAAGAGGGGCGCGCGCATCTCCGTCGCGGCGGTCACGTCCAGCACGTCAGCCGAGAAGCGAGGACAGCTTCATCGCCATCCCCATGTCGCCGTCGACCTTCAGCTTGCCCTGCATGAAGGCGGCGGTCGGGTTCTGGTCGCCGTCGAGGATCGCCCGGAACGTGTCGGCGTCGGCCGTCAGCGTCACGTCGGCCGGCGCGTCGCCCGCCCGCGCGCCGTTCTCGTCGATCATGACCGTCCCTTCGCCGTCGATCACGAACTTCGCCGTGCCGTCGAACCCCTCGCCGGCCATCTTGGCGTTCAGCTGGGTCACCGCCTCGTCCACCACTGCGCTCATGCCTTGTCCTTTCTCACATGTGATGGGCCCGGTGCTGGTCGGCACCGGGCCCGCTCTGCTACAAGGCCGTTATGGGTACGCCAGGGCATCTCTTCAAATCTACCGTCGCGTCCCTCCTGCTCGCAGTCGGGTATTCCCTACCCCTCGCCGCACAGGGGGCGGACGTGGACGCGCTGCTGCAGCAGCTGGCCGAGGCCGAGCCGGGGCAGGACGCCCGGATCGAGAGCCAGATCTTCGCCGAATGGTCGAAGAGCGGGTCGCCCGCGATCGACCTGCTGCTGCAGCGCGGGCAGGACGCGCTGGACGCAGGCGACTGGACCACGGCCGCCGAGCATTTCACCGCCGCCATCGACCACGACCCCGACTTCGCCGAGGCCTACCACGGCCGCGCGACGGCCTACTACATGACCGGCCATATCGGCCCCGCCCTCGACGACCTGCGGCAGACGCTGGTCCTGAACCCGCGCCACTTCCGCGCGATGCAGGGCTTCGCCGTCATCCTGCAGGAGCTGGACCGCCCCGAGGACGCGGTGGAGGTGCTGCGCCAGGTCCACGCGATGCACCCGGCCGACGAGACCGTCGCGGACGCGCTCGAACAGCTGGAGCTGATGCTGGGCGGCCGCACGCTCTGACCGGCACCCACTGACGGGGCCGCAGGTTGCGCTCGGGCGCGGCGACGTTATCTCTGCGGACGAGCGATCGAGGATTCCCCAGGCATGGCCGATACCGGACGCGTCCTCGCGGTCCTCGGGCCCACCAACACCGGCAAGACGCACTACGCGATCGAGCGGATGCTGGGCTACCGCACCGGGGTCATCGGCCTGCCGCTGCGCCTGCTCGCGCGCGAGGTCTACGACCGCATCGTCGCCGCCCGCGGCCCGTCCTGCGTCGCCCTCGTCACCGGGGAGGAGCGGATCGTGCCGCCGCGGGTGCAGTACTGGGTCTCCACCGTGGAGGCGATGCCCGAGGGGATCGGCCCCGACTTCCTCGCCGTCGACGAGATCCAGCTGTGCGCCGACGCCGAGCGCGGACACGTCTTCACCGACCGGCTCTTGAACGCCCGCGGCCGGCACGAGACGCTGTTCATGGGGTCCGAGACGATGCGCGGCGCCATCGCGGCGCTGGTGCCGGGGGTGGAGTTCCAGAAGCGCGAGCGCTTTTCGACGCTGACCTTCACGGGTTCGAAAAAGCTCAGCCGGATGCCCGAAAGGTCGGCCATCGTCGGCTTCTCGGTCGAAAACGTGTATGCCATCGCCGAGCTGCTCCGCCGCACCAAGGGCGGCGCGGCCGTCGTGATGGGTGCGCTGTCTCCTCGGACGCGGAACGCGCAGGTGGCGATGTACCAGCGGGGCGAGGTGGACTACCTCGTCGCCACCGACGCGATCGGCATGGGGCTCAACCTCGACATCGACCACGTCGCCTTCTCCGCCATCGAGAAGTTCGACGGCCAGCGCTGGCGCCACCTCGGCCCCGACGAACTGGCGCAGATCGCCGGCCGCGCCGGGCGCTACCAGTCGCCGGGCACTTTCGGCATCACCGGCGAGGTGCGGGGCCTCGAGGACGAGGTGGTTTCGGCCATCGAGAACCATTCCTTCCGCCCGGTGACCAAGCTCCAGTGGCGTAACGCGAACCTCCGCTTTGGCTCCATCAAGGCCCTGATCGCGAGCCTCGAGGAGCGGACGGACAATCCCTGGCTCACCCGCGTGCGCGAGGCGGACGACCTGTCGGCGCTGAAGACGCTGGCCGAGGATCCGCTCGTCGCCGCCCGCGCCAAGGACGGGCCGGCGGTGCGCCTTCTCTGGGACGTCTGCCGAATCCCCGATTTCCGCGGCATCAGCCGGGGCGAGCACACGGCCCTTCTCACCCGGATCTTCGCCGACCTGCACGACCGCGGGCACGTGGACGAGGCGTGGTTCGCGGGGCAGGTTTCGCGAATCGACAGGCCCATCGGGAACATCGACCAGCTGTCCCGGCGTTTGGCGTATATCCGCACATGGACCTACGTCGCGCAGCGGACCGGCTGGCTGGCCGAGGAAAGACGTTGGCGGGACGAGACCCGCGCGGTAGAAGACCGACTGTCCGATGCGCTCCACGCCGCGCTGACGCAGGCGTTCGTGGACCGGCGGACCAGCGTGCTCGCGCGGCGGCTGAAGCAGAAGGAGAGCCTGGTGGCCGAGGTGAACGACAAGGGCGAGGTGAGGGTCGACGGCGAATTGCTCGGCCGGCTGGAGGGCTTCCGCTTCCGGGCCGACAAGACGGCGAGCCCCGACGAGGCGAAGACCGTCGCGCGCGCCGCGCGCGAGGCGCTGGCGCCGCACCTGACGCTGCGGGCCGACCGGTTCTACAATGCGCCCGATACCGAGATCGACTTCACCGAGCAGGGTGGCCTGATGTGGGGCGAGTCGGCTGTCGGCAAGCTGACCAAGGGCGCCGTCCCGCTGAAGCCGCAGGTGGAGCCGTTCGTCGACGACGAGGCGCCGGACGAGGTGCGCGAGAAGGTGCGCCGCCGCCTGCAGCACTTCATCGACCGCAAGATCGCCGCGGCGATGGAGTCGCTGATCGCGCTGCGCGACGACGCGACGCTGGCCGGGTCGGCCAAGGGCTTCGCCTTCCGCATGGTCGAGAACTTCGGCGTGATTCCCCGCGGCGACGTCGCCGACGAGGTCCGCGCCCTCGATCAGGAGGCGCGCGGGGCCCTGCGCAAGCACGGCATCCGGTTCGGCCAGTTCACCGTGTTCCAGCCCGCGCTGCTGAAACCCGCGCCGACCCGGCTGCGGCTGGTGCTGTGGAGCCTCGCAAAGGGCCTCGACGAGTTCCCCGAGGCGCCGCCGCCCGGCCTCGTCACCGTGCCGGCGGCCAAGGGAGCGGAGCCGGGCTATTTCGCGATGGCCGGCTACCGCGCCGCGGGCGACCGCGCGATCCGCATCGACATGCTGGAGCGCCTCGCCGACATGCTGCGCGACAAGGACAGCCGCGGCGGCTTCGAGGCGAGCGCCGACATGCTGTCGATCACCGGCCTCACGCTGGAGCAGTTCGCCGGCCTGATGGAGGGCCTCGGCTACCGCGCCGAGAAGGGCGAGCGACCGAAGGTTCGCGCCTCGGACACGCCCGACGTGCCGGCGCCCGAGCCGACGCCGCCCGGCCCCGACGCGCCGCCCGAAACGCCGGACCCCGGCACCCCCGACCTGCCGCCCGAACCGACCCAGCCGCCGGGCCCGGACGTGCCCGCGCCGGACCCGACGCCGACCGAGCCGGACGTGCCCGAGACCCCGCCCGAGCCCGGCACCCCCGACATCCCGCCGCCCGAGCCCGAGCCGTTCCATCCGCCGCAGCCGGACGAGACGCCCCCGGCGACCCCGCAGGAGACCCCCGTGGAGGAGCCGCCCGAGGCACCCCCGTCCGCTCCGGTCGAGGTCCCCGGCGACATGCCGGCCGAGATCCCGCCCGGGACCACCATGGCAGACGAAGCGCCGGCGGAGACCGAGACCTTCTACACCTTCACCTGGGCTGGTCGCGGCCGGGGGGAACGGCGGGGCGGCGAACGCCGGCAGGAGGGGCGCCGCGACGGACGCGAGGGCCGCGACGGCGCACCCGAGGGCCGCCGAGGCAAGCCGCAGGGGCAGAAGGGCCGTCCCAAGGGGCCGAAGCGCGACCGCGAGGACCGCGGCGGCAAGCCCAAGGTGGCCTCCGCCGCGCCACCGCGCGAGAAGCGGGACAAGCCCATCGACCCCGACAACCCGTTCGCCGCCGCACTCGCCGGCTTCAAGACGAAGTAACCTCCGCCGTCCGGTGGCGCGCGTGATGGACGGGCCACGCCCGACGATCCGCCTCGACAAGTGGCTGTGGCAGGCGCGCTTCTTCAAGACACGCGGCCTCGCCGCCACCCTCGTCACGGCCGGCCGGGTCCGCGTGAACGGCCAGCGCACCGAGAAGCCGGGTCGCGCCGTGGGCGCGGGCGACGTGCTGACCTTCCCGCAGGCGGGCCGGGTGCGGGTGATCCGCGTCGAGGATCTTGGCGCCCGCCGGGGGCCCGCAACCGAGGCGCAGGCGCTGTATGTCGACCTCGAGCCGCCTGCGGAAAGTGAAGCGCCGGGCGCTTGAATGATCCCGCCGCGGGGGCTAGTCAGGCCCGCGACCGGACGACAGGACCTTCCCCCCGTGACCTACATCGTCAACGACAGCTGCATCGCCTGCAAGTACACCGACTGCGTCGAGGTGTGCCCCGTGGATTGCTTCTACGAGGGCGAGAACATGCTGGTGATCCATCCCGACGAGTGCATCGACTGCGGCGTGTGCGAACCCGAGTGCCCGGCCGACGCGATCCGCCCGGACACCGAGCCGGACATGGAGAAGTGGGTCGAGTTCAATCGCAAGTACGCCGAGATGTGGCCGGTCATCGTGACCCGGAAGGATCCGCTCCCCGATGCCGAGGAGATGGACGGCAAGCCTGGCAAGATGGAGCTGTTCTCCGAGAAGGCGGGCGAGGGCGGCTGACCGATTCGGCCGGGGCGAAAGCCTCGGGCGCTTCGCTAAAACCCTGAGAAGCGGGCAGATTTCCGCTGCGTCAGCCGGCGCCCCTTCCGGAGCGGGCCGATTCGTGCTATATCCTCTGCAGATGCTGCCATTCGACACCTGATCCGGCCAGTTCGACCTGCACGTCCCGACGGAGCCAAATCCTCCGCCGGGCGTTTTGTCCCTGTGCGGACGTGATGTCCTGGGAAGGATGCCATGACGAAAGCCAAGAAGAACGATTTCCGACCTGACGAGTTTGTCGTCTACCCCGCCCACGGCGTGGGCAGGATCGTGTCCATCGAGAAGCAGGAGGTCGCGGGCTTCGAACTGGAGCTGTTCGTGATCTCGTTCGAGAAAGACAAGATGACCCTGCGCGTGCCGACCCACAAGGCGACCGAGGCGGGCCTGCGCTCGCTGTCCACGCCCGACGTCGTCGCCCACGCGATGAAGACGCTGAAGGGCAAGGCCAAGGTCAAGAAGGCCATGTGGTCGCGCCGGGCGCAGGAGTACGAGCAGAAGATCAACTCCGGCGACCTGATCGCGATCGCCGAGGTGGTTCGCGACCTGCACCGCGCCGACGACCAGCGCGAGCAGTCCTACTCCGAGCGCCAGCTCTACGAGGCCGCGCTGGAGCGACTGACCCGCGAGATCGCCGCCGTCGCCGGCAACGACGAGGACGCCGCGGCGAAGGAGATCGACAGCGTGCTGGTCAGCCGCGCCGCGGCCTGAGCGGGGAGGTCAGACCGAGTTTCGGAAGCCGCCCCTCGGGGCGGCTTCTTCACGTCCAGGGGCGGCCTGGGCGTTCTTGCCGGTCCGGGCGTCGTCTGCGCGGCCGTTCCCCGTCCTTGTCTTGTCTCCCGGCCATCGGGGTCCCGGGTCAAGCCCGGGACGGGTGAGGCTCCATACGACCACGCCCCCAGACGAACACCCGCCCCGGCCCTGAGCCGGCGGCCGGGGCGTCTTTGCCAATCGGGGCGTCGTCTGCGCGGCCGTTACCCTTGTCTCCCGGCCGTCGGGGTCCCGGGTCAAGCCTCGGGACGGGTGAAGCTCCGTACGACCACGCCCCCGAACGAACACCCGCCCCGGCCCTGAGCCGGGGCCTCGACCCGCAAGAGCGGCCCAGGCCTAACCCCGAACAAGCTCCCCTTGGACCCGGCGCCACCACCCCACCTACAGCGCCCGCCACCCGATGTCCCGCCGGCAGAAACCCTCCGGCCAGTCGATCGCGTTGACCATGGCGTAGGCCGCGTCCCGCGCCTCTCGCAGGGTCGCGCCTCGTGCGGTGACGTTCAGCACCCGCCCGCCGGTCGCCACCAGGCGACCGTCCTGCCGCGCGGTCCCGGCGTGGAACACCATCTGCAGCGAGGTCTCGGGCAGGGCCTCCAGCCCCCCGATTTCCGTGCCCTTTCGGTAGGCCCCCGGATAGCCCTCCGCCGCCATCACCACAGTCAGCGCATGATCGTCGGCGAAGGACGGCCGCGCCTCCGCCAGACGCCCCTCGGCGCAGGCCTGCATCAGATCCAGCGCCTGCGCGCCGAGGCGCATCATCAGGACCTGAGCCTCGGGGTCGCCGAAGCGGACGTTGTATTCCACCAGCCGGGGCGCTCCGCCCGCAATCATCAGCCCGACGTAGAGGACGCCCTGGTAGGGCGTTCCCCGCCGGGCCATCTCGGCCATCGTCGGGCGGACGATCTCGTCCAGCGCGCGCGCCTCCACCTGCGGCGTCATCACCGGCGCGGGGGAGTAGGCGCCCATGCCGCCGGTGTTCGGACCGGTGTCGCCCTCGCCAACGCGCTTGTGGTCCTGCGCGGTGCCGATGGGCACCACCGTCTCGCCGTCCACGAGGACGAAGAAGCTCGCCTCCTCGCCGGTCATGAACTCCTCGATCACGACCTCGGCGCCCGCCGCGCCGAACTCCCCGCCGAACATGTCCTCGATCGCGGCCTCCGCCTCGGCAAGCGTCTCGGCCACCACCACGCCCTTGCCCGCGGCGAGGCCGTCGGCCTTGACCACGATGGGCGCACCCGCCGCGCAGACGTAGTCGAGCGCGGCCTGCCGCTCGGTGAAGCGGGCATAGGCGGCGGTCGGCGCGCCGGCTGCGTCGCAGATCGCTTTCGTGAAGGATTTCGACGCTTCCAGCCGCGCAGCGGCGGCCGAAGGTCCGAAAACGGAAAGCCCGGCGGAGCGGAGCTTGTCGGCGATCCCCACCGCGAGCGGCGCCTCCGGTCCCACGATGACGAAGTCGACGGCGTTGCCCGCGCAGAATTCCGCCACCGCGTCGCCGTCGAGGATGTCGAGGTCGGCGCACTCGGCGATGGCCGCGATGCCGGCGTTGCCAGGCGCCACGATCAGCCGGTCGCATTTGGGATTCTGCGTGACCGCCCAGGCCAGCGCGTGCTCGCGCCCGCCGGAGCCGAGGATGAGGATGTTCATGGGCCGCCCGCCTTTCCCCCGAAGCGGCGCCGTTCTAGGGTGCAGGCCGAGCAGAGGACAAGCCCCGATGGACCTTTTCGAGGACGCCCCTGGCCCCGGAGAGGGCGAAGGCGGCAACGCCCACGAGTTCACCGTCTCGGAGATCTCCGGCGCGGTGAAGCGCACGCTGGAGAGCGAGTTCGGCTGGGTGAAGGTCCGCGGCGAGGTCGGCCGCGTCAGCCGGCCGCGCACCGGGCACATCTACTTCGACCTCAAGGACGACCGCTCCTGCCTCGCCGCCGTCACCTGGAAGGGCCAGGCGGCGCGGCTGCGGCACCTGCCCGAGGAGGGGATGGAGGTCGTCGCCACCGGCCGGATGACGACCTTCGGCCCGCAGTCCAAGTACCAGCTGGTGGTCGAGGACATCCGCCCCGCCGGCGCCGGCGCGCTGATGGCGATGCTGGAGGAGCGGCGGAAGAAGCTCGCCACCGAGGGGCTGTTCGACGCGGCCCGCAAGCGCCCGCTGCCGTTCCTGCCCGAGGTGATCGGCGTCGTCACCTCCCCCACCGGCGCGGTGATCCGCGACATCCTGCACCGCCTGCGCGATCGCTTCCCCCGCAAAGTGCTGGTCTGGCCGGTCGCGGTGCAGGGCCGCGGCAGCGCCGAGCAGGTGGCGGCGGCGATCGAGGGCTTCAACCGCCTGTCGCGCGGCGGCGCGCTGCCCCGGCCCGACGTGCTGATCGTCGCCCGCGGCGGCGGCTCGCTGGAGGACCTCTGGGGCTTCAACGAGGAGATCGTGGTCCGGGCGGCGGCGGGCTCGGCGATCCCCCTGATCTCCGCCGTCGGGCACGAGACCGACACGACGCTGATCGACCACGCTGCCGATTACCGCGCGCCCACGCCCACCGCCGCGGCCGAGCGGGCGGTGCCGGTGCGTCTCGACCTGATGGCGGCGACCGAGAGCTTCGGCGCCCGCCTCGCCCACGCGGCAGGGCAGGGGGTCGCCCAGCGGCGGCAGCGGCTGACCGACCTCGGCCGGGCGCTGCCGCGCCCCGAGACGCTGCTGGCCGGTCCGCAGCAGCGGCTGGACAATCTCGGCGACCGGCTGCCCGGCGCGCTGCGCGCCGCGACGCACCGCAAGGCGATGGAGCTGGCGCGGCTGCCGCTGTCGCCCGCGACGCTGTCCGCGCGGGTGCGGCACGACAGGCGCGTGGTCGGCGAGCTGGAAGGCCGCGGCCGGGCGGCGCTGACGCGGCAGGTGGAGCGGGCGCGCGAGCGGCTGGCCCGGCGCACCGACGCGCTCCGGCCCGAGACGATGGCGGTCCGCCTCGCGCGGCTGTCCGAGCGGCTGGACGGCCTCGGCGCCCGCCTGCGTCCCGCACTGGTGACCACGGAGATCGCGCGCGAGCGGGCGCGGCTGGAATCGCTCGACCGCCTGCGCGAGACGCTGGGCTACGAGGCGACGCTCGCCCGCGGCTTCGCCGTGGTGCGCGCCGGCGACGCCGTGGTCACCCGGGCGGCCGAGGCCGAGCGGGCGCCGGCGCTGGAGCTGCAGTTCCGGGACGGCCGCGTGACCGTCGGCCGCGGCCCGGCGCCGCGCCGCAAGGGCGGAGAGCCGGACGAGGGGCAGGGCACGCTCCTGTAGGGTGGGTGAAACCCGCCATGGGGGTCGTGTCGGTTGGTTTTACCCACCCTACGGGGCCGGCCATCATCCGTCGCGTCGAGATTTCCGTCGGCCGCGTTCACCCGGCCGACGCGCCGCCTCACACCCCGTAGTCCGGACACACCAGAGCCAGCTCGTCCTCGGTCACCTCGTAGAGGTAACTCACCGCCGGGTCGTTCACGAACTCGGCCCGCAGCCCCGAGCCTTCCTCGTAGAACCGCCAGCACTGATCCGGCTCGAGGGTCTCGTAGGAGAAGCAGATCATGCCCGGCTCTCGCTCCTCCCAGACCCCCGCCTCGCACTCGCCGCCGACGAAGGCCCAGGTGACGCGCCGCCCTTCGTGGTAGCGCTCGACGCCGTAGGGCCCCTCGGCGGTGCCGTAGGTCAGGGTGCGGCCGGTGACGTAGGCCTCGAACTCGGCCGCGGACATGGCGTCCTGAGCGGCAGCGGGGGCGGCAAGCGCGGCGAGAAGTGCCGGGATGAGGAACCGTGTCATACTGCGCAGAGTGACAGAGCGGTCGCCGCGCCGCCAGTCACTCGCCCGCGAGCGCGCGGACCCGCGGGTCCATGACCCGGCGCCAGGCGCGGGGCCAGAGCGCGAGGCACGCCATCACCGGCAGGCTGCGCGGCAGCATCGGCGCGCTGGGCGGCAGGCGCAGGCCCGGATAGGCGCGCGACGGGGCGGCGTGGTGGTCGGAATGGCGCGGCGCGTTCAGCATCAGGGCGGAGGAGGCCGGGTGCGGGCTGTTCCAGGAATGGCCGGGGGCGACCGGCTCGGGCCGGCCGTCGGGGCGCAGGGGGCGGCGCAGGCCGTAGTGCTGGACGTAGTCGGACAGCAGCAGCTGCAGCTGCGCGAAGGCGGCGAGCGACAGCAGCACAAGGGCGCCGCGCGGGCCGCCGAGCAGCGCCGCCGCGACCAAGGTCGCGGCCGCACCGCCGAGGTAGACGAGGTACGGGTTCTCCCGCCGCGGCCGGCCGGCCCGCGCCAGCCGCTCCCGCTCTGCCGCCAGTCCGGCGCGGAACGAGCCGGTCCAGGCGCGGTGGGCGTAGCGCCAGAATCCTTCGCCCAGGCGGGCGGAGTTGGGGTCGCGGGCCGTCGCCACGAACCGGTGATGCACCAGCGGATGCGCCGAGGCGTGGTGCCCGAAGAGGAGCGATACGTAGATCGCGACGCCGAGGCGGCGCAGGGCGCGCGTCGTCCTGTGGATCAGCTCGTGCGCGTTGGAGTTCGAGACCTGCCCGAAATACAGCCCCGCCGCGACGTAGGTGGCCAGGGCGCTCGCTGCGCCCGCGTCGCCCAGTCGGGCGACCAGCAGCCCCAGCAGCGCGAAGTGCGCGATCCCCAGCGTGACCGCCAGCGCGGTGCCGGCGGGGAAGCCGTCGTCGTCCGGCTGGTGCGGCGCCGCGCGGGCGGCCAGCAGATCGACTCCCGCGATCAGCAGAGTCATGGACGCCAGCGCCGCGACCGCCCACAGGCCGCCCCACAGCGCACCGGCCGCGATCAGCGGCACGGGCAGCAGCGTGGCGAGGGCGAAGAGCGGCATGGGACAGACGGGCTGGCGACGGATGCGGCCCCGGGTAGCATGGCGCCGGGGCGAAAGGGAGGCGGCACGATGGCGCTCTGGGCGGCCGGCGCCGGGCTGGTCTCGGCGGCATGGTACCTCGTGGCGTTCGCAGCGGTCGAGCGCACGTCGGCACTGCGCAGCGCGGTCAAGACCGTGGCGATCGCGACGCTGGCGGGGGCGGTGGCGCTATCCGGCGGACCGGCGCTGCTGGCCCTCGCCCTGGCGCTCGGCGCTGCGGGCGATCTCGCGCTGTCGCGACCGGGGGAGAGGGCGTTCCTCGCCGGCGTCGCGGCCTTCGCTCTGGCGCACCTCGTGTACGTCGCGCTGCTCGCGGGCCAGCCGGCTGCCGACCTGTCCGGCTGGCGGATCGCCGCGGCGGTCGCCCTCTGCACCCTGGCCGCCGTCATGGCGGCGCGCCTGTGGCGGGCGGCCGGCGCGCTGCGCGGGCCGGTCGTCGTCTATGCCGCGATCATCGTTGCGATGGGCTTCGCCGCGCTGCGCGCCGCGGACCCGCGGCTGGCGCTGTCCGCCGGGCTGTTCGTCGCGTCCGACGCGATCCTGGCGGCCGAACTGTTCCTGCTGCGGCCCGGCCACCCGGCCCGGCGATGGACGCCCTACGCGGTGTGGATCCTCTACGTCTCGGCGCAGTGGGGACTGGCGCTGTCGCTGTCGGGCGGCCTTTTCATCGCGGCGGGCAGGGGCTAGGTCACGGGGCAGCAACGGAGGCCCGATGTCCTTCTTCAAGAAACTCCGCGACCGCATGTTCCGCTCGTCGTCGAAGCTCGACGAGGGGCTGGAGGCGATCGTCGAGGAGGGCGGCGAGACGGCGGAGGCCGACGCGCCCGTCGCCGACGCGGCGCCGCGGGCGGAGCCCGCTCCGCCGGCTCCCGAGCCCGCGCCGAAGCCGGACAGCGAGCCGCCCGCTCCGGCGCCGGAACGCCGGGACGTCACGCCTCCCGCCCCCGACCGGGTCCCGCCGCCCGCCGACCCGGCGCCGGCCGACGCGGGCGACCCGCAGGACCGTCCCGCCCCGGCGCCAGAGCCGAACGCGCCGCCCGTCGCGCCCCCGCCGACGACCCCCGGCGCGACGCCGCCGGGCATGGCGCCCGAGCCGCCGGCTGCCGTGCCCGAGCCGTCGCGTCCCGCCCCGGAACCGGCCCGCCGCGAGCCGGACCCTCCGCGGCCGGCTCCCGAACCGCCCCGCCCGGCTCCCGAACCGCCCCGCCCTGCTGCCGAGCAGCAGCCCGTTCCCCTGCCGATCCCCGAACCGGAGCCGGAGCCCGAGGAGGCGCGCCGCGGCGGCTTCCTCTCGCGCCTCTTCCGCCGCGACGAGGGGCCGGTTGCCCGCCGCGTCCTCGACGACGAGATGCTGGAGCAGCTGGAGGACCTGCTGATCCAGGCCGACATGGGCGTCGACACCGCGCTGCGCGTCACCGCCAACCTCGCCGAGGGGCGGATGGGCCGCCGTTTGTCGGTGCGCGAGATCAAGGAGGCGCTCGCCGCCGAGGTCGCGCGCATCATGGCGCCCGTCGCCCGGCCGCTGCCGCTGTATCCGTCCAAGCCGCAGGTCGTCCTCGTCGTCGGCGTCAACGGCAGCGGTAAGACCACCACCATCGGCAAGCTCGCCAGCCAGTTTCGGGCCGCCGGCAAGGGCGTGGTGATCGCCGCCGGCGACACGTTCCGCGCCGCGGCGGTGGAGCAGCTGCAGGTCTGGGGCGACCGTGCCGGCGTGCCGGTGATGACCGCGCCCGAAGGGTCCGACCCCGCCTCCCTCGCCTTCGACGCGATGGAGCGGGCGAAGCGCGAGGGGGCGGACCTGCTGATGATCGACACCGCCGGGCGGCTGCAGAACCGCGCGGATCTGATGGAGGAGCTGGCCAAGATCGTCCGCGTGATCCGCAAGAAGGATCCGGACGCGCCGCACAACACCCTGCTGGTGCTGGACGCCACGACCGGCCAGAACGCCCTCACCCAAGTGGAGATCTTCCAGAAGATTGCCGACGTCTCCGGCCTCGTGATGACCAAGCTCGACGGCACCGCCAAGGGCGGCGTCCTCGTCGCGCTGGCCGACCGGTTCGGCCTGCCGATCCACGCCATCGGCGTCGGCGAGCAGATCGACGACCTCGCCGCCTTCGACCCCGAGGAATTCGCCGCCGCGCTGGTGGGGCTGGAGGGGTGAGAGCGGCCGTCGCCGTGCTGCTGGCGCTCGCCGCGCCGGCCCGCGCCGACTGCACCGCCGAGTTCGCCGCCTTCGCCGAGGTCTTCCTCGGCGGCTGGCATGAGGATCTCTCCCCCGCGCCCCTGATCGAGGAGGCCGGTGGCCGCTGTTTCCTCACCATCGACGACCCGGATCCGACCTTTGCCGCCGACTGGCGCCTCGCCCCGACCGGGGACGTGACGACGCTCGACCTCAAGGGGGCGACCCTTCCGGCCGGGCCGGGGCAGTGGTTCGCACGCCTGATCGCGATTCACGACGCCCGGGCCGGCACGGTGCGCGTCGAGATGGCGACGCTGTATCCGCCCGGCGGAGGCCTCTTCGATTTCCGCGGCACGTTGTCGGGGATCGACCTGTCCAGCACCACCCAGGCGCAGCTGTCGCTCAGCGGCGTCACGCTGGAGGAAGCAGAGCTGACCTCGGATCTGCCCGCGCCGTTCCCGCAATTGACGAACGGCGTGCCGGCTCTCGCCGAGGGCATCACCGACGGCGGAGGACAGGCGGCCTGGGCTGACTTCCTCGCCGCGCATGGCGCGGGCCGGCTGACCGCGCGGATCGAGCGGGCGCCGCGCCTGCCGATCCTGCCGCTGTTCCGCACCTACCTCTTCGGCGAGGCGATGACCTTTTCGGGGCCGATGCTGCGCGATCCCGTCGCGTGGCAAGCTGCCCTCGACTGGACGCCTGCCGGTGCGAACTGACCTAGTCGTTCTTGGGGTGGGTGCCCGTCGCCCGCTCGATCCGTCCCAGCAGGTACAGGACCACGACCGTGATCACCGTGGCAAGCGCGGCGAGCGGCACCTGCCCGGCGCCGCAGGCCAGACCGATGGCGCCGGCCAGCCACAGAGAGGCGCCGGTCGTCACGTTGCGCACCTCGCCGCCGCTGGTGAAGATCAGCCCCGCGGCGAGGAACGCGACCCCCGCCGTCACCGCCTCGATCAGGCGCAGCGGATCGACCCGCTTGTCGTCCACGTCCCCGAAGTCCAGCGCCGAGATCTCCATCCCCGCGACCACGAACAGGCAGGCCGCCATCGCGACCAGCATGTGGGTCCGCAGGCCCGCCGGCTTCTCCTTGCGCTCACGCTCGAACCCGATGACGGCGCCGAGGGCGATGGCCGCGCAGAGGCGCAGCGATGCGGTGCCCAGCGGCACCGCGGAGAAGGAGCTGGTGAGGTCCTCGAAGATGCGTTCGAACATGTTCCCTCGGGTGGCATGACATCTGCGTGTCAACCGCGCCGACCGTCGCCGGTTCCGGCATGAGCGAGTGGCTCGCCGCCATCGCCGGCACGCCCGAGGGCGCCCTCGCCGCGACCATCCTTGCCCTGATCTCGGCGGTCGCGCACGCGGCCTTCGGCGCGCTGCAGAAGGGCCGGCACGACCCCTGGCTGATCCGCGGCTCCATCGACTTCTGGCTGGCGCTGATCTCGGCCCCGGTCGCGCTGTTCCTGGTGCCCTGGCTGAACGGCGAGGTGGCGCTGATCCTCCTCGGCGCGCTCGGCATCCACTTCGTCTACAAGCTGACAGTCGCGCTCGCCTACGAACGGGCGGCATACACGGTCGTCTACCCGGTGATCCGCGGCACCGGACCTCTCGTCACCGTGCTGGCCGCGTCGGTCATCTTCCACGAGCACTTCTCGCTGCTGCAGTGGCTGGGCGTCCTCTGCCTGTCGGCGGGGATGATGCTGCTCGCCGCGCGGAACTACGCGCAGGAGCGGCTGGATCGCCGCAACCTCGTGATCGGCCTCTTCTGGGCGGTCGCGGGCGGGCTGATGGTCGCGCTCTACACCGTCTACGACGCCTACGGCATCCGCGTCTCGCCCGACCCGTTCACCTTCCTCGCCTGGTTCTTCTTCGTCACCGCCCTCGACTTCCCGCTGATCGCGTACCTGCGCTACCGCCGCACGGGGGCGCCGGACGGCGTGGGCAACCTGATGGGCCGCGGCATCGCGGGCGCCTTCATCGCCTGGGTCAGCTTCGGCGGCGTGATGCTGGCGACCTACCTCGACAAGGTCGGCGAGGCGGCGGTCCTGCGCGAGACCTCGACCATCTTCGCCGCCCTCATCGGCTGGTTCGTCCTGGGCGAGACGGTGGGGCCCCGGCGGCTGGCCTTCATGGGGCTGATCGCGCTGGGCGCGGTGATCGTCGAGTTCGGCGGGTGACCGGCGGGCTGGAGGTGGAGGAGGTGCTGGACCTCGACCTGCGCCTGCTGCGCACCCCGGCCGGCGCGCCTCTCGACCCGTCTGCCCACCGTGCAGCTCTGGAGCGCTCGCTGCCCCGGTCGCGGCACGCGGCGGTGCGCCGGGGCGGCGCGCTCGTCGCCTATGCCTACCTCTGGCCGCTGGAGGAGTCCGGCGCGTGGTTCGCCGGCGGCCTCGCGATCGCGCCGGGCCACCGAAGCGCCCCGGTCATTCGCGAGTTGCGGGACACCGTCGCGAACCTGCTGCGCGCCGAGGGCGTCCGCGTCCTGCACAGCCACGTCCGGACGGGCAACGCCGCGTCGCTGCGCCTGCATCGCCGTCTCGGCTTCCGCGAGGTGCGGCGGTCGGACGAGGCCGTCGCCTGTGTCCTCGACGTGACCGGCCCGACCTTCCAGAACGGCGCGCGACGTGCGATCAGGGCGCCGGCCGACGCAGGCGGGAGCAGACCATGACCGAACGCCCGATCAACCCGATCCTCAAGCAGGCGCTGGAGTTGGGCCCCACGATCCTGTTCTTCCTCGCCTACCTGCGGCTGCGCGACGGCACCTACACGATCGGCGGCACCGAATATTCCGGCTTCATCGTGGCCACGCTGCTGTTCGTCCCGGTCCTGCTGGTGGCGATGGCGATCCTCTGGGCGCTGACCCGGCGGCTCAGCCGGATGCAGGTCTTCACCGCCTTCATGGTGATCTTCTTCGGCGCGCTGACGGCGTGGTTCAACGACGAGCGGTTCTTCAAGATGAAGACGACCATCGTCTACGGCTGCTTCGCCATCCTCCTCGGGATCGGCCTGCTGCAGGGCAGGAGCTACCTGCAATGGGTCATGGGAGAGCTGCTGCCGATGGAGCGGGAAGGGTGGATGATCCTGACCCGCCGCCTGACGGCCATGTTCGCCGTCCTCGCGGTGGCGAACGAGGTCATCTGGCGGACGCAGTCGACGGACCTCTGGGTCAAGCTCGAGACCTTCGCCTTTCCGGCTGTCCTGTTCCTGTTCCTGTGGGTGCAGATCGTCGCGCTGCAGAAGTACGTGATCGAGGACGAGCCGCCGGCCTCCTGACCGGCCCGCTCCGGTTGTGCGCCTCTGGTTCGCCCGATCCTCGCCTTATCTGCGCCCCGGACCGCGGGGATTGAAACTTCATGTCTGATTTCTCCCTCCGGTTGCGGACCCGCGTCCGCCGCGTGCCGCCGCTGAGGCTGCGGGACATTGCGGCGCCGCTGGCGCTGTCCCTCGTCTTCGCTCTCGCCGGCGCCGCAGGCATCGCCGAGCCGTCCGCGTTGTTGCTGGCCGCCGGAGCGGCCCTGGCCCTGCAGGCCTGGCTGCGGATCCCGGCGATCGTGCGCTCTCAGGACGGGGCGGGGCAGGCGGTCGCCATCGCGGTGCTCGTCCTCCTGGCCGGGGCGGTCATCCTGGGGGCGCCGACGGAGGTCCTGGTCATGTACGGGCTGACGGCATACCTCACGATCCGCCTTGCCCGGGCCCTGACCGAGGTGCGGCTGGCCGAAGCGGACCATGCACTGCCGCCCCGGCGGCGCCGGGCCACGGTCCGCGCCCAGACCGCGAGCATCGCGCTCGCGGCCTCGCTGGCGCTCTCCGCCATCGGCGACCCGGCGATCTGGGTGGGCGGCGTCGTCCTCCTGCGCCTCGTGCTGCACCCGGTCCACTGGATCGCCATGCGCGGCACCGCGCGCGGCGACGCTTGACGCCGGGGCGCGCCGGGCCTATCCCCGGCGCCGTGGCGATTTGTCAGCCGGATTGCGGGCCACGTTAAACATTCCGCTAAAGAGGTGAGGAGGACGACTGCGCCCCGCACCGCTTATCGGCTGCGGGGTATTTTTATGGCCGGCGAGGCGACGATGACGAACTGGGACAGGCGGACGAAGGCGGTGCATGCGGGCACCCGGCGCAGCCAGTACGGCGAGGTCAGCGAGGCGATCTTCCTCACCCAGGGGTTCGTTTACGACACCGCCGAGGCGGCCGAGCAGCGGTTCACCAAGGCGGGCGACGACGAGTTCATCTATGCCCGCTACGGCAACCCCACGGTCCGCATGTTCGAGGAGCGGATGGCCGCGCTGGAAGGGGCGGAGGACGCCTTCGCCACCGCGTCCGGCATGGCGGCCGTCAACGGCGCGCTGATGGCGATGCTGAAGGCGGGCGACCATGTCGTCTCGTCCCGCGCGCTGTTCGGGTCGTGCCTCTACATCCTCGAGGACGTGCTGCGCCGGTTCGGGGTCGAGATCACCTTCGTCGACGGGACCGAGATCGCGCAATGGATGGCCGCGATCCGCCCCGAGACGAAGGCGGTGTTCTTCGAGAGCGTGTCGAACCCCACGCTGGAGGTGATCGACATCCGCGCGGTGTCGGATCTGGCGCACGAGGTCGGAGCCACGGTCATCGTCGACAACGTCTTCGCCACGCCAAGCTACAGCCGTGCGATCAGCCAGGGCGCGGACGTCGTCATCTATTCCGCGACCAAGCACATCGACGGGCAGGGCCGGGTCCTCGGCGGCGTGATCCTCGGCACCCGCGAGTTCATCCGCAAGACGGTGGAACCCTACCTCAAGCACACCGGCGGGGCGCTGTCGCCGATGTCGGCGTGGCTGCTGCTGAAGGGGCTGGAGACGATGGACCTGCGGGTCCGCGCGCAGGCGTCCGCGGCCCAGCGGCTGGCCGAGCGGCTGACCGGCCACGACAAGCTGAGATCGGTGATCTATCCCGGCCTGTCCTCCCACCGCCAGCACGCGCTGGCGATGGAGCAGACGGGGTCGGGCGGGACGGTCCTGTCGTTCGACGTCGGCTCGAAGGAGGCGGCGTTCCGGGTGCTGAACGCCCTGCAGATCATCGTCATCTCGAACAACCTCGGCGACGCCAAGTCGATCGCGACCCATCCCGCAACGACCACCCACCAGCGCCTCAGCGAGGAGCAGCGCGCGAAACTCGGCATCGGGCCCGGGCTGATCCGCCTGTCGGTCGGCCTCGAATCCCCCGCCGACCTCGAGGCGGACATCCTGCAGGCGCTGGAGCAGGCGTGAGGCGGGGCAGGGCCGACGCGCCGTGAGGCCGTTCCTGATCCTGCAGCTCCGCCCTGAGGACGAGGCGGCGGACGAGGAGTATTCCGCCTTCCTCGCCCGCGGCGGACTTTCTCCCGCGCAAACCCGCCGCGTCCGGCTCGACCAGGGCGCGCTGCCGCCGCTGTCGCTGGCGGACTATTCCGGCGTGATCGTCGGCGGCGGGCCGGGCTGCGTCAGCGACCCGCCCGAGGACAAGGACCCGGTCGAGGCGCGGATCGAGGCCGACATCCTCGGCCTGATGCCGCAGATCGTGGGCGACGACGTGCCGTTCCTCGGCTGCTGCTACGGCCTCGGCATCCTCGCCGCGCATCTCGGCGGCGAGGTGTCCAAGGCGCGCTACGGCGAGCCCGTCGGCGGCGTGGAGTGCCGCCTGACGGAGGAGGGCCGGGCCGACCCGTTGATGGCAGACCTGCCGGACACGTTCCGCGCCCTCGTCGGCCACAAGGAGGCGGTGCAGGCCCTGCCGCCGGGCGCCGTCCATCTCGCCGCGTCGGACCCGTGCCCGTTCCAGGTGATCCGGACCGGCCGCAACGTCTATGCCACGCAGTTCCACCCCGAGGCGGACGGAAACAGCTTCGCGACCCGGATCGCCGTCTACCGCGACCGCGGCTACTTTCCGCCGGACGAGGCCGACGCGCTGACCGCGCGCGTGCTGGCCGAACGCATCACCGCGCCCGAGGCGATGCTGCGCGCCTTCGTGCGGCGCTACGCCGCGGCCTGACGGGCGGCGCGGTTGGAAAACCTGTCGAAACCGCCCATATCAGGGGCATCGGGACGCGCACGGGGAGCGCAGGCCATGGACCAGATGACGAAAGAGCGGACGCCGGACCGGGCCGCCGCGGAGCGGGCGCTGAACGTCCTGCGCGACTGGGTCGCGTCCTCGACGCCCGAGGAGGTCGCGCAGCTCGACCCGCTCGTCTCGCGGCTGATCCCGGGGCAGGAGGTGTCGAACTATCCCGCCCTTGCCCGCGCCTACCCCGAGGAGTTCGAGGTGGACGAGGCCTATCGCGCCTCGATGCCCGATCTGCAGAACGGACCGACCAGTCTGATCCGCGGCGCGAAACGGATGATCCAGCATGTCGGCATCTCGAACTTCCGGCTGCCGATCCGGTTTCACACCCGCGACGACGGCGACCTGACGCTCGAGACGTCGGTGACGGGCACCGTCAGCCTCGACGCCGGGCGCAAGGGCATCAACATGAGCCGGATCATGCGGTCCTTCTACCGCTACGCCGGCGAGACCTTCTCGTTCGACGTGATCGAGAGGGCGCTCGACGACTACATGACCGACCATGCCAGCTTCGACGCGCGGATCCAGATGCGGTTCTCGTTCCCGATGAAGCTGCGGTCCCTGCGGTCGGGGCTGGAGGGGTTCCAGTACTACGACATCGCGCTGGAGCTGGTGGACAAGGGCGGGGTGCGCAAGAAGATCTTCCACCTCGACTACGTCTATTCGTCCACGTGCCCCTGTTCTCTTGAACTTTCCGAACATGCGCGCCAGTTCCGCGGCCAGCTCGCCACGCCGCACTCGCAGCGCTCGGTGGCGCGGATTTCCGTCGTCGCGCCGGAGGGGCACCCGACCCTGTGGTTCGAGGATCTCGTCGACCTCGCCCGCCGGGCGGTGCCGACCGAGACGCAGGTGATGGTCAAGCGCGAGGACGAGCAGGCCTTCGCCGAGCTGAACGCCGCGAACCCGATCTTCGTCGAGGACGCCGCCCGCCTGTTCTGCGCCGAGCTGCTGGCCGACCCCCGCGTCGGAGACTTCCGCGTCATCGCGAGCCATCAGGAGAGCCTGCACAGCCACGACGCCGTCAGCGTCCTGACCGAAGGGCCGACCTTCGAGGCCGACAGCCTGGACCCCAAGCTCTTTCACACGCTGTTCCACGTCGGCTGACGCGACACCGGGTGCAGGGACCGGTTTCGCGAGCTCTGCCCGCGGCTTGACACCGCGCGGGCCGGCGGCGAAGGCTCGCCCATGCTCGACCTGCGCCCCGTGGGATACGTCATCGGCCTTCTCCTCGGCGCGCTGGGCCTTGCCATGCTCGGCCCGCTGGTAGCCGACCTGGCCGCGGGCAACGGCCACTGGCCGGCCTTCGCCGAGAGCGCGGTCATCACCATCCTGTGCGGCGCGCTGATCGCGCTCGCCTCGTCCAACGGGGTGGGGCAGGGGCTGACGATCCGGCAGAGCTTCCTGCTGACCTCGGGCACCTGGATCATCCTGCCGCTGTTCGGCGCGCTGCCCTTCATGCTGGGACGGCCGGACCTGCCGCTGGTCGACGCCTTCTTCGAAAGCGTGTCGGGCGTGACCACCACCGGCACCACGGTGTTGACCGGCCTCGACACGCTGCCCGCGGGGATCCTGCTGTGGCGGGGCATCCTGCAATGGCTCGGCGGCCTCGGGATCATCATCGTGGCGCTGCTGTTCCTGCCGGTCATGCGGGTGGGCGGCATGCAGTTCTTCCAGGCCGAGGGGTTCGACACGCAGGGCAAGATCCTGCCCCGCGCCCTCGACATCAGCTGGGCCCTGCTGAACGTCTACCTGATGCTGACGGGGGCGATCTTCGCCGCCTACTGGGTTCTCGGCATGACCGCGTTCGAGGCGGCGGTGCACGCCTTCACCACCGTCGCGACGGGGGGCTTCTCGACCACCGACGCCAGCTTCGCCGCCTGGCCGGGGCCCGAGCAGTACGTGGCCACGATCGGCATGATCCTGTCCAGCCTGCCCTTCGTGCGGCTGATGCAGCTGACCGCCGGCCAGCCGATGCCGCTGGTCCGCGACAGCCAGGTCCGGGCCTACATCCTGTGGATCGCGATCGCCGCGGCGCTGGTGATCGGCTACCGGGCGCTGGTGCTGGGCGAGCTCAGCGAGGACACGTTCCGCAATTCGCTGTTCAACGTCGTGTCGATCATGTCGGGCACCGGCTTCGGCGACGGCGACATCTCGGCCTGGGGGGCGTTCCCGCTGGTGGTGTTCTTCTGCGTCGGCGCGATCGGCGGCTGCACCTCGTCCACCGGCTGCTCGATCAAGGTGTTCCGCTACCAGATCCTGTTCCGCGCCATCGCCGCCCAGATCAAGCGGCTGCACTCGTCGCACCGGGTCGTGTCGATCCGCTACGAGGGCCGGACCGTAGGGGAGGGGGTGCTGGATTCCGTGATCCTGCTGTTCACCCTGTTCATCCTGTCTCTGGGGCTGCTGACGGTCGCGCTGTCGCTGACCGGTCTGAGCTACCTGTCGGCGATCACGGGGGCGTGGACGGCGATCTTCAACATCGGCCCGGCCTTCGGCGCCGAGGTGGACGCGACGGGGGCGATCCCGGATTTCCCCGAGACGGCGAAGTGGCTGATGTCGGCGGGCATGATCGCCGGCCGGCTGGAGATCATCGCGGTGATCGTGCTGTTCCTGCCGCGGTTCTGGCGGGGGTAGGGGCGGGGTAGGCGTCCCGACGTCGTTTCAGCGTCGTCGCTGTATCGTCCCGTCCGGACTCAGCCCCGCCAGCGGCCCGGGCAGCGTCTGGCCGCCCCCCGGCCAGACGCTTCCTGTCGACCTGCGAGACGATCAGGGTCGTCCGAGCGCTGAGGCATGAAACCGCTCCCACCGCCGCGTCGGAGCGTCTGACCGCGGCCAGACCCTGCCCTCCGTGGATCTCATGGACGTCGCGCCCCGGGCTTGACCCGGGGCCCCGCGAGGCGAGGGTGCCGCGGCCCATCGAGGCCCCGGATCAGGTCCGGGGCGGGTGGTTCTATGTGGCGGGCCGATGGCCCGCGCCGTTTCGGGATTCACCTTCAGGCGACGAGGGGCGGCCAGCGCCGCCGCCCCCTCCCGTCTACTCCCAGCAGCTCACCAGCGTCGCGACCTCGCCGCCGAGGCGGGTGAGGCGCTCGCGGGTGACGGCGGTGCCGCCCTCCACCGCCTCGACCTGCAGGCCGGCGCGGCCGATGGAGGCGAGCAGCGCGTCGGTGTCGGCGAGGAAGTGCACGCCCTGCGGCAGCGCCGGGCCGCCCGCCGGCCCGTCCTCCAGCAGCACCCCCAGCACCCCGCCCGAGCCGTCGAACACCGGGCCGCCCGCGTCGCCCTCGCTGATCGCGATGTCGAGGCGCTTCACCTCGTCCTCGCCGTTCAGGCCGCGGATGTCGGCGAGCGTGCCGAAGGTCACGGCGGGCGCCGCGATGACGCCGCCGAACGGATAGCCCGCGACCGCGATCTCGGATCCGATCCGCGGCACGCCGGTCTGGAACCGGGCGACGCCGATCGGCGCCATCGGCGACACCGGCTGCAGCACCGCGATGCCGAGCGCCTCGTCGAGATGCGCCACCCGCGCCTCGGTGCCGTCGTCGATGGTCACCTCGCCGCAGCCGGCGACCGCGCCCGCGACCGTCAGGACCCGGCCGGTGCCGTCGATGAACACGCCCGAGCGGGTGCGGATCGGCTGCCGGATCGCGAGGCCCGAGACGAGGTCCACCGCCTGCTCCTCGCCCGCCGCGGCGAGCGCGGGGTCGAGGACGCCGTCGATCCGCAGGAAGCTGGCCCGCATCTCGTTCAGCACGCGGGTCCGCCGCTCCTCGTCGTTCGCCGGCCAGACGAGGGTGAAGCCCTTGATCTCGCCGTTCTCGAGGCTGGCCTCCGTGTACGAATGGATCCGGCCGTTGCGCCCTTCCAGCGTGAAGCTCGAGGCACCGCGCTGGCGCTCGCCCTCGGGCGGCACGATCTCCAGCGTCTGCATGATCTCGTACAGCCCGTAGAGCCGGTCCTGGTCCCCGGGCTGCGAGATCAGAAGGACGGTGACCGGCAGGTCGCCCGTGGCTTCGTAGCGGGCAAAGGGCGAGTCGTAGGCGGCGAAGTCGACGACGCCCATCGGCAGGATCATGTCGATGCCGGCCCGCCGGTCGGTGACCCGGCGCAGGCCCATCCCGTCGAGGACGGAATTGTAGGCGTCGAACAGGGCCGCACGCTGGCGCGTCGTCAGGACGCCGGTCGCCTCGTAGCCGTTCGCGGCCTGCCAGGCCCCCATCGCGGTGCGGGTGCCGCGGCCGAACAGGCCGTCGATGGTGGAGTCGTAGAAGCCGGCCCATTGCAGGGCGACCTGCAGCTGCATCTTCTCGTCGCGGCTCAGCTGCGCCTCGCTCTGCTGCGCCTCGTAGACGGTCTCGTCGGGTTCCGGCTCGGGTTCGGGCTCCGGCTCCGGCGCCGCGGGCTCGTCCACCGGCAGGATCACCGTCTGTCCCTCCGCCGGGGCGGCAGGGTCGTCGCCGTCGGTGGCGTCGGCGTTCGCCGAGACGCCGCCGGGCAGCGGCTGCGGGCTGGTCGGGGCGCCGACTCCCACCGGCCAGAACTGCTGGCGGAAGTTGCCGCCGTCGACGATGAAACTGTCCGAGGGGATAGAGCCGGCGCCGCGCAGCTGCGACAGCACCGCGCGCGCGTCGTCGTCGGCGTAGGGGCCGAGCGCGACCGCGTACCAGCCCGAGGCGAGGGCGTAGCCGACGACATTCTCGATGGCGCCGGCATAGGCGCGGACCCGCTCCTGCGCGCCGGACAGGGTCGGGCGCGCCTCGATCTGCACCCATACCCCGTTCTGCGCCATCGCCGCCGGCGCGGCGAGCGCCAGCCAGAGAACCATCGTCACCCAGGACCAGACCCGCGTCATGCAAACTCCCCTTCGCCCCGTCCGGGGCGGTCATTGATCGATCGGCGGCGAATCTAGCGAAACCGCGGCGGGGCGCATGGCAAAAGCAAGTGATTTCGCAACTTCCGCCGCCAAGCGTGTCCCGTGGGACCCGTCGATTGACCGCCTGACGGCCGGCGCGTAGGACACGGGCCAGCCGCCGCCGGAGGGCCCGTTCGATGACCGACACGCCGAAGAGCTTCCAGGAGATCATCCTGCGGCTCCAGACCTACTGGGCCGGGCAGGGCTGCGCGATCCTGCAGCCCTACGACATGGAGGTCGGCGCCGGCACCTTCCACCCGGCGACCACCCTCCGCGCACTCGGCCCGAACGCCTGGGCCGCGGCCTACGTCCAGCCCTCGCGCCGACCGACGGACGGCCGCTACGGCGAGAACCCGAACCGGCTGCAGCACTACTACCAGTACCAGGTCCTCATCAAACCCAGCCCGCCGGACCTGCAGGACCTCTATCTCGGCTCGCTCCGCGCCATCGGGATCGACACCGCGCTGCACGATATCCGCTTCGTCGAGGACGACTGGGAGAGCCCGACGCTGGGCGCCTGGGGCCTCGGCTGGGAGGTCTGGTGCGACGGGATGGAGGTGAGCCAGTTCACCTACTTCCAGCAGGTCGGCGGCCACGATTGCGCCCCTGTCTCGGGCGAGCTGACCTACGGGCTGGAGCGGCTGGCGATGTACGTCCTCGGCGTCGACCACGTGATGGACATGCCGTTCAACGACCCGTCCGCGCCCATCGCGCTGAAGTACGGCGACGTCTTCCGCCAGACCGAGGCGGAATATTCCCGCCACAACTTCGACGCCGCGAGCGTCGAGATGCTGCTGCGCCACTTCGAGGACGCCGAGGCCGAGTGCCGGCGCCTGCTGGACGCGCCCGCCGAGGATCCGCGCACCGGGCGGCGGATCGTCATGGCGCACCCCGCCTACGACCAGTGCATCAAGGCCAGCCATCTGTTCAACCTGCTGGACGCGCGCGGCGTGATCTCGGTCACCGAGCGGCAGGCCTATATCGGCCGGGTCCGGGCGCTGGCCAAGGCCTGCGCCGACGCCTTCGTGCAGACCGAGGCGGGGGGCGCCGCGGCGTGACCGGCCGGCTGCTGATCCTGCTGATGCTGGTCTCGGCGCTCGCCGTCGGCGCGGGCGTCTGGTACGCGCAGGTCTACGCCTACTACGAGGAGCCCAGCCTCGAAGAGGCGGGCGGCGTGGTCCTGACGGACGGCGAGACCGGCGAGGTCCGCGAGATCCCGGTGGAGTTCTTCCAGGCCATCGACAGCGACAGCTCTCCCATCCGGTTCCGCGCCTGCTTCGACCTGGGCGAGCGGGTGGACGCGGTGGCGTGGGCCGCGCCCTACGAGGGGGCGCAGCCGCTGGTCGCGCCGGGCTGGTTCGACTGCTTCGACGCCGGGGCGCTGGATGCCGCGCTGTCGGACGGCGGGGCGACGGCCTACCTGGGGGTGGGCGACATCCACTACGGGATCGACCGGGTCGTGGCCGTGGCGCCGGATGGCAAGGGCTGGATGTGGCACCAGATCAACCGCTGCGGCGCGGCGGTCTTCGACGGCGGCGCCCCGCCCGACGGCTGTCCGCCGCCGCCGGAGGGCACCGCTCGGCAGGGCGCCGCGCCGAACTGAAGGCAGGTGGTGGCATGTCGCCCGCCTCCATCTCATCGTTGCACGGCGCGGATCTCGCGGTCGACGGCGGCGATATCGGCCGCGGCCTGGCGGAGCCGTGCCGCGGTCATCCGCCGCAGCAGCCTGTGCCCGTGACCCTTCGCCGGGTCTTCGCGGGCATCCGGTCGCCGACCCCGGCCCCGCCGGGCGCCGGCGAGCTCGTGCAGGGCGTCCCGGACCGGATCGGGCGGAAGGCTCGGCGGTCCTCTCGCGCAGTCGGTCCGCAAGCGGAGTCGCAACATCGGTTGGGAGCGGCGCGTCGAGCGACGGCGGGAGGATCAGGACATGCCACCGATCGCTGCCGCGCGTCGGCCTGTAAGCTACCCTTAGCCGCGCCTGAAATCGCCCGGCCACCAATTTCCGAGGTGAAGGAGGCGGCCGGCCTGCCGGCGAGCAGTCCGTGGATAATGCCAAGCCTCAGGAAGCGTTCTTCGGCCAATCAAGGTGGCGCCAACCGCACTGACGGGCGATAACGGATGCGCATACATGCCGGCCCACGCGAAGGGGAGGTTCCATGCCGAACGACGGACGCATCCCGCCGGACCGGCTGCGCAGCGCGCGGTGGTTCGCGCCCGACGACCTGCGCAGCTTCGGGCACCGCTCGCGGCTGATGCAGCTGGGCTACGCCGAGGAGGAGTTCCGCGGCCGCCCGATCATCGGCATCCTCAACACATGGTCCGAGATCAATTCCTGCCACGGCCACTTCCGCGAGCGCGCTAGGGACGTGAAGCGCGGCGTGCAGATGGCGGGCGGCCTGCCGCTCGAGATGCCCGCGCTCAGCGTGGACGAGAGCTTCACCAAGCCGACCTCGATGCTCTACCGCAACATGCTGGCGATGGAGACGGAGGAGATGATCCGCTCCCACCCGTTCGATGGCGTGGTGCTGATGGGCGGCTGCGACAAGACCACGCCGGGGCTGGTGATGGGGGCGATCACGGCGGGCGTGCCGTTCGTCTACCTGCCCGCCGGGCCGATGCTGCGCGGCAACTTCGCCGGGCGGACCCTGGGGTCGGGGTCCGACGCCTGGAAGTACTGGGACGAGCGGCGGGCGGGCAACGTCACCGACGCCGAATGGCTCGGCCTGCAGGGCGGCATCGCCCGCAGCCACGGCACCTGCATGACGATGGGCACCGCCTCCACCATGACCGCCATCGTCGACGCGATGGGCCTGTCGCTGACCGGGTCGTCGTCGATCCCCGCGGTGGACGCGGAGCACCAGCGGATGGGCGCCGCCTGCGGCCGGCGGATCGTGGACATGGTGTGGGAGGCGCTGACGCCGGACCGCATCGTCACCGCCGCTAGCGTCCGCAATGCCGCGATCGTGGCGATGGCGACCGGCTGCTCGACCAACGCGGTCGTGCACCTGATCGCGATGGCGCGGCGGGCGGGGGTGGAGCTGACGCTGGACGACCTCGACGCGCTGGGGCGCGATACGCCGCTGATCGCGAACGTCCGCCCGTCGGGCAAGGACTACCTCATGGAGGATTTTCACTTCGCCGGCGGCCTGCGGGCGCTGATGGCGCAGATCGCGGCGCGGCTCGACACGTCCTGCCTGACCGTCACGGGCCGCACGCTGGGCGAGGAGCTGGAGGGCGCGCAGGTCCACAATACGGACGTCATCCGCCCGCTGTCGAACCCGGTCTACGCCGAGGGCTCGCTGGCCGTGCTGCGCGGCAACCTCGCGCCCAATGGCGCCATCATCAAGCCGGCGGCGTGCGACCCGCGCTTCTGGGTCCACGAGGGGCCGGCGCTGGTGTTCGACAGCTATCCGGCGATGAAGGCGGCGATCGACGACGAGGATCTGGACGTCACGCCGGACACGGTGCTGGTGCTGCGCAACGCCGGTCCACAGGGCGGGCCGGGGATGCCCGAATGGGGCATGCTGCCGATCCCCAAGGCGCTGATCAAACAGGGCCATCGCGACATGCTGCGGATTTCGGACGCGCGGATGTCGGGGACCAGCTACGGCGCCTGCGTCCTGCACGTCGCGCCCGAAAGCTTCGTCGGCGGGCCGCTCGCGCTGCTGAAGACCGGCGACATCGTGCGGATGGACCTGCCGAACCGCCGCCTGGACATGGTCGTGGACGAGGCCGAGCTGGAGGCCCGCCGCGCCGCTTGGAAACCGCCCGAGCCGCGGTTCCAGCGCGGCTGGGGCTGGATGTTCTCGCGCCATGTGGGACAGGCCGACACCGGCTGCGACTTCGATTTCCTCACCCGCGCCCACGGCTCCGCCGCGGGCGAGCCGGACATCTTCTGAACGAGGGACGCCATGAACGAAGAGACCCGCACGCTACTGATGGGCGTCTCCGTCGCCACGCTCGCCACCGCCCTGTTCAAGCGCGGCCTGCGCAGCCAGGTGATCCAGGGCGTCCGCCCCGTCGGCGCCAAGAGCCGCAACATGGTCGGCCCCGCCTTCACCCTGCGCTACATCCCCGCCCGCGAGGACCGCAACACGCTGGCCGAGTTCCGCAATCCCGAGCACCCCCAGCGCGTCGCCATCGAGACCTGCCCGCCCGGCCACGTCCTCGTCATGGACAGCCGCAAGAGCGCGACCGCCGCCTCGGCCGGCGACATCCTGGTAACGCGGCTGATGGTCCGCGGCGGCGCCGGCATCGTCACCGACGGCGGCTTCCGCGACGCGGCGACGATCGCGGGGCTGGACATCCCGGCCTACCACACCCGCCCATCCTCGCCGACGAACCTGACCACCAACGAGGCGATCGGGATCAACGAGCCCATCGGCTGCGGCGACGCCCCTGTCTTTCCCGGCGACATCGTCGTCGGCGACGACGACTGCGTCGTCGTCATCCCCGCCGGCATCGCCGACGAGGTCGCGGCCGAGGCGGTGGAGATGACCGCCTACGAGGATTTCGTGATCGAGCGGGTGAAGGCGGGCGAGAGCATCATCGGCCTGTACCCCCAGACGAAGGACGAGCACCGCGCGGCGTTCGAGAAATGGCGTGCGGCGAACGGTCGCTGAGGGTCAACAGGCGCGGCGCCGTCCGGACAGACAGGGACATCGCCCGTTCGCGGGCTTGTGCTGGCTTCGGCACGGGTCGATGACCGGCGCGTGATCAGCGGTATCTTTCTACATTCCGCGGACCGGAGCGCCGTGCACGACCTGCCGCAGCGCTACTGGCCGCGGACCCCGGTCTGCAACCGCTACGACAGACGGGCGAAGGCGGGGGTCTGGCTCGCACCGCCCGATCCGCCGGTGGAATGCGGTCGGTCGGACCACCGAACGGGCATCGGAACCCGATGGCTCTTGCAGGACCTTTCGGCGCCTCTCTTGTTGAGCGTCCTGGCGGCTGCTCTATGTCCAGCATGCGGTACGGGGGGCCGGACCGGGAGGGATGATGGACGGCTGGATCATCGACGGGACCTATTGCGGACCGGCGCCCGTTCCGGCGGACCTTCTCCTGTCGTGGAACCTGGATCCGGTCCTTCTGGCGGCGCTGGCCGGCGCGGCTTTCGCGCTGAGGCGGACGCGGGCGGTTTGGGGCGTGGCGGTCCTGTTCGTCGCCTTCGTCTCCCCGCTCTGCGCCCTGTCGTCGGCGCTGTTCGCCGCGCGGACAGTGCATCATGTCCTTCTCGTCGCTGTCGCCGCTCCGCTTCTTGCGGCCGGCTGGCCGACGCGGCGCGCCCCCGGCGTCGCCCTGCCGTTCCTCGTCTCGACGGCCACGCTCTGGGCCTGGCACCTGCCGGAGGCCTACGACCTCGCCCTCGGCGACATGGCCGTCTACTGGGCGATGCAGCTGTCGCTGCTGGGCACCGCGACCCTGTTCTGGCGTGCGGTCCTGGCGTCGCGGGCGGCGCCGGACGCGCTGCTGTGGTCGCTGGCCGGGCTGATGCAGATGGGCTTCCTCGGCGCGCTGCTGACCTTCGCGCCGTCGCCGCTCTACGCCGCGCACGCCGCCGCGCCGTTGGACTGGGGTCTGACCCCGCTTGCCGACCAGCAGCTGGGCGGCCTGATCATGTGGGTGCCGGCGGCGCTGCCCTATCTCGCGATGATCGCGCTGGCGGCGCGCCGCTCATGGCGCGCGGCGGTCGCCGCATGATCGAGTTCCTCAGCGGCCTGATCCCGCATCTCAAGGCGGTGCACGTGATGGGACTGCTCGTCTGGTGCGCGGGGCTGTTCGCCCTGCCGCTGATGCTGGCGCGGCACGACCCGGCGATCGGGCAGGCGGACTACACCCGGATCCGGCGGGCGACGCACTACGCCTACACCTACTTCATCACGCCTGCGGCGGTGCTCGCCATCGCCTCGGGCACCGCGCTCATCTTCCTGCGCGAGGTCTTCGTGACGTGGATGTTCGCCAAGCTGGTCTTCGTCGCCGGCCTCGTCACCTTCCACGTGTGGGTCGGCTACGTCCTCGTCGCCGTGGCCGAGCGCGAGGGCGAGCATCGGGCGCCCGATCCCGGTCTGCCGCTGACCCTTCTGCTGCTGCCGGTGCTGGGGATCCTCACCCTGGTGCTGGTCAAGCCCGACCTGGCGGAGATTCCGATGCCGGACTGGCTGCGCGAGCCGCGGGGCAATCAGCTGCCCTTCGACGTGCCCAGGCGGTAGTCGAAGACGAGCTTGCCCCCATGCCATCCCGTCACCATCACCACGAGCACGTTGAAGCCCGACAGCAGGATGCCGTAGGGCAGGATCGCCATCTCGAAACCCTGCAAGCGGTAGCCCCAGTTCGCGCCCAGCAGCGACAGCAGCAGGACCGCGATCACGAAATGGGTCCAGGCGGGCGCGCGGGCGCGGATGCCCGGCACGAGCAGCAGTTCGGCGGTGCCGGTCACGCCGGCGGCGAGCCCGAAGAGGAAGGCCGTCCCGGCCGCCCACAGCGCGGCGCGCGCCCAGAACACCTCGCCCGACCACCAGTACAGGACGTCGGCACCGAAGCAGCAGAAGGTCAGGGCGACCGGAAAGGCGACGCTCATCGCGTGCAGCGGGTGGCCCCACAGGCCGACGATGGACTCGGTCTTGTCGTAGCCCGGCGCTTCCTCGATCGGGTCGACCAGTTCCTCGTCCCGCTCCTGCACCATCCGTTCGGTCATCGCCCGTCCCTCCGCGTCCCGGTCGCCCTGCTAACGTGCCTCGCGCTCGCCGGTTGCGAGGAGCAGCTGTCGGCCGTCCATCCGGCCGGACCGGCGGCGGCGATCATCTCGCAGATGTGGTGGGTTCTCCTCGCCGGCGCCAGCCTGATCTTCCTCTTCGTCATGGCGCTGGTGGCCGTCGCCTGGCGCAGCCCGGCCCGGCCGGCGGCAGAGGAGCGGCCGTTCGTCGTCGGCCTCGGCCTCGCCTTCCCGCTGGTCGTGCTGGCGGCGCTGCTGGCCTACGGCCTGGTCGTCGGCGAGCGGCTGCTGCCCCGCCCCGGCCCCGAGGTGGTGACCGTCCGCGCCGAGGCCAGCCAGTGGCGCTGGCGCTTCGGTTACGAAGATGCGCCGGGGCTGGAGACCGAGGGCGTGCTCCACATCCCGGCCGCGCGGCCGATCGACGTCGAGATCACGACGACCGACGTGGTCCACAGCTTCTGGGTGCCGCGCCTCGCCGGCAAGCTCGACGCGATGCCCGGCCACGTGAACGTCCTGCGGATCGAGGCGGACGCGCCGGGCGAGTACGGCGGCCTGAGTGCCGAGTACAACGGCCCCGGCTACGTCCAGCACGGCTTCGTCGTCGTCGCCCACGGGCCGGACGAGTGGCGGGCGTTCATCGAGGGCGAGACGCCATGACCGCGCTGAGGCTGCACCGGGCGCTGACCCGGATCTGGGCGTCGGACCCGGGCTGGAAGGGCTGGTTCACCACCGTGAACCACACCGACCTCGGCCGGATGTTCCTGACTGTGGCGGTGTTCTTCTTCGTCGTCGGCGGCATCCTGGCGATGCTGATCCGCGCCCAGCTGGCGTCGCCCCGGTCGGCCTTCGTGGGACCGGACATCTACAACCAGCTCTTCACGATGCACGGGACATTGATGATGTTCCTGTTCGCGATCCCGCTCTTCGAGGGGTTCGCGGTCTATCTGCTGCCCAAGCTCCTCGGCACCCGCGACCTCGCCTTCCCGCGGCTCACGGCCTACGGTTTCTGGTGCTACGTCTTCGGCGGCTCGATGCTGATCTTCTCGATGCTGGCCGGGATCGCGCCGGACAGCGGCTGGTTCATGTATCCGCCGCTTTCCTCCACGCTCGGCGCGCCCGGGATCAATTCGGATTTCTGGCTGATCGGCATCACCTTCGTCGAGATCAGCGCCATCGCCGCGGCGGTGGAGATCACGGTGACGGTCCTGCGCTACCGCGCGCCGCGCATGCGCCTCGGCCAGATGCCGATCTTCGCCTGGTACGCGCTGGTGACGGCGGTGATGATCCTCACCGGTTTTCCGCCGCTGATCCTCGGCTCCATCCTGCTGGAACTGGAGCGCGCCTTCGGCCTGCCGTTCTTCCAGGTGGCGGACGGGGGCGACGCGCTCCTCTGGCAGCACCTGTTCTGGCTGTTCGGCCACCCGGAGGTCTACATCATCTTCTTGCCGGCGGCGGGGGCGATCTCGACCATCCTGCCGGTCATGGCCCGGACGCGCCTGATGGGCTACGGCTGGATCGTGGCGGCGGCGGTGTCGCTGGGCGTGCTGAGCTTCGGGCTGTGGGTGCACCACATGTTCACCACGGGCATCCCGCACATGGGGCTGGCCTTCTTCTCGGCCGCCTCGACGCTGGTGGCGGTGCCGACGGCGGTGCAGATCTTCGCCTGGATCGGGACGATGTGGCGCGGAAGCCCGCAGCTGCACCTGCCGATGCTGTGGATTCTCGGCTTCTTCGTGACCTTCGTGATCGGCGGGCTGACCGGCGTCATGGTCGCCGTGGTGCCGTTCGACTGGCAGGTCCACGACACCTACTTCATCGTGGCGCACCTTCATTACGTCCTGATCGGCGGCTTCGTCTTTCCGATGGTGGGGGCGCTGTACTACTGGCTGCCGCACTTCATCGGGCGCAAGAGCTACTTCAAGCTCGGCTACACCGCCTTCTGGCTGGTCTTCGCGGGCTTTCACGGCACCTTCCTGCTGCTGCACTGGGCCGGGCTGCTCGGCATGCGGCGGCGCATCGACACGTACGAGGCAGGGCAGGGGTGGGAGGCGATCAACCTCCTCGCCTCGATCAGCAGCTTCGTCATGGCAATCGGTTTCGCGCTGGTGATCATCGACATCGTGGTGAATGCCGTCGTGTCGGTGCGGGGCTCGCGCAACCCCTGGAACGGCGGCACGCTCGAATGGGCGATGCCGACGCCCGCGGCGGCCTACAACTTCGCCAGCCTGCCGCGGGTCGGCTCGCGCGATCCGCTCTACGACGATCCCGACCTGCCGGTGCGGATCGCGCGAGGCGAGGGCTATCTCGGGGACGCCGATCGCGGCCGGCGCGAGACGCTGTCGGTCGACGTCTCCACCGGCGCGCCGCGCTACATCACCGTCTTCCCCGGCAACACCGCGCTGCCGATCACGATGTCCGCCGTGACGGGCCTGTTCTTCCTCGGCCTGCTGATCAAGGTCTACTGGCTCGTGCCGATCGCCGCGGTCGGTGTCACCGCGCTCGCCCTGCGGTGGGTCTGGTCGTTGGGGGCAAGGCAGGTGGAGGGTGCGCTGCCGGTCGGGCGGGGCGAGAGCCTGCCCACCTCGTCCGAGGTGTCCGATCCGCCCGGCTGGTGGGGCTCTCTGTTCCTGCTGCTGGCGAATGGGACGTTCTTCGGCTCGCTGCTCTTCGGGTACGCGTTCCTGTGGACGATCGCCCCGAACTGGCCGCCGCCCGCCTGGGTGGAACCCGGCCCGGCGGTCGCCGTGCTGGCCCTTGCCGGGGCCGGGCTGGCGCTGCTGGCGGTGCAGGTGCGGGACCCGGTCCGCACCGTCCTTTCCGTCGGCGGGCTGGGCGCTTTGGTGGCGGCCTGCGTCCTCGTCCTGGGGCTGGCGTCCGATCCGACGGCCCATGCCTACGACGCCACCCTCTGGGTGCTGCTTTGCTACGCCCTCCTCCACCTCGCGCTCGCGCTCCTGATGACGGCCGTGGTCTGGACGCGGCGCAGGGCCGGGATCGTGTCGGCGCGCCTCGGTGGAGAGGGGCGCATCGTCGCCCTCTGGACCCGGTACGCGGTCGCGGTCACCTTCATCGGCCTCGTGGTCACAGGCGCGCCGGGGCTCGTCCCGTGAGCGACATCCTGCGCCTGTCGCTGCCGCTGACGCTCTGGCTCGCCTCCTTCAGCGCAGTCTACGGACTGCAGGGCCTTCTCTGTTCCAGCCGCTGGGCGCCCTTGGCGGACGGCGGTGCGGGGCGCCTGCTGCTCGTCGTTGCCGCCGCACTCGCCGTTGCGGCACAGGCCGCGCTCCTCCTGGCCCTCCGTTCCCCCCGCTGGCGCGCAAACAGCGCGTTCGTCCGCAGCGCAAGCCTCGCCCTCGCCGCTACGGCACTGATCGCCACCGCCTGGACGCTGCTGCCGGTCGCTGTCGTCTCGTACTGCTGGTGAGAGGGTCGCTCCCTGCGCGGGAGAGAGCGATGCTGCGCTTTCGGCACATGCGCAGCCTGCAGAAGTTCGCCGCCGGCCACTCTTCCGTCTGCAACCGCTTCAGCTTCGCGCGCAGTCTCTCCAGCCGATCCACCTTCAGGACGAACCGCGCTGCCGGACTTGAGGAATGGCGGGGTCTCCAGGCCGGGCACGGGTACGTCATCCGCCGCGAACCGGGACCGGTTTGCATCTGACAGCATTTCCGTGGGAGCGCCTGACCGGGATTTGCTGGAACTTCAGCGAGCACCGGCTGTTCCCATCCCGCAGGCCACCTCGGGCGCGAGGTGGCGAAGAGGTCGGGCTCGGAACTGTGCCGGCCGGCCACGCCCGCGGGATACTGAAGGAATGCCTAGTTTCGGATACCACGCCTCCCACGAGCAGTTCGCGCCGGACGAGCTCCTCGCCCTGGCGATATCGGCCGAGGCGGCGGGGTTTCAGGCGGTGATGTCCTCCGATCACTTTCATCCCTGGAGTCCGGGGCAGGGGCAGTCCGGCTTTGCCTGGTCCTGGCTCGGGGCGGCGATGCAGGCCACCTCCGTGCCTTTCGGCAGCCTCGCGATCCCGGGTGGCTGGCGCTATCACCCGGCCATCGTCGCTCAGGCCGGCGCGACGCTCGACCGGATGTTTCCCGGCCGGTTCAGGTGGATGGCCGTCGGTAGCGGGCAGGCTCTGAACGAGCACATCACGGGCGGTCGCTGGCCGCCCAAAGCCGCGCGCAACGACCGGGTGGAGGCCGCGGTCGAGATCATCCGGGCCCTCTGGGCGGGCGAGACCGTGAGCCGGGACGGGCCGATTCCGACCGAGGAGGCCAGGCTCTACACCCGACCTGCGTCCTCTCCCGGGCTCGTGGGCGCCGCGCTGTCGCCGGCGACCGCCGAACGGGTCGGTGGCTGGGCGGACGGGATGATCACCGTCAACCAGCCGCCCGATCGCCTGCGGACGATGATCGAGCGCTTCCGCGCCGGGGGCGGGGAAGGAAAGCCGCTGTTCCTGCAGGTTCACCTGTCCTTCGCCGAGACCGATGAGGAGGCCAGGGCGGCCGCGCTGGCGCAATGGCGGGCCAATATCGTCCCGGCGAACGTCGCCGAGACGCTGAGGATGCCCGAGGACTTCGAGGCCGCGACGCGGACGGTGCGGAGCGAGGACCTCGAGGGCCATGTCCTCGTTTCGGCCGACCTGCAGCGCCATCGCGATTGGCTGGCGGAGTTCGCCGAGCTCGGCTTTGAAGAGATCTACCTGCACAACGTCGGCCTGAACCAGCGGGCGTTCCTGGATGCATTCGGCGCACACGTGCTGCCGAAGCTGGCCACAGCGGATGAGGAGGGACCCGATGACACATCTTGAGGAACTGCTGGACCTGTCGCGGCAGGCGGGGCGGGGCGCGCTGTCGCCGTGGTTCGCATCGCGGCTCGACGAGCAGATCGGGAAGAGGCATTTCCTGCCGCCCGAGGACCTGCGTGCCGTGGGCGAACGCCTCGTCCGCCAGCTCGCGGACTACCGGCGCCAGACCGGCGTCTCGGTGGCGGTTCTGGGCATGTCCGGCGGCGTCGACAGCGCGGTGACCGCGGCGCTGCTCAAGGCGGCGGACTGGCGGGTGGTCGGGTACACCATGCCGATCGAGCAGAACCCCGAGGAAACGGAGCGGGGGGTCGAGGCCTGCGAGGCGCTCGGGCTGGAGCACCTGCACATCGACCTGTCCGACACCTACCGGCACACGGTCGGCGCGCTCGGCGGGCTCGACCCTTCCCTCCCCGTGTCCGATGACGGGCCGGAGCGCACGCGCAGGGGCAACGTGCGGGCCCGGCTGCGGATGATCACGCTCTACGATCAGGCGCACCGCTGGGGCGGGCTGGTCGCGAGTACCGACAACTTCTCGGAACTCGGCGCCGGCTTCTGGACGCTGCATGGCGACGTCGGCGACCTCGCGCCGGTGCAGTCCCTTCTGAAGTCGTGGGAGATTCCGTGGATGGCGCGGGAGTACGGCGTGCCCGAGCGGACCTGGCGGGCCAAGCCGACCGACGGGCTGGGCATCGGCGAGGGCGACGAGGCGCAGATCGGCGCAACCTACCTCGAATGGGACGTCGCCGTCTTCGCGGTGATGGACGCCCTCCAGCAGGATCCCCGCCTCGCTGCGGCCGATATTCCCGCCGCTCTCGGCGTGGAGGACGATCCGGTGGCGGCGCGCTCCGTTCGCACCGTCGTGGATCGGTTGCGCCGGACCTGGTTCAAGCGCGTCAACCCGATATCGCTCGAGCATCCGCGTGACGACCGGTTCGGCCTTCTCGACATGATGGATGCCCGGCTGTTCCGGCCTGCGGTGCTCGTGCGGGAGGGTGCTGCGGCCTCCTTCACCGGCGAGATCGCGGCACTGGGCCAGCAACTTGCGCAGGCATTGGCCGACCGTGACGTGCGGCTGGTCACGGCCGAATCCTGCACCGCCGGCCTGCTCGCCTCCTGCGTCGCAGCGGCACCGGGAAGTTCATCCGTGCTGGAAGGCAGCTTCGTCACCTACTGCAACAGCATGAAGACCGATGTCCTAGGTGTGCCCGAGGCGCTGCTCCGGGAGCGGACGGCCTACGACCCCGATGTCGCCGCCGCGATGGCCCGCGGCGCACTCGAGCGTGCTCGGGGCGCCGGGCTGGCGATCGCGATTACCGGGGTCGCCGGACCGGAGCCGGATCAGGGCAAGCCGGCCGGGCTGATCTACATCGCCGTCCTCCGCCGGGGAGGTGATCCGCGGGTGAAGACCTGCCACCTCCAGGGGCAACCGAAGGACGTGATCGGGGCGACGATCCGCGATGCGATCAGGCTGGGAATGGAAGCCCTCGACTGATGCACTGGACCTGAAGGTCGGCGAGCCACTCCGCCGCCGTCCGCGCCCGCGCCTCACGCCGAGGCGCGGCGCCCCGGTTCGAAGCCGACGTTGCGGATCGCCGGCGCCGCGTCGCCTCCGGCGACGCGGGCGAGACGCGCCTCGGCCACCGCGTGGCGGAGGGCGCCCCGGCCCATCTGATCCGTCTTCAGCGCCAGCTCGATACCGGAGACGAAGTCGTGGTCGCCGAGCCGACGAAGGCGATGGTCCTGCGGCAGCTTCCGGCCCCCGGCATCACCTGTACCAGAGGGCTATGTCCGGAAACGCGATGACCAGAGCCAGGGCCAGAACCTGCAATCCGATGAACGGGAGCAGGGAGGCGAAGATCGTTCCCAGGGAGATGTCGGGCGGCGCCACGCTCTTGAGGTAGAAGGCGGCCGGGCCAAAGGGAGGGGACAGGAACGAGATCTGCATGTTCAGCGAGAACAGCACGCCGAACCAGATCGGATCGTAGCCGAGCTCGATCACGATAGGCGTGAAGATCGGCACGGTCAGCAGCGCGATCCCGACCCAGTCGAGGAACATCCCGAGCACCACCAGGATCAGCATCATCACCAGCAGGACCACCATCGGATTTTCCGACACGCCCAGCAGGAGCTGCTCGATGAAGTCGATCCCGCCCATCAGGTTGTAGACCCCGATGAGGGCCGTCGCCCCGACGCCGATCCAGACGATCATGCCGCAGGTCCGCAGCGTCTGCAGCGCCGCGTCCGACATCATGCGGAAGGTGAACTCCCCCCGCAGGACGGTCGAGAGGATCACGCCGACGACGCCGATCGCCGACGCCTCGGTCACCGAGGCGATGCCGCCGTAGATCGAGCCCAAAACGAAGACGACCACCAGGAGCGGCAGGACGAGGCCGCGCAGCAGCTTCAGCCGCTCGGACAGCGGGCGGGTGTCGACCTCGGTCGGCACCGGGGCCTTGTGGGGCTGGAACCAGCCGATCAGCAGGACATAGCCGGCATAGAAGCTCGCCAGCATCACGCCCGGCACGAAGGAGGCGGTGAAGAGCTCGCCGATGGAGACGTTCGCGGAGAGCCCGAAGATGATGAGCACGATGGAGGGCGGGATCATCGTGCCGAGCGCGCCGCCGGCGCAGACGATGCCGATGGCGAGCTTGCGGTCGTAGCCGAGCCGCAGCATCTGCGGCAGGGCGAGCAGGCCGAGGAGCACGATCTCGCCGCCGATGATCCCCGACATCGCGGCCAGCACGACCGCCACCAGCAGAGTCTGCACGCCGACGCCGCCGCGGATCCGCCCGGCAACCAGGCGCATCGCGTCGAACAGGTCCCGGGCGATGCCGGACCGGTCGAGGATCGACGCCATCAGCACGAACATCGGCACCGAGACGAAGACGTACTGCATGATGAAGGAGTAGATCCGCGTCGTCACGATCGGCACCGCCATCGGGCCGAACCAGCCGAGCGCGAAGATCAGGGCCACCAGGATGGTGACGAAGGCGAGCGGCATGCCGGTCACGAGCAGGACCAGCAGCATTCCGAACATCAGAAGGCTGCCGCCGCCGATGCCGAGCGCGGAGAGATCAAACATCCTCGACGTTCCCCGCGCTGGCGACGGCCTTCGGCGGCTCGTCGTCGGGGTCGCGCCGCAGGTGCCGCAGCGCCTGCAGGGCGAACTGCGCGCACATCACGCAGAGCGTGACGAAGAGCACCGCCTTGACGATCGCCGGTGTGGGCGGGTTCCAGGCGCTGCCGCTGGTCTCCAGCCGGAACTGCCCGCCGGCGGAGACGAAGCCCTTGTAGGCGAGGCTCCAGGCCGCCCAGGCCATGAGCGCGCAGGCCAGCGCCCCGACGACACAGATGGCGACGTCGAACCACCGGCGCATGGCGGGCGAGAGGGCGTCGTAGATCAGCACGACGCGGATGTGCCGGTCGAGCGCCAGGCAATAGGCCCCGCCGAAGGCGAAGCAGATCGCCGTCAGGGCGATCGTCGTCTCGTGCACCCATTGCGTCGGCGAGTTGAAGCCGTAGCGCAGGACCACCTCCAGGAAGGTGATCGCGGTGATGAAGAGGAAGGCGAGGCTGACGACGCGCCCCAGCGGCACCAGCCGGGCCGACAGGGGATCCTGCGGCACGAGGACCGGGTCGCGGGCACTGCTCTCTTCTGCGTCCAAGGCATCCTCCCGCGTGGGCCGGGCGAAAGGCTCGCCCGGCCGGTCAGTTCAAGCTGCTCTGCTCCGTTGCGGAGCCTTAGAGCAGACCCTCGGCGGACAGGTGCGCCGTCAGCGCGTCGTAGACACGCTGCGCGTTCTCGGACCGCTCGGCGAACGGGGCCCACTGCTCCTGCGCGATCTGGCGGAACTCGCGCTTGGCCTCTTCCGACCAGGTGTGGATGGTCACGCCTTCCGTCGCGCGCAGCTCCTCGGCGACTTCCTCGTCCCGCTGACCGATCCGCTCGGCCAGGGTCTCGGCGTACCAGGCGACCGACTCGGTCAGCATCTGCTGATCCTCCTCGGACAGCGACTCCCAGGTGTCGGCGTTGATCGAGACCTCGTTGAGCGGCAGCGAGTGGAAGCCCGGCCAGATCGGGTGCAGGGCCACGTCGTGCAGGCCCATCGAATGGTTGGTGGCCAGCGTGGTGGCGTCGGCGGCGGCGATCACGCCCTTGTCGAGCGAGGTGAATACCTCCGACTGCGGCAGGTTCACCGGGGCGGCGCCGGCGGCGGCGAAGACCGACTGCACCATGCCCTCGGGCGCGCGCATCTTCACGCCCTGCAGGTCCGCGACGGAGTCGATCGGCACGGTCGAGGGGATCGCCTCGGCCGGTTGCGCGGCCGGGCCGATGAAATGGACGCCGTAGGGCTCGAGGATCTCGTTGTAGAGCTCGGTGCCGCCGCCCTCGTTGAAGAAGGCGCGCAGCTCCTCGGGCGAGGAGTAGGCGCCGACCGGGTTGCCGATCAGCGCGAAGGCGGCGTCCTTGCCGGTGAAGTAGGAGCTGTCCGTGATATGCCCGTCGAGGATGCCCGCGCCCACGGCGTCGAGCGTCTCGTTGTATTCGACGATCGAACCCACCGGGAGCATCTCCACGGTGATCCGGCCCTCGGACATCTCGCCGACGCGCGCGGCCCATTCCTGCTGGATCTCGAACGCGGCGGTGCCCGAGTTGTCGCTGCTCTGGAACTGCAGTTCCATGCTGTCCTGAGCGGCAACAGACGTGGCGATAGCCATTGCGGCGACGGTGGTCGCAAGCATTCGCATAGTCATTCGTCTTCCTCCCTTGGGGTCTTGGGCTTCATCCATTCCGATGAAGCTCTCAGCCAGCGGCCAGTCTGCGGAAAGCAATCCGGTGATGCAAGCAGCTCGACCATCGCGATGATGCGGCGGCGGGAGGCCGGTCGGACCGGCAGGAGACCTACGAACCAATGCCTTGCCCGGGCAGAGCCGCCGAGACGGCCCCCGGCGAACGCCTGCTGGTCGGTTCGCGTCGGCTCTCGCCACGCGACCCTGCCGAGAACCCGGTGACCGCCTCAGCCCACCAAGCCCCGGGACGGGCCCCCGGTCGGCTGCGCCAGCGCTCCTCGTCCTCGCCGTTGCCGCGTCCTCCGCCTACACTTCCGGCGATCCTCCCCTATCATCCGGAGCATGTCCTTCCTCAGCCTGACAAGAACCGAAGATGGCGCGCGTCCGGTCCGGATCGCCGTGTTCGGTATCTGGCTCGCGGCGTTCTGCCTCGGAGGCGTCGCGATCGTGACGGGAGACATGCTGCTGTCGATCGGGGTCGGGGGGGCGATCTTTCTGGCGTTGCTGTTGCCGGCCTACACGTGGGTCTCGGGGATCGAGATGCCGCCCGGCCTCTGCACCGGGGTGCTGGCCTTCGCCCTGTGTGCGTTCGTGGTCGGCGAGCGCTTCGGGGCCTATGCCGTGAGCTGGTGGTGGGACATCGCCTTGCATCTGCTCTCTTCCGCGGTGCTGGCCCTGATCGGTCAGGCGCTGGTCCTGCTGATGACGGCGGGCGCGCCGCCCCGGACAGGCCTCTGGGTCGCGAGCGTGCTGGCCGTGGGGTTCGCCGCGCTCGTGGGCGCAGGCTGGGAGCTGATGGAATTCTCCATCGACGCGATCTTCGACACCCATGCACAGCGATCAGGGCTGCCCGACACGATGGGAGACGTGGCCACGAACCTGTGCGGCGCGATCTACGGCGCGGTCGCGGGCCAGCTGGCGCTGAGCCGCGCAGTGCGGTTGCCGCTCTCGGGACTCCTGCTCGAGTTCTGCGGCCGCAACGGGGTGATCTATGGTGCCTGGCCCGGCGTCCCCCTATCCCGTAGCCCGAAAGAGGGCGCACGGACGGCGGCGCCGACCGTGGAGACGACGTGACGAGATCGATGCCTGCAGGCCACGACGGTCCCCGCGCCGGCGGTCCGGCCGTCGACGAGCCCGACCTTGCCGCGCTGCGTGCGGCCCACGCCGCGCTCGGCGGCCATCGTGCGCCTCCCCCCCGGGCGGAGCGGGATGCCCATCTGTCCGCGCTCGGCAACGCGGTGCGAGATGCGGCCGAGGAGATCGCGCGAGCCGTCAGCGCGGATTTCGGCCATCGCCCCCGGCAGGAGACGCTGCTGACAGAGGTCGCGATGGTGCTCCAGGCGGTGCGCCATGCCCGGCGCAACCTGCGCCGCTGGACCCGCCCGCGCCGGGTGGTTCTGCCGCCGCACCTGTGGCCGTCCACGGCTTCGATCCTGCGTGAACCGCTCGGTCTGGTTGGGATCATCGCACCCTGGAACTATCCGGTGCAGCTGGCGCTGGTGCCGCTGGTCGCGGCGCTGGCGGGGGGCAACCGGGTGATCCTGCATCCGTCCGAGCAGATGCCACGCACCGCGGAACTCCTGGCGGACCTCGCGGGTCGCGCGGTTCCCGATACGGTTCGCGTCGTCGCCGGCGGGCCCGAGGTCGCCCGGGCGCTCTGCGTACAGCCGCTGGACGGGCTCTTCTTCACCGGCTCGACCGCGACGGGCCGCCGGGTGATGGCGGCGGCGGCCGAGAACCTCGTCCCGGTGACGCTGGAGCTGGGCGGCAAGTCGCCGGCCCTGATCCTGGCGGATGCCGACCTGGACGAGGCTGCGCGCTCGATCGTCGCCGGCAAGCTGCTGAACGCCGGGCAGACCTGCATCGCGCCGGACTACCTGCTGATCCCCCGCACCCGGGCAGACGCGGTGGTCGCGGCCCTGGGTCGCGCAGCCTCCGCGCTCTACCCCGACCCGGCCGGGCCGGACTACGCGACCATCGTCCGTCCGGCGGATCGAGCGCGGCTCGAGGCGATGCTCGACGGTGTCGATGCGCGCCCGCTGATGTCGCCAATGCCGCCCGCCCCGCGCATGGGCGGCTGGGTCGTCGTGGACCCGCCCGCCGATCACCCCGTGATGCGAGACGAGATCTTCGGGCCCGTCCTGCCCCTCGTCCCCTACGACGACACGCAAGAGGCATGCCGGTTCGTCAACGACCGGCCGACCCCGCTCGCCCTCTATGTCTACGGCCGCGACACGCGTGCCGCGGCGCGCATCGTCGCGGCGGTCCGCTCGGGCGGCGCGATGATCAACGAGGCGGTGCAGCATGTCGGCGTACAGTCCCTGCCGTTCGGCGGGGCCGGCGCCTCGGGAATGGGCGCCTACCACGGCGACGAGGGCTTCCGCGCCATGACCCGCCCGCGCAGCGTGGTGACGGCGCGGCCCTCGCTCGCGCGCTTCGTCCGGCCGCCCTACGGCGCAACGATGGAGCGCATCCTGCGGTCACTGATCCGCTGAGGGTGGCGCGTAGCTGCGCCCCCGCCACGTCGCGCGCCGTCCGCGCCGGGCGCCGAGGAGCGCCGTCCATTGTATGGAGAGGACGAAGAGCACGCCCGCGGGATGCAGGGCCACCGACAGCCAGGATTGCCGCAACCGGACCGCCATCACCGCCCGTGCCGCCAGCACCAGCCCCACCGCCGCGGAGGAGAGGGCCATCGACCACGCCAGCCCCATCGCAATCGCGGCGAGGAGGGTCAGGACCGGCAGGACATGGCCGCCGAACAGCAGCAGCGTCCAGACGGGCAGGGCGCGCGGCGTCGCCATCCCCTCGGTCGCGTTCTTGGAGAAGCCGTGCCAGATGTCCGGCAGCGTGTCGTACATCCGGCAGGCGGCCAGCGGCGTCGCGTCGGTCAGGTCCGACCTGCCGCCCGCGCGCCGGACGTTCCGCGGCAGCATCAGCCCGTCGTGCATCCGCCCGGCGAACGCGGCGTGCCCGCCGGCCGCGTCGTAGGCGCTGCGCCGCACCGCCATCAACTGTCCGCAGCCCGCGCCGAAGGACGGATCGGGCGAGCGCCGCGCCATCGGCAGCGGCAGGTAGCCGAGGAGGGTGGTGAAGATCTGCGGGATCACGATGCGCTCGGCGAGGGTGAGCGTGATCTGGCGGGGAAAGCCGCTGAGGCAGTCGATTCCGTCCCGCTCCATCTGCGCGACCAGCCGCGCGGCGGCGTCGGGGGCGAGGCGGACGTCGGCGTCGACGAACAGGAGGACGGGGGTCCGGGCCGCCTGTGACAGCTGCCAGCAGGCGTGGGTCTTGCCGATCCAGCCGGGCGGCAGCTCGGCGCCCCGGATCAGGCGCAGCCGCGGGTCGGCGACGGCGCGGGCGGCGACGATGGACGCGGTGCCGTCGGTCGAGCCGTCGTCGAGGACGACCACCTCGACCTCGATGCCGGCCTGTCCCAGCGCGGAGTCGAGCGAGGCGTTGATGTTCGCCGCCTCGTCCCGCGCCGGGATCAGGATCGACACCGCCGGAAGATCCGCCCCGCCCGCGGCGGGCGGCGGGCGCAGGACGGCGAGGTTTGCGGCGACCATGCCGGCGAACAGCGCCGCGAGCGCGAGCCCGAGGATCGAGAGGGCGAGGATCACGCCGCCCCCGTCACGGCCGCCCGCCGGGCGCAGTCTCCGGCGCATGGTCCGGCGCATACGGACGGCCGGTGGCCACGGCGCGCGCCCGCTGCCACAGGCCGTAGACCCCGCCCGTGCCGCGCGCCCCGCCGATGAGGGTCTCGAACGACCCCGGATCACGGGCCACCGCCAGCGCGGCCAGCGCGTCCGCCGTATCCGTCAGCGCCGCCTCCAGCCGCGGGCCGAGGGCGACCGCGCCCTCGCCCGCCCGCGCCTCGACCGGCGCGCCGAAGCGCAGCAGGGCCTCGGGGCGCTTCTCGGACCAGAACGTATATTCCATCGCCAGCGGCACCGCGAGCACCTCGGGCCGCCGCGCCATCAGGTGCGCCGCACCGGGCCGCAGGCCCAGCGGCCGCGTGCGCACATCGGCGAAACGGCCCTGCGCGGTGATCCACAGCACCCGGTCCGGCACGTCCGTCACCCGCATCGCCTGGCGCAGGAAATCCGCGGCTCCCCGCGGATCGTCCTGTCGCACGCCGAAGACGCCGAGACGGGCCATGAAGCGGTACCGCTCCAGCATGGCCGCGTCGATCGGGCCATAGCCCTGCCTGTCCGGGAAGAATCGCGGGTGAAGCGCGATGAAGATCGCCGGGTCCCACCAGGAGGGGTGGTTGGCGTAGATCATCAGCGGCCTGTCCGGCGGCACCTCCGGCAGGCCGGGCCGCGCCAGCCGCACCGCCCGGAAGTTCGACGCCAGCTGCCGCCGCATGACGCCCGCGAAGAACCGGCAGGCGCCGTTCGAGCGGGCCGCGAGGGGGTCGCGTTCACTCGGCCGCGACATCCGCCGTATCCCCTGTCGTACGTTCCGCGCCGCCGGCATCCCGGTCGAGCGTGTCCGCCGCGATCCAGCCCGACATCAGCGCCATCGGCATGCCCGGCCCCGGATGCGCCGAGCCGCCCGCGAGGTAGAGGCCCGGCACCTGACGCGATCGGTTGCCCGGCTTGAACGCGCCCAGCACGCGGCCGTGGCTGGCAAGGCCGTAGATCGCGCCGTCGAGCACGCGGTAGCGGTCGTGGATGTCCTGCGGGGTGAGCGTGCGCTCCACCGCGATCCGCTCCTCGATGTCCTCCATCCCGGCAGTCCGTTTCAGCTTGTCCAGGATGCTGCGGCGGTAGCCGGGCAGCATCTGCGACCAGTCCTGTCCGGGGCGCAGGTAGGGCGTGTGGACGAGGATGTAGAGCGCCTCGCCGCCCTCGGGCGCGACGCCCGGCTCGGTCCGCGCGGGGGCGGCGATGTAGGCGGTGGGGTCGGGCGCGGGGACGCCCCGGTCGTAGATCGCCGCGAACTCCTCCTCGGGGTCGCGGGAGAAGACGAAGTTGTGGTGCGCGAGGTGGTCGTAGGCCTGCCGCAGGCCGAGGTAGAGGACGACGCCAGAACAGGCGGCCTCGCGCTTGCGGGACTTGCGGAAGCTCTCCCACGCCGCGCCGCCGACGAGCTCGCGGTAGGTGCGCACGCTGTCCATGTTGGACACGACGCGATCCACGGCGACCCGCTCGCCGTGCTCCGTCACCACCGCCGCCGTGCGCCCGCCCTCCAGCTCGATCCGCTCCACGCCGCAGCCGGTGCGCACTTCGACGCCGAGGTCCAGCGCCACCCGCTCCAGCGCCAGCGGCACGGCGCGGGTGCCGCCCATCGGGTACCACACGCCCTCGCCCTGCTGCATCTGCGCGATGCCGCAGAGGACGGCAGGGGAGGCGAGGGGTGAGGAGCCGACATACTGGATGAAATGCTCCAGCATCTGCGTCACCCGCAGATCGCGCACGTTGCGCTTGATCTCGCCCGCCACCGTACGGTGCATCCGCAGCGCGAGGACGTCGGACAGCGTGGACAGGGTCATGTTCGCGCGCATGTCCATCGTGTCGCGCAGGTCCTCGACGCTCTTCCAGAAGAAGAAGCGGTCGGACACGTCGGACAGCCGCCGGGCGACGGCCATGAACTTCTCGAACCCCTCGCGGTCGCGGGGGGACAGCCGCCCGATCTCCTCGGCCGCGCGGGCGGGATCGTCGCGCAGGTCGAGGACGGTGCCGTCGTCGTAGAAGCAGCGCCATTGCGGGTCGAGCCGGCGCAGGTCCAGCTCGTCGTGCAGGTCGCGGCCGGCCTCGCCGAAGATCCGCTCCAGCACCCGCGGCATGGTCAGGATCGTCGGCCCCATGTCGAAGCGGTAGCCGCCTTCCTCCAGCACCGCGGCCTTCCCGCCGAGCCAGTCGTTCTTCTCGAACAGCACGACCTTGTGGCCCCGCGCGGCGAGGGTGACGGCAGAGGCGAGGCCGCCGAGGCCGCCTCCGATGATCGCGGTCCGGCTCATTCGGCAGCCTCCTTCGGCAGGGTGGTCGTCAGGTGTCCGAGGCCCGGCAGGCCGAGGTCCTCGGCGCAGAGGCGGCTGGCGATCCGGGCGCTCTCGAAGATCGTCGGCAGGCCCGAGCCGGGATGCGTGCCGCCGCCGGTCAGGTAGACGCCGGCGATGTCCTCGAACCGGTTCCGGGGCCGCAGCGTCAGCATCTGACCGAGATTGTGGGCGAGGTTGAAGGTCGCGCCCTCGTACACCGCCATCTTCGACTGCCAGTCGTCGGGCGTATACATCACCTCGGTCCGGATCATCGGGCGGACGTCCTGCCCGATGATCCTCGACACCTTGTCCAGCAGCTTCTCACGATAGGCCGGCGCCTCCGCCGTCCAGTCGACGCCGCCCGTGAGGTTGCCGACGGGGGCGAGGACGTAGAGGGCGGAATGCCCGGCGGGCGCGAGCGTGTCGTCGGTGACGCCGGCGTTCTGCAGGTAGACGGTGGGGTCCACCGGCGCCTGCCCGGCGTCGATCTCGGCCACGTTGCGGGCGTAGTCCTGCGAGAAGGCGATGGTGTGGTGGCTCACGTCCGGGAACGTCCCCTCGACGCCGAGATACAGCATGAAGGTGGAGCAGGAGTAGCGCTTGGACGCGATCTTCCGGTCGGTCCATCGGCGGCGGGCCGCGTCCGGCACCAGCGTCGTCATCGCGTGGGCGAAGTCGGCGTTCATCACCACGGCGTCGGCGTCGTACCGGCCGTGGGCCGTCACCGCGCCTTTCGCCCGGCCCTTGTCGAGGACCAGTCGTTCCACCGGTTCGGTCAGGCGAACCTGCACGCCCATCTCCGCCGCGATCCGCGCCATCGCCGCGGTGACGGCGTTGCAGCCGCCCCGCGGGTGGTAGACGCCGAAGCCGTACTCGATGTGGGCGATGATCGTGTAGAGCGAGGGGCACTTGAACGGCGACATGCCGAGGTACTTGGACTGGAACGAGAAGGCGACGCGCACGTCCGGATTGTCGAACCAGCGGTGCAGGTCGCGGTCCACCGACGACCAGGGCCGCAGGCGGGGCAGGGCGCGCAGCATGTCGCCGCGCATCAGGTCCGCGGACGACAGGAACGGCCGCTGCAGGATCGAGCGGAAGGCCTCGAACTTGCTGCGGTTCTCGGCGAGGAAAGCGGGCACGCGGGCGGCGTCCCTGGCGTCGATGCGGGCCACCTGCTGCACCAGGCGCTCCGGGTCGGCGGTGGCGTCGATCCGGCGGCCATCGTCGAACTGCAGCCGGTACATCGGATCGAGACGGACCAGGTCGACCTCCTCGTCCAGATCGCGGCCGCACGCCGCGAAGATCTCCCGCAGGACCTCGGGATAGAGGAAGAAGGTCGGCCCGATATCGAAGGTGAACCCGTCCCGCTTGAGCGCGCCGGTGCGGCCGCCGACCGTGGCCTCCTTCTCCAGCACGGTGACCTCGGCTCCGGCCGCCCGCAGGAGCATCGCGGCGGCCAGGCCCCCGGGCCCGGCGCCGACAACGAGGACCCGCTTGCCCGGGCCCGATCCGTCGGCGGGCAGGCGAAACCGTGATCTGCCGTCCATCATCATCAACTTCTCCTGCGCGCTGTCCGATCAGGTTGATCCGAAATTGCCGTTGCGCGTAGCCCCACTAGCTTTCACCGGACGCAGATCGGCCGATGCGGTCCGCGAGCAAGCCGAAGGTAGTGCACGATTGAGAGAGGCCACGCCCGAGATGGCATATTCGAGCAGCCCGCCCGCGCCGGCCGACCCGCTTGCGGTGAACCTGCCGCGCGCTCCCGGCCGCGAGAACTTCCCCGTCGCATCGGTGCTGATCGCGTCGCATCTCCGCCCGGCGATCCGGGCCTTCTACGACGTGGTGCGTCACGCTGACGACATCGCGGACGACCCACACCTCCCGAGTGCAGAGAAGGCCCGCAGGATCGACCGGATCGCGGCCGGCCTGAACGGCGACCGGACCGGCGACGGCCGGACGATCCACCTGCTGGAGGTCCTCGACGCGACCGGCCACCGCCCCGCCGCGCGTCACGCCCTGCGCATGATGGACGCGTTCCGCGCCGACATCCGGTCCGAGCCGTGCCGTGACTGGTCCGATCTCGCCGAATACTGCCGCGCCTCGGCCGATCCGGTCGGACGCTTCCTCCTCGACCTGCATGACGAGGGGTCGGGGGCGCACGAGGCCTCCGACGCGCTGTGCACCGCGCTGCAGATCCTCAACCATCTGCAGGACATGGGCGAGGACCGGCGCGCGCTGGGGCGCGTCTATCTGCCGCTTGCGATGATCGCCGAGGCCGGCGGCCGGGTCGAGGACCTGGACCGACCGGCGCTGACGCCCGGCCTGCGCGGCGCCGTCGACAGGGCTCTCGCCCGGACCGGTGACCTGCTCGACCGGGCCGCGGAACTTCCGTCCCTCCTGCGCTCGCGCCGTCTGGCGGCGGAAGCGCGGACCATCCTTTCGCTGGCGCGATCCCTCTCCCGGCGGCTGCGCGACAGCGATCCGCTGGCACACCGGGTCGCACCGACGCGCCCCGACGCGGCGCGCGCGGTAGCGGCGGGCGTCCTGTCCCTCGCGGGCGTCGGACGTGGTCGGACAGCCACCTGATGGCGCTCGACATGGACATGCAGAAGCCCGCGGCCGAGATCGTCCGGGCCTCGGGCAGCTCCTTCGCGGCCGGGATGCGCTGCCTGCCTCGGGAGCGGCGACGGGCGATCGTCGCCGTGTACGCCTTCTGCCGTACCGTGGACGACATCGCGGACGGTGGCGGCACGGTCGAACGGAGGAGCGCGGGCCTGGACGCCTGGCAACGGGAGCTCGACCGCGTCAGACGGGATGAGGCCGTCACGCCCGTGGGGACGGAACTGGCCTGGGCGATCCGCCGCTTCGCCCTGCCGGACGAGGAACTGGATCTCGTCATCGAGGGCATGCGCATGGATGTGGACGGCATGTGCGCGCCCGACAGCCGGACGCTCGACGACTACGTGCGGCGGGTGGCCGGGTCGGTGGGGCTGCTGTCCATGCATATCTTCGGCGCGTGGCAAGGCGACGCCTCCCGGCGCTTCGCCCTGTCGCTGGCGCAGGCACTGCAGCTGACGAACATCCTGCGGGATGTCGAGGAGGACGCAGCCATCGGGCGCATCTACCTCCCCTCCGAGTTGCTCACGGAAGCGGGGGTGTCGCCCGACCCCCGGACCCTTCCCGCGGCCGCGGGGCTGCCACGGGTGCGGGGGGCGATCGCGGCCAAGGCGCGGGCCGCGTTCGACGCGGCGGAGGCGGAGATTCCCCGGCACAGCCGCCTGCGCCTCATGCCCGCCCTGATGATGATGGGACCTTACGAGCGTCTGCTGACGGAAGTCGAGCGGGACACGCGCCGACCGCCGCCGCCGCGCACCCGCCTGGGAAAGCTGCGCGACGGCCTCGTCTGCATCCTGCGCGGCCGCGCGTGAGGCGGGTCCACGTCGTCGGCGCAGGGCTCGCCGGCCTTGCAGCCGCGCTGGAGCTGGCCGAAGCGGGCACGGCCGAGGTCCACCTCCACGAGGCCACCGCGCGCGCAGGCGGGCGGTGCTGGAGCTTTCACGACGTCAAGCTCGAGCGACTCATCGACAACGGAAACCACCTCGTCCTCTCGGGCAACGACGCGGTCCTGGATCATTGCCGCCGGATCGGCACGTTCGATCTGCTCGACATCGCGCCCGACGCGGAGCTGCCGTTCCACGATCTGGCCGACGGTTCGGAGTGGACGCTGCGGATGCCCTCGGGCCTCGCCGGTCTGGTCCGCGGCGGGGCCGCGCTCCCGCCGGGGCTCGGACTCGGGGCCGTCCTCGACCTCGTCCGGCTGCTGTCTGCCGGCCCCGAGGCGACGGTGGCCGACAGGGTGCGGCGGCGGGGTCCGGCGATGGACAGGCTCTGGCATCCGCTCAGCCTCGCCGTCCTCAACGAGCCCTGCGATACGGGGGCGGCCGCCCCGCTGGCAGCGGTCCTGCGGCGCACGATCCTGAAGGGCGGTCGCGCCTGTCGGCCGATCCTCATGCCGCACGGCCTTGGCCCCACGCTGATCACCCCGGCCCTCCGCCGCCTCCGGGACCTCGGCGCCCGCGTGAGCTGGCGCGCCCCGCTGCGCGGGATCGACCGGACGGGCGACCGGGCCACGGCGCTGGTCTTCGACGGCGGCCCCGTGCCGCTCGGCCCCGACGACGCGGTCATCCTCGCGGTCCCCGCAGCCGCGGCCGGGCGCCTGCTGGAGCGACCGGCCCCCGCCGACGGACGTCCGATCCTGAACGCGCATTTCCGCGTGCCTGCGGAGGCTGTTCTGCAGGCGCCGCGGCTCCTCGGCCTGCTGGGGGGGCTTGCGCAGTGGGTATTCGTCCGGGGTGACGTGGTTTCGGTAACCGTCTCGGCAGCCGAGGCCTCCAGCCTCGGCCGCGAGGCCGGGGTGAGGCTGTGGGCCGAAGTCTCCCGGGCCCTCGGCATCTCCGGGCCGCCGTTGGCGATCCGGGTCCTGCGGGAGCCCGCGGCCACGTTCGCCGCCACGCCCGGAAGCGTCGCACGGCGCCTTCCGATGCGCACCGGCCTGCGCAACCTATTGCTCGCGGGCGATCACGTCGCCACGCCGCTGCCCTCGACCCTGGAAGGCGCTCTCCTGTCAGGCCGGGCCAGCGCCCGGGCCGTCGACAGTCGATGACTGAGCCGGGGCCGGTCCGCTGCCCCGACAAGCCGCACGCCCCGCTCTTGTGAAAGGACCTGCCCGAGCGGGAACCGCGTCACGCCGATTGAGCACCGCCGTCTTCTGGATCTGCCTGGCCCGCAAAGGCGGGGCGTGCCGTACGTCGGCGTGCCGGATGTCTTCGGGCAATGTCGGTGCGGGGTCTGGCGCAGTTCAGCGGCTGTCGATCCAGCGCCACTCCTTGATGTCCGGCAGGTCTTCCCCTGTGCGATGGCTCCACTCGTGCTGCCGCGCGCGCATGTCTCGGCAGTATCGATGGAGTTCGTCCGATCCGCGCCCGGTGCGCCCGGAGCGCTCCAGGGCGTCGAGGGCAATGGTGAAACGATCGATCCCGTTCATCGCGGTCATGTTGAACGGCGTCGTGGTCGTGCCCTTCTCGCGGTAGCCGTGGACGTGGAACAGGTCGTGACCGGTGCGGCGGTAGGTCAGCTCGTGGATCAGACCGGGATAGCCGTGGTGGTTGAAGATCACCGGCGCCTCGGTGCCGAAGACGGCGTCGAAGCGGTCGTCGCTCGCTCCGTCGGGGTTCTGACCGGGCGGCTGGAGCGCCATCAGGTCCACGACGTTCACGAAGCGAAGCGCCATCTCCGGAACGAACCGCCGCAGGAGGGTCACCGCCGCCAGCGCCTCGAGCGTCGGCACGTCGCCCGCCGCGGCGATGACGGCCTCGGGCTTCGGGTCGTCCGCCGCCCAGCCCCAGATGCCGAAGCCATCCGCCAGATGCGCCCGCGCGGCCTCCAGTGTCAGCCATTGCGGCTCGGGCTGCTTGCCGGCCACGATGCAGTTCGCCCGGTCGGTGGTGGCGAGGACGTGCTCGGCCACGGCCAGCAGCGAGTTCGCGTCGGGCGGCAGGTAGAGGCGGACCATCTCGGCGCCCTTGGTCGCGAGGTGGTCGAGGAAGCCGGGGTCCTGATGGGTGAAGCCGTTGTGGTCCTGCCGCCAGACATGGCTCGACAGCAACCAGTTCAGCGAGGGGATCGGCGCCCGCCACCCCGTCTCGCTCGCCGCGCGCATCCACTTGATGTGCTGGTTCGCCATCGAGTCGATGATGTGGATGAAGGCTTCGTAGGAGTTGAAGAGGCCATGCCGCCCGGTCAGCAGGTAGCCCTCCAGCCAGCCCTCGCACAGATGCTCGGACAGCACCTCCATCACCCGGCCCTCGGGGGACAGCGCGGCGTCCGTGTCCCGTACCGGACCGGGGGCGTAGCGGGGGGAGGTCTCGAACACGGCGTCGAGCTTGTTGGACTTCGTCTCGTCGGGCCCGAAGAGCCGGAAGTTGCGCGGGTTGCGCCGCATGAGGTCGGCCAGCCAGCGGCCGAGCACGGTGGTGGCGCTGTCGGTGACCGCCCCCGGCGCGCCCAACGTCAGCGCATGATCCTCTGCCGGCGGCAGGTCGAGCGGCACCATCAGCCGTCCGCCATCGGCATGGGGCGTCGCGCCGAGCCGGCGGTCACCTTCGGGGACCAGCGACAGGACCTGCGGCGAGGGCCGGCCGCCGGGGAACAGCTCCTCGGGGCGGTAGCGGCGCAGCCACTCCTCCAGCTGGCGCAGGTGCGGCCCCTCCTCGCGCGGGACGTGCAGCGGCACCTGGTGGGCGCGGAAGGTGCCTTCGACCGGCTCCCCATCGACTTCGCGCGGCCCGGTCCAGCCCTTGGGGCTGCGCAGGACGATCATCGGCGGACGGCCGTCACCCTCGTGCACGATGCGGGCATGGGCGTCGAGGCAGGCATCCATCGCCGCGGCCATCTCGCGATGCATCCGCTCGGGCTCGTCGCCCTCGACGAAGAGCGGCTGCCAGCCGTAGCCCCGGAACAGGGCGTCGATCTCCTCCCGCGCCATCCGCCCCAGCAGCGTCGGCGCGGCGATGCGGTAGCCGTTGAGGTGCAGCACCGGCAGGACGAACCCGTCGCGCCCGGGCCGCAGGAAGCGGTGGGAATGCCAGCTCGTCGCCAGCGCCCCCGTCTCGGCCTCGCCGTCGCCAATGGCGCACAGGACCGTCAGGTCCGGGTTGTCGAAGGCGGCCCCCGTGGCGTGGGCGAGGGAATAGCCCAGTTCGCCCCCCTCGTGGATCGAGCCCGGCGTGGGCGCAGCGGCGTGGGAGGGGACGCCGCCGGGAAAGGAGAACTGGCGGAACAGCTCGCGCATGCCCGCAGCATCCCGCGGCACGTCCGGGTGCCTTTCGCTGTAGGAGCCGTCGAGCCAGGCGCCGGCCAGCATCGCAGGGCCGCCGTGGCCGGGGCCGGCGACGAAGAGCATGTCGATGCCTCGCTCGACGATGACCCGGTTGGCGTGCGCCTGCATGAAGGTCAGGCCCGGCGAAGTGCCCCAGTGGCCCAGCTGCCGCGCTTTGATGTCCTCGGGCTTCAGCGGCCGCTCCAGCAACGGGTTGTCCACCAGGTAGATCTGCGCGGCGGCGAGGTAGTTGGCCGCGCGCCACCAGGCGTCGACGGCGGAAAGTTCAGGGGGCATGCGTGTCCTCATCCATCAGGGCCGTGGCGTGGTCGGCCATCATCCGCTCCTCCTCCGCCGGGATCGTCCGGATCTGCACGGGACTGCCGGGGGCGGAGATGATAGGCGCGTCGCGTCCGTTCGCGGTGTCGTCCAGCGACAGGCCCAGCCAGGCGAGGTCCGCCACGATCCGCTGCCGGATCGCCGGCTGCTTCGCGCCCGCCCCCCCGGTGAAGACCAGCGCGTCGAGGCCTCCGGCCGAGACCGACATTTCCGCCACGGCCTTGGCCGCCCGCCGGCAGAACAGCGCGACGGCCGCTTCCGCCCGATCGCCCCCCTCGGACAGGATGTCGCGCAGGTCGGAGGAGACGGCGGACAGCCCCTTCAGCCCCGACCGGTGCCAGAGAAGGTCTTCCAGGTCTTCGCGGCCCAGTCCCCGCCCGAGGGCGTAGAGCAGCAAGCCGGGATCCACCGCGCCCGAACGCGTGCCCATCATCAGCCCGTCCAGCGGGGTCGCTCCCATCGTCGTGTCGACGCTCCGGCCGCCGAGGATCGCGCAGGCGCTTGAGCCGCCCGACAGGTGCAGTGACACGATGCGCCGGCGTTCCGGCGCGTCCTTCGCCATCCGCCGCGCCACCCAGCCGTGCGACAGGCCGTGAAAGCCGAACCGGCGCAGACCCGCGAACGGCCCCTCGGGCGCGACCGGAAGCCGGCGTGCGACGGCGGGCATGGTGCGATGGAAAGCGCTGTCGAATACGCCGATCTGGCGCAGGTCCGGCCGCTCCGCAGACAGCCGCCGCACCACCGACAGGCCTGCCGGCTGGTGGAGCGGCGCGAGCGGCGTCAGCGCGTCCAGCCGCGCCACTTCCGCCTCGTCCAGCCAGGCCGCCGCCCGCTCCGTCTCGCCGCCGTGCACGATGCGATGGACGGGGACGGCGCCTTGCCCCTCCCGATCGATCAGTCGGGCGACGACGGCGGGAAAGTCCTTCGGATCGTCCACCTCCAGCACCTCCGGCTTCTCTCCGGGCCGGCGCAACGTCACCGCCTCCTCCGCCGAGAGGTCGATCCCGCCCGCCACGACGGCATCCGAGGCGCCGGAGGGAAAAAGCGCGAAGGCGAGGCTCGAAGAGCCGACGTTGAGGCACAGCAGCGGGAGCATCAGAGGGCGTGACCGGATGGGGTGATGTCTAGTCAATCCTGCGATGGTCTCGCGGTTCCAGCCGCGTCGGCGCCGCGGGCCCCTAGATCGTGACCACGGGGACGGGCGACATCCGACGCCAGAGCGTCTGCTGGTACGCGCGCGGCGCTTGCAGGAGCCGGTGGATGCGCGCGCCGGGCGCCGAGGGCCGCTAGTCTTCGTGCAACCGCACCAGCCGCGTGCCGCTGCGCGGCGCGGCGGGAATCCGCGACAGGTCGGGCGACAGGTCCTGTGGCGGGGCGTGCCAGCCGAGGGAGAGGAGCACCTCCACCGCCGCGGCGATGAGGGCGACGGTCACCTTTTCTCCCGGGCAGCGGTGGGTCGTCCCGACGTCGCCAGCGCCCTGCGGGCAGAAGACCGGCTCCGCCGTGCGCCAGTCCAGGGCGCGGCTAGGACGGAACAGCTGCGGGCGATCCCAAAGGGCAGCGTCATGCAGCGTGCCCCACAGGTCGGCGATCACCCACTGGCCCTTCGGCAGGTCCAGGCCCTCGTGCGACAGCGCGCGGGTGGTGACGCCGGCCACGAAGGGGAAGAACGGCGAGTGCCGTCGCACTTCCTCGGCGAAGGTGCGGCGTGCTTCGGGGTCGGCGAGAGACGCCCCGGAGGCGGGATCGGCGGCGAGGTGCGCGGCGGCGAAGGCGACGTAGCGGCCGACGGCGACGATGGGGCGGAGCAGGTTCAGCAACTCCACCGCCGCCTCGGCATCGTCCAGCGGCCGCCCGTCGGGGTGCGTCGCGTGGGCGAGCCGGCCGAGCGGCGTCTCCGCCGAGCCGCCCCGCGCCTCGGCGACTTCGCGCCGCAGCCGCGCCTCGGCGCCCCGCCGCCGCAGCAGGCTTGCCGCCGTCGCGGGGGTGAAGCGGCCGGCCTTCGCGCTCATCAGGAACAGCGTGCGGCGGAACCGCGCGTCCTGCGTCAGCCCTTCGGGCAGGCCGGCCCAGCGGCACGCGACGCGGGCGAGGCTGTCGGAGGCCGAATCGATGACAATCGCCTCGTCCTCCCCGGCGAGGGTCGCCCGCCAGTCGGCGGCGAAGGCGCGGGACAGATCCACCGCCGCCGGTCCTTCGATCAGCAGGTCGGTGAACAGCCGCTTCCGGTGATGGTGCGCCGTCCCTTCCATCTGCTGCACGCTGCCCTTGTCCTGCAGCAGGTGCAGCGCCGTCGGCGGCAGGGCGCCCTGCCGCGTCAGTCCCTCGGCACCGTACAGCAGCCGCACGCCGCGCGGCCCGCGGAGACAGATGGCGGAGCGCAGCATCAGGCGCGTGCGGAACACGTCGCTCCCCAGCCGCTCGCACCGGTTGGAGATGAAGCGGTAGCCCTCGCGCAGGAGGGCGAGCGTCGCGTCGGGCGACGGGTCGCGGGGGATCTCTCTCATCGGCTCCCCTTTCGTCGGAGCGATCGTCAGGCGGGCGCGATCCGTGGCGGCGGCTCCACCGCCTCGCCCCTTTCGGCACGGCGGCAGAGGTACACCTCCGGCTCGGGGTGCGCCTCGATCGCGAAACCGGAGGAGCGCAGCATCGCCTCGGCCGCGGCGCGGTTCGGCACGAACCAGTTCGTCGGATCGGCCGCATAGCGCCGCTCCACGAAGCTGAGCCGCGGCCAGCCCGGCTGCAGGAACGGCGCCTCGTCCTCGAACGGGTAGTCCGGGGCGGGGACGGCAGGCTCGGCGCTTCCGCGCTGCATCGACTGGAACAGCATCCGCTCGCCCACCGCGTGCTCCCACAGAAGGTCGAGCGCGAGCAGAGGGTGGCGCAGGTGGTAGAGCACGCCCATGAAGATCACCAGGTCGAACCGCCGGCCGAGCCGGGCGACGTCGTAGACCGACATCAGGTGCAGGTCGATCCTCGCGCCCTCCACCTCGGCGGCGAGCGTCGCCTGGGCGAGGTAGCGCGGGTCGCTGTCGATCGCCGTCACCTCGGCGCCGCGGCGGGCCATCTCCAGCGCGTAGAAGCCGGCATTGCAGCCGACGTCGAGGACGGTCCGGCCGCTCAGGTCATCCGGCACCACCTCGGCGAAGCCCCGCCACTTGAAGCGGGGATAGTCCCCCAGGGGGTGGTCCGGCGCGGTCTCGATCCCGTCCAGCGTCAGGTTGTGGAACCACGGACCGAGGCGGTCGATGCGCTCTTTCAGGGCGACGGTCATCGCAGCCGCGCCCCGATCGCGCTGCCCGTCTCCGCCCGTGCGGCGGGCGGCGGCGCCTTCTTCATGTCGAGCGCGAACCAGCTGACGGTCAGGGGCAGCCCCTGGGCCAGCGGCACCGTCGGCTCCCAGCCGAGCAGCTCCTTCGCGCGCGAGATGTCCGGCCGGCGGCGGCGCGGGTCGTCGACGGGCAGGGGGCGGAACTCGAGGGGCGAGACGGTCGGAACGATGCGTCGCACCTCCTCCGCCAGCTGCAGGATGGTGAACTCGCCGGGATTTCCGAGGTTCACCGCGCCCTCCGGCGGCTCCGCCCGCTCCATCAGCGCGATGAAGCCTGCGACGAGGTCCGAGACGTAGCAGAACGACCTCGTCTGGCTGCCGTCGCCGTAGATCGTCATGGGAGTGTCCGTCAGCGCCTGCACCACGAAGTTCGACACGATGCGCCCGTCGTCGGCCCGCATCCGCGGCCCGTAGGTGTTGAACACCCGCGCCACCCGGACGTCTGCGCGGCCCGCGCGCAGGTAGTCGAAGCACAGCGTCTCGGCCGCACGCTTGCCCTCGTCATAGCAGGCGCGGGGGCCGGTGCAGCTGACGTTGCCGTGGTAGTCCTCGGTCTGGGGGTGGGTCTCCGGGTCGCCGTAGACCTCGGAGGTGGAGGCCTGCATCAGCCGCGCGCGGTGCCGCTCGGCCAGGGCGAGCAGGCGGCCGGTGCCGACGACGTTCGTCATCATCGTCTTCACCGGGTCGGCCTGGTAGTGCGGCGGCGAGGCGGGGCTGGCGAGGTTGTAGATCCGGTCGATCGGCCCCGGCAGGTCCTTCACCTCGGTGACGTCCGCCTCGATCAGCGTGAACCGGGGGTGGTTCTCGAGCGCCGCGACGTTCGACCGGCGGCCGGTGTGGAAATTGTCGATGCAGGTCACCCGCTCGCCGCGGGCGAGTAGCGCGTCGCACAGGTGCGATCCGACGAAGCCGGCGCCGCCGGCGACGAGAGTTTGGACGGGACGTCCCATGGCAGTCTCCTTCACGGGCGGGCCGCCTCGGCGGCCATCGGGGTGAGGGCATCGGCCAGCTCGGCCGCCCGGGCCGCGCCGGTGTGGGCGGCGAGGATGCGGCCGCGGGCGGCGGCGGCGAGAGCGTCGCGGTGGGACACCGGCATCTCGAGCGCGCGCAACACGTCGCGGGGCCCATCGGCGATCACGATCGCCTCGCCCTCGGGCAGAAGCTCGGACAACCCTTCCCACCGGTCCGAGATCACCGGCGTTCCGCAGGCTGCCGCCTCGAACAGCCGCACCGACGGCGAGTGGCCGAGCTGCCGCATCGGCGCCCGCGTCAGGTTCAGCGTGAAGCGCTGCGAGGTGTAGAAGGCGACGTGCCGCTCGGGCGGGATGTGGTCGAACCGCTCGACATTGGGCGGCCAGTCGATGTCGTCGGGGTATTGCGGCCCGGCGACCACGAAGGACAGGTCCGGCCGCGCCCTCGCCGGCGCCAGCAGCAGCCGCTCCAGCCCCGCCCGCCGGTCGTCGGAATGGGTGCCGAGATAGCCCAGATCCCACACCGGCGCCCCGCCTCCGGGGCGGTAGGCGTCCGCGTCGACAGAGCAGTAGAGCGGCCGCGCCTCCCGCGCGCCGTGCTCGCGCTGCAGGATGTCGAGGGCGCGGCCTCCGGCGAACGAGAAGATCGTGCGGAACAGCGGCACCTGCCGGCGGGCGAGGTAGGGTGCGTCGCCGCGGGACAGGTGGTCCAGCGTGACCGGCGTGTCGATGTCGTAGAAGTGCAGCGACGGCAGATTCATCGCGGCGAGCGCGTCGATCAGCTCCACCGCTTCGGGAACGTACGAGCCGACGATCACCGCGTCCGCCCGGTCCAGCCGCTCGCGGTGCCGGGCGAGCACGGCAGCGGTGTCGTCGTACAGCTCCAGCGTGCAGAAGCCGGGGTCCGGCAGGTCGCGGTGGGGCGCGTACCAGGGCTGGTCCTTCTCAAGGAACAGAACCCGATGGCCGAGCGCATCCAGGCCGCGCAGGAGCGACCGGTAGGTCGTGGCATGACCGTTGCCCCAGGACGAGGACAGGGTCAGGCCGAAGATGACGATGTCGAGGGGCCGGCTCATGCCGCCGTCTCCGCCGCCGCGCGGGCGAACAGCGCGTCCACCTCCCGCGCGCGGTGGGTGTAGAGATGCTCGGCCCGCACCCGCGCCAGCGCCGCGGCGCCGATGCTGGCGGCGTCGACGGTCGGGTCGGAGATCAGGTCGGCCACGTCCTGCCCGTCGCGGGCGACCAGCACCTCGCGGCCCGGCGTCAGGAAGGTCTCGACCCCCTCCCACGCGTCGGTGACGAGGCAGGCACCCGCGCCCGCCGCCTCGAAGACGCGGGTCGCGGGCGAGAAGCCGGTCTCGGCCATCGAGTCGCGGGCGACGTTCAGCACCATCCGCGGCGAGCAGTTGAAGGCATTGTGGTCCCTCGTTCCGACATGGCCGAGCGCCGTCACGTTGTCCGGCAACGCCCCCTGGTCCCACCCGGATCCGCCGAGGAGGAACCGCGCCTGCGGCCGCAGCGCGGCGGGGCGCAGGAAGAACTCCGCCACCCGCGCCTCGCGGTCGGGCAGGCGGTTGGCGAGGAACGACAGGTCCGAGAAGAACTTCTCCTCGGTCGGGGCGGGATGGTGGATGTCGGCGTCGAGGGCGTTGTAGATCGGCACGCACTCGCGCGCGCCGAGGGTCCGGTAGGCGCGGACGACGGCGTCGCCGCCGCCGTAGGTCAGGACCATGTCGATCCGCTCCAGCCAGCGGTGCAGCGGATGATCGGCGTCGGTGCGCAGCATCGCCAGGGTTGCCGGCGCATCGACGTCCCAGAACACGCGCACCGCGTCCGGCCTCGCGGCCGAGAAGGCGCCGTCGATCACTCTCTCGTCCTCGTAGCCGATGCCGGAGGCGACGATGACCACGTCGGCGTCCGCCGCCCGCGTCACCTCGGCCGCGAGCCCCTCGAGGCTGCCCTCCCAGACCCGGACCCGGGCCCAGTCGGGCGGGTCGATGTCGCGGTGGGCCGCGCGGTCCCAGACGTCGGGCTCATGAAAGGTGACGTCCCAGCCGAGCGCGTCGAGCGCGCGGACGATGCCACGGTAGTAGGTCGCCGCTCCGTTCCAGTAGGACGACAGCAGCGACGAGCCGTAGAACGCGATCCGCTTCATTCGGCGGCCTCCCCGTAGGTTCCGAGCCGGGCGACGATGCCCAGCAGTTCGTCCGCGCGGTGGCGGCAGGTGTGGCGGGCGCGGATCGTCTCGAGCCCGCGGCGCGCCGTCTCGGCTCTGAGGCCCTCGTCCTCGAGCAGCAGGCGCAGCTGCGTCTCCATCTCGTCGCCGTCGCGGGCGGTGAGGTAGTCGCCGGGCCGGAACAGGCCTTCGGCGTCGGACCACGGAGCGGAGACGAGGGGGATGCCGCAGGCGAGCGCCTCGAAGACCCGTATCGTGGGGATGCCGGGCAGCGACTCGACATACGGCCGCCGCGGGACGTGGACGGTGAGACGGGCGCGGGCGAAGGCCTCGGGCACCGCAGCGTTGGCGATGGAGCCGCGGAAGTCGATGCCCGCGTCGCGCAGCCGCTCCAGCGCCTCGTCCGGGTAGCGCACGCCGTGGATGCGGGCGCTCAGACCGAGGCGCCGGACCGGCTCCACCAGGAACTCCGTCAGCTCGGCAGAGCGCTCGCCGTCGCCCCAGTTGCCGATCCAGACGAGGTCGCGATCGGTGGGGCGGTCCAGCGGCCGGAACAGGCTGTCGTCGGCCGCCTCGTGCCAGACATGCACCTGCCGGCCCCAGCCGGCGGCGAGGTAGCGCTCGCGCAGCGCGGCGCCGAAGGCCAGGACGCCGTCGTATCCGGACAGGTCCATGCCCGCGATCTTGCCCTCCGCGCTGACGGCCCGGTGGTGGGTGTCGTGGAACAGCAGGGCAAAGCGTCCGCCGCCGGAGCGGGCCCGGCCGATGTGGGCGACGAGGGCGGGGTCGGTCCATTCGTGGACGACGACCACGTCCGCGCCCGCCAGCTCCGCCTCGTGGTCATGGTCTGCCTCGTAGACGTCAGAGCGAAGGTCGGGAAAGGCGGCGAGGAAGTCCACCTCGGCCGCCGGGCCGCGGTCGGCGAGGAGTTGCTGGCGGCTCCACCCGTCCGCCGGCTCCAGCGCGCGCGCGTCGTGACCCGCCCGGATCAGAGCGCGCATGACGCCGCGCAGGAAGTGCGCGTTGCCGTGGTTCCAGTCGGAGACCAGTGAATGCGTGTAGAAGAGGAACTTCATCAGGCACGCACCTCCCGGGGCGGCGTGGCGTCTGCGGGCGGGGCAGGGGCAGGGGCAGCGGAGTCCCGCGCCGCCTGCCACACCGCCGTCATCGCCTTGCGATGCTCGGCCGGCGTGTACCGCGCCGCTCGCTCGCGGGCCGCCTCGCCCAGCTTGCGGCGCCAGTTCGGCGCATGGACGAGGTCGGACAGGGTGCGCGACAGCGTGTCGGGATCATCGGGCGGAAAGAACACGGCCGCGTCGTCCCAGAGCTCGCGGTAGGTCGGGATGTCGGCGAGGACGAGCGGCCGGGACGCGCGCGCCGCCTCGAGCGCGGCGAGGCCGAACGGCTCGTACCGCGAGGGAGAGACGAAGACCGCCGCGCGACCGACCCGCCCCAGCGCCTCGTCGTGCGGCATCGACCCGGCGGCCCGGGCGTGGTGCAGGGGGACGCTGCGGAAGTCGGGGCCGATCCGGTCGCCGATCATCGTCACGTCGAGGGCGCGCAGGCCCGCCGCTTCGTCCAGCACGGCGGCATTCTTGCCCTCGTCCCACCAACGGCCCACCGCGAGGATGCCCTCGCCCTCGGACCACTCCCGCTCGGGCGCGTGGCTGGCGTTGTGGACGACGCGGACGCCCGTGGTGCCGTAGACCCGCGCCATCAGCCGGGCATGGCTTCCCGAGGGCGAGATCACGGTCCCCGCGGCGGCGCAGCCTTCGGCCGTCACCGTCCGGTGCCAGCCAAGGTCCGGCGGCAGCGGCAGGTTGCGCATGACCGAGAACCAGGTGGCGAGGCACGAGTGGCAGGCGGCGACGACTGGCCGGCCCCCGGTCAGCCCGCGCGCCTGCGACGGCAGGTTGAGGTGCAGGAGAGCGACCTCGTGCCGGTCCGCGATCCGGTCGATCCAGCCGGCCACCGGGGCCAGCGCGTCCAGCCCGTCGGCCATCCAGTCGAGGGGGGCGTCACCCCACTCGAGCGGCCCGAGCGCCCGCGCTTCGGCCGCCTGCGCCGCCGACGGCGCCGGACCCAGGCCCGCAAAGACCGGCCGATATCCGGCCTCTGCCGCAATCCGGCCGAGGTCGAGCGCGTAGCGCCAGATGCCGCCCACGGCGTCGAGGGTGATGAGCAGTCCGCTCACGCCGACAGCCTCGCCGGTTGCGCACCCGTGACCCGGTGCGCCCGCAGCCAACCGTGCAGCCGCCCGACACCCTCGCGCCAGCCGGTGCGGGGCATCCAGCCGGTGACGTCGGCCAGTGCCGTCGTGTCGGCCACGAACCACGGCTGGTCGCCCGCCCGCGTCGCTTCGTGGGCGAGCGCCATGGGGCGGCCGGTCAGCCGCTCGATCTCGGCCACCAGGCGGTTCAGGCTGATGGCGTTCGCCGGCCCGCCGCCCAGGTTGAAGGCGCGGCCGGAAAAACGCTCGATCCCATCCAGCACCGCCCGGTAGGCGGCCACCGCATCGCCCACCTCCAGCACGTCGCGGACCTGCCGTCCGTCGCCGAAGATCGTGACCGGCCGCCCCTCGAGCGCCCGGATCAGGAAGTGCGCGACCCAGCCCTGGTCCTCGGTCCCGAACTGGCGGGGGCCGTAGATGCAGGACATCCGCAGCACCGCCGCCGGAAGTCCGTAGCTGTGCGCGTAGTCCAGCACGTACTGGTCGGCCACCCCCTTGGAGCAGCCGTAGGGCGTGCGGAACTGCAGCGGCCGATCCTCGTCCACGCCGCGGTCGCGCAGGGCGGCGTCCAGCGGCAGACTGGCGTCTCCCGTCCCGCTCACCTCGACGTCGGCGAGGTCGCCGTAAACCTTGTTGGTCGAGGCGAAGACGAGCGGCGTGCGGTCGCCGAGGGCGCGCAGCGCCTCGAGCAGGTTCAGCGTGCCTCTCGCGTTCACGTCGAAGTCGTCCACCGGCGCATCGAGACTCGTCGTCACCGCGGTCTGCGCGGCGAGGTGGATCACCGCCTCGGGCCGCGCCTCGGCGACGGCGCTGCGCACCGACCGCCCGTCCCGCAGGTCCAGCGGCAGGGTCTGCGCCTTCGCGCCGAAGCGCGACGTCAGATCCTCGAGGTTCTCCTCGACGCCTGCGCGGGAGAGGTTGTCGAGAAGGACCACCTCGCGCCCGTCGTTCAGGAAGCTCTCCGCCAGGTTGGCGCCGATGAAACCGGCGCCGCCGGTGATCAGGACCGGCCGCCGCGCCCGCCGCACGGCGGGCGCGCCGAGGCCCGCGATCGCCCGCAGCCGCGCCTCGCCCCCCTCGGCCAGCAGCCGGGCGGCGAGCTTGGGCCTACCGTCCGCCCGCGCGATCCCGAGGTGGTAGTGGCGGGGGTCGAACCACAGCCCCTCCTGCACCGCGATGTCGGCCGCGAGATCGCTGTAGCCATACCAGTAGAGCCGGTCTGCCGGAGCGTCGATCGCGTCCACCAGGCGCCGGGCCTGCTCCAACTCGTCGCCGCACCAGGTGGAATAGCCGGCCTCTGTGATCCAGATCTCCGCGGCCGGGTTGTAGCGGTCCAGCTCGCGCCGCATCTCGCCGACGTGGTCGGCCCAGCCGGTCCAGTGCGCCGCCTCGCTGTCCCAGGTGCCGGGGAAGCCGTGGAAGCCGACGGCGTGCATCATCTGCAGAAGGCCACGCTGGCCCATCAGGTCGAGCCAGGCGGGATCGAAGGGGCTCGGCCCGCCGAGGACCGGCTTCCAGCCGCGCTCGCGCACCCAGTGCGCCGCGTCGCCGATCATCTCGCTGAACCACAACCACTCGGCGTCGGCCCGCCAGTCCCAGTCGAGGAGGTTGTTCGGCTCGTTCCACAGCTCCACCGCCTCGAAATGCTGCCCGTGGCGGGTCAGCAGCATGTCGATGAAGTCGGCGTAGTCGCGCAGGCGCTTCGGCGCCCCGGTGGTGCGGCCGTTCCGCGAGAGGGACGGCGGCGTGTAGTGGACGCAGGGCAGCAGCTCGACCGCCTCGCCGAGGCGGGGGATCAGCCAGTCGTACCACTCCCCCCCGCCGTCCGCGTGCCAGTCGGCCCAGGAGACGTGGGTGCGTAGGCGCCGCAGGCCGGTGGCCTGCAGACCGGCGAGGACCTTCTCCACCCGGTCGTGCTCGCCCGGGCGGAACCATTCGACGACGCCGAGGCTCATGATACGAGGCCCCGTGCTTCCAGCTCGGCCCGCATCCGGCCGCCATTGTCGGTGAAGGTCTCGGCCTCCACCCATTGCGCGAACTCGGTCAGCGAGTCCTCCAGCCGTCGCGTCGGCCGGAAGCCGAGCGCCGCCTCGGCCGCGGAGATGTCGGCAAAGCAGTTGCGGATGTCGCCGGCCCGGAACCGCCCCGTCACCTCGGGCTCTAGGTCGGGGCGACCGAGCGCCTCGCTCACCATCCGGGCTACGTCGAGGATGGAATAGGATCGGCCGGAACCGATGTTGAGCGCCCGGCCGCTTTCGTCCGCCTCCAGCGCCTGGGCGAAGGCCGTGGCGACGTCGCGGACGTGGACGAAGTCGCGCCGCTGCCGCCCGTCCTCGAACACCGTCGGCCGCTCGCCCTTGGCCACGCGCGAGGCGAAGTTGGCAAGCACGCCGGTATAGGGGTTCGACAGCGCCTGGCCGGCGCCGAAGACGTTGAACAGGCGGAGCGCAGTGGCGTTCATCCCGTAGGCGTCGGCGAAGATCAGCACCGCCCGCTCCTGCGCGTACTTGGTCAGCGCGTAGATCGAGGCGAGGTCGGGCTGCTTGTCCTCGGCCGTCGGCTCGGGCGTCAGGGGCTGGCCGTCCGGGCCCCGCACCTCCCAATCGCCGCGCTTGAGGTCGGCGCTGCGGCGCAGCCCGGCCGCGACGGGGGCGCCCTGCGCGTCGCGGTAGCGCCCCTCGCCGTATATCGACATCGACGACGCGACGACGATCCGGCCCACGTCCGCAGCCGCGATCGCTTCAAGCAGCACCGCCGTGCCGAGGTCGTTGGCGCCGACGTAGCGCGCCACTTCGTACATCGACTGGCCGACGCCCACCTCGGCGGCGAGGTGGATCACGCCGTCCACGCCCTTGAGTGCGCCGTCGAGCGCATCTCGATCACGCACGTCGCCGCGCACCAGCTGTGCCCCGTCCGGCAGGCGGACCGGATCGCCGTGCACCTGCGGGACGAACGCGTCGAACAGCCGGACGTCGTGGCCCCTCGACAGCAACTCCTCCGCGACATGGCGGCCGATGAATCCGGCTCCTCCGGTGATCAGGGTCGTGGGCATGGGCGTCTCCGTTGCAGTCGTCGTCCGACCACTTAGGAACAAGGTTCCTCGGAGAATGTTCCTGCAAAATCCGCCGCTTGCCGGCGGGCCATAAAAAAAGGTGCTTCTTCAGAGGCTTGTATGACATCTTCCATGACTTCTTCCGGGGCGATGGAACATGCTGCCGCTGCAGCGGTTTTGCCCGTTCCAGACTGAAGCGGGAGGCGGGGATGCCCGACGGGACGAGACAGGCGGTGCTGCGCGCGGCGGAAGCGACGGCGCCGGGCGAGGTGCGGATCGTGGAGCGGCCGCTGTCCGGGCCCGGGCCGGGCGAGATCCGGGTGCGCCTCGAAGGATGCGGCGTCTGCGCGTCGAACCTCGAGCCCTGGGCGGGCCAGCCGTGGATGTCCTGGCCGCTCGCCCCGGGGGAGCTGGGCCACGAAGGCTGGGGTCGCGTCGAGGCAGTGGGCGACGGGGTAGGGACTTTCGTTCCGGGCGACCGCGTCGCGATCCTCGGCTACCGCTCCTACGCCAGCCACGATACCGTACCCGTCGATCGCGCGGTGCCGCTGCCGCAGGCGCTGGACGGACAGCCGGTGCCGGGAGAGGCGCTGGGCTGTGCCGTGTCGATCTTCCGCAAGTCCGGGATCGGGGCCGGTGACACCGTCGCCATCGTCGGAACCGGCTTCATCGGCCTCCTCCTCGTCCAGCTCGCCACCGCCGCCGGTGCCAGGGTGATCGCGCTGGCCCGCCGTGACGCGGCCCTGGACCTCGCCCGCGAGATGGGTGCGGTCGAGACGGTCCGGACGGACGACCACGGCGCGACCATCGCGCGGGTGCGCGAGCTGACCGGGGGCAAGATGGCCGACGTCGCCATCGAGGCCGCGGGTCACCAGTGGCCGCTCGACCTCGCCGCCGAGCTGACGCGGATGGGTGGCCGCCTGGTGATCGCCGGCTTCCACCAGGGGCCGCGGCAGGTGAACATGCTCGACTGGAACTGGCGCGCGCTGGAGATCGTGAACGCCCACGAGCGCGACGAGGCGAAGGTCGTGGATGCGATGCGTGAGGGGATCGCGCAGCTGGCGGAGGGCGCCCTCACCCTCACGCCGCTGCTGACCCACGATTATCCGCTGGCCGAGGTCGGCCGCGCGCTCGACGCGACGCGGGACAAGCCCGATGGCTTCGTGAAGGCGTGGGTCCGGTGTTGAAGCGGGTGGAGGCGCGGACGCCGCGGCTGGGTTTCCTCGGCCTCGGCTGGATCGGCCGGCACCGGATGGAGGCCCTCGCCAGCAGCGGCGCGGCCGAGGTGGCGGCGCTGGCCGACGCCGACGACGCCGCGCTCGAGGCCGCGGCCCGGATCGCACCGGACGCCGCCCCCTGCGCGGGCCTGGACGAGATGCTCGCGGCGGGTCTCGATGGCATCGTCATCGCCACCCCCTCGGCCCTGCACGCGCCGCAGGCGATCGCGGCCCTCGAGGCGGGGCTCGCCGTGTTCTGCCAGAAGCCGCTCGGCCGGACCGGGGACGAAGCGGAGCAGGTGGTGGAGGCCGCGCGCCGCGCCGACCGCCTGCTCGCGGTGGATCTGTCCTACCGCCATACAGCCGCTTTCCGGGCGCTCAAGGCCGAGATCGACGGCGGGGGTCTCGGCCGGCCGCACGCGCTCGACCTGACGTTCCACAACGCCTACGGGCCGGACAAGCCGTGGTTCCGCGACCGGACGCTGTCGGGCGGCGGGTGCCTGATCGACCTCGGCGTGCACCTCGTCGACGCCGCCCTGTGGCTGACGGGATCCGAGGGCGCCACCTGCCGGTCGGCCGCCATGTTCCACCAGGGACGGCGCCTCGGTCCGGGGGAGGAGGATGTCGAGGACCTCGTCTATGCCACGCTCGACCTTCCGGGCGGAGCGGTGGCCCGCATCGCCTGTTCGTGGAACCTGTCCGCCGGAAACGACGCGGTGATCGGAGCCGAGATCCATGGCGTGGGCGCAGGGGCGATCCTGCGGAACGTCGGCGGCTCGTTCTTCGATTTCGAGGCTCACCGGACCCGCGGCACAGCGCGCGAGTCGCTGTCCGCGCCGCCCGACGACTGGGGCGGACGGGCGGCCGTTGCGTGGGCGCGGGCGCTTGCCATGGACCCGGGCTTCGACCCGGCGGCGGAGGGGCTGGTGCGCCTCGCCCGGACTCTCGACGCGATCTACGCGGCCGCGTGAGCCAGGCCGGCGGATGAAAACCGTGGTGGTCCACGGGTTGCCCCGTTGACTGGTGGGAGGTCCGTAGACGGTATCGCCACTGCCGTCGTGGATGAGGTCGAACTCGCAGGTCGTAGCTAATCCCGCCCCGTGTTGCCGCCGGTCCGCCAGCGCTCCGGCGGCTAGGTCGAGATGCCGAAATCGCCACCCTCCATCCCGGCGTACGGCGGCCCGTGTCTCCCGCCGATCGGCACGACCCCGGCACATCACGTCAGGCGCGCGGGTCTGCTTTTTAGCGGCATCCTGCGGGAACAATTGACGTCCCGCCGGGTTCGGGGAGCGGATAGGAGGACACCCATCATGCGACACGATCTGCAGGAACGGATTGCCGAGCGGGCCCACCGTCTGTGGGAGGACGCAGGCCGCCCGGACGGTCATCACGATGCGCACTGGCACCAGGCCGAGGCCGAGATCGCTTCAGAAGAAACCGGCGGCGACGTCGCTTCCGACGACGCGGCGGCCAGCGGAGCGGGAGACATCGCACCGGCTGCGTCCGAGCTTCCGTCCGATCCGCCCCCGCCGGGCGAACCGCCGGCGCAGCCCGTCGGAGGGCCGGGCGGCGCGAGCCGCCGCAAGGGACGCTAGTCGCGAAGATCTCCGATACCGGGCGCGGCTCCCAGGCGACCGGTCCGGCGGTGTTATGTCTCTCCCCCGCCTGCCAAGGGTGACCTGAACATCAGGTCGCCTTCTCGCACTGCCCTCGGCGGCACCACAAGCTGGTCCCGTCACCACGGTCGGCGTTCATCGGCATCCTCGTCGGGCAGTCCCTCGCCCGGCGGGAGGCGGCGGCCGGCGCCATCCCGTTAGAGCAGTGTCAGACGCTCGTCCTCGGCGCGGTGCCGCCGACCGTCGTGACCGCACGGATGCGCTCGATCGGTGTGCATCATGCCTGATCGTCGGATGGACGATTCCGTACCCGAGCGCGGCAAGAGCGACTTCACAGGGAACAGCCCCCGCGCGCCAGGTTTTGACCTTCCGAGAAAATCCAGGGGCAGTCATCCGTGGAGAAGATCCGGCGCGACCGCCTCAGCGACGACATCATCGACTGGATCCCGGCGCTCCGGGCATTCGCCTGGACGCTGTGCCGCAAGCAGCAGGAGGTGGACGACCTGGTACAGGAGACCCTCTTGAAGGGCATCGCCGCCTTTCACCGGTATCGACCAGGAACCAACCTCCGCGCGTGGCTCTTCACCATCATGCGCAACACGTTCTACAGCGCCTCCGTCAAGACCACCCGCGAGCGGCCGGCGGCGGCGGACTGCGCTTCGACAAGCGTGGTCGTGCCCGCGACCCAGGAATGGAGCGTGCGCGGAGGCGAGGTCTGGGCGGCCGTGGGACGATTGCCGCGGCATTATCGCGAGGTCATCATTCTGATCGGCATGCTGGGCGAAAGCTATGAAAGCGTTGCCGCGATCTGCGGCATTCCGATGGGAACGGTGAAGAGCCGCCTGAACCGCGCCCGCGCCATGCTGTTGGCGGAGATGGGCGAGACGGTGCCGGAGCCGCACGCAGCCCGGAAGTCAGTCGACTGACGAACGACCAAGGCAATTGCGGCTTGCGACTCCTGACGATGCGTTCGCTGTTCCGCTTCGACAATCATCCACCGCCGATCGCCAAGTGTCGCTGCGTCTAATCGGGCTCCGCACCGGCGCGGTGGATGCGGGTCTTCAGCGCCTCGGGGACGAGGCCGGACACCATCTTCACCACCTTGCTCCCGAAGTCCGGCGTCGCGCCTCGCTCGCCGGCCATCAGCGCGTCGTAGCCGGCGCGGGCGACCTCTGCGGGATCGGCCTTCTGCTTCTCGGTGATCGGGGCGTCGCGCAGTCGGTTCTGGCCGCGGGTGAAAATGGGCGTTTCGGTCGGGCCGGGCATCAGGCAGGTGAGCGTGACGCCGTTGTCTCGCCACTCGTCCTGCAGCGCGTAGCACAGGCTGTCGAGGTAGGCCTTCGTCGCGTCGTAGACCGCGTCGTGCGGGCCGGGAACGAACCCGCCGATGGAGCCGGTGACGAGGATGCGCCCCTCGCCGCGGGCGGCCATCTTGCGCCCGACCTTGTGCAGGACGGAGGTCGTCTGCAGCACGTTCAGGTCGATCCGCGTCTTGATCTGCTCCCACGTCTGCTCGTCGAAGGCGTGGCCGAGGGCGCGGCCGGCGTTGGCGAAGAACAGGTCGATGTCCCGGTCCGCGATCCGCTCCCACAGCGCGTCGACGCCGTGGCGGGTGGACAGGTCGACAATCAGGGTCTCGACCGTCGCGCCGAGGCGGCGCAGCTTCTCCGCCGCGTGCTCGATCTCGGGCTCGTCGGCGCAGATGAACAGGCGGTGCCCGTCCTCGGCCGCCCGGCGGGCCAGTTCGTAGCCGATGCCGGTGGAGGCGCCGGTAATGACGGCGAGGGTGTCAGCCATGGGAATTCCCCTCGGGCTCGGCCATCTCGCGGTGCATCCGCGCGAGCACCTCTTCGGGGAGGATGCCGGCCATCGTCTTCTGCAGCTTGTTCATGAAGCCCGGCGTGACGCCCGACGCACCCCGCCGCATCGCGCGCCAGCCGGCGCGGGCGACCTTGGCCGGGTCGGCCTTGTCGTCCTGTCCGACCGGCGTGTCTTCCATGTGGGCGCGTTCGAAGAACTCGGTCTCCGTCGGGCCCGGCATGAGGCATGTGACGGTAACGCCGCTGTCCCGCAGCTCGTCGCGGATGCCCCAGGAGAGCGTGTCGAGATAGGCCTTCGTGGCGTTGTAGACCGCCTGGAAGCTGCCGGGCATGTAGCCGGCGATGGAGCCGGTAATGAGGATCCGGCCTGCGCCCTGCGGCTTCATCAGGTGGACGGCGCGGTGCAGGGCGGCAGTCGTGCCGGTGACGTTGGTGTGGATCACCTCCTCGATCTCGTCCCAGTCCTGCTCCAGGAACGCATGGCCGAGGCCGCGGCCGGCGTTCGCGGCAAAGATGTCGAGGCGCCGGCCCTCGATCGCGTCGAACAGGGCCGCGACGCCGTGGGCCGTGGCGAGGTCGCAGGTAATCGCCCGGACCTCCCCGTCGCCGGTGCGCAGCTTCGCGGCCACGTCCTGCACCTCCGGCTCGTCCGCGGCGAGGAGAAGGTCGCACCCAGCCGCCGCCGCACATCGGGCGAGTTCCAGCCCGATACCGGTCGAGGCGCCGGTGACGACGGCGAACTCCCGGCTCATGCCGTCGCCTCGGTGCCGGGCTTCAGCACGACCTTGGTCCACTCGTTCTGCTTGTAGCGGAAGTTCTCGTAGCCGCGCGCCGCCTCTTCCAGCGGCAGGCGGTGCGAGATCAGGAACGTCGTGTCGATCTCGCCCTCGCCGATCTTGTGCAGCAACTCCTTGAGGTACTTCTGCACATGGGTCTGGCCGGTCCGGATCTGGACGCCCTTCTCCATCACCGCGCCGAGGGGAAACTTGTCGAGGAAGCCGCCGTAGACGCCGGGGATCGAGATCCGGCCGCCCTTGCGCACCGCCAGGATCGCCTCGCGCAGGGCATGCGCGCTGTCGGCGCCCATGCCGACATTCTGCTTGATGTTGTCGAGGATGGTGTCGGGGGCGAAGCCGTGCGCCTCCATGCCCACGGCGTCGATCACCGCGTCGGGGCCGAACCCGCCCGACATCTCCATCAGAGCCTCGAGGACGTGGGTCTGCTTGAAGTCGATGACCTCGGCGCCGAGCTTGCGGGCGAGGTCGAGGCGGGTCGGATACTCGTCGATCGCGATCACCTTGCCGGCGCCCATCGCCAGCGCAGACTGGATGGCGAAGAGGCCCACCGGCCCGCAGCCCCAGACGGCGACGACGTCGCCCTCCTCGATGTCCGCGTTCTCGGCCGCCATCCAGCCGGTGGGCAGGATGTCCGACAGGAACAGCACCTTGTCGTCCTCCAGCCCGTCGGGGATCACGATCGGGCCGACATCGCTGAACGGCACGCGCACGTACTCGGCCTGCCCGCCGGGATAGCCGCCGGTGAGGTGGGAGTAGCCGAACAGCGCCGACAGGGCGTGACCGTAGAGCGGTTCTGTCAGGTCCTGCTTGTCGGCGGGGTTGGAATTGTCGCAGGCCGAGTATAGCTGCTTCTCGCAGAAGAAGCACTTGCCGCAGGAGATGGTGAACGGCACCACCACCCGCTGACCCTTCTTCAGCGTGCTCTTCGGACCGGCCTCGACCACCTCTCCCATGAACTCGTGCCCGAGGATGTCGCCGGACATCATGCCCGGAATGACTCCGTCGTAGAGGTGCAGGTCCGAGCCGCAGATCGCGGTGGAGGTGACCTTGAGGATGGCGTCGCGGGGATTGACGATTTCGGGGTCCGGGACCGTCTCGACCCGCACGTCGTGCTTGCCTTGCCAGGTGAGTGCGCGCATCGGGGGCTCCTTCAGGCGGTCTTGCGGTTGTGATTGGTGGCGATCTCGCCGGTCTCGAACAGCATCTTCAGCCGCTTGAGGTCGCGCCGGCCCTGCAGCGCCGGCTCGGCCTGGAACGCCTTGGCGACCCAGCGGCCGAGCTCGCCGTAGGGCGGCACGTAGGCGATCAGCGCCTCGACCTCGGTGCCGCGGCCGGCGGGGGCGTCGCGGAACATGACCTTTCCCCGGGTCTCGATCTCCGAGGCGTCGGTGGAGTGCCAGGCGATCTGCTCGCCGTCCTTGTCGTTCACCACCCGCGTCTCGAGCCGGACCTCGCCCATGGGGGAGGGGACGGTCCAGCGGGTCAGCTCGCCCGCGACGGCGACGTCCTTCACGTTCTCCATGAACTTCGGCAGGTTGGTGAAGTCCCGCCAGAAGGCATAGAGCTCGGACCGGGGCGCGTTGATCGTGACGGTGCGGCCGACAACCGCAAACTCGTCCTGTCGCCCTCGGCGCGAGACACGGCCCGGAGCGCTGTCAGGCGGGCGGTACCCGACGCGGTTGCGGGTCCGCTGCTGGTACAGCGCGACGCCGACCGCACCGGCCAGTGCGCCGAGGCCGAGCAGCACGTAGGGGTGAGGCGGCCGGGGAAAGTCGTGATCGTGGGGCATGACGGCTCCTTCCGCGAACGGGTCAGGGAGCAAACCGCGCGCCGGCCCGGATGTTCCCGTCGCGGCTCGCTATCGCCAGGTCAGGTGCAGGCGGGGATCCTCCCGTGCTCGATCTCGACCAGCGAAAGAAGCCGGCGGGTCGCATCGACCATGCTCGCCAGACCGTCGATCGAGGCCGGTTCCCGGCGCAGCGTCGCTTCGAGGATGCGGGCCGCGGCATGAAAATCATGCACAGCTGCGCGTCCGCAGTCGCAGGACCGCCAGGACAACCTCCACGGTCTGCTCGGGGACGCCCGAAGACGGTGTCTCGCTTCGGTTTGACCGCCACGATCCGTCCCTCGACGCCCGTGGCCAGGGTGTCGCGCTCGATCTGTCCATCGCCGGCTTCCGCGTCGGGCGAACCCGCCTCGCAAAAAGATACTTTACACAAAACATTGCATACAATACGCAGGGTACAGAAGAGAGAGACGGAACATGATGATCGAGCACCTCACGATACGGGAGCGCACCTACAACGCGCTTCTCGAGATGATCACCAACCGCGAGCTTCAGGTGGGCCAGGTGATCGACGAGGTGAGCCTCGCCCGGATGCTGAACGTCAGCCGGACCCCGTTGCGGGAGGCCATCCGGCAGCTGGTGATCGAGGGTCTGGTGACGGCGCGGCCCTATCGCGGCCACGCCATACGCTCGCTCACCACGAAGGAGCTGAACGACCTCTACAGCGTCCGCAAAGAGCTGGAGGTCCTGGCGATCCGCGGCGCCGTGCCGCGGATGACGGACGAGGACATCGCCGAGCTGGAGGGGCTGCTCGACCGGGGCGTGCAGGCCCTGCGGAACGGCGACCTGCCCGCCTACGCCAACCTCGACAAGGCGTTCCACGGCCGCATCGCCGAGCTGTCGGACAACGGCACCATCGTCGAGACGCTGAACCGTCTGGCCCTGCAGATCCAGCTGTGCCGAGTGATGGCGAACGAGGACCCCGCGCTCGCCGAGCACGCCGCCGAAGAGCGCGAAGCGATGGTCCAGGCGTTCCGCGCCCGCGACGTCGACCGCGCCGGAGAGCTCATGCGCGCCCACATCGCCGGCGTCCAGAAGGCCGCGGTGGAGCGCATGGAGGCGGCCGAGCCGGCGATCGGCCCTTCCGCGCCGGTGGTCCGGCTGGGCAAGCGGGGCGCCTGATGGCCGCGTTCGCCCTTCCTGGCCGGTTCGCGGCGAGCCCGACGCTCGATCCGCGGGCGCCATTGGGCCGCGTTCTCGATCTCGCGCGTCAGAACGGATTCCGCAGTTTCGAGGCGATGACGGACTGGGCGGAGGCGGCGTTCGACGTCGGAGCGCCGGCGGCGACCTATGACGGCGCGCTGCGCGACGCCGGGCTGTCGCTCGCCTCGCTCCACCTGCCGCGGGTGAAGGCGGGCGACCCGGTCAGCCTGGCGGCGGCTTTGGACGGCATCGGAATGGCGCAGGCGCTGGGGGCGTCGGTCGTCATCTACAAGGCGGATGCCGTCGAGACCTACGCGCGCCACGCCGGCGAGGTCGTCGGTGCGGCCCGCGATGCGGGCCTGGACATCGTCATCACCAACCACCGCGGCAGCGCCATCGAGACGGTCGCGGGCATGGCGCGGGTACTGGACGCGTGCGGGACGTCGGAGCTGAAGACGCTGCTCGAGGTCGGCCACTACGTGGCGGCCGGCGAGTCGTGGGAGGCGGCGATGGACGCCTTCGCAGGTCGGATCGGGCTGGTTCACGTGAAGGACATCAAGGACGCCGCGCCGGTCCCCTATGGCGAGGGCGAGGTGGACTTCGACGCGCTGTTCTCGCGGCTGGCGGCGACCGGATACGACGGCCCGATCGTCGTCGAGATCGAGAAGGTGCCGCAGGACCGGATCGAGGCCGACCTGGCGCGCGCCGTCGCCCACGTCGCGGCGGCGGCTGAAAGGGCGGGCCTGTGAGCGGCGCGGTCGCCATCGTGGGACTCGGCGCGATGGGCGGCGGGCTGGCCCGCCGGGCCATCGGGCGAGGGCTGACGGTCCATGTCCTCGACGCCGATCCGGCGCGGGTGGCCGACGCCGTGGCGGCGGGGACCGAGGCCGCCGACGACCTGCCGACCCTCGCCCGCAGCGGGGCGACCGTGCTGCTGAGCCTGCCTTCGCCGGAGATCGCCGAGGAGGTGGCGACGGCGCTGCTCCCGCACCTGTCGCCGGGACAGATCGTGGCCGACCTCGGGACGATGACCCCGACCGCCTGCCGGCGGATCGCGGCTGCCTATTCCGAGGCCGGCGCCCGTTTCATCGACGTCCCCGTCACCGGCGGCCCCGACGGGGCCCGGGCCGGCACCTTGCGACTGTTCGCGGCCGGCGACGCCGCGGCGGTCGATGAGGCCGCGCCGCTCCTGTCCACGTTCGGCGAGGTCGTTCCCTGCGGGGGCAGCGGAGCCGGACAGGCGACAAAGCTGGTGAACCAGATGGGCATGGGCTTGGTAAATGCGGTGCTGCTGGAGGCGCTGGCCTATGGCCGTTCGGCGGGCCTTGATCCCGCCGATCTGGGCCGCGCCGTCGGGGGCGAGAGCGGCTGGCGGGCCGAGTTCGCCGCGCTGGCCCGCCGGGTGGCGGACGAGACCGCGCGCGGCGTCGGGATCAAGCACGGTCAGCTGGCCTACGTGCTGGGCGAGGCGGACACGGTCGGGCAGGCGCTGCCGACGACCCGTGCGGCCTTCGAATTCTGCGAGGGGAGGGAGGCGACGATCCGGGAGGCGAACCGGATGTCCCCCTCGTACTGGGATGCGCTGCTGACCGCGGACGCATGACGGCCGGCGAATGCCGGCGCTAAGGGAGGAAGAAACGATGAACAGAAGAACGCTTCTCGCGATCACGGCGGCGGCCGGCGCGGTTCTCGCCGGATCGCCCGGCCTCGCCCAGGACGAGGACATCACGCTGCGGATGTCGTGGTGGGGCAACGACGCCCGCCACGCGCTCTACAACGGGCTGCTCGATCTCTACGAAGAGCAGAACCCGAACATCACCGTCGAACGCGAGTTCAGCGGCTGGGACGGCTACTGGACCAAGCTGTCGACCCAGGCGGCCGGCGGCAACCTGCCTGACCTGATCGTCCAGCACCTGAGCTATATCAACGAATACGCCGATCGCGGTGCGCTCCTGCCGCTGGACGACATGGTCGAGGCGGGCACGCTCGACCTCGGCGACTTCTCGCAGGGCGCGCTGAATGCCGGGATGGTGGACGACACGCTCTACATGGTCACCCTCGGCCTGACGCCGCGCGGCCTGATCTACAATCCGCGCCTGTTCGAGGAGGCGGGGGTGGAGCCGCCGACCGAGGACATGACCTGGGAAGAGTTCGCCGACAAGGCCGCGGCGATCAACACGGCCCTGGGCGACGGCGTGTTCGGCGCGACCGACCAGGGTATGGACGGGCTGCCCTTCACCATCTTCCTCGGCCAGCGTGGCAAGGCGATGTATGACGGCGAGGGTCTCGGCTTCGACGAAGACGACCTGCGCGACTACTGGGGCCTGTGGCAGGGGATGCGGGACGAGGGCGCGCTGCCCTCGGCCGATCTGGTATCGGACATGGCCTCCACGAACGACGTGCACGCCGACAGCGCGCTCGCCAAGGGCAACCTCGCGATGTGGATCGCCCCCGGCAACCAGTTCCCGCTGTTCCAGAACTACGCCGAGGACGAGCTGGAGCTGACGACGCTGCCGCGCAGTTCGGAAGAGGGCGCGCAGCCGTTCAACTTCGCGGGCGGCGCGTTCATGAGCATCGCCCAGAATTCGGAGCACCCCGAAGAGGTGGCGCGGCTCATCAACTGGTTCGTCAACGACCCCGAGGCCGGCAGGATCTACGCCGGCGAGCACGGACCGCCGGGTTCGCGCGCGATCGGGGCGATGCTGGCCGAGAACCTCGCACCGGCCGATGCCAAGCTCTACGCCTTCAGCGACCGCGTGTCCGACTACATGCGCCCGCAGGCCCAGAGCATTCCGCAATCGAGCGAGATCGAGGGTGCGTTCGGGCGCATCTACGACGAGCTGCGCTTCGGGCAGATCACCCTCGACGAGGCGGTGGAGCGCTTCTTCGAGGAGGTCGAGTTCATCCTCGGCTGACGTGACGGCGGGGCGCCGGCCGGTCCGGCGCCCCGCCCCTTTCCATCAGTGCAGATCGGCAGGACCGCATGACCAGCGAAGACACGACCCTCGGGACGGTCTCGACCCCGCGCCGCCGCTGGCGGTTCTGGCGGGCGCCGGCCACGGGCGAGATGGGCGTGAACGCCGAGGACAACCTGTCCGGCTTTCTGTTCATGCTGCCCTGGCTGATCGGCTTCGTCGTGTTCATGGCCGGCCCGCTGCTGGCGTCGCTCTACCTGTCGTTCACCCGCTACGACCTGTTCACCGCCCCCGAGTGGCGGGGCACCGCGAACTACGAGCGGCTGTTCTTCCGCGATCGCACCTTCGCCGACAGCATGCAGGTCACGGTCGTCTACGTGCTGACGTCGGTGCCGCTGCGCCTCGGCTTCGCGCTCGCCGTGGCGATGCTGCTGAACCGCGGCGTCCGGGGGCTGCCGCTCTACCGCGCGATCTACTACCTGCCGTCCCTGATCGGCGGCAGCGTCGCCATCGCGATCCTGTGGCGCGAGCTGTTCGGCTACGAGGGGCTGATCAACGACATCCTCGTTCCGCTCGGTTTCGAGCGGATGAGCTGGATCGGCTCGCCCGACACGGCGCTGTCGACGCTCGTCGTCCTCGCGGCCTGGCAGTTCGGCTCGCCGATGGTGATCTTTCTCGCGGGGCTCAAGCAGATCCCGAAGGAGCTGTACGAGGCGGCCGACATGGATGGCGGCGGGCCGGTGCAGAAGTTCTTCTACATCACGCTGCCGATGCTGACGCCGGTGATCTTCTTCAACCTGCTGATGCAGATGATCTCGGCCTTCCAGGCCTTCACGCCCGCCTACATCGTCTCCGAAGGGACGGGCGGGCCGGCGGGATCGACGCTGTTCTACACGCTGTACCTCTACCAGCAGGCCTTCTCGTTCCACCGCATGGGCTACGCCTCGGCGATGGCGTGGGTGCTGCTGGCGATCGTGGCGACGGTGACGATGGTCAACTTCGTCCTGTCGCGCCGCTGGGTCTACTACGCCGACGGGGGGAGGGGCTGATGATGGACGAATATTCCGTCCGGCAGCGGATGCTGCTGCATGCCGTGCTGCTGCTGGGGGCGGTGGCGATGTGCTACCCGCTCCTGTGGCTGCTCAGCGCCTCGCTCAAGGACCAGGCCGCGATCTTCGCCGATGCGGGATTGATCCCGGCCGACCCGAGCCTCGACAACTACGTGCACGGCTGGTCCGCCCTCGGCGTCACCTTCGCGCGGTTCTTCCAGAACTCCCTGGTGATGTGCGCGATCGTGGTGGTCGGCACGGTCCTGTCCAGCTCGCTGACCGCCTACGCCTTCGCGCGCATCAACTTCCGCTTCAAGCGGACGATGTTCGCGCTGATGCTGCTGACGATCATGATGCCGGGCTTCGTCACCGTGATCCCGGAATACATCATGTTCCAGTATCTCGGCTGGGTGAACTCGATCCTGCCGATCACGGTGCCGAAGTTCTTCGCCACCGCCGGCTTCTTCGTGTTCCTCAACGTCCAGTTCATCCGCGGCATCCCGCGCGAGCTGGACGAGGCGGCGATCCTCGACGGCGCGAACAAGTGGCAGATCTACTGGTACGTGATCCTGCCCTCGACCAAGCCGGCGCTGATCACCACCGCCATCTTCTCGTTCGTGTGGACCTGGGACGACTTCTTCGCCCAGCTCATCTACCTCAACGACATCCAGCTCTTCACCGTGCCGCTGGCGCTGCAGAGCTTCATGGACTCGATGGGCGAAAGCTCGTTCGGACCGCTCTTCGCGATGTCCGTCCTGTCCCTCGTCCCGGCGTTCCTCTTCTTCGTCTTCGCGCAGCGATACGTGGTCGAGGGCATCGCCACCACGGGTTTCAAGGGCTGAGGCCCCACCACCACCGAGACGGAGTACCGCGTTGTGAGCGAAACGATCCAAGCCGCCGGCTACCTGGCCCGACAGGCCGACACGCCCGAAGTGCGCGAGGCCTGGGGCACCCTCTTCTGGATGGTCGGCGAGAAGGAGATGCCGGGAGCCGAGCAGACGCTGGGCGTGGTCGAGATCAAGCCGGGGCAGCGCAACCCGCTGCACTCGCACCCGAACTGCGAGGAGCTGCTGTTCGTGCTCTCCGGCACCTGCGAGCACCTGCTGGGGGACGAGACGTTCCAGATGGGGCCGGGCTCGGTCATCCGCATTCCGCGCGGCGTGAAGCACTGGGCGCGCTGCACCAGCGACGAGCCGCTGCGGGCGGTCATCGCCTTCTCGGCGCCGGACCGGCGGGCGATCAACCATGAAGGCGAAGGGTCGGCCTGAGCCGACCGGAGGCGAAGGGTCGGCCCGACCGGCCGGGGGAGGATACGATGGGCGGAGCGGTATTCGTCGCGGGCACCTGGGACACCAAGGCGCCGGAACTGGGCTACATTCACGACAGCCTGACGGCCGCCGGCGTGACGGCGCTGAAGGTCGATCTCGGCACCACGCCGCACGGCAACGCGGTCGACGTGACGGCGCAGGAGATCGCCGGGCACCATCCCGAGGGCGCCTCGGCTGTGCTGGGGCTGGACGACCGCGGCCGCGCGGTCGGCGCGATGGCCGTCGCGTTCGAGCGCTACGTGACGGGACGAGGCGACATTGCCGGCATCATCGGCGCGGGCGGCACCGGCAACACGGCGCTCGTCGCGCCGGCGATGCGGGCGCTGCCGGTGGGGGTGCCCAAGGTCCTCGTCTCGACGGTGGCCAGTGGAAACGTCGCGCCCTACGTCGGCCCGTCCGACATCGCGATGATCTACTCCGTCACCGACGTGCAGGGCCTGAACCCGATCTCGCGCAAGGTGCTGGGCAACGCGGCTCACGCCCTCGCCGGGATGGTGCGGAACGAGATCGCGCCGGCGTCCGGCGCCGAGAAGCCGGCGGTCGGCCTGACCATGTTCGGCGTGACCACCCCTCTGGTGCAGTCTCTGGCGAAGGCGCTGGAGCCGGAGTGGGAGCCGCTCGTCTTCCACGCCACCGGCATCGGCGGCCGGTCGATGGAGAAGCTGGTGGATTCCGGCCTCATCTCCGCCGTGATCGATTCCACGACGACCGAGGTGGCCGACCTGCTGATCGGCGGCGTCTTCGCCGCGACCGAGGACCGCTTCGGCGCCATCGCGCGAACCCGCGCGCCCTACGTCGGCTCCTGCGGCGCGCTCGACATGGTGAACTTCGGCGCGATGGACACGGTGCCCGAGCGGTTCCGCGACCGTAACCTCTACGTCCACAACCCGCAGGTCACCCTGATGCGCACCACGGTCGAGGAGAACCGGGAGATGGGCCGCTGGATCGGCGCGAAGCTGAACGCCTGCGAGGGCGAGGTGCGCTTCCTGCTGCCCGAGGGCGGCGTGTCGCTGATCGACGTCGCCGGCGGCCCGTTCGACGACCCGGAGGCGCGCGAGGCGCTGTTCGCGGCCATCGAGGAGACGGTGGAGCAGACCCCGCGCCGCCAGGTCGTCCGCGTCCCCCACGCCATCAACGAACCCGCCTTCGCCGACGCCATGCTGGCGGCGTTCCGGGACATCACGACGGAGACCGCCCATGCCCGCCATTGACCGCCAGGAGATCCTGAAACGCCTGCGGGACACGATCGCCGCCGGCCGCCCCATCGTCGGCGGCGGCGCCGGCACAGGCCTGTCGGCGAAGTGCGAGGAGGAGGGCGGGATCGACCTCATCGTCATCTACAATTCCGGCCGCTACCGCATGGCCGCCCGCGGCTCGCTCGCCGGCCTGCTCGCCTACGGCAACGCCAACGACATCGTGGTCGAGATGGCGCGCGAGGTGCTGCCGGTGGTGAAGGACACGCCCGTGCTCGCCGGGGTGAACGGCACCGATCCGTTCATGCTGCGCGAGCCGTTCCTGCGGCACCTCAAGGCGCTCGGCTTCTCCGGCATCCAGAACTTCCCGACGGTCGGCCTGATCGACGGCACCTTCCGCCAGAACCTCGAGGAGACGGGCATGGGCTTCGCGCTGGAGATCGACACGATCCGCGCGGCGCACGAGCTGGACCTGCTGACGACGCCTTACGTCTTCGGCCCTGACGACGCGGCCGAGATGACCCGCGCCGGCGCCGACGTGGTGGTCTGCCACCTCGGCCTGACGACGGGCGGCAACATCGGCGCTCAGACGGCGCTGAAGCTGGAGGATTGCCCCGCGCTCATCGACGAGTGGGCCGAGGCCGCCCGCAAGGTCCGCTCCGACGTCATCGTTTTGTGCCACGGCGGACCCGTCTCGTCGCCCGAGGACGCGGCCTTCGTTCTCGGACGGACGGAAAACTGCCACGGTTTCTACGGCGCCAGCTCGATGGAGCGGCTGCCGACAGAGCGCGCCCTGGTCGAGCAGACCCGCGCCTTCAAGTCCATCACGATCTGAGGAGGGGCCCATGGCGACGGTCGAACTGAAAGTTGTCCGCAAGTCCTACGGCTCGGTCGAGGTGATCCACGGGGTCAGCTTCGACATCCGGGACGGCGAGTTCCTCATCATGGTGGGCCCGTCCGGCTGCGGGAAGTCGACGCTGCTGCGGATGATCGCAGGGCTGGAGGGCATTACCGGAGGGGAGGTGACGCTGGACGACCAGGTCATCAACGCCGTGCCCGCCAAGAAGCGGGACATGGCGATGGTGTTCCAGAACTACGCGCTCTACCCGCACATGACGGTGGCCGAGAACATGGGTTTCTCGCTGAAACTGGCCGGCCGGCCCAAGGCCGAGCGGCGGCGCCGGGTCGAGGAGGCCGCGCGCATCCTGGGGCTGGAGCCCTATCTCGACCGCCATCCCCGCCAGCTGTCCGGCGGACAGCGGCAGCGGGTCGCGATGGGGCGGGCCATCGTCCGCGATCCGAAGGTGTTCCTGTTCGACGAGCCGCTGTCGAACCTCGACGCCAAGCTGCGGGTGCAGATGCGGGCCGAGATCAAGGGCCTGCACCAGCGGCTGAAGACGACGACGATCTACGTCACCCACGACCAGGTCGAGGCGATGACGATGGCGGACCGGATCGTCGTGATGAACGGCGGCAACGTCGAGCAGATCGGCACCCCGCTGGAGCTTTACGACAATCCCGCCAACACCTTCGTCGCCGGCTTCATCGGCTCGCCCTCGATGAACCTGATCGAGGGGACGGCCACCGCGGAGGGCTTCCAGGACGACGCCGGCACGCGCTGGCCGATTCCGGGCGGACTCGGGGTCGAGACGGGGCGGCGGATCGTCTTCGGCGTCCGGCCCGAGGACCTGGCGCCGGGGCCGGAGGGCGTGCCGCTCGAGGTCTCGCTGACCGAACCCACGGGGGCGGAAGTCCAGATCAGCGGCCACGTCGGTCAGACCCCGCTCGTCTGCGTCCTGCGCGAACGCGTGGCGGCCGGGCCGGGCGATACCCTCCGGATCGTTCCCCGACGCTTCCACCTCTTCGACCGCGACAGCGGCCGGATGCTGGCCCCGAAAGCCGCCGCTGCGGCTTGATCTTCGACCCGACCGGCGCACCGGCGCCGTACCGGCCTGCGCCCCGAGATACGGGTTGCGGAGCCGGAGCCGAATGGAGCCGGCGAGCGATCAGCTGGCAGGGCGATCAGTCACCGTGCGCGCGCTCGTCCAGCCATCGGTCGAGGTCGACCTGTGCGGCGTTGAGGGTCTCGACGTTGAGGATGCGGGTGCGGAGGGCCCGGTTCAATGCGCCGACCCGCTTGTTGAGGGCCGGCGCCGGGGTGCAGTCGCCGACGCCGAGCTTGTCGTAGAGACTGAGCAGCCGGTTCTGCACGGTGCGCAGCGACATGTTCCGCCGCTCCGCGATCAGCTTGTCGGGGAGGCCCAGGGCGAGGTCCACCAGCACGGCATACTCGCTGTCGTTCAGCGCGTTGTCCGGCGGGTCGGTGCGGCGCGACAGGGAGTGGAGCTGCCGGTCGACCATGATCTGGCCCTCGACCAGCACCGCGCGGAGCGCGAGCACCAGGCGCTCGCGGCTCGAGGTCTTGATGACGTAGCCGTAGGCACTGTCGTCGGGCACGATGCGCGAGATGCCGCGCAGGTACGCCTCGTCGGCATAGTTGGACCAGAACAGGATCCGCGTCCCGGGTCGCTCCTGCCAGATGGTCCGGGCGGCCTCGATACCGTTGCGGCGGGGCAGCTGGAGGTCCATGACGACGGCTTCGAAGCCCCCGGTGCGCCCCTCGGCCTCGCCGCGCGCCCCGTCGGTGGCGTGCAGCGTCTCGGTCACCTCGGGCAGCGTGTCCGAAATCGCATCCTGCAGGTAGCTCGCATGGAACTGGTCGTCCTCGACGATCAGGACTCTCATGATGCCGCCTCCGGCAGGGTCACCGTCACCGACGTGCCGTCGTTGCCCAGGATGTCGATGTCGGCGCCGATCAGGTCGGCGCGCGTGCGCATGTGGGCGAGGCCCGAAGGGGGAAGCTCCCCGGCCAGCGCCAGCCCGCGCCCGTCGTCCCGCACCGCGATCGTGAGACGGCCGCCCGCGTCGTGGCTGAGGACGACGGTGATCCGTGTCGCGCCGGAATGGCGGGCGGCGTTGTTGATCGCCTCCTGCGCGATGCGGAAGACGGCCGTCCGGGTCGTGGCGTCGAGCAGGTCGACGGCGCCGCCCGAGTCGTCCTGGACCTCCGTCGCCACGGCACGCTGGCCGACGGCGCGTTCGAGATGGACGCCGACTGCGTGCACGAAGCCGAAAAGCTCGAGGAGTGTCGGAACGGCCATGTCGATGATCCGCCGCAGGTCGCGGATGCAGTCGCTCAGCCGGTTCGCGAGGATCTCGCGGGGGAGGGCGGGCGACTCGTCGGAAACATCGCGCAGGAGCCGGGTGAGGTCGGCCAGCGTCTGGTCGTGGAGGTCCATGCCGATCCGCTGCCGCTCGGTCTCGAGCGCCTGCGTGAGTTCCAGCGCGCCCTGCCGCAGCCCTTCCTCCCGCGCCTTCGCGTCGGCGCCGACCCGGGCCGCGCGCTGGGCCTTCTCGCTGGAATGGAGCGCGTGGAAATAGGGGGCGAGAGCGTCCGCGAGATGGAAGGCCTCCGCAGCGACACGCTCGTCGTACAGGCCTTCGATGCTGTGCGAGAGGTTCAGCGTCCCGATGATCCGCCCCATCACCCGCATCGGCACGTTCACCCGGCTGCGCATCGCGTGGTTCAGGATCGGCTCGCAGCAGGCGCCGGGCCAGACGTAGCGCGGATCCTCCATCGCGTTGGCGGTGAGCATCAGGGACGTGCGCCCCAGCAGCAGGTCGCGCACCGGCGAGTAGTGGATCCGGGTCCGCATCCGCGACCAGCGGGTGCGGATGCCGACCTCGTAGCTGACCACCCAGCCGGGCGCGTCGATCAGGCAGATGTCGGCGTGGGTGAAGGGGATGATCTCCGCGATCTCGGTCGCGACGGCGGCGAGCGCGGAGCGCGGCTCGACCTCCTCGGCGAGGTGCGACGCGATCCGCAGGAACAGGTCCCGCCCCATCGACGGCTCCGTCGGCCGCCCCGTCGCCGGCTGCGCCACCTCGCGTCCTCCCCTTGCGCGTCTCCGCAAGTCTGCCCCCGGCGGCGGCCGCGGCAAACCCCCTTTCCCGCAGACGGCTTGCGGGAACCCGCACCAGATGTGCGGTTGCCCGGCTTTACAGGCGACATGGCGCACGAAACGATGGCGCAGGCGTTCGTGGAGGACGAGCGTCTCTTCGGGACAGCGCGACGGCGAAGGCCGCGCGCGGAGGGAGGATGACATGAGGATTTCCACCTGGCTCGGCGGGGCGGCGCTGTGCGCCGTCGCCGGTTCGGCGCTCGCCGAGGCGCACATGACCGACACGTCCGATGCGCGCATCGCGCTGTCGAACAACTACGCGGGCAACTCCTGGCGGCAGGCCATGCTGCAGAGCTGGGAGGACGTGACCGGCCCCGCGGTGGAGGAGGGCATCGTCGCCGCCGCCGACGCCTACACGACGTCCGAGAACCAGGCGACGGAGCAGGCCGCGCAGATCCAGAACATGATCCTGCAGGGCTACGACGCGATCGTCGTGAACGCCGCCTCGCCGACCGCGCTGAACGGCGCGGTGAAGGAGGCCTGCGACGCCGGCATCGTCGTCGTCAGCTTCGACGGCATCGTCACCGAGCCCTGCGCCTGGCGGATCGCCGTCGACTTCCACGAGATGGGCCGGCAGGAGGTGGAGTACCTCGCCTCGCGTCTGCCCGAGGGCGGCAACCTTCTGGAGATCCGCGGCCTCGCCGGCGTCTTCGTCGACGACGAGATCTCGGCCGGCATCCATGCCGGGATCGAGGAGTTCCCGCAGTTCGAGATTGCAGGGTCGGTGCACGGCGACTGGGCGCAGGACGTGGCGCAGAAGGCGGTCGCGGGCATCCTGCCCTCGCTGCCCGAGATCGTGGGCGTCGTGACGCAGGGCGGCGACGGCTACGGCGCGGCCGAGGCGATCCGCGCGGCAGGCCGCGACATGCCGATCATCGTGCTCGGCAACCGCCAGGACGAGATGCTGTGGTGGCAGCAGCAGCGCGACGAGAGCGGTTACGAGACCATCTCGCTGTCGATCGCGCCGGGCGTCAGCACGCTGGCCTTCTGGGTCGCGCAGCAGATCCTCGCGGGCGAGGAGGTGCCCAAGGACCTTACCGTGCCGTTCCTGACGGTGACGCAGGACACGCTGGACGAGACGCTGGCGAATACCCCCGAGGGGTCGGTCGCCAACGTGGAGTACAGCCTCGAGGACGCGCAGGCGGTGATCGCCGAAGCCCAGGGCGAGATGTAGCCCTGCATGACGACAAGCGCGGCGGACAAAGCCGCGCCGCTGGTCGCCCTGACCGACGCCCGGATGCAGTTCGGCGCGGTCAGGGCGCTCGACGGCGTGAGCCTCGAAATCCGGGCAGGGGAGTGCCTGGGGCTGGTCGGCCATAACGGGGCCGGCAAGTCCACGCTGGTGAACGTCGTCAACGCCGGGCTGACGCCGACGGGGGGATCGGTGTCGTTCCCCGCCTCCGGCGCGCCGAGCGCACGGGGTGCGGGCGTGCGCTCGGTCTTCCAGGAGCTGTCGCTCTGCCCGAACCTCACGGTCGCCGAGAACCTCAAGATCGCGCACGAGGGCCTGAAGGGCCTGCGCTGGCGCGGCGCCGCCAGGGCTGAGATCCGCGAGAGCCTCGACCGGGTCTTCCCCGGCCACGGCATCGACGCGGACGCCGAGGTCGACACCCTGTCCATCGCCCAGCGCCAGATGGTGGAGATCGCGATCGGCTTCGCGCCGCGCGGTCAGGCGGCGCAGCTGGTCATCCTGGACGAGCCGACCTCGTCGCTCGACGGCGGCATCGCGCAGCAGCTGCTGACCCACGTGCGCCGGTTCTGCGAGGCGGGCGGGGCGGTGATCTTCATCTCGCACATGCTGGGCGAGATCTTCGAGGTGGCCAGCCGCGTGATCGTGATGAAGGATGGCAAGGTGGTGGCCGACCGCCCCGCCGGGGAGTTCACCCGCAAGGGGCTGGTCGACGCGATGGGCCACGTCGCGCCCGAAGGGACCGGCGCCGCGGCCGCTGAGCGCCGGATCGGGGTCGAGGTCGTGCGCACGCCCGAGGGCCTGACGGCGCGGGAAGGCGAGATCGTCGGCCTGTCCGGCCTGGCCGGCCACGGACAGGCCGAGGCGCTGGCGCGGCTCTACCTCGACACCGCTTCGGCCTGGCGCCGGCCGGGCGCGGCGCGGATGGTCTTCGTCGCGGGCGACCGGGGGCGGGACGGCGTCCTGCCGCTCTGGTCGATCCTGCGCAACGTCAGCGTCTCGATCCTGCCCGAGATCGCGCGCCGCGGCCTCCTCGACCGCACGCGCGAGGCCGCGGTCGCTAAGGACTGGAAGCGGCGGATCGGCATCCGCACGGACGACGTCGCCAACCCGATCCTGTCGCTCTCGGGCGGCAACCAGCAGAAGGTGCTGTTCGCCCGCGCGCTCGCCTCCGCCGCTCCCGTCGTCGTGATGGACGATCCCATGCGCGGCGTGGACGTGGGCACCAAGCAGGACGTCTACGCGATGATCCGGGCCGAGGCGGCGAAGGGGCGGACGTTCCTGTGGTACTCGACCGAGACCGAGGAGGTGCGGCAATGCGACCGCGTCTTCGTGTTCCGCGACGGCGCGATCTCGGCCGAACTGACCGGCGCGGACATCACCGAGGAGAGGATCCTCGAGGCCAGCTTCGAGATGCAGGACGCCGGATGAACTTCCTCGCCCGCCACAGGATCGTCCTGCCGATCGTCTCGCTCGCCGTGCTGCTGGCCGCGACCTTCTGGATGCAGCCGCGCGCGATGAGCTATTTCGGCGTCAACCTGCTGTTCAATCTCGCGGTGCCGATCGCGCTGGCGACCATCGCGCAGATGCTGATCATCATGGTCAACGACATCGACCTCAGCACCGGCGCCTTCGTGAGCCTCGCCGCCTGTGTCACCGCCACGCTGCTGAACGACGCGCCCCTCTTCGGTGCGCTGGTGCTGGCGGGGCTGGTGCTGGCCTACGCGGTGCTGGGCGCGGTGATCCACGCGCTGGCGCTGCCGGCCATCGTGGTCACGCTCGGCATGTCCTTCGTCTGGGGCGGGCTGGCGCTGGTCCTGCTGCCCTCGCCGGGCGGCGCGAGCCCCGGCTGGATCCGGACGCTGATGACGGTGAAGCCGCCGCTGGTGCCGATGGCCGTGGTGGCGGCGATCCTGATCGCGGCGGTCACGCATCTTCTCGTAATCCGCTCAGGGATCGGAACGATGCTGCGGGGCGTCGGCGGCAACGCCCGCGCGGTGGCCCGCTCGGGGGGAAGCGTCATGCGGCTGAAGGCGCTGGCCTACGGGCTGGCCGGGCTGTTCAACGTGCTGGCCGGCATGGCGCTGGTCGGGCTCACGACCTCGGCGGACGCGAACATCGCGCTGCGCTACACGCTGCTGTCCATCGCGGGGGTGATCCTCGGCGGGGGAGAGTTCACCGGCGGCAAGGTCTCTCCCACCGGCGCGGTCATAGGGGCGCTGACCCTCACGCTCGCGGCGTCGTTCCTGAGCTTCCTGCGGCTCTCGCCGGACTGGCAGATCGGCGCGCAGGGCGCGATCCTGATCCTCGTCCTGACGGCGCGGCTGCTCTTCACCCGGCGGAGCGGGCCGGCATGAGCGCGCTGATCGCCCGCCCGTGGATCTGGTCCTGGCTCGCCGCGGCGCTGGCCTTCGCCCTCACCGTGTCGCTGACCGGCGGGCGCGGGGCGGGGGAGCTCGCCTACGCCGCGCTCAGCTTCGGCGCGTTCGCGGCGATCGTGGGGATGGGCCAGATGCTCGTCATCACGCTTGGGCCCGGCAATGTGGACCTCTCGATCCCTGCGACGATGACGCTCGCCGGGACGCTGGCGCTGAAGGCGATGGGCTCGGACCCTGGCACGGCGGCGATGGGGCTCGCCATCGCGCTGGCGGTGGGTCTCGGCGTCGGGCTCGCCAACTTCGCGCTGATATACCTGCTGCGCCTGCCGCCGATCATCGCCACTCTCGCGGCGTCGCTGATCTATCAGTCGCTGGCGATCTGGTCGAACCGCGGCCTGCGGATCAAGCCGCCCGAGGGGCTGGCCGATTTCTCCACCGGCCGCACGCTCGCGGTCCCGAACGTCGCCTGGGTCGGGCTCGCCATCGCGGTCGTCGTCTGGGTCGTGCTGGAGCGCTCGACCTGGGGCCGCTGGCTGATGGCCACGGGTCAGAACATGCGCGCGGCGCGCCTCGCCGGCGTGCCGGTCCAGCGGGTCCGTTTCGCAACCTACCTCGCCGTCGCCGTCCTCGCGGGGCTGACGGGCTACCTGTTGGCGAGCTTCTCCGGCGGAGCCGCGCTCAACATGGGGCAGGAATACCTGCTGATGTCCATCGCCGTCGTGGTGATCGGCGGATCCTCCATCGCGGGCGGCTACTCGAACGTGCCGGGCGTCTGGGGCGCGGCGCTCTTCATGTTCCTCGTGGTCTCGATGCTCAACTCCTACGGCGCGCCCGCGGGCCTGCGCCTCGTCCTGACCGGGACCATCATCATCGGCATCGTCATCGCGGCCAGCACCAGGAGGGTCCGGACGTGATAGAATCGCCGTCCCATCTCGACATCCGCGACGACCGCTTCCGGGCGCTGACACACCCGATGGCGCGGCTGGAGCGGATCGCCGAGGGCTTCACCTGGACCGAAGGTCCGGTCTGGTTCGGCGACCACGCTTGCCTGCTCTTCTCGGACATCCCCTCCCAGCGGATCATGCGCTGGTCCGAGGCCGAGGGCGTGAGCGTCTTCCGCCAGCCCTCGGGCTTCAACAACGGCAACACGCGCGATCGGCAGGGGCGGCTGATCGGTTGCCGCCACGGCTTCCGCGACGTGGTGCGGACGGAGGTCGACGGGTCGCTGACGGTGCTGGCCGACAGCTGGGACGGCAAGCGGCTGAACTCCCCGAACGACGTCGTGGTCTCGCGGGATGGCGCGGTCTGGTTCACCGACCCGACCTACGGCCGCATCTCGAACTTCGAGGGCCACCGCGAGGCGCCCGAGCAGGAGGCCCGCCACGTCTTCCGCATCGACCCCGATACGGGCGAGGTCGCGCCGGTCATCTCGGACTTCGTCCAGCCGAACGGTCTCTGCTTCTCTCGCGACGAGCGGCGGCTCTACATCGCGGAAAGCGGGTCCAGCCACGACGATTCCGTGCCCTCGATCATCCGGCAGTTCGACCTGGACGGCGGGGCGCTGAGGGATGCGGGCGTGTTCGCCGAGATCGACACGGGCCTGCCCGACGGCATCCGGATCGACGCGGAGGGCAACCTCTGGTCCTCGGCGGGCGACGGGGTCCATTGCTTCGCGCCGGACGGGACGCTGCTGGGCAAGATCCTCGTGCCCGAAACGGTGTCCAACCTCTGCTTCGGGGGCAGGGACGGCCACCGGCTGTTCATCACGGCGACGACCTCGGTCTATCGCGTCTTCGTCGACGTGGAGGGAGGCTGAGGCGACGGACGCCACATTGCAACGGGTCGCCTCGACCCATAGCCACGACCGCTCTCTTGCCGTCAGGCTCGGAACCTTACCAATCAGAACCGTGTCAGGGAGAAATCTGCCAGCCGGGCAGCCGGCGGACTGAAGCGGCGCATTCGACGCCGTGTCGTTTCCGGCGAAGCTGGCGCAGCTTCTGCGGCGCAGGTTCGAGGCGGGGGCTGGGCCGCTCACTACCCGCCGTTCCGCTCTGCTGCTGCGGCCCGGACGAGGTCGAGAAGCAGGCGCTGGGGCGGGGTCGGGATCCATCCCGTCCGGGTCGTCAGTCCGATGGGGCGGGGTCGGTCGCCGACGGTGACGTCGAGGCGCGTCATCAGGCCGTGGGCGACCTCGGCGGCGGACTGGGTGGTGGAGACGCAGCCGATAAGGTCCGAGCGGGCGAGAAGCTCGCGCATCATCAGGACGGAGCCGGTCTCGACGATCCCCGCTACAGGGCCGATGCCGGCGATCCAGGCGTCGAACTGCGCCCGCGCCGGCGCGCCGGGGCGGGGGAGGACCCAGCTGCGATCCGCAAGGTCGGAGGGCGCGACCCGCGCCAGCCGGGCCAGCGGGTGGTGGTTGCCGACGAGCAGGCTGAGGCCGTCGCGGAACAGTTCTTCCTGGGTGACGTCCGGCGCGGGCAGGGGATCGCGCAGGGCGCCGACGATGACGTCGACAGTGCCGCCGCGCAGGCCCGCCAGCAGCTCGTCGTAGCTGCCCTCGACGAGGCTCACCGCCTGGCCAGGCCGTGCCTGCCGGAACCTCGCCAGCGCCTCGGGCAACACCGCCGCCCGCGCCAGCGGGAGCGTGCCGAGGACGATGCGCCCATGGCTGCCGCCCCGCGCCTCGGCCAGCTCCGCCTCGGCCTGGTCGATTTCGGCGAAGGCGAGGCGCACCGCCCGGGCCAGCGCCTCCGCCGCACGCCGCGGCGCCAGACCGTGGGGCGTGCGGTCGAGGAGGGGCCGTCCCGCCGCGCGCTCCAGCTGGGTGATGGCGCGGTGAACTGTGGGCTGGGCGAGACCCAGCCGTTCCGCCGCGCGGGTGAAGCTGCGCGTCTCGGCCACCGCCGCGAGCGCGGTCAGCTGGCTCGTCGTCGCGACGGCCTCGAGCCGCGGGGCGACGGCGGCGAGGGCGGGCGACAGCAGGGCCAGGGCGCGGTCCACGCGGGCGGAGAGGAGGGCCCCGGCCTCGGTCGGCGCGAAACCGGCCGGCGTCCGGCGGAACAGCGGCTCCCCCGCCGCCGCCTCCAGCTTGGCCAGCGCCTGCGTCACGGCCGACTGGGTGACGAGGCAACGCTCGGCCGCCCGGGTGACCGAGCCGGTCGCGGCGGTGGCCGCGAAGACGCGCAGATGGCGCAGATTGCGCGGGATCACGGACGCTCCTCCCCGGACGGCGACATAGCCACAGCTAATGCGCCGGGCCGGATATTGAAATTGCCTGTGCGCGGCTCTGCGTGGGATGCAGTCCGCACTTAGGGAGGACGACAATGCCGAAGACCGCGCTCGTCATCTCCGCCCACGCGGCGGACTTCGTCTGGCGCTGCGGTGGCGCGATCGCGCTGCACGCCGAGAAGGGGTACGAGGTCACCGTCCTCTGCCTCTCGTTCGGTGAGCGCGGCGAGAGCGCCAAGCTGTGGAAGCAGGAGGGCATGACCCTGGACCGCGTCAAGGACGCCCGCCGGGCCGAGGCCGAGCGGGCGGCCGAGGCGCTCGGCGTCCACGACCTCGTCTGCCTCGACCTCGGGGATTACCCGCTGGAGCTGACCCGCGCCGACAAGGACCGCGTGGTGGAGGTGCTCCGCCGCGTGCAGCCGTCCTTCATGCTCAGCCATTCGCAGTACGACCCCTACAACACCGACCATTCCTATGCGACGCAGGTGGCGCTGGAATGCCGGATGATCGCCCAGGCCTGGGGCCACGAGCCGGGACAGAAGGTCCTCGGCGCGCCGCAGCTGTACCTGTTCGAGCCGCACCAGACCGAGCAGATGGGATGGAAGCCGGACACGTTCCTCGACATCACGCCGGTGTGGGACCGCAAGCGCGCCGCCATCGAGTGCATGGAAGGGCAGGAGCATCTGTGGGACTACTACACCCGCGTCGCGCAGAACCGCGCGAACCACTTCAAGCGCAATTCCGGCGGCCAGTCCGGCGGGCGCGACTGCAGGTACGCAGAAGGCTTCCAGTCGATCTTCCCGCGCACCGTGGACGAGCTGTAGACGGGCCGCGCCCGACGGACGGAGACATCTGATGACCGAACCGACCATGCCCGTGGCCGACCTCGCCCATCTCGGCCATGTCGAGGTGCTGACCGATCGCTACGACGAGAGCCTCGATTTCTTCACCCGCGTCTACGGCCTGAAACTGTCGGCCGAGGAGGGCGACAGCGCCTATCTGCGGGCGTGGGAGGATTACGAGTTCTGCTCGCTCAAGCTGACGCGGGCCGAGACGACGGGCATCGGCCATATCGGCTACCGCGTCGCCTCGCCCGCCGCTTTGGAGCGGCGCGTGGCGGCGATCGAGGCGTCGGACTACAAGGTGCACGGCTGGACCGACGGCGACCTCTCCCACGGCCGCGCGTTCCGGTTCGAGGATCCGTTCGGCCATGTGTTCGAGCTCTACTGGGACACGGTGAAGTACAAGGCGCCGCCCGAGGACGCCTCGGCGCTGAAGAACCTCTCCAGCCGCTACCACGCGCAGGGGATCAGCCCGCGCCGGATCGACCACGTGAACCTGCTGGGCGAGGACGTGCGGGAGTTCAAGCGCTTCGTCGATACCTGCCTCGGCATCCGCTGCACCGAGTACATCCAGCTGGACAACGGACGGATGGGGGGCTGCTGGTTCAGCTGCAACAACAAGACCTACGACCTCGTCTGCTCGGAGGAGCGGGGCGGCGGCAACGGGCGGTTGCACCACGTGACCTTCGCCACCGACACGCGCGAGGACATCCTGCGGGCGGCGGACATCTACCTCGAGAACGGCGTCCATATCGAGACCGGGCCGCACAAGCACGCGATCCAGGGATCGTTCTTCCTGTATGCGTGGGAGCCGGCGGGCAACCGGATCGAGCTGGCCAACGCCGGCGCGCGGCTGATCCTCGATCCCAGCTGGGAGCCGGTGGTCTGGACCGAGGCGGACCGCAAGAAGGGCCAGGCCTGGGGCCTCAAGACGATCGAGACCTTCCACACCCACGGCACGCCCCCCGTCGAACGGTAGCGCGACCGCTCCACAACCCTGCCGTGTCCGGAAATGGTGCGCGGCCCGTCCCTGTTCCGCCGCAATCTTCACCCACCCTCCCGGTGTCACGAACACCTTGGAGGATGGGCGGGGTGCTGAATTTGCTGATGCGGGCCCTGAGCCTGTCGCCGGTGATCCTGTTCGGGCTGGCCGCGCTGATCGGCGGGGCGGGCGTCTGGGCCGAGATGCAGGTCCGCGACGGCAACGCGCGGCGTCTTGCGGCGCTGAACGCCGGGCCGCCGCCGATCATCGACATCGCGCAGTACGACGCGGCCGTCGACGGCCGGCCGTTCGAAGAGGTGTACCTGCGGGTCCAGCTCGACTTCGCCCTGGACTACGAACTCACGCTCGAGCGGCGCCGGGGGCCGGACCTGCACGCCTACATGATCCCGATCTACGGCGAGCGGGCGATGGCGGGGGATGCCCCGCTGGGAGTGCTGTTCTACGACCGGCCCGGTCAGGCGCCGGACGAGGTCGACCCGCTGACCCTGTTCGAGGAGGCCAAGGGCATCGGCGCGATCGGCCCCGTCCTCGCGATCAACGGCGACGACCGCGGCCTCGGCCGGTGGAGCGGGATCGTCGCCGACGCGCTGCGCGATCACGGCCTGCAGCTGCCGCCGGACGCGGTGATCCTGCGGCCCTTCGACGGTGGCCGCGCCGCGGGGCTGGCGCCGACCCCGCTGTGGGTGACGGGGATGCTGTTCTGGGCCGTCGCGGCATTCTTCGTCCTCTTCGCCGTCGCCCGGATCGTCATCGGCCGCAGCGTCCGGGCCGAGCAGGGCGGGACCGTCCGCCCCGCGACCCCGGCCGTCGCACCGGCCGAGGCGATCCGCCGCCCGACCTACTACGAGGTCCCGCAGTCGCAGGAGGCGCCGGTGGCCGAGTGGCAGCGGCGCCTCGCGGCGAAGACCAGGGCCGGTACCATCGGCGCGAACCGGCTGGTTCCCGGCGGCGGGGCCGACGACGTGTCACGTGACCGGCGGCTCTTCCGCCGCGCCTCGCCGCGGGCCCGGATGCCGCAGGGCGGCATGCGCGTCAGCTCGATCCTCGTGGCCGCTCTCTTCGGGATGTTCGTCCTCATCGCCGTCGCCGGCTCGATGTCCTCGGGAGAGGGCGTGAAGGGCGCGATCACCGTCAGTTTCACCGAGGCGATCGCCGAACTGCCGATCGAGGGCCAGCAACGCTTCGTCGCCGCAGGGGTCGCGACGTACGCCGATCTGGCGCAGGCCAGTGCCCGCGCGGCCGCGGAGGAACGGCTCGACACCGTGCTGATCGACCTCACGCCCGTCGCCGCCTGGCTGCTGACGAAGGGCTGGGCGGCCTATACCGGGGACGCGATGGCGCTGCTTCAGCTGGCCGTCGCGGTCGGCGCGCCGTTCGCCGCCCTCTTCGTCGCCTTGATCTACGTGCGGCTGCGGCGCGCCTTCACGCCGAAGGTCACCGGCCGCATCGGGTCGATGGGGATCAACTAGAAGTCGACGGTCACGCCCGGCAGCTCCAGCGCGCGGACCAGATCCCGCAGCTCCTGCCGGGCCGCCACGTTCGAGATGTTCAGCTTCTCCACGCCCACGTCCCGCAGGTCGAGAAGCGTCAGGCCCCGCGGGAACAGCTCGCGGAAGATCACCCTCTCGTTGAAGCCGGGGGCCGAGCGGAAGCCGATGCGTTTGGACAGCTTGCCGAGCGCGGCCTCCATCTTCTGCTTGTTGACCATCGCCTGCGCGCCGACGCGGTTGCGCACCACGACCCAGTCGATCGGCTCCAGCCCCGCCTGCGAGCGCAGCTGCCGGGCGTTCCAGACCATCTCGGAATAGACGGACGGGCCGCGGATCGTCTCGCCGTCGGTGTCGATGCGCGCGAGCAGGTCGAAGTCGATGAAGCTGTCGTTCAGCGGCGTGACCAGAGTGTCGGCGAGGGAATGCGCCACCTGGCTGAGCCGGGTGTGGCTGCCGGGGCAGTCGATCAGGATGAAGTCGCTGTCCGGTTCCAGCCCCGCGACGGCCGCCGACAGGCGATGGTCGAGCGCGTTCTCGCCCGGCGCCAGCGCCGCCTGGTCGATCTCGGGCAGATCGAGGAAGACGGGCGACGGCAGATCGAGCCCCTCGGAGGCGAGGTAACGCTTGCGGTTCTCCAGGTACCGGGCCAGCGTCTTCTGCCGCAGGTCGAGGTCCAGGCAGCCGATCTTGTGCCCCATCCGCGCCAGCGCGGTCGCGATGTGCATCGAGACGGTGGACTTGCCCGCGCCGCCCTTCTCGTTTCCCACGACGATGATGTGCGCCACTGCCCGGCCCCATTCTTGTTGCGGCCACTATATGTTGAGATTGCCGAGCGGGGAAGGCCGAGCGTCCCGGTCCGTGCGACTGTCCATGAGACTGTGTTCACGCTACCGTGACCGCGGACTTCACCAACCCCGGGACGACCCTCATGACCGATCTCCATCGCGCCGGCGGCCTCGCCGCCCTCGTCTGCGCCGCCACATACATCTTCGGGTTCGCGTTCCTCTTCGCGGTTCTCCTGCCGGCGGGGTTCGGTATCGACGGCGCCGAGGCCGAGGCCACCCTGGCTGCAATCGCCGGGGCGCGGGGCGCGGTGACGCTGTGGTACTTCGTGATCTACGTGGTGAACGCGCTCGCCCTCGCGATCCTCGCTGCCGCGCTGGCCGAGCGGATCGCGATAGCCTCGCCTGCTCTGGGGCGGCTGACCTTCGGCTTCGGCATCGTCTGGACGGTGCTGGTCCTCGGCGCCGGGATGGTGATGAACGTCGGTCTGGGCCGGGTCCTGCCGCTGCACGAAGCCGGCGATCCCGCGGCGCTGGAGCTGTGGCGGGTCGTCGATCTGGTGGAGAACGGCCTCGGCGGCGGCAACGAGATCGCCGGCGGCGCCTGGGCGCTGGCGCTGGGCATCGCGGGTCTCGTCACCGGGCGGCTGCCGAAGGCGCTGTGCTGGGGCGGTCTCGTCATCGGCGCCTCGGGCCTGCTGACGGTCCTGCCGGGGATCGGCGAGGTGCCCGGGGCGGTGTTCGGCCTCGGCTACATCGTCTGGTTCCTCGGCGCGGGCGTGGTGCTGCTGCGTGGCCGGTCGGCCCGGTCCGGCGCGCCGGCCTAGACGCCCCGATCCTCCGCCAGCCCGAGGCGGCGCTGCGCCTCCGGCCCCGGCTCGATGCTCTCGGCCCAGCCAGACCAGTCGCCGCCGGCGCCCATGTAGCCGCTGTAGAGCTTCGCCACGAGGCGGCGGTCGGCGGCGATCTCGTCCCACGCCATCCCGCGCAACTCGGGATGGCGCTGCCGCAGCTGCTCGAGGATCGCCGCGACGCCCCAGCGGGCGAGGCCGGGCTGCTCGGCGAAATAGGCGAGGGCCTGCAGGACGTGCTCCTCCGGCGCGCCCTCGACCACCAGATAACCGTTCTCGACCGCCCACGGCAGCAGCGACTCGATCGTGCTCGCCTTGATCCGGTAGGGCCCGACCGACAGGTCCAGCCGGTAGGTCAGGCCGGGGCCGAGGAAGGTGAGCAGGTCCTGCGCCTCCTCGGACCAGACGAGGAGCAGGCCGCGGTCCGAGTAGTAGCCCGCCTCGGCCTCGCGCACCGCGGCGAGGATCTCGGCCGGGACCTCGGGGTAGACGAGGCGGAAGTCGATGGCGGCGAGCCAGCGGGCCCGCTCGTTCAGGTAGGCCCCCGTGGCGACGGAGCCGGCGAGCGCGGCGATCAGCGCGGTGAGGACGAGGCGGGCGGGCATGGCGGCACTCCGGTGCGGCCCGACCATGTCGCGCCGGCGCCCCGGCTGCAAAGCAAAAACGCCGCCCCGGGAGGGGCGGCGTCCGGCCGGTCGGCGCGGGCGCGTCGGCTCAGAAGCCGAGGCCGGCGTACTTGTTCTTGAACTTCGACACGCGGCCCCCGGTGTCGAGGAGGCGCGACTGGGCGCCGGTCCAGGCCGGGTGCGACAGCGGGTCGATGTCGAGCGACAGTGTGTCGCCTTCCTTGCCCCAGGTCGACTTCATCTGCACGACGGTGCCGTCGGTCATCTTGACGTCGATCAGGTGGTACTGCGGATGGATGTCGGTTTTCATCGGTACGATCCTCAGGCCTCGGCGCCCGCTTTGGGCTTGTAGTTGCTGTCCTCGGTGATCCGGGCGGATTTGCCGCGGCGGGCACGAAGGTAGTACAGCTTGGCGCGGCGGACCTTGCCGCGGCGGACCACCTCGATCGAATCGATGTTGGTCGAATAGAGCGGGAAGACACGCTCGACACCCTCGCCGAACGAGATCTTGCGGACGGTGAACGATCCGGCGATGCCGCGGCCGTGCTTGCGCGAGATGCAGACGCCCTCGTAGGCCTGCACGCGGGTGCGGGTGCCCTCGGTCACCTTGTAGCCGACGCGCACGGTGTCGCCGGGCTTGAAGTCGGGAATCTGCTTCCCGAGGGAGGCGATCTGTTCCGCCTCGAGTTCTGCGATCAGGTCCATCGACCGATCTCCTGTCTGTTGCGCGGTTTTCCCGCGGGTGATGTCCCGACGCCGTGGCCGGCGCGGCTGTTCTTTACTCGCAAAGCAGAGCGCCCCGGACGGGCCGGGGCGATGCGTGGCGCGCTGTTAGACCGAACGGGCGCGTGACGCAAGGGGGAGGCGGGGGCGCATGCCTCCCTGGCGACCCGCCCCGGCCTTGAGCCGGGGCCTCGCGCATTCTGGCGCGTCGCCGCGTCGGGCCCCGGCCCCAGGACCAATACGGAGGATTTGCGGGCGACGCATGCGCCTTGCAACCCAGGTCACCCGCCCCGGGCTTGACCCGGGGCCTCGCCCGGCAGGCGCGTCGCCGCATCGGGGCCCCTGTCTAACGAAATCATGTCAATGTGCTGGTGGCGGACGGCATCCCGTGAGGTCCCAGGGCTTGGAGCCCGCGAGCCGGCGCGGGAGCCGTCCGCCTTTGGATCGTCAACCTGAACAGTTGCTTGGGGCTGCGTGACCAGACCCCGCACCGACAGGGACAGGAGAAGATCATGACAGAAGAGTGCATCGGCGTCGACGTCTCGAAGCGGTGGATCGACGTGCATCATCCGCAGACCGGACCGGCCCGTCTGGCCACCGAGCCCAAGGTCCT
>NZ_KB902286.1 GCF_000379485.1 Wenxinia marina DSM 24838
CGGGGGCGGACGTGTTCCGCTTTGCCGAGCGCCCCGGCGCGGACGGACCCGACCGGATCACCGATTTCGAGACGGGGACGGACGAGATCTGGCTCGACGCGGGCGCGCTTGGCGTCGATCTGGGCGGCGCGGACAGGCTGCGCCTGGGAGCGACGGACATCCTGGAGCTCGGCACCGAGGCGACGGAGGCGCAGACGCGCCTGCTCTGGAACGCGGACAGCCGCACCGCCTTCGTCGACATCGACGGCACCGGCCGCCTGCCGGCGGTGGCGCTGATCGCCTTTGACGAGGGCGGCGACACGCCGATGATCGGGGATGTCTGGCTGGTCTGACCGCCACCAGAACCCGCCAGGAAATCCGGGACGGCGGCCCGCCCCGGATCGGGGCGCCCGGCCGGTCCGGGATCCTCCGGGGCAGCGCGGATCGCCGCCAATCCGGCCGATGACATCTTGTCGCGGCCGGCGGGCCGCTTAGGGTCCGGCGCATCGGATCGGATCGACCGGAGCCGGTTCCCGGGAGGATCACACACATGGCCACCGCGTTCTCGAATGCCAGCGAGGCGAGAACCTTTTCCTTCATCCGATTCCTGCGGGACGATGCGGGCCTGCCCCGCATCGCCCTCGAAGGGCACCTGAACGCCGTGGCCGACGCCACCGCGGCCCGGGTTCTGGCGGCGCAGGATCCGGACGCTCCGGCCGGTCCGGCCGAGACGCGGGTCGAGGAGGCCGGCCTCGCCGTGACCGGCGAGGTCGTGGAGATCGCAGTCTATTTCGAGGGGTTTGACGCGAGCTTCTACGCGAATGGCGGCCCGACCCTGCACAATTACCTGCTCAACAACGTGCCCGACTATGCGGCGGCGGCGGCGAACGCGGACATGGACTTCGTCGGCCTCGGCATCGCCGCGTCGGAGGACGAGCAGAAACTGGCCGTCTCGGCGGTCTTCGCCGATACCGAGGCGGTGGCCCTGATCGATCGCCAGGAATTCCGGCAGGTCTTCGACATCTGGGGGACCGGCGGGCCGGACGAACTCGTCGGGACGGACGCGGGCGAAGTGATCCGCACGAGCAATCCCACGAAGCCCGCGGGCACGCCCGATACCGGCGGCGACACCGTCCTGGCCGGGGCGGGCGACGACGAGATCTTCAGCACCGGCGTCGCGGGCAACACGCTGGAGGGCGGCGCCGGCAACGACACCTATCACGGCGTGAAGGGAGAGGACGTCCTCGTCGAGGCGGCGGGTGGCGGCATCGACACGATCGTCGTGACGACCTCCTTCTCGCTCGAGGGCCATGCCAACGTCGAGAACCTCTCGGCGGCCGGTGTCATCGTCGGCAACGACCTGTCCAACACGCTGCGCTCGATCTTCGGCACATCGGCGACGCTCGACGGCAAGGGCGGCGACGACATCCTGCAGGGCGGCGCGCTGAACGACCTCTTCATCGTCGACAGCGCGGGCGACAGGGTGACCGACGTCGCCGGCGCCCACGACGTGGTGCGCGCCTATACCGACTACACCCTACCCGAGGCGCAGAGGATCGAGCAGCTGGAGCTGCGGCGGGTGCGCGACGCCGACGGCAATGTCGTGCAGGACATCTCGGCCACCGGCAACGAGTTCGCCAACCGGATCATCGGCAACGACCAGCGCAACATCCTCAGCGGGATGGGCGGCGACGACGAGCTGATCGGCGGCGGCGGCACCGACATCCTGACCGGCGGGGCGGGGGCGGACGTGTTCCGCTTTGCCGAGCGCCCCGGCGCGGACGGACCCGACCGGATCACCGATTTCGAGACGGGGACGGACGAGATCTGGCTCTCCGCCGCGGCGCTGGGGGTGGACCTCGGCGACGCAGACAAGCTGCGCCTGACCGCGGTGCCCGAGATCGTCCGGCTGGGGGCGCAGGCTCTGGATGCGGGCGACCGGCTGCTGTGGGACGCGGAGACACGCACCGGCTTTGTCGATATCGACGGGGCGGGCGGGATCGCCCCGGTGGCGCTGATCACCTTCGACGAGGGGGGCGACGCGCCGATGATCGGGGATGTCTGGCTGGTCTGAAAAGGCAGCGGCCGCCTCCGTAACAGAAGGTGCCGCCGGGGAAGAAAATGCCCGTCCTCCGGTTGCGGTTGTGTGCCGCAGGGTCAAGAGTGAGACCAGCATCAGGGTAGGGGAACCGTCATGGCCGTCGTCAGCGTCCGCAACATCAGCATTCTGGAAGGCAACGCGTCTTCCTCCAATGCCATCTTCACCGTCACCTTGGACCGGGTGGCGACGGCGCCCGTCCAATTGGACTATTTCCTGCAAGGGGGCAGCGCGGCGGAATCCAAGGGGGATTTCAACGAGTATTCCAGCACCCTGACGATTCCGGTCGGCAGCAGTTCGGGCACGATCAGCACGCAAGTCTACGGCGACCTGGCCGTCGAGGGAGCGGAGTTCTTCGACCTCTACCTGACGGCGCGCCAGAACGCGGAATTCGCGGACGGCGCCGCGGCGCTGCGGGCGCGGGCGACGATCCTGGACGATGACGATGGGCTGCCGGACCCGGTCCCCGGGCTGGGCGATCCGGCCACCCCGATCTTCGGCCCCGTGTCCGAGCCGGGTCTGCGCCCGACGCTGGACGTGCAGGGCGTGTCGCTGATCGAGGGGTCGGGGTCCTCCGATCCGGCACGCTTCTTGCTGACGCTCGACCGGCCCGCCACCGCGCAGGTGACCGGCAGCTACTATTTTGGCGGCGTCACGGCCGCCGAGAGCAAGGGCGATTTCGACGACTATTCCAGCAGTTTCACGATCCAAGCCGGCCAGCAAAGCACCTGGCTCTCCACCAATGTCTACGGCGACACCGCGATCGAGGGGGACGAGACCTTCGAGCTGGTGCTGACCGACCTGACCAACGCGGTGTTCAGGGACGGCGCCGCAGCGCTGCGGGCCACGGGCACGATCTTGGATGACGACGGCGGCGCGCCGTCCGGCCCCGGCGGGATCGGCGCTGCGTCCGAGGGGATCGGCGGCCCGGTGCCGGTCTCGGCCTCGATGCCTACCTTGCGGGTGCACGATTCCGCGGTGATCGAGGGCAACGGTTCTTCGGATCCGGCCCGGTTCCTGGTCACGCTGGACCGCCCGGCCCCGGCCACGGTGACCTTCGACTACGCCTTCGAGAACGGCGTCGCGACCGAGGCTCTGGGCGATTTCGACAGCGTGGCCGGCACGGCCCGCATCGAGGCCGGCCAGCAGAGCCTGTGGCTGTCGACCAATGTCTACGGCGATACGGCGATCGAGGGGGACGAGGATTTTTACCTAGTGCTCACCGGCATCGCCAATGCCCGCTTCGAATACGGCGCCCCGGCGCTGGTGGCCACCGGCACCATCCTCGACGACGACGGCGGCGCGCTGTCCGGTCCGGCGGGAATCGGGGACGCGGCCCGGGGCGTGCGCGCGCCCGATCCCGGCCCGGGCGGCGCGGTGACGATGCAGGTCTTCGGCGCCAGCATCTCAGAGGGCGACGGATCCTCGGACGAGGCCTACATCCATGTCGTGCTGTCCGAACCGGCCCCGACCGAGGTGACGGTGCGCTACCAGGCCTATGCGGGCAGTGCCGAGGACCGCGAAGACTTCTACATCTTCAGCGGCACCCTGCGGATCCCCGCGGGCGACCAGAGCGCCCGGGTGCAGACCCAGATCTACGGTGATACCGCGATCGAGGGCGACGAGGGCTTCGACGTGGTCTTCACCAACCCCACCGGCGCGATCTTCGCGGGGGGCGGCATCTCGGCCACGGCCTCGGTGCTGATCCGCGACAACGACGGCGGCGGCACCGCCGGAGACAGCCGCACCGGCCCGGAATTCGACTTCTATGCCGACGATTACGTCTTCGGCCGCTACATCGAGGGCACGGACGGGGCCGACGATCTGCGCGGCACGCCGGAGGACGACATCATCGCGGGGCTCGGCCGGGGCGACACCCTGGTGGGCGCCGACGGCGACGATCGGTTGATCGGCGGCGACGGTCGGGACGTCTTCGCCATCGTGAGATCCCGTGACGCCGGGATCGACATGATCGAGGATTTCGAGGACGGTGACATCCTCGCCCTCGACGACCGGTTCTTCGGGCGCTTCGCCGGAAATTCCATCGACCCCCGCGGGGTCACCCAGGACCAGGCCAGGCAGGCCCGAGAATCGGGCAAGGTCTTCTTCGATGCGGGATCGGGGGCGCTTTCCATCGACGGCGAGGTGGTGGCCCTGCTCGGCGAGAGCGCGGGGCTTGGCTACGAGGACGTGTTCCTGTTCTGACGCGGGTCCCGTAGCGGTTTCAGGACGGGGCCTGGCGCATCGCCCGGCGGCGCGCGGACGCGCCGGAAGCGATGGAGCGAAACGGCCGGGCGAAGGACCGCATTTCGGGGTGACCTGTCGGCGCGCGTCACACCGCTCCGGGGAGGATCCCAGGAGCATACGGCGGGCGGTCCGGCTGGTCCGAGGGATCGAAAGAGCACGGCCGAGATCGTCGGGGCGGCTCCCGGCCGGAACCACCCCCGCGATCCCCGAAATCCGGTCCCGCGGCCGGATTCATTCTCGCGCTCAAGCCGACTTGCGGGCATTTCTCGTCGCAATGGCAATCAGGACGTTTCATGACACACGATATTCATCCCGTCATCCTGTGCGGCGGTTCCGGCACCCGGCTGTGGCCTCTATCGAGGCAGAGCTATCCCAAGCAGTTCGTTCCGCTTCTCGGGGATGAGACCCTGTTTCAGGCGTCGGCGCGCCGGGTGTCGGAGGCGGATTTCGCACCGCCCGTGATTGTCACCGGATCCGATTTCCGCTTTGTCGCGACCCAGCAGCTGATGTCCGCTGGCATCGATCCCGGCGCGGTCCTGATCGAGCCCGAGGGGCGGGATACCGGACCGGCAGTGCTGGCGGCCACGCTGGGAATCGCCGCCGATGATCCGGAGGCGATCGTCCTGATCACGCCCTCGGACCATCGCATCGCAGATCCGGACGCATTCCGGGGGCTGGTCCGCGCCGCCCTTCCCACGGCCCGATCAGGGCGGATCGTCACCTTCGGCATCCGGCCGACCCGCGCCGAGACCGGCTATGGCTGGCTGGAGGCGGACACCCCGGCGGACGGCGAACCGGTTCCGCTGCGCCGTTTCGTCGAGAAGCCGGATGCGGCACGCGCTGCCGAAATGCTGGCGGAGGGACATTTCCTGTGGAATGCGGGGATTTTCCTGGCTCGGGCCGACGTGCTGATCGCCGCTTTCGAAGCCCATGCCGCCGATCTCGTCGCGCCCGTCCGGGCCGCGGTCTCGGCCGCGCAGCCCGACCTGGGATTCCTGCGGCTCGATCCGGGCCCTTGGGCGGAGCTCCGCAAGGTTTCGCTCGACTACGCGGTGATGGAGAGTGCGGACAACCTGTCGGTCATGCCCTTCGCAGGTGCCTGGAGCGATCTCGGCGGGTGGGAGGCAGTCTGGAGCGAGTCCGATCGCGATTCGGACGACGTGGCCTCGGAAGGGCCGGTGATGGCGATCGATTGCCATCGTAGCCTGCTGCGCGCCGAATCCCCCCGGCAGTCGCTGGTCGCGATCGGACTCGACGACATGATCGCGGTGGCGATGCCCGACGCGGTGCTGGTCGCGCCGCGCGGACGGGCCCAGGACGTGAAGGCGGCGGTGGAACGGTTGAAGGCCGATGGAGCGGCTCAGGCCACCACGCTGCCGATCGATCATCGGCCCTGGGGCTGGTTCGAGAGCTTGATCGTCGGCAACCGCTTCCAGGTGAAGCGGATCCATGTCCGCCCCGGCGCGGCGCTGAGCCTGCAATCGCATCATCACCGCTCTGAGCATTGGATCGTGGTCGAAGGCACCGCAAAGGTCACGGTGGACGACGAGGTGAAACTCGTGACGGAGAACCAATCGGTCTACATCCCGCTCGGGGCGGTGCACCGGATGGAGAATCCCGGCAAGGTGCCGATGGTTCTGATCGAGGTCCAGACCGGGTCCTATCTGGGAGAGGACGACATCGTACGGCTCGAGGACGTCTATGCGCGGGGTTGAGGAATAGGCCAGCCGTATTCGATAAATGTCTCCCATGACCAAAAGGAGTGTCGCTCAAGGCGTCCCGTCGCCCTTGTGCGGAACCGCTGGATTGTCTGCGCAAGTCGTATCGGTTCTGCGCACGGTCCGGCATCCGAGGCCCATCGGGAGCAATGGCCGTCTTACCATAACATACCTTATCGGATGACGGCGTGTAGCGCTGGTGGAGACGAGCGGGAGCGGCGAGGCAGTGCAGATCTCTGCGGCCCAGCTCGGCTATCTCCTCGAAGGAATCGACTGGCGCAAATCCACGCTGGACGCAACGCCCTGCATCTATTGCCTTGGAATTGGTCCCCGACACCACAAAGGATGGCCGCATGACCCTGATGCCCGCCTCCGGATCATCCTGAACGACATCGACCCAATGCCGATGCGCCACATCGAGGTGCCGCTGAAGATCAGGCTCGGCCGGCTGCACGAGGTCATCCAGGCGGCCATGGGCTGGGCGGGCACCCATCTCCGAGTTCCGCGTCGGTGATGCCGGGTGGGCCTGCCCGACCCGGATGGGTCGCCATCGGTTCGAGCACGATGGCGAATGCCCCGCCCTGCCTGTCTTCATCGACGATGCCACCAGCTGGGCTGAGGCAGCTGCGCTTCGTGCCACCTGAGAACGCTTTCGCCTATTTCGAGGCGGCCGGGGCCTTCGCGAGCTTCGCTTCGAGCACCGAGATCTGATCGCGCAACTGCTTCAGCTCCAGGAGGCGGGCATGGTTGTTCTTGTGGTGCTGGATGATCCGCTCCTTTGCGAGCATCAGATCTTGTTCGGCCTGCTCGGGACTTCGCTGGGCCATATCCGTCCCGGCGGCCTTCGCGCGGAGGGCCTCGGCGATGCCGGTCAGGATCTCCACCTCGCGGCTTCGGCGCTCGGCGAGAGCGGTGCTCGCCCCGGCGGTCAGCTGCGCCTCCTCCAGCCGGGCGGTGAGGCTGGACAACCGGAGGTCGCGTTGCACCAGGTCGACGATGCGCTTCCGCTCCTGCTCTTCCGGAACATCATCCCGAGGGTCCGCCCTGCCCGTTCCGAGCGCCTCTTCCGCAGCCTCCAGACGCTTGCGAAGTTCGAAATTCTCGCTGCGCAACTGCGCGGTCTGGCGCTGCTGGGCCTCGTAGAAGGTCCAGATCTCCTCGATCCTGGAATCCCGGTCGGGACTGGCCGGATCGGTCGACGCCGCATGGCGCGCCAGATCAATGGTATGATTGTTGGGCATGACGGCCAGCCGGGTCGAGATCACTTGTGATGAACGGATTCAAGGTAGCTCAAGCGGGTCTGGAGTTGAAGGACGGTTGCAGGTAGAGGATCGTGACCGATCGGAGCGAGACCGGCTGACGAAGGCGAGCGGATGAATGCATGGCCCCCGACGGACCCGTCCGAGATCCGGAGGCTGTGCCGGGTTCTGCAGCAGACGGGTCACCTACATAGCAACTGGTATCTGAGGAACAATCCCGACGCTGCGGCGAGCGGGATGAGCGCGGCGGAGCATTACCTGCTCTATGGCGGGCCGATGGGCCGCGATCCCGGCACCCGGTTCTCCGCCGAGCTCTATCTCGACGCCCACCCGGACATCCGGGCGGCCGGACTCAACCCGCTTCTGCACTACGCGACCGATCCCGACCGGCCCGAGACGGATCTCGGAGCCGGCATCGGGCGCCGGCCGAGCGCCTCGGGGAAACGCCGGATCATGACGTTGCGCCGGCAGCTTCTCAACGCCTCCCGCCCCGGGCCGATCCTCGACGCGCTCGAGACGATCGCGGCGGAGGCGGAGGAGGCCGATATGCGTGGTCTGGCGCTGCGCGAGCTGGCCCGCTGGTACTACCGGCAGGGCGATTGGGCCGCCTGCCGGGCCGTGATCGACCGTGTCGGCCCGGCGGGCAGGGACGACATGAGCGTCGCGCTGCGCATCCGGTTCGGCGTGATCGAACTGCTCGCCTGCCATGGCGCAGGCGATCGGGTGGCCGGGCTCGCCATCTACGAGCGGCTCGCCGCCGCGGGTCTGGCGGGCGTCGACACGATCCTCGCGCGATCCAATCTCGAGACCACGGCCGAGCGACGCTGCCACTGGATCAGCGGTGTGCTGCAAAGCCATGGCCTGTCCGGGCTGAAGCTGCGCGACGATCCCGATGCGGCGACCTCCTATGACCGGCTCGATGCCGATACCTCGGGACTTGCGACCGTTGCCGACGGCCCGAAGGTCACCGTCCTCGTCGCCGCCTACGACGCGGCCGCGACACTGCCGACCGCTCTGCGGTCCCTGCAGGCGCAGACCTGGCGCAACCTCGAGATCCTGGTGCTCGACGATTGCAGCCCCGACGAGGGCCGCATGGCCGAGGCGGCGCGGCGCATCGGGCGGGACGATCCGCGGATCCGCCTCATACAGATGGAGCGGAACGGGGGCGCCTACATCGCGCGCAATCGTGGTCTGGACGAGGCCACGGGCGAGTTCGTGACGATCCACGATGCCGACGACTGGTCGCATCCGCAGAAGATCGAGATCCAGATGCGCCACATGCTGGCACATCCCGAAACCATGGGCTGCACGTCCGAACAGGCGCGCGCGACCGAGGATCTGGGTTTCTACTGGCTGCGCCATACCGGCGGTTTCGTGATCTTCAACACCTCGTCCTTCCTGTTCCGCCGCGCGCCGATGCGCGAGCATCTGGGTTACTGGGACACGGTGCGGTTCGGCGCCGACAGCGAGCTGATCCGGCGGATGCAGATCCGGTTCGGCGACGAGGCGGTGTCGCGGCTGGAGACCGGGCCGCTGTCGTTCCAGCGCGAGAGCGGCGGCTCGGCTACGACGGACAGCGTGACCGGCCTCGGCGACACGCCCTACGGCGCGCGGCGCGCCTACAAGCAGGCGCAGGAGCATCACCATGCACGGGGGGCTTCGCTGCGCTACGGCGGCGATCCGGCGGCCCGCCCCTTCGCCGCGCCCGGCGTGATGCGCCTGGCCAAGCCCGACTGGGGCGAGGAGGCGTTCGACCTGATCGCGATCGGCGACCTGTCGCGCGAAGATCCCGAAACGCTGGCCCTGCGCGACCGGATCGCGGCGCTCGTCGGAACCGGCGGGCGGGTCGCCCTGGTCGAGGCCTTCGACGAGGACGAGCAGGACTTCGCCCCGCTCTGTGCGCCGCTGCGGGACCTGGTGGACGGAACCCGCGTCGTCGTCGCGGTCTTCGGCGAGCGGATCCGCGGCGGCGAGATCCTGCACCACAAGGTCGAGAACCCGGCGAACCGCTACCTGCCGGAGATCACCGCAGGCGAGGACATATCCCTCCGGGGGACCATCGTATAGGACTGCCGCGAAGCGGCCCGGAGACATCATGACGAGCCTGTCCTTTTTCACCATCGTCTGCGCGAAGGATTTCGAGCAGTGGCGCCTGCAGGCCCGGTCCCTCGCGCGCTACTGGAGGGGGGACGCTGCCGCGCCGGTCCACGTCGTCGTCAACGAGGAGGCGGAGGCTGACCGGGCGCGGGTGCTGGACTACGTGCGGGACAACCTCGGCGCCTACGGCGCGTTGCAGGCGAATGTCCGGGTCCATGTCTCGCAGGACATCCTGCGCGCCCCGGTGTCGATGCGCGGCTGGCGGGTGCAGCAGATCGTCAAGATGCTCGCCCACCGGGTGGTCGAGACGCCCCGGATAGTCATCCTCGATTCCAAGAACCATTTCATCGAGACCATCGACGAGCTCGATTTCTTCGCCTCCGACGATCGTCCGCGGACCAACTGGCGCAAGCGTAGTCCCGATCATAGCCAGCACAAATGGCTGCGGCACAGCTTCGCCGATCTGGGGCTCGACCCGTCGTGGGCCGACCAGCCGGCCCCGCCGACGATCACGCCCTATCCGGTCACGCGCGATCTGCTGGTCCGCCTGACCGAACATCTCGATGCCGAGAACGGTCTCGTCGAGACTTACTTCGAATCCAAGGACAACCAGTCCTCGGAGTTCTTCCTGATCTATGCCTTCGTGATCCGCACCTACGATGATCCGCAGCGCTACTATGCCAAGGGTCTCGTCAAGCTCGCGACGATCTTCAACCGCTTCCCCGAGACGCCCGAACTCATGCAGGCTCTGTTGGAGCGGGTGGAGAGCGGCGGGGTCAAGGTCTTCTCGTTCCATCACGGTCGCAAGGGCCGCCTGCTGCCGGCCGATCACGCCCGCATCGTCAGGCTCTGGCAGGACAAGGGCCTGGCGGGGCGGGAGGATGCGCTGGAGATTCTCGGCCCGCCCGCGGACGCGCATAGCGACCGGCCGGGCGTCCCGCAGTGACGCGTCTGACCCTGCATGTCGGTACGCCCAAGGCGGGAACGTCGGCCCTGCAGAATTTCCTGCATGAGATGCGCGCGGACCTGAACGAGCGCCACGGCTTCCTCTATCCCGCGACCGGTGTCTCGCCCGGCGCGGTCGGCGCGCGGCATATCGCGCTTTGCAAGGCCCTCGCCGCCGAGGACGGCGCCGAGATGTTGAAGGACATGGTGACAGAGACGGAACTGGCCGGGGCCCGGCATGTCCTGCTCTCCTTCGAAGGCGTTTATCGGGGACGCTCGCTCGACCGCATCGTCGCCCGTCTGCGTCCGCATTTCGAGGTGGATATCCTGGTGTATATCCGCCACCCGCTCGATTTCGTCGAATCCCTCTGGCGCGAGCAGGTGCGCCGTCGGGGCGAATGGCGGGATCTGGACCAGGTCTTCGACGACCATGTGCAGTTCGCCCGCTATGACCGGGCGCACGCCCAGCATGTCGCGCTGGTTGGGGAGGACGGGGTCTCGGTCCGCTCATACGAAGCATCGACCGGGCAGCCGGGGGGGATCATCGGCGATCTGCTGACCGGATTCCTCGGACTTTCCGCCGAGGAGGCCGGATCGCTGATCGCGGCACACCTGGAGGGCGGCGGCGGTGCGAACGAAAGCGTGTCCGACCGGCTGATCCTGGCGCATCTGCTGAACAACCGCCGCGCCGCCGCGGCCGCGCCCGCCCTCGACCGCCACCGGCTCGAGGAGCTCGCCCCCGCGCTACCCGACGATGTCGGCGAGGGGCGGCTGTGCAGCCGGGGGCAGATGCGGCAGATCGACCGGCTCCTGCTGCCGATCTATCTCGAGCTGCTGGACCTCGGCCCGGAGGCGGCGCCGGTCTCGAAATTCGGGGCCCGGCCGTTCAACCACGCCTTCTTCGATCCCGGCATCCGCGCCGGGATGGAACGGATCCTGGACGAGGCCACCGGCGGCCCCGTCCGGCCCGCCGGGGAAAGGCCTGGAGCCGCGCAGGACGGACCGATGGAACGGGCCGGGACCGCGCATGGGACCGGGCATGGGACCGGGGACGGGGATGTGGACGCGGCCTGGGACGCGACCGGGGCCCGGAATGCGGACGAGGACGGGGCCGGGATCGCGGCCCGGCCGTTCGAGACCGACAGGGTCGAGACGGTGCCGCCGCGCCCGATGCACGAGGCGGCCGATACGGTGACCATGCCGGCGGCCGAATACGATTGCCTGGTCGAGGCCTATCGGGACGCCGGAGTGATCCTGGAATACGGCTCGGGCCATTCGACCGTGATGGCCTCGCGGCTGCCGGACAAGCTGGTGTTCAGCGTCGAATCCGACCGGGACTGGGCGATGCGCCTGCAGGCGCGGATCGACGCCGAAGCCCCCCCGTCCCCGGCCGTGGTCTACCATGTCGATATCGGCGAGACCGGGGATTGGGGGCGGCCGAAATCGGACCGGGCCTGGCACCGGTTCCACCACTACCCCAACAGGATCTGGGACGAGCCGTTCTTCCGCCATCCCGACCTGGTGCTGATCGACGGCCGCTTTCGCGCCGCCTGTTTCGCCACGATCTGCCTTCGGATCACCCGCCCGGTGCGGCTGCTGTTCGACGATTATACCACCCGCCCAGTCTATCAGGACGTCGAGCGGCTCGCCGAACCCGTGCGGTTCGTCGGACGGATGGCCGAGTTCCACCTGCAGCCGGGCCTGGCGCGGCTGCCCGAGGATCTGTCCTTCGTCCTCGGTCTCTACGCGCAGGCGACCTACGACGACGGCACGCGTACGTCCTACGGCTAAGGCCGGGGGGCGCCGCGGCACCCCCCGCCGACGTCAGAACAGGAACACGTCGTCGTAGCCGAGTTCGGACGCGTCGACGATCCGCACCACCAGCGTGCCGTCGATCCGGCCCTCGCCCGTCTGGCGGTCGAACGTGGCGATCCCGTCCTCGAGCGCCTCGCGGACCTTGCCGGTCCCGGCCGCCTGCAGCCCGTCCGGTGCAAGGCCGAAATAGCCACCGTCGATCACCAGCCCGTCCTCGGCCCCGAAGCTGTCGATCTCCAGCACGTCGGCCCCCAGTGCGAGGACATGGTGCGTGCCAGTCTCGTCGACGGGCGCGGCGACACCCGCAGCATCGCCGTCTGCGGCAAGGTCCAGCGTGACCGAACCGGTCTCGCGGGCGAACCCGGTCAGCAGCCCTGATCCCGCGATCGCGAGAAGGCTGACCGCTTCGGAGCCGTGGGAGACCTCGGCATCCTTGCTCTGCTCCTCCATGATCTGCAGATCGACGCCCGTGGCATCGAGATCGCGGAACCGCAGCCCGGAGGGATCCTTGCCCGCGAAGGTGGCGATGGAGCCGAGCATGTTGGGCGCGTCGCCGAAGGCCGGGGCGAAGTCGATCCGGGTGAAGGCATCGGTCACGTTCTGCCCGGTCACGCCGACCTGATAGTCGAGGCCGCTCCAGGTCCCCTGCCCGGCCTCGATCGCCATCCAGCCGACCTGTTCGGTGGTATGGTTGCCGCCGTTCCCGGATTCTTCCTCCTGCATCGTGAACGCGAACCCGGTCTCGCTGGCATCCCGCTGCCGGGTGATGACCCAGTCGGCCCCGTTATCGGTCTGCACCTGGGTGAACACTGCCGGCATGTCGTCGAAGTCCTCGCCGAAATCGACGGATTCGAAGCCGCTGGAGGACAGAAGGTCGGTCGAGCGCATGCCGACGTCGATCCGGGTGCCGTCGGCCAGCTCCCAGGCGCCGGCCTCGACCACCATGTAGGTCACGGTCTCGTTGCCGTGGGCGCCATCCTCGTAGTTCGGCTCCTGCAGGGACAGCGTCACGCTGTTCGAGGTGACGTCCCGGATCCGGACCGCAACGGGATCGCCGCCCACGGACGAGGGCGGCATCGCGAAGACCACCGGGTTGTCGAAATCGTGGTCGAGCTGGATCACGCTCTGCGCCGAAGAGAGCGTGACGCTGCCCACCTCGGCCATGATCTCGCGGCCCGAGATGTCCTCGCCCCGCAGCACGCCGTCCCCGGCCAGGGCCAGGAAATCCACCGTCTCGGAGGTGTGGTTGGTCTCGTTGTCGGCGCTGCGATCCTCCTGCGAACGAACCTGGAAGCCGTTGGCACCGACCGCCTGGGTCCGCGCCGTGGTGCTGTCGTCGCCGTCGAAGCTCGACAGCTGGGTCAGCAGCACGGGGGCGGAGCCGAAGCCCGCGGTGAAGGCCTGCGAGAAGAAGGCGTCGGTGACCCCGTCGGGCGTCGCGCCCGCCTCGATCAGATCGTCGCCCGCCATGGCCACGCCCCGCTCGACCGCGAGCCAGCCCAGGGTCTCGGAGGCGTGGACCCCGCCGTTTTCGGCCTCTTCCTCCTGCATCGTGAGGTCGAAGCCGCTGCGGTCGGCGTTCCTCTGGCGCGTCGTCACCCAGTCCGCGCCGTTGTCGGTCTGGACCTGGCTGATGATGCTGGGCGTGGCGGTGAAGGCCCCGGTGTCGAAGGCGACGCTCTCGAACCCGGCCGAGGAAAGCAGGTCGCTCTGCAGCGTGCCGGCGCTGAACACCGTGCCGTCGGCCATCTCGTAGGTGCCGGCCTCGATTACCATCCAGCTGACGCTTTCGGTGGCATGGGCACCGTCCTCGTAGTTGGGCTCCTGCAGGTAGGCGCTGAACCCGGTCGAGGTGATGTCGGTGATGCGCACATTGACCGGCGCGTCGCCGTTCGTGGTGTTCGACACGGCGAAGACCACCGGGTTGAGGTAGCTCTCGTCGAAGGACACCGTGGTGCCGCCGTCGTCGAACGAGACCCGGCCGTATTCGGCGAAGGCCGTGGTGGCGACCCGTGCCGTCAGCACCCCGTCGCCGAAGACCCCGCCATCGTCGGCGAGGGCGAAGAAGTCCACCGTCTCGTTGGTGTGGGCGGTCTCGGGATCGGCGCTCTGCTCCTCCTGCGCGGCCACGTCGAAGCCGCTGGCGGTGACGGCACCGGCCCGGGCAAAGGACGGATCGTCCCCGTCGAGGCTGGCCAGGCTGGTCAGCAGCTGCGGCGCGGCGGAGAAGGCGCCGGAGAAGCCCTGCGAGGTCGCCGTCTCGCCGACGGTGTCGCCGGTGGTGCCGGCCTCGTAGCTGCGGCCGTCCCAAGTGCCGCTGTTCGCCTCGAAGGCGATCCAGCCGATGCTCTCGGTCGCGTGGGCGCCGGCGTTCAGCGCCTCCTCTTCCTGCATCGTCAGCTCGAACCTTTCGGCCGAGGCGTCGGTCTGCCGGGTGATCACCCAGTCCGAGCCCGCCTTGGTCTGGACCTGGCTCTGGATCGTGGGCGTGGCGTCGAAGAAGTCCTCGGTGAAGGAGATCGCCTCGGTGCCGGCGCTGGACAGCTTGTCCGAGGTGGTGCTGCCGACCTCGAACCGGGTGCCGTCCTCCAGCTCCCAGGTTCCGGCCTCGAACACCATCCAGGTGACCTCCTCGCCCGCGTGGGAGCCGTCCTCGTAATTCGGCTCCTGCAGGTTCAGCCGGAAGCTGTCGCTCTGGATGTCGCTGAGGCGCACCGTGACGGGCTCGGACCCCAGGGTCGTCGTGGTCTTGGCGAAGACCACCGGATTGACGAAGCTGCGGTCCAGTGTGATCGTCGCTCCGATCTGGTCGACGGCGATCGTCCCGGTCTCGGCCATCTTGTAGAAGACGTCCTTGCGCGACACCGGGCCGCCCAGGCTGGTCGTGCCGCCGTTGCCGGTGACGGTGCCGCCCGAGACGGACACCTCGCCGCCGTCCCAGTCGTAGACCAGCCGGTCGGCCCCGTCGCCGAAATCGGTGATCGTGTCGCTGCCGCTGCTCTGGACGAACCAGTCGGCCCCGGCCCCGCCGTCCAGGGTGTCGTCGCCCGCCCCGCCGTCGAGCACGTCCTGGCCCGTGTTGCCGTTGAGCACGTCGTTGCCGCCGCGGCCGAAGAGCAGGTCCGCGCCGCCATTGCCTGAAAGCGTGTTCACGCCGTCCGTGCCGAGGATCGTGCTGTCGCCGCTGTGGCCGATGGCGTTCTCGAAATTGGTGACACCGCTGGAGCCGGTGAATTCGCCCGTCTGCAGATCGAGCGTGGCCGTAAGGTTCGAGAACAGGCGGAAGAAGTTCAGCGTGTCGGTGCCGCCGCCGCCGTCGAAATACTCGCCCGCCGAGTTGGTGAGGTAGGTGCTGACATAGTCGTCGCCCCCCCCGGCTTCGATCCGGTCGATGAAGTATTCCTCGATGTAGTCGTCGTACTCGGTCGCGATCAGACGCTCGATCGAACTTTCGTTGGCCTCCACGATGGTGGTCGAGCCCGCTGTCAGGTTGCCGTTTCCGTCGCTTCCGCCGGCCAGCAGGCTGATGCCTTGGGTGAAGCTCGATACGTCGAGCGTGTCGGTGCCGCCGCCGCCGTTGAACGTGCTGGTGCCGCTCATGGACTGAACCAGCGTGTCGGCGCCGCCGCCGCCCGAGACGCTGTCCGAGCCGCCGCCCCCGGTCAGGACGTTGGCGCCGCCGTCGCCGATCAGCGTGTCGTTGCCCGTGGTGCCGGTCGCGTTCTCGAACTCGAACAGACTCTGCTCGGCCGGAACGGGATTGCCGGTGTAGTACCATGTCCCGGTGGCCAGATCGGTGACGTAGCCGGAGAACGTGTTCTCGTAGGTATCGGTGCCGGCCCCTCCGTAGAGCGTGTCGCTGCCCGCATCGGCGCCGCCCCGGACGATGTCGTCGCCGGCCCCGGCCTCGATCCGGTTGAGGTTGAGAACCTGGGGGAATTCCGAGATCAGGTCGTCGTGATCGCTGCCGAGGAGGATCTCGATCCCGCTCAAGGCAAGCGTGGTGCTGCCGCCGTCGCGGCTGGCCACGACCAGATCACTGGTATAGCCCACGTCCCAGCCCACGGTGGAGGCCGCGAGGTCGAGCGTGTCGGTGCCGCTGCCGCCGTCGATCGTCTCGGCCGTGTTCTGGTTGTTCTGACGGATGATGTCGTCGCCCAGGCCCCCGTAGACGCTGTCGTCGCCCGCCCCGCCCTGGAGCGTGTCGCCGCCGTCGCCGCCATAGATCTCGTCCGCGTCGCCGGCCCCGGCCAGGATGTCGCCGAAGGCCGAGCCGGTGATCGTGTCGTTGCCCGTGGAGCCCAGGACCGAGGTGGTGTCCTGGCTGTCGGTCCAGTCCTCGAAGACGAAGTTCGACAGGTCGATGGTGCGCCCGTAGCTCGACGACATTTGGATGGTCAGGACATCGACCCCGGCGAGCGCGCCGTCGATGACGAGGTCGGACGCGAATTCGCTGGTGGTGTCCAATTCCTTATTCGACAGAAGGATCGTCTGGGACGAGGGGGAATTGAATACGATCTCCTCGATCGAGGAGACGTTGATGTCCCTCAGATCGACCATGCCCGCGGTGGAGACCAGGATCTGGTCGTATCCGTTCCCACCGGCGAGGCTTTCGGTCCCGATGACCCCATCGCTGGCGGTGTAGTAAAAGCGGTCGTCGTTGTCGCCGCCGTAGAACGTGTCAGTGCCGGAGCCGCCGTAGAATCTGTCGTTGCCCGACCCCCCGTAGAGATCGTCGGCGGATGAGCCACCCTCAAGACGGTCGGCGCCGTCTCCGCCATAGACCCCGTCGCTTCCGCTGCCGCCATAGACCGTGTCGTTGCCGTCCGAGGCGATCAACAGGTCGTTGCCGCCGTTGCCGGTGACCACGTTGCCCTGCTCGTTGCCGATCAGCAGGTCGGCGCCCGACCCGCCGGTCGCGCGCTCGATCACGGTAGTCAGGCTGCCGGCATAGATGTCGTTGGCGATCGAGTAGCCGCCCAGTTCGGGCGTGCCGTTGCGGATGATCCGGCTGAAGAAGCCGCCGGCGAAATAATCCGGATCGGTGAGGTCGTCCCGCATCTCGCCCGCCGTCGTGGACGGCACGATGGAATTGTAGAGCGACGCCCCGGAGCCGTTCAGGATCGAGATGATCTCGGCAATGTTGGTGGGGGTGACGCTCTGATTCAGCGTCGCTTCGTTGAGGTTGATCACAACGCTGGATGCGCCGTTGTACTGGATCGTGTCGGTGCCGCCGGTATCCCAGATGCCGTAGAAGGCGCGCCCGATGTTGACCGTGCCGTTGTCGCCGTCGAGATCGCGGATCCCGGTCTGCCGGTCCGACAGGGTGTAGACAGTGTTGCCCGTGTGGTTGGTCGCGGCGCCGTAGAGATACTGCAGCGCCGCGATGTCGAGCGCCATCGGCGTCACCGCGTAGCCGAAGTTCAGGCCTTGGCTGTTGGTGTTGAGCCCGCCGCGCTCGTAGCTCATCACCGTGTAGCGGTCGTTGTCGAGTTCGTCGTCGCCCGCTGCCGTCGCACCCGATCCGCCGACCGAGTTCGACCCGTTGCCGGTGTCGTGCGGGTGGCCCACGCCCAGCGAATGCATGATCTCGTGGATCGAGGTGTGCAGCCGGTTCGACGAGCCGTTGACCTCGGGCGTGGTGTTCATGCTCGAGGAGTTGGTGTTGTAGATGATGTAGGCTTCGTTGTTGGTGGACGAGCCCGAAGTCGTGTCGGTGCCGGGGAAGGTCGCGCGCCCGTTCAGCCCGGCCAGGCCGCCGAAGCCGTCGTCGCGCACCAGGTTGTCGAAGGCCAGGAACTTGAAGTCCGTCGCGGTCGACTGGAAGCTGTTCGTGGTGTTGACGAAGTCGAGGTCCGCCACCTTCTCGAGGCTGGTCATCGACCATTCGAGATCGTCGTAGAGATCCTCCACGCGCTGCAGCATCGCGGCGGGGTTGCTGACGTCAAAATAGACCGGGTCGGAATTGCTGCCGTTGAAGTTGATGCTGTCGAAGACCGTCGCCGCGTTGCTGAGCGCGTAGCTGAAGTCCGAACTGTCCTCCGCGTAGGCGTAGGAGATGTTCTGCGGGTCGGTACCGTCGTCGTACTTGTCGGTGCCGGTCAGCCAGGCGACGAGCGGATTGCCGGCCACCGGATTGGCGCTGACGGTGTCGCCCCCCTCCCCGCCCTGCGGCGATCCCGACATCTCGCCGAGCCACTCGAACCCTTCGGGCACGTCGGCCAGATCGCCGGCACCCGAAGCGCCGGCACCGTCCGCCGCGAGGGTCAGCGCGCGGGCCGGGATGCAGCAGCCGCAGGCGGGGTTGAGATCGGTGAAGGCGGTGTCGAAAACCGGAACCGGCGAATCGCCGAATGCAATATCCTTTGCCATGAGCTTTAAATCCCAGGTTGAAAAGGGTGTGGAATCGGGGGTCGTCTAATTGTTCCCATCGTCGGTGGCCCCTGACGATGCGTCAAGTGCAGGATCGCGGCCCCGGCCGTCCGGTTCAGTCTCGGTTGCCGGGTTCGACGTGCTGTGCCTGCGCTGCGAAACGCTGGACGATCCCATCCCAACGATCGAACGCTTCCTCGATCGGACCTTCCCGACCCTGCCGCCCCGCCGGGCCCGCACGACCGGGCTCGACACGATCGCGACCGAGGATCTGGCCGCGATCCGGGTGATCTATGCCTCCCTCGCCGACAAGGTCTCGGCCGCTCCCGATCTGGCGATCTGTCGCGCCCTCGATCCCTGAGGGCTCCCCGCGGCCGCGCCGCGCAGGGCCGGCCGGATGTTGAGTTCCCAAGCCGGATGTGATGTTCAGTCGCGACCTTCCGGGACCGCGGTGCCGGCGCGGCAGATCGGAGCGACGGACGACGCGATGACCCAGCTTCCGCAGAGTTTCCTTACCCGGATCGCCGCCTATCCCGCCCCGGTCCAGGACGCGCTGTCGCGCGAGATCGACCCGGGCGTGATCGCCCGCCACCTCGCCGTGCTGCACGGCGAGACCGACCTGCCCGAAGCGCGGATCGCGGCGCTGATGGAAAAGCCCGTCCTCGCCGACAGCTTCATCGCCCGCCTCCTCGCCTCCGCCCGGTTCGCCGAGCGGGTGGGCCATCTCTTCGACGCGCTGCGCAGCGGCACGACTGCCGTCGCCCGGGCGGAGACCGAGCCGGAGGCCGGGACCGGGTCGGAAATCGCGCCGGATCTCGCCTCCGGCGCGTTGATCGCACGCGAGGCGCGTACGCTGATCGCCCCGCTCTCCGATCCCGCAGCGCCCTATCTGTCCAAGCTCGGCGAGATGGCCGCCGCTTCGGCGGCGCCCGGTCCGGGGCGGCTGACGCCCTGGCAGGCGCGCGCGCTGATCGCGCTGGCCCGGCTCCATGCGGCCCTGTCGCCCGCCGCCGACCCGGCGCTGTCGCTCGCGCAAGCGCTGCTGGAGGCGGCGCGGACGGCGGAGCCCGGCGCGGCTCTCGTCGCGGATGCGATGGCGGTCGAACTCGGCGCGCCGATGCGGCTCGGCCGCGGCGGAGCGGAGGCGGTCGAGGCGCCCGACATCCTGCATCGCTACGCCGCGATCCGCCGGGCCGAAAGCGGGCTGCCGCAGCTGGGCGGGTTCGATCTTCGGAGTCTTGCGGCGACGCTCGCGCCGCAGGACGGCGCCCTCGGCGCGGACGGGTCGGCCTCCGCGCTGGCGCTCGCGCCGCCGGTTCCGGTCCGGGTCAGACTCGATGCGCCGCCGCCGCCGAGCCTCGCCGCCCGGTGGGCCGCCTTCCGCGAGGCCGGCCTCGTCGCCTCCGTCCGGCACGGGGACGAGGCCGGGACAGACAAGGATGACGGCGACGGCGGCGGGGAGACCGGGGCGCTGCTCCTCCACCTGCCCGGCGACGCCGTGCCCTCGCCGCTGACGCTCGCCGCGGCCGCCCTGTCCTGGCGCGACGGGGAGGCGGCCCCGCTCGAGGCGGCGGACGCGCCGTCCTGGAAGCAGCAGGCCCCCTTCCTGCCCGAGCCGCGCCCGCGCCGCCCCGTCGGCCGGGTGGTCCCGCCGGGTGCGCCCCGCGACGCCGGCACCCCCGGCGCGCCGCGCCGGATCGAGCTGCGCCGCGCGGGAGAGGCCTTCTGGCAGGCCGCGCGCGAGACCGCGCCCGAAACGGCGGCGGCCTTCGTGCTGCGGCTCGACGACGGCGCGCCCGCGGCGGGCTGGACCGGGCTCGACAGCTGTCACCTGGTCGAGGGGACGGGCCGCGCCGCGCTCGCCGCGCTCGCCGCGCGGGTGCGGGCGGGCGCGTTCGACGCGGCCGTCCTCAAGACACCGCTCCTGCTCGTCGGCAGGGACACCCCGACGCATCCGGACTGGATCGGCGACGCGCTGGCCCGGCACTGGCGCTATGGCGGGGCGCTTCCGACGAGTCCCGTGGGGCTGCGCTTCGACGCGGTGACGGGCGGCTTCAAGATCCTGCCGCCGGCCCCGCCTGCAGGTCCGGCGCCCGCCGCGCCGCCGCCGCCCGTTCGCCCGGTGCTGACCCGGATGATGGTCGCGGCCGCCGCGAGCCTGCCGCTCGGGGCGTTGGCCGAGACACCGGTCGAGACCTCGGCGGAGACGCCGCGCGGGACGCCGCCGGGACCGGAGGCCGGATCGAACGGGAGCGCGGCGGCACCGCAGGTGGCGGGCCGGGACGGGCTGCCCCGCTGGCTGGACTGGGTGGAGCGCGGGCTGCTTCTCTTCACCGCCGATCCGGCCGGACCGGGCCTGGCCTTCGGCATCGTCTCGCCGTTCCGCGCCGACGCCGTGCCGGCGGCGGATGTCGGCGCGGAGGTGGACGCGGGTGCGGAGACGAGGGCGGAAACGGAGCCGCCCGCCGGCGCGATCCGGCCCGGGATCTTCCTGTCGCTGGCCCGGACCCTCGCGCCCGACCGGGTCGGCGCGGATCTCGCTGCCGCGGGCCTTGCCGCGGGGCCGGTCAGCGCCGCCCTGGCCGGGGCCGCCGACCCCGCCCGCCACTGGGCGGCCGAGGCCCTGCTCGACCGGGCCGCCGGGCGGACCGCGCGGGCCGCGGCAACGGCGCGCGGTTTCGCCGACGCCCCCACCGCCGCGACTGCCGAGGCGTTGCTGGCCCTTGCCGCCGAAGCCGGGTGGGGCGCCGGGCGGGACCTCGGTGCAGCTGCGTTCGACGCGCCCGACCTGCGCGCGCTCTGGCCCGCGCTCGACGGCTTCGCGGTCGCGCTCGCGGAGCGGCCGCGGATCCTCGCCGCGCTCGAGGCGCCCGCCCTCGCCACCTTCCTCGACCTCGCGCGGCACCTGCCGGCGGTGGAGCGGATCGCGGCGGGGGTCGCGCTGGCCGGGCCGGGAATCGTGGCCGGACGGGCGGAGCTCGTCCTGCCGCTGGCCGAACTGCTCGCCGCGGGTCTGCCGTCCGAAGCTCTGGCCGCCGCCCTCGCCGCCCTCGTCGAGGCCGAGGGGCGGGCCCCGGTTCCCACGATGCGCAGCCGCCTCGCCGCCGCAGTGCAGCGGTTCGGCGGCGCGGCCCATGCCGGCCGGCTCGCGACGCTCTTCGTGGCGAGCGATCCCGGTACGCTGAACGAGCCGAGGCTGCTGGGACGGATGGCCGCGCTGGACGGCAGCGCCTTCCTCGCCCCGCTCGAGACCGCGGCGGGGCGCGCCCTCGGCCCGGCGATCCGCGCCGCGGGCGATCTGCGCGCGGATATGCGCGCCGCCCTCGTGGCGAACGACCGCGCCGCCCTGGTGGCCCTGCTGGAGGCGGCGCCCGACCGGATCGCGGCGCTCGACCACGACACCTGGATGGACGGGCTGCGCGGCTGGTCGAACGAGCTGGCCGCGCTCGCCCTGCCCTCGGACCTGGTGGTGCCGCCCGGCGGCGGCACGCGGCGGCGCGTGCTGGCCGCGACGCTGCTGCGCGACCGCGCGGCGCTCGAACGGCTCCGGGCCGCGGGGTTCCTGGACGATCTCTCCGAGCCCGCCCTGGCGGGGCTGGCGGTGCTCGGCGAGAGCGGGCCGCTCGACGCCCATCTCGCGGCCCGTTTCGCGGCATCGGAGTCGGCGCCGATCCGCATCGCGGGCGACAGCGCGGCGGCGGTCTTCGCCCATGCCGCCGCGACGGCGCGCCCCGCCGCGGCGCCGGGAGAGGGGCCGCTCGTCAGCGTGATCGTCTCGGCCTTCGACCCCGAGCCGGACCTGCTGGATCTCTCGCTCGCGAGCCTCAGGGCGCAGGGCGGCGTGCGGGTCGAGATCTTGCTGGTGGACGACGCCTCTGGACCCGCCGGGCGGGCCGCGATTGATGCGGCGCAGGCCGCCGACCCGGACCTGCGGCTGCTGCGGCTGGACCGCAATGCCGGGCCCTATATCGGGCGCAACATCGCGATCGGGCGGGCGCGGGGCGATTACGTCGCGATCCAGGATGCCGACGACTGGTCCCATCCCGACCGGCTGGCGCGGCAGGTCGCGGCGCTGCAGGCCGATCCCGCCCGGCAGCTCGTCACCGCGAGGCATGTCCGCATCGACGACAACGGCCATGTCCAGCTCGAGGCGCAGTTCCGGATCGAGGGCGACGGGCCGATGAGCTCGATGTTCCGCCGGACGGTCTTCGATGAGGTGGGCGGTTTCGCCCCGGTGCGCTCGCGCGGGGATATCGAGATGCGCGAGCGGATTCGGCACTATCACGGGGGCCGCGCGCTGCACGATCTCGGCCTGCCGATGATGCTGTGCCGGGCGGCGGGCACCACGCTGTCGCAGCGGACGGTCCGCGACCTGCGCGAGCATCTGCAGCTCTGGCGCAGCCATATCGACCGCCGCCCGTCGCTGGCTGCGATGCGCCGCGACGGCCAGCGCTTCGATCCCGCCGGAATCGCGGTCCCGGCCGCCCTGCGCGCGCCCGATCCGGCCGGGATCGGCGTCGAGGAGGTATCGCCATGAGCGCCCCCGTCTCCCGCGCCCCGTTCGGGCGGATCGACGTCTCGCTCACCGCGATCTCGTCGCGGATGGAGGGGCTGGCGCAGGTCCTGTCCTCGCTGCTGGCGCAGGACTATCCCGATTTCCGGGTCCTGCTGCACCTGTCGCGCGAACCGCATCTGCTCGATCGCGGCGTCCCCGAGCCGCCCGATGCGGTGCGACGCCTGGCCGAGGAATCGGAGGGGCGGCTGGATCTGCGCTACGTCCCGAACTGGGGTCCCTACCGCAAGCTGCTCCCCTGCCTGTTCGAGCATTGGGGCCGCTCGCAGCTCGTCGCCACCGCCGACGATGACACGATCTATCCCGAAGGGTGGCTGTCGGGCCTCGCGGCGGCCTACGGGGTCTATGGCTGCACCATCGCGCAGCGCGGCCACCGGATGAGCTTCGACGCCGCCGGCCGCCCCACCGATTACCGCGGCTGGATGCGGGCCCGCGCCACCCAGACGCCGGGGCGGCTGCTCCTGCCGACCGGCAAGGACGGGGTGCTCTACAACACCGCCCATTTCCCGGTCGGCGTGCTCGACATCGACACCGCGCTGCGGCTGACGCCGACGATGGACGATCTGTGGTTCCGCTGGCACCTCGCCTCGAACGGGGTGCCGGTGCATCTGATCAGCACCGACTACACCGCCTCGACCTTCGAGGAGGCGGGCTATGCCGACAGCCTCTACCTCACCTACAACCTCTCGGGGGGCAACGACGCGGCGGTGGCCGCGCTCGAGGCGCATTTCGCGCGCAGCACGGGCTGGCGGATGGCCGATCTCGCCCGCGAGGAGCGACCGTGACCGCCGCCCTGCCGGAGGGGCCGGTGCTGCCGCCCCATCTGGCGGGGGCGATGGCGGCCGCGGCGGACTTCGCGGGCTTCCTGCGCCGCACCGGCTTCGATCCCGGCCCGGACGGGCCGGTGCGGCGGGGCGTGCGGCTGCTGGACGAGGCCCGCACCCTGGCGGGGCTGGCGGCGGCGCGGGCGCGGCTCGACGCCGATCCCGCCGGCCCGCTCCTGCCCGAGCCCGCGCCGGGGCTGGCGGGCCTCGCCCGCGCGCTCGTCCGCCTCGTGCACAGCTCTCCCGCCTTCGACGCCCATGCCGGGGCCCAGCCGGACGGAATCCGCGTGCCGCGGCTGCGCGCGCTGGTGCCGCCGCTGCCGCCGCGCGCCGAGGCCGAGCGGCAGATCGCCGCCGCGCTGGAGGCCGCGCTCGCCGCCGCGGCGCGGGGCGCGGGGCCGGATATCGATGCCGTGCTCGGGCTCTATCTGGCGCCCGAGACCTTTGCCGAGACCCGGATGCGGGGCGACCATGTCGCCGACCTCCTCTTCGCCGCGCAGCCCGCCCGCGCGCTCGACCTGATCGCGCGGGGCGGGGCGGGGCCGGAAGCGGATGGGCCGGCCGCGGACGAATCCGCCCCCGCCCCCTGGACGGCGCCGCTCCTGCGGGCGGGCTGCCGGCATTTCGCCCGCAGCCGCGCCTACGGCCTCGCACGGGATCTCGGCGAGCGGCACCTGGCGCTGTTCGGCCCCGGCCCCGAGCTGTTCGGCGCGCTCTGGCACGCCGCCTCGCGAAGCGCGCCGCGCGAGGAGGCCCGCCCCGTCCTCGACCTGTGGGAGGCGGAGGATCCGCTCGATCCGCGCCAGATCATCGCCCGCGCGGTGTTCGAGATGGAGGAGGATCCCGCCGAGGGGCTGGAGATCCTCGCCGATGGCGGTGCCGAGGACGGGATCTCGACGCCGCAGGGCCACGCGCTCTTCGTCGAGGCGGCGCTGGCGCAGGGCCGGACCCGCCGCGCCGAGCGGGCGCTGCGCCGGGCACTCGCCGCGGCGGAGCGGGACGGCGCCGCGCCGCCCGACGCCTGCCTCGTGGCGCTGCACAATCTCGGCCTCGCGCGGGGGCGGCCGAACCGGGCGCTGGCGCAGGTCCTGGCACGGCAGGGGACGATCCTCGATCCGGCCTGCGCCTTCGGCCTCGACACATTGCGTGAGAGGCTCCCCACCCCCCGGCTCGCTACCTTTCCTTCTGGCGCCGATACGCCGCCGGTGGGGATCGTCATGCCCGCCTTCCGTGCCGCGCGCTGGATCGGACGGGCGATCGCGGGCGTGCTGGGACAGAGCCATCCCGGCCTGACGCTGCATGTCGTCGACGACGGCTCGGACGACGGCACGGCCGACATCGCCCGCCGCGTCCGCGATCCCCGGATCCGGGTCCATGCACTGGACGGCAATCGCGGCGCCTACGGCGCCCGCAACCACGGCATCCGGGCCGCGCTGGAGGAGGGCGTAGCCTTCGTGGGCTTCTGCGACGCCGACGATCTCTGGCTCCGTGATCACCTCGCCTGTCATCTCGCGGCGATGGCGGAGCGGCCGGACGCGCTGTGGAGCGTCTCGCGCTGGCTCCGGGTCGATCCCGGTGGCCGCGTCGAATGCGGCCCGACCGGGGTCTACGCCGACATCTGCCCCCATTCGCAGCTGTTCCGGGCCGAGGCCTTCGACATGGCCGGGCTCTACGATCCGGTCCGCTTCGGCGCCGACCGCGAGTTCGAAACCCGCCTCGCCTATCATGCCGGGCCCGGCGCGCGGATCGTGCTGGACCGGATCCTGACGCTGGGCCGGCGCCACGACGCCTCGCTCACCATGTCGGGGCCGGGCGCGATCGACCCGCAGGGGCGCTCGGCGGTGCGGCTGGCCTACTGGGAGGCGTGGAACGCCTGGCATCTCGACGCGCTGCGCCGTGGCGCGCCGCCCCGGCTCGACCCGGCGGAGGGCGCGCCCCGGCCCTTCGCGGTGCCCGAGGCGCTGGTCGCGGCCCCCGCCGCCGGTCCGGGCGGGGCCTGAACCATGGACGTGCTGCTCCATATCGGGATGCAGAAGTCGGGATCGACCGCGATCCAGACCCGGTTCGCCGCCGCGCGGGACTGGCTGGCGGCGCGCGGGCTGCACTATCCGCAGGGCCTGATCACGCCGCACAACCAGAGCCTGCTGGTCGCCCTCGCCTCGCGCGACAAGCGGCTCCCGCGGCATCACGAACGGGTCTACGGCCGCGACGTGGAGCGGGCGATCGCCGACATGCAGGCCTGGTGGGACGGCGTGCGCGCCGATGCGCGGGCGGCGGGGGCGCGGCGGATCGTGCTCTCGGCCGAGACGCTGTTCCGGATCGAGGACGCGCCCTCGGCGCGCGCGGTGGCCGAGATGCTGCGGCAGGCCGGGGGGCGGCTCGATCTGGTGGCCTATCTGCGCCGGCCCTCCGAGCAATATGTGGGCCTCGTCCAGCAGCGGCTGAAGGCGGGCCACGTGCTGATCCAGCCGCGCCCGACGGCCTATCGCGCCGCGCTCGAGACCTGGGAGGGCGTGGCCGATTCCCTCGCCGTGCGGCTCTACGACCGCGCGGCCTTTCCGGAGGGCGACATCGCGCGCGCCTTCCTTGCCGAGGCCGGGGAGGATCCGGGTGCCCTGCCGCCGCCCGGGGACGACGGAGCGGAAGCGAACGTCTCGCTCGGCGCCGAGGGCATGGCGATCCTGCAGGATTACCGGGCCCGCTTCCATCCCCGTGCGAACCGTCGCCACAAGCCCGACAGCGCCGCCCTCCTGCAGGCGCTGTCCGAGGCCGAGGCGGTGCTGCGCGCCGAGGCCGAGGCGCGGGGCGAGGACGCGCCGGCCCCGCCGCGGCTGCTGCCGGATCTCGCCGATCGGATCGACCACGGATCGCACGACCTGTCCTGGCTGCGCGAACGCTGGGGCATCGTCTTCGCGGGCATCGACTATGCCCGGATCGCGCCGGCGGGAACCTTCGACACCGTGCGGCGCGTTGCCGACATCTGCCCCGTCGATCCCGCCCTGTGCGAGCGGCTGATGCTCGGGGCGCTGGCCGGGATGGCCCGCCGGATGCCGCCCCCGCCCCGGCCCGGCGCACCGGCGGAGCCCGACCCGGTCCGGGAAAGGGACCGGGCGGGGGCCGGACAAAGGAAGGACACCGAGGCGAAATGAAGGTCGTGCTCCATTGCGGGATGCCCAAGACCGGCACCAGCGCCCTGCAGGAAAGGCTGGCCGCCGGGCGCCCCGCGCTCGAGGCGGCGGGCATCCTCTACCCGCTCTCGCCGGTGATCAGCCATAACGCCAACTTCCTGATGCAGGGGCTCGTCGCGGCCGAGGACCGGCCGCGCTACCTAGTCCATTCGCTGAAGGGCCGGGACGGGGCGGCGCTGTTCGACGACTGGCTGGCCAAGATCCGCGCCCGGCTCGCGCGGGGCGGCATCGACACCCTCGCGCTCTCGGCCGAGAACCTGTGGGAGATCACCAGCCCCGATCCCGCCCGCCGCCTGCGCGCGCTGCTGGAGGATCTGGGCGCGAGCCGGATCGAGGTGGTTGCCTATGTGCGTCGTCCCTCGGACTGGTACCTCTCGGCGGCGCAGCAGATCCTGCGCGCCTCGCACAAGGTGCGCCGGGTGCGGGCGATCCCCTACCGCGCCCCGATCGAGACGATGGCCGCCCATGTCGCCGATCCCGGCGCGATGCGGGTCTTCGCCTTCGACCGCGGCGCCTTTCCCGGCGGCGATATCCTCGAGCATTTCCGCCGGGAGGCACTGCCGCAGGTTCCCCCCGAGGCGCTGGCCGAGGGCCGTCAGGAGGTCAACGCCACGCTGAGCGCCGAGGGCATGGCGCTGCTGCAGGACTACCGGCGGCAGGTGCTGCCCCGTTCGAACAATCGCTTCACGCCGGATACCTCGCGCTACCGCCGGGCGATCGAGATGGCGGAGGAGGCGGTGGGCGGCGAACGCCGCCCCCACCTGTATCCCGGCATCGCCGACCGGCTGGACCATGACTCGCCCGATCTGGGCTGGCTGCGGCAGGTGCATGGCGTGACCTTCGCGGGGATCGACTACGACCGGGTCGGCAGCGGGGACGAAGGAGCGGAATGGGAGCTTCGGCCGATCTCGGTCGAGGAGATCTGTCCCGTCGATCCCGAGCGCCGGACCCGTCTTCTCAATCTGGCGATCCGCGAGCTGACGGAGACCGGGGGCCGCAAGGCCGGCAAGCGTCGGCGCACCAAGGAGTCGCCCGCAGCGGCCGGGGAGGGGCCGGGCAGGGACAGCGGTCCGGGGACCGAGGAGAGCGGCGGCGCGGGGAACCCGGCCGACCCGTCGCAGGAGGACGGACGCGATGACGGGCCCGGCCCGGCGTCCTGAGCGGACCGGGCCGGAATACGGCACTTCCTTCCCGGCGCCCCGCCGGAACGCGCGGTTTGCCCCGCTCCGGAGCTGGTGATAGGTGCTGCGCGAACCCCCGATCCTGCCCGAAGTCCCCCGCATGAGCCGTCTCGTCCTCCATATCGGAACCCACAAGACGGCCACGACCTCGATCCAGCGGTTCCTGCGCAGGAACGCGGAGACGCTCGCGGGGCGGGGCGTCTGGTATCCCGGATACGATCTGGTCGGTGCGCCGAACCATTACGCCCATCTCGAGATCGCCAACGCGCTGTCGGGCCGGTCCGCCTCGGATCCCGACCAGGCGCGCGCCTTTCTCGCCGCGGTGCGCGCGGGCATGGCCGACCACGACGTCACGATCCTGAGCGCCGAATCCTTCTACCGGCACGTCGTCCTGCCCCGGAACGGCAAGATGCCCGAGGGGGTCGAGGCCTACTGGGACGCGCGCCGGTGCTACATCGCCCAGGTGCACGACCTCATCGGTCCGGCCGAGATCACGGTCGTGTTCCGCCGCCAGGACGATTACGCGCAATCGCTCTACCAGGAACACGTGAAGGTCACGCGCATCCGGCGGGGCTTCAAGACCTTCCTCAAGGATTACTGGTACCATTTCGCCTTCCTCGACCAGGTCCGCGCCTGGGAGGAGGTCTTCGGCCCCGTCCGCGTGCTGGGATTCGAGCGCCTGCGCGAGACCGGCGACGTGATCGGCAGCTTCTGCGCGGCGCTCGGGATCGCGGCGGACGACCTGCCCCGTCCGGCGGTCCAGAACGAATCCCTGCCGCTCGACCTCGTCGTGATGAAGCGCCTGCTGCACGGTTTCGTCCCCGACCCCGAGGACGAGGACGAAGACCCGCTGCGCCGGCATGTCCTCGAGATCGCCCGCCGGTTCGGTCCTGAGGATCGTGCCGCGCTCCTGCGACGATCGTTGTTCGAGAGCGCGGCCCGGCAGGCGGAGTTCCTCGACGGTTTCATGGCGGACAACCGGGTGCTGGGTGGGCTCGCGGCGAACTGCCCGCCGGACGCGCCGCTCTTTCCGCCAGATGACGGACCGGGCGGCATCCTCTACGGAGACAAGCTCCAGCCGCCCTTTCTCGACGCGCTCGGGCGGCTCGCCGCCGCCGCGCCGCTGCCGGAGGAGCCGCGCTGAACCCGCTGCTGCAGCTGCGCCGCATCGCCGGTCTCTGGCGCCGCTACCGCGACGCCCACGGCGCGGTGGAGCGTCCGGGCGGGCCGATCCGAGGCGCGGACGGACGGATGATCGGGCGCGTCTCACGGATCGAACTCGACGAGACGCGGCTGCGGGTGCGGGGCGAGATCGACGCGCCGCAGATCGCGCTCGAGACAAGCGGGGGACGGATCGCGGCCGACCGGCCCGAAGGCCGGGACGGGCCGATGGTCTTCGACCTTGTCCTGCCGCGCGCCGCGCCGGGCGCAGGGGACGAAGGACGGGCCGGGTCCCGAAGGGGGGCGCGGCTGCGTGTGGCAGGGGCGCCGGACCATGCCCTGCGCCTGCCCTCCCCCGCCGGGATCGTGGCCGGCCAGGCGCTGGCCTTCGCCGGCGGACTGGTCCGGCTGGTTCCGGCGCTGGCCGGCTGGGCGCGGACCGGGGACGACCGGCACCGGGCCACGGTCAAGCGCGTGCTGGGCCTGGTGCCGCGCAGTCCCTTCGGCCCGCTCGATCAGGTTCGCGATCCCGGCACTGGCCCCGATCCCGGCACTGGCCCCGGCACTGGCCCCTGCCCTGGCCCCGGCGCGGCCACGATCGTGCTGCCGGTCCATGACGGCTTCGACCTGCTGCCCGACTGCCTGGACCGGGTGGAGCGCGGGACCGACGTCGCGGCTCGGCTCGTCCTGATCGAGGACGGCTCGCGCGATCCGCGCGTCCGGCCCTGGCTGCGCGACCGGGCCGAGGCGCTGCGGACGGCGGGTTGGACGGTGGACCTGATCGAGCCCGCGACCAATCTCGGCTTCGTGGGCGCGGTCAATCTCGGCCTCGCCGCCGCCCGCGCCGCGGCGCCGGACGATCCGGTGATCCTGCTCAATTCCGACGCGCTGGTACCCGCCGGATGGACCTCGCGCCTGCTCGCCCCGCTCGCCGATCCCGGCGTGGCCAGCGTCACGCCGATGTCGAATGATTCCGAGATCACGACCGTGCCGCTGATCTGCACCCGCGCCGACCTGCCCGAGGGCGCGGCGGAGGCGATTGACGCCGAAGCGCGCCACCTCGACGCCCTGGCGGCCGTCGCGCCGATGCCCACGGGCGTGGGCTTCTGCATGGCGCTCGCGCCCGTCTTCCTGGCCCGGGTGCCGCAGCTCGACACCGCCTTCGGCCGCGGCTACGGCGAGGAGGTGGACTGGTGCCAGAAGACCCGCGCGCTCGGCGGGCGGCACCTCGGCACCGCCGCGCTCTTCGTCGAGCACCGGGGCGGCGCCAGCTTCGGCTCGGAGGAGAAGACCCGCCTGATCCGCGCGAACAACGCCCGGATCGCCGAACGCTACCCCGCCTACGACACCGAGGTGCAGCGGTTCATCCGCACCGACCCGCTGCGCGCGCCGCGGCTGGCGCTCGGGATGGCCTGGGCGGGCGCGGTCGCGGGGGATCGTCCCGTGCCGCTTTACCTCGCTCATTCTCTGGGCGGCGGGGCGGAGCACTGGCTGGAGCGGCGCATCGCCGAGGATCTGGAGGACGGCCTGCCCTCCACCGTTCTGCGCGTCGGCGGCGAGGCGCGCTGGCAGCTGGAACTGCACACGGCCCGAGGCGTGACCGGCGGCACGGCCGACGGCATCGAGCCGGTGGCGCGGATGCTGGACGCCCTGCCGCGCAGACGCATCGTCTATTCCTGCGGGGTGGGCGATGCCGACCCGCTTGCCCTTCCGGACATCCTGCTGGACCTGCGCCGTCCCGGCGACGGGCTCGAGGTGCTGTTGCACGACTGGCTGCCGGTCTCGCCGTCCTACACGCTGCTGGACCGGGACGGGACCTGGCGCGGGCCCGTGGACGCGGGACGCACCGACCTTGCCCACCGGGCACGGCGGCCGGACGGCAGCCGTGTGTCCCTGTCCGAATGGCAGGCCGCCTGGGGACGGCTTCTCTCCGCCGCGGACCGGGTGCGGCTGTTCTCCGAGTCCGGGCGCGGCGTGCTGGCGACCGCCTTTCCCGGACTCGATTCCGACCGGGTGGAGGTGCGGCCCCATCCGATCGACGCGGGCCTGCTGGCGGCCCTGCGGGTGGATCCGCTGCCGGGCGCGGAGGCACCGCCGGTGCTGGGCGTGATCGGCAACCTCAACGCGCACAAGGGCGCGGCCGTGGTGGCGGCGCTGGGATCGCGCGCCCGCTCCGGACCCGGGCGGGTCGTGGTGCTGGGCCAGGTGGATCCGGCCTGCCCGATGCCCCGCGCCGTGCGCGTCCATGGCGGCTACCGGGTGGAGGAGCTGCCGGATCTGGTGCGCCGCCACGGCATCACCCACTGGCTGCTGCCCGCCATCTGGCCCGAGACCTTCTCCTACGCGGTGCACGAGGCGCTGGCGACCGGGCTGCCGGTGCTGGCCTTCGATCTCGGCGCGCAGGGGCTGGCGGTGCGGGACGCGCCTAACGGGCATCCCCTGCCCTTCGGCCCCGGCACCGATCCTGTGGCGGAGATCCTGGCCGCTCTGGCGCCCGCTCCCGCAAGGCCGGAGGAGGATCCGGCGCAGGACGGGGAAGCCGGTGCGGAGAGCGGCGATGGCGACTGATCCCCGCCGCATCCTGGGGCGGCTGTGGCAGGGGCTGAGCGGCCACGCGCCGCCTGCCCGCCCGTTCCGCTTCCCGGCGCCCGAGGCGCCGGACCGAGAGCGCTTCGCCGCCGAGATGGCCGGCCCGGCCGCCGGCACTGGCTACGCGATCCACTTCACGCCGCGCTCCGGCAGCTCCTGGCTGACCGACATCGCGGCGCGGACCGGGCGGCTGGGCATTCCGGGCGAGTACTTCAACCCCAACTTCATGCCCCGCATCGCGCAGAGTCTGAATGCCCGCGACATGGACGAATACGTCTCCATGCTGGCCCGGCGCCGGGCCCGGGGCGGGGTCTGGGGCTTCGAGGTGACGCATCACCAGATCCGCGCCGTCTTCGGGAGCGACGCGGCCTTCCTGGACCGCTTCGGCGAGCTGTCCGCGATCTGGCTGGTGCGGCGCGACATCGTCGCCCAGGGCGTGTCGCTGGCCAAGATGGCGGCCGTGGGGATCAGCCATGCGCCTTCGATCGGCGCGCGGGACGTGGCCCGCGCCGAGCGCGGCTTCGCCTACGACGCCGCCGCGATCCGGCACTGGATCGCCCATATCCGCGCCGCCGAGACCGGCAGCGAGGCGCTCTTCGCCGCCGCCGGGATCGCGCCGCTGCGCCTGGCCTACGAGGACAATACCGGCGTCCCGCCGCATCGCGTGGTCAAGCGCATCGCCCGTCATGTCGGGCTCGGGCGCATCCGGGTGCCCGGGGAGGCGCTGAAGGCCAGCCCCCACAACAGGGTCGGCACCGGGCAGAACCGGGACTTCGCCAAGCGGTTCCGGGACGAGGAAGCGGGCTGGCTCGCCGCGATCGAGGCCGCCCGCGCGCCGATGCTGGCGCGGATCGAGACCTATCCGCCCGGGGGGGAGCCGGATGGAGGGGCGGAGGATCCGCCCGCCCCGCCCTCCGGCTGAGGCCCGAAACTGCCCTGCCGCACCAGCGCGGCCAGCAGCGCGTCGCCCACCAGGGTCTGCCGCCGGATCCCGGCGCGGCGCAGGTCGGCGAAGCGCGGCCCCCGCCCGGCGAGCCAGTCGGCGACGGTGTCGCGCAGCGCCGCCGCGCCGGGCGTCAGGCGGTCCCGCACCGCGCCGAGCGCCTCGACATTGCCCGCCACCCAGTCGCCGTAGCGACCGTCGCGCAGCATCGTCATGCGGTCGGCGGCCTGGCGCAGGCCGCGATGGGCGCCCATCACGTTGCGGTCGTGCTGGCGGTAGAGCAGCCCCGGCCGGTCGTCGAGGATCACCCGCGCCCCGGCCCCGGTCGCCAGCGCGTAGAACCACCAGTCGTGATGCGCGACGCCCCGGCCGCCCCTTGCGGCCAATGCGGCGGGCGCGGTCGCCCGCGCCAGCGCCGCCGCCTCGGGCGACAGGACGATCGTGTTGCCGGGCAGGATGTTCTGCACCAGGGCGTTGCCGAAGCTCGGCCCCCTTGGATGCCGTCGCGACAGGCCCCGCACGCGTCCGTGCGCGTCGCAGAGCAGCGTGCGGCTGGCATAGATCGCCGGCCCCGGTCGGGCGGCGAGCGCCGCCACCGCCCGGCCGAGCCGGTGCGGCAGCCAGATGTCGTCCTGGTCCGACAGCGCCAGGAAGGCGCCCTCCTCGGGCGAGGTCATGATCGCGTCGAGGAAGTTCGCCGCCGCGCTCCGCCCAGGCCCCTGCCGCAGCACGATTCCGTGTCCGGGATGGCGGCGGGCGGCCTCGGCGACGATTCCGGCCGTGGCATCGCGCGAGCCGTCGTCGCTGACGAGAAGCGACCAGTCCGCGTGCTCCTGAGCCAGAAGGCTGTCGATCTGGTCCTGCACGAACTGCGCCCCGTCGAGGGTCGCCATCACGATCCGGACATGGGAGGGGGAAGGCACGGGGTAAGGCGCGGATCCGATACATGGCCGGTTCTGGCCACAGGAGCGTCCTGCATGTATAAGTTCGCTTCGGATTACAATCGTTTCGGGCCGGTTCGGACCCCTCCCTTCCCTCTCCTCCTCCTCCTTCCCCCCGTGTTTCGGCGCCACCGCCCTTCACACCTGTCCCGGAGCCGTTACCGCCATGACCGACACCACCCCTTCGTCTGGCGCCGAGGCGGACACGCAGGCTCCCACCATAGGGCAGGCCGCCCGGGCGCGGCCGCGCAAGCGGCATTTCATGGTGCTGCTCAGTTTCGTGCTCCTGGTGGTCGGCCCCACCCTCGTCGCCGGCTGGTACATGTGGTTCCGCGCCGCGGACCGCTACGTCTCGACCGCCGGCTTCTCGGTCCGGACCGAGGAGGTCGGCTCGGCGATCGAACTGCTGGGCGGGATCGCGCAGATGTCGGGCTCCTCCTCCTCGGACACCGACATCCTCTACGACTACATCCAGAGCCAGGAGCTGGTGCGCCGGATCGACGACGCGCTCGACCTGCGCGCGATCTGGAGCCGGGTCCCGGCCTCGGTCGATCCGGTCTTCGCCTACGATCCCCCCGGCACGATCGAGGATCTGACCGAGTACTGGCGCGACATGGTGCGGGTCTACAACGACGGCACGACGGGTTTGCTGGAGCTGCGCGTGCAGGCCTTCACGCCCGAGGACGCGCAGGCCATCGCGCAGATGATCTACGACATGAGCGCGCAGATGATCAACGAGCTCTCGGCCATCGCGCGGGCCGACGCGACGGGCTATGCCCGCGAGGAGCTCGACACCGCGGTCGAGCGGTTGAAGACCGCGCGCGAGGCGATCACCCAGTTCCGCAACCGCACCCAGATCGTCGATCCCGCCGCCTCGATCCAGAGCCAGATGGGCATCCTGTCCTCGCTGCAGGCCCAGCTCGCCCAGACGCTGGTCGATCTCGACCTGCTGCGCGACACCACCAACGAGGGCGATCCGCGGATCGCCCAGACCGAGAACCGGATCGCCGCGATCGAGTCGCGGATCGCGGAGGAGCGCAACAAGCTCGGCTTCGGCACGGCCGAGGGAGCGGTGAACGACGGAACCGCCTTCGCCGATCTCGTGGGCGAATACGAGCGGCTCATCGTCGATCTGCAATTTGCCGAGCAATCCTACACCGCCGCGCTCGCGACCTTCGACAGCTCGGTGGCCGAGGCGCGACGGCAGAGCCGCTATCTCGCGGCCCATGTCCGCCCGACGCTGGCCGAGGCGCCGACGCTGCCCCGGCGGCTGGAACTGACATTGCTGACCGCGCTCTTCGCCTTCCTGGCCTGGGCGATCCTGGTGCTTGCGGCCTACGCGATCCGGGATCGGCGATAGGGGAACGGTTCGCGTGATCGTGCTCGAGAACCTGACCAAGACCTTCGTGATGAACGGCATCCGCAAGACGGTCGCCGACAATCTCAACGTCACCTTCCCGACCGGCACCTCCGTCGGGCTCGTGGGCCGCAACGGCGCCGGCAAGTCCACCCTGCTGCGGCTGATCGCGGGCACCTCCTCGCCGACCTCGGGGCGGGTGCTCTCGACCGGGTCGATCTCGTTTCCCGTGGGCCTCGTCTCGTCGCTCCATGCCGATCTCACGGGGGCGCAGAACACGCTGTTCGTGGCGCGGATCTACGGCGCCGACACGCAGAGTCTGATGGACTGGGTCGAGGATTTCGCCGAGCTCGGACCCCATTTCCACCTGCCGGTGCGATCCTATTCCTCGGGCATGCGGGGGCGGTTGTCGTTCGGGCTGAACATGGGGCTGGCCTTCGACACCTATCTGGTGGACGAGATCACCGCCGTCGGCGATGCCTCGTTCCGCAAGAAGTCCGCCGAGGTGTTCCATGCCCGGATGGAGAAGGCCGGCGCGATCTATGTCAGCCACTCGATGGGGCAGCTGCGGGATTTGTGCACCGCGGGGGCGATGCTCGAGAACGGCCGGCTGCATTACTACGAGGACATCGAGGAGGCGATCGACCGCTACACCGCCACCCTCGATCCCGACAGCCACCACGCGGCTGCGAGCTTCGAGGACAAGGCTGGCGAGACCGAGCGCCACGCCGCCTTCCCGGCCAAGGCGCGGCTGCTCTACGGGCTCGGCCTGCCCGCGACGCGGTTCGACTGGCTGGGCGATTGCCTGCGCCGCCACAAGGGCTGCTTCACCACGCTGACCCGCGAGCCGCATTACTTCGATACCGAGGGCGAGCGCGGCGAGGAGATCGTGTCGCACCGCGAGCGCACCCTGCGCAAGCTCGCGGCCGAGGCGGGCCGGACAGAGGGTGCCGCGCGGCGCGACAAGCTGCGCAAGCTCGAGGAGATGGGCGCCCTGGTGCGGATGCATGCGGCCGACCGGTCAGGCGCCGAGAAGCACGACGCCTATGTCGACTACCTGCTGACCGGCTGGCGTGCGCAGCCGGTGATCTGCGACCTCACCCCCGATTACGCGCGTGCCAACGCCGATACCCTGGGCGAGATGGACGCGATCGGCCCGGCGCACTACGCCATCGTGCTGCGCGACCCGGTCGCCCGCCTCTGGGAAGAGATCTGCCTCGACACCCCGCCGTCGAAGCGCACGCCGCGCGGCCTCGGCGAGGTGGTGCAGTCGCTGGTCCGCAGCGGCACCCGCAAGGCGCTGGCCCGCTTTCCCTTTGCCGATTACGCCCGCATCCTCGACACGCTGTCCGCCGTGCTGCCCGAGGACCGGCTCACCATCCTGCTGCACGAGCGGCTGGACGATCCCGCCACTGCCCGGGCCGAGGTGATGCGCCTGACCGAGGCACTCGAGATCCCGCCCCTGCCCGAGGAGCGCGAGCCCGACCTTCCCGACGCGCCCGACATCCCCCCGCTCGCCCGGCGCAACGCCGCCGCCCTCGCCGCGCTGCTCGCCCCGCAATACGCCGCCGTCCATCGCCGCCTGGGCGGCGATCTTCCGAAGGCCTGGCAGGAATCGGCGGCCCTCGCCGCCTGACGCCCGCCGCACCGGGAACGGGCTGCTGGTCGACCGCAACGCGCACGGCCCGGCCTACAACGCGATGGGCCAGGACCTCCGATTGCCACGTCTCCGACATGAAGCTGATCTACAGGATGTAATGACAGCTCTCCGGCTACATCCAACCGATTTCCGGGGCCTCACTCCACCCGCGACAGCGGCGTCAGCACCCGAAGCACGGTAGGGTCGGGGATGTCGAAGCGCGGCGCGTCGCGGTTGCTGGGCAGGGTCGTCCAGATCAGCCTGTAGGGATCGGGATCGCCCGAGAAGGTCTCGGTCGTGGTGCGGATCCTGAGACCTTCCTCGCGGTCGATGTAGGGCGCGACGCGGTCGGCGAAGGTCCGCACCTCGCGCTCCTCCACCACGCGCAGATCGTAGGGATCGACGACCAGTTCGAGCGAGCGCCCGTCGCGGCGGATCGGCACGATCAGCCAGTCCCCCTCGGACCGGGGCGCATCCAGCACCAGTCGGAAGTCGAGCGTGCCGGTGCCGCCGAATTCCCAGCGGAAATCCCGCCACCGGGTCGCCTGCACGATCTCCCAGCCGGTCCCGGTATCGCGGGCAAGGAAGACCTGCGTGTCCCCGGCGGCGTCGAACTTGTGATAGGCGATGACCGGGCGGCCGTCGGGGTCGAAGCCCACGGGGGTATTGTTGTTGATCATCCCCGCCTCGACCGGCACCGGGTCGACGATCTCGGCGGTGCCGTAGGTGATCGGCAGAGGCAGCGGCCGGCCGCGCGACGTCTCCCAGTCGCGCAGGTCGCGCGAGCGGGCGTAGCCGAGATCGTGGTTGGTGCGCGCATCGGGCGTGTCGCGCCAGACGAAGGCGATGTGGAACCAGCCGTCCGGCCCCTGGACCGGGCCGCGCAGATAGGCGTTGTAGAGCCCCTCGCCGTCGATCAGCGGCGCGTCCGAGATGCGCGTGAACCGCTCGCGCCGCGTGTCGTAGGCGAGGTAGATCTGGTCGCCCCGCCCGGACGTGCCGTCGCGATAGGCGTAGATCAGCTCCCCCGCCGCATCGCGCAGGAAGCGCGGATAGCTCATCGCCTGCTCGGCCGCGGCATCGGTCAGCACCGCCAGCGGCTCGGCGCTGCAGACGTCGCCCGGCTCGGTGGTGCGCCAGTAGCTCAGGTCGCTGCCATGCATGTTGGCCGCGACGTGCAGATTGCCCGCCGCGTCGAGGCCGAGCGCGATCTGGTTATGACTGTCCCAGCCCACCATGCTGTCGAGCTTGCAGAAGTCCCAGTCCTGGGCGCCGATCCGCGCCGAGGCGAGGGTGAGCTGCCGGGTCGCGTCGTAATAGGCGACATAGACGCGGGTTCCGCCTTCGAGGATCTCGAACCCCACATCATGTCCGGCCCAGACGAGGTCGAGCGCCGCGACCTCGTAGCCGCCGATCCGCAGCGGATCGTCCTGCGCCGCCACCGGCGCGGCCGCCGCGAAGAGGAGCCCGGCGAGGACGAGAAGGGCGCGCGCGCGGCGCAGGCAGACATGGATCATCGGACGGACGGGTCCCTGTTTTCGGTTGGCGGGCGGGGAGGACCGGCCGCGGATCGGATCGCCCGCGTCCCGGACCGATGACCCTTCCGGTAGATGGCCCCCCGCCGGTCGCCGTCCAGTCACCGAAGGTTGTTCCCCGGCCCGATCCCGCCTAGCCTTCCCGAAGGTCAGGCAAGGAGGCGCCGGCATGGATCTTATCAACACCCTCGGCGGCGAGGTCGGCTTCGGCGAGAACCGGATGGAGCCCACCGATGACGGCAATTCGGGGCGGATCGACCTGTCGGAGGTGTTTCCGGACGGGCTGAACTTCTTCGGCGCGGTCCATGACGGCCTCTGGATCAACGCCAACGGCAACGTCACCTTCGAGCGCGGATTCAGCCAGTTCTGGCCGCAGGGGCTATCGACGCTGGAGGTGGCGGGCATCTTTCCGTTCTGGACGGATATCGACCCCTCGGACAGGATACCCGTCACCGCCAGCCCCGGCGGAACTTCCCAGGGAACCAACAGCGTCTGGTGGGATCTCGATGCCGGGGCCGGCACCTTCACCGTCACCTGGGACGATGTCGTCCCCTTCGGCTATTACGGCCAGCTGGGCGAGGAGGTGCCGGTCAACGCCTTCCAGATGACGATCACCGATATCGGCGGCGAGGCGGGCCAGGCGCCGGGCGATTTCCGCGTCGACCTGCGCTACGAGGCGATCGAGTGGACCGACGACGCCCGGATCGGGTTCATCGCCGGGGACGGGTCGGGCGCCTACGGCACGCTCGGCGCCTCGGGCTCGGATGCGGCGCTGCGCCTGCTGCCGCAGGCCGGGCCGATCAGCTTCACCTCCGACGGCAGCGGCCTCGTCGGCTTCGACCTGACCCGGCCGATCCGCGACGAGGACGGCGACGGCACGATCCTCGGCACCGACGGGGCCGACGCGATCGAGGCGCAGGGCGCGTCCGGCCGGGTCGTGATCCGATCCGGCCTGGGGGAGGACGTGATCCAGCTGCGGGAGCGCTTCTTCGGCTGGTCGGACGATGACGGCGGCGAGCGGGTGCTGACCGGGACCGCCGAGGAGCATTTCGGCGACACCGTCCTCGGCGCCCTGCGCGGCGACACGATCCTCTTCGAGGACGTGGCGTTCACCCGCGAGGACATCACCGTCTACAAGGGGACCCAGACCGCGGGGCTCGATCTCGACGGTGACGGGGTGGACGAGGGCACCATGCGGGTGGACGCGCGGCTGCGCGACAGCGAACTGCTGGTCACGCGCTTGGGCGACGACACGATCGTCAACTTCGCTCCCGCCCTGCCGGACCTCGAAGAGGGGGTGGAGCAGTATGTCGGCCGCGGCAACGCGGGCTTCGCCCGCGCCTACCTGACCGGCGACGGGACGACGGCCTTCCGGGTGACCGAGCGCGATCTCGGCGACGCAGGCGCCGCCCCCGCGCTCGGCGTCTACGAGATCGACGGAGGCGGCGCGCTGATCGATGCCCGGATCCTCTTCGCGCCGCTGGAGGCGCGGGAGGGCGGCGGTGCTCCGCGCGAGACCGTCGTGGACGGGGTGGAGGCCGGTCATCGGCTCGGCTTCTTCCTGCTGGAGACCGAGGCGGACCTGCCGGTTGGGGGGGACTCCGCCGATCGGTTCGAGTTCGTCAACCAATTGGGCGAGGCGGCGACGCTGGAGGACGGCAACTACGTTCTGCCCGCCCTCGACGGGGCGGTGATCCGGGCCGGCCTCGTGCATGGCGATGGCGCCGACCTGAACCGCGACCTGCAGGTCCATGCCGTCGCCGGGCTAGAAAGCGGGGGCGGTGCGATCACCTTCGCCTTCGAGGCGACGCTGTTCGACGGCGACCGCGACTTCAACGACCTCGCGCTCGAGGTGATGCGGATCGAGGCCGAGGCGATCTGAGGCGGCCCCGGCGCCCGGCGCGCCCGATCCTGTCCGGACCACCCTTCGTCATGGAGAGAACCGGGGGACCGATCGACGCGCGGGGCGGGGCGGGACGACCGCCCCGCCCCGCGCGACCATCAGATCAGGAAGATGTCCGTGGCCGCCAGGTCGGGCGCGTCCTCGAGGACGGCGATCACGTTCTCGCCGCCGCGGCCCGAGCCGTTGAGGTCGATGATCAGCTCGCCCGTGGCGCGGTCGTATACCACCCGGTCGCCGCCGTCGCGCGCCTCGTCGTAGGCGAAGACCTGGCCCGGCAGCCGGCCCTGGGGATAGCCCTCCTCCGGCACGTCGAGCACGATGCGGTCGCGCCCGCTCTCGAAATCGGCGATCCGGTCGGTGGCGCGGAAGCCGTCGCCCGGCACTTCGAAGACGAAGCTGTCGGCGCCGCGGCCGCCCTCGAACCGGTCGGACTTGGAGCCGCCGCGGAACGTGTCGTCGCCGCCCGCGCCGACGATCCGGCCGCCCACCGCATCGGTGAAGGCCACGTTGGCCGCGCCGCCGGTGACGGTGATCTCGCGCGAGCCCTCGATCCGCACCAGGCCGCCGCCGAGATCGCCGAAGCCCATTTTCGTCGTGGTGCCGGAATTGCCGATGTCCAGCGTGAGCTCGTTGGCATCGGACTGGCCGATCGACCGCCTCGACACCGTGAGGTCGAGATTGTTGATGGAGGTCATGTCGAAGGCGTCGACGCCCGAGTAGTTCCCGGTCTCGCCCAGCGGGCCGGTATAGAAGGACACGTCGAGCTTCATCGTGTCGAAGCCCGCGCCCGTGATGGCCCGGAAGTCGTCGCTCTCGAAGTGCGAGCGGCTGATCGTGAAGCTGTCATCGCCCTGGCTGCCGAGGATGAACATCTCGTCGGCCCGCGCCACGTCCGTGATCGAGCTGTCGGCGTCGTCGAAGTACTTGTCGGCGAAGCCGCCCGGCCTTTCCGCGAAGAACTTGAAGTTCTTGGACGACAACTGGCCCGGCGAGACGTCCTTGAGCCGGATCGAGGCGTCCAGCCCCATGCTGACGATCGTGTCGTCGCCGTCTCTCACCAGTTCGAGCTGATTGAACTTGGTATAGGCGGTGCCGACCAGCGCGATCACGTCGGAGCCACGGCCGCCGGCCTTGAAGTCGGTGATCTCGTCGTTGCCGCCGCCGGTGGCGTAGATGAAGGCGTCGAGATTGCCGCCGCCGGTCATCCGGTCGTCGCCGCGGCCGCCGGCGAGGAAGTCGATCGCGTCGCCGCCGATCAGCCGGTCGCTGTTCTCGCCGGTGGAGAGATCCCCGCCGAGCCTGAGGTTCAGCTTGCCGACCTGGACAGCGATCGTCGCCTCGTCCGAGGCGGTGACGATATCAGGCCGCTCGGCCGCCTGCAGGTGGCGGAAGGTGACGTCGTTGTCCTCGATCGTGGAATAGGGGTGCTCGGGGAAGATGCCCGGGTTCACCGCCATCCATTGCGGCATCACGCCCGCGGGATAGTCCTGGATCATCTCGTCCACGACGACACGGTTGTCGGCATCGGGGCTGCCGTGGAAGTTGATGTCGCGGTTGGCGAAAGCGACATGGATGTCGTTGTAGTGCTCGGCGTGGAACGACGAGAACAGCACCGCGTGGCGTGCGTCGATCGAGGTGATGTCCTCCAGCGTCGTGCGGAACGATTCATAGAGATAGTAGTGGTAGCCGTTCGAGGGATCCTTGTTGTGGGCGCCCTCGGCGTAGAGATCGCTGCCCTCGACCTCGTAGGTTCGCTGGAAGCGGAAGGCGTGGCTCGCCGGGTCGATCACGCTGACGCGGGAGATCGTGGAGTTCTCCAGCCCGTCGAGCTCGATCGCGGGGATCGAGTTCCAGGCCCGCATCGTGTTGGAGAAGTCGTAGCTGTCGGCCTCGCCCCAGCGCCCCTGCACGGTGAAGTCCGACAGGTGCACGTTCTCGAGGTAGGTGGACCGGCGCGCCTGCGCCTGCCCGCCCTCGAAGGTGAAGGGCAGCGGGTCGGCAAGCGTGACGGTGTCGCCGTCGACCGCCTCGACGCGAGTGCGCACTTCGCGCAGCCAGTAATCGGACGGGCGCGCCTCGTTGACCGGCTCGTTCCAGCCGGTATTGCCGGTCTCCTCCAGCCAGGCGGCGTCGTTCGGCTGGTGGATGAAGATGAGGTCGCCCACCTTGAAGTCCGAGGCGTCGCGCAGCCGGATCGTGCGCGACCCGGCGGCGGCGTCGGCGGCGACGGGCGTCACCGCGTCGAACAGCACGTCGTCGGTCAGCGCCAGGATCACCGGCGCCGCGGCGGCGTCGGGAATGGCGTTGCGCAGGATCGTCTCGCCCTCGCCCGCGCCCTTGATCGTGATGTCCGAGCGCGCGATGCGCAGGCTTTCGGTGATGTCGAACCTGCCGGCCTCGAGATTGATCGTGGCGCCGACGGGGGCGCCGGCGATCAGCTCGACCAGCTCGATCGTGGCGGTGTCCGCATCGGCGAAGAAGACGCCCCGGTCCTGGCCCGCAAAGATCAGGTCGCGGGCGTCGAAATCCCCGCCCGCGGCGCCCTTGAGCGTGAGGTCGAGCCCGTCGCCGGTCAGCCGCAGGTCACGCCCCGAGGTGGCGACGTCGATGTCGTCCATGCCGCGGATGCGGCCGAGCGCGGAGATGTCCACCCGCTCCAGGTAGTCGGCGGTGTCGAGATCGGTGATCGTCACCGCGCCGGCACCCGCCTCGACGACGAAGAGGTCGTGCCCGTCCCCGCCGGTCAGCGTGGGCGATCCGTCGCCCGATTTCAGCACGTCATCGCCGTCGCCGCCCTCGAGCCGGTCGCGCCCGCCGCCGCCGGTCAGCGTGTCGTCGCCCGCGCCGCCGCGCAGCCGGTCCGATCCGGTGCCGCCATGCATCGTGTCGTCCCCGCGCCCGCCGAGGACGTCGCCGTTCACGCCGTCCGCGACCCGGATCGAGGTCGGCAGCGCCGCGTCGGTGTCGTAGATCGTCACGCGGCCGGTCCCGGCGAGGATCACCCCTTCCCGGCTGCCCACCTCGCGCAGGTCGAGCTGGGTGATCGGGTCGTCGTCGAAGATCAAAGTGAAGGTGCCGTCGTCGGACTGGTCGAGCAGGCTGGGCAGAAACTTGAATTTCAGGTCGCTGAGCGAGGACAGGTCCATCGCGTCGAGGCCCGTGAACCCGGCGAACATGCCTGAATCGAACGACAGCTCGCCCTCCCGCTCGAGCACGACGGTGTCGAAGCCCGCGCCGAGCGAGATCCGGTCGGCGGGCGAGAGGTTGCCGAGGCTCGGCGGAAACTCGACGATGTCGTCGCCGGAGGTTCCCCGGGCGCTGTCCGCGCCTTGGGTCAGTCTGATGATGGCCATAGAGTACGTGTCCCTGTTTCGGAGCCGAACCAAGCCCCGGATCCGCCCTTCCTTACTGGGCGGAATGTGAACAAAATTTCCCCGTCCCGCGGCTTTTTCGTGAAAAAGGCCTCGCGCTTTCCGTTTGTGGAATCTCCCACGGCCCCAAGTCAGACGAATCTTCGCCCGGGCGGCAGAAACGGGCTTGCGTGACCCCGGGACCACGATCCGCCCCCGTGCCCCTGCAGGCCGGTCGCGGCGCCTCGGGCCTTGCATCGGGAGCGCGTTTGCCTTTCCTGCCCGGAAGCAAAGCGACCGGAGTGAGAGAAATGAAGATTGCCGTCGCCGGCATCGGCTATGTGGGCCTGTCGAACGCCGTCCTGCTGGCCCAGAACCACGAGGTCGTGGCGCTCGATCTCGATCAGCGGCGCGTCGAGAGGCTGAATGCCGGGCAGAGCCCGATCGTCGATCCCGACATCGAGCGTTTCCTCGCCGGGGGGGCGCTCGACCTGCGGGCCACCGCCCGGCCGGAAGAGGCGCTGACGGGGGCCGAGATCGTCATCGTGGCCACGCCCACCAACTACGACCCCGTGACCAACCATTTCGACACCCGCTCGGTCGAGGCGGTGGCCGAGCAGGCCGCCGCGCTCGCGCCGGCCGCCTTGGTCGTGGTGAAATCAACCGTGCCGGTGGGCTTCGTGTCGGGTCTGCGGGCGCGGACCGGGCATCAGAATGTGATCTTCAGCCCCGAATTCCTGCGCGAGGGGCGGGCGCTGCACGACAACCTGCATCCCAGCCGGATCGTGGTGGGCGAGCGCTCGGACCGGGGCCGCCGCTTCGCGGATCTGCTGCTCGAGGGCGCGGTGACGAAGGACGTGCCGGTGCTCTTCACCGACCCGTCCGAGGCCGAGGCGATCAAGCTGTTCTCGAACACCTACCTCGCGATGCGGGTCGCCTTCTTCAACGAGCTGGACAGCTACGCGATGACCCACGGCATGGACAGCCGGCAGATCATCGAAGGCGTCGGCCTCGATCCCAGGATCGGCGGCCACTACAACAACCCTTCCTTCGGCTACGGCGGCTATTGCCTGCCCAAGGACACCAAGCAGCTGCTGGCGAACTATTCCGAGGTGCCGCAGAACCTGATCGCGGCGATCGTGGACGCCAACCGCACCCGCAAGGACTTCATCGCCGACCGGATCCTCGCCCGGGGACCGAAGACCGTGGGCATCTTCCGCCTGGTGATGAAGGCCGGCTCCGACAACTGGCGGCAAAGCTCGATCCAGGGGATCATGAAGCGCCTGAAGGCCAAGGGGATCGAGGTGATCGTCTACGAACCGGCGCTCGGAGAGACGGAGTTCTTCGGCTCGCCGGTGATCGCGGATCTGGAGGCCTTCAAGGTGCGCGCCGAGGTGATCGTGGCTAACCGGATGACCGACGACATCGCCGAGGTGGCCGACCGCGTCTTCACCCGCGATCTGTTCGGCTCGGACTAACGTGACCGACTCGGCCGCCGCCTCGACGATCCGGGATGCCGCGCCGCCGGTCCCGATCCCGTCCCGGGGCCGGCGGCGGCTGCGCCCGGTGCGGCGCACGATGCGCTTCGCCGGGCCGCGCACGGTGGCGGCGCTGATCCTGCGCGAGATGGTGTCGAGCTACGGACGCTCCCCCGGCGGCTATGCCTGGCTCATCATCGAGCCGGTCCTGGGCATCCTCTTCATCACCGCCTTCTTCATGCTGGTGGGTCTCCGGACGCCTGCGCTCGGGACCAATTTCGGCATGTTCATGGCGACCGGCATGTTGCCTTTCACGATGTTCACCGACCTGTCCAACAAGACCGCCCAGTCGATCAACTATTCCAGGGCCCTGCTGGCCTATCCGCGCGTGACCTATATCGACGCGATCCTGGCGCGGACCGGTCTGGCGGTGCTGACCAACCTGCTGGTCACCTTCCTGCTGCTCACCGGGATCCGCATGATCTGGGAGACGCGTACGGTGGTCGTCATCGAGCCGATCCTGCTGTCGCTGACGATGGCCGTGGCCCTGGGCGTGGGGATGGGGCTGCTCAACTGCTTCCTCTTCACCCGCTTCCAGATCTGGCAGCGGGTCTGGTCGATCGCGACGCGGCCGCTGTTCTTCATCTCGGGGATCCTGATCCTCTACGAGTCGATCCCGGCCCCCTGGAACGGCTATTTCATCTACAATCCGCTGATCCACGTCACGGCCTCGATGCGGGCGGGCTTCTATGTCGGATACGAGGCGACCTATGTCGATCCGGGCTACGTCTTCCTCGTCTCCGGGATCCTCGGACTGTGGGGGCTGCTGATGCTGCACCGCTTCCACCGCGATTTGCTGGAACTGTGAGACGCCGCGCGGGGGCGGAACGAAGGGACACGGGATGACCTTGATCAGCGACGCCGATTTCGCCCGCGAAGCCAAGGCGCGTGGCTTCGTGCGCCGCACCAGTCCGCGGCGGGCGATCGAGGCGCTGGCGCCGCGCGCCGACCTGATCGTGGACGTGGGCGTCCATACCGGCACGAAGTGGCTCTACGACGCCTTTCCGGACCTGCCCTTCCTGCTGGTCGATCCGCAGCGCGGCTGCGAGGCTGCGCTGAAGGAGCGGCCCGCGCGCTACGAATTCGCGGCGGTGGGCCTGTCGGACCGGACGGGCCGGATGGAACTCTTCGAGCAGGCGGCCAACAGCACCTTCCACATCCGCACCGCACTGTCGTCCATGCAGCCGACCGGGGCCCGCTACGGGGTGGAGGTCACGACCTTCGACGACCTGCTCGACGCGCGCGCGCCGGGGACCGGGCGGCTCGGCGTCAAGATCGACGTCGAGGGCCACGAGCTGGCGGTGATCCGGGGGCTGGAGCGGCACGCCCCCCGCGTCTCCTTCCTGGTCTGCGAGATCAGCGTGCTCGACCGGTTCGAGGACACCCCCGCCTTCGCCGAGGTGATCGGCGCGCTCGCCGCGCGGGGGCTGCGCTTCTACAACCTGATGAACCCCGTCACACCGAAGCCGCGCCGCCATGTCGACGCACTGTTCCTGCGCGATGACGATTCCGCATTCCGGGGTGGCTGAGAGCCCTGATCCACCGGATGGCGCGGACGCCTCGCATCGTGGAAATGGCGGGACCGCCGGTGGGGCAGCATGCTGCGAACCTGAACCCGAAGCCGACCGCAAGGACGTGCCGCATGACGCTCCATTTCATCTCCGGCCTGCCGACGCGCCGGATCGACGCTGCCGTTCTGAGCGCGATCCTGCAGTCGAGCCGGGCGGGGCCGACGCCCCGCCCTTCCGGGTCCCTCGGCCGCGCGCCTCAGGGCTCCAGCCAATCGCGCAGCCTTCCGTCCGCGATCACCCGCGGCAGCAGCTGGTGCTCGCTCTGGCCCTCGAGCGGATGCAGCTCGACCCCCGGGAGACCGGCCAGGTCGCGGGCATGGTCGCGGTCGGTGGCCCGGTTCGCGGCGAACCACAGATGGATCGGGGTGGCGGGACCGCCGATCCGCGGCAGCACCTCGCGCAGGTCCAGATCCTCGGGCGGGAAGGATCGCGACAGCTTGCGGATTAGGGCCTTTACCCGCGTGTCGCCGCCGGTCAGGAACCGTCCGATCGAGGTCGGCGTGCCGAGCCCGTGGGTCTCCGCCGCGCCGAGTTCGCGGCCGTAGCTGACCGCGCTGTAGGCGCCGGCCGAGGTGCCGACGACGATCAGCCGCTCGGTCTTCAACTCCGCCAGCTTCTCGCGCAGCGCGGCGATGGTCGAGGCCCGGTCGGGGCCGAGTTCGGCCACCCCGCCGATGAACAATCGATAGGTGTAGTCGCGCAGCAGGATCGTCGCCGCCCCGGTCGCGGCCGCCACCGCGTCGATGATCTCGTGATCGAAGTTCATCCGGTGCGCGAGGTTGGTCAGCCCCAGCAGCGTGACCCCGGTGAGCGAGGGACCCGACATCGTCACCTCCGCGCCCCTGTCCTGCAGCAGCGGGCGGCGCCGCGCGGCGGGGCCGGGCAGCGCGCGGATCACGTCCTCCATCACCTCCTCGCGCGCGGCGAGCGCCTGGCCGCGGGCCTCGGCCTCGTCGCGCGCCTCGACGGCGAGGGCCAGCGCCTCCTCCGTCTCGCCCTCGATCGCGGCGAGATAGGCGCGCCGCGCGATCAGTGCGGGGCCGCTGTCCTCGGCGTCGAGATCGCCGGTCTTGCTGCCGGCCGAGAGGCTGTCGGGCCAGCGGGCGTTCAGGCCCGCCATCAGGTCGCGCGCCTGGGCCGGCTCGAGTCCCATCATCGTCGAGCGCAGGTTGGGAAAGCGCGGATCCTCCGGCGCATTGTCGATCGCCCCGCGGATGAACTCGATCGCCTCCTCCGGCTGGTCGGCGCGCAGCGCCGCGACATAGGCATAGCGGTAGGCGACCGAGCGCGAAGGATCGAGCGAGAGCACGATCCGCGCCGCCTCGCCGGCCTTGCCGGGCCGCCCGCGAGAGACCTGGATGCGCACCAGTTGCATCCCGAGATCCGCCTCCGGGGCCACCTCCATCAGCCAGGTCAGGAAGCGGGCATGGGCGTCGGCCTCGAGCAGGCCGCCCCCGGCGCGCAGATCGGCGTAGAGCGCGCGCACCTCGGCCACCTCCGCCCCGGCGGCGCCGGCGAGGGTGAGGCTGCGCAGCGCCGCGTCGGGCTCGGCGAGGGCGATCTCGGCCCGGGCGCGCAGGATCTCGAGCTCGGGATCGACCGGCGGCGCCGCGGGCGCCTCCGGCGCGGCGTTCCCGCCTGTCTCCGCCTCCGCATCGCCAGCGCTCTCCGCGCCGGCCGCTCCGCTCGCCCCGGCGTCCGCTTCCGCACGGGCCTCGATCAGCCGCAGCGCCTCCCCGGCCTCTCCCGCCTCGAGAATGCGCCGGATCTCGGTCAGCGCGTCGGTCCTGTCGCTCGGCATCTGTGCAGCTCTCCTTAGGAATCCGGGGCTCGAAGGCCCTCCGGGAAGCCCGGGCGGTCCGGGGCGGTCCGGGCGGGGCGCACCTTAGGCGCGGGCCCGCCCTGCCGCAATCGCCCGCCCCTTTTCGGCCCTTAAAGGGGCGGACAGGGCGCGGCCGACCTCACGAATTCGCGATCGTCAGAAACTATCCGTTTTTCGGCCCGTTGCTGGAAGCAAGGGCGCGCACCTCGCCGCGCCCGAGACCTCAGGGAGATGTCGAATGGCCCATTTGGGTAACTCGTTCACCGCCGCCGAAGCCTTCAACGGCCTGGCGACGGATTTTTACGCCACCGACCTTGTCGCGCTGAACAGTTCGGGAGCGAGCGGTTCCGTGCTCGCCAGCTATTACGTCGAGGAGGACGGCTCGGGCTACATCAACGTGGCTCTCTCGGCGCAAGGCCTGGCGCCCGGCGCGCATGTCCAGCACATCCACGGCACGTTCGACGAGGACGGCAATCCGACAGACGCGCAGACGCCCACGCTTGGCAACGACGCCGACCGCGACGGGGTCGTCGAGGTGCTCGAGGGCGTGCCAGCCTACGGCGACGTGCTGATGCCGGTGCAGGGCCCTGACGGCAGCCAGCCGACCGCCGATGCCAGCGGCAACCTGTTCTACGTTCAGAGCTTCGACATCCAGGACGCGGCGAACTTCTTCAGCCCCGTCACCGGCGCGCAGTACACCTTCTCGGACGTGATGGATCTCGCCCTGCGCGAATACGTCATCCACGGCGTGGTCGTGCCGCCGGAGATCGGCGCCGGCACCGGCGGCGAGGTCGACGGCACCCAGAACGGCCTCGTGCCGATCCTGCCCGCGGCGGCCGGCGAGTTCGACATGATCTCGGGCAGCGACGCGCTCGCCGCGATCAACGGCTTCCGGGCCGATGCCAGCGACGAGATCCGGCTCGATGACGCCGGCAACTTCTTCGACGGCGGCTACGGCGACGACACGATCTCGGGCCGCGGCGGCGCCGACACGCTCTACGGCGGGGCCGACAACGACCGCATCGACGGCGGCTCGAACAACGACATGTTGTTCGGCGGCTCCGAGCGCGACGCGCTCTACGGCCGGTCCGGCAACGACCTGCTGGTCGGCGGCGACGGCGACGACGCGCTGTTCGGCGGCTCGGGCGACGACATCTTCGGCGGGCTGCTCGGCGACGACCGGCTCACCGGCGGATCGGGCCGCGACGAGTTCCACTTCGACGCCGGAACGGGCGCCGACCGGATCACCGACTTCACGCAGGGCGAGGACGTGATCTCGTTCCTCGACGACGGTGCGATCTCCTTCGCCAATTCGAACGAGGACGCGAGCGCGCGCGGCGACAGCGACCTGTCGGCGGACGACTTCGCCATGGTCGACACGATCGCGATGATCTCGGCCTCGGAGGACCAGAAGGTGGTCTACACCGACTCCGAGTTCTCGGACATGCGCAACGGCACCGGCGCGGCGGCGGAAGCCTATGTCGTCGGCACCGACGGCATCCGCACGGCCATCGCCTACGACGACGACTGGTCGACCACCGAGGGCCGCGAGCTGATCGCGGTGCTGCAGAACTTCGGCGACATGATGACGGCGTCGGACTTCGACGTCTACTGATACGAGACCGGGCAGGGTCTCCTAGACTCCGCCCATTCTCCCCTCTGGCGGGCGGAGCCTTTCGGGGCCCGCCCGTCCTCTTCCTTCTGGTGCGCGGGGTCTTCGCCCCCCACCCCGTTCGTATTCCTCCCTTTTCTTCCTGACCTGACCGGGCGCAGGATCGGCAGGGTCATCGCCATGGCGCCCTCGGGGGACGCTCCCCGGGAGGATCCGGCCCCTCCACAGAAAGGGCAAATCGTCCGCCGCGCCCGTATTCGGGTAGCGGCCCCGCCGCCATGCTGGCAGAAAACCTTCGGGAACCTGACCGTCCGGGCGGAAAGACATTGCAGATACTGATCCATGCCGGATTTCACAAAACCGGTTCGACGTTCATTCAGAACCTTCTGGCCCATAACCGCGACCGACTGCCCCCATCCGTCGCCGCGGTCCATCAGGCCGACGCCTCCAGCCAGCCGCTCCATGCCGCCTGCCTGAACTACGACCGAGCGCTGCGCGCCGGTGAGGACGAGGCCGCAGCGGCCACAGCGCGGGAGGCCGTGCTGGCGGCCTGCCGGGCGCTGGTGAACGCCGCCGGCACCGGGCTGCGCACCCTGCTGATCTCGGACGAGGAGATCGCGGGCGTCATGCCCGGACGGCAGGGCACACGGCGCATCTATGCCAGTATCGGGCAGATCGGCGCGGCACTCGTCGAGGGGTTCGCGCCGCATCCTGTTCGGTTCGTCCTGTATCAGCGCCAGACCGAGCGCTGGCTGTCGAGTGTGCACAACCAGGCGGTCAAGCAGCATCGCCTCCGGCTGCCGCTGGATCAGTTCCGGGACTGGCTCGCCGAACCGGTAGATCTCGATGGCGTTCTGGCGCGGCTGCGTGCGGCCGTAGGTGGCGAAAACGTCGATGTCGTCCGGTTCGAGGACGACCTGCAAAGCCCGACCGGTCTGGGAACAGCGCTGCTACGGAAGGCGGGGCTGGATGATGCCTGGATCGCGGCTCTCGAGGTGGACGGGCTCAACCTCAACGAAAGCCTGCACCCCCTGGCGCTGGAGCTGATGATCGAGTTCAACCGCACCAGGACGGGCGGCGCGGAACTGCGTGCGATCGCCCGCATCCTTCTCGCGCGGCACGAGTGGTTCGAGGATCTGGCCAAGGGGCGGATAGCCCCCCGCTAGGTCCGGCCCGCCGACCAGGACGGATATCAGATGTGATCGGAGCCGAATTTCCCCGCCGAGACTGATTTCATGGCCAGCCCGTAGCAGACCGTGTCTCGAACATAGAAGACGTCCACGTCCAGGAGCATCTCCTTGGCATCCATGAGCGCGGCAACACGCGCGACGGCTGCCCGGTCGGGAAAGATGCAGAAATGGGCGCCAGTGCAGTGATGCGTCTCCAGCACCTCCGACAGGCGCGTCAAACCGCGGCCGAGGGGCGGCGCGACGAACCGCTTCCCGACGGTCGGATCGGTCGGCTTGCGTTCCCTGTAACGCGGATTCAGCAACACCATATCTGCATCTTCCGGCAATTGCGTCCGTTGCAGATACTCGAGGCCGTCGGTCCAGAAGAACGGCTGCAGCTGCAGATCGTCCTCGATCAGGGCGAAAGGACCGTCCGATCCGGCGTCGAGGAAGGTCTGGAGCGCCCGACGATGGGATTGCCATATCGAACAGACCGCCAGGGCCGCCGACGTTCCCGGCTCGACCGTCAAGTCGTGATCGCTAAGCTTGCCCGACAGGCGCGTGGCCGAAAGGCGGACCATCCGCCATGGAGCGGGCGCCAGGAGCCGTTCGATATGCGCCCGCCGATCGGGACGCTCATCGAGATTAATGAAGACCCCCAGGTCGGCGATCAGATTTTGAGCCATGTTCTTTCCGAAAGCAGCTTGCCGACAGTGCCCGAAAAAGTAGCGCAACCTGAAAGGGCGGCATACGGCGCCCTTACGGTAAGCCAATTTGGCCGTGGGTCGGACGAATATTCACGCAGGGTCACGACGTCTCGTCGTAACTCTTTTCCTCGACCACTTCCGATCCGGTCAGGAGGTTGATCCGTTTCTTGACAGCAGCCCTCCGGTCGTTCTGGAGATAGACCTGACGTGCCAGGTCGATAAAGGCCGCATCGAAGGTCTTCGTCCGCTCCGCCGCACGTTTGCCGTCCTCAATGTCCCACAGGCCGGCATTTACCTGCTGCAATTCATCGACCAGTCCCCGGATTTCATCCGTCACCTCGACCTTGCCGGCTGCCAGTTCCTCGAGCAGGGCGAGTTCGTGGGCGACATGGGCTCGGCGCTCCGGATCGCGGAGCCTCTCGTTCTTGACCCGCAGGATCGTGATCTTGTCGAACAGCTCGCCGACCGAGATGGGGGCGTGGATGATCATTCCGCAGCGTCTCCTGTAACGATGTCCGTACCCTCCACGGCGGCCGTGCCGCGCCGGGCATAGCGCATCTCGTGAAAGGCCCGGTGGACCTCGTCCACCGTGATCTCCTCGATGCAGGCGCAGGTTCCCGAACGGAACTTCTCGATGTCCTTCACCTCGCAGGGCGCGCAGTCCTTGTCGACGCTGACCACGCGGTTCCAGCGCCCGAGCGGGGCCCGCGTCGCAACCTCGGTCGGGGCGAAGACCGACAGGACCGGGATCCCCAGCGCGTTGGCGATGTTCATCCCGCCATTGTCGTTGGCCATGAAATAGGAACATTCGCCGATCGCCGCGACCATCTCCTCGATCGAGCCGCCGGTGCAGTCGCGCGTCCCCGGAATGTATTCGTCCGGCATCCCATAGGAGCGCACGTCGAACCCCTCGCCGGTGAGCCGCTCGGCGAGGGCGGGAAACCCGTTCCACCGTTTGGAATCCCAGTAGCCGGGCTTGGAGCCGCCATGGATCCCCACGATCCGGCTGTCGTGCCAGTCATGGCCGAACTCGCCGACGAAATGCGCGCGGGCGTCCTCCTCCTCGAACGGCACGCCCAGGAAATGCTCGGCGGTCCGGAGGTTGTGGATCGTCTCGTGCTCGGACCTGCCGGGCCGGAACATGTTCCAGTCCCGGCTGTAATGGACGGCGCGGGCGTTGAAGTTGGGTTTCGTGCCGCCGAACGAGTGGGTCAGAAGGACAGTATCGTAGTACTTCTCGAGCACGAAGTCCTTGAGCATGTAGACCGCGCCGACATGGCGGCTGTTCTGCAGCAGTCCCAAGCTGCCCGGAGGGGCGATCGTGATCACGACATCGACGCGGGTGCCGAAATGCTCTGCGATCCGGCGGATCATCGGGCCGCAATGCAGGATGTTGCCGAGGCCCGACCCCACCCCAACCAGGATCGGCGTCTCGGTGCTGCCGATCAGGTCGGTGAAGGCGTGGCGTTGCCGCTCCTGCGAGTAGCGCTCGGAATTCTCGTGGGCGAGCGCCACGCGTCCGTCGTAATACGCTTCCTCGCCGTAGAGCCGGCCCAGCTCCGCGGCCCAGACCTTCGGATCCTCGGGCAGGACGATGCCCGCCTCCTTCAGCAGGTTGGGAATATTGCCCGAATCCGCGCCCAGCACCGGCTTGCCGAAGCGATGCGCCTCGATGCAGACCCGGCTGAAGGTCTCCTTGAAGCGGTAGCTCGGCACCGCCACGACCCTGGCGGCCCGGTAGAGGGGCGCCATGTCCTCGACCTTGCCGACGATTTCGATGTTCTGCAGGCCGCGCTGGCGGACATCCGCCTCGGCGAGATCGAGCGAGGACTGGTTCGCGATCGCGACGAAGGGGATGTCCGGGCGGAGCGCGGCGACCTTCAGGATCAGGTCGAAGCCCTTCTCGTGCCGGGTGTTGACGAGGAGGACGAAGTTCTCGCTGCGCGGCATCTCAGACCTCCTCGCCCGGAATCGAGAAGATGATCGGCAGCCGCACCTGATGCGCCTGCTCCACGATCTCCTGGGTGTACTTCGAATTGACGAAGACGGCGCTGGCCCGGCGCAGGATGTAGCGGAACTCGGCCCTCGGGATCGGGGCATCGGTATCGTCGAAATAGGTCTCCAGCCCGTCCCGGCCCATCACGTCGCGCCAGTAGTAGATGCCGTAGACCATCCGCACGTTGGTGAAGGCCAGCGCCTGCGCGACCTGGTAGCCCATGCCCGAGATCGCGTGGACGAGGTCGAAGCCGCCCCGCAGGATGTAGGCGCGCAGCCCCTCGGCGGTGGCCGGCAGGCGGTCGCCCCGGATCGTGTCCGACAGTCGGAGATCCTGCGGGCTGCTCTCGTCGGTTCCCGCCAGCGTCGTGACCGCGCCCATCTCCCGGTAATAGCCCGCGAGCGAGGACATCGTGTGCTCGGCGCCGCCGAATTTCGACAGCCCGTAGCGCGAGACCAGCAACACCTGTTCGAGCCTTGCGGCATCGGCCACGGAGCGGTCGAGATAGCGCGCCCGCCAGGGGACGAGCTGCTCGGCGAGGGGGCGGCCGGGATCGACCAGCCCGCTCTCGACGAGATTGGCCAGGGCGGCGGACCGCCACAGCGCGCCCCCTTCCGGAAGGTCGATGCAGCCTGCCTGCGGCTGGGCCCGGAGCAGCCCGATCCAGGCCCCGGGGGCATCCCCGGGCACATCCCCGGTCCGATCGTTTCCGACAAAGAGCACGTCGGGGCCGGCATCCGCATGGCAGATCGCCTCGGACAGGGGAATGGGGGCCCCCGGTCCGGCCCCGGATCCGTCTCCGGGATCCAGCGGCCGCACCGCCGGGCCGCCCGTCTTCTCGAGCACCATACCGAAGGACAGCTCCCCCTGCCCGGTATCGGTGAAATCGGAATAGACCTGCAGATGATAGCTCGCCACCTCGTTGCCGGGCCAGCGGCGAAGCACTTCGCGCGAATTGTCGAGCGCCTCCTCGTAACGTCCCTGCTCGATGAGGATCCGGGCCTTGGCGATCAGCGCATGCGGCTGCTCGGGACGGCGCGCCGCCAGCCGGTCGCACAGCTCGAGCGCCAGATCGATCTCGCCACCATGAGCCAGCCTGAGGCACATGCTGGGCGAATAGACCACCTTGCCATTGTCGATATCGGCCAGCTCGCGCAGCACCTCGCACAGGGTATCGGCGCGCGCGCGGTTCGCCTGGTGGCCCTCCTTGTCGAGTGCACGGGTGAGTGCCTTTGCATATTCGAGCAGCGTCTTCTGGGAATTCCAGCCGGTGCCGCGCAGCGTCTCGAACATGTCGATGGCCCGCCCGAACTTGCCCGTCTCCACCAGCAGCGCGGCGAAGTACAACAGCGTCTCGTGATCGCCGGGAAACAGCACGTAGCAGGCGGTGAGCAGGCGCTCCGCTTCCTTGAACCTCTTGTCATAGAGACATCCGCGCCCCGCCCCGAGCAGTACCTTCAGGATCCGTCTGTCCTCGAAGATCTCGATTCCCAGATCGGCGAGCCTCGCCCAGTTGATCTCCTTGCCGCGACTGCGTTCCTTCAGCGCCTCTGTAACCCTGTCCGACACTGTCCGCGGCTCGGACGCAGCCGGTGTCGGGGCCTCCTTCTTCAGCCGGTCCTTCGAGACGATGACATGCGCGGGATTCCGGGTCGGCCACATCCGGAGCGGCTGACCCCGTGCCATCTCGAGGACCTGGTCGGGGATGCGGACCTTGAACCCGTGATGCGTGTTCGAGAACCCGCGCTGACTCAGATGCGTCCGCGGCTCCTCGGCGGCCAGAGTGGCGATCGGCACGCCCCCCGCCTCGACCGTCACCAGGACGGGTGCGTCCTCGTCCCGCTTGTCGACGATCCAGCCGGTGACGTGATTGGTCTTCCACGGTCCCAACCAGCCAACGAAATCCGACGTCTCACGAGCCTTCCGCAGGCCGCTGGTCCCGGATTTCGGATCCGGAGTGGCATCAAGGGTCATGTCGGTATCCAATGGTTTGTCCGGGCACGGAGGAGGCGTGTACAGGAGCGAAGGGGTCCGGCATCAGAACAAATCAGTCGGTGCCTTCCTAAAAGAGACGTCCCGGAGTGACAAGCTGGCCGCCCCCCTGTCCGGCCTGTGGCCTTGCCCCCGCAGGGAACCCCTGATCGGGCGGGAGGCGTTCCTTGGAAAGCTTGCCAACCGGAGACCCTACCTATGCGCGCCGCCCTTACCGCCCTCGCCCTGTCCGCGACACTTCCTGCCACGGCCTCGGCCCAGACCGGGTGCGGCGGCCTCGATTCCTGTATCTCCGAGGCCACCGATGCGCTGCGCGCGGTCCTCGACGTGCTGCCGCGGCAGGACAACCGCCTTGCCCGGCTCGAGGCGCGGGTGCGCGATCTCGAATACGATCTGGAGCAGGAACGGGCGGCGGTCCGCTACACCTTCACCGACGGCTCCCCCTGTCCGTCGGGCTGGGTCTCCCTCGGCACCGTCGGCTGGCTGTGGGAGATCGGCCGCCGCGGCACGAACCTCTCGCGCGGGGGCGATTACAACGACCGCTGGGAATGGTCGCATCCCCGGATCTGCGAGCGTTCGGGGCGCTAAGCCGGGCCGCCCCCGCCCTTCCTTCGGAGGGGGCCGCGGTCAGACGCTTTCCGGTCCGGCGAGATGGCGGACGGCCTCTTCCGGCCGGAACGCACTCGCGATCCCCGCGCGGCGTGCGGGCCGAAGCGCGCCGGCCGCGGCACGCTCTCGCCGCATCGTTGCGGAACCGGGTCGCCCCGACATGCGCTGCCGACCGTCGCCTAGGACCCGAATAGGGCATCGAAGGCCTTCACCATCGCCTCGGGCGTCTCGGCCGCGCCGTGTCCGCCCTCGGCGGTGAACAGTACCGGATGAAAGGTCCGGCTGCCGAGGCGCTGCATCTCCTCCCGGAAGAGGCGGTAATGGGCACTCATGTGGTGCAGGTCGAGCGTATTCTGCAGATAGGCGATCCGCCGCCCCGCCAGCGCCTCGGTCCGGTTCAGGAGCGACAGCCGCGGCATCCGTGCCAGCGCCTCGGCGCGGTCGCGCGTGCCGATCGCGATGCCGGTATACTGCTCGACGTTCTTCGTCTGGTAGCGGGTGACGTCGATCTGGGGATTGATCGCGATCGCCGAGGCGCCCGGCAGGGCGGGCAGGATCCTGAGCGCCGCGAAGCCGCCCCCCGAAGAGCCGTAGGTGGTGATCCCTTCCGGCGCCACCCCCTGCGCCATGGCGATTTCCCGGATCAGCGCGGCGATCCGGTCCTGCGGGTCGTGATCGGGCGTGCCGCAATACCAGGCGAGCCCCAGCGCGTCGTCGAGCAGGATCGTGGGATCGGAGATGTAGAGACAGTGCCCCGGCATCGCGGGGGCCCATTTCCAGCGCTGGAAGACCGGTGGATTGTATTTCTTGCGCATCGCGTTGCCCGAGAAGAACACGAAGAGCCGGTCGGCCCCGGCCTTGGGCGAGAACAGCAGGTCGTAGCGCCAGCCCTCGTGCGTGGCGGCGTAGATCGCGGGCTCGTCCCCGAGCGCGTCCGGCCCCGGATAGTCGCGCCGCGGCAGGTGGTCGAGCGTCTCGGCCGAATCCTTGAGCCCCCTGCGCACTGCCGAGATGTCGCCCAGGACGAGCTGGGCCGTGCCGGGGACGGTAGTAGATCCAGCGGCGGGGCGCCGCCCCTCCTTCGCCGGCACCGCTGGCGCCCCGGACGCCTGCCTTTGTTCCGCCCTGGCCTGGTCCGGCCTCGTTCCGGACGGGGCGGGCGGTACCGTGCCGACGCTGACTCCGGCGGCAGCCAGCCGGGTGATATGCGTCTCGTAGCTGAACCGCCTGCGCACGAAATCCTGGGCGGCCCCGACCCGCGCATGGTAGGCGCCCGCATCGGCCCAGAGATCACGCACGATCCCCTGCACTTCGGCGGGCGTGCAGTAGATCGCGTGCTCGCCGAAGAGCGGGCGGTAGACTTCGGGCAGCAGCACCGGCATGCCTACCGCCATCGCCTCGATGATGGTGCGGCCGAAGCTCTCGATCCAGTCGGGATGGGCGAAATAGACCCAGAAATCGAGCTCCGCGAGGAAGCGCCGCGGCGAACGCGCCCCGAAATCGTGCACCGTCCAGTTTTCCGGCACCGCGCCGAGGATTTTCGCGGCCGGCTCCGCGCCGCCCAGCACGTGCACCTCGAACGGACCCGAGGCCGGATAGGCGGCGAGGATGTCCTCGGCCGTGGCCGGCCATTTGTGGGCATGACCGCGCGAATGGCGGCCGATCCGGGGCGTGCGCCCCGGCGCGGGGCCGCGGGGCCGGCGCGCCCAATCGGCGAGGTCGATGATGTTGACCCAGTCCTCGGAGGACAGCTCGATCTGCTGCAGGTCCGTGCCGTGGTGGGTGATCATCGCTTGCCGCACCAGCGGACCGATTGGATGCCACACCGGGGCGGTGCCGAACATCTCGCGCGCGGTGCGGTCCGCCTCGATAAGGTCGTAGCGCACCACGCTGTCGTCCGAATAGTCGCTGCGCGGCGGCTGGTTGACGATCACCTTCATGGATCCGGCCGCGATCCGGGGCACGATCGTCTGCGAATAGCGCAGGACCGGCGGATAACGCAGGATCAGCAGATCGCAGGACACCTCGTCGCCCTCGGCCAGGACATCGACGAGGCTCTCCTGCCCGCCTGCAACCTGTCCCGCATGCACCTCGTTGCGGATCTCGGGCAGCATGGGACGCCAGGGATCCCTGTGGAAGTCGTAGCGGTACATCTGCACCAGCCCGGTGCGCAGCCCGGCCTGCCGCTGCGCCCGGATCTCCGAGGCGTTGGACTGGGTCGAGCCGCCGATCAGTCGGAAGTCCGAGGCGATGATGACGTCGTAGAACCCGGTCCCCGCTCGCCCGGACAGCCGGGCCGGTGCCGGAAAGGGGCGTCCCGCGCCCAGATCGTAGCGCAGCGGCGCCGCCGCCATGTCCTTCAGGACCTGCGCATGATGATGGGCCCCCGCCTCGCGGTAATCGAGCGCGGCCCCCCGCGGCAGCGGTGCCGCGTGCCCCGCCGGGCCGGTCTCGAACCGCAGCACCGGCGGGCCGTCCGCCAGGTGCAGCACCGCCCCCGGACCGCCCGCCGCGCGCGCCCGGGCGAGGTATTCCGCCGCCCCGCCCTCGGGCAGGTCGCGGTCGCCCAGCACGGCTTCGGCCTCGGCGCGCCGGACCAGGACCGACTCCGGGTCCTGATGGAAGAGGCTCACCCCCTCGCCCGCCCGCTCGGTATCGGGGCCGGGCACATCCTGCCCCCCGCCCGCGCCGGTGAACCAGCGCCGCGCCTGCAGATCGGGCGCAAGCCAGATCGCGGGCGCCGTGACCGCCAGCGCCTCTGGCGACAGCAGCAATGCGTCCGCCTGCCGGCGCAACCGCGCGGGATGGACGACATCCCCGGCCGCCAGGATGGCGGCGAAAGCGCCGGTGGCGGCACGGCGGCCCCGGTTCGCTGCCGCCGCGGCGGATCCGTCCGTCTCGATCCGGCGGATCGCGAAAGGCCCCTTCGGCACCTTGGACGGCTTCGGCAGGGTGGCCTCGGGCCCGGCCAGGACGATCTCGCCCATGACCCCCTCGCTGGCCTGCACCGCCCTCAGCGTGCGCAGGATCGCGGCCGGATCGGTCGCCTCTTCCGCCGCGACGACGACCGAGATCGCCGGCCCCGCCGGAGCGCGCGGCGCGGCGGCGGTGACGAAACGCAGCCGGTCGGCCAGGTCTGGGGCTCCGCTTCGGGCGGGAAATTCGGGCGGGGCGAGGCCCAGCCCGCCGAAGGCCCGCGCCAGCAGGCTGCGGCGCACGCCGCCGCTGCGCTGCGAAAGCGTCAGCGCGAGGTCGAGCTCGGCCGTGGGGCGCCCCGCCGCGGCGGCGGCCTCGACATGGAGCCGGGCCTGCCGGATCCGGCGATCGCCGATCAGCGCCAGCACCGTCAGCAGGTCCCGCGCCGCCATCTCCTCGGGTGCCAGCCAGCCGGTGCTCATCCCGCCGAGCCAGCCGAGCGCCCGTCGAGCCAGATCTCGTGTCTGCAAGGACGGCTCATCCTGCTCGGGCGTCTCCTCCCCGGATACCGGAACGGCGATCTCGGGTCCGGCGCGCCAGATCGCCCAGCTCGCCAGCGTCATCGCCATTGCCGAGCGCATGAAGATGCTGTGGTGATCCCTCACCATCGCCTCGGCCTCGCGCAGGGCCTCCGTCTCGAACCCGGCGACGAAGATCTTGTAGGACATCCGCCGCGCCGCCCGCCGCGCAAGACCCAGCGGGCGGCGCGCATGAAAGACGGTGCGGTAGCGCTTCTGCGCCATCCCGACCCGCAGGTAATGCAGCAGCGGCGGGATGCCGGCGGCGTCGGGATAGGCCGAGGCATAGAAGGCGGAGGAGAATTCGGGGCCGGGATCGCGCCCGATCGCCAGCCCGTGCAGCAGGAAGTGCCTCTCCGGCAGCCCCGGCCACGCCGCCACGTCGGGATAGGCCTGGACATACCATTGCGCGTCGAACAGGCCGGAGTCCGCGATCAGCTCGGCATCGGTCTTCTTCCGGGCGCTTCGTTCGCTCATCGTCCGGCCTCCTGCACAACGTCCAGGGCCCCTCTTCCGTTCAAACCGGCCGGGTTTCAAACCGAAACGCGACCGCCCGCTGTTACCCGCCCCGGCGCGCCGGGGTTGTTGGCGCGGACAGACCCTGGGCACGAAATGCCCGGCGTCGCAGATGACGCGCCGCGGCACGTCGGCCCCGCCCCGGCGCGCCGGAATCGCCCCCGCGCCGGGTTCGGCGAAACTTGTAACTCCCGCCATCCATCCCATAGAACAGGCCGCGACGAAACGCGGCCCGCCCACGATGGCCTCAACCCGGATCCGGTGCATTCCCCTGTGTCACAGACCGACCTGACCCCCGCGCCCGAGGGCGAGATCGCGACAGCCGGCTCGCGGATTCCCATGACGCTGAGCGTGCTCGCGCTCTTCGCGCGCGCCAAGTTCGTCCGCCCTGCGCCGATCCTGCATCACCTGCCGCTGCTGTTCTGGATCACCGAGGTGCTGCGCCCGGCGGCGACGCTCAGCCTGGGCGGGACGGACGCGCTGGCCCATTTCGCGATCTGCCAGACGGTCGAGCGGCTCGATACCGGTGCCGAATGCTGGGCCGTCGCCGGCGGCACGGACGGGTTCGACGGGGCGATCCTGGACTACAACGACCAGCAATACGCCGAATTCTCGACCCTGCTGCCCGGTCCCGTGGCCGAGGCGATCGACGGGATCGAGGCCGAAAGCTTCGATCTGCTGGTGATCGAGGCGGCGATGCTGGCAGAGGCTGTCTCCGCAGGGATGCTCCGGCGCCTCTCGCGCGGCGGCATCGTCGTAATCCACGGCCTGCGCTCGGCGGCGGCGCTGCCGGCCGTCCTGGGCGAGCGTGATACGCTGGTCTTCCCCCACGGCGACGGCGCGGTGGTGGTCGGCGACGCACAGGAGCTCCCGTCCCGTCTCGCGACGCTGCTCGATTTCGGCACCAGCCATCGCGACACCCGGATGGTGCGGCAGATCTTCCGCCGTCTCGGGGGCGGTCAGCATGCCGAGGGCGAGGCGGAGCGAGCCCGGAGCGAGGTCGACGAGGCCCACGGCCTGGTCCGGAGGGCCAGGGACCGCGAGGTCGAGACCGCGCACCGGCTCAAGGCCGAGCAGCAGCAGACGGAAAGCCTCAGGGCCGAGATGCAGGCCCGGGACGAGCGGGCGGCCGCGGCGGCCCTCGGTCTGGAGGCCGCGCAGGAAGAGATCCGGTCCGCGCAGGCGGAGGCCGAGGTGGCCGGGAACCAGGTCCGGACCCTGCGCGGGGATCTCGACGCGGCACGCCGCCGCCTCGAGGAGGTCGAGGCCGAGCGCGACGCCGCGCAGAGCCGGGCCGACGCGCTGGAGACCGGGCACGGCACCGCCGGGGAGGCGACGGGGCTGGAGGCGGAGCGCGAACGGGCCGATGGCCTCGCCGCCCAGCTCCGCGAGATGGGCAAGCTGCTCGAGGAGGCCGAGGCCCGCGCCGCGCCCGCACCGATTGCCGGACCGATTGCCGCAGCGGACTCCGAGGAACACGAGGCCCTGCGCCGTCTCTGCGCAGAGCTCGGCGACCGGGTCGAGGCCGAGACCGGAAAGGTCCGGACGCTCGAGGCCGAGCGGATCCGGGCGGCGGAGGAGATCGCGGCCCTGACCGCGCGGATCGACACGGTGTCGGCGCAGCTGGAAAAGGTCCGGCGCGAGCGCGACAAGCTCGCCGGCCGGCTCAAGGAGGAGACCCGCAGATCCTCCGAGGCCGCCCGGGCCGTGGAGGATCTGCTGTCGAGCACCTCCTGGAAGGTCACCTCGCCCCTGCGCGCCGTCTCCCGCACGTTCCGGAGCTAGCGCCGCGCGCGACGGAACGCGGCGGCACCGTCACCGTGGGCCGATGCGGCCTTCCTTCCGCCGATTGCCGCGCAAGGCGGTGATCGGCCGCGCGGGGGCGATGGAATTGTCCCGGCAGAGCCGTTAAGGAAGAAATCGGCACTGCGAGGCTGCAGCCACGGCGCTCGAGGGGCATGGCACGACCGGAACCGGGGATGAAATGCGCGACTGGACGACGAGCAGGGGCCGGACCGCCGCGGCGCGTGCCCTGATCCTGGGACTGACCCTGGGCCTCGCAGCCTGCGCGCCGCCGCGTGGCGCGGCCATACAATCGGAGATCCTCGAGACCCGCACCGGACAGGACGCCGCGCTGCGCGACTTCGCCGTCGCGCCGGTCACGCGGACCCTGCTGCCGGTCTATGCCGCCTGGCCCCGCATCGGGGGGGAGAGCTATCCCTGGATCGAACGGGTCGACCAGCCGAACAACCGGATCATCGCCGCCGGCGACACCGTCTCGGTCCGGATCTGGAGCACCGAGGAGAACGGCCTGCTCACCACGACCGGGCAGCGCGCGGTCGATCTGGGGCAGATCCGGGTCGGCGCCTCGGGATCGATCTTCCTGCCCTATGTCGGCTCCGTCCGGGTCTCAGGGATGTCGCCCGAGACCGCGCGCGACCGGATCGAGGAGCTCTACACCGCCGTCACGCCCTCGGCGCAGGTCCAGTTCGACTTCGTCGAGGGCCGGCAGAACACCGTCAGCCTCGTCGGCGGGGTCGCCACGCCCGGCAGCTACCCCCTGCCCGACCGCGACTTCTCCATCATGGGCCTGATCGCCGAGGGCGGCGGCGTTGCCGCGACGATCGACAATCCGCAGGTCCGGCTGCACCGCGGCGATCGCATCTTCGGCATCTCGATGGAGCGGCTGCTGGACTCGCCCCGGCTCGACACCACGCTGGTCGGCGGCGATCAGGTCTATATCGAGGAGGACGACCGGTTCTTCATCTCGCTCGGCGCCGCGGGGGCCGAGACGCTCCATCCCTTCAGGCGTGAGCGCATCACCGCGCTCGAGGCGATGGCGATGATCGGCGGCGTCAACGAGACCCGCGCCGATCCGCAGGGCATCCTGATCCTGCGCCGCTATCCCGCCTCCGCGGTGCGCGCCGATGCCTCCGGGCCGGACCACATGCGCGTCGTCTTCACGCTCGACATGACCTCGGCCGACGGGCTTTTCAGCGCCGGCGAGTTCCAGATCATGCCCGGCGATCTGGTCTACGTCACGGAAAGCCCGATCACCTCGACCGTCACTGTTCTGGGGCTGATCGGCACCGTCTTCGGTCTCGCCACCCAGGTCAGCGGCTAGGGCGGCGAGAGGCCCGCGGTTTCAGGCGGACCAGCGCCCGATGGCGCGGATGTGGACGAGGACGTCGCCGATCGCGCTCTGCGAGCTCACCCGGGTCGCGCCGATGCCGGTCACCGCCGTCGTCGAGCGCGACCGGAACCCCGCCGCAAGCCCGCGGGCGCGGCCATCGGAGCTGTCATATTCCAGCGCGAGACAGATCAGCGGCGCTTCGACGAAGTCCGCCGACGGCAGGGTCCAGTTCGTCTGGGCGGTCTGGTAGGGATCGCCGTCCGTTCCGCTGCCGATGGCTGTCACCGGACCGAGATTGATCCGGTGCCAGCATTCCATCCGGCCATTGGCCCATTTCTCGACCCAGCCGTCGGCCGTCGAGACGGGCGTCTCGACCAGCGCCCCGGTCGGCACGCCCTCCGCCTGCGTCACCGTCCCCACCGCATTGCCGCGGCGATAGACGTCCGGCCCCAGCGCCACGCCCGCCGCTCCGACCTTTAGCAGGCGGCCCGAAGTCGCGTCGGAGGGCTCGGTCTGCACCGCGGCGCCGCGCGCATGGCCGGTCGCGGGATCGAGCGTCAGAGCCTCGGTCCAGACCGCACCGTCCGCGCTGACCTTGACCGCGAAGGCGTCCGACCCGGCCGTCCCCATCTCGGCCCGGCCCGAGAACCCGGTCTGGAACAGGAGCGATGCCGTGTCGGTGGCCGCGGCTTTGTTCACCTTGACCCGGTGCCCCGCGCCTTCGTGATTGAGAAGCACCGCGGGCGAGGACACGGCGAAGCGGTTGCCGGCATCCGCCGCGGCATTGATGCCGAAGGTCGGCGCCGCCTCCGCGGCACCGTCCGCGATCCAGGCCGTCCCGTCCCAGACAAGGGTCGCGCCCTCGGCCAGGCAGCGCAGGGTCCAGCCCGGCCGCGGCGCGAGCCGGATCCAGGCCGCGCCGTCCCAGGCGGCGAGGCTGTCCTCCCACCCCGCCCAGTCACCCGTGGCGGGGGCGGCGACGAGATGCCGGTCGCCGGGGGCGGGGGCGGCGGGCGGCTGGGTCCGGTCGCGGTCGGCCACCGTCGCCTGTACCAGGATGTCGAGCCGCTTCAGCGCCTCGTTGTGGGTCACGTGCTTCTGCGCCTGCGCCGGCTGGAGATAAGGCAGCGACAGGTTATCGGACTGGTCGGGCATCGGCGGGAGCTCCGGCGGGACGTCGGGAAGGAACGCGCAAGTTGCCGCAAGGGGGTGAACATGGTCCTCGGGCAGCGACCGATCGACCCGTTTCGCCGCAACGCCTCGGATGGCGTTGGCTTTCGATCTCCTGCCCTGGACGGCGCAAATCCCACGATATGGGAAAAGCGGGTGCTCTAGACGCATCGTTTTGATTGCCCGCCGCGCCTCAGGACGTAAAATGGACGCGACGGCGAAAAAGCGTCCTGCCGATGCGACCGCGCCGTACCGACCGCGAGGCCCCATGACCGACCGCCCCCTTTACAATCATACCGCCCTCGCCCGGCTGCAATCGGCCTCGCTGCGGCTCCAGACCCATATCCGGCGCCAGACCTTCAGCCCCGACATGCAGAAGACGCTGCGCCGCTTCTCGTCCTGGGAAGTGGCGGAGCTGATCCTCGGCCTCAACCAGTCGACCTTCCGCGGCCGCCTCGCCGCACAGCCCGATCTTCCCGGCGGGGAAGTCGAACCCGACGGGCGCCAGCGCTGGTTCTCCCTCGAGGAGATCAACGAGCTTCGGCGCCGGCTGAAGGTGGGGCGGCGATCTCTGATGCCGCAACGCCCCCCCGGACGGGCGCTGCGCACGGCCATCGCCAACTTCAAGGGCGGCGCCGGCAAGTCCACCGTGGCGCTGCATCTCGCCCATGCCGCGGCGCTGGATGGCTACCGGGTGCTCTGCATCGACTTCGACCCGCAGGCGACGCTGTCCCATGCGATGGGCCTGACCGACGTGGCCGAGGACTACACCGTCTGGGGCATCATCGCACGCGACCTCATCCACGAGACCGACCGGATGAATGCCGGGCCCACCGGTGCCGCCTCGGGCACCGCCCTGCCCCGCCGCACGATCCCCGCCTCGATCCGCGACCTCGGCCTCGATACGCTGCGCACGGCCGACTTCATCAAGCCGACCGCCTGGCCCACGATCGACCTGATCCCGTCCTGCGCCAACGCCGCCTTCGTCGAGTTCGCCTCGGCCCAATACCGCCACCTGAACCCGGACTGGACCTTCTTCGCCGCCGTCGCGCGCTATCTGGCGCAGATCCCCGACGACGCCTACGACCTGGTCTTCTTCGACTGCCCGCCCGCGATCGGCTACCAGTCGATGAACGCCGTCTTCGCCGCCGACATGCTGTGGATCCCCTCCGGTCCGGGCTACTGGGAATACGACAGCACCACCTCCTTCATCGGCCAGCTCTCCGAGGCGCTCGGCGATCTCGCCGCGGGCTATGGCGGCGCCGAGGAGGAGGTGCCGACGGGCGGCGTGACCCTGCCCAAGACCTATCTCGACATCCGCTTTCTGATGACCCGGTTCGAGCCGGGCAACGATCTGCACCGCGCGATGCTGGAAGCCTATGGCAAGGTCTTCGGCTCACATCTGTGCACCCATCCCGTGGAGATGACACGCGCGGTCGATCAGTCCGGGCGCTTCCTCTCCTCGATCTACGAGACCGATTACCGCGACATGACACGAGAGACCTGGCGCCGGGCCCGCGACACCTTCGACAGAGCCTATACCGAGTTCCTCGGCACCGCGCTCGCCGCCTGGCCGAAGCTCTCCGCCCCGTCCCCGCGGGGACACGAGCCACAGGAGACGGAAGATGCCCAAGCGCAGGGTCTTTGATCTCGAGCTGCCGGAGGACGAGGAGGGCACCGCTGGCCCGGAGGCCGGCCCCGGCCCCGGCCCAGCCGCCGCGTCCGGGCCGCGCGTGGGCCTCTTGGCGCCCGACCGGCCCCGCCGCGGCCCGATGGCCAGCGCCATTACCGAGACCGGCGTCGCGCTGTCGGACCGGGCCGCCACGCTCGCCGCGATCCGCGACGAGAACGATCGTCTCGCCCATGCCCATGTCAGCGCCCGCGCCCTCGGCCTCGTCGCCGAACGGGTGCCGCTGGAGGCGATCGACACGGTCAAGCTGGTGCGCGACCGCCGCCGCAAGCTGTTCGACGACGGCACCCTGGACGAGCTGAAGACCTCGCTGCAGGACGTGGGCCTGTCGAACCCGATCCGGCTGGAGCGGGCCGCCCATGGCCGGTTCGAGCTGATCCAGGGCTGGCGCCGCCTCTCGGCCTTCCGCGCGCTGCTGGAGGAGACCGGGGACGAAGAGGCCTGGGGCACGATCCCCGCCCTGGTGACCGACGCCGGCGAGGGGCTCGAGGTGCTCTACCGCCGGATGGTGGACGAGAACATGGTCCGCGCCGGCATCTCCTTCGCCGAGATGGCGCAGCTGGCCGAGAATTTCGCCAGCCTCGACCCGCGCGAGGAGATGACGGCCGAGAAGGCGGTCGCGACCCTGTTCCGCTCCGCCGGCTACCAGAAGCGCAGCTACATCCGCGGCTTCCTGCCGCTGGTGCGCCGCCTCGGCGACGTGCTGCGCTTTCCCGAGGAGATCCCCCGCGCCCTCGGCCTGCGCCTCTCCCAGCGGATCGACGAGGACGACGGCATCACGTTCCGGATTCGCGCCGACCTCAAGGGCTGGGACAACCGCTCGGTCGAGGACGAGCTTGCGGTCCTGCGCCGCGCCGCCGAGGACGGCGCGCCGGAGGCTCCGCCGGACCGCGAGGACGAGGCCCCTGCCCCGCCGCCCCGGCCCCGCGTCACCGCCTCCGGCCCCGCCCCGCAGACCGTGGTCACCCTGCGCCACGACCGCGCCGGCACGGTCAGCTGCGCCGCCTCGAAGGGCCGGCTCGAGATCCGCCTGGACCGCGACATGACCGAGATCGATCGTGCCCGGCTGGAAGACGCGCTGCGCGCCTTCCTTGACCGCCTGGGCTAAGCCGGGGGCCGCCTCGGGTCCATCCCCCTGATCTTCCCCGCGGGGAAGGTTTTGCCCCCTCGCGGGACCGGATCACCCGAGATCCTTGAACAGACCCTGCGCGGCCGTTCCATCAGGCTCTGTACATGATCGGACCTCCCCGCTGGGAAGGTCCGTCAGAGTCCCCAAGACCCCAGACCCCGGAGGGAGGGATCACCCCATCCGCTGCGCCTCTGCCTCGATCGCCGCCACCATCGGCCCGAGCGCCGCCCGCCAGTCGGGCCGCCCGATGCCGAAATCGCGCGCGAGCGTACCGCAATCCAGCCGGGAATTGGCGGGCCGGGGGGCGGGGGTCGGCCAGTCCGAGGCGGGGATGTCCGCCACCTCCGTCGTCCGCCCGGCCGCCGCGAGGATGGCCCGCGCGAACTCCGCCCAGGACGTGTCGGGCGCGCCCGACAGATGCCAGACCCCCTGCCCCTCCGGCAGCCGCCCGGCCATCGACAGCAGCGCAGCCGCGATCGCCCCGGCCGGGGTCGGCCCGCCGATCTGGTCGGCGACCACGGTCAGCCGCTCGCGGGTCCGCGACAGGGCCAGCATCGTCCGCACGAAGTTCGCCCCCTCCGCCGAGACCACCCAGGAGGTGCGCAGCACCGCCGAGCGCCCGCCCGCCTCCGCCACCGCCCGCTCGCCCGCCAGCTTGGTCCGCCCGTAGGCGCCGAGCGGGGCCGGGGCGTCGTCCGGTTGCCGGGGCCGGTTGCCGGTCCCGTCGAAGACGTAATCGGTCGAGACATGGAGGAAGGGCAGCCCCGCCGCCGCCGCGGCCCGCGCCATCGCGCCCGGCGCCTCGGCATTGACGATCCGGGCCGCGTCCTCCTCCGCTTCGGCCGCGTCCACGGCAGTCCAGGCCGCGGCATTGATGACCGCGTCCACCGCCCCGGCGCCGTGCGCCACCGCAGCGGCACACGCAGCCGGATCGGCGAGATCGACCTCGGCACGCGAGAGGAAGATCCCGTCCGGCACGCGCCGCCGCAGGGCCCGCGCCACCTGCCCCGTCACGCCGAAGACGAGCGGGCGGGTCACGGTGGGGGCGGGGTCGACCGCGAAGCCCGACGCGGCGGGAAGAGGATCTGTTCCGGGCGTATCGGTCACGAAACCTTCCCCGCGGGGAAGGTGCCCAGCCGCTCCAGCAGGGCGGGGCGGCGCTCCAGCAGGGTGCGCCACCAGGCCTCGTTCCGCAGATACCAGTCGACGGTCCGGGCCAGCCCCTCCTCCAGCGTGACCGAGGGACGCCAGCCGAGCTCGTCCCGGATTCGCGACGGGTCGATGGCGTAGCGCGCGTCATGCCCGGGCCGGTCCTCGACGAAGGCGATCTGCTCGGCATAGGGTCCGTTTCCCGGCCGCCGCTCGTCCAGCAGGGCGCAGACCCGGCGTACGATGTCGATGTTCCGCGCCTCGTTCTCGCCCCCGATATTGTAGCTGCGCCCGATCCGGCCACGCTGGACCACGGTGAGCAGCGCGTCCGCGTGATCCTCGACATAGAGCCAGTCGCGCACGTTCGCCCCGGCTCCGTAGACCGGGATCGGCGCGCCCTGCAGCGCTTTCAGGATCACGACCGGGATCAGCTTCTCGGGAAAGTGGTAGGGGCCGTAATTGTTGCTGCAATTGGTCAGGACCACGGGCAGGCCGTAGGTCCCGTGCCAGGCCCGCACCAGGTGGTCGGAGGCCGCCTTGGTGGCGGAGTAGGGGCTGCGCGGGTCGTAGGGCGTGTCTTCCGTGAACTGCCCGGTCTCGCCCAGCGAGCCGAAGACCTCGTCGGTGGAGACGTGGTGGAAGCGGAAGTCCCGCGGTCGGCCGCGCCCCTCCCAATGGCGGCGAGCCGCCTCCAGCAGGTTGAACGTGCCGGTGACGTTGGTCTCGACGAAGGCTGCGGGACCGTCGATGGACCGGTCGACATGGCTCTCGGCCGCGAGATGCAGGATCGCGTCCGGGACATGCGCAGCGAGGATCCGGTCGAGCGCGGGGCGGTCGCGGATATCGGCCTTCTCGAAGGCATAGGCGGGGTGGTCCGCCACCTCCGCCACGCTCTCGGGCGAGGCCGCGTAGGTCATCGCGTCGAGATTGACGACCGCATGGCCCTGCGCGACGGCGCGGCGCACGACGGCCGAGCCGATGAAGCCGCAGCCGCCGGTGACGAGGAGCTTCATGTCCGGTTCTCCCAGGGCAGGGGGCCCTCGTAGGTGAAGGGGCTGTCCAGATCCGCCAGCCGGCCCGCCTCTGCATCCTTGGCCGAGAGGCGCGGTTCTTCCCCGCGGGGAAGATCCCAGTCGATGGCGAGGTCCGGGTCGGCCCAGTGGATCGCGCCTTCCGTCTCGGGCGCGTAGGTGTCCGTGCACTTGTAGACGATCTCGGTCCCCGGCTCGCGCGTGACGAAGCCGTGGGCGAAGCCCGCGGGCACCAGCAGCTGCCGGCCGTTCCCGAAGGAGAGCTCCACGCCGGTCCAGCGCCCATAGCTCGGGGAGCCCTTGCGGATGTCGACCGCCACGTCGAGCAGCCGCCCGCGCCCGCAGCGCACCAGCTTGGCCTGGGCGCGGGGCGGCGCCTGGAAATGCAGGCCCCGCAGGGTCGGGGCGGCCTCGGACAGGGAATGGTTGTCCTGCACGAAGTCGAGCTCGATGCCCTGCGCGGCGAGCGTCTCCCGGCTCCAGCTCTCGGAGAAGAAGCCGCGGGCATCGCCGTGGCGCTTCGGCGTGAGGATCATCACGCCGGGCAGGGGGGTCGTCTCTATCTGCATCTTCATGCCTCGCGTTTCTTGACCCAGCCCAGGAAGGCCGCGCCGGGATTGCGCAGGAGCGGGCGCCCGGAGCGGGCCCAGACGCCGCGCCATTCGGCCTCGAGCGCGTGGACGTCAAGCCCCGGCGCCATCGCCCGGGCCCGGTCGTGGATGGCGGGGGAGAGCGGCGGCAATACCGGGGCGCCCGGGCCGTCCTCGAGCAGCGCCGCCGCGGCCCGCGGCCGGACGAGCAGGACGTCGCCCTCCTCCACGGCGAGAACGTAATCGGGAAGCCGGTCCTCGGTGCAGATCTGCCGGACCATCGCGCGGAACACGCGGAGCGGGCTGCCGGAGCCGGACTTGGCGTGGAGCGTGGCGAGGCCGATCCGCCAGTCCTGCTGGCGGCCGCAATGCTTGCGGGCGAGTTCGTAGAGGCGCCGCTCCAGCGGGCGGCGCAGGCCGAAATAATCACGGCTGAGGGTGAGGACCGACTTGGCGAGCACGGCGCGGTAGAGCCATTCGGAGAGGGTCACGCGCACCTGCACCATGCGCCCGCCGCGGGTGCGGCGCACGATCTCCCAGTCCTCGATCAGGCCGAAGCCACGCGTGACCTCCACCGGATCCTCGGGCGGGCCTGTGACGAGATTGGTGGTGATACGGGTGCCCGCGAGCCGCTCGAAGGCCTCGCGCAGGCGCCGGTAGGCGTCGCCGCTGGTCTCGCGCCGCGTCGCCAGCAGCAGGTCGTGGGCCGTGAGATGCAGCGTGCGCGCAACGTCCCGACCCGCGTTCAGGGCGGACATGAGCTGGCTGGTGCAGTAGATCAGAATGTCCTTGTCGTGGATCGTGGCCCGCCCCTTGACCGAAGGCACGACCTCGATCCGGGTGCCCCGGTGCGCGTAGGACAGCACCTGCCGGTCGGGACGGGTCGAAAGCGAGAAGAGCGGATGCTCCATCGAGGCGAGGTCGTCCTTGGGCACGGCATCGAAGATGTCGCAGGCGAAGAAATCGGGAGGCGCGCCCACCGCCATCCCGCCCCGTCCCGTCCGATACCGTTCTTCCCCGCGGGGAAGGCTTTCCGTGATCCGACCCCTGTCTCGTCCCGTCATGGCGCCCCTGCCCGCTCGTTCCGCCCTCCGGTTGCGCCCGGCCGGAGGCGGAGGGCGGTTCGGGGTTTCATTTACGCTGAGCCTACAGTCCCCGGCCGCGCCATGCCACCGGGAGCGGAGCGAGGATCGGGGTTTCGGAATCGCCGCCCTCGGGGTTTCGGAATCGGGCGATCGGGGTTTCGGAATCGCTTCGAACCTGTCGAACCCGCGGAAGGGACTGACCGCAAAGACTTTTCCGAAATGTCTCGAAGGCCGTAACTATAAAATAACAGATTCAGTAACAGCGCCTTGTGACGCCGAATCCACAAGGACAGAGCGGGCCTGCCCGGAAGCCTCAGGACAAGCAGAGAAAGCAGTCGTTTTTCCATCTGGTTGCCGATAAACATGAACCTGCAGAAAAAATGAAAACCTGATCAGGAAACGAACTACGATGGCGGGATTGTCGGACATGGCCCGAAGCCTCCAGGCCAAGGGGCGAGAGGCCGGGATCCCGGGGTCGGACCCCGACCCGGAATCGAGGCGGGACACCGACGGGGAGGGGCCGCGCCGGTTCGCGATCTGGGAGATCGCGGAATGGATGCTGCCGGTTTCGGCCGAATACCTGCGCCGCACCCTGCGCGAGGTTCCGACCCTGCCGCGGGGAGATGCCGAAGGCCGGGGCGCCCTGCGGTTCACCGCCGGAGAACTGTCGTCGATCCGGGCGCATTTCGCGGCGACGGGATCCGCCGAGCGCTACCTGCCCCCACCTCGCGAGCGGGCCGTCGTCGTGGCGATGGCGGCCCCGCTCGGCGCGGCGGGGCGGAGCCGGGCGGCCGCGGAACTGGCGGTGGCCGCCGCGCTCGACGGCTGGCGGGTAATCGCGATCGACGGCAGCGGCAGAGGCGATCTGGCCCGGCGGATCGAGGCCGGACCGGCACAGGAAGGGGGCCGGGAAAGGGGACGGAACGGGGGGATGCGCGATCTCTTCGCCGCGGCGGCAGGCCGCGCGCTGCGCGCGCGCAATGCCGCCCTGGCCGAACGGGGAGAGCGCCCCGCCCCGATGCCGGCCGATCTGGCCGCGGCTGCGGAATCGGGGCGCGATCTCGCACGACCGAGCCGCTGGCCCGGACTTTCGGTGATCGCGGGCGGGGCGGAGCTGGCCGCAGCCGACCTCGCGTTGGCCGAATGGGACCGCGCGGTGCCGGGCTGGAGCGCGGTGCGGGCCCTGGAGGAGGCGCTGGCCCCCCTGCGGCAGGAGGCGGACCTGATCCTGATCGATCCGCCGCGCGGGCTGGGCCTGCTGGCGACGTCGGTCCTGGCGGGGGCGGATCTGCTGCTGGCGCCGGTCGGGCGCGATCCGGGCGAGGCGGGGCTGGGCCTCGCCGTGCTCGATGCCGCGCTGGAGCGGATCGAGGCGGGAGAACGCGACCTCGCCGCAGCTCTGGGGCGGCCCCTGCCCGGTCCCCGGCGCCCGGAGGTGCGGCTGCTGCCGCTGGAGGAGACGCCGCCCGGCCTGACCGGCGCCCTGCCGCCCCTGCCCGCGCCGCCGCCCGCGCCCCTCGATCGCGGCGGGACGCGCACCTGGTTCGACGTCGATCCGCGCGAGACCGGGCGCGCGGCCCAGATCGGCCCCCGCAGCGCGCTGGCGCGGCTTTGGCGCGCGGTGGCGCGCGACCTCGCAGCGACGGGCGGCGGGGTCGTCGGCGCTGCCGGACCGGCCGAAGGCTAGGAAACGGTCATGTCCGAGCGCGCGGCCCGCGCGGGTCCAGATACCGGGCGGAGCCGCGCCTCGGCCGCCCGGCGGCGCGGGCGGCGGCCAGCGGCGCCACGATGGGCAGCAGGCAGTCGCGGGTCGGCAGCGGGGGCAGGGGGCCGGCGGGGCCCGCCGGCTCCAAGCCGAGCAGGAAGCCGGCACGTCCTCTGCAGCGGAAAAGAAGGAACAGGCCTCGCCTGGCGACAGACCCCGTCGCGGCCTGTGACGCAACCGCCAGAGCCACCCTCGTTCCGCCGCGCAGGGCTGCGGCCGCGCTTGAGTGCCCGGAGGGGCGGCACTAGCGATGGGCGGCGCCGCGCTGCGGGGCAGCGGCAGGACAGGCAGAGAAGGGTGAGGGTATGGCGGAAACGAAGGCGGACGGAACGGCGCGCAAGGGCATCGTGCTGGCCGGAGGGTCGGGGACGCGGCTCTATCCGATCACGCTGGGGCTGTCGAAGCAGCTGGTGCCGCTCTACGACAAGCCGATGATCTACTACCCGCTCAGCGTGCTGATGCTGGCCGGGATCCGCGAGATCGCGATCATCACCACGCCCGAGGACCAGGACCAGTTCCGCCGCGCGCTCGGCGATGGCGGCCAGTGGGGCATCGCGCTCACCTATATCGTCCAGCCCGCGCCGGAGGGGCTGGCCCAGGCCTATCTGCTGGCCGATGATTTCCTCGCGGGCAGCCCCTCGGCGATGGTTCTGGGCGACAACATCTTCTTCGGACACGGCCTGCCCGAGATGCTGGCCCGGGCCGATGCGCGCCGCGAGGGCGGCACCGTGTTCGGCTACCACGTGGCCGACCCCGAACGCTACGGCGTGGTGGATTTCGATGCCGCGGGCACTGTGCGCGCGATCGTCGAGAAGCCCCGCGTGCCGCCCTCCTCCTACGCCGTGACCGGGCTCTACTTCCTCGACGGGACCGCGCCGGAGCGGGCGGCGCGGATCACGCCCTCGGCGCGGGGCGAACTCGAGATCACTTCGCTGCTCGAGAGCTACCTCGCCGACGGCACGCTCGACGTGCAGCGGATGGGGCGGGGCTATGCCTGGCTCGATACCGGCACGCATGCCTCGCTGCTGGATGCGGGCAATTTCGTGCGCACCCTGCAGGAGCGGCAGGGGCTGCAGACCGGCAGCCCCGACGAGATCGCGTTCCAGAAGGGATGGATCGACAGCGCGGGCCTGAGGGCGCGAGCGACGAAATTCGCCAAGAACGATTACGGCGCCTATCTCGAGGCGCTGGCCGCCGGCAGGCTCTGACCGCGGGGCCTCCGGTCCGGCCAATTGACCGAAAATCGGCGGTGATCGCCGCGCCCGCGCCCCGGGATGCCGCCCGGATCGTACCGGCTCCGCCCCCGCCCGGCCATGCCCGGCCCGCAGACCGTCCTCCGCACCCTGCGGGAGACGAACCATGGCGATCCGGACGGACGACATCACGGCGCGGGCGAGCGGTGGCGGCGACCCCTTCCTCGCCGCGGTCCAGGACATCGTGGCGGGGACGGAGCCGGGGCTCTACCACAGCGTGAACGCCGCGGCCGCCGGCGGCGTGGCGAGCTGGAGGATCGACGATGCCGGACAGGCCCGGCGGCTCGACCAGCTGAGCCTGGGCGACGGTCCGGTGGCGGGCAATCCGCGCGATCTGCTGGCGCTGCCGGGCGGGCAGGACCTGCTGCTGGGCGGGCTCGCGGGGGGCGTGATCCGCCGCTTCGACGCCACGGGGGACGATCTCGCGGCCAGGGGCCGCGTCGATGGCGGCGGGCCGGAGGACGGATTCGCCGCGCGGGTGGCCCGGCCGGCCGGCGGCGACGTCCTCGTTCACGGCGGACAGATCGACCGGGGCCTGGTCGAGAGCTGGCGGCTGGAGGACGGGACGCTGGCCGATCGCCGCACGGTGGCGATCCCCGGCGCGGACCGGCTCGCGGATCTCGCGCCCGCGCAGGACGGCGGCACCGACTGGCTGGTGGCCGCGACCGGCGGCGAGACCGCGCTGGCGCTGCTGCGGCTCGATTCGGAGGGCCGGGCGAGCCTGGCCGACACCGTCGCGGTGGCGGAGGGGCTGGGGATCGCCGCGCCCGCAGCCCTGGCCGTGGCGCAGGTGGCGGGCGAGAGCTACGCGATCCTCGCCGCCGCGGGGTCCTCCTCGCTCAGCGTGTTCCGGATCGACCCGGCCGGCCGGCTGGAGGCGGTCGATCACGTGATCGACGGCCGGGGCACCCGCTTCGCCGGGGCCTGCGAGATCGCGGTGGCGGACGGCGCGGGCGGCGTGCACCTGGCGGTGGCGGGATCGGATGACGGGGTGAGCGTGCTGCGCCTTCTGCCCGGCGGCCGGCTGTCCCATGTCGCGAGCCTTGCGGACACGACGCAGACCACGCTGGCCTCGGTTTCGGCGCTGTCGATGGCGGCGCATGGCGACGGGATCGAGCTCGTCGCGGCCAGCGGCGCGGAGCCGGGCCTGACCCGCATCGACCTGCCCGGCGGGCCGGAGGGCACCACCCGGATCGCGCGCTCCGCCGGGGAGCGGATCGAGGCCGGCGCGGGCGACGACCTGCTGGCCGGTGCGCGTGGCGCGGACGACCTGCGGGGCGGCGCCGGCAGCGACGTGCTGATGGACGGGGCGGGCGAGGACCGGCTGACCGGCGGGGCGGGGGCGGATACCTTCGTTTTCGAGGCCGACGGCGCGCTCGACCGGGTGCTGGATTTCGAGGTGGGCGTCGATCGGCTCGACCTGTCGGCCTGGAGCTTCCTGCGCAGCGTCGAGCAGATCGAGGTGCAGAGCGTCGCGGACGGCGCGGTGCTGCGCTTCGGCGACGAGGTCCTGCGGCTGGTGCGGGCGGGGGGCGGCACGATCACGCAGGACGATCTGCGCGCCGCCGATCCGCTGCCGCTGAGCCGGATGCTGCCCGCCTGGATGGAGGGGATCGAACTCGAGCCCGACCCGCCCCCCTCCGCGCCGGGGGGCGGCGGACAGCCGGAGCCGGTCACTGGAACGGGTTCGGGCTCTGGCTCCGGTTCGGGCCCCGGATCCGGTGGGTCCGTCGCCGATCTGCACCGCATCAAGGGCTCGCGGCGCGCCGACGAGCTGGGCGGCGGGGAGGGCGACGACCTGCTGATCGGCAAGGGCGGGGCGGACACGCTGAGCGGCGGGGACGGCGCCGACGTCTTCGTGCTGCAATGGGAGGGACGGGAGGATCCGGTCTGGATCCGCGATTTCGAGGCGGGCGACCGCCTCGCCCTCGACGACCGCTATTTCAACGGGGAGCGCGCGATCGACATCCGCGACGTGACGCCCGGCATGGTGCGCGGGACGCTCTCGGCGGGCCGGGCGGAGTACGAGCGCTCCACGGGGCGGCTGTGGTTCGATCCGGACGGAGACCAGGGCGGGGGCGATCCGTTCCTGGTCGCCTTGCTGAGCGGGGCGCCGCGGCTGGAGGCCGACGATCTGCTGCTGTTCTGACCTTTTCCTTCCTCCCGGCAGGGTCTTGCGGGAGCCGGGCGGGAGGAAGAGGCGGACAGGAAAGGCATGAGTTCCGCGATCGCTCGCGCTAATCTGCCCCCATTCGGGCAGGGAGACCGATCCATGTCTTTCGACATCGCCATAGATTACCGTTTCGATACCGGGTTCTTCGACGACCCCGCCCGGCGCGCCGCGCTGGAGGCGGCGGCGGCGATCTGGGAAGCCGCGCTCCTCGACGAGTTCGACGAGGTGCCCGCCGGCACGGCCTTCACGGTCGACGATCCGTCGGATGCCGGTACCCGGCGCCCGATCGTCCTGGACGCACCGATCGACGATCTGCTGGTCTTCGCCGGGGCCGAGGCGCTGGACGGCCCGCTCGGCCTCGGCGGCTACGACGGCACCGACGCGGCGGGCGATGTCTACAGGGCGCGGGTCTCGGGCGATTTCCGCGGCGGCGGACCGGTGACGGATTTCGAACCCTGGGCCGGCACGATCACCTTCGACACGGCGGCGGCGTGGAGCTTCTCGCTCGAGGGGCCGGAGCCGGGGCGCCACGACTTCCTCAGCGTCGCGTTGCACGAGATCGGGCACATCCTCGGCATCGGCACGGCGCCGATCTTCGAGGCGATCGGCCGGGACGGCACGTTCGGCGGGCCCAACGCGCTGGCCGCCAACGGTGGCGCGCCGGTCCCGCTGCAATCGGGCGCGGACCACGTCGCCGACGGGTTCGACGAGGGCCGCGCGCTGATGGACCCCACCCTCACCATCGGCGCGCGCAAGCTGCCGTCCGCGGTGGATTTCGCGCTCCTCGCCGATATCGGCTACGAGATAGACGGCTTCGTCGCGCAGGGATCGACCCCGCCGATCACCACGCAAGGCGACGACCGGCCCGTCTTCGGCACGGAACTGGCCGACGCGATCGATGGTCTGGGCGGCAACGACCAGCTTCAGGGTGGGGGTGGAGACGACACGCTGGACGGCGGGGCGGGAGAGGACCTGCTGTTCGGCGGGGACGGGGCCGACAGGCTGTCGGGAGGCGCGCAGGACGACCGGCTCCAGGGCGGCGCGGGCGACGACACGCTGGCGGGGGAGGATGGCGCGGACGTCCTGTTCGGCGGCGCGGGAGACGATCTGCTCGAGGACGGCGCGGGCGAAAACGCGTTCTACGGCGGCGACGGGATCGACCGCTTCGTCATCCGCGCGGCCGGCGGCGGATCGATCCGGATCGCCGACCTCGACCTCGAGGACGAGAGGATCGAGATCGTGGGGTCGGGCTTCGCCTCGGCCGAGGCGGCGGTGGCGGCGCTCGCCAAGCCGTTCTCCAACGTCTCGTCGCTGACCTTCGTGGACGGCACCGAGGTCAGTATTGTCCATGCCAGCGGGCCCGGCTCTCCGCTGGAGGCGCGTCATTTCGAGGTGTCGGACGTGTCCGCCCCGCCCCCGCCCCCGCCCCTGATCGAGGGCGATGGCGGGCGGAACCGCCTGATCGGAACCGCCCTCGACGAGACCCTGTCGGGCGGCGGCGGCCGCGACACCCTGATCGGCGGCGGGGGGTCCGACACGATGGTCGGCGGCGCCGGCGCGGACGCCTTCGTCCTGCGCCCCGGCGAGGGCATCCAGCAGATCGCCGATTTCGGCGGCGCCGACCTCCTCGCCCTGGACGACCGGTTCTTCGGCCTTGGCGATGACATGATCGACCCCCGCGCGGTGACCAAGGTGCAGGCCCAGGCGGCGCTGCGGTCGGGCAAGGTGGAGTACGACATCGACACCGGGGTGCTGCGGATCGATCCCGACGGGGCGGGACGCGGCGCGGATCCGGCCCTTGTCGCGGTGCTGCAGGGCGGGCCCGGCTTCACCTACGAGGACGTGCTGCTGTTCTGAGCCTCTCACCTGGAGTGGATGGATCGACCTTGGGCGATCCGACTGCAACCGAACCGGGCAAAGGCCTGTCGGACGGCGGATTCGTTCGACAACGACACCGGCACGCTTTCGATCGGTGGAACCCGGATCGCGTCATCGGCGAGGAGTCGGGTCTGACCTTCGAGAACGTGTTCCTGTTCTGACGCGATCCGCGGGTGGAAGGCCGGGAGAGGAGACGCCCCCGGCCCTTCTCATGGGCGAGATCCTCCCGCCGCCCGGACCGGCGCCGCACCCGGTCGGGCGGCGTCGGGGCTCAGCACGTCGTATTCGAGATCCTTCGGCAGCCCGTCGGTATGGTCGAAACAGGACTGCACGACCCGGTCCAGCGCATCCATCTTCTTGAGCGTCTGCGCGACCTTGTGCGTGATTCCGGGGAAGGCGTAGTGATGCAGGTTCTCCCGGACCGGAAACATCTCGGCGTGCTTGCGGTCAGGGCCGTCCCCGCCGCTGAACAGGAAATACCGCGTCGTGTCGTTCATGTGGTCTCCGGCGCGATCTATGCGGAAGCTTTCGATCCTTGACGTGTATTTCTTCCAGCGCGTTTCCCACGGAACGACGGACGGGTTCACGCTGTATTGCGGAACGAACGCGATGCAGGTGTGCGTCGGGATGTAATGCGTCGATACGATACTGTTGAAGCCACCGATGCTGTTGCCGATCGAATGCACCGTCCGGTCCCCGATGGCAGGCGTTATCGCTTCTCTCACGGCGGAGAAATCCAGCCGGTTTCCCCACGACCGGGTCTTGTCGGTGATGAATACGATATTGTCGAACGAGCGTCCCACCCCGAAAAATTCGGGCTTCTGGACGTTGATCCCCCCCATCTCGTGACCGATGCCGGTGAAGGACAGAAGGACGGAGCCGGTTTCGCGGCGGCTCGTCTTATGCCGGGACGTGATTCTCAGAAGGTCGTCTTCGAAGATGCGGACGACCATGCGATCAACTCTCGTTCGACATGTCGCCGCTGAACCGTTCCAGAACCTTTCGATAGAGCCCGACGCGGGCGTTCCGGGACACGTAACTCGCGATCTCGGATTCCTCGCGCCGCCGGTCGGTATCCTTCAGCTGATACATCGACATCGCTTCGTGAGAGGGCACGTCGACACCGAGGAACTCGAACACGTATCCCAGTCGTGCCGGATCGGCGACCAGGTCGTGATACTGCACGACGCACAGGTCGAAATCCTCGTTCCGGGTATCGATGGCGGCGAGGGTCTGGACCGAGAAATTGAACTGCTTGACGGCGGCCTTGAAATCCGCGCCGAACCCGTCTTCCTCGTTCTTGTAACGCTTCTGGAAGCTCTGGGCCATTCCGTAGGGCTCGCGGACGATCGCCACGACCTTGGATCCGGGCACACGCCGGGCGGCGGCGATCAGGGAGTGCATCTTGGGGATCTTGTCTCCGACGACAGTCGCATCGTCCCATTTGGCGGCCATGGCCTTCATCACGGGACCGTCGAACCTGCGTTGGCCTTCCCCCTCGCCGCCGGCCTCGACGATCTGGTCCGAGGTGAACAGATGAGGTCCGAATTCGGGTTTGTTGGCAAGATGCGCGAACCGTTCGTGCAGAATTGCGACCCTGGGGTGGGAGGACAGGAACTGGCGGAGGGCCGTCGTGCCGCTTCTCTGTGCTCCGCCGACAAAAGCGATCGTCTTGGTCATAATCCTACCTTCAATCCGGCGCGTCGCAGGCCCCACCATCGATCCCGGGGGCAAGAACCTGCCCACCGACGACATGCCTGTTATGGGCCAGCAAGCGCAAGTGACTCTCCGAGCCGGTGGGCGGCCCTGCCGCAAGGGCGGGGGTGTGCGGCGCGGTCGGATCCGCCCCCTCCCGCCCGATGACCGCGTCTGGCTCTCGCAGATGAGGTTCGGCATAAGCGGTTCATGACCCAGTTCCACCGTTCCTCCGCCCCGCCTGCCGCCGACGTTGCGATGATCCGCGCCGTTGCCCGCGACGTGTTGGGACAGGAGGCGGCGGCGCTGACCGTGCTGGCCGATGATCTGCCCGCGGCCTTCGGGCCCGCGGTCGAGGCGATCCTCGCCGCGCCTGGCCGGGTCATCGTCGCGGGCCTCGGCAAGTCGGGACATGTGGGGCGCAAGATCGCTGCCACCCTCGCCTCCACCGGCACGCCCGCCGATTTCCTGCACGCCGCCGAGGCGGCGCATGGCGACATGGGGATGATCGTGCCCGGCGACGTGGCGCTGCTGATCTCGCGCTCGGGCGAGACGGCGGAGCTGGCGCCGATCCTCTACTATGTCACGCGGTTCGATATCCCGCTGATCGCGATCTCCCAGGTGCCGGACAGTACGCTGATGCGCGCCGCCGATCACCGGCTCGTGCTGCCCGACCTGCCCGAGGCCTGCCCGATCGGCATGGCCCCCACCACCTCGACCACGATGACGCTGGCTCTGGGCGACGCTCTGGCGATGGCGCTGCTCGATGCCCGAGGCTTCCGGGCCGAGGATTTCCGCACCTATCATCCGGGCGGCAAGCTGGGCGCGCAGCTGCGCACCGCGGGCGAGCTGATGCATGGCGGGGACGCCACGCCCGTCGTCGGGCCGGGGGCGAACATGGACGACGTGTTGCTCACGATGACGGCGCGCGGCTTCGGCCTTGCTGCGCTGACCGACGTGGACGGGCGGCTCACCGGGGTCGTCACCGACGGCGATCTCCGGCGTAACATGGCCGGCCTGATGGAGCGCCGCCCCGCCGACATCGCGAGCCGCGATCCCGTCACCGTCGCGCCCTCCTGCCTCGCCCCCGAGGCGCTGGCGCTGATGAACGCGCGCAAGGTCGGCGCGGTCGTGGTGGTCGAGGACGGCCGCCCGGTCGGCGTGCTGCATCTGCACGACCTGCTGCGCGCGGGCGTGGCGTGATGGAGACGCTCTGCCTGATCCCGGCGCGCTACGCCTCCTCCCGCTATCCCGGCAAGCCGCTGGTGCCGCTCGAACAGCCGGGCGGCGGCACGAAGAGCCTGATCGAGATGACCTGGGAGACGGCGATGGCCGTGCCCGGCCTGACCCGCGTGATGGTCGCCACCGACGACGACCGCATCGCCGGGGCCGCGCGGGGCTTCGGCGCCGAGGTCGTGATGACGCCCGCCGCCTGCCGCAACGGGACCGAGCGCTGCGCCGCGGCGCTGGAGGTGCTGGACGCGCGGCCCGACATCGTGGTGAACCTGCAGGGCGACGCGCCGCTGACCCCGCCCTGGTTCGTGACCGACACGGTCGCCGCTCTGCGCGCCGATCCAGGCGCCGCCATGGCGACTCCGGTCCTGGCGATGGAGGAGGCCACGCTCGCGGCCTTCCGCGCCGACCGCGCGGCGGGGCGGGTGGGGGGGACCACGGCGGTGATCGGCAGAGGGGGTCGGGCGCTCTACTTCTCGAAGGAGGTGCTGCCCTATGGCGCCGCGCCCGGTGCCGCGTTCCACCATGTGGGGCTCTACGCCTACCGCCCCCACGGTCTCGCCGCCTACATGGCCGCGCCGCCCTGCGATATCGAGGACCGCGAGGGGCTCGAGCAGTTGCGCTTCCTCCATGAAGGGCTCGGCGTCGCCTGCGCGACGGTCGAGGCGCGCGGACGGACGTTCTGGGAGTTGAACAATCCCGAGGACGTGCCGCGGATCGAGGACGCGCTGCGCCGCAACGCGATGATCAAGGAAAAGGACGTTTGACCCTCGATATTTTCGACATACCGCAATTCTCCACACGAAAGATCGAGGTTGGCTCCGTCACCTTCGGCGGCCGGTCCCCGGTCGCGCTGATCGCCGGGCCCTGCCAGCTGGAAGGTCTCGACCACGCGCGCATGATGGCCGAGCGCATCGCCGAGGCCTGCGCGCCGACCGCGACGCCCTTCGTCTTCAAGGCCTCCTACGACAAGGCCAACCGGTCCTCGCTGAAGACGGAGCGCGGGCTGGGGCTGGAGGAGGGGCTGTCGATCCTGTCGAAGGTGGGCACCGAGTTCGGGGTGCCGACGCTGACCGACGTGCACCTGCCGGATCACTGCGCGCCGGCGGCGCAGGCCTGCGACATCCTGCAGATCCCCGCCTTCCTCTGCCGCCAGACCGATCTTCTGCTGGCCGCCGGCGCGACGGGGGCGGCGATCAACGTCAAGAAGGGTCAGTTCCTCGCGCCGTGGGACATGGTCCATGTCGCCGACAAGATCGCGAGCACCGGTAACGGCCGGATCCTGCTCTGCGACCGGGGGACGAGCTTCGGCTACAACACGCTGGTCAGCGACTTCCGCGGGCTGCCGCAGATGGCACGGACGGGCTGGCCGGTCGTCTTCGACGCGACCCATTCGGTGCAGCAGCCGGGGGGGCAGGGCGCGACGTCCGGCGGGCAGCGCGAATTCGTGGCCCCACTCGCGCGGGCGGCGGTGGCGGCCGGCGTCAACGGGCTCTTCGTCGAGACTCACGAGGATCCGGGCCGCGCCCCGTCCGACGGACCGAACATGATCCCGGTCGATCGTCTGGCGGCGATGCTGGGCACGCTCGCCGCCCTGGACCGGCTGGTGAAGGGCGGCTGACGGAGCCTCCCCGGGGCATGTTGACCCCGCGTCGCCCCACCGGGCCATCCTGCCGGACATCCCGAGCGACGGCGGTTCTGGACACGCTGGAGTTCGTCTGACGGGGCACGCCGGCGGGGGGAAGATCCGGGGCGGACGGGGTCACGGCGGGTCGACACGGCAGGATCGATCCGGGGCGCGCGCGGGGCGGGGCCGAGTAAGAGAGATCGCGCCGGTTTCGATCCCGACGGGAATCGGGTTAGGGTTCCCTCACGTCAGCCTCGTTTCTACGGAGAATTGCCATGACCGATTACAACCAGACCGTCATCCTGAACGGCGTCGACGACTTTACCATCTTCGACCGCACCTTCTCCTGGGACGACGGCTTCATCGGCCGGCTCCGGGCCCGGCTGGACGACGGGGACACGGGCTTCGCCGAGCTGGTGATCCGCAACGACATCGACATCGACCTGGCCAAGTTCAACGGCGACCCGGCCTCCACCATGGTGATACGCGAGGAGGGCACGGGCGACCGGTTCATCAACCTGCTGCGCCTGCCCGACGGCGGCTCCGAGGTCACGCTGCCGGAGACGGAACTCAATATCGTGCGCGGCTTCGAGGGCGATCACGACATCGCGCTCGGCCAGTTCGTCAATTTTGTCCAATTGGGCGAAGGCGACGACGCGCTCCGGGTCTCGGAAGGCGGGCGCCACGCCGCGATGGGCGGGGGCAACAACATCGTCGAGATCGCGGGCGGCAACCTGCAGAACGTCAAGTTCGAGAGCGGCGACAACACCCTGATCCTGCGCGAGGGCGCCTTCTTCGAGAGCGTGCAGGCCAATGACGGGAACAACACCTTCGTGCTGGAGGACGGGTTCGGCCAGCTGACCTTCGGGTCGGGCAGCAACGAGGTGACGTTCGCCCGCGGCTACGGCGGGTCGATCACCGGCTATTCGAACGACGACAGCGTCAATTCCATCACCCTGGGGGGCGATGCGGCCCTGCGCAGCCTCGGCGTGTCGAACGGACGCGACACGCTGACGCTCGATGCGGGCGCTTCGATCGAGCAGGCGCAGCTCGGCTCGGGCGACGACGTCGCGATCGTCGGCCAGGGCGCGAGCATCGGCGCGCTCGGCCTCGGCTCGGGCGACAACCGGCTGCAGATCGAGGGCGGCCAGATCGACGGGGTCCTGGCCTTTGGCGGCGACGATGTCGTCCGGATGTCCGGCCAGGGCCGGGCCGAGGTGCTGCAGCTCGGCGGCGGGGCCAACGAGGTCGTCACCGCGGGACGCTTCGTGCAGGGCATCTACACCTTCGAGGGCGACGACAGGGTTACGGTAGGCTCCGGCGGGGCCGGGATGGTGAAGCTCGACGCGGGGAACAACACGATCCTCGCCCGCGGCTTCGTCGATGCGGTCGTGACCTTCGACGGCACCGATGCGGTGTCGATCGGCGGCGGCGCGCGATATGTCGGGACCGGCGACGGTGCCGATACGCTGCTTCTGGGCTACCAGGGGATCGCGCTGGCCGATGCCGGCCAGGGCGACGACCTGATCCGCGTGGGCTTTCTCGCCGCGGACCAGGGGATGCGGATCGAGGGCGGCGGCGGCATCGACACGATCGACATGGCCTTCGTGGGCGGCGACCTCGACGTGACGCTCGGCCAGGGCAACTTCCTCGAGGAGCGGGGCTTCTACGCGCTCTCGGGGATCGAGAACCTGATCGCAGGCCGCGGCGCCGACCGGCTGGCGGGCGACGGGGCCGACAACGCCCTAACCGGCGGCGACGGGGCGGACGTCTTCGTCTTCGACCGGGACGGCGGCTCCGACACGATCACGGACTTCACGCTCGGCGAGGATCTGATCCGTCTGGACGGCGTCTCCTCAGCGGCCCAGGTGTCGTTCGACAGGCAGGGCGACGACGTCCTCGTCGGCTATTTCGACACCGAGATCCTGGTGCAGAGCGTGACGGTCGCGCAGCTGGCGCGGGTCGACAACTTCGAACTCTGACAATCCCGACGATCCGGCCCCATGGCGCCGCCGCGGGGCCGGACCGCAGATCACCTGGACGAGGACCCGCGCCTCCGGGGCGCGGGAATTCGTGCGGGCGCTCAGCGCCCTGAGCGTTCGCAGATCCGGGGATGAGACCACTCCCATCGGTCGTTGAAGTCGCCACCCCTCGAGAGGTTCGTGCCGCGGCGGTCGATCTCCCACAGCCAGCCGACCGTGCCGAGCGACACCCAGCCCGTCGGACAGGGGCTGCCATCGGTGAAGGTGTAGCGGATCGCGGCGCGCTCGCGGTCGAGATCGCTTTCCAGCTGCCGCACCCGTGCCTCCAGGCGGTCCAGCCGCGATGCCTGGCCGGGCAGCACGTCCAGCACCGCCCGCAGCGCGTCGGTCGCGTCGGTGATGCAAGAATCGAGATTGCGGCAGGCTCCTTGGGCGGGGGCGAGGGTCGGCAGTGCGACCGAAAGAGCGAGAGCGAGCAGGGTCGAACGCATGGGGACCTCCTGTTGTCCCGGGGCGGTCCCGGGTGCTTCGACCCTAACGTCGCCTGCGCGCGGACGGGTCCGTCCGGCCCGAGGCCCGGGGGCGGGAAAGGGGTCGCCCCAGGCACCGGAGCGGCTTAGGCTGACGCAGCGATAACTCGACGGGAACGGAGGCGCGACATGGCGTGGGTGGGGACGTTCTACAGCAATTCGCAGCACCTGATCGGGCTGGGGCCAGGTCCGCTCGGCGGCCTTGCCAACTTCGCCCGCGGGGTCGAGGGCTATTTCCAGACCAATTCGATCGCGCCGGGCACCGGACCGGTGGCGGCGCAGCCGCAGCCGATCACCGCGCGCGGCGGCGGCAACGCAGTGCTGTTCACCGACGAGTTCAACTTTCTCGGCCGCGTCACCTTCGTCGGCCAGAACCTGACCTTCGGCACCGCGACGCTGGCCAATGGTGGCACCCTGCCGATGCTGACGGGGGGCACCGTCACCGGCATCGTGTCCGAGTTCAACCACCGCCTCGCCGAGGCAATCGACAACGGGGTGGGCGGCGATCTCAGCCCGCTGTTCAACCCGCGCTTCCTGGTCCTTGACGCCGAGATCGCGATCCCGCCCACCGCGGCGACGGTGTTCACCGAGGCCATCGTGCAGGCCTACAACACCAACTCGCTGGTCCCGCTGAAGCAGCTGTTCGAGCGCGACGTGCTGGTGATGAGGGGCGGCTCGCTGGAAGGCTCCGACGGGGTGAACTTCCTCGCCGGGCTGGACCGGGACGACCAGCTCTTCGGCGGCGCCTCGAACGACGTGCTGGCGGGGCAGGGCGGCAACGACCTGCTGGACGGCGGCCCCGGCACCGACGCGATGGACGGTGGGTCGGGATCGGATTTCTACCTGCCGGGCCCCCCGGGTCCCGAGGCGCAGCAGTTCGGTGTCGGCGACGTGATCACCGAAGGCTTCTTCCAGTTCGCGCCGAACGACGTCGACACGCTGTCCTACCAGAATGCGACCGGGCCGGTGGTGGTCGACCTCAACATCCAGGACGGCAACCATTCGGCGGGCTGGGCGCTGGGGCTGCAGGCGGTCGGGATCGAGGTGGTGATCGGATCGGATTTCGGCGACGTGCTGATCGGCAAGGTCGAGCCCGGCGGCGAGGCCGACACCCTGCGGGGCGGCTTCGGCGACGACACGCTGATCGGTCTCGACGGCGACGACCTGCTGTCGGGCGGGCCGGGATCGGACCTGATCGACGGCGGCCCGCAGGGCGGGACCTTCGGCGGCGGCGCGGGCGACCGGGCGGCGTTCAACGCGCGCTCGGACCAGATCGACGTCTATTTCCCCGGCGACGGCTCGGTCCTGGTCGCCGCGCCGGGCGGCGGCATCGACCGGCTGGTGAACGTGGAGTTCCTGGCCTTGTCGGACGGCACCTTCGGCCTCGGCGCCTTCGGCGGCTCGCAGCGGCCGCTGTTCCTGGGCGACGGGCAGGGCCAGCCGCTGACCGGCACGACCGGGTCCGACCTGATCTTCGGCTTCGGCGGCGACGACGTGCTGACGGGCGGGGGCGGCAACGATTCGATCGAGGGCGGCGCCGGCGCCGACCGGATCGACGGCGGGCCGGGGGCCGACGCCATGATCGGCGGCGAGGGGGCGGATGTCTTCTTCGTCGACCAGGGCGGGGATGTCGTGACCGAGATCGCCTCCTGGGGCGGCGGCGACCAGATCGTGGCCGCTCTGAACTGGTCGCTGGAGGGCACCCATGTCGAGCGGCTGACCCTGACTGGCGGGGCGCGCCTGGGCCTCGGCAATGACCTGGCCAACCGGATCGACGGCAACGACCTGCCGAACCGGCTGGAGGGCGGCGCCGGCGACGACGCGCTGATCGGCGGCGGCGGCAGCGACACGCTGATCGGCGGGCAGGGCAGCGACCGGATGGAGGGCGGGGCGGGGGCCGACATCTTCGTCATCCGCCCGGACGAGGGGCCGACCGTGGCGACCGATTTCGACCGGCGCGAGGGCGACCTCTTGGCGATCGACGACGGCTTCTTCCCGGCGATCGGCGATGGCGGCATCGACCCGCGGCCCGCGGGCCGGGACATCGTGCGCAGCGCGCTGGACAGCGGCAAGGCGGCCTATGACGCGGGCTCGGGCGAGCTGCGCCTGGACGGCGAACTCGTTGCCGTGCTGGAGGGCGGGGGGGCGGTGCTGGCCGAGGATGTGCTGCTGTTCTGAGCGATCGCCCGCGTCGAGACGGCAGGCTCATCCGCCCGGGACCGGGCTCAGAACAGCCAGACATCCTCGAAGGTCAGGCCGGCCACCGCGCGGGGATCAATGCCGTCGGTTGCGAAGGCCGGAAAGAAGCGGTCGTCGAGCGCGAGCCGATCGTCCGCCTCGAAGTCCATCACCGTGTCGACGCCTTGGCCGGGACCGGAAAAGAAGGTGAATGCGTCCCGACCTTCACCACCTATCAGCGTGTCCGTTCCCCCTTGGCCGGCGAGCGTATCGTTGCCGCCCAGCCCCTCGAGCCGGTCGTTGCCGTCCTGACCCCTGAGCAGGTCCGGATCGGAATCGCCGGCCAAGGCAAGGTCCAGCGGCCCGCCCGGCTCCGCGCCGGAACCGCCATCCCCGCCGGAATCCGGACCGGTTGGATCATCGTCCGCGACGATATCGGGGTTATCGGACTCCACCGCCTCGTAGGAGACGGACTACCGGAACCGGTCCGCGTAATCGCCGTCGACCTCTGCTCCGATCAGCGACCAAACCTGTGCGAAGTAGGGCCCGTCGGTCTGTGGCACGAAATCGAAGCTCAGCGAATTGCCTGTCTCCGGATATTCGTACAGAAGCCGGATCGTAGCCGTCCCACGGGGCGCCTTCGTTCCAGACGGCGAAATCGAACAGCGAGAGCATGTCGTCGCCCGACTGCGACGTCAGGGTGAAGCGATAGGTCTGGCCGGCACTCAGATCCAGACCGATCCAGTCGCTATCCTGTTCATCGTACAACGTGCCGTTTGACCTGCCCCCTGGCGCAAGCTCTGCCCGGAGTCGATGCGTCCCCCGCGGGGCGCGAGACGGTGCGCAGCGCGCTGGACAGCGGCAAGGCGGCCTACGAAGCAGGTTCAGGCGAGTTCAACGGCGAACTCGTCGCCGTGCTCGAGGGCAGCGGCGCGGTGCTGGCCCAGGACGTGCTGCTGTTCTGAGAAAGGCGAGCCCCCCGTTAGGTCCTGGAGCGGGGCGGCCGGGCCAGCGTGCCCGCCGGATCGTTCGCGTCGCCTCGTCCACCGGGGGGCAGGTTCCGGGGGGGCTCCTCTCAGGCGATGCCCTTGCGCAGGGCCAGCCGCTCGAACAGCGCCGCGAGGCTCGCTGCGCGATGATCGAAGGTATGCGCCCCGAGGACGATCTCGCGAGCTCGGGCGGCCCGCCCGAGCCAGGGGCCGGGATCGGCGAGCGCGTCGCGGGCGCGGGCGGCGAAGCTCTCGGCGGTGTCCGCCGTGGCGATCGTGTCGCCGAACACCTCGGCCAGCCCGGCGACCGGGTCGGTCAGGATCGGCGTGCCGGTGGCCGAGCCGTCGAACAGCCGGTTCGACAGAAAGCCGTTGTCGCGCATGCTGTCCCAGTGATCATTCAGCAGGAGGAGGTGCCGGGCATAGAGAGCGGGCAGTTCGGCATTCGAGACCGAGGGTGCGGCCACCGCCTCCGCCGGCAGGATGCCCTCCCACCCGCCGCCGTAGAGGTCGAGCGGGATCCCCCGCTGGCGGCACCACTTGACCATGGTGCGGTATTCGCGTCGAGAATTGCCGACGAAGAGGCAGGCGGCGCGGCGCTCGCCGTCCTGCGCTGCTGCCCCGGCTGCGCCGAAGAGATGCGCGTCGGTGGCCTGGTGCAGCACGCTGGTCTCGGTCAGGCCGCGCGCGGCCAGCGCCCGTCCGTAGACGTCCGAGGCGACGGCGACGTGGTCGTACTCGGCGAACTCGTCGTCCTCGATCCGGTCGGGATGGGAGATCAGCCACATCACGTTGATCCGGCCGCGGTCGAGCGTCAGCCGCTCGCGCCCCCGGATCGCCAGCACCACGTCCTCGTCCACCGTCCGGCCGTACCAGGCATCGCGGCAATCGACGCCCGCTTGCAGGTCCAGCCGTTCGAAGGCGGCGGCGAGCGAGCGGGCGAAATGGTAATCGCCCCACATCGGGGCTTCCTTGAGGTTGGGAGTCGAGATCTTGATCCGGATCGCGCGGGATGCGGCGGGCCGGGCCGTCAGTCGCACGGTTGGTCGCCCCGCCGGGCGAGGACGGGCGGCCCCGGGCACGCCGCCTACCGCGATGCGCCCGTCCTCGATCAGGTGGTCTGAGCCCGCGATCGCGAGCGTGATCACATGGGCGGCAGCGCTCCGGACCAGCGCGCCCGGGAGGCGCAGGGCGAAGCGGCCGTCGGCGCCGGCGGAGGCATGGGCGACGACGCCCTCCGCGCCGAGGGCGAGCACGGTGGCCGGTCGGCCGGGATGGCGATCGTTCCGGGCCCAGCCGGTGACGAGGGCGCCCTCGACGGTCTCGACCCTTCCGGACCAGCCGCTGACCTGGATGTCGACCGGGGCGTGGCCGGGCCGGGTGAGGCGCACGTCCCCGCGCGGCACCGGATCGACGAGGGCCCGCCCCGTCCGGCCGACCGGGATCACGCGGAAGCCCGGGCCCGGGGCGGCGCCGGGAGAGGTGTCCCTGCCTGAGCCTGTGACAGGGTCTGCATCAGGGCCCGCAGAGTCTGGATTACCGTTTTCGGCAGCAGTGACAGTCACGTCCTCGGCCCGCAGGCCGGGGCCGAGGACCAGCACGCCCCGGTGCAGCACGGGGACGAGCAAATCGGGCCCGCTGGGATCGGGGCGGGACGCGGAGGGGGCGATCCTGGTCATCCGGTCCTCCGGAGCGATCCGGGGCGGGGGGGATCCATCGTCAGCCGCCAGATCGCATGGGCCAGCCGCTCGCGTGCGAGGGCGGGGTGGAAGGCGATGGCGTGGACGATGCGGCTGCGCTCGTCCAGCCGGGCCATCGCGCCGTGGTCCTGCAGCAGGGTGCCCACCTTCTCGTCGATCCAGGCCGGCTCGGCATGGCGCAGCGCGAAGGTGGCTCGGGCCTCAATCCACTGCCGGGCGAGGCCGTCCGGGGTCTCGGTCCAGGTATCGGCGGCGACGAGTGCCGGCACGCCTCGCGCCTGCAGCGCCTGCAGCAGCGCCATGCCCGCCGGATCGAGCCCGCCCAGCGGTCCGAGCACCATGGTAGCCCGGATCCCGGCAAGGGCGGCGGGCAGGGCGGGGCCGAGATCGTCGGCCCGCCGCCCGTCGAGCCTCAGCCACGGCGCGCGGCCGGAGGGCGGCAGCAGGAGTCCGGTGCCGAGGACGCGGGCGAGGTCCTGCAGCGCCGGGCCTTCGGCCAGCGCCGCCCAGTTCGCGGGCGCCGCTTCCGTCCGCAGCACCAGGATGTCCCCACTGCCGGAGGCGCTGCCGGTCGGGCCCGAGGCCGCGGCAGACGGCAGGTCGATCGGCACCGCCCCGAGCGGGAAGTCGATCCGTGCCTCCCCGACCGATACGAGGGCGGTCTGCTCGCCCAGGTTCCGCAGGTGCAGCAGGCGGTGGCCGGGAGACGCTGGGCCCTGTCGCAGGCTCTGTTCCAGACCCTGTGGCAGGGGTCCGACGGCGATCACCGGACCCTCGGCCAGGGCGCCGTCGAGCAGATGCATCAGGCGCGCGGGATCCGATGCGAGCTCGGGCGGCAGCCGGGTCTCGGGCCCCGGGGCGCTTCCGCCTTCGTCCTCCGCCCCGGCGGAATCGAGCGCGAGGCGCAGCAGATCGGCGGTCGGCGCGGCGAGGCCGGCCAGCCCGTCGGCGAGGGCGGCGTCGAGGGCGGCTGCGCCCGCGCCCGGGGCCCCGGTCCGCAGGAGCGTCAGCCGCGGGCGCACCGGCCAGTCGAGCGCGAGCCGGGCGTGGTTGCCGGCCAGCCGGTCGCGCGTCTTCTCGCCCACGCTGTCCTGCGCACCGGAGCCGAGCTGGGTGTGCGTGACCTGCCCCCAGGCGATGTTGCGGCGGTAGAAGACGCCGATCCGGTCCACATAGGTGGCGCCGAAGATCGAGGTGTGGCGCAGGACGAGATCCCAGTCCTGCAGCCGGGCGAGGGCGGGATCGAACCCGCCCAGCCAGTTCGAGACCCTGCGGTGGTGGACGATCCCGTTGAGATCCATGAAATTCTTGCTCGACAGCGCGATCGGCCGAAAGGTCGGGCGTGCCAGTGCCTCGAGTCGGATCGCCGCGCCCACGGTCTGGGTGTCCAGATAGGCGGCGTAGGCGATGGGACAGGCGGGTCTCTCCTCCAGCGCGCGCAGCATCCGGTCGAGGAACAGCGGGTGCCAGATGTTGTCGCTGTCGAGATAGGCGATGTACTCCCCCCGGGCGAAGCGCAGCCCGTGATTGCGCGCCCCGGCACCGTTCGACTTGAGAAAGGTCATGTAGCGGATGCGCGGATCGTCGAAGCCGCGCACCACGTCGGCGGTCCGGTCCTCGGAGGCGTCGTCGCAGATCAGCAGCTCCCAGTTGCCGTAGCTCTGCTCGATCACGCTCTGGATCGCCTCGCCGATGGTGAAGGCGCGGTTCCAGGTCGGCATCACGATCGAGACGAGCGGCCGCTCCCGCAGCGGCGTGGCGGCGATCTCGGCGCGCATCAGGCGCTCGTCCTCGTCGATCTCGCCGCGCTCGGCACGGGTGGCCGTCAGCCGGGCGAGGCTCGCTGCCCAGATGCTGTCCTGCGGGGCAAGGTCCCGGCTGGGCGGGGGAAGGGAGGCCGGGCCGGGCCGGGCTTCGGCGCCTTCGTCCCACGGGCCGGGAGCGGGGCCGATCCCGGGACCATCCTCCGGCTCCGTGCTGGCGAGCGCACCGGGGCCCAAGGCGAGCTCGACCGCGAAGGCGCAGGGGATCCGCCCCTCCTCCACCGCGCGTGCGAGGCCCGGATGGCGCCGCCGGGCCGCCGCCTCTTCGAAGCCGGGGCCGGGCGAGAGCCCCCGCGCAGCCCCTTCCGCATGCCAGTGCGCTACGGCCTCCGACCCGGTCAGGCCGGTTTCGCGCGCCAGCCAGTCCGGGTCGATCCCCGCCACTTCGGCGCCGCCCTCCAGCGCCCGCCCGGCGGCCTCGAAGGCCTGCCGTGCCGCGCGGGCGAGATCCTCGGGCAGGTCGGCCAGGTCGAGCCGGGGGTCGGACAGGCGCGGCGACAATTCGGTCAGGTCCAGCCCTGCGGGCGCCGCGCGGTGATCGGCCTGCACCAGATAGCGGGCGAGGATGGCCCCGTCCGCTTCCTGCGTTCCGTCCTGCGGCCCCTCCTGGGACCCGGCCCGCAGCACCAGTTCGGCCGTGCCTGCCGGCAGGTCGAGCGTGATCCGCCCGGTCTCGCCCGGGCCGGCCTTGGCCCGCACCGTCACCGCGCGTCCGTCCGCGAAGGCCGCGACCGGGCGCGACACCGCGGCCCCGGTCGCGTCCGACAGGCCGAGCACGACCTGCCCGCCGACGGCCGAGACGAGCGACACGGCGGGCCTGTTGCCGCTGCGGATCACCTCGACCGGGCTGCCGTCGATCTCGGTCCCGCCGGCCTCGAGCCGCAGCCGGTGCACCTGCCCGTCGCAGAGCGCGGGCGGCACCGGCACCACGAAGCCCTGCTGCACGCCCTTGCCGAACCCCGGCACCTCGCGGTCGAGCATCACCGTCTCGGCCGGACCATCGTCCCAGCGGCCGGTGAGGGCGGTGGTGCCGGCCGCCCAGCCCACCACCGCGCCGCGCGGCCGGTCGAACCAGGCCAGCCCCTCGACGAGGCCGGTCTCGATCCGCGCCGCGGCGGCGCCGGGTCGTGCCGCGATCGAGAGCCGCCCGCCGCGCAGGACCGGGCCGGACTCGCCGAGACGCAGTTCGACCCGGTGGGACCGCCCGTCGCGCAGCCGTGCCGGCAGGGCCGCGTCGAAGCCGCAATGGAGCGGCGCCAGCCCGCGCGAGGAGACATCTTCGCGCGGCAGGTTGGCGACGATGTTCATCACCGCCACGCCGTCCACATGCAGGCTGAGCCGGGCCCCGCCCTCGGGGCGGGCGGGATCGGCCGCCCAGCCCGCCACGCGGGTCTCGTCGAAACGGTCGACATAGCCCGCCCGCCGCCCCGGCAGGCGGGCGAGGCCGCGGCGCAGCGTCCGGCGGAGGCCGTCCGGCAGATCGGAAAGAAGGCCCGTCTGGCTCAAGGCCGGCCCCCGGGCACGCGCGGATCCGGGATGCACGCAGCGATGGCGGAACCCGGCCGGGGGACGCGCCGGGCGGCGGGGCGTGCGCGGGGCGCGCGGAGGGCTGGCCGGTGCCGGCCCTCGTCCGCTCCTCTCTGCCGTATCGAAGGTTGCGCCGTCCCAGTCACGATCCGTCCACCCATCCCGGCGCGCGAGGCGGTCCTCCGCCTCCATGCGCGATGCCAGCGTCTTTGCGGCAGAACGTTTCGGCTCGCAACCTCATCCCAGTACCGCGCAGCCGCATTTCCGTCGTCTTTGACCGGTAGGCCCCCGACGAGACTCCCCGCCCACCTTCGCGCCGGCCTCCGTCGCGACGCCGGAGCCCGGCCGATCGCCAGGGGGGCGCGTCCAATCGGAGAAGGACGATGAACGCTTCCATCAGTACCCTGGAATTGCAGATGCTGGACCTCGTCAACGGCGCCCGCGCGGCGTCGGGGCTGGCCCCGGTCGCCATGGAGATCCGGCTCGCGGCGGCGGCGGCGGATCACAGCGCCTGGATGCTGCGGACGGAGGTCTTCAGCCATACCGGCGCGGAGGGCAGTTCGCACACGGACCGGATCGCCGCCGCGGGCTACGATCGGGACGGGCCCTGGCGCACGACCGAGAACCTGGCCCTCGTCACCGCGGACGGGCGGCCGGGCTGGACGGACGAGGTGGTGCAGCTGCACCGCAACCTGATGGACAGTCCCGGCCACCGCGTCAACATCCTCGACCCGGACGTCACCCATCTGGGCGTCGGCCTCGTCACCGGCAGCTGGACGGTCTCGGGCCGGCCGATGTCCGCGATCGCGGTGACCGAGAATTTCGGGGCGACCTCGGGCACCGCCAAGCTGCACGACGCGGGCGCGGGGTTCCGCCTCGTGGGCACCGGCGGGGCCGACCGGCTGGCCGAGCCGGAGCCCGGCGGGATCTACGACGGCCGCGGTGGCGACGACCGGATCGCGGGCGGCGATGGCGCGATCCTGCTGGGGGGCGGCGGGCACGACAACCTGACGGGCGGCGCGCGGCTCTATGGCGGGTCGGGCCACGACCGGCTGGCAGGGGGCGCGGGCGCGGACCGGCTGGGCGGCGGGTCGGGGATCGACACCTTCGTCTTCGACACCGCGCCCGACGGAGCGGGGCCCGACACCGTGCTCGATTTCGAGCGCCGCCAGGACCGGATCGAGATCGCGGCCGAGCTGGTCGGCGGCGCGGCGGGGCGCATTCCCGGTGCGATGCTGCGGCTGGGGGACGAGGCGCGGGACGCGGGCGACCGGCTGCTCTACGACCCCGCGACCCGCACGGCGTATCTCGACCCCGACGGGGCGGGGGGCGCGGCGGCGCGCACGCTCGCCGTGTTCGGGCCGGACAGCGAGATTCCGCATGGATCGGACCTCTGGCTGATCTGAGATTGCCTCGGGGGCAGGACCGTCTAGGCTGACCCTCCCCAGAGGAGGAGAGACGCCATGGCCACCGCGGTCGCGACGCAAGACGAACGCAGCACCTATGGCTTCATGACGGCCTATGCGGAGGGCTCGTTCGAACTGGAGGCGCATCTGAGCGCCCTCGCCGATGCCGGCGCGGCCCGGGTGCTGGCCGACGGGACGGCCGCCGCGCCGCGGGACGTGGCGGCCGAGGTCGAGGCCGCGGGGCTGGACGTGACCGGCAGCGCGATCGAGGTGACGTATTACCTCGACTATCCCGGCGCCGGGGTCTTCCCCACCGGCGGCCCGGTCCTGAACTCCGTCCTGATCGACGAGGCGGAGGGCTATGCCGAGGCGCTGGCCGATCCCGATTACGACTACGTGGGCATCGGCATCACGTCGACGGTCCGGTCCTCCCAGGACCGCCAGGTCGCGGTGTCGGTGGTCTTCGTCGACACCGACGCGATCGCCCTCGTCGACAACGGCGGCGAGACGTTCGCGATATGGGATTCGAGCGCGTCCGAAGAGATCTTCGGCACCGACGCCGGCGAGATCATCCGGGCGGACCACGTCAGCGGGTTCCTGGGCGGGGGCCGCAGCGACACCATCTACGGCGGCGGCGGCGACGACACGATCTACGCCGCCGACTTCTATGTCGACACCCTGATCGGAGGCGCGGGCGACGACACCTATCATCCCGACTACCTTCAGGGGGGGCCCGACGTGATCGTCGAGGAGGTGGACGGCGGCATCGACACCATCGTCTACGAGGGGGAATTCTCGCTCGAGGGCTACGCCAATGTCGAGAACCTGACCGCCGAGGGCATGATCGTCGGCAACGAGCTCGGCAACACGCTTCGGGCGCTTTTCGGGGGCTCGGTCTTCGACGGCAAGGGCGGCGACGACACGATGGTCGGCAAGTTCGGCGATGACCTCTTCCTCGTGCGCGATGCGGGCGACGTGGTGGTCGAGGACGAGGTGATCGTGTCCTACGACGTGGTCCGCGCCTATACCGACTACACGCTGGGCGAGGGGCAGGCGATCGAGCAGCTGGAGCTGCGCCGGGTGCGCGACGCGGACGGCGAGGTGGTGCAGGACGTCTCGGCCACCGGCAACGAGTTCGGCAACCGGATCATCGGCAACGGCCAGCGCAATGCGCTGGAGGGCGGGGCGGGCGACGACGAGCTGATCGGCGCGGGCGGCACCGACATCCTGACCGGCGGCGCGGGGGCGGACGTGTTCCGCTTCACCGAGCGTCCCGGCGCGGACGGACCCGACCGGATCACCGATTTCGAGAGCGGGACGGACCGGATCTGGCTCGATGCCGGGGCGCTGGGGGTGGACCTCGGCGACGCGGATTTCGTGCCGCTCAAGACCATGCCCGAACTGGTCCGGCTGGGGACCGAGGCGCAGGACGCGGACGACCTGCTGATCTGGGATGCCGGGACGCGCACCGGCTATGTCGATATCGACGGCGCGGGCGGGATCGCCCCGGTGGCGCTGATCGCCTTCGACGAAGGCGGCGACACGCCGATGATCGGGGATGTCTGGCTGGTTTGAGGGGGCGGTCGGCGGTTTCCGGCAGGGCTCGGCCGATCCACATTGCATCGCAGAATCGACAGGTTACGGTCCGCCCGAAGCGGAACGGATCCCGCAGGATTTCTGCGTAGACCTTCCCGGAGGAGGAGACGGACATGGCGACGGCATTCGCGACCGACGGCGAGGGAAGCACCTATCAGTTCATCCGGTTCGGGAGGGTCGAGGCGGGTCTGCCGGGCCTCGCCCTCGAAGGACATCTGAACGCCGTGGCCGACGCCGGCGCGGCCCGCGTTCTGGCGGCACAGGACGCGGATGCCCCGGCGAGTCCGGCCGAGACCCGGGTCGAGGCGGAGGGGCTCGACGTCACCGGCGAAGCGGTCGAGGTCACGCTCTATCTGGACGAGCAGCCTCTGGCGGGCAACTACGCCAATGGCGGGCCGAACCTGCACAACTACCTTCTGCAGAACGTCCCCGCCTATGCGGCGGCGGTGGCGAACCCCGATTTCGACTTCGTCGGGATCGGAATCGCCTCTTCCGGGAGCAACGCGCTCGGCAATGCCGAGGTCGGTGTCTCTGCGGTATTCGTCGATACCGATGCCGTGGCCTTCATCGACCCACGCGACGACAGCGGCACGTTCGACATCTGGGGCACCAATGGCCCGGACGAGATCGTCGGCACCGACGGGGGCGAGGTGATCCGCACGAACGATCCCGCCGCGTCGGACGGCACGTCCGATACCGGCGGCAACACCGTCCTGGCCGGGGCGGGTGACGACATGATCTACGGCACGGGCAATCTGGCCAATACGCTGAACGGCGGAGCGGGCAACGACACCTACTGGGACGTGAAGACGGGCGACGTGATCGTCGAGGCCGCGGACGGCGGTATCGACACGATCATCACGACGACCTCCTTCTCGCTCGAGGGATATGCCGATGTCGAGAACCTCTCGGCGGCCGGTGTCATCGTCGGCAACGACCTGTCCAACACGCTGCGCTCGATCTTCGGCACCGAGGCGACGCTCGACGGAAAGGGCGGCGACGACATCCTGCAGGGCGGTGCGCTGAACGATCTCTTCATCGTCGACAGCGAAGGCGACGTGGTGCAGGAGAATCCGCGCTTCTCCAGCTCCTACGACGTGGTCCGCGCCTATACCGATTACGTCCTGCCCGAGGGGCAGGGGATCGAGCAGCTGGAGCTCAGGCGCGTGCGCGACGCGGACGGCAACGTCGTGCAGGACGTCGCGATCTCGGGCAACGAATTCGCCAATCGCATCATCGGCAACGGCCAGCGCAACGCGCTGGACGGTGGCGCGGGTGACGACGAGCTGATCGGCGGGCGCGGCACCGACATCCTGACCGGCGGGGCGGGGGCGG
>NZ_KB902287.1 GCF_000379485.1 Wenxinia marina DSM 24838
GAAGGACCTTGGGCTCGGTGGCCAGACGGGCCGGTCCGGTCTGCGGATGATGCACGTCGATCCACCGCTTCGAGACGTCGACGCCGATGCACTCTTCTGTCATGATCTTCTCCTGTCCCTGTCGGTGCGGGGTCTGGTCACGCAGCCCCAAGCAACTGTTCAGGTTGACGATCCAAAGGCGGACGGCTCCCGCGCCGGCTCGCGGGCTCCAAGCCCTGGGACCTCACGGGATGCCGTCCGCCACCAGCACATTGACATGATTTCGTTAGACAGGGACCTCGCGCCGCACGGTCGTCGCCTGACGGATCGGGGGCCCCGGGTCAGGCCCGGGGCGGGTGAATCCTTGGGGTCCGCCAGACGTCGTCCCTCCCCGACATGGAACACCCGCCGGCACGTCGCGATTGGTTTCCCAAACCGGGAGACCCTCTCCATGACCGACGCCACCGCCCCTGCCGCCCGCCCCCGCGACGACGCGAAGCCGAAGGCCCGCCTCTACCGCATGGTCATGCCGGGCCATGTCTGTCCGTGGGGCCTCAAATCCCGCGGGCTGCTGCAGCGCCGGGGCTACGAGGTGGAGGACCACCTCCTCACCTCCCGCGCCGAGACCGACGCCTTCATGGAGCGGCACGGGGTCGAGACGACGCCGCAGACCTGGATCGGCGACGAGCGGGTCGGCGGCTACAGCGAACTGGCCGAGCGCCTGGACCACCGCGAGGCCGCCCTCGGCGGCGCCTACCAGCCGGTGCTCGCCATCTTCGCGGTCGCCGCGCTGCTCGCGCTCGCGATGGTCTGGGGCTACCCCGAGGCGCTGGAGCGGCCGGCCGGCTGGCTCGGCCTCTTCATCGCGTTCGGGATGACCCTCCTCGGCATCCAGAAATTGCAGGACGTCGAGAGCTTCCAGACGATGTTCGTGGGCTACGACCTGCTGTCCATGCGCGACCCGCGCTATGCCTACGTCTATCCGTTCCTGGAGACCCTCGCCGGTGTCCTGATGGTCGGCCACCTCGCGCCCTGGCTGTCGGCGCCCATCGCGCTCGTCATCGGCATCGAGGGCGCGGTCTCGGTCGCCAAGGCGGTCTGGATCGACAAGCGCGAGCTGAAATGCGCCTGCGTCGGCGGCGACAGCGAGGTGCCGCTCGGCTTCGTCAGCTTCACCGAGAGCGCGATGATGGCGGTGATGGGCCTGTGGACGCTGATCTGGCTGGCGGGCTGAGGCTTGTTGCGTCAGGCGCGCAATTCTTCCAGCGAAGGATACCAGTCGGGCCGCCGGCCCCGGGGGGTGATGTCGAGGAAGGCCCAGAGCGGGTCGAACTCCACCGCGCCGCGCGGGTCCTGCCCCGGATCGGCCTCGCCGCCCTCGGCGGACCAGAACAGGCGCAGGACCCCGTCCCTGCGCGTGAACACGTTCAGCGCAGGCATGTCCGCGTCGCGGTCGCCCACCCAGTCGGCGGTGTAGTCGCCGGAGCCATCGGAGACGACGGGCAGGTCCGGCATTCCGAAGTCCCGCTTCGCCGCCACCAGCCGCTCGATCGGAGAGCGGGCGACGAAGACGATGGCGGCATTCTTCCGGACCGATCTCACCCGGCCGGCGCTCGCCGTCATCAGCGAGGTGCACATCGGGCACGGCGCCTTTCGCTGCGGGCCGAACATGTAGCTGTAGACGATCAGCGTGTCGTGCGGGCCGAAGAGGCCGGACAGCCGCACCTCCCCCGCCTCGCCGGTGAAGGTGTAATCCCGCACCTGCGGCCCCTCGGGCAGCGCACGGCGGGCCTCCGCCACCTCCTCGTTCATCCGGCGCTGGGCGTATTCCATCGCCAGCAGCGCCTGCCGTGCGGCGCGGTAGGCGTCCGATTCGCCGGGCACGCGGCGGGGGTTCCGGGCGGCCATGGCCTCCACGGGTTCGAGCGAAGCATCCTTGGGCATCGGGGTCTCCTGCGGCAGATATGCATTGATATCAATATTAATGCAGCGGGTCCACGACCAGCGTGCGCCTGCGCGGCCCTTCGCCGATGGGGCGAGCGCGGCGACTGGATTGATCACGTTCCTCCTCTGGGGGAAGGTCCTTCCGGCAGCAACCCGGAGGCCCCCATGCCGATCGCCCGCACCCTCGCCGCCGTCCTCGCCGTCCTCGCCGCGCCCGCCGCGGCGCAGGATGCCGCAGGCGCGTTCGCCGACGCCTTCGCCTATCACCTGCCGGGCGGTGCCGACGGTGTGCCGTCGCCCTTGCCGTCGATGGAGATGATCGCGGCGCTCGGGGGCAACTGGGTGGAGGGCCAGCTGTTGTTCACGTCGGGCACCGTCGATCCCGACCTCCGCGACAGCGCCTGCAACCGGGCCGCCTACGCCTTCGTCCCCGACGGGCCGTTCGCCTTCACCGCGACGCGGCTGCAGTCGGGGGAGGCGACGGACTGGACCTACACCTACACGCTGATGTCCGGGCGGACCTTCGTCCGGTCGGTCGACGCCGAAGGGATGCTGTCCGTGCTGTTCCCGCAGGGCCTCGACACGATCCGGCCCGAGATGATCGTGAGCACGCTGAACGCTGCCGGGGCCCGCGCGCACGTCCTGCTGTTCCAGCCGCACCCCGACGTGCTGGTGGTCGAGGGCGTCGGCGGACCCGCGCAGATCTTCCTGCGCTGCCCCTAGGCGACCAGCTGCTCGGCCTTGCGCAGGTCGACCGACACCAGCTGAGAGACGCCCTGCTCGCCCATGGTCACGCCGAACAGGCGGTCCATCCGGGCCATCGTCACCGCGTGGTGGGTGATGATGAGGAAGCGCGTCTCGGTCCGGCGACACATCTCGTCCAGCATGTCGCAGAACCGCGTGACGTTCGCGTCGTCGAGCGGCGCGTCGACCTCGTCGAGGACGCAGATCGGCGCCGGGTTGGCGATGAACACGGCGAAGATCAGCGCCAGCGCGGTCAGCGTCTGCTCGCCGCCGGACAGCAGCGACAGCGTCGACAGCTTCTTGCCCGGCGGCTGGCACATGATCTCCAGCCCCGCCTCCAGAGGGTCGTCGGACTCCACCAGTTCCAGCCGCGCCTCGCCGCCGCCGAAGAGGTGGGTGAAGAGCATCGAGAAGTTCTCGTTCACCTGCTCGAAGGCGGTCAGCAGGCGCTCGCGGCCTTCGCGGTTGAGCGAGGCTATGCCGCTGCGGAGGGTGCGGATCGCCTCTTCGAGGTCGGCCTTCTCGCGGACCAGCGTGTCGTGCTCGGTCTCGACCTCGCGGGCGTCCTCCTCGGCGCGCAGGTTCACGGCGCCGAGGGCGTCGCGCTGGCGGCGGAGGGCGGCGACCTCGCTCTCCATCGCCTCCACGCCCGGCAGGTCGATCGGGTCGGCGTCCAGCCGCGCGAGCAGGTCGGCCGGCGTCGTCTCCTGCTCTTCCTCGATGCGGGCGGCGGCGGCGGTCACCGTCTCCTGCGCGGCCTCGGCCTTCGCCTCGGCGCGGGCGCGGGCCTCGCGGGCCTCGGAGGCGGCGCGCTCGGCGTCGCGCTCGTACAGAGCGGCGTCACGGGCGGCGGTCTCGGCGAGGGCGAGGGCGTCGGCGGATTTGGCGCGGCGGGCCGTCGCCTCGGCGGACTTGGCGTCCAGATCGGCGCGGCGCCGGTCCACGTCCGCCGGCACCTGTCGCGCTTCGGCCAGCTGCGCCGCGGCCTCGTCCCGGCGCTCGGCCAGTTCGGCGGTGCGTTTCGAGGCGGTCTCCAGCCGGTGCTTCCAGCCCGACACCTCCTTCGCGACTTCCTGCGCCCGGCGGGTCCGCGCCTCGCCCTCGCGGCGCAGCTCGCTTTCAGCGGAGCGGCGGGACATCATGGTGATCCGCGCCGCCTCGACCGTGGTCTTGAGGTCCTCGACCCCGCTGCGGGCGGCGGCGAGATCGCCGAGGCCCTTCGCCCCCGCCTCGGCCTCGGCCAGCGCCTTGCGTGCGGCCATCGCCTCCTCCTCGTAGCGGCGCAGCGCCAGCGCCCCGTTCTCGCGCTTGCCGCGGGCGAGGTCGCGGTCGGCCTCGGCGCGGTTGAGGCGGCGGTTCGCCTCGGCAACCAGGCGGTCGGCGTCGCGGCGGGCGGTGCGGGCCTTGGCGTCCGCCTCGGTCAGCTCGGCGAGGCGCCGGCCCAGCGCCTCGTGCGCCTGGCGGGCGCCGGCGGCCTGCGCCTCGGTGTGCTCCAGATCGTTGCGGAGTTCGGAGAGGCGGTTCAGCTGCTGCAGGCGCAGCGCCGCCGCCGAGGGCGCGTCCGCCGCGCCGACGCGGAAGCCGTCCCAGCGCCAGAGGTCGCCCTCGCGGCTGACGAGGCGCTGGCCGGGACGCAGCGCCGCCTGCAGGCGGGGGCCGTCGGCGGCGTCGATCAGGCCCACCTGCCCCATCCGCCGGGCGAGCACGCCAGGGACCGAGACCCAGTTCGTCAGCGCATCGACGCCCTGCGGCAGCGGCTGCGGCGCCTCGTACCCCGGCAGTTCCACCCAGCCCGACGCCGCGTCCGCGCCGACCGCCGGCGCCCGCAGGTCGTCGGCCAGCGCGGCACCCAATGCCTTCTCGTAGCCCGGCGCGACGGATAGGCGGTCCATCACCTGCGTGCCGTCGCCGGCGTCGCGGTCCACCAGCCGCGCCAGCGCCTGCGCCTCGGCCCGCAGGGCCGACGCCTCGCCCTCGGCCTCGGACCGGCGGGCGCGGGCGTCCGACTCGCGCGACTGCGTCTCGGACCGGGCCTTCTCGGCCCCTAGAAGCGCCTCGTCGGCGCGCTTCGCCATCGCGACGGCGGCCGTTTCTTCCTCCGCTGCCGCCGCCAGCTCGGCCTCGGCCCGCTCGGCCGCGGCGGTGGCGTCCGTCAGCTGCGCCTTCGCCCGCGCCGCCTCGGCGTTCGTCTTGTCGAGCGTCCGGCGGCTGTCCTCCAGCAGGCGCTGCGCCGACTGGTGGCGCGCGGCGAGGCGGGCCATGTCCTCGGTCGCGCGCCCGAGGTCGCCCTCGCGCTCCGACAGGACCTCGCCCGCCTCGCGCGCCGCCTCCACCGCGGCGGCGAGCCGTCCGTCGTGGCCCTCGCCCGCCTTCGCGAGTTCCTTCGCCTCCCATTCCAGCTTGGCGATGGTCTCGCCGGCGTCGCGATTCAGCGCCTCCTCGCGCTCGATGTCGCGGCCGAGCTGGGCGATCCGGCCGGTGAGCGTCTCGATCGCCTGCGCGGCGCGGGCCGCCTCGTCGTCGAGGGCGCCGCGCTGGACCTCCAGCCGCTGCAGGACGGCCGCGGCGATCGCTTCCTCCTCGCGCAGCGGCGGCAGCGCGGCTTCGGCGTCGGCGCGCGCCTTCGCAGCCGCGCGCGCCCCGGCCTCGCCCTGCGCCGCGGCCACGGTCCGCGCCTTCAGTTCGGCCGCCGCGGCGGCCAGCGCCTCGTCCGCCTCCTTCCAGCGGCGATACAGCAGCAGCCCCTCGGCCCAGCGCAGCTTTGCCCCGATCTCGCGGTAGCGCGCCGCCGCCCGGGCCTGCCGCGCCAGCGACTGCAGCTGCCCGGCCAGCTGCTCCACCACGTCGTCCACCCGAGCGAGGTTCTGCTCCGCCCCGCGCAGCTTCAGCTCCGCCTCGTGCCGGCGGGCGTACAGGCCGGAGATGCCCGCCGCCTCCTCCAGGATGCGCCGCCGCGCGGTGGGGCGGGAATTGATGAGTTCGGAGATCTGCCCCTGCCGCACCAGCGCCGGCGAATGCGCGCCGGTGGAGGCGTCGGCGAACAGCATCTGCACGTCGCGCGCCCGCACGTCCCTGGCCCCGACCTTGTAGGCCGATCCCGCGTCGCGGGTGATCCGGCGCACGATCTCCAGCGCGTCGGTGTCGTTGAAGCCTGCCGGAGCGAGGCGCTCGGAGTTGTCGATGGAGAGGGACACCTCGGCGAAGTTCCGCGCAGGCCGGGTCGAGGCGCCGGCGAAGATCACGTCCTCCATCCCGCCGCCGCGCATCGCGGTGGGTCGGTTCTCGCCCATCACCCAGCGCAAGGCTTCGAGGAGGTTCGACTTGCCGCAGCCGTTGGGGCCGACGACGCCGGTCAGGCCGTCGTGGATGATGAGGTCCGTCGGATCGACGAAGCTCTTGAAGCCGTTCAGCCGCAGCCGCGTGAAGCGCATTGGGAATGCCTCTGCCCGATTCCCCTGTTTGGAGGCGAGTGTGCGGACGGGGCCCCTGCAAGTCAACGAAACCGGCCACCAGATGCGGCGGATCGGCGGACCTTATCCACAACATATCGGCTGCGCGCATGGACGGGCCGCCACGTTCCCTCTACGTTCGGCATGCAGCCGAAGGAGAACCGTCATGCCCGATCCCGCCCCGACCGACCGCTACGACATCGAGGCGGGTTACGTCCTGTCGGTCGAGGTGCCGGCGGAGGACGCGGCCTCGCTCCGCGAGGCGCTGACGCGGGCCATCGGACTGGCGTATGGCGACTACGACGGCGTCGCCTTCGAGAGCGCGGCGGGGACGCAGTACTACCGCTCGCTCGGGACCGGGCGGAACGCGCCGACGGAGGCGGTCGTCGCGGTGCCCTGCGTGAACCTGCGGGTTTTCGTCCCGGCGGACGCGGTCGAGGCGGCGATGCGCGCCGTCTATGCCGACCATCCCTACGAGGAGGTCGTCGCCCTCCTGACGCCGTCGTTCCGCGGCCTCCACCGCCGCGGCCTCGACGAGGACAACCCGCGCCGCTTCTGGAACCGCCCCGCGGCGGACTGGGTCGCGCCGGAACTGCGCTGAGCCGCGTCCACCCCCGATCACGTCGCTTTCCGCCTTGACCCCTCCGGCCGCCGGGGCGCACTGTCGGACATGCAAAGGTTCCCCGTCCGGGCCCGCCACGGGCCCGGGGATGAAACGGGAATGCGGTGCGGGCCGACCCTGACGGGGGCCCAAGGCCGCAGCCGCCCCCGCGACTGTAAGCGGCGAGCGGCCTGCCAACGGCCACTGGGGAGCGCCCCGGGAAGGCGGCAGGTGCGCAGCGACCCGCGAGCCAGGAGACCGGCCTTTAGCGACATGCAACCTGCCGCCGGGGATGGCGGCCACGGGAGACCACACATGCATATCGAACACGGCATCGTCACGGGCGCCAAGCTGGTGCTGGGCACCGTCACCGCCGTCGGCAGCGCCGCCGTCGCGGGCAAGCTGGCCTGGGACGCGCTGCGCGAGAGCGGCGTCGCCTCGGTCGCCGCGCGCGCGGCGATGGCCACCGCCGCCACCTTCACCTTCTTCCAGCTGCTGCCGCACTACCCGGTCGGCGTCAGCGAGGTGCACTTCATCCTCGGCTCGACGCTGTTCCTGATCCTCGGCGCCGCGCCGGCCGCGATCGGCCTCGCGATGGGCTTGCTGCTGCAGGGCCTGTTCTTCGCGCCGTTCGACCTGCCGCAGTACGGGATGAACGTCACGACGCTGCTGGTGCCGCTGTTCGCCGTCGCCGCCCTCGCCCGCCGGGTGATCGCTCCGGGCACGGCCTACGTGGACCTGACCTACGCGCAGGCGCTGAAGCTCTCGACCGCGTTCCAGGGCGGCGTGGTCGCCTGGGTCGCCTTCTGGGCGATCTACGGCCAGGGGGTCGCGGGCCTGTCGTCCGTCGTCACGTTCGGCGCGGCCTACATGCTGGTCGTCCTGATCGAGCCGCTCGTCGACCTCGCGGTCCTCGGCGCCGCCAAGGGCGCCCGCGGCCTCGCCCGGTCGGGCCTCGTCACGCCGCGGCTGTTCGCCGCCGCCTGATCCACCTGCCTTCCGACCTTTCCGGCCCCCGCATCCCGCGGGGGCCGTCCCCTATTCCAGGTAGAGACATGCCCGCCAAGATCCCCGCCACCATCGTCACCGGCTTTCTCGGCGCCGGGAAGACGACGCTGATCCGCCACCTCTTGGAGAACGCGAACGGCCGCCGCATCGCCCTCATCATCAACGAGTTCGGCGACCTCGGCGTCGACGGCGAGATCCTGCGCGGCTGCGGCGTCGAGAGCTGCCGCGACGAGGACATCATGGAGCTGTCGAACGGCTGCATCTGCTGCACCGTGGCCGAGGACTTCATCCCTACGATGGAGAAGCTGCTGGAGCGCGAGGACGCGCCCGACCACATCGTGATCGAGACCTCTGGCCTCGCCCTGCCGCAACCGCTGGTCCGCGCCTTCAACTGGCCGGGCATCGCGACCCGGGTCACGGTGGACGGCGTGGTGACGGTGGTCGACGGCAAGGCGGTCGACGAGGGGCGCTTCGCCCACGACGAGGGCGCGGTGGACGCGCAGCGGGCGCTGGACGACAACCTCGACCACGAGACGCCGCTGTCGGAGCTGTTCGAGGACCAGATCGCCTGCGCCGACATGATCGTGGTGAACAAGGCCGATCTCCTCGGCGAGGACGGCGCGGCGGCCCTGACCGCGCGGCTCAAGGGCGAGGCGCGGCCGGGCGTTCAGGTGCTGAAGGCGGTGAAGGGCGCGCTGCCGGCGGACGTGCTACTCGGCCAGGCGAAGGCCGCCGAAGGGGATACCGAGGCGCGGGCCGAGGTGCACCATCACCACCACGACGACGCGGACGATCCCGAGCACGAGCACGGCCACGACGAGTTCGAGACCTTCGTCGTCACCCTGCCCGAGATCGCCGACCCCGCTGCCTTCGCCGACAAGGTCGCGCAGATCGTCCGCGCCCACGACATCCTGCGGCTGAAGGGCTTCGCCGCCGTCGCGGGCAAGCCGCTGCGGCTGACGCTGCAGGCGGTGGGGCCGCGGATCGAGACCTACTACGACCGGCCCTTCGGCGCCGAGACACGGCAGACCCGGCTGGTGGTCATCGGCGAGGCCGGCCTAGACCGGGGCGCCATCGAGGCGGCGCTGGCGGCGTGAACGGGATCGAGGTCGCCCCCGCCTCGCCCCGGGAGCCGGGGGCGAGCCGGCTGCTCATGGAGAGCCAGGCGCTGATGCGGCGGCTGTTCGAGGTGAACCACTTCCTGTCGCTGGACCAGCTGGAGGGGCCGGACATCCGCTTCTTCACCGCCCGCGACGGCACAGCCGTCCTCGGCACCGCGGCGCTGGCGCTGAAGGACGGCTACGGCGAGGTGAAGTCGATGTTCGTGGACGAGGCCGCCCGCGGGCGGGGCGTTGCCGCCGCGCTGCTAGCGCGGATCGAGGCGGAAGCGGAGGCGGCGCGGCTGCCCTGGCTGCGGCTGGAGACGGGTGACCTGCTTGAGGCGGCGCAGCGCGCCTACGCGCGGGCCGGCTTCGTGGTCTGCGGGCCGTTCGGCGACTACGTCGTGAACGGCTCGTCGGTCTTCATGGAAAAGAGGCTGGCGTGAGCCGCGGGCCGGTCATCCGGCGGAGCGCCGGCGGCGCATGTCCTGGCGTTTGGGGGGCTGCCCGCCCCCGTCCGGCTGCGCCGGACTCCCCCGGGGATATTTACCGCTCGATGAGAGGGGGAAGGGGCGGCGCGTTACTCGTCCACCTTCTCCGGGCCGGTGCCGGTATGGCCCGTCGACCGCTCGCCCGGGTGCTTCTCCTTGGGGTCGTGGTCCGGGCTGTCGATGTCCTCGGGGCCGCGCAGCGGCTTGCCCTTCTCCTCGTCGGTCGCGGTGTCGTCTTCCGGCCGGGAGGGGCGGTCGAGGTCGCGGCTGTCGTCGATCTTGTTGTTCATGGGTGGAGAACGCCGGCCGCCGCCCCGGCGTTCCGGGGGGCCTGATGCATCTTCTCGCCGCGACGCCCGGGCAGATCGCCGACGGGACCGAGCCTGTCGATCTCGGTCAGACGCCGGCGGACGTGGTGCTGGTCTCTGCCGCCGATACCGAGCTGGCGCTGCTTGCGGAGGCGCGGGCGGCTTTGGCCCGAAGCGAGTCGGGGGCGCCGTCGCTGCGGCTCGCCAATCTGGGACATCTGGCGCATCCGATGTCGGTGGACCTGCATCTCGAGCGTTGCGCGACGCGGTCGCGGCTGGTGATCGTCCGCCTTCTCGGCGGGCTCGGATACTGGCGCTACGGGGCGGAGCAGTTCGCGGCCCGGCTGCGCGAGGCGAAGGTGCCGCTGGCGCTGCTGCCGGGGGACGACCGGGAGGATCCGGAGCTGCGGTCGCTCTCCACCGTCGCGGACGCGGATTACGACGCCCTGTGGGCCTACCTCGTGGAGGGGGGCGCGGGAAACGCGGCGAACTTCCTTCGCCACGCGCGGGCGATGTTGGACGGGACCGAGGCGCCGGCCGCGGCGGCGCCGCTGCTGAAGGCGGGGGCCTACTGGCCGGGCCAGGGGCCGACGGACCTCGCCACGCTGCGCCGGCACTGGCCGGAGGGGGCGCCGGTGGTGCCGGTGGTATTCTACCGGGCGCTGGTGCAGGGGGCGGGGCTGGGGCCCGTGAACCGGCTGGTCAAGGCGCTGCTGCGCGAGGGGCTGGCGCCGCTGCCGGTCTTCGTCGCTTCGCTGAAGGACCCGGTCAGCGCGGCGACGCTGGCGGAGCTGTTCGGCCGGGCGCCGCCGGAGGTGATCCTGAACGCGACCGCCTTCGCCACCGGCACCCCGCACGAGGGCGAGGACGGGGCGGCGAACCCGCTGGCCGGAACGGGCGCGAACGGGGCGCCGGTGCTGCAGGTCGTGTTCTCGGGCGGCGCCGAGGAGGCGTGGCGGGAGGGCAAGGCCGGGCTGTCAGGGCGCGACATCGCGATGAACGTCGCGCTGCCGGAGGTGGACGGGCGCATCCTCTCCCGCGCGGTCAGCTTCAAGGGCGAGGCGTATTTCGATGAGGCCACCGAGTCCGCCATCGCGACCTATCGGCCGGTCGGTGACCGGATCGACTTCGTGGCGCAGCTGGCGGCCGGCTGGGCCCGGCTGCGGCGGGCCGCGCCGGCGGATCGGAAGGTGGCGCTGGTGCTGGCCAACTATCCCAACCGGGACGGGCGACTCGCCAACGGCGTCGGCCTCGACACGCCGGCCGCGACGGTGCACGTCCTGCGGCTGCTGCGCGAGGCGGGCTATCGGACCGGCGAGGCGCCGGAGGACGCCGCCGCGCTGATGGAGCGGCTGCTCGCGGGGCCGACGAACTGGCTGACCGACCGGGTGGAGCGGCAGGGCGGCGCGGACCTGCCGTTGGCGGAGTACCACAGGTTCTACGGCGCCCTGCCGTGGGAGGTGCGGCAGGCGATGGAGGAGCGCTGGGGCCCGCCGGAGGCCGACCCCTTCTTCGAGCAAGGCGAAGTCGATTGCGGGCGCTTCAAGCTCGCCATCCACCGGTTCGGCAACGTCGCCGTCGCGTTGCAGCCGGCGCGCGGCTACAACGTCGATCCCACCGACAGCTACCACTCCCCCGACCTCGTCCCGCCGCACAACTACCTCGCCACCTACGCCTGGCTGCGGCAGGAGATGGGGGCGCATGCGATCGTCCACATGGGCAAGCACGGCAACCTGGAATGGCTGCCGGGCAAGGCGCTGGCGCTGTCGGCGGCGTGCTGGCCGGAGATCGCGCTGGGGCCGATGCCGCACGTCTACCCGTTCATCGTGAACGACCCCGGCGAGGGGAGCCAGGCCAAGCGGCGGGCGCAGGCGGTGATCGTGGACCACCTGACGCCGCCGCTCACCCGGGCCGAGAGCTACGGGCCGCTGCGCGACCTCGAGGCGCTGGTGGACGAGTACTACGAGGCGGCGGGGGTCGATGCGCGGCGGGCGGACAGGCTGCGGCGGGACATCCTGGGGCTGACCGAGACGACGGGGATCGGCCGCGATGCAGGGCTGTCGGGCGAGGCGGAGGGGGATCTGGCGAAGCTCGACGCGTGGCTGTGCGAGTTGAAGGAGGCGCAGATCCGCGACGGGCTGCACGTGTTCGGGCAGTCGCCGGAGGGCGGGTTGGCGCGGGATCTGCTGGTGGCGCTGGCGCGGGTGCCGCGGGGGGACGGCAAGGGGGCGAACGCCTCGCTGATCCGGGCGCTGGCGGCTGACCTGGGGCTGGGGTTCGATCCGCTGGACTGCGAGTTGTCGGCGCCGGCGGCGGAGCGGCCCGAGGCGCTGGCGGGGCTGTCGGGGGACGCGTGGCGGAGCCTCGGCGACACGGTGGAGCGGCTGGAACTTCTGGCGCAGCGGCTGGTGGCGGAGTCGATGTCCGGATCGGACATCGGATCGGAAGCTGCGCAGCTTCCGAAGGCGAACTCTGCGCAGAATTCGCAGGCAGAATCCGCGCGAATTCTGCCTCCCGGGCCGGCGTCGCGCGACGTCCTGGGTTGGATCGCCCGCGACCTCGCCCCTACCCTCGCCGCCTGCGGGCCGGCGGAAGGCGCCGGACTGCTCACCGCGCTGGACGGCCGCGCCATCCCGCCCGGCCCCTCCGGCGCGCCGACGCGGGGGCGGCCGGACGTGCTGCCCACGGGGCGCAACTTCTATTCCGTGGACAGCCGCGCCGTGCCCACGCCCACCGCCTGGGCGCTGGGACGCAAGTCGGCGGAGCTGCTGGTCGAGGCGCATCTCCAGCGCGAGGGCGACTGGCCGCGCAGCCTGTTCGTCACCGCCTGGGGCACCGCCAACATGCGCACCGGCGGCGACGACATCGCGCAGGCGCTGGCGCTGATGGGCGTTCGGCCGACCTGGGACAACGCGAATCGGCGGGTGACGGGGTTCGAGATATTGCCGCTCGGCATCCTCGGGCGGCCGCGGGTGGACGTGACGCTGCGCGTCTCGGGATTCTTCCGCGACGCCTTTCCGCAGATCATCGCCCTCGTCGACAGCGCGGCCCGCGCGGTGCAGGCGTTGGACGAGCCGGCGGACGAGAACCCCGCCGCCGCCCGCGCCCGGGCCGGCGAGGGGCAGGCGCGGGTCTACGGCAGCAAGCCCGGCGCCTACGGGGCCGGCCTGCAGGCGCTGATCGACGAGCGGCTGTGGGGCGAGACGGAGGATTTCGGCCGCGCCTACCTTGAATGGGGCGGCTACGCCTATGGCGCAGGACAGGAGGGCGCAGCCGACCGGGCGGGGCTGGAGCAGCGGCTGGGACAGGCCGAGGGCATCGTCCAGAACCAGGACAACCGCGAGCACGACCTGCTGGACAGCGACGACTACTACCAGTTCGAGGGCGGCGCGGCCGCGGCGGTGAAACTGCTCCAGGGCCGGTCGCGCCCGGTCTGGCACAACGACCATTCCCGGCCGGAACGCCCCGTCGTCCGCCCGCTGGAGGACGAGCTCGCCCGCGTGGTGCGCAGCCGCGTGGTGAATCCCAAGTGGATCGCGGGGGTGAAGCGGCACGGCTACAAGGGCGCGTTCGAGATCGCGGCGACGGTGGATTATCTCTTCGCCTTCGCCGCGACGACGGGCGCGGTGGCGAACCACCATTTCGACCTGGTCGAGGAGGCGTTCCTCGCCGACGACTCGACCCGGGACTTCATCGCGGAGGCGAACGCGCCGGCACTGGTGGACATCGCACAGAGGCTTCAGGAAGCGATCGACCGCGGCCTTTGGGTGCCGCGGTCGAACTCCGCGCGTGCGCGGATCGAGGGTCTTCTGTCGGCTCAGCCCACGGCGAATGCCGCGACGCCGATGTAGCAGACGAGAAGACCGAGCGTGAAGTACTGCATCACCCGTCTCCAGAGTTCACGGCCGCATCACGCGGCGTTGATCGCACAGCGCTCAGGCGCCGGGTCTGGTTCCCTCGCGGCATCGCGCTCGTGGCATCCGTGACCGAGGCACCGCGGCCACGCCGCCTGCGCCCGGGGGACCCGGCGCTGGCCGAGGCGCTGGCGCTGGTGCGGGCGGCCTTCGCCTACATGGACGGGGTGGTCGACCCGCCCTCGTCGATCCACCGCCTGTTGGACGAAGCGATGGAGGCGGCCGCGACGGACGGCGAGGTCTGGGCGGCCGGAGACCCGGTGGCGGCCTGCGTGACGCTGACGCCGCAGCAGGACGCCCTCAACCTCGGCAAGCTCGCCGTCGCCGAAGCCGCGCGCGGCCGCGGGCTCGCCCGGCTGCTGGTGACCCATGCCGAGGCACGCGCCCGCGCGCTCGCCCTGCCCCGCCTTCGGCTGCAGAGCCGGACCGAGCTCGTCGCCAACCACGCCACCTTCGCCGCGCTCGGATTCGTCCGGGTGGGCGCGACCGCGCACCCGGGCTACGCTTCGCCCACCAGCCTCACCTTCGAGAAGGAGCTGCCATGACCGAGGACTACGAGCGCCACGCCGCGAAGATGGCCAAGAAGAAGGCCGCCCGCGACAAGATCATGGCCACCAAGACCGACGAGAAGGGGTTGGTGATCGTCCACACCGGAAAGGGCAAGGGCAAGTCCACCGCCGCCTTCGGCATGATCTTCCGCTGCATCGCCCACGGCATGCCCTGCGCGGTCGTGCAGTTCATCAAGGGCGGCATGTCGACGGGCGAGCGCGACCTGATCCAGGAGCGCTTCTCCGACCTCTGCCAGTTCCACGCGATGGGCGAGGGCTTCACCTGGGAGACGCAGGACCGCGCCCGCGACATCGAGATGGCGCAGGCCGCCTGGGAGAAGGCGAAGGAGCTGATCCGCGATCCCGGCAACCGCATGGTCCTGCTGGACGAGATCAACATCGCGCTGCGGTACGAGTATCTCGCCATCGAAGAGGTGCTGGCGTTCCTGGCCGAGGAAAAGCCGCCGATGACCCACGTCGTCCTGACGGGACGCAACGCCCATCCCGACCTGATCGAGGCGGCCGACCTCGTCACCGAGATGGAGCTGGTGAAGCACCCGTTCCGCTCGGGCATCAAGGCGCAGATCGGGGTGGAGTTCTGAATCCCTTGCGCGTCCTGTCGCGGCCGCTGCTGCGCGGGGCGATGTGGGGCTTTCGCCTCTGCCGCCGCTCGGTCTGGTTCTTCACACGGCCCGAGACCCGCGGCGCCCACGTGATCGCGCGCACGCCCGAGGGCGAGGTGGTGCTGGTGCGGCTGACCTACGCCAAAGGCTGGCGCCTGCCGGGCGGCGGCATCGACGCCGGCGAGACGGCCGAGGCGGCGGCGCTGCGCGAACTGCGCGAGGAGATCGGCCTGACCGGCCACGGCGCGGTGACGCATCTGGGCGAGATCCACCACCGGCCGGACTTCCGCCGCGGGATCGCCCAGGTCTTCGAGGTGCGGGACGTGCGCTACGCGCCGCCCCGCGTCTCGCTGGAGATCGAGGAGGTCCGCGCCTTCCCGCCGGACGCACTGCCGCCCGACATGCCGGACATCACGACGCGCCAGCTCGCGATGGCGGGACTGTCGCCGCCGGGCTGACGGGTCAGCCCCGCGCCGCGCCCGCCGCCCGTGCCTCGCTCAGCGTCTGGCCGGTCGACAGCGCCTCGGGATCGAGGCGCAGCTCGATGACCGCCGGCAGCCCGGAGGCGCGCGCCGCCTCGAACGCCTCGGCGAAACCCGCGTCCGCCTCCACCGTCGCGCCGAAGCCGCCATAGGCGCGGGCGAGCGCGGCGAAGTCCGGATTGGCGAGGTCGGTGCCGGAGACGCGGGACGGATAGGTCCGCTCCTGATGCATCCGGATCGTGCCGTAGCGGCCGTTGTTGGCGACCACGACGACCGGCGTCGCGCCGTGCTGCACCGCCGTCGACATCTCGTTCAGCGTCATCTGGAAGCAACCGTCCCCGGCGAGGCAGACGACGGTGCGGCCCGGATGCTCCAGCGACGCCGCGACGGCGGCGGGAAACCCGTAGCCCATGGAACCGGAGGTCGGCGCCAGCTGGGTACCGAAGCGCTTGTAGGTGAAGTAGCGGTGCAGCCACGCAGCGTAGTTGCCGGCGCCGTTGGTCAGGATCGCGTCCTCGGGCAGGGTGTCGGAAAGCCAGCGGATCACACGTTCCAGCTTCACCGCGCCGGGGCTCTCGCGCGGGTCTTCCCACGCCTCCTGTTCGGCGCGGGCCGCCGTGGTCCAGCGCGTCCAGTCGCGGCCCGCCGGCTCGTGCTGGGCGAGGGCGCGGATGAAGTCGGGACCGGTCGCCGTCACCGCGACGTCGGCGCGCCAGACGCGACCGGGCTCTCCCGGGTCGGCGTGGACGTGCAGGACCTTCTGCGCGTGTCCGGCCGGGTCGAGGAGCGTGTAGCCGCGGCTCTCGATGTCGCCGAACCGGGTGCCGACGAGCATCAGCCGGTCGGCCTGCCGGATCCGCTCGGCCAGCTTCGGGTTCATCCCCACCGACAGGTCGCCGACCCAGTTCGGGTGACGGTTGTCGAGGTAGTCCTGCCGGCGGAAGGCGGTCGCGACCGGCACGTTCTGCGCCTCGGCAAAGGCGGCGAGGTCGTCCGCGGCCTCGGCGGTCCAGCCCGGCCCGCCGACGACGACCAACGGCCGCGCCGCCTGCGCCAGCCAGCCGATCGCATCCTCGGCGACGCCGAGATAGGTGGGACGGATGTCGCTGGGGGATTGGGTCAGGTCCGGCACCTCGGCGCGCGCCGACAGGACGTCCTCCGGCAGCGCAAGGACCACCGGACCCGGACGCCCCGACGTCGCCTCGCGCCAGGCGCGGCCGATGTATTCCGGCAGGCGGGCGGTGTCGTCCACCTCGGCCACCCGCTTGGCCAGCGGGGCGAACATGGCGCGGAAGTCCACCTCCTGGAACGCCTCGCGATCGCGGTGGCCCCGGTCGATCTGACCGACGAAGAGGATCATCGGCGTGGAATCCTGCCGCGCCACGTGCACGCCCGCGGCGGCGTTGGTCGCGCCCGGGCCGCGGGTGACGAAGGCGATGCCGGGCCGCCCCGTCAGCTTGCCCGTCGCCTCGGCCATCATCGCCGCGCCGCCCTCGTGCCGGCAGACGACGTTGTCGATGCCGCTGTCGACGAGGCCGTCGAGCACCGCGAGAAAGCTCTCGCCCGGAACCGAGAAGACGCGCGTCGTTCCCAGCCGCGCCAGCTGGTCCACCAGGATCTGTCCGCCGTGCCGCATGCCGCGCCTCCCCGAATTGCCGCTTGCGACAATGCCCGGCGCACCGCCGGGCGCAACCCGGACCTGCTCCCGCGGCTGTGCCGGGTGGCGGCCGGGCGCCGCTGGAGGATCACGTCGACGGGCCGGCCCGCCCCCGCGGGGTGAGACGGCGCGGCGCCCTCTTCCCTCTCATCGAGCCATAAATATCCCGGGGTCCGGGGCAGCGCCCCGGGTCTCTCCGCCCCGGCAGCGGCCGAAGCAGCTTGACTCCCCCCGCCCGTCGTCTAGAAGGCGCGCTTCGTTGGTGTTGGTGGCCCCCGCGAGGGGATGCCTGTCGGGGACGAGGCCGCGTGGCCGACTGCCCAGAGGACAACGCCCTTCCGCCCCGCACGGGGCATGCATGAAGGAGATCAGACGGTGACCAAACGCACCTCTGCCAAGTACAAGATCGACCGCCGCATGGGCGAGAACATCTGGGGCCGCCCGAAGTCCCCGGTGAACCGCCGCGAGTACGGCCCCGGCCAGCACGGCCAGCGCCGCAAGGGCAAGATGTCCGACTTCGGCACCCAGCTGCGCGCCAAGCAGAAGCTGAAGGGCTATTACGGCGACCTGACCGAGAAGCAGTTCCGCCGCATCTATGCCGAGGCGGAGCGCGTGAAGGGCGACACCGGCGAGAACCTCATCGGCCTGCTGGAGCGCCGGCTCGACGCCGTCGTCTACCGCGCCAAGTTCGTGCCCACCGTCTGGGCCGCGCGCCAGTTCGTGAACCACGGCCACGTCGAGGTGAACGGCCGCCGGGTCAACATTCCCTCCTACCGCGTCAAGGAAGGCGACGTGATCTCGGTCCGCGACAAGTCGCGCCAGCTCGCCATCGTGCTGGAAGCCGTCGGCCTGGCCGAGCGGGACGTGCCCGACTACATCGAGGCCGACCATTCCAAGATGACCGCCACCTTCACCCGCGCGCCGCAGCTGGCCGACGTGCCCTACCCCGTGGTGATGGAGCCGAACCTCGTCGTCGAATTCTACGCCAAGAACTGATCCGGCCCCACCGGCCGGCATGCGAAGGGCCGCCCCTCGGGGCGGCCCTTCCTCGTTCCGGGCTACGGACTCACATCGCCGGGGCGACCGCGAACCCGCTGATGCCGCCCATGCCGAGGTCGGCCAGCATCGTCGCCGCGCCGGTCTGAAGGTCGATCATGTAGAGGCCCGCCGTTTCGGCACCCTCCATCTGCAGGATCGCGTAGCCCTCGTTCTCGCCCTCGGCCATCGACAGGATGTCGAAGCCGCCCAAAGCGGAGAGGTCGGCCTCGGCACCGTCCACCGTCACCGGCCCCACGGTGCCGAGCGTCCCGTCGTTGTTCGCCAGCGTCACCAGCGAGTCGGTCTCGGCGTCCAGCGCGTACTGCGCCGTCTCGGACGCCGTCGCCCCGGAGACCGCGTTGGTGTAGGCGTTCGCGAAGACCATCGGCGACGTGCCTTCGTTGGCGTCGCCGGCGCCGTAGGCGGCGTCGGTGAAGCGCATCACCTGGTTCGCGCGCTCGTCGCCGTCGCCGAACCCGTCGGGGAAGTAGACGAGGTTCGCGCCGTCGGAGCCGACCGCCCGCACCGCGTCGATCGCGTTGTTGAAGTCGAACGCCACGGCGCCGTCGGCACCGATGGCGGCATCCTCGGCGAACGTGGCGCCGAGGTCCGTCACCTCGCCGGTGGCCGGGTCGATGGAGACGATCATCCCGTCCGCAAAGCCCAGCAGGTCGCCGGTCACCGGGCGATAGGCGATGGCGCGGACGCTGGTCGACAGGGCGACGGTCTCGACCTCACCGGGCGCGGCGATATCGGCCATGGTGACGAGCGTCGCGCCGTCATCGGCAAGAGCGAACCCCATGGCGCCACCGGCGTGGGCTTCCGCGAGGGCGGACGTGGCGCCCGTCGTCAGAAGGGCGGCGGTGGTCAGAAGGTGGGCTTTCATGTCGATCCTTTCGGGTTGCGGAGCGGCGCTCTGTGCACCGCCTCGGACCCGAGTCACGACGAGCGACGAATGAAAGTTGCACGACGCGCCGACGAAAGGGCGCGTCGTGTCGCCGCGTCCCGTCGTGGCGATCAGCGCCCGTCGTACAGGCGGCAGGCCGCGCCGCGGCGGGCGCAGTCGCCGAGGCCGGCGAGAAGGCCGGCGCGGTCCGGGCCGGCCGTGATCCCCAGCGCCGCCAGCCGCTCGCGGTAGAACGGCTCCATCCCCTCGGGCCAGTCGTCGAGCGCGAGGGTGAAGTAGCGCAGCGCCTCGTCCGGGCGGCCGGTCGCGGCGTAGACATGGGCCAGCGTGTCGTAGCCCTGATAGGCATCCACCGGGTCGGTCTGGTCCTCGGCCCAGCGCTCCATGATCATCAGCGCGTTCGTCAGGTCGCCGTCGAGGTAGAGGTCCCACGAGATGGCGTTCGGGACGCCCCAATCGTCCTCGGCGCTGCGGATCGCCGCCTCCTGCTGGCGGTACAGCGCCAGCGCCTCGTCGTTGCGGTCCTGCCGGACGAGCGCATGCCCAAGGTGGCGGACCGGCTCGAGCTCGGACGGCGACGCCTCCAGCGCGGCGCGGGCCGCGGCCTCGACCGCCGGCCAGTCGTCCAGCTGGGCGTTCACCTCGGCGAGGCGGAGGTTCGCCCAGTAGACGTCCTCGCCCACGACGAGGGCGTGCTCGTAGGCGACCTTCGCCTCGGGCCAGGCGGCGATGTCCTGCATGCACAGGGCGACCGTGCCGAACATGTGCGAGTCGGTGGGCGGGGCGACCACCGCCAGCAGCGCCGCGGCCGGGCCGCACTCGTCGCCGCGACCGGCATCGCGGCGGGTCATCAGCGCCTGCTCCAGCGCCCACGGATTGCCGGGCGCGAGGGCGAGCCCCTCCTCGGCGAGGAGGACCGCGGCCTCGACGTTGCCTTCCGCCGCCTCGATCCAGCTGAGGTCGATCACCGGCACGTGCCAGTCCGGCACGAGGTCGCGCGCGGCCAGGGCCTCGGCCCGCGCGACGGCATAGTTCTGCGCCTGGTAGGCGGCGCGGCTCGCGTCGATGTTCGAGGCGGCCTTGAGGCACTGGGCGATCACCGGGGCCGGCAGGCCGTCGGTGTCCCAGCAATCGAGCCGCTGGTCGTAGGCGGCGGCGCCGGTCGGCAGACCCAGGGGCAGAAGCGCAAGGGCGAGGGGGGCGAGGCGGGCGGAAAGAGACATCGGACAGGTCCAAATATTGAGCTCAACTCGACCGATCCTGCGACGGCGCCCCGTCTTCCGGCAAGGGGGCACGCGGTTTCCTTCCGGTATTCCGGACCCTATACGGGGCCCGCGCCCGCGACGGGTGCCGGCAGCAGGAGCGACGCATGGCCCAGGAACATCCCGACCACCCGGTCCACGCCCGGATCGACGGCACCATCGTGATGATCGGCTTCGGCTCCATCGGGAAGGGCACCTGGCCGCTGATCGAGCGCCACTTCGACTACGACGCAGACCGCTTCGTCGTGATCGAGCCGGACGAGCGCAACCACACCTTCCTGCGCCAGCACCGGATCAACCACGTCGCCGACCGACTGACGCCGACCAACTACCGCGAGGTGCTGGGCCGCCTGCTGGAGCCGGGCAAGGGTTTCGTCGTGAACCTGTCGGTCGATACCTCCTCGCTCGACATCCTGCGGTTCTGCCGCGAGATCGGCGTGCCCTACATCGACACCGTGGTGGAGCCGTGGGCCGGCTACTACTTCGACACGCAGGACAACGCGGCGCGCACCAACTACGCCCTGCGGCAGGCGGTGCGGGACGAGAAGGCGGCGAATCCCGGCGGCACCACGGCGGTGAGCTGCTGCGGCGCCAACCCCGGCATGGTCTCGTGGTTCGTGAAGGAGGCGCTGCTGACGCTGGCCCGCGACACCGGCCGCGACGCGGCGGCGCCGACCGACCGCGCCGGCTGGGCGCGGCTGATGCAGTCCCTCGGCGTCAAGGGCGTCCACATCGCCGAGCGCGACACCCAGGTCCGCCGCCGGCCGCGGCCGCGGGGCACGTTCGTCAACACCTGGTCGGTCGAGGGCTTCATCGCCGAGGGCTTCCAGCCCGCCGAGCTGGGCTGGGGCACGCACGAGACGTGGTTCCCCGAGAACGGCCACCGCCACGACACCGGCTGCCGCAGCGCGATCTGGCTGGAGCGGCCGGGCGCGATCACTCGCGTCCACACCTGGTGCCCGACGCCGGGGCCGCAGTTCGGCTTTCTCGTCACTCACAACGAGGCGATCTCGATCGCGGACTACTACACCGTGGGGGAGGCCGGAGCACCGGAGTTCCGGCCGACCTGCCACTACGCCTACCACCCCTGCGACGACGCCGTCCTGTCGCTGCACGAGATGTTCGGTTCCGGCCGGCAGCAGACGGTGCACGAGATCCTGGACGTGGACGAGATCGTCGAGGGCATCGACGAGCTCGGCGTGCTTCTCTACGGCCACGAGAAGAACGCGCTGTGGTTCGGCTCGCGCCTGTCGAACGAGGCGACGAAGGACCTCGCCCCCTACCAGAACGCGACCGGCCTGCAGGTGACGTCGGCGGTTCTGGCCGGCATGGTCTGGGCGCTGGAGAACCCCGGCGCCGGCATCGTCGAGACCGACGAGATGGACCACGCCAGGTGCCTCGAGGTGCAGCGCCCCTACCTCGGCCCGGTCGAGGCGCACTATACCGACTGGACGCCCCTGCAGGACCGGTGGGAGCACTTTCCCGAGGACATCGACGACAGCGACCCCTGGCAGTTCCGGAACGTGCTCGCCACCTGACGGGCCGGGCATGCTGGACTGGTCGCCGCGGTGCCCGGGGCGGAGCCGGTTGCCCCGGCGGGGGCCGTACCTTGAAGCCGGGGCGATCCCGTCCCGGGCCTGACCCGGGACCTCGCCGATCGATGCACGCCACGCTGCCGGTGGCTCCGGCTCGAGGGCCGGGGCGGGCCAGTCGTGGGACGCCCGGCTGAGCGGGGAAGAAGAAGTAGTAGCCTGAAGCCGGCCCTCACCCGCAGCGCGAATAGCCGCAGTTGCTACAGGTCAGGCAGCCCTCGACCATGCGCACGTCGAAGGAGCCGCAGGACGGGCAAGCCGCGGACGGGCGCCGGCCGAGCGGCGTGACCTCGGCGTGGGGGTCGGCCTTCAGGCCCGCCCCCTCGGACGCGAGGAAGCCGATGGCGACGAGGTGCGTCTCGATCACGCCGCCGATCGCGGCCAAGATCGAGGGCACGTACTTGCCGCCCATCCACGCCCCGCCGCGGGGGTCGAAGACGGCCTTCAGCTCCTCCACCACGAACGACACGTCGCCGCCGCGCCGGAACACCGCGCTGATCATCCGGGTCAGCGCCACGGTCCAGGCGAAATGCTCCATGTTCTTGGAGTTGATGAAGATCTCGAACGGCCGGCGCCGGCCGCCGACGACGATGTCATTGACGGTAATGTAGATCGCGTGCTCGCTGTCCGGCCATTTCAGCTTGTAGGTCGCGCCCTCCAGCTCGGTCGGGCGGTCGATCGGTTCGGGCTCGGGCGCGTAGATCAGATCGCCGGCATGGGTGTCGGCGACGACCTCCGAGGCTGGCGCGGTGGCCGTCTCGGGCTTCGGCGCCAGCGACAGCACGCTCCCCGTCACCTCGTTCGGGCGATAGGTCGTGCAGCCCTTGCAGCCGGTGTCCCAGGCCAGCATGTAGACGTCCTTGAACCGCTCGAACGAGATGTCGGCGGGGACGTTGATCGTCTTGGAGATGGACGAATCCACCCATTCCTGCGCGGCGGCCTGCATCCGGACGTGATCCTCGGGCGCGAGCGTCTGGGCGTCCACGACATGGGCGGGCAGGTCCGCCTCGCCGTGCGTGTCGCGCCACATCTGCACGGCGTAGTCCACGACCTCCTCCTCGGTCCTCGTGCCGTCGCGCTGAAGCACCTTGCGGGTGTAGGCGGTGGCGAAGATCGGCTCGATCCCCGACGAGACGTTGCCGGCATAGAGCGAGATCGTCCCGGTCGGCGCGACCGAGGTGAGGAGCGCGTTGCGGATGCCGCCCTCGCGGATCGCGGCGCGCACGTCCTCGTCCATCTTCTGCATCGTGCCGGAAGAAAGGTAGGCGTCCGCGTCGAACAGCGGGAAGGCGCCCTTCTCCTTCGCGATCTCCGCGCTGGCCAGGTACGCCGCCCGCGCGATCCGCCGCATCCACTCCCCCGTCCGCGCCACCGCCTCGTCCGACCCGTAGCGCAGCCCGACCATCGCCAGCGCGTCGGCGAGGCCGGTCACGCCGAGCCCGATCCGCCGCTTGGCCTGCGCCTCGGCCCGCTGCTCGGGCAGCGGGAAGCGGCTGGCGTCGACGGTGTTGTCCATCATCCTGACCGCCACCGCGACCAGCTCGTCCAGCGCCGCCTCGTCCAGCTCCGCCTCCGCGCCGAACGGGTCGTTCACCAGCCGGGCGAGGTTGACCGACCCCAGGAGACACGCGCCATAGGGCGGCAGCGGCTGCTCGCCGCAAGGATTGGTGGCCGCGATGGTCTCGGCATAGGCGAGGTTGTTCATCGCGTTGATGCGGTCGATGAAGATCACGCCCGGCTCTGCGTAGTCGTAGGTCGCCTGCATGATCGCGTCCCACAGGGCGCGGGCGCGGATCGTGCGGTAGGTCTCGCGGCCGAAGACGAGGGGCCAGTCGGCGTCGGCCTTCACCGCTTCCATGAACGGGTCCGTCACCAGCACGCTCATGTTGAACATGCGCAGGCGGGCGGGGTCGGACTTGGCGGCGACGAAGGCCTCGATGTCGGGATGGTCGCAGCGCAGCGTCGCCATCATCGCGCCGCGGCGGCTGCCGGCGGACATGATGGTGCGGCACATCGCGTCCCAGACGTCCATGAACGACAGCGGCCCGCTAGCGTCCGCGCCGACGCCGTGGACCGCCGCGCCCTTGGGCCGCAGGGTGGAGAAGTCGTAGCCGATGCCGCCGCCCTGCTGCATCGTCAGCGCCGCTTCCTTCAGCGCGTCGAAGATGCCGCCCATGCTGTCCGGAATCGTCCCCATGACGAAGCAGTTGAACAGCGTCACCGTCCGCGCCGTGCCCGCGCCGGCGAGGATGCGGCCGGCGGGGAGGAAGCGGAAATCCTCGAGCGCGGCGTAGAACCGGCCCTCCCACGCGGCGGGGTCGGCCTCCACCGACGCCAGCGCGCGGGCGACGCGGCGCCAGCTGTCCTCCACCGTTTCGTCCAGCGGCGTGCCGTCCGGCTGCTTGAACCGGTACTTCATGTCCCAGATCTGCTCGGCGATGGGCGCGGCGAAACGGCTCATGGCGTGGTCTTTCGACATCGTGACGGCCCGGGTGCTGGAAGAATCGGAGGCGGAGACCTACCCTACACCAGATATAGGGGCAAAAGAAGAACGGAAGGGCAGTCGTGGGGTCAGCAGGCTACGTCAACCTGATGAAACTGTCCGTCGGCACCGACGACGTGGCGGACCTAGCCCGCTGGCAGGCGTCGCGCCGGGCGCAGTCCGCCGACGGCCTGAACCGCCACGTCACCCGCATGTGGCCCAAGCGCGGCGACGAGGTGCTGGCCGGCGGGTCGATCTACTGGGTGATCAAGGGGCTGATCCTCTGCCGGCAGCGGATCGTGGGGCTGGAGGAGCAGCGGGGCGGCGACGGCATCCTGCGCTGCGCCCTCGTCCTCGATCCCGAACTGCATCGCACCGCGTCGGTCCCGCGCCGCCCGTTCCAGGGCTGGCGCTACCTGGCCCCGGCCGACGCCCCGCCCGATCTGCCGCCCGGCCGCGAGCAGGAAGAGCCCCTGCCGCCCGGCCTGTCGAAGGCGCTGGAGGAGATGGGCCTGCTGTAGACACGAAAAAGGACCCCCGAAGGGGCCCTTCATCGTCGTCAGGATCGGGAAATCAGTTGGACTCGGTGGAGTCCATCCCGTTCATCTCCACGACCACCGTCTCGAGGTCCAGGAGTTCCACTTCCTCGTGGCCCTCGCAGGCCGCGGCGATGGCGCGGACGTTGTCGTTGATGGTGTCCACGTCGCCGATCGCGTCGTCCGGCAGCTCGACCATCGCCGCCATGTCGACGCCGAGCGATTCGGCGTAGTCGGTCTGCGTCGAGGCTTCCGCTTCCAGGAAGTCGCCGCAGTCCACGCCGACGAGGTCCAGCGCCTCGACGTTGCCGTCGTCCTGCTGCGCGAACGCGGCGCCACCGAGGGTCAGGGCCAGGCCGAAGGCCGCGGCGAACTTGGTCACATGGGTCATCTTTACTCTCCTTCAGGCGGCCGGCCCCTGCCGGTCCATCGCGCTGACAATGCCGGAGGAAGTAGAACGTTCCCGCATGTGACGGCCGGCTCACCTGCGCGTGAGCGGCCGACGGCTCACTGCACCCCGAGGCGCGTCACAAGCTCCTTGAGCGTGCGCCGTCCTTCGTCGGTCCAGTCCGCCGTGCGCGACTGCCACAGCGTCGCCTGGCTGGAATGGATCATCCCGTCGGCGAGGATCTTGAGGCCGTTCGCGCGCAGCGTCTCGCCGGTGGAGGTGATGTCGGCGATCGCCTCGGCCGTCTCGGCCCCGACGGTGCCCTCGGTGGCGCCCTGGCTGTCGACGAGGGCGTAGTCGGCGACCCCGTGCTCGCGCAGGAACTCGCGCACCAGGCGGTGGTACTTGGTCGCGATCCGCAGGCGGTGGCCGTGGCGGTGGCGGAAGGCGGCGGCGGCGGCGTCGAGGTCGTCGAGCGTGTCGACATCCACCCAGGCCTGCGGCACCGCGACGACGAGGTCGGCCCGGCCGAAGCCCATCGGCGCCAGCTCGGTCAGCCGCAGCTCCCACAGCGGCACCTTCTCGTGCACCAGGTCCGAGCCGGTGACGCCGAGATGCAGCCGCCCGGCCGCCAGCTCGCGCGGGATCTCGCCGGCGGACAGCAGGATCAGCTCCAGCCCGTCGATCCCCTCGGCGACGGCGGCATAGTCGCGCTCGGACCCGGCGCGGCGCAGGCCGATGCCGCGCTCGCCGAACCAGGCGACGGTCTTGTCCATCAGCCGCCCCTTGGACGGCACGCCCAGCCGGATCATGCGCCGCCCCCCGCCACCAGCGCGAGGTCGGGCCGGATCACGCCGCCCACCGCGGGAACGGACCGCCCCTGCCCCAGCACCTTCGTCAGCGCGTCATAGCGCCCGCCGGTCGCCACCGGCGGCAGCTCCGGCCGGCCCTCGGCGACGAGGCCGAAGACGAAGCCGTCGTAGTATTCCAGCGCCGTGCGCCCGTAGCTGCCCTCGAACTGCAGGGTGCCCACGTCGATGCCGCGCCGGGCCATCGCGTCCAGCCGGGCCGCCATCCGCGCCACCGCGGGCCGCGTCGCCGGCAGGTCGACGGCGAGGTCGCGCAGGTGGCTGAGCGCGTCGGGCGCCGGCGCCCGGATCGCCACCATCTCGTCCAGCAGCGCGCGCTCCTCGTCCGACAAGGGCGGCGCGGCGGCATCCTCGCGCAGGGCGGCGATCCGCGCCTCCACCTCGGCCCGCGAGCGCTTGCCGATGTCGGGACCGGCCCCGTCGAACGGGTCGCCGAGGCCGAGCAGGCGCACCCGGCTCGGCGGCACCGCGCCGCGCCCTCCGAACCGGTCGAGCAGCGCCCGGAAGCGCCGCGGCCGCCAGATGTGCCGCAGCAGCGCGGCCTTGCGCGCCTCGGTGGTCCGCAGGCCCCGCACGGCCGCGATCAGCAGGCCGACATCGCCGATCGCACCCGTCAGGCCGAGGCCCGACAGCGCGCCCGCGACGGTGGCGAAGACCTCGGCGTCGGCCTCGGCCGGATCGTCGCCGCCGAACAGCTCGAAGCCCACCTGGACGTATTCGTTGGCCCGGGCTTCGTCGACCTCCTGCCGCCGGAACACCTCGCCGGCATAGGTGTAGCGGGCGGGGTCGGCGCCGCTCTCCATGTGCATCTGCACCACCGGCACGGTGAAGTCGGGGCGCAGCATCATCTCGCCCCGCAGCGGATCGGCAGTGACGTAGGCCCGCGCGCGGATATCCTCGCCGTAGAGGTCGAGAAGGACGTCGGCCGGCTGCAGGATCGCCGCCTCGACGGGCTGCGCCCCGGCGGCGCGGAAATGCACCGACAGCCGCGCCGCCTCGGCGCGCAGGTCAGGGGTGGGGGCGGCGGTCACCGGTCCAGCATCGCCCGGACGGTGGCGACGAGGTCGCCGCGCGGCACCTCGACCTGGGAGGGGTTCTCCTTCCACTCCTCCAGGGACGCGTCGGCCGCGATCCGCGCGCCGAGGACAAGGTCCTTCACCTGCACCACGCCGCGCTCGAACTCCTGGCTGCCGGCGATCACCGCCGCCGGGCTGCCGCGCCGGTCCGCGTATTTCAGCTGGTTGCCGAAGTTCTTGGGGTTGCCGAGGTACACTTCGGCCCGGACGCCCGCGCTCCGCAACTCCGCCGCCATGGCGAGATAGTCAGCCATCCGCTCCCGGTCCATCACCGTCACGATGACCGGCCCCCGCGCCGCCGCGCCCCCGATCCGCCCCTTGGCGCGCAGCGCGGCGAGCAGCCGGTCGACGCCGATCGACACGCCCGTCGCCGGCACCTCCTGCCCGGTGAAGCGCTTCACGAGGTCGTCGTACCGCCCCCCGCCCGCGACCGAGCCGAACCGCTGCGGCCGCCCCTTCTCGTCCGCGATCTCGAAGGTCAGCTCGGCCTCGAACACGGGTCCGGTGTAGTAGCCGAGGCCGCGGACGACGGAGGGGTCGACCGAGATTTGCTTTTCTGAATAGCCCTGGTTTTCAGCGTAGCCTACAATTTCAAGGAGTTCGCTTACGCCGGCGGTACCCTCCTTGCTATCCGCTACAAGCCTCCCGAGTGACTCGAGTATCTTCCTGTTCCAGTCGAGAATTGAGGCACCGTAGATCGGTTGATCTCGATTGATGACTTCACCGGTGTTCAGGCGCCTGACGTCATCGCTGGCATCGATGAAGCGAAATAGCAGATCGGCCTGTTCGTCCCCCAGACCCGCACCTTTGGTGAAATCCCCGCTCTCGTCCGTGCGCCCCTCGCCCAGCAGCGCCCGCACGCCCTTCGGGCCCAGCCGGTCCAGCTTGTCGATGGCGCGCAGCACGATGCCGCGCTCATTCGCCCTGTCCTCGCCGCCGAGGCCTGCGACCTCCATCACCCCGTTCAGGACCTTGCGGTTGTTCACCTTCACCACGTAGTCGCCGCGCGGGATGCCGACCTCTTCCAGCGTGTCGCACAGCATCATGCAGATCTCGGCGTCCGCCGCGACGGACGCGGTGCCCACCGTATCGGCGTCGCACTGGTAGAACTGCCGGAACCGCCCCGGCCCCGGCTTCTCGTTCCGCCAGACCGGCCCCATCGCGTAGCGCCGGTAGGGCGTCGGCAGATCGTTGCGATGCTGCGCGAAGACCCGCGCCAGCGGCGCGGTCAGGTCGTAGCGCAGCGCCAGCCAGTCGCCGGCCTTCTCCGCGCCCTCGTCCTCCTGCCAGGCGAAGACGCCCTCGTTCGGGCGGTCCACGTCGGGCAGGAACTTGCCCAGCGCCTCCACCGTCTCGACGCCGCTCGTCTCCAGCGCGTCGAAGCCGTAGCGGTGGTAGACGCCCGCGATGGTCGACAGCATCGCCGCGCGCTCGGTCACCTCGGCACCGAAATAGTCGCGAAACCCCTTGGGCGTCTCGGCCCGGGGGCGGCGCGGTCCCTTGTCCTTGGCCATCAGGCGGGCTCCCGGCTGCGTCTGGTGAGGTCGCGGGCGGCTCTACCGCAGCGGCGGCGGGGCGGCAAGCGCGGGGCGGCGGGCTGTCCTCCAAGCGGAGCGCCGGTGGCTGCTGTCGGAGGGGGGCCTTCTGCCCCCCGCGTGCTGGCGCACACCCCCCCCCGAGGATATTTATGGCTCGGTGAGAGGAAATTAGGGGCGCGTTAAGGTTAATGCGGCACGCTGGCGACGCGGTACAGGCTGGGAAGCCGATGACCGTGCGACGTGAGAGGGGACCCGTCGTCCTCTCGGCGGCGGGGCGGGCGGGCCCGAGGCACCTCCCGGTCCGCCGCTCCCCTTGTCCCTCTCACCGAGCCATAAATATCCCCAGGGGGAGTCCGGCCCCTCAGGCCGGACGGGGGCGGGACGCCCCCCGAACGCAAGGAAAATGCGCCGCAAGGCGCTCCGCCGGATCAGAGCGGCAGCGCCGTCGTGTACTTCATCTGCCGCAGCGAGAACGCGGACACGACCGAGCGCACGTGCGGCGCGCGCAGGAGGGCGTGGGTCATGAACCGCTCGTACGCCTCGACGTCGGCGCAGCGGATCTTCAGCATGTAGTCCGCCGTCCCCGCCATTGCGTGCGCCTCCATGATCTCGGGATGGGTCTCGACGATCCGGGCGAGGCCGGCCAGCGCCTCCTCGGAATGGTCCTCCAGCGTCACCTGGGCGAACACGCAGAGCCCCGCGCCCGCCTTCTTCGGGTCCAGCAGCGCCACCCGTGCCCGGATCAGCCCCGCCTCCTGGAACTCGTTCAGCTTGCGCCACGCGGTCGAGGCAGCCATGCCGGCCCGCCGGCCCAGCTCCGCCACGGGCTGTGACGCGTCGGATTGCAGCTCCTTCAGGAGCGCACGCTCGGGATCGGTCAGTTTCACAATGCGGCCTTCAACGAAATGTCTGCTCCACAGACTGCCCCCATCCGCACGATCCGGCAAGAAATCTTCCTGCCCGGGGGCCACATTGAACGGCGAGAGGAGACCCGCCATGGCCAAGGACACCGCCTACCGCTCGAAGGACGCCGGTCCCGACGGCCGCTACGCCTACACGCCGGACGAGGATGCCGTCTGGGGCGAGCTGTTCGACCGCCAGATGACCACCCTGCCCGGCCGGATGACGCCGGACTACCTGGACGGCGTGAAGAAGCTCGGCCTCACCAACGCCCGCGTCCCGCAGGTCGCCGACATCGACCCCCGTCTCGCCGCGCTGACCGGCGCCGGCGTCGAGGGCGTGCCGGCGATCATCCCGCCGAAGCAGTTCTTCGGCCTGCTCGCCCAGCGGAAGTTCCCGATCGCGACGTTCCTGCGCCGCCGCGAGGAGATGGACTACATCGAGGAGCCGGACCTCTTCCACGAGGTGTTCGGCCACTGCCCGCTGCTGACGAACCGTCCCTACGCCGACTTCGTCGAGCGGTTCGGCCAGACTGCGCTGTCGCTGCCCAGGGGCATGAACTGGCAGATGTTCCGCCTGTTCTGGTTCACCGTCGAGTTCGGCATGATCCGCACGGACGAGGGCCTGCGCGCCTACGGCGCCGGCCTCGCCTCGTCGCCGTCCGAGCTGGAGAACGCCTTCTCCGGCCGGGCCGAGATGCGCGACTTCGACCTGATGGAGGTGCTGCGCACGCCCTACCGCATCGACATCGTGCAGCCGGTCTACTTCGTCATCGACAGCTTCGAACAGCTCGCCGGCCTGCTCGACGCCGACATCGCAGGTGCGGTCGCGCGGGCGAAGGAGCTGGGCGACCTGCCCCCGGCCTTCGACCCGGCGGCGTAGAGTGGCGCGTCCCGGGCCTGACCCGGGACCTCGGCCGGGCCGGGCGCTCCGATCGCGCGGGGCCCCGGGTCAGGCCCGGGGCGGGTGTTCCGGTTCGCCGGCATCCGCCCCCCCCTTGGCAGCGCCGGTCACGTTTCCTACCTCCGCGGCATGACCGATATCCGACACATCGAAGAGAAGATCGCGCACCTGACGCGCACCTGCGACGACCTCAGCGACGTCGTGGCCCGGCAGGAGCGCGAGATCGCGGCGCTGACGCGGCGGGTGCAGGTGCTGATGGAGCGGGAGGCCGAGCGGGAGGTGGCGCAGGACACGCCGATCACGCCGCCGCCGCACTGGTGAGAGCCTAGTTCTCGAAGTCCATCGCCACGATCTCGCCGCCCGAGAGCAGGACGTCGGCCCAGTCGCCGGACGAGCCGAAGGCGCGGTAGACCGTCAGGAACGCCGTCTGCTGCGCCACGCCCTCCAGGCCCGACTCGCAGGCCTGCCCGGCGCTGCCGCAGCCGCGGACCTGCTCGTAGGCCGCGTCCGTCGGCGTGAACGCGCCGCCGCCGTCGCCGTAGCGCAGCGCCTCGTGCGTCGCGACGTCGCCGAACAGCGCGAGCGCGGCGGTGAACTGCCGGGGGCAGCCGTCGTTGAACCCGGTAAGGTAGTGGGTCCGCAGCGTCGTCGATTGCGGCTGCGTGTCGTACAGCTCGAACCCCGCCGCCGTGGCGATCCGCGTGCCGAGGTCCGCGTCCGGCGTCTCGCAGGAGGTGGCGAACTCGCCGTAGGGCAGGTTCTGCCCCGGTGCCACGGCCACGAGAGTCATCGCCAGGCCTGCCACGTTCGGCGACACCGCGCCGGAACAGGCGCCAAGCGTCACGGCGCAGAGCGCCGCCAGACCGGTTCTCATCATCATCTCGCATCCCCCTCGGATCGGCGAGCAGATAGCACGGGCCGGCGGCGCGGTCGAATCCGTCTACAGCAGCCAGGCGATCGGCAGGCGGCTTGCCGCGCGGACCAGCAGGCGGGTGCCGGCGCGGGTGCCCGGATCGTGCCGCCAGACCGCCCCATCCGAGCCGGTCCAGGTCAGCCCGCCGCCCGGCGCCGCCGTTACCTCCCACGCCAGCGGGCGGATCTCGCTGTCGAACCGCTCCTCCAGCACCGCCGCAAGGCGCTCACTCTCGATCAGCACCCCGTTTTCGCAGTTCAGGTTCAGCGAGCGCTGGTCGAAATTGTAGGACCCGATGAAGACCCGCGCCCCGTCGGCCGAGAAGGATTTGGCATGCAGGCTGGCCGTGCCCTTGCCGATCAGGCGGGTGTCGACGCGCCGCGCCTCCTCGCGCCCGAGGACGGGCCGCAGCTCGAACAGCTGCACGCCGGCGCGGGCGAGCGCGCGGCGGTAGCGGATGTAGCCGGAATGGACGAGCGTGACGTCCGTCGATTCCAGCGCGTTGGTCAGGACCCGGACCCTGACCCCGGCCCGCGCCAGCGAGATCAGGTAGGCCGCGCCGCGCCGCTCGGGCACGAAGTAGGCCGAGATGAGGGTGAGCGACCGCTTCGGCGCGACCCGTCCCTCGATCAGCCGGTCGAGCAGGCGCGACGGATCCTTGCCGTCGCCCAGCGCCTTCCTGGGATCGTCGCTGACGAGGTCGACGCGGCACCAGTCGAGGGGCAGCTCGCCCTTCAGGATCGCGTCCATCGGCCCCCGTGCCTCGACCTCGGCCAGGAGGCGCGCCACCTCGCCCCCCGCGCGGTACGGCACCAACGCGGAGTCGAGGCTGCCGAGCCGCGGCGGCGCCAGCAGCCAGCCGGCGGGATAGGCCGACGCCGAGGTCCAGTAGCGCTGGAAATCGTGCGCCGTCTCGGCCGCGCCCTCCCCGACGGCGAGCGCGTCGAGGTCGCGGTAATGCGCCTCGCCGTGGCCGAAGTAGATGTCGCCGATGTTGCGGCCGCCGACGATGGTGGCGATGCCGTCCGCTGTCAGCGACTTGTTGTGCATCCGCCGGTTCAGGCGGGGGAAGTCGAACAGGTAGTTCAGCGCCTTGGGCCGCCGCAGGACGAACGGGTTGAAGAGACGCACCTCGGCGTTCGGCTGGGCGTCCAGCTCGGCCAGCAGGTCGTCCAGCGCCGGGATGCCGTTGTCGTCGATCAGGAGGCGGACGCTGACGCCGCGGTCGGCCGCCTTGCGCAGTTCGTCCAGCAGGAGAAGGCCGGTCACGTCGCGCTGCCAGATGTAGTATTGCACGTCCAGCCGCCGCGCCGCCGCACGGATCAGGGCCACCCGCAGGGCGAAGGCGCCGGGGCCGCCGGGGATCGGCATGACGCCGGACCGGCCGGGATGGGCGGCGATGGCGGCGCCGAACGCCTCGGCCAGCGCGCCGCCCTCGGGCACCGGGGCGGGCGGCGGGTCGATCCGGCGCGACAGGTCCGGCAGACTCCAGATCCGCCGGCCGAGCAGCACGAGAAAGACGGCCACCAGGGCGAGGGTGGCGAGGATCGCGATCAGGATCGTCTGCATCGGGATCCGGTCAGAGGTCCTCGACCTCGACCACGCCCTGCAGGCTGCGCAGCGCGCCCTTGATCTGCGGCGTGACCGGGAAGGTGCTGCCACAGTCGAGCTCCACCTCGCCCGGCAGGCCCTCGCCCATCAGGCAGAAGTAGATCGGCCCGCGCCCGCCCTTCAGCCCGTCCTTCGCCGCCTTCTGCAACAGCTGCGCCACCGGGCCGACGGCCGCCGGCTCCTCCACGAAGACGCGCAGGCCCGCGCTCTCGCCGCTCGCCACCACGCTGTCGATCGGCGCGATCGACCGCGCGAGCAGCTTCAGCTGGTCGGCCTCCATGTTCGCCTCCACGGTCAGGATCACCTGCGATCCGGTCTCGAGATGATCGCGCGACGCCTCCAGCGTGTCGGAGAAGACGGTCACCTCGTACTGCCCCGTCGGGTCCGACAGCTGGACGAAGGCGAAGCGGTTGCCGCGGGCCGACTTGCGCTCCTGCCTCCCCGCGACGGTGCCGGCCATCTTGGCGATGCAGGGGCTGCGCTCGGCCTTGGCCGTCACCTCGTCGAGGGTCGACACGTCCCGCCGCTTCAGCGCCGGCAGGTAGTCGTCGAGAGGGTGGCCCGACAGGTAGAAGCCGATCGCCGTGAATTCCTCGGCCAGCCGCTCGGCCGGGAGCCAGTCGGCGGCGGCCGACAGGCGCGGCTCGGGCAGGTCGTCGCCGCCCTCGCCGAACAGCGAGACCTGCGAGGACTGGCGCTGCTCGTGGACGGCGGCGGAATAGGCGACCAGCTGGTCGAGCGAATCGAACACCCGCCGCCGGTTGCGGTCGAGCTGGTCGAAGGCGCCGGCCCGCGCCAGCATCTCCAGCGGGCGCTTGCCGACGCGCTTGAGGTCCACCCGGCGGGCGAAGTCGAAGAGGTTCACGAACGGTTTCGACGACCCGCTCCGGGCCTGACCCGGGGCCTCGCCCGGCCGGGCGCTTCCGTTTGCGCGAGGTCCCGGGTCAGGCCCGGGACGGGCGGTCCCTGCACCCGCCGTCTCGCTCGAACCGCCCCGGGCTTGACCCGGGGCCTCGCCGGACCGGGCACCCTCGTTTGCGCGAGGTCCCGGGTCGAGCCCGGGACGGGTGTCGCTGTGGCCGTCGCGGCCCTCGACCACCAGCCGCATCGCGTCGACGCCGACGTTCTTCAGCGCGCCGAGCGCGTAGACCAGCTTGCCGTCCACCACGTCGAACGTCGCCTGCGACCGGTTCACGCACGGCGGGATCACCTCGATGCCGAGGCCCTTGCGGACCTCCTGGAAGTAGACGCCCAGCTTGTCGGTCAGATGGATATCGCAGTTCATCACGCCGGCCATGAACTCGACCGGGTGGTTCGCCTTGAGCCAGGCCGTCTGGTAGCTGACCACGGCATAGGCGGCGGCGTGGGACTTGTTGAAGCCGTAGTTGGCGAACTTCTCCAGAAGGTCGAAGACCTCGGACGCCTTCTGCTTGTCGACGCCGTTCGCCATCGCGCCGGCCTCGAACTTGGGGCGCTCCTTGGCCATCTCCTCGGCGATCTTCTTGCCCATCGCCCGGCGCAGCAGGTCGGCGCCGCCGAGCGAATAGCCCGCCATCTCCTGCGCGATCTGCATCACCTGTTCCTGGTAGACGATGATCCCTTGCGTCTCTTCCAGGATGTGGTCGATCAGCGGGTGGATGGATTCCCGTTCCCGCAGGCCGTTCTTCACCTCGCAGTAGACCGGGATGTTCTCCATCGGGCCGGGGCGGTAGAGCGCCACCAGCGCGACGATGTCCTCGATGCAGGTCGGCTTCATGCGCTTGAGCGCATCCATCATGCCCGACGATTCCACCTGGAACACCGCGACGGTCTTGGCCTTCGAGTAGAGGCGGTAGCTTTTCTCGTCGTCCAGCGGGATCAGGTTCATCTGGTTCTCGGCCCCCGGCGCGGGGGTGTAGAGGACCGTGCCGTCCGCCGCCTGGTGCAGGGGGCGGCCGGATTTCAGGATCAGGTCGACGGCGTTCTGGATGACGGTCAGCGTCTTGAGGCCGAGGAAGTCGAACTTCACCAGCCCCGCCTGCTCCACCCACTTCATGTTGAACTGCGTCGCCGGCATGTCCGAGCGCGGGTCGCGGTAGAGCGGGACCAGCGCATCCAGCGGCCGGTCGCCGATGACCACGCCCGCGGCGTGGGTGGAGGCGTTGCGGAGCAGCCCCTCGATCTTCTCGGCATATTCGAACAGCCGCGCGGCGGGGTTGCGGCGCCCCTCGCGGCGGTCCTGCTCGGTCTCGCGCGTTTCCTCCCGCAGGCGCGGCTCGTCGGCCAGCGCCTTGCCGATGGAGACGGGCTTGACCCCCTCCACCGGGATCATCTTCGACAGGCGGTCCACCTGCCCGTAGGGCATCTGCAGCACGCGCCCGACGTCGCGCACCGCGGCCTTGGACAACAGCGCGCCGAAGGTGATGATCTGTCCCACCTTCTCGCGGCCGTACTTCTCCTGCACGTAGCGGATCACCTCTTCCCGGCGGTCCATGCAGAAGTCGATGTCGAAGTCGGGCATCGACACCCGTTCGGGGTTCAGGAACCGCTCGAACAGGAGCGAGTAGCGCAAGGGGTCGAGGTCGGTGATGGTCAGCGCATAGGCGACGAGCGATCCGGCGCCGGAGCCGCGGCCGGGGCCGACGGGGATGTCGTGGTCCTTGGCCCACTTGATGAAGTCGGCGACGATCAGGAAGTAGCCGGGAAAGCCCATCCCCTCGATGATGCCGAGCTCGAACTCCAGCCGCGCGTCGTACTCCTCTCGCGGGGCGGCGGCGTCGATCACCTTCAGCCGCGCGTCGAGGCCCTCCTTCGCCTGCCGGCGCAGCTCCTCCACCTCGTCGTCGGCGAACTTGGGCAGGATCGGCTTGCGCTTCTCGGCCTTGTAGGCGCAGCGGCGGGCGATCTCGACGGTATTCTCCAGCGCCTCGGGCAGGTCGGCGAACAGGGTCGCCATCTCCTGCGCGCTCTTGAAGTAGTGCTGCGGCGTCAGGCGGCGGCGCGGCTCCTGCTGGTCGACGTAAGAGCCCTCGGCGATGCAGAGCAGCGCGTCGTGCGCCTCGTAGAGGTCGGGCTTGGGGAAGTAGCAGTCGTTGGTGGCGACCAGCGGCAGGTCCATGTCGTAGGCGATCTCGACGTGGCCGCGCTCGCTGGCCTTCTCGGCGGGCGGCAGGCCGGCCTCGCCGGGATGGCGCTGCAGCTCCACATAGAGGCGCTGGGGGTAGATCTCCGACAGGCGCCGCACCAGCGCCTCGGCCTTCGGGCGCTGGCCGGCGCGGAGCAGGCGGCCGACCGGGCCGTCGGGGCCGCCGGTGAGGCAGATCAGGCCGTCGGCATGGGCGGCGAGGTCGTCGAGCGTGACCTGCGGAATCTCGTCGCTCTCGGTCAGGTACAGCGCCGAGTTTAGCTTCATCAGGTTCTCGTACCCCCGCTCGGACTGGGCGAGGAGGACGAGGCCGGCGGGCAGGTCCGGCCGCTTGCCCGGCTCCGGCGTCAGGTAGCGCAGCGGGACTTGGCAGCCGAGGATCGGCTGGATGCCGGCCTTCGACGCGTATTCCGAGAATTCCAGCGCACAGAACATGTTGCCGCTGTCGGTCACGGCGACGGCGGGCATGCCCGCGGTCTTCGCCATCTCGGGCAGCTTCTTCACCGGGATCGCGCCTTCGAGGAGCGAATATTCGGTGTGGGTGCGCAGGTGGATGAATCGGGGCTGCTGGGCCATGGAGCCACAGTATCTTGTGTCCCCTGACCGGGGCAACCGCGACCCGGCGGTGGGCGGGGCGGGTCCGGCTTGGCGCCTCGGCTCCGTCTAGGATCGACGGAGGGCGGCGTCTGGCCGCGGTCAGACGCCCCGACGCAGTGGTAGGCGCACTTTATCCGGCGTCCCCCGGACGATCTCGATCGTCTCGCAGGGGGCGAGGAAGCGTCTGGCCGGGGGGCGGCCAGACGCTGCCCGGGCCGCTCGCGCGGCTGATTCCGGGCAGAGGCGTTGCCGGCAGGGCGCGGGAAAAAGCAAAGGCCCCGGACATCGCTGCCCGGGGCCGTCGCATCAAGTGCCGCGCCTCAGGCCAGCGTGGGCCGGGGACCGCGGGTATTGATCAGCACCACGCCGGCGAACAGCGCGACGGCCAGGGCGCCGATGGCGGGCATCTCGGCCCAGCCGGGCTTGGCGACCATCAGGCAGACCACGAGGATGAACAGCGCCTGCTCGGCTCGGCCCGGCCAGACCAGCCGGTCGGCCTGCGCCAGCGCGCCGACGACGTCGCCCTCGGCCTTGAGGGTCGCGATCCGGCTCAGCGTCGGCCCCAGGATCGTCGCGCCCATGACGAAGCTGATCAGCGCCGCGGCCAGCGCCAGCACGATCCACGCCTGGAAGCCCCAGGCGCCGATCCAGACGAGCGCGCCGCCGGTCAGCAGCACGGTCAGGCTCGCCGGCATCATGACGAGGCCGAGGGGCGCCAGCGTCTCGAGCAGCGACAGCAGGCGCCGGCCGTCGCGGCCGGCGAGAATGGTGAGGATGGTGAAACACAGGCCCCCGCCAACCCAGACGACGGCAGCCATGACATGCAGGAATTTCAGTGCGGTATAGAGGTCCATTTCAGATGTCGTTCCCTGTCGGAAATTCGGATGGCGGCTTCTATGGCCGCGGCCCCTCGCCGCACAGTGAGGCTTTCCTTACTCAGCGTCGCCCCCATAGGTAGCCGTTCGACTAGGTATCTTGACAAGGCCCCGACATCGAGATACCTAGCCTTATGACTAACAGTCTCGATGCCTTCTACTCCGCCCTCTCCGATCCGACGCGCCGCGCGGTGATCGAGCGGCTGGTCCGCGGGCCCGCCCCGGTCAGCGAGCTGCACGCGCCGCACGACATCGCGCTGCCGACGTTCCTGCGGCACCTCAAGGTGCTGGAGGCCGCGGGTCTCGTCCGGTCCGAAAAGGCCGGGCGGGTGCGCACGGTCCACATAGAGGCGCTGGCGCTGGCCGACGCCGAAGGCTGGATCGAGCGCCAGCGCCGGATCTGGGAGGCGCGGCTCGACCGGCTGGATGCGCTGGCCGAACGGCTGGAAACCGAATCCCCACCCAAGGAGCCATGATGCCCTACGACCTGACCCTCAGCCGCGAGATCGCGGCCAGTCCCGCGACCGTCTGGCGCTGCCTGACCGAGCCGGAGCTGCTGAAGCAGTGGTTCGCGCCGCGCCCGGTGACGATCACGAAGCTGGAGCTGGACCCGACGCCCGGCGGCATCTGGCTTCTGGCGATGGACATCCCCGAGATGGGAGTCATGGAAGAGCCGGCCGGTTGCGTCCTGATCGCCGAGCCGGAGAAGCGGATCGCCTGGACCAGCGCGCTCGGCCCCGGCTTCCGCCCCAATGCGGTGAAGACCGGCGAGATGGACTTCCCGCTGACCGCGATCATGGAGATCGAGGCGACGGCGACCGGATGCCGCTACACCGCGACAGCGCTGCACGCGAGCGAGGCGGACATGAAGAAGCACGAGGCAATGGGCTTCCACGACGGCTGGGGCCAGGTCGCCGACCAGCTGAAGGAGATGGCCGAGGCCGGCCTCTGACGCCATGTCGCCGGGCGGGCGGCGTCTCCCCCGCCCGGCGAACCTTGCCAACCGCGCCCCGCCGCGCTTTCATGCCCCCGGGACAGGGGCGCCGCGGTCTACGCCGCATCGACCGCGCGGGAGGACCCCTCACTCGGGTAAGGCGGCGGGTCGTCCAATGCGGATCAGGTTTGCTCTGAACGGGGAGCCTTGCGAGGTCGAGGCGCCGCCGACGCGGACGCTGCTCGACTGGCTGCGCGAGGAGCGCGGGCTCACCGGCACCAAGGAAGGGTGCAACGAGGGCGATTGCGGCGCCTGCACGGTCATGGTGACGGACGAGGCCGGGGCGCGGGCGCTGAACGCCTGCATCCTGTTCCTGCCGCAGCTGGAGGGGCGCGCGGTGCGGACGGTCGAGGGCATCTCGGCCCCCGACGGGCAGATGCACCCGGTCCAGCGGGCGATGGTCGCCGAACACGGGAGCCAGTGCGGCTTCTGCACGCCGGGCTTCGTCGTCTCGATGGCGGTGGGGCACCTGAACGGGCGGACCGACTGGGACGACGTGCTGGCGGGGAACCTGTGCCGCTGCACCGGCTACGCGCCCATCGTGCGGGCGGCGGAGGCGGCGGCGGAAGAGCCGGCGCCGGACTGGATGCGGGACGTGCCGCCGGAGGCGCGGTCGGCGACCTCCGTCGCAGAGGGCGGCGCGCCCGACGCGCCGGGCGGCTACGCCGACACCGGCGGCGACTGGGGCCACACGGCGCCGATGGCGGCGACCGGCGCGTCGCGCGAGGGTGACCCGGGCGAGGCGTCGGAGGCGGTCCGGCCGGAGAGCGCGGACGCGCTGGCGGCCTGGTATGTCGAGAACCCGGACGCCGTGCTGGTCGCCGGGGCCACCGATGTCGGCCTGTGGGTGACGAAGTCGCTGCGTGACATCGGCTCCGTCGCCTTCCTCGGCGGCTGCGCCGACCTCAAGCGGGTGGAGCGGACGGCGGAGACGATCCGCTTCGGCGCGATGGTGTCGATGACCGACGTCCTTGCGGTCCTGCGCGAGACGCATCCGAGCTACGCCGCGATGGTCCGCCGCTACGGGTCCGAGCAGGTGCGCAACGCCGCCACCATCGGCGGCAACATCGCCAACGGCTCGCCCATCGGGGACAACCCGCCGGCGCTGATCGCGCTGGGGGCGACCCTGCACCTGCGGCGGGGGGACGAAAGGCGCGAGATGAGACTCGAGGACTTCTTCCTCGACTACGGCAGGCAGGATCGGCGCCCCGGCGAGTTCGTCGAGGCGGTGTCGCTGCCGGCCTCGGCCCCGGCCTTCCGGGTCTACAAGCTGTCCAAGCGCTTCGACCAGGACATCTCGGCCGTCTGCGGCGCGTTCAATCTGGCCGTGGAGAACGGCACCGTGACGGCGGCGCGGATCGCCTTCGGCGGCATGGCCGGCATCCCGAAGCGGGCGGCGGCCGTCGAGGCGGCGCTGACCGGACGGCCGTGGACGGAAGACACGGTGACGGCGGCCCTGCCCGCCTTCGCCGAGGACTTCGCGCCGATGAGCGACATGCGCGCCTCCGCCGCCTACCGGCTGGAGGCGGCGGGGAACATGCTGCGCCGGTACTTCGCCGACATGTCGGGGCAGGCGACCGACGTGCGGGAGATCACGGCATGAGCGTCGCCACCCCCCTGCCCCACGACAGCGCCCCGCTCCACGTCACCGGCCGCGCCCGATACGTGGACGACATCCCTGCCCCCGCCGGCACGCTGCACCTGGCCTTCGGCCTGTCGCCCATCGCGCGCGGACGGATCAAGGCGATGGACCTCGCCGCGGTGCGCGCCGCGCCCGGGGTGGTGCGGGTGCTGACGCGGGAGGACCTGCCGAACGCCTGCGACACCTCGCCCAGCGCCCACGACGAGCCACTGCTGGCGGAGGGCGAGGTCTTCTACGCCGGGCAGGCGGTGTTCCTCGTCATCGCCACCAGCCACCTCGCCGCCCGCAAGGCGGCGCGGCTCGGCAAGGTGGAGTACGAGGAGATGGAGCCGCTCCTCTCCTACGACGAGACGCTGGCCGCCGGGGCCGAGTTCGAGGCCGAGCCGCGGGTCTGGCAGAAGGGCGACGCGGGCGCGGCCATCGCGGCGGCGCCGCGGCGCCTGACGGGCCGGATCGAGATCGGCGGGCAGGAGCACTTCTACCTCGAAGGGCAGGCCGCGCTGGCGATCCCCGATGACGGCGGCGCGATGCATGTCGTCACGTCCACGCAGCACCCGACCGAGATCCAGCACAAGGTGGCCGACGCCCTCGGCCTGCCGATGGCGATGGTGCGCTCGGAATGCCGGCGGATGGGCGGCGGCTTCGGCGGCAAGGAGAGCCAGGGCAACGCGCTCGCCGTCGCCTGCGCGGTGGCGGCGAAGCTGACGGGCCGGGCGTGCAAGATGCGCTACGACCGCGACGACGACATGGTGATCACCGGCAAGCGCCACGATTTCCGCATCGACTACGACGTCGGCTACGACGACGGCGGGCGGATCGCGGGCATCGACTTCACGCAGGTGACGCGGGGCGGCTGGTCGATGGACCTGACGCTGCCGGTCGCCGACCGGGCGATGCTGCACGCCGACAACGCCTACCACCTGCCCGCTTGCCGCATCACCTCGCACCGGCTGCGGACCAACATGTGCTCGGCCACCGCCTATCGCGGCTTCGGCGGGCCGCAGGGGGTTCTGGGGATCGAGCGGATGATGGACGAGATCGCCCATGTCCTCGGGATCGACCCGGTGGAGGTGCGGCGGGTCAACTACTACGCCGATTGCGCGGGCGGCGGCGGCGGAGGGGGGCCGTCTGCCCCCCGCTCGGCTGCGCCGAGCCCCCCCGAGAGGTATTTGGAGCAAGATAGGAGCCCCGGGTCGGGACATGCCATGAGCGGCGCGCTCGCCGGGGCCGGCAAGCGGTTCGGGGCGGAGCATTCGCCGGTGGCGCGGCCGGTGGAGCCGCAGACCACGCCCTATGGCATGGAGGTGAAGGACTTCCTGCTGAACGGGATGACGGCGAAGCTGCTGGCGGATTGCGACTATGCCGGGCGGCGGGCGGCGATCCGGGCGTGGAACGAGCGCTCGCCGATCCTGAAGCGGGGGATCGGCTTCTCGCCGGTGAAGTTCGGGATTTCCTTCACGCTCACGCACCTCAACCAGGCCGGCGCGCTGGTGCACGTCTACCAGGACGGGTCGATCCACCTGAACCATGGCGGGACCGAGATGGGACAGGGCCTGTTCCAGAAGGTCGCGCAGGTGGCGGCGGCGCGGTTCGGGGTGGACGTGGCGCAGGTGCGGATCACCGCGACCGACACGGCGAAGGTGCCGAACACCTCGGCCACGGCGGCGTCCTCGGGCACGGACCTCAACGGCATGGCGGCGATGGCCGCCTGCGACGCGATCCGGGAGCGGATGGCGGAGTGCCTGGCGGGGCTGCACCAGGCGAAGCCCGAGGCGGTCGTCTTCGAGGGCGGCGAGGTGCGGGTGGGCGAGGCGGCGATGAGCTTCGCCCAGGCGGCGACGCTGTGTTACGAAAACCGCGTCTCGCTGTCGGCGACGGGGTTCTACCGCACGCCCGACCTCGCCTGGGACCGCATCCGCGGACAGGGGCGGCCGTTCTTCTACTTCGCCCATGGCTGCGCGGTGACCGAGGTGGCGATCGACACGCTGACCGGCGAGAACCGCATCCTGCGGGCCGACATCCTGCACGACGTGGGCGCCTCGCTGAACCCGGCGATCGACCGGGGGCAGATCGAGGGCGGCTACGTGCAGGGCGCCGGGTGGCTGACGACGGAGGAGCTGGTCTGGGACGACAAGGGTCGGCTCCGGACGCACGCGCCGTCGACCTACAAGATCCCCGCCTGCTCGGACCGGCCGCCGGTCTTCAACGTGGAGCTGTGGGACGGCGAGAACCCGGAGGCGACGATCTACCGCTCCAAGGCGGTGGGGGAGCCGCCGTTCATGCTGGGCATCTCGGCGTTCCTGGCGCTGTCGGACGCCTGCGCGGCGTGCGGGCCGCACTATCCGGCGCTCGACGCGCCCGCGACGGCGGAGCGGGTGCTGGCGGCGGTGAAGCGGGCTCGGGGATGAGCGGGGCGCTGTGGGTCGAGATCGTGCGGACCCGCGGCTCCACTCCGCGGGACGCCGGGACGGCGATGAAGGTGACGGCCGAGGGGGCCGAGGGGACGATCGGCGGCGGCGCCCTGGAATGGCGGGCGATGGAGACGGCGCGGGCGATGCTGTCGGACGGCGCGGCGGAGCGGGAGGAGACGTGGCCGCTGGGGCCGGGCCTCGGCCAGTGCTGCGGCGGAGCGGTGACGCTGCGTTTCACGCGGGAGCGGCGGGCGGTGGATCCGGTGCCGTTGCTGCCGGCCGCGCAGGACGCGGGTCCGGGCCTCGACCTGTGGCTCTGGGGCGCGGGGCATGTCGGGCGGGCGATCGTCCGGGCGGCCCCGGCGCGCGTGCGGATCACCTGGGCCGACACGGCGGCCGACCGGTTCCCGGAGTGGGCGGCCCGGCGGGCGCGGGTGCTGCCGGCGGCGGACCTGCCGCTGCTCGCCGCGCGGGCGCCGGTGCAGGCGCACCACCTCATCATGACCTACTCCCACGACATCGACCTCGCCCTGTGCGACGCGCTGCTGCGACGGGGCTTTGCCTCGTGCGGGCTCATCGGGTCCGACACGAAGTGGGCGCGGTTCCGCAGCCGCCTCCGGCAACTGGGCCATGACGACGCCCATATTTCGGGCATTGCCTGTCCGATAGGCGACAAGGCCCTCGGCAAGCGGCCCGAGGCCATTGCCGCGGGGACGGTGGCCGCGCTACTGAGGTCGGCGGGGACGGACGTGCGACAGGGGGACGGCGCGGCATGACGGAGCCATTGCTCCGCCTTTCGGGGCTGACCAAGGCCTATCCCGGCGTCGTCGCCAACAGGGGCGTCAGCTTCGACATCCGGCCCGGCGAGATCCACGCCCTGCTGGGCGAGAACGGCGCCGGCAAGTCGACCCTGGTCAAGACGATCTACGGCCTGGTGAAGCCCGACGAGGGCCGGATGGCGTGGCGGGGCGCGCCCTTCGCGCCGGGCAAGCCGTCTGACGCGCGGGCCGCGGGCGTCGCGATGGTGTTCCAGCACTTCTCGCTGTTCGACGCGCTGGACGTGGCCGAGAACGTGGCGCTGGGGATGGAGAATCCGCCGCCGATGGGCGAACTGGCGGCGCGCATCCGCGAGGTCAGCGACACCTACGGCCTGCCGCTGGATCCCGGCCGGATCGTCGGCGACCTCAGCGCCGGGGAGCGGCAGCGGGTGGAGATCGTCCGATGCCTGCTGCAGGATCCCAGGCTCCTCATCATGGACGAGCCGACGAGCGTCCTGACCCCGCAGGAGGTGGAGATCCTGTTCGAGACGCTGCGCAAGCTGCGCAGCGAGGGTACGTCCATCCTCTACATCAGCCACAAGCTGGAGGAGATCCGCGCCCTCTGCGAACACGCGACGATCCTGCGCCTCGGCGAGGTCGTCGCCACCTGCGACCCGCGCGAGGCGTCGGCGCGGGAGATGGCGGAGATGATGGTGGGCAGCGCGCTGCACAGGCCGGCGCGGGCGGCGAAGGCGCCGGGCGAGGTGGTGCTGCAGCTGGACGGGCTGACGGCGGCAAGCCCGCGGCCCTTCGGGACCGCGCTGAAGGACGTGAGCGTCGAGGTGCGGGCGGGCGAGGTTCTGGGGATCGGCGGCGTCGCCGGGAACGGGCAGGACGAGCTGCTGCTGGCGCTGTCGGGGGAGATGCGGACGGCGGCGGAAATGGTGCGCCTGAAGGGCGCGCCGGTGGGTCGGCTGGGGCCGACGGCGCGGCGGCGCCTTGGCCTCCTTTGCGCGCCGGAAGAGCGCAACGGCCATGCCAGCGCACCGGACATGAGCCTGACGGAGAACGCGCTGCTGACGGGCGGCGTGCGCAAGGGGATGATCCGGAAGGGCTTTCTCGACTGGGGCAAGGCGCGGGGCTTCGCCGAGGAGGTGATCCGCGGCTTCGACGTGCGCACGCCGGGGCCGGGGGCGGCGGCGCGGTCGCTGTCGGGGGGAAACCTGCAGAAATTCGTCATCGGGCGGGAGATCCTGCAGGCGCCGCAGGTGCTGGTGGTGAACCAGCCGACGTGGGGCGTGGACGCGGCGGCGGCGGCGGCGATCCGGCAGGCGCTGCTGGATCTCGCAGCCGGCGGGGCGGCGGTGATCGTGGTGAGTCAGGACCTCGACGAGCTGATGGAGATATCCGACCGGTTCGCGGCGCTGAACGGCGGGGCGCTGTCGGCGCCGGTGCCGACCGGAGGGCTGACGGTGCACCGGATCGGGCTGATGCTGGGCGGCGCGCACGACATGGAGGTCGCCCATGTGGAGGCGTGAGGCACCGGCACAGCCCGTGCACCGGGCGTGCACGACCCGTGCACCGGGTGGCGCGCCGTGCTGAGGCTGGAGAAACGCCCCCAGCCCAGCCGCGCGTGGGCCTGGGCGACGCCCGTGCTCGCCGTGGTTCTGACGATGATCGCGGGCGGGCTGCTGTTCGCGGCGCTGGGCAAGGACCCGGTGGAGGCGATCCGCACGATCTTCTGGGACCCGCTGTTCGGGCAGTATGCGAGCTATTCGCGGCCGCAGCTCCTGGTGAAGGCGGGGCCGCTGATCCTGATCGCGATCGGGCTGTCGCTCGGCTTCCGGGCCGGCATCTGGAACATCGGGGCGGAGGGGCAGTACATCGTCGGCGCGCTCTGCGCCGCGGCGGTGGGGCTGGCCTTCTACCCGTCCGAGGCGCGGTGGGTGATCTTTCCGCTGATGATCGTCGCCGGCGCGCTCGGCGGGCTGCTCTGGGCGATGATCCCGGGGCTGCTGAAGGTCCGGTTCGGGACCAACGAGATCCTCGTCTCGCTGATGCTGGTCTACGTGGCCGAGAACGTGCAGTCGTGGATGGCGCTCGGGCCATTGCGGAACCCCGAGGGCATGGGCTTTCCCGGCTCGCGCAATCTCGCCCAGTATCCGGCCGCGGCGAACCCCGAGCTGATCGCGGGGACGGGGATGCACTGGGGCGTGGTCGCGGCGCTGCTGGCGGTGATCGCGGCCTACGTGCTGCTGTCGCGGCACCTGCTCGGCTTCCACATCCGGCTGACGGGCGAGAGCCCGCGGGCGGCGGCGTTCTCGGGGGTCAATCCGGGCGCGCTGATCCTGATCTGCATGGGCGCCTCGGGGGCCTTGGCGGGGCTGGCGGGGATGTTCGAGATCACCGGGCCGTCGGGGCGGGTCTCGATCGACTTCAACGTCGGATACGGGTTCACCGCGATCATCGTGGCGTTCCTCGGGCGGCTGCATCCGGTGGGGATCCTGCTGGCCGGGCTGCTGCTGGCGCTGACCTACATCGGCGGCGAGGTGGCGAGCCTGACGCTGCGCCTGCCGGTGGCGGCGATCCAGCTGTTCCAGGGGATGCTGCTGTTCTTCCTGCTCGCGGTGGACGTGCTGACGAACTACCGGGTGCGGCGGGCGCGGGAGGGGACGGCGTGAGCGTTCTCGGCGTCGGTCCTGGCAGCACCCCCGGGGGCGCTTCGCCCCCCGGACCCCCAGAGGATATTTGTGGCTCGATGAGAGGGGCGCGCGGCTGATGTTCGGCTCGATCGACCCGCTGCTGCTGCTCGCCTCGCTGATGGTCGCCGCGACGCCGATCGTGTTCGCCGCGATCGGCGAGCTGGTGGTGGAGCGGGCGGGAGTCCTCAATCTCGGCGTCGAGGGGATGATGATCACCGGCGCGGTCTGCGGCTTCATCGTGGCGGTGCAGACCGGCAGCCCGCTCCTCGGCTTCGCCGGCGCGGCGGTGGGGGGCGCGGCGCTGTCGCTGCTGTTCGCGGCGCTCACGCAGTACCTGCTGTCCAACCAGGTGGCGACGGGGCTCGCGCTGACGCTGTTCGGCCTCGGACTCGCCTCGCTGCTGGGGCAGGGCTGGGTCGGGATCCGGGCGCCGTCGGTCCCGGATCTGCCGCTGGGACCGCTGCGGGACATCCCGGTCCTCGGGCCCGTCCTCTTCCGGCACGACCCGATGGTCTATCTCGGCCTGCTGGTCTGCCTCGGCGTCTGGTGGTTCCTGAACCGCACCCGCGGCGGACTGATCCTGCGGGCGGTGGGCGACAACCACGACGCGGCGCACGCGCTCGGCTACCGGGTGGTGCGGGTGCGGGTGCTGGCGATCCTGTTCGGCGGCGCGATGGCGGGCTTGGGCGGGGCGTACCTGTCGCTCGTGCGGGTGCCGACCTGGACCGACGGGATCACCGCCGGCGCCGGCTGGATCGCGCTCGCCATCGTGGTTTTCGCCTCGTGGCGGCCGGGGCGGCTGGTGATCGGCGCCTACCTCTTCGGCGGGGTCGCCCAGCTGCAGCTGAACCTGCAGGCCGCGGGCGTCCGCGTCCCGGTCGAGATCCTGTCGATGTCGCCGTACATCGCGACGATCCTCGTCCTCGTCCTTCTCTCGGCCGGGCGCGCCCCGGGGTGTCTCGGCCGGAGTTTCCACGCGGCCCGCTGACGGGCCGTCCCATTCCACGACCACTCAGGGAGCACCAGGGAATGAAAAGAAGAACGCTACTGATCTCGGGCGCCGGCACCGCCTTCGCCGCCGCGCTCGGCAGCCCGCTGCGGGCGCAGGAGCCGATCAAGGTCGGTTTCGTCTATGTCGGCCCGATCGGCGACGGCGGCTGGACCTACCAGCACAACGAGGGTCGTCTGGCGCTGGAGGAACATTTCGGCGACCAGGTGGAGACGATCTACCAGGAGAGCGTGCCCGAAGGTCCCGACGCCGAGCGCGTGCTGACGCAGATGGCGCTGCAGGGCGCGGACATCATCTTCACCACATCCTTCGGCTACATGGAGGCGACCAACAACGTCGCCGCCCAGTTCCCGGACGTGAAGTTCGAGCACGCGACCGGCTACATGCGCAACACGCCGAACGTCGCCACCTATGACGCGCGCTTCTACGAGGGCCGGGCGGTGATCGGCACCATCGCCGGGCACATGACCCAGACCAACAAGATCGGCTACATCGGCTCGTTCCCGATCCCCGAGGTGATCCAGGGCATCAATTCGTCCTTCCTGCATGCGCGGAAGGTGAACCCGGACGTCGAAATGGTGGTGGTCTGGGCCTACACCTGGATCGACCCCGCCAAGGAGGCCGACGCCGCCAAGGCCCTGCTCGAGCAGGGCGTCGACGTGATCCTGCAGCACACCGACAGCACCGCGCCGCAGGCCGCGGCGGCCGAGGCGGGCAACGTCTACACCTTCGGGCAGGCGTCCGACATGGCGGCCTTCAAGCCGACGCCGCGGATCGCGTCGATCATCGACAACTGGGCGCCCTACTACATCGAGCGCATCCAGGCGCTGATGGACGGCACCTGGGAATCGACCCACACCTGGGGCGGCATCGGCGACGGCGAGGTCGAGATCGGCGAGATCACCGACGCGGTGCCCGCCGAGGTGAAGGCCGAGGCCGAGCAGATGATCGCCGACATCGCGTCGGGCGCGTATCACCCGTTCACCGGCCCGATCAACAAGCAGGACGGCACGCCGTGGCTGGCCGAGGGCGAGGTCGCGACGGACGAGCAGCTGGTCTCGATGGACTTCTACGTCGAGGGGATGACGGGCGAGATCCCGAACTGACGCCGATCCCGGACCCGCGCCGATCCTCGGCGCGGGTTTTTTTTTACGCAACCCGGGGTTAGCCTCTCGTCTGCCCCGGCGCCGCCACAAAGGCGCCACGATGGCCTTAATAGGCTTGTGTGGCATCTTGAACGGGGCAAGAATGAGCAGGCGGTCACCCAAGAAGTTCTTCAGCGACGACGACGGATCGTCGACGGTCGAGGCGGTCCTCTGGGTGCCAATGCTGGCCATGCTGCTGATCCTGATCACGGACGTCTCGTTCATATTCTACGGGCGGGCCGAGACGATGCGCATCGTCCAGGACGCCAATCGTGCCTTCTCGGTCGGACGGCTGGCCGACGAGGCGGAGACGATGGCCTTCATCCGCTCCGCCCTGTCCGGGCTATCCCCGAACGCCGAGGTCGAAACCACCCTGGAACTGGGCGTTATTCGCTCCCGCGTGCTGCTGCCGATCGACGACCTTATGGCGGTCGGGACGATTCCCGGTCTGACCGGATTTGACGTATCGGTGATGTCCCAACATCTGCTGGAGTCCTGAATGTCCCACTGCGCTGCCAAGACAGGGTTCCGCAAGACCCGTGCCGAGGACGGTGGCATGACCATCTTCGGGATGTTCCTGTTCGTCACGACCTGCGTCATCGGGGGCATGGCGCTGGATGTCACGCACCTCTATGCGGCCCGGACCCAGCTTCAGGTGGCCGCGGACCTTGCCGGACACGCGGCGATCTACACGCGCGAGAGCCGGTCCGAGAACACGGCCCGGCTGACCGCGATCGAGGCGGTCCGGTACGGCATGCCGGAGGAAAGCTTCGGCGATGTCCTCGACACGCCCGAGATCGTCTTCGGCGTGTACGAGAACGGCGCCTTTTCGCCGCTGGCGAACAGCCGCAGCGCGGTGATGGTCACGACCCACCGCTCGGATGCGTCGAACAACCCGGTCGACAGCTTCCTGTACCGGATGATCGGCAAGGACGATTGGGACGTCGTGACCCGGGCGGTCTACGCCACCTATCGACCCGCATGCTTTCGTGAGGGTATCGCGGCGGACGGCGTCGTCGACCTGCAGTCGAACAACGGCTTCTACGCGGGCTTCTGCGTCCATTCTAACGAGTATGTCTCGCTGAACCAGAACAACTTCTTCGAACCGGGCACCGTGGTGTCGATGCCGAACGAGGAGGACATCGACCTTCCGAACTCCGGCTTCGAGAAGAACGAGGGACTTCAGGCCGCGCTGCGGTCGGGCGCCTACCGCCTGCGCCTGATCAACCAGCTGCCGCAGATCATCGAGAACCTGCGGACCCGCGGGACGGAATGGACGCCGGACTATATCTCGTCCGCCCTGGTTCGCTCCATCACGAACGTCCGCAAGGTGGCGCCGGCGGACCTGACCCCCGGGACGACCCACTTCATCGCGTGCAACGGCAGCAATCTCACCCTGGACGCCGGCACCTACCAGTCGGTGGTCATCGTGACCCCCTGCGACGTGAAGTTCTCGAACGGCGTCATTCTCGAGGACGCGGTGGTCGCGACCACAAGCATCAACGACAAGTCGATGTCCGCTCCAAATGGGTTGCAGATCGGTCGCAACGACGACTGCGCCGACGGTGGTGGCGCCCAACTCCTGACGCTTGGCGGGATCGACGTAGCGTCCTCGCTGACCGCCTACAACGGCCAGCTCGTCGCGGCGGGGGACGTGCACTACGCCGCCAACGCCGACGGCATCCGCGGCATCTCGATTGTCGCGGGCGGCGAGGTGCACGGCACCTCGAACATGCGGATGGGCTTCTGCGGCGACGGGATGGAGAACAACTTCGAGGTGGATTACTTCCGTCTCGTCCAGTGACCGAGCGGCCTGGACCGGCCGCCCTCAGATCCCCCCCAAGTGCACGCCGATGGCGTCGCGCAGCTCGGTCTCCTCGTAGCCGAAGTGGCTGGCGACGACCTGCGCCAGCTTCTCCAGCACGGCACGCGCATCGGCGAACGTGTCGGCGCCCGGCGCGGCGTCGAGGGCGCGGGCGGCCTCCTCGAAACGGTGGAGCAGTTCGTGAACGACGAGGTGCTCTTCCTTCAGCCGGTCGACGACGGCGGTCAGCGCCGCCACGCCCACGGCGGAGAGGCCGGGGAACATGTGCGCCTCCTCGATGTCGTGGTGGGCGGTGAGGGCCATGCATTCGCGGCCGCAGAGGGTGCCGACGGCGCGCAGGTTCTGCAGCATCTGCGTCTCGTGCAGCGTCTCGGCCAGCTTGCCGGGCTGGTACTCGCCCGCCTCGAGGGCGTCCATGACGCGGGTCAGGCGGGCGATCTCCATCAGGTGGTAGCGGTGGATCGCGGCGAGGTGGCCGCCGGCCTCGCGCTGGGCCGGAGTGACGCCCGCGATCGGCGGCGCGGCGGGGCGGGTGCCGCGCTCGACGGTGAGCGCCTCGAGCGGTTCGTGCGCCAGCGGCCGGTCGTGGATCATGCGCGTCACTCCTGTTCCCCGGGGGCCGAGATATCCCCCCGGGCCGGAGGCGCAAGGGTCAGCCGTCCAGGTAGCGGGCGAGGCCGTCCATCGTGGTGTTGCCGATCTCGACCGCGCCGAAGCCGATGGCGCCGTCGCGCTGCGCCGTCGTCGGGTGCAGCTGGCGCAGCGAGACCACCGTCTTGCCGTTGGACTGCGCATCGAAGGTGACGGTCACGCGAAAGCGGTTCGGGTCGTCGTCCGTGTCGCTGCCGTGATCCATCACGAGGCGGCGGGGCGGATCGATCGAGAGGAAAAATATCCGGTTGCCCCAGCGTGTGCCGTCGGGGCCGTTGTAGACGAACCGCCAGAGGCCGCCCTCGCGGATGTCGCAGTCCAGCGTCTCGCAGGTGAAACCGGCGGGAGAGAACCAGGAGGTGATCGCCTCCGGCTCGGTCCAGGCGGCGAAGACGCGCTCGATCGGGTGGTCGTAGACGCGGGTCAGGACGATCTCGCGGTCGATGTCCCAGGTGTCGCGGGGGCTGTCGAGTGTCGGGGCGGTCATTCCTTGGTCCTTTCGGAGTGTGTGTCTGGCGCAGCGGTCCGGTCCAGCCAGTCGCCGAGGCGATCCAGCAGGCCCTCCCAACGCGCCCGCTCCGCCGCCATCCAGTCGGCGGTGGCGGCGAAGGTCTCGGGCCGCAGCCGGCAGACGCGGCGGCGGCCCTGCTTCTCGGTCGCGATCAGGGCGCTGTCCTCCAGCACCTTGAGGTGCTGCAGGAACGACGGCAGCGCCATATCGAACGGGCTGGCGAGGTCCGAGGCGGCCCGCGGGCCGTCCGCCAGCGCGGCGAGGACGGCGCGCCGGGTGGGATCGGCGAGGGCGTGGAAGGTCGAATCGAGGGCGGTTTGGTTAGGCATTTACCTAAGTTATGCCGACCGGCCGTCGGCGGCAAGCGCAAAGTCAGGCATTCACCTAACAATCATCGTGGCGCGCCGGACGCGGGATCGGCGTCCTCCCGCGCCTGCCCCGGCGGACCTCTCGACGGGTGGGGCAGCCCATGCGACTGTCCCGGCCATGACGCTGACCCTCGCTTCCGGCCGCCCCGCCTCGCGCTTCGCCTTCGGCACCATGCAATGGGGCGCCGGCGCCTCCGAGGACGAGGCGCGGCGCATGTACGATGCCTGCCGCGCCGCCGGGATCGACCATTTCGACACCGCGGTCGGCTATACCGAGGGCCGGTCCGAGGAGATCCTCGGACGCATCGCGCGGGGCGACCGCGACCAGCTCTACGTCGCGACGAAGATCGGCTACGACGGCGACGGCAGCCGGGACGCCCTGCTGGCGCACTGGGACCGCAGCCGGCGCCAGCTGGACCTCGACAGCGTCGACCTCCTCTACCTGCACCGCTTCCACGCCGAGACGCCGCTGGAGGCGCAGTTCGAGGTGCTGGCGCGGCTGCAGTCGGACGGGGCCATCCGGCATATCGGCGTGTCGAACTACGCCGCGTGGCAGGTGATGAAGGCACAGGCCGTGGCGGCGAGCCTCGGCACCCGGATCGACGCGATCCAGCCGATGTACAACCTCGTCAAGCGCCAGGCCGAGGTGGAGATCCTGCCGATGGCGGCGGACCAGGGCCTCGCAGCCCTGCCCTACTCGCCCCTCGGCGGCGGCCTGCTGACCGGCAAGTACGCCCGCGGCGAGGGCGGGCGGCTGGCCGAGAACGCGATGTACGGGCGCCGCTACGCGCCCGACTGGATGCACGCGGCGGCAAAGGGCCTCAGCGACATCGCGGCAGAGGTCGGAACGGATCCCGCGACGCTCGCCGTCGCCTGGGTCGCGGCACATGCCGCGGGACCGATGCCCATCGTCTCGGGCCGCTCGACCGAGCAGCTGCAGCCGTCGCTCGCGGCGCTGTCGTTCGAGATGGACGCCGACCTCTACGCCCGCCTCTGCGCGCTGACGCCGACGCCGCCCCCCGCCACCGACAGACTGGAAGAGCAGGCGTGAGCGATTTCCTCGTCATCGGCGGCGGGATCGCCGGCATCAGCGCGGGCGCACGCCTGGCCGAACTCGGCCGCGTGACGGTGCTGGAGCGGGAGCCGGCGCTGGCCTACCACGCGTCCGGCCGGTCGGCGGCCCTGTTCGAGGCGAACTACGGCAAGCCCGCGGTGATCGCCCTGAACCACGCCAGCCGCGAGCATCACCGCACGGCCCGTGGCGGCGTCCTGTCGCCGCGCGGCCTGATGCTCGTCGGCACGCCGGAGACGGAGGCCGCCTACCGCGAGGACGTGGCGGCGATGAAGCTGGACGAGATTTCGCCCCAGGAGGCGACGGCCCTCTTCCCGATCCTCGACACCGCCAGCGTCACGGCGGTCGCGCACAGCCCGGACGCCTGGGACATCGACACCGACAAGCTGGTGCAGGACTTCGCCCGCGACATCCGCGAGGCGGGCGGGCGCATCGTCACCGGCGCCGAGGTCACGGCGATCCGGCGGACGGATGCCGGCTGGTCGGTGACGGCCGGCGAGGAGCACGAGGCCGCGGTCCTGATCGACGCGGCGGGCGCCTGGGCGGACGTCGTGGCGTCGATGGCGGGGATCGCCCCCATCGGTTTCACGCCGCTCCGCCGCTCCATGGCGCGGATCGCCGCGCCCGAGGGCCTCGACCCCGGCGGCTGGCCGATGGTCTTCGGCGCGGGCGAGGCGTGGTACATGAAGCCGGACGCCGGGGCGCTCATCGTCTCGCCCGCCGACGAGGACCCGGCGGAGCCGCACGATGCCTGGGCCGACGACATGGTGCTGGCCGAAGGGCTGGCCCGCTACGAGGCGCACGTGACGGCGCCGGTGACGCGGATGCTGGCGAACTGGGCGGGCCTGCGGACCTTCGCCCCCGACCGGCAGCTGGTCCTCGGCCCGGACCCGTCCGACCCGTCCTTCGTCTGGTGCGCGGGCCAGGGCGGCTACGGCTTCCAGTCGTCGCCCGCCGCCTCGCGCCTGCTCGCCGACCTGGTGGGCGGGCGGACGCCCGAGCTCGATCCCGCCACCGTTGTTGCCCTGTCCCCGTCGAGGTTCCGATGATGCTGACCCGCAGAGCCGCCCTGACCGGCGCCCTCGCCCTCGCCGCCTGCGGCCGGCGCCCCGCCGCCGCGCCGCCGCCCCGGATGGAGAGCGACATCCGCGTGATCCCGCCGAACTTCGGCGAGAGCCATCCGGTCGACTGGCCGGGCCGCACCCCGTCGCAGTACGCCGTGCACGGCATCGACGTCTCGCGCTGGCAGGGCGACATCGACTGGCGCCGGGCCCGGGCCGCGGGGGTGAACTTCGCGTTCCTGAAGGCGACCGAAGGCGGCGACCGCACCGATCCGCGGTTCCTCGACTACACGCGGGGCGCGACGGCGGCGGGCATCGTCACCGGACCCTACCACTTCTACTACTTCTGCCGCCCCGCGCACGAGCAGGCGGCCTGGTTCATCCAGAACGTGCCGAAGATGCCGGGCGCCCTGCCCCCGGTCGTCGACCTGGAGTGGAACCACCTGTCGCCGACCTGCACCCTGCGCCCGCCGGCGGCGGAGGTGCAGGCCGAGATCGGCCGCTTCGTCGGCATCCTCGCCGCCCACTACGGGCGGCGACCGCTGATCTACACCACCCGCGACTTCTGGGCCGAGACAGGCATCGAGGCGATCGGCGGCGAGCGCTGGCTGCGGGCGGTGACGATGCATCCTGACGAGGCCTACAACGACGCGCTCTGGCACTTCTGGCAGTATTCGGGGACCGGGATCGTGGACGGGGTCACGGGGAACTGCGACCTCAACTGCTTCTCCGGCAGCGCACAGTCGTGGCGGGCGTGGCTGGCGGCGCGGCGGCAGCCCGGCTGACACCTTGACCGCGCCGGTGCGCCGCTCCAAGTGATGCGCATCATGGAGGAGTCCCCCAACCCCGAGCTCCGGCGCGAGCTTCTGCGCCGCCGCTTCGACCGCCAGTTCCAGCAGATCTACCGGACCCTCCCCTGGCTGCGGCGACCGCTGGAGCGGATCCGGGCGCGCGGCTGGTGGGTGGTCCGGGTTCCGCTGGCGCTGATCTTCATCGTCGGCGCATTCCTGGCGATCCTGCCGGTCTTCGGGCTGTGGATGCTGCCGATCGGCCTGATCCTCCTCGCCATCGACCTGCCGGTGCTGCAGGGCCCGGTCACCGCCATGATGATCCGCGTCCGCCGCTGGTGGGAGCTGAAGATGCGGGCCCGCCGCAACCGGCGCTGAGACGCCCCTTCTCCCTCTCATCGAGCCATAAATATTCCTCGGGGGGGGCGGCGTGAGCCGCGGGGGGCAGACAGCCCCCCTCCGACATCGGCGTCTCGCGCCGCCACGCACCATGGCGCGTCACGTCGCCACCCGCGCCGAGCCCCGGCCGACCGGCCGGGGCGAGAGGGGGAGCATGCGGCGTCAGCCGCTCCGCCGGGTCAGCCGTCGACGCGGATACGGGCGTTGGTCGGATCGTAGGGCGAATCCTCGGCGACCACGGCCTCGTAAAGCTCGCGGAACATCCGCACCTGCAGCTTCGTCCCCGGCGCGGCGAGGTCGGGGCGGACGTAACCCATGCCGATCTGCTTGCCGAAGGCCACCGACCAGCCGCCCGAGGTCAGCCGCCCGACCCGCTCGCCATCGGCGAACAGCGCCTCCTTGCCCCACGGGTCGGCGTCGGCCGGCCCGTCGATCAGCAGGGTCACGCATTTCGACCGGACGCCGAGGGCCTCCATCGCCGCCTTGCCGCGGAAGTCCTTCTCGAGGTCCACGAACCGGTCGAGCCCCGCCTCCAGCGGCGTCGCGTCGCGGCCGAGCTCGGTGCCGAAGGCGCGGTAGCTCTTCTCCTGCCGCAGCCAGTTCTGCGCCCGGGCGCCGACGAGGGTCAGGCCGTGCGGCTCCCCCGCCTCCATCAGGCGGTCCCACAGGTGGGTCTGCATCTCGATCGGGTGGTGCAGCTCCCACCCCAGCTCGCCGGTGTAGGCGACGCGGATCGCCAGCGTCGGCACCATGCCGAGCTCGATGTCGCGGGCCGACAGCCAGGGGAAGCGCTTGTTCGACAGGGCCGTCGCGGGGTCGGCATCCTTCACCAGCGCCTTGAGGATGTCCCGCGACTTCGGCCCGGCGAGGGCGAAGACGCCCCACTGCGTCGTCACGTCGTGGGCCATGACCCAGGCGCCGCCGTTCGCGATCCAGTCCTCCATCGACTTCTGCAGATAGTCGGCGTCGTAGGCCGTCGACGCGCCGGCGGAGACGAGGTAGTAGCCGTTCTCCTCGCGCCGGACGATCGTGTACTCGGTTCGCGTCGTGCCGGCGTCGGTGAGGGCGTAGGTCAGGTTGATGCGGCCGACCTTCGGCAGCTTGTTCGTCGTGAACCAGTCGAGGAAGGCCGTCGCGCCGGGGCCGCTCACCCAGTGCTTGGTGAAGGCGGTGGCGTCGATGAGGCCCGCGCCCTCGCGGATCGCCTTCGCCTCGGCCTCGGCATGGGGCCACCAGGTGCCGCGCCGGAACGAGCGGCCGTCATGGTCGAAGTCCGCCGGCGCATCGACGGGACCGTAATAGTTCGGCCGCTCCCAGCCGTTCACCTGCCCGAACTGCGCGCCCTTCGCCTTCTGTCGGTCGTAGGCCGGCGCGGTGCGCAGCGGGCGGCAGGCCGGCCGCTCCTCGTCGGGATGGTGCAGGATGAAGACGTGCTCGTACGCCTCCTCGTTCTTGCGGGCGGCGTACTCGGTCGTCATCCAGCGGCCGTAGCGCTTGGGGTCGAGGCTGGCCATGTCGATCTCGGCCTCGCCTTGCGTCATCAGCTGGGCGAGGTAATGGCCGGTGCCGCCGGCGGCGGTGATGCCGAACGAGAAGCCCTCGGCCAGCCACATGTTGCGCAGGCCCGGCGCCGGGCCGACCAGTGGATTGCCGTCCGGCGTATAGCAGATCGGGCCGTTGAAATCGTCCTTCAGGCCCACCGACTCCGACGACGGGATGCGGTGGATCATCGACATGTACTCCTCCTCGATCCGCTCGAGGTCGAGCGGGAAGAGGTCGGCGCGGAAGCTGTCGGGCACGCCGTATTCGAACCGCGCGGGGGCATTCCGCTCGTAGGGGCCGAGGATCCAGCCGCCCCGCTCCTCGCGGACGTACCACTTGGCGTCGGCGTCGCGCAGCACGGGGTGCTGGTCGTGGGTCTTGCGCCATTCGACGAGGGCCGGGTCGGGCTCGGTCACGATGTACTGGTGCTCGACCGGGATCGCGGGGATCTTAATGCCGAGGAGCCTGGCGGTGCGCTGGGCGTGGTTGCCGGTGGCGGTGACGACGTGCTCGGCGCGGATGACGGCGGTCTCGTCGGAGGGGACGAGGTTGCCGCCCTTCTCGACCATCTTCGAGACGCTGACCTCCCACTCCGACCCGGTCCACTTGTAGCCGTCGACCTGCCATTTCCGCTCTATCGTGACGCCGTGCTGGCGGGCGCCCTTGGCCATCGCCATCGTCACGTCGGCGGGGTTGATGTAGCCGTCCTGCGGGTGGAACAGTGCGCCCTTCAGATCCTCCGTCCGCACCAGCGGCCAGCGGTCCGCGATCTCCTTGGGACTCAGGAACTCGTGGTAGACGTCCGCCGTCTCGGCGACGGAGGAATAGAGCATGTACTCGTCCATCCGCGCGTCGGTCTGCGCCATCCGCAGGTTGCCGACGACGTAGAAGCCGGCGTTGAGGCCGGTCTCGGCCTCCAGCCCCTTGTAGAAGTCGACGCTGTACTTGTGGATGTGGGTCGTCGCGTAGCTCATGTTGAAGAGCGGCAGCAGGCCCGCGGCATGCCAGGTGGAGCCGGAGGTCAGCTCGTCCCGCTCCAGCAGCATCGTGTCCCAGCCGGCGCGGCCCAGATGGTAGGCGATGCCGGTCCCGACGGCGCCGCCGCCGACGACGAGGGCGCGGACATGGGTCTTCAGCTCGGGCATGGGGCGACTCTCCCGTCGGGCAGGCGTGAACTCGCCGGCACCATGCCTGCAATGCCGCCGCCGTCCGGGTGGCGGGCGACCTGATGTCGGCGATTTGCGACGCTGCGCGGGTCAGTCGCGGGGGGCCGGCTTCGGGCGGTTGGTCGTGTTCAGCAGGTGACGGGGGACGGGGCTGCCGCCCGCAGGCGCTGCGGCCCGCCGCTCCGGTTCCGCGGACTCGTCGCCGCGCAACAGATCGACGATGACCCCCAGACCGAGGCCGCGGCGCGTCAGGACCGGCCGTCCTTGCGCATACTCGGCGGCGAGTGCGATCAGGAAGCCCCCGACGAGGACGATGCCGAGGAGCCGGCTGGCGATCTTCACGCGGGAGCTCCGGCCTTGCCGTCAGTCGCCGTCGATCTGGCCGGAGCGGCGGATGACGACCTCTGATGCCGCCTCCTGCGCCGCGACCTCGTCCAGCGCCGCCTCCATCGCGCGGCCGTCCCCGCCCTCGATGATGGCGAGAACGGAGGCCGGGGATCCCGGCTCCGGGCCCGGCCCGGGTCCGTCGATCAGGCCCATGCGGACCAACTCGGCGTCCGCCGCCTGCATCATCGCGCCGATCTGCGCGTCCGTCGGGCCCGTCGAGTCGCCGGTGGCGGTCTGCTCCATCGTTCCGGTCGGCGTGCCGACCATGCCCCCGCCCCATCCGGGCGTGGCTGGCCGGCGCTCGACCGCGGCGGTCGGGGACGACGGCGGCTCCGACCAGGCGCGGACGGCGAACGCGGACGCGTAGTCCGAGAACGAGAGCTCCCGTCCGTCGAGGGCGGCCCGACGGGACTGGTTGGCGTAGTCGATGACGGCCACGGTACCGAGGCCGATGACGACCAGGGGCAGGAACCCTGTCAGCAGGGGGGACTTGGGCACGGGGATCACCTCGTGGCTGCGCGGTCGGCGGGCTGGATCGGCCGCCGATGCGGCGAGAGTATGGCCTCCGCTTGCCGCCCCGTGGCACGCGGTCTAGTCAGGGGCGGCAGAGCCGCAGGGAGGCGCGTCATGCACATCTGCCGCACCGTCGCGGACGTCCGGTCGTTGGTCGCGGGCCTGCGGGCAGAAGGTCGCAGCGTCGGGCTCGTCACCACCATGGGGGCGCTGCACGACGGGCACCTGGCGCTGGTGGCCGAGGCGCGGGGTCTCTACGACGCGGTCGTCACGACGATCTTCGTGAACCCCACCCAGTTCGGCAATCCGCAGGACCTCGACGCCTATCCCCGCACCGAGGCCGAGGATCTCGCGAAGTTCGAGGCGGCGGGCGTCGCCGGCTGCTTCGTGCCCGAGGTGGGCGAGATGTATCCGGACGGCGACGAGACCATCGTCGAGACGACGCGCCTCGCCGGGCTGTTCCACGGCGCGGTGCGGCCGGGGCACTTCCGGGGCGTGGCGACGGTGGTCTGCAAGCTCTTCAACATCGTGCAGCCGGACGGGGCGTTCTTCGGGCAGAAGGACTACCAGCAGCTCGCCGTGATCCGGCGGATGGTGACCGACCTGCACATGCCGCTGGCGATCCACGGCGTGGCGACGGTGCGCGAGGCGGACGGCCTCGCCATGTCGTCGCGCAACGTGCGGCTGTCGCCGGAGGACCGCGCGGCAGCGCCGGTGCTGGCCCGCGCCCTCGACGCGGCCGAAGCGCTGGCGGCGCGGGGCGCGACGGTGGAGGAGGTGGCCGGGGTGATCCGCGAGATGGTGGAGGCCGAGCCGCGCGCCACGCTCGCCGGCCTCGACATCGTGGACGCGGGTCGGTTCCTGCCGGCCTCCGGCCCGGTGACGTCGCCGGTCGGCATCATGCTGTCGGCCGAGTTCGGCCCGCCGGACAACCGCGTCCTCCTCATCGACCAGCGCGAACTGACCCCGCAAGGAGCCTGACACCCATGTCCAGCCAGACCGAGCAGGTGCGCCGCACCACCGTGCCCCAGATCGCCCGCCGCAAGGGCGGCGAGCCGATCGTCTCGCTCACCTCCTATCACGCGCACACGGCCGCCATCGTGGACCGGCACGCGGACTTCATCCTCGTCGGCGACAGCCTCGGCATGGTGATGCACGGGATGGAATCGACCGTCGGCGTGCCGCTGGAGCTGATGATCATGCACGGCCGCGCCGTGGTCCGCGGCACCAAGAAGGCCCTGATCGTCGTCGACTTGCCGTTCGGCAGCTACGAGGAAAGCCCCTCCGTCGCCTTCCGCAATGCCGCCAGGGTGATGAAGGAGACCGGCTGCGGCGCGGTGAAGCTGGAGGGCGGGGCGCGGATGGCCGAGACGATCCGCTTCCTGACCGAGCGCGGCATCCCGGTGATGGCGCATATCGGCCTGACCCCGCAATCGGTGCACGTCATGGGCGGCTTCAAGACGCAGGGCCGGCAGGAGGCCGAGTGGGAGCCTCACATGGCCGACGCCCGCGCCGTGACCGACGCCGGCGCCTTTGCGGTGGTGCTGGAGGGCATGGTCGAACCGCTGGCGGCGAAGATAACCGCCGGGATCGCGATCCCCACCATCGGCATCGGCGCGAGCGTGGAGTGCGACGGGCAGATCCTCGTCCTCGAGGACATGCTGGGACTGAACCCCTGGACGCCGAAGTTCGTGAAGGTCTACGGCCAACTCGGGCCGATGATCGAGGACAGCGTGAAGCGCTACGCCGAGGAGGTGCGCGCGCGGACCTTCCCGACGGAGGATCAGGTCTACCGATAGGCGCGCCCCGACAACCCCCGCGTAGGGTGGGTGAAACCCACCGACCGGGGCGCGTGGTGGGTTTCACCCACCCTACGTGTCAATCGAAGCTGGGCACGCCGCGGCCGGCGGGGGCGCGGTGGGTGCGGCAGGATATTCGAAGAGCAAAGAAAAAGGCCGCGGCGCGAGCCGCGACCCTCTCTCGGGAATGCCGGGAAATCAGCGCCCGGCGATCCAGTCGTTGACCTCGCGGTGCGCCCGGTCCTTCTCGTAGCCGTACCGCTGCTGCAGCAGGCCCTCGAGTTCTTCCTGGCGGCCGCTCACGCGGTCGACGTCGTCGTTGGTGAGGTCGCCCCAGCGCTGCTGGGCCTGACCCTTCAGTTCCTTCCACTTGCCTTCGAACTGGTCGTTGTTCATGACGAACTCCTTCCTCTGTCTGAAGGCGGAGGCGTGTGCCCCCGTCTGCATGGGAAACGTGCGCCCCCGTGCGGGGGTTCCTTTCCCGTGTCCGCATGACCCCGCGTCGCGACCGGCCTCAGACCGCCCGCTTCAGCGCCTCGGCGAGGTCCGTCCGCTCCCACGAGAAGCCGCCGTCCGCTTCGGGCGCGCGCCCGAAATGGCCGTAGGCCGCGGTGCGGGCGTAGATCGGACGGTTGAGGTCGAGGTGCGAGCGGATGCCCCGGGGCGTCAGGTCCATCGCCTGAGCGACGGCCTTCTCGATCGCGGCCGGGTCCACCTCGCCGGTGCCGTGGGTGTCTGCGTAGATCGACAGCGGGCGGGAGACGCCGATCGCGTAGGACAGCTGGATGGTGCAGCGCTGCGCCATGCCGGCGGCCACGACGTTCTTGGCGAGATAGCGGGCGGCGTAGGCGGCCGAGCGGTCGACCTTGGTCGGATCCTTGCCCGAGAAGGCGCCGCCGCCGTGGGGCGCCGCGCCGCCGTAGGTGTCGACGATGATCTTGCGTCCCGTGAGGCCCGCGTCGCCGTCCGGCCCGCCGATGACGAAGGTGCCGGTCGGGTTGACCCACCATTCGGTGTCGTTCGTGATCCAGCCCTCGGGCAGCACCTCGCGGATGTAGGGCTCCACGATGGCGCGGATGTCGGCGGAGGTCTGGTCCTCGCGTTCGTGCTGGGTCGACAGCACGATGGAGGTGACGCCGACGGGCATGCCGCCTTCGTAGCGGACCGAGATCTGGCTCTTGGCGTCGGGCCGCAGCGTCGGCTCGCCCCCGGACTTCCGCGCATCGGACAGGCGGCGCAGGATCGCGTGGGCGTAGTGGATCGGCGCCGGCATCAGGTCGGGCGTCTCGGCGCAGGCGTAGCCGAACATGATGCCCTGGTCGCCGGCACCCTCGTCGCGGTTCCCGCCGCCGACGACGCCCTGCGCGATGTGTGCCGACTGCTCGTGCAGCAGGTTGGTGATCTCGCAGGTGGCGTGGTGGAACTTGTCCTGCTCGTAGCCGATGTCGCGGATCGCCTCGCGGGCGAGGTCGGGGACCGCCTGCATGTACTCGGCCAGCTTCGACTGGTCGGACAGACCCACCTCGCCGCCGATCACCACGCGGTTGGTGGTGGCGAAGGCCTCGCAGGCGACGCGGGCGGTCGGCTCGGCGCCGAGGAAGGCATCGAGGATGGTGTCCGAGATCCGGTCGCAGACCTTGTCGGGGTGACCCTCGGACACGGATTCCGAGGTGAAGACGTAATTCTGGCGGGACATGATGGGGAGCGCTCCATTGAAGTTCGCCGCCACGCCAGGAAGCCGTTGTGACGGAAAAAGTGACGTGCTTGCGTAAGGCTGCCCCCGGGCGGCGTCAATGGGACACACGCCGCCGCCCGGCCAGGCCGCCGACGAGCGCCAGCGCGAGCAGCAACGCGAGCGCCGGTCCGTCGCCGAGGCGGGTGTACGGCGTCGCCCCGCGCGCCTCCGGCAGCGGCGCCGCCATTGCCCCCTGCGTTCCGAGCGGCAGGCTCTCCAGCACCCGCCCCCGCGCGTCGATCAGCGCCGAGATGCCGGTATTGGCCGCGCGCACCATCGGCACGCCCTGCTCGATGCTGCGCAGGCGCGCCTGGGCGAGGTGCTGCTGCGGCCCGGCGCGGGTGCCGAACCAGGCGTCGTTGGTGATCAGGATCAGCAGGCGCGGCCGACCGGGCGCGGCGTTCACCTCCTCGGCGAAGATGCCCTCGTAGCAGATCAGCGCGGTGGCGGGACCGAGGCCGGGGATCTCGACGACGTCCGGCCCGGGACCGACCGAGAAACCGCCGGGCAGCATCTGGGCCAGGCCCCGCAGGCCGAACCGGGCGAGCAGGTCGCCGAACGGCAGGTACTCGCCGAACGGAACGAGGTGCCACTTATCGTAGATCGCGGCGACCGAACCGTCCGCGTCGAAGACCGCGAGGCTGTTCCAGTAGTCGCCCTCCGCCGTCCGGACGAGTCCGGTCGCAAGCGCGCCCGTCCCCGCCGCCCGGCCGAGCGGGGGCATCCGCGGCGTGACCCCGAGGTCGAGCGCCCACGGCAGCGACGTCTCCGGCCAGACGGTGAGCGACGCCGGAGGCCCTTCCGACAGGCGCAGGAGGTCGGCGAACTGCGCGTCGACGCGCGCCGGGTCCCACTTCTCGGCCTGCGGCACGTTCGGCTGCACGATCCGGACCAGCGGCGCGCCCTCGGGCGCCGGCCCCGCCGGACCGGGGTCGAGCGCCCACCACGCCCCGGCCAGAAGCCCCGCCTCCAGCAGCAGGAGGACGGCGAGGCCCGGCGCCGATCCTGCTCCTATCTTGCTCCAAATACCTCTCGGGGGGAGGCCGGCCCCGTCGGGGCCGGACGGGGGGCAGACAGCCCCCCTCGACGCCGCCCACAGGGCGACCGGCAGCGCCAGGAGGAGCGTCAGCAGCGTCAGGCCGTGCGGACCGCCCCACGCCGCGAGCTGGGCCAGCGGGGTGTCGATCCAGACGTGGCCGAGCAGCGCCCACGGGAACCCCGTCAGGATCAGGGACCGCGCCGCCTCCACCAGCCCGAGCGCCCCGGCGAGCGCGACGACGGCGCCCATGCCGCCGCCGCCCCAGCGGCGGGCGACCCACGCGGCAAGCGCCCAGAACAGGGCGAAGCCGCCGGCGGTGCCGACGATGCCGAGAGGGGCGAGGGCGCCGTACATCTCGGGATCGACGAGGAACGGCTCCACGATCCATTGCAGCGTCCAGCCGAAGTAGCCGACGCCCAGCAGCCATCCGGCCAGGGCGGGACGGCGCGCCCACACGACCATCGCCATCGCGAGGCCGAGCGCGAGCGGCGTCAGCCACCACAGGCCCCACGGCGCCTGGCCGAGGCCGGCCGCGACGCCGAGGGCCGGCAGCGCCGCGAGGCGCCAGCCGGCGCGGTCGGTCCGGGGCCAGGCGGTCAAGGGGTCAGTGATCCGGCGCGAGGGCGGGCCGCAGGCGCACGCGCAGGCGCTTGATCCGGCGCGGGTCGGCGTCGATCACCTCGAACTCCGGCCCGTCGGGGTGGCGGATCACCTCGCCCCGGGCGGGTACGTGGCCGGCGAGCATGAAGACGAGGCCGCCGAGGCTGTCCACCTCCTCCTCGTCGATCTCGTCGTGGGCGGTCAGCGCGACGCCGGTCTCGGACTCGAACTCGTCCAGCGGCGTGCGGGCCAGCGCCAGCCACACGCCCGGCCGTTCGCGCACGAAGGTCGTCGCCTCGTCCACGTCGTGTTCGTCCTCGATCTCGCCGACGACGGTCTCCAGCAGGTCCTCGATCGTGACGAGGCCGTCGGTGCCGCCATACTCGTCGATGACCAAGGCCATGTGCGTCCGCTCGGCCTGCATCTTGGTCAGCAGGACCCCCAGCGGCATCGACGGGGGCACGTAGAGCAGCGGTCGCAGCATGCCGCGCAGGTCGAAGTCGTGGCCGTTGCCGAACCCGTGCTTCAGAGCGAAGTCCTTCAGGTTCACGAAGCCGAGCGGCGTGTCGATGGTGTTCTCGAACACCGGCAGGCGCGTCAGGCCGCTGTCGCGGAACACGCGCACCAGTTCGTCCTTCTCGACGGTCGAGGGCACCGCGACGATGTCCGCATGGGGAATGGCCACGTCCTCGACCCGCATCCGGCGCAGGTTCAGGATGCCCGGAACAGGCGCGACGGCGGTGCTCGGCAGGCCGGGGCCGGAAGGCGCGTCCTCGCCCTCGGGCGGGCTGAACGCCTCGATGATCCGTGTGAAGAAGCCGCGACTCTGACTGTCGCCGTCCGCTTCCTCGGCGGTGGACCTCAAGGGTCCGTCCGTGGTCTCGCCCATCGTCTCCTTCCATGGCGGCAGGGGCCGCCGGTCACTGAGGTGCCCTATATGGGTCGGCGATGCCGATTTGTCCAAGGATCTCGACCTCGAGTCCTTCCATCAGGGCGGCATCCTCGTCGGTCTCGTGATCGTAGCCGAGCAGATGAAGGGTCCCGTGCACGATCAGGTGGCTTGCGTGATCGGCGAGAGTCCGCCCGGCGGCCCCGGACTCGGCCGCGCAGGTCTCCCACGCGATGGCGATGTCGCCGAGCGAGGTGGGTTCCGGCCCGGGGTCGGGACGGGGCGGCGAGGGCCGGGCTCCGGGCGTGTCCGCGCCCCGCTCCTCCGACGGCCAGCTGAGGACGTTGGTGGGCCGCGGCTTGCCCCGGAAGTCGGCGTTCAGCTCGGCGATGCGCTTGTCCGAGCAGCCCAGAAGGCTGATCTCCCACGCCTTGGGGTCGAGCCCGAGGTGCGCCAGGGTGCGCCGCGCCGCGTCGTCCGCCATGCGTTCGAGGCCCGCCGCCTCCCACCGCCGGTCCTCGATCAGGCAGTCGATGAGCATCAGGCGCGCCGGGACGGGGCCCCGGCGGCCGGGTCAGCCGGGCGGGGCATCGCGGTCGTAGGCCTCGATGATGGCGGCGACGAGGGGGTGGCGCACCACGTCCTTCGCGGTGAAGTAGTTGAAGCTGATCTTAGCGATGCCCTTTAGCAGCCGCTCGGCGTCGGACAGGCCGGATGTCACGCCGCGGGGCAGGTCGACCTGCGTGCGGTCGCCGGTGACGACCATGCGGCTGCCTTCGCCGAGGCGGGTCAGGAACATCTTCATCTGCATCGAAGTCGCGTTCTGCGCCTCGTCCAGCACCACGAAGGCGTTCGACAGCGTGCGGCCGCGCATGAAGGCGAGAGGCGCGATCTCGATCACCTTCTCCTCCATCATCTTCTGCACCTGCTTGCCGGGCAGGAAGTCGTTCAGCGCATCGTAGAGCGGCTGCATGTAGGGATCGACCTTCTCCTTCATGTCGCCGGGGAGGTAGCCCAGCTTCTCGCCCGCCTCCACGGCGGGGCGGGAGAGGATGATCTTGTCGACCTGGCCGCCGAGGAACATCGACACGCCGACGGCGACGGCGAGGTAGGTCTTGCCGGTGCCGGCGGGGCCGATGCCGAAGGCGAGCTCGTTCTCGAACAGCGAACGGACATAGGCCTTCTGCGCGTCGGTGCGGGGCTCGACCATCTTGCGGCGGGTCTGGATCTCGATCCGCGCGGCCTCGCCGCTGCGGAACATCTCCATCTGGCCCTCGGGCACCGGCTCGGGCTGGTCGCCCATGCGCAGCGCGGCGTCGACGTCGCCCGGCTCGATTCCCCGGCCGGTCTCGAGCCGCTGGTACAGCTGGCGCAGCACCTGCGCGCCCTGTGTCCGCGCGGCCGCGTCACCGACGACCGACAGACGGTTGCCCCGGCGCAGGATCTGCACGCCGAGCCGTTCCTCGATCTGGGTGAGGTTGCGGTCGTACTGACCGCAGAGGTCGATCAGGAGATAGTTGTCGGGAAATTCCAGAGTGGTTTCCGACAGGTCGGGAGCGGCAGCGGGGGGCAGGACCGTCGTGGCCAATGGGACTCCTCGGGCAGGGTTCTGGTCCGAAGGTGGCAGCGCCTGCGGACGCGTTCAAGACACGTTTCACGCCGCACCCTCGTCGGCGGGCCGGCGCGACGAAAAAACCGCGGCCCGGGGGCCGCGGTTCCGTGACGTGCGACGATGTCGTCCGCTCAGAGCAGGTCGGGGAAGCCCGACGTCGACTGGAACGGGCCGACGACCGTGGTCGGCGCGCCGACGCCCGAGCAGACGGGCCGTCCGTCCGGGGTGAGGCGTTCGGAGAGATACCCCTCGACGCCGTCGTCGATGATCCAGTGGTCGCACCCGTTGGGGTCGACCCAGATGCCGGCGACCATGTTGGACAGGTTGCCCGACGCATCGATCGGGCCGAAGTCGGCCGCCTTGTCGGCGCCGACCTCGCACGCCGAGACGAGCGCGGCGACGGGAAGCAGGGCGATGGCCTTGATGATCTTCATGTCACTCGCTCCCTCAGCGCAGGCAGTAGACTTCGACGCGGCGATTCTGCCGCCAGGCTTCCTCGGAGTGGCCCTGCACCCGGGGTTGCCGCTCGCCGAAGCCGCGAACGTCGACGACTCGTGCGCCGACGGTCTGGGCGACCTGCGCGACCGAGTTGGCGCGGTTCTGCGACAGGACCATATTGTACTCGTCCGAGGCGCGCTCGTCCGTGTGGCCGTAGATCAGGTAGCCGAAGGCGTTGGCGTTGCGAAAGAATTCCTGCAGACGCTGACGGTTGGCGGCGTTGATGTCGTACCGGTCGGTGGCGAAGAACTGGTCGGTCGGCATGATGCCGCAGATCTCGGCCCGGTGGCAGACGGGAGAGCCGTCGCGCCGGCGGTGCGGCGACATGAAGCCCTCGGCCCCGTCGTCCATCACCCAGTGCTCGCACCCGTCGGGGTCCACCCAGATCCCCGGAATGTATTGCTGCTGCGCGAACGAGGGCGTCGCCAGACCCGACGCGGCCACCGCCGCAATCGCAAAACCCCCGAGCGCGGCCTTGATGGTCTCTGTGATCCTCACAGCCTTCCCCCTTTTGCCAAACGCTCCGGCGCCCGGCACTTGGCAGCGGCCGGGCACAGACACAGGCACCATCCTTAACGCAAGTTAACCCTGAGGGAAGGGGAAAAGCCGTGTCATTGTATGGGGTTGAGCAACAGTCGGCGACAGAACCCGCCGATTGTGGTCGCCAATCCTCAGGCCGCGACTTCGCCGCCCAGCGAGTTGGGGCCGGATTCGGTGATCCGCACAGGGCGAATCTGCCCGCGGATCGCCTCGGGTGCAAGAACGTGGACGGCGTGCAGGTGGCCGGACTTGCCGACCATCTGTCCGGGCAGGCGGCCGGGCTTCTCGAACAGGACCTCGACCGTGCGGCCGACCATGCCGTCCTGCGCCGCCCGCTGCTGCGACGTGATGAGCGCCTGCAGGCGCTGCAGGCGGTCGTCCATCACCTCTGCCGGGACCTGGTTGCCGCGCTCGGCCGCCGGCGTGCCGGGGCGGGGCGAGTACTTGAACGAGAACGACGCGCCGAAGCCGACGGCGCGCACCAGCGCCAGCGTGTCCTCGAAATCGGCGTCGGTCTCGCCGGGGAAACCGACGATGAAGTCCGACGACAGCAGGATGTCCGGCCGCGCGGCGCGGATTCGCTCCACCAGGCGCAGGTAGGCGTCGGCGGTGTGCTTGCGGTTCATCGCCTTGAGGATCCGGTCCGACCCCGACTGCACCGGCAGGTGCAGGTAGGGCATCAAGGCCGGCACCTCGCCGTGGGCGGCGATCAGGGCGTCGTCCATGTCGTTGGGATGCGAGGTGGTGTAGCGCAGCCGCTCCACGCCCTCGATCGCCGCCAGCCGCCGGATGAGCGCGGCAAGGCCGCCCTCCGTCCCGTCCTCGGTCCGGCCGTGCCAGGCGTTCACGTTCTGGCCGAGCAGCGTCAGCTCGCGCACGCCGGCCGCCGCCAGCGCCCGCGCCTCGGCCTCGATCCGGTCGGCGGGGCGGCTGACCTCGGCGCCGCGGGTATAGGGCACCACGCAGAAGGCGCAGAACTTGTCGCAGCCCTCCTGCACCGTCAGGAAGGCCGTCGGCCCGTGCGCGGCGCGGGGCCGGGCGAGGCGCTCGAACTTGTCCTCCTCGGGGAAGTCGGTGTCGACGGCGCGGGCGCCCTGCCCCGCGCGGCGGGCCAGCTCGGGCAGGCGGTGGTAGCTCTGCGGCCCGACGACGAGATCGACGAGAGGCTGGCGGGCGATGATCTCGGCCCCCTCGGCCTGGGCGACGCAGCCGGCGACGCCGATCCTGAGGTCGGGGCGCGCCTCCTTCAGCGGCTTCAGCCGGCCGAGCTCGGAATACACCTTCTCGGCCGCCTTCTCGCGGATGTGGCAGGTGTTCAGCAGGATCATGTCCGCGTCGTCCGCGCGGTCGGTCACGACGTAGCCCTCGCCGCCCATCGCCTCGGCCATGCGCTCGCTGTCGTAGACGTTCATCTGACAGCCGTAGGTCTTGATGAAGAGTTTCTTGGGATCGGGCATGGGTCCGGCTGGGCTGGCGGGAAGCGGCGCCTCTCTACCCCGCCGGGGGGGCCGCTTGCAATGGCGGCGCGGTTGTCGGACCTTCCGGCCGCCGGCGCGACGTCGCCCGGCGCCGAGAACGCCCACGGACGCCCGATGCCATGCGCTATCCCTCGCTGACCGAGTTCCTGTCCCGGGGGCGGGCGCATCTCGCCGCCGGACCGGTGGGGCTGATCCTCGCCGAGGATGCGGTGGAGGTCACGTCCACCGTCCGCCACCACCGCGATCTCGGCTTCCGATCGCTGATCGTCTTCGCCTCGACCGAGCTGACGCTGCCGGAGAGCCTCGGGCTGGATACCGTCCGCGTCGACCATGACATGACGGCCGAGGACGCCATGACGACGGTCGTCAACCGCGTCATCGGGGCCGCGCCGCCGGGGACGTGGCTCTACGCCTGTTACAATGCCGAATACCTGTTCTTTCCGTTCTGCGAGCACCGGACGGTGGGCGAGATGCTCGCCTTCCACACCGAGGAGCGGCGGGACGCGATGCTGTCCTACGTGGTGGACCTCTATGCCGGCGACCTCGCGGCCCATCCGTCGGCCGTCAGCCTCGAGGACGCTCAATTGGACAAGACCGGATACTACGCCCTCGCCCGCCCCGACCCGGCGAACCACGGGCACCCGAAGGAGCGTCAGCTCGATTTCTTCGGCGGACTGAGGTGGCGGTTCGAAGAGCACGTGCCGGCGCCCCGGCGGAGGATCGACCGGGTGGCGCTGTTCCGGGCGCGGCCGGGACTGACGATCCGGGACGACCACACGTTCGACGACGAGGAGTACAACACCTTCGCCTGCCCCTGGCACAACAACCTGACGGCCGCCATCTGCTCTTTCCGCACGGCGAAGGCGCTGAAGCGGAACCCGGGCTCGTCGTTCGCGATCGGCACGTTCCGCTGGCACAATTCGACCCCGTTCGAGTGGCACTCGCAGCAGCTGCTGGACCTGGGGCTGATGGAGCCGGGGCAGTGGTTCTGAGGGGGAGCGGGGTCCGGGGCAGCCCGATCTGACAGGGGCTTGCCACCGATTCCGCCCTTAGGGCTGACCCGCCGTGATTATGGAGGCATCGCCTCCCAGCAGCCCCGCCCCGGCCTTGAGCCGGGGCCTCGCGGCTCAAGGGCGCCTCATCCCATCGTGGCCCCGGCTCAGGGCCGGGGCGGGCCTCCGTGAACCAGTGGCCAGCCCCATCCGCACGGGCCATCGCCCCCCGCCAATATCCCGCCCCGCCCGGACCCGGCCACGCAAGTCCCCTGAGCATAATCCGCCCCGGCGACACACCGCCCTTCCGTCCCCCTCATGCCTTCGACGGCGCCCCGCCCTCGAACACGTTCTCGGCGTGGTAGCTGACCGGCGCCTCCTGCATCTGCAGGTGCAGGCCGTCGCCGGTGTAGGGGTGCGCCCGCGCGAGCGCCTCGTCCACCTCGATCCCGAGGCCCGGCGCCTCCGGCACCCGGACGTATCCCCCTTCCACCGAGATGCCTCCGCCGATCAGGCGGGCATGGAAGTCGGTCTCGATCGTCTCGGCCATCAGGCAGTTCGGGATCGCGGCGCACAGCTGCAGGTTCGCCGCCCACTCCACCGGGCCGGCGTAGAGGTGCGGCGCGACCTCGGCGTTCCAAGCCTCGGCGAGGACGGCGATCTTGCGGCCCTCCCACAGGCCCCCCGCGCGGCCTAGAGCGGGCTGCAGGATCCGCGCCCCGCCGCGCAGGGCGGCCGCGAACTCCCGCGTCGTCGTCAGCCGCTCGCCCGTCGCGACCGGGACCGGCACCGCCGCCGCGACCTCGGCCATTGCCTCGGGCTGATCGGGCGGCACCGGCTCCTCGTACCAGAGCGGCGAGTACGGCGCGATCGCCGCCCCCATGCGGATCGCGCCGGCGGTCGAGAACTGGCCGTGGGTGCCGAACAGCAGGTCCGCCCGGTCGCCCACCGCGTCCCGGATCGCGGCGCAGAACTCCACCGACCGGGCGATGTCGCGCATCGAGGGCATGTGCCCGGCGCGGATCGTGTAGGGGCCGGCGGGGTCGAACTTCACCGCCGTGTAACCCTTCGCAACCGTGTCCTCCGCCGCCTCCGCCGCCTGCGCCGCATCGACCCAGAAGCGCGGCAGTGCGTGGGTCTCGCGGGTGGGGTAGAGGTAGGTGTAGGCGCGGATGCGCTCGTTCACCCGCCCGCCGAGGAGGGCGTGAACCGGCCGCCCCCGCGCCTTGCCGAGGATGTCCCAGCACGCGATCTCGAGGCCCGAGAAGGCGCCCATCACCGTCGGGTCCGGCCGCTGCGTGAAGCCGGACGAGAAGGCGCGGCGGAACATCAGCTCCACGTTCTCCGGGCTCTCGCCCTCCATGTGCCGGGCGAAGACGTCGCGGATGACCGCCGCCTGCGCCTCGGGGCCGACGGCGGCGGCGTAGGTCTCGCCCCAGCCGGTGATGCCGTCCGAACTCGTCAGCTTGACGAGGATCCAGTACCGTCCGCCCCAGCCCGGCGCGGGGGGGGCGGTCACGATGACGTCGCAGTCGATCAGGCGCATGGGTCGCGGGGCCTTCCGGGGAGGGGACGCATGGGGTCGCGGGACGCGCCGGAGGGGATCACGCTTCGGCGCCTGGGTCCAGACGATGCGGACCTGCCGTGCGGTGTCGAGGCCGGCCTTTTCGATCATGCCGTGGCGCCGGGAGGAGGCGGTGGCGAAGCTGGCCGATCCCGCGAACCTCGTGGTCATCGCCTTCGGTAGAGACCACCGCGCCGGCTCGCGTCCGGGACCGTGCTGCGGCACCCGGACAAGGCGACGTCTCTGTTCGTGAACGAGGCTGCGGCGCTGGCGCTTGTATCGCTCATGGGCGGGGACGAGCGGGGGATCGTCGGGTTCCCGTGGCAGGGGGCGTTCGACCTGTCGCCCCGGATACGGCACCGAAGACCCGGCCCGGCCCCCGAGCCGGCCTGTCTGACCCCACGCTCCGGCTGCCGCGTAATCCATGCCGTCTCGAAGCATGGCTTTGAGGACGATGCGGAGCTTGCAGGCGGCGGCAACGATCGCTTGCCGGGCAGCTTGCAGGCGGCGCGTGAGGTCAGACCTGCCGGGTCGATCCGGGCGGGCGGTCGGCCTTCGCAACGAAAAAGGGCGGGGTCTCCCCCGCCCTCCGTCTTGTAGATCGGGGCTTCACCCCATCCTCACCAGTCCTCGCGGACCACCGTGCGGGTCTTGATCGGCAGCTTCATCGCGGCCAGGCGCAGCGCCTCGCGGGCGATGTCCTCGGCGACGCCATCGATCTCGAACATGATCCGGCCGGGCTTGACCTTGGCGGCCCAGAAATCGACCGAGCCCTTGCCCTTGCCCATCCGCACCTCGGTGGGCTTGGACGTGACCGGCACGTCCGGGAACACCCGGATCCAGACCCGGCCCTGACGCTTCATGTGACGCGTCAGCGCCCGGCGGGCGGCTTCGATCTGCCGGGCGGTGATCCGCTCCGGCTCGGTCGCCTTCAGGCCGTACTGGCCGAAGTTGAGCTCCGATCCGCCCTTCGCCAGACCGTGGATGCGGCCCTTGTGCTGTTTGCGGAACTTCGTGCGCTTGGGTTGCAGCATCTTGTTGCCTCCTTACCGGCCGCGGCCGCCACGGGGCGTCGGGCCTTCCTGAAGCTCGCCATGCCGGCGATCGCGCGCCTGCGGGTCGTGCTCCATGATCTCGCCTTTGAAGATCCACACCTTGATGCCGATGATGCCGTAGGGCGTCTCGGCCTCGCTCAGGGCGTAGTCGATGTCGGCGCGCAGCGTGTGCAGCGGCACCCGGCCTTCGCGGTACCATTCGGTCCGCGCGATCTCGGCCCCGCCGAGGCGGCCCGCGACGTTGACCCGGATGCCGAGGGCGCCCATGCGCATCGCGTTCTGCACCGCCCGCTTCATCGCGCGGCGGAAGCCGACCCGGCGCTCCAGCTGCTGGGCGATGCTCTCGCCCACCAGCGCGGCGTCCAGCTCGGGCTTGCGGACCTCGACGATGTTGAGGTGCAGCTCGCTGTCCGTCATCGCGGCGAGCTTCTTGCGAAGCACCTCGATGTCGGCGCCCTTCTTGCCGATGATGACGCCCGGACGGGCCGCGTGGATCGTGACCCGGCACTTGCGGTGCGGGCGTTCGATGATGACGCGGCTGATGCCGGCCTGCTTGGCTTCCTTGCGGATGAAGTCCTTGATCCGCAGGTCCTCGAGCAGGAGATCGCCGTATTCCTTGGTGTTGGCGTACCAGCGGCTGTCCCAGGTCCGGTTGACCTGGAGCCGCATGCCGACGGGATTGACCTTGTTACCCATCAGGCTTGCTCCTCAATCTGACGAACCTTGATCGTGAGTTCCGAGAACGGCTTGACGATGCGCCCGAACCGGCCGCGCGCCCGCGGACGGCCCCGCTTCATCACCAGGTTCTTGCCCACGAAGGCCTCGGCGACGACCAGTTCGTCGACGTCGAGGTTGTGGTTGTTCTCGGCGTTCGCGATCGCGGACTGCAGGCACTTCTTCACGTCCTGCGCGATGCGCCGCTTCGAGAAGGTGAGATCGGTCAGCGCCTTCTCGACCTTCTTGCCACGGATCATGGCGGCCACGAGGTTCAGTTTCTGCGGGCTGGTGCGAAGCATGCGGGCCTTGGCCATCGCTTCGTTGTCGGCCACGCGGCGGGGGTTCTGTTCCTTGCCCATGACTTACTTCCGCTTCGCTTTCTTGTCGGCCGCGTGCCCGTAGTAGGTGCGGGTCGGCGAGTACTCACCGAACTTCTGGCCGATCATTTCCTCGGTCACGTTCACCGGAACGTGCTTCTGGCCGTTGTAGACGCCGAAGGTCAGGCCCACGAACTGGGGCAGGATCGTCGAGCGGCGCGACCAGATCTTGATGACTTCGTTCTTGCCGCCTTCGCGCGACTTCTCGGCCTTCTTCAGGACGTGAGCGTCGACGAACGGGCCCTTCCAGACAGAGCGTGCCATGTTTAGCGCCCCTTCCTCTTCGCGTGCCGAGACCGGATGATCAGCTTCTGGCTCGCCTGTTTCTTGTTCCGGGTCCGACGGCCCTTGGTGTCCTTGCCCCACGGGGTGACCGGGGTCCGGCCGCCCGAGGTGCGGCCCTCGCCGCCGCCGTGCGGGTGGTCGATCGGGTTCATCGCGACGCCGCGGACGGACGGACGCTTGCCCTGGTGGCGGGTGCGGCCGGCCTTGCCGAAGTTCTGGTTGCTGTTGTCCGGGTTGGACACCGCGCCGACCGTCGCCATGCATTCCTGGCGGACCAGCCGCAGCTCGCCCGAGGACAGGCGGATCTGCGCGTAGCCGCCGTCACGGCCGACGAACTGGGCGTAGGTGCCCGCGGCGCGGGCGATCTGGCCGCCCTTGCCGGGCTTCAGCTCGACGTTGTGGACGATCGTGCCGATCGGCATGCCCTGGAACGGCATCGCGTTGCCGGGCTTGATGTCGACCTTGGTGCCGGCGACGATCTTGTCGCCGACGGCGAGGCGCTGGGGCGCCAGGATGTAGGCCTGCTCGCCGTCCGTGTACTGGACGAGGGCGATGAAGGCGGTCCGGTTCGGGTCGTATTCGATGCGGACGACGATCGCCTCGACGTCGAATTTCGTCCGCTTGAAGTCCACGATCCGGTAGAGACGCTTGGCGCCGCCGCCGCGGCGGCGTGCGGTGATCCGTCCGGTGTTGTTCCGGCCCCCGTTCTTCGTCAGGCCCTCGGTGAGCGACTTGACGGGACGGCCTTTCCAAAGCTCCGAACGGTCGATCAGAACCAGCCCGCGCTGGCCAGGCGTCGTCGGCTTGTACGACTTGAGTGCCATGGTTTCCTGTCTTCCGTTTGCTTTGCGGGCGCGCCTGGCGCCCGGCTGTCAGTGAAGGGCCCCGAAGGTCCCAGTGACGGGCAATCGGCCCGCCGGGTAAAGAGAAGCCCCGGATCGCTCCGGGGCCGCTCGGATGGAGCCCCCTACTAGAGGCCCGTGCTCACGTCAATCGTGTTGCCCTCGCGGAGCGTCACGTAGGCCTTCTTGACGTCGGCGCGGCGGCCGGGCTGGCCGCGGAAGCGCTTGACCTTGCCCTTGGTGAGGACGGTGTTCACCGCCTTCACCTCGACGCCGAACAGCGCCTCGACCGCGTCCTTGATCTGCGGCTTGGTCGCGTCCTTGGACACCTCGAAGACGACCGCGTTGTGCTCGGACGCGGTGGTCGACTTCTCGGTGATCAGCGGACGCTTGATCACGTCGTAATGCTCGGGTTTCGCGCTCATTTCAGGCGGGCCTCCAGGGCTTCGACACCGGCGCGGGTGAGGACGAGCGTGTCCGACCGCAGGATGTCGTAGACGTTGGCGCCCATCGAGGGCAGCACGTCGAGGTTGGCGATGTTGCGCGCCGCCCGGGCGAAGTCCTCGTTGACCGACGCGCCGTCGATGATCAGCGCGCGCTTCCAGCCGAGGTCACGGACCTGCTTGGCCAGCGCCGAGGTCTTGCCGTCCGATTCGGCGGCCTCGAGGATGACCAGCTCGCCCGCCTTGGCCTTGGCCGACAGGGCGTGCCGCAGGCCGAGGGCGCGGAACTTCTTGGTCAGGTCGTGCTCGTGGCTGCGCGGGGTCGGGCCCTTGTAGACGCCGCCGTGACGGAAGATCGGCGCCTTGCGCGAGCCGTGGCGTGCGCCGCCGGTGCCCTTCTGGCGGTAGATCTTCTTGGTCGAGTAGCTGACCTCCGACTTCGTCAGGACCTTGTGCGTGCCCTGCTGCGCGCGGGCCCGCTGCCAGCGGACGACGCGGTGCAGGATGTCCGCACGGGGCTCCAGACCGAAGATCTCGTCGGCCAGCTCGACCGACCCGGCGCTGCCGCCGTCGAGCTTGATCGCATCAGTCTTCATTCTTCTCGCCTCCTTCGGCGGAGTTGTCACCCTCGGCCGACTTCTCGGCGTCGATCGAGGCTTCGGCCTCCTTCAGAGCGGCCTCCTGGGCGGCGGCCTCCTCGGCGAGGCGGGCCTCCTCGGCGGCGCGGGCCTCTTCCTCGGCGGCCTTCGCGGCCTCCTCGGCGGCCTTCTGGGCCTCGCGTGCGGCGGACCGCAGCGCGGCGGGGTAGATCACGCTGTCGGGCGTCGGCTTCTTCACCGCGTCCTTGATCGTGACCCAGCCGCCCTTGTTGCCGGGGACGGCGCCCTTGACCATGATGAGGCCGCGGTCGGCGTCGGTGCGGACGACCTGCAGGTTCTGCGTGGTCACGCGGGCGGCGCCCATGTGGCCGGCCATCTTCTTGCCCTTGAAGACCTTGCCGGGCTCCTGGCACTGGCCGGTGGAGCCGTGCGAGCGGTGCGAAATGGACACGCCGTGCGACGCCCGGAGGCCGCCGAAGTTGTGCCGCTTCATCGCGCCGGCAAAGCCCTTGCCGATCGAGGTGCCGGAGACGTCGACGAACTGGCCCTCGAAATAGTGGGCGGCGATGATCTCCTCGCCCACCTCGATGAGGTTCTCGGGGGCGACCCGGAACTCGGCCACCTTCCGCTTGGGCTCGACCGAGGCGGCGGCGAAGTGGCCGCGCAGGGCCGCGCTGGTGCGCTTGGCCTTGCGGGTGCCGGCGCCGAGCTGGACGGCGGTGTATCCGTCCTTCTCGATCGTGCGCTGGGCCACGACCTGCAGGTTGTCGAGCTGGAGAACGGTCACGGGAACCTGGCGGCCGTCCTCGAGGAACAGCCGGGTCATCCCGACCTTCTTTGCGATAACGCCGGAGCGCAACATGTCGGTAGCCCTCCTCAGACCTTGATCTCGACGTCCACGCCGGCGGCGAGGTCGAGCTTCATCAGGGCGTCCACGGTCTGCGGCGTCGGGTCGACGATGTCGAGCAGGCGCTTGTGGGTGCGGATCTCGAACTGGTCGCGCGACTTCTTGTCGATGTGCGGACCACGGAGAACCGTGAACTTCTCGATCTTGTTCGGCAGCGGGATCGGCCCGCGCACGGACGCGCCGGTCCGCTTGGCGGTCTGGACGATCTCGTGCGTCGAGGCGTCGAGCACGCGATAGTCGAACGCCTTCAGGCGGATCCGGATATTCTGGCTTTGGACGGCCATCTGATTTCCTTTGCGTTGAGAGGAGAACCCCGGAGCAAGGTCCGGGGCCCTCGTCGAACTTCGTTTTCTTCTGACCCCGTCCCGGGCTTGACCCGGGACCTCCTGGTCATCGAGGCCCCGGGTCAGGCCCGGGGCGGGAGGCTCGTCACTCGATGATCTTCGACACCACGCCGGCGCCGACGGTGCGGCCGCCCTCGCGGATGGCGAAGCGCAGGCCGTCTTCCATCGCGATCGGGGCGATCAGCTCGACCGTGAACTTCAGGTTGTCGCCCGGCATCACCATCTCGGTGCCCGAGGGCAGCTCGACCGTGCCGGTGACGTCCGTGGTCCGGAAGTAGAACTGCGGCCGGTAGTTCGCGAAGAACGGCGTGTGGCGGCCGCCCTCCTCCTTGGTCAGGATGTAGGCCTCGGCCTCGAACTTGGTGTGCGGCTTCACCGAGCCGGGCTTGCAGAGCACCTGGCCCCGCTCCACGCCCTCGCGGTCGATGCCGCGCAGCAGCGCGCCGATGTTGTCGCCCGCCTCGCCGCGGTCCAGCAGCTTGCGGAACATCTCGACGCCCGTGCAGGTCGTCTTCTTGGTGTCGCGGATGCCCACGATCTCGATCTCGTCGCCGACGTTGATCACGCCGCGCTCGACCCGGCCGGTCACGACCGTGCCCCGACCGGAGATCGAGAACACGTCCTCGATCGGCATCAGGAACGGCTGGTCCACGGCGCGCTCGGGCGTCGGGATGTAGTCGTCGACNGCCGCCATCAGCGCNCGGATCGACTTCTCGCCGATCTCCTCGTCACGGCCTTCCATCGCCGCCAGCGCCGAGCCCTTGATGATCGGGATGTCGTCGCCGGGNTACTCGTACGAGGTNAGCAGCTCGCGCACNTCCATCTCGACGAGNTCCAGCAGCTCCTCGTCGTCCACCTGGTCGACCTTGTTCAGGTACACGACCATCCGCGGGATGCCGACCTGGCGGCCGAGCAGGATGTGCTCGCGCGTCTGCGGCATCGGGCCGTCGGCCGCGTTCACCACCAGGATCGCGCCGTCCATCTG
>NZ_KB902288.1 GCF_000379485.1 Wenxinia marina DSM 24838
CGGCGGCGGTGGGGAGCCCGGCGTGGGCGAGGCCGGCGGTGAGGGTCAGGGCGGCGGCGGCGAGGACGGTCTTGAGCATCTGGTGTCTCCTTGGTGTCTGGTCTGGCCGTGTGGCTGTTCGTCTTTCGATGGTGTAGTTATGACACCATCAGATAGTGTTGTAAACACACTTTTTGGACGCGGCGCGATAAATCTCACAACCCACTGGCAAGGAATACAATTATTTCTTCTTGGCTTGGTGCTTTCCGGCCCGAAGGGCGAGGACTCACTGATCCAGCTGGCGGACCCAGGGCCGGACTCACTGATGGTGGAGAGCCAAGGGACTCGGTCCGCAGCCTCGGATTCGGACGCGGAAAGGCGTCGTCGTGCGCCTCAGCGCGGACCGGACCCGGAGGCAGTCATGCGCGCCGGGGCCTCGCCGTCGCCCTGCAGCGACGCGATCCTGTCGCGCAGGTAGCCCGGCCACGCCTCCTGCGCCCTGCTGAGCAGGCCCTGATCCCCGAGCCGCACCACGATTTCCAGCGCCTCGTCCAGCGCCGCCAGGGCGACATCCGTCTCGGCCGCGAGGGAGAGGTTGTAGAGGCTGGTGACGACATCGGCCTGCGCGGCGGCGCTGCCGGGCGCCTCGGCGGCGAGCTGCCGCCGGATCTCCAGCGCCTCGCCATAGGCGTCGCGCGCGGCGGCGCTCTCGCCCTGCTGCAGCGAGGCGTTGCCGATCGCGTCGAGGCTGATCGCGACGTCCTGCCGCCACAGGGCGTTGTCGGGATCGGCGGCCACCAGTCCGCGCGCCGCCGCCAGCGCCTCGCGGTACGCCCCCAGCGCGGCGTCGAGGTCGCCGGCCAGCCCCCGCAGATAACCGACCTTGTTCAGGTTCAGCGCCAGATCGCGCTGCCACAGGGTGTTGCGCGGGTCGATCCCCAGCAGCTCGCGCACGATCTGCAACGCCTCGGTGAAGGCCGCGAGCGCAGCTTCGGTGTCCTGCTGTCTCATCTGCAGGTCGCCGATGCGGTGGAGGCCGAAGGCGACGTCGTGCCGCCACTCGAGGTTGGACGGATCGACTTGGGCCAGGTCCCGCGCGATCTGCAGCGCCTCGGTGTAGTTCGCGAGCGCCGCGTCGGGATCGCCCGCCAGCAGGAGCAGGTCGCCGATCCGGTTCAGGCTGACGGCGATGCCGCGCCGCCAGTCCCGGTTGCCGGGATCCGTCGCCACGAGGCTCCGGTTGATGTCCAGCGCCTCGGTGTAGGCCGCCAGCGCGCCGTCCGCGTCTCCGGTCACCCGGGCCAGATCGCCGATGCGGTCGAGGCCCACGGACAGGTCGCGCTGCCACTGGGTATTGCCCGGATCGAGCGCGGCGAGCCGGCGCCGGATGTCCAGCCCGTCGCGGTAGGCCCCCTCCGCCGCGGCGCGGTCCCCCATCTGCAGACCAAGGTCGCCCACCCGTTCCAGGCCCACGGTCACGTCGCGCTGCCATTCGGTGTTGCCGGGGTCCGACGCCGCCAGGTCGCGGACGATGTCCAGCGACTCGATATAGGCGTCGAGCGCGGCGGAGAGGTCTCCGGCGCGGCGGCGCAGGTCGCCGACGTTATTGAGCCCGATCGACACGTCCCGGCGCCAGACCGCGTTCCCCGGATCGGATGCAGACAGGCGCCGCACGATCCCGAGGCTCCGCTCGTAGGCCTCCATCGCCGCGCCTGCGTCCCCGGCCAGAAGCGAGACGTCGCCGAGGTTGTTGAGGGTGATCGCCAGGTCGCGCTGCCACATGGTGTTGCCCGGGTCCCGTTCGGCCAGGCGGCTCACGATGTCCAGCCCCTCGCGATACGCCTCCAGCGCCGCCGCGGTCTCGCCGGTGCGCATGTACAGATCGCCGATATTCTCCAGGCTCACCGAGACGTCCCGCAGCTCTTCGGCGCCGGAGGGGCGCAGCTTGGCCAGAGCGCGGCGGATGGACAGCGCCTCGCCATAAGCCTCCAGCGCGGCGTCGATCTCGCCGGCGCGGACGTGCAGGCCGCCGACCCGCTCCAGGCCGATCGACAAATCGCGCCGCGCCACCGCGTTGTCCGGATCGGCCGCCGACAGCGCCCGCCGGAGCCGGAGCGACTCGTCGTAGGCGTCCAGCGCGGCGGCCACCTGGCCCGCCTGAAGCTCCAGGTCGCCGATCCGTTCCAGGGCGACGGTGTAGTCGCTCTGCCAGCCGGTATTGTCGGGCTCCTCCTCGAGGAGGTCGCTCAGCAGGGCATGGGCCTGCTGGGCGGACCGCAGGGCCCGCTCCCTCTCGCCCGCGCCTGCGTAGACCTCCGCAAATTCGGCCCGCATCGCCGCCTCGAGGTGCCGCAGTTCCCTGTTGTCCGGCGTGGCGGCGCGCAGTCGCGTCACCGCGGTCTCTGCGTGGGACAGGATCGACTCCAGGCTCTCCAGCCGCAGACCCTCCGCGTCCTGCAGGCCCTGCGCGATGTCGAAGACGAGGGCGTTGATCGCGTCGCGCGCCGTGCCGAAGTTGCGCTCGGCCCGGTCGCGTTCGGCGGCGACCTGGACGAGGGCATCCTCGGCGCGGGCGGTTTCGGCCTCGGCCCGGCGGGCGTTCTCCTCCGCCAGGCCGCGCTGCGCCTCGGCGTCGTCGCGGGCGAGGGTCGCCGCCTCCGTCTGGCGCTGGGCGATCGCCTCGTTCCGGACGGCGGCGTTGCGCTGGACGAGCGCGAAGGAGGCGAGCACGGCCACCGCCAGCAGGGCCGCGAGCGCGCCGGCCACCGTGCGCCGCTGCCGCCGGGCCTGCGCGCGGCGGCTGTCGATGACGAAGGCCCGGTGGAGCGCGGTCGGCTCGGGCGCGTTCGGCGGATGCGACAGGAGCCACGCCTCCGCCGCCTCGAGATCCTGCCCCCGAAGCGCCCGCGCCCCGGGGCGCCCGGCCGCCTCCCAGCGCGCGGCGAGGTCGGCAAGGCGCGTGTGCTCGCGGATCCAGCCGATGTCGAGGTCGAGCGCGAAGCGGATCTGCTGCAGGCCCGCTTCGAAGTCGTGGGCGTCGGTCAGGAACACGTACTGGAACTTCGAGACGATCTCCGGGACCAGCGCGGGGTCGTCCGGCGGCACCACCACGACCGGGACGAGGCGCTTGTTCAGCTCGGCCACGCGCCCCATCTCCCACCGGCAGGTGTCCGAGCGGATCGACGCGGGCGTCAGCGCGAAGAGGACCGTGTCGCTCTCGCGGATCAGCGAGTCGAGGCGCGACTTCCAGTCCTCGGTCGGCAGGATGTCGTGAATGTCGCGGAACACCCGCAGGTCGTCCTGCGCCGACAGCGCGGCGAACAGCCGCTCGAGTCGCGGGGAATCCTTCTGCGCGTAGGAGAAGAAGACCTTGGTGACGGGCGCCGGCACCCCGCGGCCCCGCGCCGGCGGTCCGGTCGAAGTGTCCGCCGCACGGGCCGTCATGCCGCGCCGGTCGTCCGGCCGGGCCGCGGCACCGTCCCGCGGGCCCCTGTCGGCGGGTCTCCCGCGGCGGGGCTGTCCGGCCGGCGTGCGGGGCGTCGTCCGGACGAGAGGCTATGACACGGGCTGGCCATGATCATGGACGATACAACAAGCTCGGGCCTGCCGCATCCGGTTCGCGGCGCCGGGCGCTACGGCCGCGCAACGCCGGTGCGACTCCTCCCGCATCCTCGGCTATTTGAGCCGCCGGAAGCGGCTACCTGTGTCCGACCCACCCCCGGTCGTCGGTGAAGGCCCGCGCGGGCGTGATCCGCGTGGGCGCGTAGCCTTCGGGCAGCGTCGCCAGGGGGGCGAGCGGGCGGTCGGACGCGGCGAGGAGGACGTTGGCCCGGCCGCGCAGGCTGACCGGGCCCTGCACCGCGACGACGTGCGGCCACAGCTCGGTCAGGATGGCGTGGACGCCCCGGGCGAGCGGACCGTCCGCCCGGTCGATCAGGTTGACGTAGACCGGGCCGTCGGTGATCGCGCGCACACGTTCGAAGGCCTCCACCGTGACGAGGTGGGCCGGCACGGACGCGGACGAGAACGCGTCCATCACGGCCGCGTCGAAGCGGCCCGCGCTCTCGTTCAGGAAGACCCGCCCGTCGGCGTGAACGATCTCGAACCGATCCGCGGCGGCATCCATCACCGCGGCCGCGCGCGGCAGGTTCGCGCGCACCACCGCCGTCACCAGGGGGTCGATCTCGACCGCCGTCGCCCGTGCCGCGGGCCGGTCCGACACAAGGCGGCTCGGCAGCGTGTAGCCGCCTCCGCCGACGAAGAGGACGCGCGCGTCCGCCCCCGTGTCCTGCTCCAGCCGGTCCCCGATCCACCGGGTGTAGGCGATCGCGAGATCGTCTCCCTCGTCCAGCGGCTCGGCCGCCTGAAGGGTCCGGTCCGAGAACAGCCTGACCTCGCCCCCGCGCCGTTCGACATGAAGGCAGGACAGGCCGGATTCGTGATCGCAGACCGGCGTTCCGACGAGGGCGGACAGGCCGATGAACCCGGCTGCGCCGATCACGGCGACCGGCGGCGCGGCGGCGCCTCCGCGCAGGACGGGCAGGCAGCCCAGGGTCAGCGCGGCGCAGCCCGCGAAGGTCGCGACCGACCCCACCAGCGGCAGGGCCACGAACCCGGCGAGGACCGCCCCGCCGATTGCCCCGGCCGAGCCTGCGGCGAGGGCCAGGCCGAGGGACGCGCCCTCGCGGCCCGGACGCGCCTCGATCGCCAGCTTGGTCAGCAGGGGCGAGGGCAGGGTGATCCCGACGGAGGCCGGGAAGAACGCGACCAGGGTGCTGAGGACCATGCCGCCCGTGCCCCGCGCGCCGGAGCCGTGGAGAAAGCCCAGCAGCGCCGGAGACAGCGCCATCAGGACCGCCGTCGCGATCAGCGCCACGCGCACCGCCGAGAGGGCCGCGGCGCGGGGGCGGTCGGCGATGACTCCGCCCCATGCGCTGCCGAGCGAGAACCCTGCCAGTACCACCGCGATCACCGTGGTCCACGTCAGCAGCGACGTGCCGTAGTAGGGCGCAAGGACGCGGCCGGCGGCGATCTCGTAGGTCAGGCCGACGGCGGAGAGGACGAGGATCAGTCCGATGGCGCGCCAGAACTTCACCGCACGCCCCCGTGGGGGCGAAGCAAGCGGGGCGCGGCGGCTCGCGCCGGAGCGGACGGCAGGCGCATGGAATCGGGGTCTGGACGCATGGGGCGAACCTGGGCCGGGCGGCGGGGTTCGGCAAGTGATGCGTCCGAACGCGGCCGGTCCCTGCGGGCCGGGACAGAGAGTCATGGCGGCCGGCGGTGCTCCGACCGACCGACACGCGGCACCCGCCGACGGTAGACCATCCGCAGGATCGAGCGCACCATCATCGCGCCGTGACCGCGCGGGCCGACGGGCAGCGGGCCATCCCAGCGACACGTCTCGCGGGCGGCGGGCGTCCCGAGGGCCGCGGTGTCGGCCGTGCTCAGGCGCAACTCCTCGACCCTCGCGGCGCTCGCCACCGCGGTCCAGGCGCAGGATCCGCGCATGACCGTCTGGACCGGCAGCGACGCACACCTCGCGATGCTGAACGGCATCGTCGAGGCGCAGCCGGGCGTGACCGTCAGCTTCGAGACGGTGCCTTCCGACTACGTCCAGAAGATCACCCTGCAGCTCGCCGGCGGCAACGCGCCGGACGTGGGCCGCCCTGCCCGAGACCTCGGCCCCCACCTTCGTCGACGCCGGCGTGGTGATCTCGACGCAAGGTCAGATGCTTAGGGAAACGGCTGGTAGCGGAGGAGGGACTTGAACCCCCGACACGCGGATTATGATTCCGCTCGCTTCCGTTGAAAACAAACGACTTTTCTTCCAACTGGGGCAGTTTCGACGCTAAGCGGATCAATGGCTTAGCCGCCGTTTCCCAACCGCCAGTTCCGCTCCGACATCACGAACAACCCCCTGCCTCGACCGGAAGCAGGGGGCTTAGCTTGAACGGCCCGAAGAGATGACCTTGCAGGGCCCCCGGAGAAAGGAAACACTACATGGGGTATTCAGATACCGCAAAAATTGGGATAGGGCAAGAGATCGATCCACTCGACCGGCAGATCACCCTCACCCGCTTCAAGAGCGTCTATGACCGCGAAGCTCAGCAGCTGAGCGGGACGCTGAGGAAGCTCGCAAAGGACATCGTCCGGAAGACGGCCCCCCGGAAGGAAGCTCTCTCCCTCATTAAGTTCGCGGAGTTCGGCACTGCCCGCTCGGAGAAGGGGTTCCTCCGGCACGACGCGAACGTGACGGGCATCAGCGGAATCGAGCTCGATTATGACAAGGGCGAGCGGACGCCCGAGGAGGCGGCTCGGCGCCTCAGGAACGCGGGCGTGGCGGGCATAGTCGTCACGTCGCCAAGCCATGGCCTGCCGGGCAAGGGCAACCGCTGGCGGCCCTATCTGCCGCTCAGCCGGACCTATCCGCCCGAGGATCGTGAACCGCTCGCCCGCAAGGCGGCCGCGATCCTCGGGGGCGGCTTCGCAGGTGAGTCCTTCGCGCTCTCGACCGCCTTCTATGCGGGCGGGCTCGACGGGCGGCCGCCCGAAGTCTTCCTGTCCGAAGGCGGGGCCTATCTCGACGAAGTCGACGACGTGGACGCCGCACCGCCGCGCGATGATCGCGACCAGTCGGGCTCGGGGGTGGCGTTCCGCTTCCTCGCTGAGCGGGCGCACCGCGGCGTACGGGAGGAAGAGGCCGTTGAGGCCATCGCCGCCGACGACGGCCCGGCGGGCGAGTGGTGGGGACGGACCGACAAGCGCCAGCGTCATCGGGCTCTCACCCGCGCTTACCAGCGGGCCGAGGAAGAGAGGGAAGCGACCATGGCTGACCTCGACGTCGACGATGACGTCGAGCTCGACGCTTGGATCGCCGAGCACGTCGGGCGCGTGGAAGAGGACTGGGGCACGCCGCTCATGCAGGGCGACCGCCCGGTGAACAACCTTCACAACGCGATCCACTACCTCGGGCGGAACCGCGACACGATCCTTCAGGGGCTCCGCTGGAACCTCCTCTCGCATCGGGCCGAATGGGCTCGGGGCGAGATCGGGGCCGCGGAGGAGGGGCGGGTGCGGACCGGCCTCGAATTGCGGGGGATGCCCACGATCAAGGCCGAGCTCCTGAAGCCCGCGATCCGGGCCGTTGCGGAGCGGCGGTCCTATCACCCGATCCGCGACCAGCTCAACGCGGCCCGCCACGACGGCGTCCCGCGGCTCGACACGTGGCTCACGCGGTATCTCGGGGCCGAGGACGCGATCTACACCCGGGCCGTCGGGCGGGCCTTTCTTATCGCGATGGTGGCGCGGGTGATGGAGCCCGGCTGCAAGCACGATCACGTGCCGGTGCTGATCGGCCCGCAAGGCGGGGGGAAGAGCTCGGCGTGCCGCGTTCTCTCCGGTAGCGATTATTTCTCCGACACGCTCCCGCCGATCAACGGGGGCAAGGAAGCGATGGATCACCTCCGGGGCCTGTGGCTGGTCGAGCTCGCCGAGCTGGCCCCGTCGCGGCGGGCGACCAACCAGCATTTGAAGTCCTTTCTCTCGACGCAGGCGGACCGCTTCCGCGAAGCCTACGGCCGGTCCGATGAACGGTATCAGCGCCAGTGCGTCTTCGTCGGCACCACCAACGAAGACACGTTCCTCCGGGACGCGACCGGGGGGCGTCGATTCTGGCCGATCCATTGCGGCAGGATTAACGTCGTGGGCTTGAAGAGCGCCCGCACCCAACTTTTCGCGGAGGCCGTCGCCGCCTACCGTGCGGGCGAGGCGTGGTGGCTCGACGGCGACGCGGAGGCCGCGGCGCGGGAAGAGCAGGAAGCGGCGTACGCGGCGCACCCGTGGGAAGAACCGATTGCCGCGTGGCTCGACAATCCGGCGGGGGACGACTCGTGCGAAGGGCCCCGCCAGCGTTGCACGGTTTGGGAGGTGATGGAGCTCGCCTTGGGCCTGCCCGCCCACATGCACGAGAGAAGCATGAAGCGGGTCGGCGACATCCTGAAGCGTCTCGGGTGGGAGAGGCAACGCGACAGTGTGGGGCGGGCGTTCTGGGAACGCCCCGTCACGCAGTTGAGGATCGTCAAGTGATGTACTGTGGCTCCCGAAGGGTCCGAAGGGTCAGGGCAATGAACCCTTTGGACAAATCGCCCCACAAACAAGGGCTCCCGAAGGGTCTGAAGGGTCCGAAGGGTAAGTTTCTAGAGAGTACCTTGTGGGCTAGAGGGCCTGTAGGGGGGCATGGGGTCTGTGGGGCCGTTGAGGCTCAACACCATTCGGACCCTTCAGACCCTTCAGGCGAGACGTCCGGTAAGCCGGTAAAGCAGCGTCTCGTAAGGACGATGGGTCCTTCCCCGCTTTCTGGGCTGCGGGGGGCGCGGAGCCCCGGCTTTTCCCCCTGCGGTAAAATTACGAGACGGAAAACCCGATGGCCCCGTCTCGTAAGCCGGTAAATCTGACTTCGGTAAAGGACACGATATGGCTTCCGAAACCCTGACCCCCGAAGAGCTTGCGGAGATCGACGCGCTGGCAGGCGTCGAGCCCGTGGTGGCGGCCGAGCTCGCGGGATGGCTCGGGCTTACGGCGAACCGGGTGAACGCGCTCGCCCGCGACGGCGTCCTGCCGCGGACGGAAGACAACCGCTTCCCGCTCCGGGCCGCCATCCACGCCTACTGCCAGCACGCTCGGGCAGGGGCGACGGGCCGCCGGGCCGACGCGGAGCTCGCCGCCGAAAAGCTCCGCCTCGCCCGGGAGCAGGCCGACAAGATCGCGCTGCACAACGCTGTCACCCGGGGGGACATGCTCGACGCCCGGGACGTGGCGTCGGCGTGGCGAGGTATCGTGACGGACCTCCGGGCGGGCGTGCTCGCGATCCCGAGCCGGGTGGCCGCTAAGCTCGGGCTAGACCGGCACGCGACGGCCGTCCTCGACGCCGAGGTGCGGGCCGCGATGGAGGGCATCGCCGATGACGCTTGATCCCCGTTTCGACCGGCTCCGCCGCGATGCCTTCGCCGCCTTCCGGCCGCCCGCCAAGCTCGCACTCTCCGACTGGATCGAGGGCCACGTCTACCTCCCGAGCGCCATCGCCGCGCAGCCCGGGCGGATGCGCCTCTGGCCGCCGCAACGGGAGATCGCCGACGCTATCGGCGAGGAGTCGGTCGAGCGGGTGTCCATCCTTAAGAGCGCCCGTGTCGGGGCGACGCAGCTCATGGTCGGGGCGCTCGGCCACTTCGTGCAGAACGATCCGGCCCCGGTCCTCGCCGTCGTCCCGGCCGAGGCCGACGCGCGGCATCTCATAGTCTCTGTCGTCGAGCCCACCTTCGCCGAGTCCCCCGCGCTCAGGGCCGCTCTGGCGGCCGACACGGCCGGGCGGGACACGATGCTGCACCGGCAGTTCGCGGGCGGCTCCCTGACCGTCGTGAGCGCCCACGCGCCGCGCAATCTCCGGGCCCGGACGGCTCGCGTCCTTTTCGCCGATGAAATCGACGCCTATGAGCTCTCGGCCGGAACGGAGGGCGATCCCGTCGAGCTCGCCATGCGGCGGACCATGACCTTCGGCAACCGCAAGATCGTGCTGGCCTCGACGCCCGTCGACGCCGAGACGTCGCGGATCGTGCGGGCCTATGAGCAATCCGACATGCGCGTCTTCGAGGTGCCGTGCCCGAGCTGCGGCACCTTCGGCGAGATACTGTGGAAGGATATCCGATGGGCCGCGGACAAGCCCGAGACGGCGCATTGGCGCTGCCCGGCGTGTGAGGCCGAGGTGGCCGACCGGCAGAAGCCCCAGATGGTCGAGCAAGGCCGCTGGCGGGCCACACGGCCGGAGGTGGAGGGGCATCGGGGCTACAAGCTCACCTCCCTCACATCGACGCTCCCGAACGCCACATGGCCGCGGCTGGCGGCGGAGTTCCTTCAAGCGAAGCGCAGTCCGACCACACTCAAGCCGTGGCTCAATACCGTGCTCGGCGAGCCGTGGCGTGGCGAGGGCGACGACCTCGACGGGACCGACTTCGCCGCCCTGCAACGCCCCTTTGGGCTCGACCGTATCCCCGCCGAAGCCTTGGTCCTCACGGTCGGGGCGGACGTGCAGGCGGACCGGATCGAAGCGACCTTTGCCGGGTGGACGAAGGACGGCGACGTGCGAGTCCTGGGGCACGAAACCGTCTGGGGAGCGCCGACCGAGAACGAGACGTGGGCGGAGCTCGACGACCTCTTGCGGCGGCAGTTCCGCCACCCGGCCGGGGGCGTGCTCACGGTCGACGCGGCCGTGATCGACTCCGGCAACTGGGCCGACGCGGTCTATGCCTTCTGCCGCCCCCGCACGTCGCGCCGCGTGCTCGCCGGGAAGGGCGTCGCAGGCTTCAGCCGTCCGAGCCTCGCGTTCAGCACCTCGCGGGGCACTCGCCTTGCCCTGATCGGTATCGACGGGGTGAAGCTGGCCCTGCACCAGCGGATCGCCCACGGCGAAACGATCCTCTTCAGCAGCGCCCTGTCAGGCGACTACTTCGACCAGCTCCGCGCCGAGCGGCTTGTGACGAGGTTCAGCCGGGGCCACCCCGTGCGCCGCTGGGAAGTGGTCTCGGGCCGCCGCAACGAAGCCCTCGACACGTTGGTCTACGCCTACGGCGCCCGCGGGCTGATCGGGGCGGACGTCGAGCGGCGGGAAGCGGAGTTGGGGAAGGTGACGGGGCCGCCGAAGCCAGTTACCGTAGTGAAAAGCAGGTGGCTGTCGTCGTGAGAAGGGCCAGACCGTGAAGATTTCGTCTGACGATAAGAGAATCGAGGACCTACTTAAGGGCAATCGCTTCCTAATTCCTCGTTTCCAGCGGGAGTACTCTTGGGAGCCCGATCAAGTTTTGACTTTCTGGAACGACGTCAATGAGAACAAGGGGGAAAGTTACTTTATCGGTGCGATGGTTGTCTACAAAGAAGGCAATCTATTTGCGATCGTCGATGGTCAGCAAAGGTTAACCACCATTACGATATTCTTGTGCGCGATTCGAGATGCATTTGCCAGGCTTGGAGCGGATGATCTTGCAAGCGGGCTTCAGGAATACATTGAGAAAAGAGACAAGGAATATAAGACAGTCTACGTATTGAAGACTGAGACGTCATATCCTTTCCTGCAAGAAAAGATTTTGAAGGCTACTGAGCCGGAAATGGAGCTCAAAATTGGCCGGGAGGAGGAGGCCATATCCCAAGCATTTGCAATTTTCGAGGAGAATATTGCCCGTTCAGTAGAGCGCTTCTTCGACAACAAGGAGCAAACTAGAGATGCAAACACAATCGATGCGGTCAGGTGGCTGAGCGGGCTGAGAGACGCAGTTCTAGAACTGTCAGTAATATTGGTCTCTCTCGAAAACGAGGACGACGCCTATCTGATCTTTGAGACACTTAACACCCGGGGTAAAGACCTCGCACTTGTCGACTTGCTTCGCAATCACTTCTCGAAACATTTGAAGCCAAATTCGGAAGTGGATCAGACAAAGCATAAATGGCGGGAAATACTTGATACGATCAGCAGCTCTCCTGTGAGGCTGGACCCCGATCAGTTTGTCGTCCACTCGTGGCAGTCGCGCTACGATTTTGTGGGAAAAGCAAAGGTTTTTTCGAAGGTCAAAGAGCTTATTAATGAGACCAATGCCAAAGGTCATCTGGACAGGTTAGTTAGTGACGCGGCACAATGGCGCTCGATGTTTGACACTCAGTTCGGTTGGAATAAAGACGAGAAGAGTGCAGCCCGTTCGCTTGCGGCCTTGAGGGTATTTCGTGTCGTCCAGCCTGCGCCAGGGCTGTTATCCCTCGTGCGGGCTTATCGTGATGGCATCATAAAATATAAGACCTTAAGGAACGCTCTTTCTGCAATCGAGAAGTTCCACTTTAGTTTTAATGCCGTCACTTCGTCGCGATCATCTGGTGGAATTTCTGGTATGTACTCTTCGTTCGGCAGGCAGGTCTTTAGTGCAAAAGATAGTAACCAAGTCGGAATTGCGATCGGAGACCTTATTGCTAAGCTGCGCGAGAGAGAAGTGCCGGAAGCGGAATTCGATGTTGGATTCCAGCAGATAATCTTCACAAATCTATATGCTTCCGAGAAATCCCTAGTTCAGTACATTCTTAGGAAGATCGCGAAGGCGGAGGCGCAGCCATTTTTGGGGGACTCCGAGGACTTAACGATTGAGCATCTCCTTCCGCAGTCGTCCTCTAAGTCAGATGATGATGAACATGTTATTGGTCAGCTCGGCAACCTTTTTCTTGTAGATTCGGAAACAAATGGTCTGCTGGCAGACAAGGGTTTTGCGGAAAAGAAGGAGGTTCTTGTGGGTCGCGGATACAAGTTGCCTCCGCTGTTGAGTGAAGCCGAGACAATTTCGCGTGATCTAATCGAGGAAAACACACGTCGTCTAAGCGAGTTGGCTAGGTCGAGCGTTTGGAAGGTTTGAGGTCGCTTGGGCGAACTCGTAATATTTAGTAGCCCAGAAGCTTGACGCGCGCGTTCGTGATGCGCGCGACAGCGTCTCGAAAGATCGGATCGACTTTGCATCGGGCCTGCACGGCTTCGTCTGATGCCTCCCGAGGCATTCCGACTCCCGTGATTTTCTCGACGTGCTTCATCTCCGACATGACGAACCGTTCGAAAGCTCTCCGGCGCTGACGGCTGGACCTCTCGAAAGCGTTCCTGCTGTTGACGAAGTGGCCGGCCCGCATCGTTCCGGCCAAGTGCCGCGCATAAGGGAGCATGGATTACCTCTTCTCCGGGAGGGGTGCGCTCCCGACCGACCCTCTACTTTCGGCCGGGAGCGCGGACGGCTGGCAGCGATGCCGTGCTACCGAATCCCGCATACCCCAAGTCAAACTCCATGTCCATTGACTCGGAGTCAGACTCCGATTACTCCAGCATCGTCACGAAGAGGAGTCGAAGAGATGACCAAAGAGTACGGGGGGCCGGTCATGTACCAGCCCGTCACGAAGAACCCCGGGGCGTACCTGACGGCGGGCGAGCTGGCGGACGTGATCCTGCACGATCACGAAGACAAGGCCGCCGTGGCCGACCGGCTGCGCTGGTACTTCAAGCAAGGGTATCTGACCCCGGCGGCGCGCGAGACGGAGGGCCGCAAGTCGTGGCTCTTCCAGCCCGAAGAGGCCTTGGTCGCCGATGCGCTGACCCGGCTGCATCGCTTCGTCGGCAACAACGACCGGGCGGCCCGCGCCGTGATGCTGGCCTTGAGCGGCTGGCGCGTGGGCGACCGCCCGGAAGGCATGGAAGCCGAGTTCGAGGCGACCCCCGCGCGGCACGTCATCGCCGAGTACGTCGCCGGGCACCGCGACTGGAATCTTGAGGTGTGGGCGTTCTACCGGCCCGACAACGCCGACCTGCACTTCGAGGCGCGGATCATGACGCTCGCCAAGCGCGAAGGGACCACGCTCGGCTTCACCAGCAACAAGAATTACGTGGTCGAGTCCGTCTGGGCCATCGAGCTCACCCCGGCTCTCGACCGCTTCTATCCGAAGGTCCAAGCGATCTTCGACAAGCGGGCCATGCACTAATGGCCTTCCCGTTCCTGCCGAAGTCCTTCGTCAACCGCTTCACCCGCGACGCGCCCGAGCCGTCGCGGGTGCGCCGCGTCGACGCGGCGGCGGTCGGGCGGCGAGGCAGGAGCATGGCCGTCTTCGGATCGGTCAACCCGGAGGTGGCGGCAGGCGGCAGGCTCTCCCGCGAGCGGGCAAGGTATCTTGCAGTCAATCAACCGTTCCTCACCAACGGCACCCATAATTGGATCACGGCCCTCGTGGGGACGGGGATTCGACCGACGCCTCGCGCCCCCAACGCCGAGCTTGGCTTCGCGTTCGACGCTTGGGCCGAGGAAGCGGACCATGCCGGGCGCGCGGACTTCTGGGGGCTTCAGGCGACTATCGCCCGGCACCTCGTGGTCGACGGCGAGGCGCTGATCCTGTTGCACGATACGCCCGACGGGCTGCGCCTTCAGGTTATCCCGCCCGAGCAACTGGACGAGTCCAGGAACGCGCGGCTCGGCGACGATCGGGAGATCGTGCAGGGGGTCGAGTTCGATGCCCAAGGTCGGCGCGTGGCGTATCACATCCTGCCGCAACAGCCGACCGCGACCTTCGAGCACTACGCCCCGCCGGTCCGCGTCGACGCGGCGGACGTGTTGCACATCGTCCAGCCCATCGCAGCCGGGCAGGTGCGGGGCCTGTCGTGGCTCGCCGCGGCCGTGCTGACCGCCAATGAGTTTGACCAGCTCCTAGATGCGCTCTTGGTCGGAGCGAAGATCGCCGCCATGCACGCGGGCTTCATCACCGACACGACCAACATGGGTGGGATAGGGGCGGCGTTCCCGGACGCCGATGGCCTCAGCGACATCAGCCTTGAGCCGGGCGTGGTTCGAGTGCTGCCCGGCGGGTGCGACATCAAGTTCTCTTCGCCGGAGGCGGCGAAGGACTCGCCCGCCTTCGTTCGGATGAATCTCCTCGCCCTCGCCGCTGCGCTCGGCCTGCCCGAGCACATGCTGTCGGGCGACCTGACCAACGCCAACTATTCCTCCCTGCGGGCAGGACTCCTGCCGTTCCGGGCGCGTGTGGAGCAGACGCAGTACGGCGTGCTCGTGCCTCAGCTCCTTCGTCCCGTCTGGCGGCGCTGGCTGGCGAGCGAAGTGGTGGCAGGGCGGCTCGACGTGTCGCCCGACATCCGGGCCGAGTGGATCATGCCGCGCCAAGCGCAGGTCGACCCCGCGAAGGATATGACCGCCGTGAAAGAGGCGCTGTCCATGGGCCTCATGTCCCGCTCGCAGGCGGTAGCCGAGATGGGCTGGAACGCGGCCGACCTCGACGCGGAGATCGCCGCCGACCACGCCCGCGAGCGCGAGCTGGGGCTGACCTTCACGGACAAGGAGTCCGGCGATGCCTGAGACGATGCTGACCCGAGCGGCGCAGCCCCGCACGTCCACATTCAACGCCGAGCTGAGGACGGTCGAAGCGGTCATCGCGACGGCGTCCCCCGTCATCCGGCGCGACGCGCGCGGCGAGTACGCCGAAGTCTTCGACGTGTCGGCCTTCGACCTCAGCTCGGCCGTGGGCCTCCCGGTCCTCGACTCTCATCGCACCGGATCGGCCAAGGACGCCATCGGTCGCGTGGAGGCCGTGCGGGTCGAAGGCGATACGCTTGTCGCGACGCTGCGCTTCAGCTCGGCCAGCGACGTCGAGCCGATCCTGCAACGGATCGCCGACGGCACCCTGACCGGGGTTTCGGTCGGCTACCGCGTCAGCGCGTGGAAAGAGCACTTCGGAGAGATCAATGGCTAAGACGCGCATCCGCACCCCCGCAGCCGCCCAGCTGACAGAAGTCAGCATCACCAGCAACCCGGCGGACCCCTCTGCCCGCCTTCGGCATGACCAGAGGAGCTCCAACATGCCCGATACTCCCGAAACCACTCCCGCGCGCGTGGCCGCGGTGCCGCCCGCAGGCTATGTCCGCGCGCTCGTCCACACCATGGGCTTGCCGGAGGAGCTGGGCGACCAGCTCATCGACGCGCGGGCCGACGACGTTGCCGTCAGGCAGGCCGTCTCAGAAGCGATGGAGGGCAAGCGCAGCCGCCCTGTGATCCGCGTGCACGGCGGCGGCAATGACGACCCGGCCGTGATCCGCGAGCGCCGGGCCGATGCCTTGCACGTCCGCATGGCGGGCGGCGAGCCGAAGCCCGAGGTGCGCCAGTATCTCGCCGAGTCCGTGCTCGACACGGCCCGCGACGCGCTGGCCCGCGTGGGCGTCTCGACGCGGGGCCTCAGCCCCGACGACGTCTTCACCCGGGCGGCCGAGCACACCACGTCCGACTTCCCACTGATCGTGTCCAACGCCATGAACAAGACGGCGCTGGCCTCCTACCGGGCCGCCGCGACGCCGCTGAAGACGCTCGGGCGGCAGCGCGGGCTTTCCAACTTCAAGCCCGCTTCCGCCATCCGCCTCGGCGAAATGGGACGGCTGGAAGAGCTGGCCGAGTCCGGCGAGTTCACCCACACCACCCGCGCCGAGAACGGCGAGACGATGCGCCTGACCACCTACGGCCGGGCGATCAACGTGAGCCGGAAGCTCCTCATCAACGATGACCTCGGGATGCTGGGCGACATGACGGCCGCCTTCGGCGAGGCCGCGGCGCAGACCGAGGCCGATGTGCTGGTCGAGCTCATCACCGGCAACCCGGACCTGAGCGACGGCACGCCCGTCTTCGATGCGAGCCGGGGCAACCTCGCCGGGACCGGCCTCGCGCTTGGCTCCGCGGGCGACGTGGCGGCGCTGGAAGGCGCGCGGAAGGCCATGCGCGGCGTGACCGGCCTCGACGGCAAGACGCTCATCAACGTGACGCCCAAGTACCTCTTGGTGGGGCCGGAGCTGGAGTCGGCCGCCGAGCGCCTGTTGGCGACGATCTACCCGGCCACGGTCGCGGACGTGAACGCCTTCGGCTCCAAGCTCTCCCTCTTGGTCGAGCCGCGGATCACGGATGATCGCTGGTACGTCTTCGCCGACCCGGCCCGCCTCCCGGCGATCCAGTACGGCTACCTCAGCTCGGCGCAGGGCGTGCAAATCCAGCGCGCCGAGGCGTGGGACACGCTGGGGCTGAAGTTCCGCGCGTGGCTCGACTTCGGAGCCGGGTGGCTGGACTGGCGGGGTGCCTACCTCAACGAAGGCGAGGCGTGATGGCCCTCACCCTCGACCAGCTCACGAAGTCCCGGGACGCGCTGATCGCGGCGCGTTCCGACGGCGTGCGGCGCTTCCGCGACCAGAACGGCGAAGAGGTGGAGTTCAAGTCCGACGCCGAGATGGCCCGGGCGCTCGCCGCCCTCGACCGCGAGATCGCGACCCTCGCCGGACGGCCCGCGCCGACGGCGCTCCACTTCACCACCTCGAAAGGAACCTGAGATGCGCAACTTCGTCCAGCCGGGCGAGTCGATCACCGTCACGGCCGCCGCCGCGGCCGCGAGCGGGGACGGCGTCAAGCTCGGCCAGCTCTTCGGCATCGCCTCTGGCGATGCCGCCATCGGCGAGCCGCTGGTCCTGACGACCCGCGGTGTCTTCGACATGCCCAAGGTCTCGACTGACGCCTTCGCCGTCGGTGACGCCGTCTACTGGCGCACCTCCGACGGGGCCGTGACCGCCACGGCCAGCGGCAACACGAAGATCGGCGTCGCCGTCACCGCCGCGGGCAACCCCTCAGCCAGCGTCCACGTGCGCCTGAACGGCACGTTCTGAAACCATGGGGCGGCGGGCCTCCAACTTCCGACAAGGGGACGTCGAGCGGGCGGTGAAAGCCGTTCGCTCGCAAGGCCTCGACGTCGTGAAGGTGGAAGTTTCGCCCGATGGGACAATCGGCGTTACCGTGGTCAAAGGGCACGAGTCGGAAGCCCTGCCGTTTGATAACTGGAGGGCACGACGTGCGCGTCAGGCTGAAGGGCGTGAATAGGGTCTCGAAGCGTCTCGCCGACGGGTCGAGCGTCACTTATTACTATGCGTGGAAGGGCGGTCCGCGACTGCCCGGCAAACCCGGAGCGCCCGAGTTCATTGCGGCGTACAACGCGGCCGTGGCCGAGCGCCTCCAGCCCCCGCCCGGCACCCTCTCCTCGGTCCTCAGGGCCTATCAGGACGCGCCCAAGTTCCAAGACCTCGCGCTCCGCACCCGTCGCGACTACGCGAAGCACATCGCAAAGATTGAGGAAGATTTCGGCGACTTCCCCATCGCCGCCCTGAGCGACCGGCGCACCCGCGGGGAGTTCATGAACTGGCGCGACCGCCTCGCCGCCAAGTCGCGTCGGCAGGCCGACTACGCCTTCGCCGTGCTCGCCCTGATCCTAGCATGGGCCTACGACCGCGGAGCGGTACCCGCCAACCCGTGCGAACGTCCGGGCAAGCTCTACCGCTCGACCCGAGTCGACAACATCTGGACGGCCGAGGACGAAGCCGCCTTCCTGAAGGTCGCGCCGCCGCACATCGGCCTCGCCTTCATGCTCGCTATCTGGACCGGCCAGCGGCAAGGCGACCTCCTCCGGCTGACGTGGAAGGCCTACAACGGCTCGACGATCCGGCTCCGCCAACGGAAGGGCAACGTTCCGGTAGAGGTGCCTGTTGGCGCTCCGCTCCGGGCGATCCTCGAGGCGACCAAGCGGGAAGCGGTGACGATCCTCTCGACGACCCGAGGCACGTCTTGGACCGAATCCGGCTTCCGAGCGTCTTGGCGTAAGGCGTGCGAGGCGGCCGGGGTTGAAGACCTGACCTTCCACGATCTTCGCGGATCAGCCGTCACGCGCCTTGCCGTTGCTGGAGCACAGGTCCCTCAAATCGCCGCTGTCACCGGACACGATTTGAAGCGGGTCGAGACGATCATGCGAGACCACTACCTCGGCCGTGATTCGGCGCTCGCCGCCACCGCAATCCGCCTCTTGGAAGCATACGAAGGAAGAACGAAAATCCCCAACTGACCTCCCAACTGGTCTAACCGAGTCGGGCCGGAAGCTAGGTAAGTCGTTGAAGATAAATGGTAGCGGAGGAGGGACTTGAACCCCCGACACGCGGATTATGATTCCGCTGCTCTAACCAACTGAGCTACTCCGCCGAGCCGCGGGTCAGATAGGCGAGGCCATCTGACCCGTCAAGCGGGAATCACTCCGGGTTGGAGGCGATGCACTGGCGCACGGCGGCGTTGGTGCCCGCCTCCATCGAGGCCCGGCGCTCCAGCAGCGAGTTCAGCTTGGCGCGCTCGGCGTTGAGGTCGATCGCGACCGGCTCGTTGCGGCTGCGGGTGCGCTGCTCGGGGCAGCTGTAGGTGAAGGTGGTGCCGTCCGCGTTGGTGCCGTCGCAGCGGCGGGGCACGGTGTAGATCTCCGTCCGCTCCTCCAGCGCGTAGCCGCGGGCGAGGTTGCCCTGCGTCTCGGCGATCAGCGAATTGATCGTGTTCAGCTCGCGGCTGACCGAGGCGATGCAGGCCTCGCGGGGGGACAGGCAGCCGGCGAGGACGAGGATCGCGGCGAGGGCGGGAAGGACGGGACGCATGGCAGCACTCTTGAAGCGGGGGTGGGGGGCAGCTAGTGCCGAAACAGGGCGAGAACCGGATGTTAGGCAATATCAGGGGCCATGACCATGAGCGATGAGGCCTTGCACGACGAGCGCGCCCGCGCGGCCGACTGGTTCCGCACCCTTCGGGACGAGATCGTCGCCGCCTTCGAGGCGCTGGAGGATGCGCGCGGAGGCAGCGCCCCCGCGGGCCGGTTCGAGGTGACGCCGACCCAGCGCGCGGCCGCGGACGGCGGCGACGCCGGCGGCGGGCTGATGAGCGTGATGCGCGGCGGCCGGGTGTTCGAGAAGGTCGGCGTCAACGTCTCGACGGTCTACGGCACCCTCGGCGAGGCGGCGCAGCGGGCGATGGCCGCCAGGGGCGTGCCCGGAATGGCGGACGATCCGCGGTTCTGGGCGTCGGGGATCAGCCTCGTGGCGCACATGGCCAATCCGCACGCGCCGGCGGTGCACATGAACACGCGGATGTTCTGGACACCGCACACCTGGTGGTTCGGCGGCGGGTCCGACCTCAACCCCTGCCTCGAGTATGCAGAGGATACCGCCCACTTCCACGCCACGCAGAAGGCGCACCTCGATCCCCACGGCCCCGGCCTCTACGACGAGCTGAAGGCCTGGGCGGACGAGTACTTCTACATCCCGCACCGCGGCCGCGCCCGCGGCGTCGGCGGCATCTTCATGGATGACCGCAACAGCGGCGACTGGGCGGCGGACTTCGCCCTGGTGCAGGACATCGGCCGGGCGTTCCTGCCCGCCTACCGGCCGCTGGTGGAGAAGCGCATGGCCCAGCCCTTCACCGAGGCGGACCGCGAGGCGCAGCTGATCCATCGCGGGCTCTATGCCGAATACAACCTCGTCTACGACCGCGGCACCAAGTTCGGTCTCGCCACCGGCCACGATGCCGACGCGGTACTGATGAGCCTGCCGCCGCTGGCGAAGTGGGTCTAGGCGTCTCCTCCGCCGCCGGCTGCCTGCGCGGCCCTGCCGATCGAGCGGGCGCCGGGGCCGAACATGGCGTGGGCGTCAGCCGCTGACGCCGCCGCGCACCGCCTCGATCATCCGGGTCACGTTGTCCGGGTCGGCGTCCGGCGTGATCCCGTGCCCGAGATTGAAGACGTGCGGGCCCCCGGCGAAGGCATCGACCACGCGCCGCGTCTCCTGCACCAGCGCATCGCCGCCGGTGACGAGGTGGCGGGAGGCGAGGTTGCCCTGCACGCAGCCGTCCTTCTGGACGTGCGCCGCGGCCCAGTCCGGCTCCACCCCGTCGTCGAGGGCGATGCAGTCCGCGCCGGTCGCCGCGTGGACGCCTTCGAAGCGCGCGCCCGCGCCGCGGGGGAAGGCGATGACCGGGAGGCCGGGGTGGCGGGCCTTCAGCGCCGCGGTGATCCGCCGCGCGGGGGCCAGCGCGTAGGCGTCGAAATCCGCGCCCCTGAGCGAGCCGGCCCAGGAATCGAACAGCTTCACCACCTCGGCCCCCGCTTCGGCCTGTGCCGAGAGGTAGAGGATCGTCGCCTCCTCGATCCGCGCCAGCAGCGCCTCGAACAGCGGCCGGTTCTCCGCGATCAGCGCGTGCGCGGGCCCCTGGTCCGGCGTTCCCCGCCCGGCGATGGCATAGGTCGCGACCGTCCACGGCGCCCCGGCAAAGCCGATCAGCGCGGTCTCCGTCGGCAGGCCGTCCGCGAGGATCCGCACCGTCTCGTACACCGGCGCGAGCGTCTCGTGGACCTCTTCGGCCGGCTTCAGACGGGCGAGATCGGCCTCGGTCGTGACCTTCGACATCCGCGGCCCCTCGCCGGTGACGAACCACAGATCGAGGCCGAGGGCCTGGGGCAGCAGCAGGATGTCGGCGAACAGGATCGCGGCGTCGAATCCGTAGCGGCGGATCGGCTGGAACGTCACCTCGGCGGCGAGTTCCGGATTGTAGCAGAGCGACAGGAAGTCGCCCGCCTTCTCCCGCGTGGCGCGGTATTCCGGCAGGTAGCGGCCCGCCTGCCGCATCATCCAGATCGGCGGCGTGGGCAGTGTCTCGCCGGCGAGGGCGCGCAGAAGGAGCTTGTCGGTCATGGCCCCTCCCGTCCCCCGGCGGCGTCCCGGTGTCAAGCCAGCCCGGCCGCGACCTTGTCCACGCCCTCGCGCTCGGCCCAGAGCGTGCGCAGCGCGTCGCCCTGTCCGGCGAAGCTGTCCGGCAGCGATGTGCAGCCCCAGATCCGGTCGAGGCGGAAGTGCCGGAAATCGTGCCGCAGCTCGCACCACGCGGCCACCATCTTGACCTCGAGGTGATAGATCACGACGAGCGGGCGGATCACCCGGCAGGTCGCCTCGCCGTCGGGGACGCGGTAGTCGATCTCCAGCTTGCGCTCCTCGCGCACCGCCTGCCGGATCAGCGCGACGGGCACGCAACCGGCGTGGGGGTCGTCGAACGGGGCGCCGAAGGGCGCGACGTTCAGCCAGGCGGCGGGGCCGTGCAGCGCGGCGATCTTGTCGCGCACCCGCTGCCCGGCGCGGACCAGCGCGCTGTCCCCGGTTCGCGCAAGCAGGGCGAGGCCGACGCGCAGCGCCTCGGCCTCCTCGGTGTCGAAGTTCAGCGGCGGCAGGTCGTAGCCCCGCCGCAGGACGTAGCCGATGCCCGCCGCGCCCTCGACCGGCACCCGCATCGCCTGCAGCGTGGCGATGTCGCGGTAGACCGTGCGCACCGACACCTCCAGCGTGCCGGCCAGCGCCTGCGCCGTGCGCGGCGCCTCGGCCGCGCGCAGCGTCTGGATCAGTTCGAACAGGCGGTCCTGGCGGGACACGGGGCGGGCTCCGGTCGGGCGGTCTGCTGACACTCTGGCACATCCTCCTGCCAGCTGCATGGCAGGAGCGGTGTGGTCTGACGGTGGGGCACTCCCGGGAGCCTGCCCATGACCTCGTACGATCACGCCGTCCTTCAGCACCTTCGCCTCGGCCCTTGGCGCGAGACGCCGGAGCCGCCGGCGCCCCTCTGGCTGCGCCGCTTGAAAGCGCGCTTTCCGCTCCGTAGACGAGGGGCATGAATGAAGCGCCCGCCCCCGACCGCCCCCTCCGCATCGGCACCCGCGGCTCGCCGCTGGCCCTCGCCCAGGCGCACGAGACCCGCGACCGGCTGATGGCCGCCCACGGCCTGCCGGCCGAGGCGTTCGAGATCGTGGTGATCAAGGTCACCGGCGACGTCGTGCAGGACCGCGCCCTGCGCGAGATCGGCGGCAAGGGTCTGTTCACCCGCGAGATCGAGGAGGCGCTGCTCGCCGGCAGCATCGACATCGCGGTGCACTCGATGAAGGACATGCCGGTGCTGCAGCCGGAGGGGCTGGTGCTGGACACGTACCTGCCGCGCGAGGACGTGCGCGACGCCTTCGTCACGCTGGGAGAGGGGGGGCTGGCGGACCTCGCCCGGGGGGCCGTCGTCGGCACTTCGTCCCTGCGCCGGCGGGCGCAGCTGCTGGCGCGCCGGCCCGACCTGCAGGTGGTGGAGTTCCGCGGCAACGTGCAGACCCGCCTGCGCAAGCTGGAGGAAGGGGTTGCGCAGGCGACCTTCCTCGCCATGGCCGGCCTGAATCGCCTGCACCGGGTGGACGTGCCGGCTCGCCCCATCGACCCGGACGAGATGCTGCCGGCCGTCGCCCAGGGCGCCATCGGGATCGAGCGGCGGGGGAGCGACGAGGCGACGGCCGGCCTGCTGGAGGCGATTCACGATCGGGCGACCGCCGAGAGGCTGGCGGCCGAGCGCGCGTTCCTCGAAGCGCTCGACGGCTCCTGCGAGACCCCCATCGCCGGCCTCGCCGAGGTTTCGGACGGGCGGCTGCGGCTGCGGGGGGAGATCCTGCGGACCGACGGGTCGGAGGTCCTGTCGGATGACGTGACGGTCACCGTAGCGGACGGTCCGGAGGCCGGACGCGAGATGGCCGCGCGGCTGCTGGCGCGCGCGGGCGAGGGGTTCTTCGGATAGGGTGGGTGAAACCCACCGACGATGCGCCCCCCGGTGGGTTCATCCCGCCCGGAATCAGCCGCGAAGCGGCCCGGGCAGCGTCTGGCCGCCCCCCGGCCAGACGCTTCCGAGCCACCTGCGAGACGATGGGGGGCGTTCGGGGGTGGCGGGATAAATCTCTCCTACCGCATCGTTGGAGCGTCTGGCCGCGGCCAGACGCTGCCCTCCGTCGTCCTCCTCGAAGGGAGGTTTCGAGCAGGGCCAGCCCGGCTCAGGCTCACCCCCGCGCCAGGTGCTCCGCCCTCAGGATCCCCATGATCAGATCGTCGTGCCACGTCCCGTCGATCAGCGCCGCCTCCCGCTCGGTCCCCTCGTGGACGAAACCGCAGGCGAGGTAGCAGCGGATCGCCCGCTCGTTGAACGCGAGCACCCGCAGGTCCACGCGGTGCAGGTCCATCGGACCGAAGGCGTGATCCAGCGTCAGCCGGATCGCCTGCTGGCCGATGCCGCGGCCGGTATCGCCCGAGGCGAAGAGGCCGATCGCGAGCCGCGCCCTGCGGTCCTGCGAGTTGAGCGAATGCAGGCGCACGCCGCCCACCGCGCGGTCGTCCAGGCAGATGATCCGCCCGAACGGCGCTTCGGTCAGGCGACGGATCTCCTCCTCGGCGTTCGCCAGCGTCCGCTCGGGGCCCCCCGTGAGCGTGCCGCCGTACATGCGGACGATCTCCGCCTCGCGGGGCAGCGCCGCGAGCGCGGCGGCGTCCTCCGGCCGGGGCTCCCGAAGGCTGACCCGGCCGGCGGGGTCGCTCAATGCGCCGCCGCCCAGGTCGCGCCCTTGCCGCCCTCGACGGCGAGGTGGACCGACAGGTCCACCGCCGGGTGCGCCGCGCCCTCCATGACGTCCTTCGCCCGCCCGATCAGGTCGTCGGCCGCGGCCTCGTCCACCTCGAACAGCAGTTCGTCGTGGACCTGCAGCAGCATCCGCGCCGGCAGCCCCTCGATCGCGGCGTCCATCCGGATCATCGCGCGGCGGATCACGTCGGCCGCGGTCCCCTGGATCGGCGCGTTGATCGCCGCGCGCCGGGCGAAGCCGGCGGTCGGGCCCTTGGCGTTGATCTCGGGCGTGTTGATCCGCCGGCCGAACAGCGTCTGCACGAAGCCGTTCGCCTTCGCGAAGGCGATGGTCTCGTCCATGTAGGCCCGGATGCCCGGGAAGCGTTCGAAGTAGCGGTCGATGAAGCCTTGCGCCTCCTCCCGCGGAATCCGCAGGTTGCGGGCGAGGCCCCAGCCCGAGATGCCGTAGATCACGCCGAAGTTGATCGCCTTGGCCTGCCGCCGGATGTCCGGCGTCATCTCGGCCAGAGGCACGCCGAACATCTCGGAGGCGGTGATCGCGTGGATGTCCTGCCCCTCGGCGAAGGCCGCCTTCAGCGCGTCGATCCCGGCCACGTGGGCGAGGATGCGCAGCTCGATCTGGGAATAGTCGAGGCTCACCAGCGTCCGCCCCTCCGGCGCGACGAAGGCCTCGCGGATGCGCCGCCCCTCCTCGGTCCGGATCGGGATGTTCTGCAGGTTCGGATCGGTCGAGGCGAGCCGGCCTGTGTTCGCCCCGGCGATGGAATAGGAGGTGTGCACCCGCCCCGTCTCGGGGTTGATGTGGTCCTGCAGCGCGTCGGTGTAGGTCGATTTCAGCTTGCTGAGCTGCCGCCAGTCGAGGATGCGCCGCGGCAGGTCGTGGATCGTGGCGAGATCCTCCAGCACGTCGGCGCCGGTGGAGTAGGCGCCGGTCTTGCCGGTCTTGGGCTTGCCGCCGCCCGGCAGGGTCAGCGACAGCTCGTCGAACAGGATTTCCCCCAGCTGTTTCGGCGAGCCCACGTTGAACGGCCGCCCCGCCAGCTCGGCGATCTCGGCCTCCAGCTCCGCCATCTTCTGCGCGAAGGCGCCGGACATGCGCGAGAGCGTCCCCCGCTCCACCTGCACGCCCGCCTGTTCCATCCGGGCGAGGACGGCGATCAGCGGCCGCTCCAGCGTCTCGTAGACGGTCGTCACCCGGCGCGCGGGCAGGCGCGGCTTGAAGGTCTGCCACAGGCGCAGGGTGATGTCCGCGTCCTCGGCCGCGTACTTCACCGCGTCCTCCAGCGGCACCTTGTCGAAGGTCCGCTGCGCCTTGCCCGAGCCGATCAGCGTCTTGATCGCGATCGGCACGTGGCCGAGATAGCGCTCGCTGAGCTCGTCCATGCCGTGATTGTGCTCGCCCGCATACAGGGCGTAGCTCATCAGCATCGTGTCCTCGACCGGCGCCATGGCGATGCCGTAGCGGGCGAGGACCTTGAGGTCGTACTTCATGTTGTGGGCGATCTTGAGGACCGCGTCGTCCTCCAGCACCGGTTTCAGCAGCGCCAGGCACTCGCCCAGCGGCATCTGCCCCTCGGCCAGCGCGTCCGAGCCGAACAGGTCGTCGGTCGAATCCGGCCGGTGCTGCAACGGGATGTAGCAGCCCTTGCCCGCTTCCACCGACAGCGAAATGCCGACGAGGTTCGCGCGCATCTCGTCCAGGCTGTCCGTCTCGGTATCGACCGACACGTGGCCGAGGTCGCGGATGCGGGCGATCCAGCGCTCCAGCGCCGGCGCGTCCGACACCTTCTCGTAGGCGCCGTGATCGAACGGCAGATCCGGCGCACCCGGCAGCTCGGCCGGCGGATCGACGCCCTCGGGGACCGCGGCCGGCGCCTCGGCGACCGCGGGCGCCTCGCGGCCCATCTTGTCGCTGATCCGCTTGACGATGGTCCGGAACTCCATCTCCGCCAGGAACGGCAGCAGGACGTCGGGGTCGGCGTCGCGGATCTCCAGGTCGTCCAGCGTGAAATCGAGCGGCGTGTCGCAGTCGAGCATGACCAGCTTCTTGCTCAGCTCGATCTGCGCCCGGTGCCCGATCAGCGTCTCGCGCCGCTTCGGCTGCTTGATCTCCTCCGCCCGGTCCAGCAGCTCTTCCAGCGTGCCGTACTCGTTGATGAGCAGCGCCGCCGTCTTGATCCCGATGCCCGGAGCGCCGGGCACGTTGTCCACGCTGTCGCCGGCCAGCGCCTGCACGTCGACGACGCGGTCGGGATAGACGCCGAACTTCTCGAACACGCCCTCGCGGTCGATGCGCTTGTTCTTCATCGGGTCCAGCATCTCGACACCGTCGCCGACCAGCTGCATGAGATCCTTGTCCGAGCTGACGATCGTCACCCGCCCGCCGGCCTCGCGGGCCCGGCAGGAGAGCGCCGCGATCATGTCGTCGGCCTCGTACCCCTCCATTTCCTTGCAGGCGATGTTGAAGGCCTCGGTCGCGCGGCGGGTCAGCGGAATCTGCGGCGACAGGTCCTCGGGCATCGCCTCGCGGTTGGCCTTGTACTGGTCATACATCTCGTTGCGGAACGTGTGGCTGCCCTTGTCGAAGATCACCGCGACGTGGGTCGCGGCGTCGGCGCCGGTGTTCCCGTCGATGTACTTCAGCAGCATGTTGCAGAAGCCCGAGACGGCGCCCACCGGCAGGCCGTCCGACTTGCGCGTCAGCGGCGGCAATGCGTGATAGGCGCGGAAGATGAAGGCCGAGCCGTCGATCAGGTGCAGGTGGTGGCCCTTGCCGAAACTCATGTGGCGCCCCTTCCCGTGTCAGCCGGGCCTGAATGCCACGGGCGGCGGGGAAGGGCCAGACGGGCGGGGCGTCACGCCCGCGTCACAGCGTCTTGTCGAACCGCCACACGTCCAGCGGGAACGGCCCCTCGGACGTCTCGACGCGCACATTGACCACGCCCGCATTGCGCCAGCCCTCGCGGGCGTAGAACCGCGCCGCCCGGTCGTTGCCGACCGTGCAGATGAGGTGCGCCTCGCGCACGCCGCGCGCCCGGAGGGCGTCCTCGGCCGCCGCCATCAGGCGGGCGGCGTAGCCGGTGCCGCGCAGGGCGGCAGCGACGTAGAACTGGTCCAGCTCGTCGCCGATCAGCCGGACGAAGCCTTCGGGCGCGCCCTCGGCGCCCGCGATCAGGCAGTCGCCCACGCTGTCCGCCAGCCTGCGGCGGAAGTCCGGAAGGGTCCGCAGGCGGGCCAGTTCCTCGGGCACGATGGTCAGGTGCGCGTCGCGCCAGCCGCTCGCCCACATCCGCGCGGTCGCGTCGATCTCGGCGCCGGTGAGCGGGCGCAGCTCGGGCAGGTCGCTCATCGCCCCTCCGGCACGGCAGGGGCGATCGGGCAGGGGACGCCGGAGAGCGTCGCGACCCCCGGCATCTCGATCAGCCGGCGGCCGCTCCGTCCTCGTGGTCGCGGTGGACGTAGCGGGCGTCGCAGTACGGGCAGTCGACGTAGCCGATCTCGTTCGGAATCATCAGCCAGACCCGCGGATGCCCCAACGCCGGTCCGCTGCCGTCGCAGGATACGCGCCACTCGTCCACGATATGGGTCTCGGGCGGGGGGATCGGCATCGGTAGGCTCCGGCTCGTTCGGGTTCGGTTCGGGTTATGGAAGAAGCGGGGGCGCGGGGCAAGACGGGCGGACGGAGGGCCGGCGCGGCGCTCTGCTCCTCCCGGGCGGCCCACGGCCGATCCCGCCCCGGGCTTGACCCGGGGCCCCGCGGGCGAAGGGCAGGCCCGCAGTCTCCTGGTCCCGGCGCGAGGCCGCGACGGGTACGTGGGGCCGCGCGGCGCCGCCACCCTGTCTACATGGCCGGAGCGACGCCCAAGCCCGTCGAGGTCCCGGCGCAAGGCCGGGACGGGCGGGGGCCTTCCGACCGCCACTCGTCCCCCCGGCTTCCTCGCCGCCCATCACCTCCGCCTTGCCCTCCGCCGCCCTGCCGCTAGGGTGCGCCCCCGGCGAGCGGAGGGACCGATGAACGCGATCGAGATCGAGGGACTGAAGAAGACCTACGCCGCGACCGGCCGCGCCCCCGCCAAGGAGGCGCTCAAGGGCGTCGACCTGGCGATCCCCAAAGGCTCCATCTTCGGCCTGCTCGGTCCCAACGGCGCGGGCAAGTCGACGCTCATCAACATCCTGGCCGGCCTCGTGGTGAAGAGCGCGGGTCGCGTGAGGATCTGGGGCTTCGACCAGGACGTGAACCCGCGCCAGTCCCGCGCTGCCATCGGCGTGATGCCGCAGGAGCCGAACCTCGACCCGTTCTTCACCCCCCGCGGCAGCCTCGACGTGCAGGCCGGCCTCTACGGCGTGCCGAAGTCGAAGCGCCGGACGGACGAGATCCTGCGCCTGATCGGGCTGGAGCCGCAGGCCGAGGCCTATGCCCGCGCGTTGTCGGGCGGCATGCGGCGGCGGCTCCTGCTGGGCAAGGCGCTGGTGCACGACCCGCCGATCCTCGTCCTCGACGAGCCGACGGCCGGCGTCGACATCGAGCTGCGCCAGCAGCTGTGGGCCAACGTGCGGCGGCTGAACGAGGAGGAGGGCAAGACGATCATCCTCACGACCCACTACCTCGAGGAGGCCGAGGAGATGTGCGACGAGATCGCCATCGTGAACCACGGCGAGATCGTCACGCGGGACACGACGGCGAACCTGCTGGCGCGGGTGTCCGACCGGACGCTGGTGGTGGGCCCGCCGGAGCCGATGGCGCCGCCGACCGGCCTGCCCGCCGGGATCCGGGTGGAGGAACGCCCCGGCGGCGCGCTCGCCTTCACCTACGATTCGCGAAAGGTGACGGCGGGGCAGGTGCTGGACGCGATCCGCGAGGTGGGAGTGAAGGTGCGCGACGTGCGGACCGAGGAGGCGGATCTGGAGGACGTGTTCCTGGCGCTGACGTCGGACGGTGCGGGGGCGGCGGCCGGGGCGGCCTGAGGCGTAGGCCCGCCGCTCTTGAGGAGGGCCCGGCAAGGAGCGGCCCGACCCGGAGCCAGCCGCAGACGCCGACGGGCCGGCCCTCGATGGACGCCCGGCAAGAGCCTCCGCCCGGAATCAGCCGCGCAAGCGGCCCGGGCAGCGTCTGGCCGCCCCCCGGCCAGACGCTTCCTCGCCGCCTGCGAGACGGTCGAGGGCGTCCGGGGGATGCGAGATAAAGTGCCACCACCGCGGCGTCGGAGCGTCTGACCGCGGCCAGCCGCCGCCCTCCCGTTGCGCTCGACAGATCGGCGAAGCCACAGGGCGAGCGCTCTTGGCGGGCACCTGTCCTGCCTCACCCACCCCCCCCCTTGACCCGGCCGCGCGAACCGGCAGACTCCGCGCCACCGGGCCGAAGGGACCGCGGACGCCGCTGACGTGCGCCCGCCGGACCGCTGGGGCCTACTCCCGCAATGGCATGGAGGCCCCACATGGATACCCTCAGACAGAACGACCCGCAGGCGATCATCGAGGCGGACAAGCGCCACGTCTGGCACCAGATGGTGCAGCACCGCATCTTCGACAGCGTCGATCCCCAGATCATCGTCGAGGGCAAGGGCAACCGCGTCTGGGACATCGCCGGCAAGGAGCATCTCGACGCCGTGTCGGGCGGCGTCTGGACGGTGAACGTCGGCTACGGCCGGACCGAGATCGCCGACCGCGTCCGCGACGAGCTGGTGAAGATGTGCTACTTCGCCGGCACCAAGGGCACCATCGCCGGCGCCACCTTCGCCGAGCGCCTGACCGAGAAGATGCCGGGCATGACCCGCGTCTACTACGCCAACTCCGGCTCCGAGGCGAACGAGAAGGCGTTCAAGATGGTGCGCCAGATCGCGCACAAGCATTACGGCGGCAGGAAGCACAAGATCCTCTACCGCGACCGCGACTACCACGGCACCACGATCGCCTGCCTCGCCGGCGGCGGCCAGCAGGAGCGGAACGCCCAGTACGGACCCTTCCCGCCCGGCTTCGTCGAGGTGCCGCACTGCCTGGAATACCGCGCGCACGAGCAGGGCGGCCCGAAGGACAACTACGGCGAGTGGGCGGCCGAACGGATCGAGGAAGTCATCCTGCGCGAGGGCCCCGACACCGTCGGTGCACTCTGCCTCGAACCCATCACCGCCGGCGGCGGCATCATCGTCCCGCCCGAGGGCTACTGGCAGAAGGTGCAGGAGATCTGCCGCAAGTACGACGTGCTGCTGCATATCGACGAGGTCGTCTGCGGCATCGGCCGGACCGGCACCTGGTTCGGCTACCAGCAGTATGGCGTCCAGCCGGACATCGTCACGATGGCCAAGGGCGTCGCCTCGGGCTACGCCGCGATCTCGTGCTGCGTCACGACCGAGAAGGTGTTCGACCTGTTCAAGGACGCCGAGGACCCGATGGGCCACTTCCGCGACATCTCGACCTTCGGCGGCTGCGTCTCCGGGCCGGCGGCCGCGCTCGAGAACATGCGGATCATCGAGGACGAGAACCTGCTGCAGAACTCGGCGGACATGGGCGCGCACTTCATCGACCGGCTGAACGGACTGATGGAGAGCCACAAGGTCATCGGCCAGGTCCGTGGCCTCGGCCTCTTCGCCGGCGCCGAGCTGGTCGCCGACCGCGACACCCGCGAGCCGGCGGACGAGCGCAAGGTGCAGCAGGTCGTGGCCGAGTGCCTGAAGGACGGCGTCATCATCGGCTGCACCAACCGCTCGGTCCCCGGCTACAACAACACGCTGGTCTTCGCGCCGGCGCTCATCTCGACGAAGGACGACCTCGACCGCGTGGCCGACACGGTCGGCACGGCGCTGACCCGCGTCTTCGGGTAGGCGTGTCCACGACGAACGCGCTCGGGCAGCCCGTCGGGCCGCCCGTCACCGTGCCCCTGCCGCGCCCGCGCCCACCGCGGACGCCGCTGACCAGCCGGTATTGCAGCGTCGTGCCGGTGGACGTGGCCACGCACCATGCGGCGCTGTTCGACGCTTTCGCCAAGGACGCCGACGCGCGGAACTGGACGTACCTGCCCTACGGCCCCTTCGGTTCGACCGCCGACCTGCGGGACTGGATGGAGCGGACCTGCACCGGCGACGACCCGCTCTTCCACACCATCCTCGACGGCGAGGGGGTGCCCTCGGGGCTCGCGTCCTTCCTGCGGATCGATCCCGGAAACGGCGTGATCGAGATCGGCCACATCCACCTCTCTCCCCGCCTTCAGGGCACCGCCGCCTCGACCGAGATGCAGGCGCTGATGATGGGCCGCGTGTTCGACGAACTCGGCTACCGCCGCTACGAGTGGAAGTGCGACGCCCTGAACGCCCCCTCGCGGCGGGCGGCCGAGCGGCTCGGCTTCACCTACGAGGGCACGTTCCGGCAGGCGACGGTCTACAAGGGCCGCAACCGCGACACCGCGTGGTTCTCGATCCTCGACACCGAGTGGCCGGAGCGGAAGGCCCGCTTCACCCGCTGGCTGGATCGGTCGAACTTCGACGCGAACGGGCGGCAGAAGACGCCGCTGCAGGGTGGGTGAAACCCACCGTGGCGCGGCGGTGGGTTTCACCCACCCTACAGGCGGTCGAGTCGGTCTCCCCTCATCCCCCGGGGCTCGGCTCATTCGTGCCCGCCCGCGCCGCCGTCCGAGCGGCTGGCCCGCGCCGCCGCCTGCCGCTACGCTCGGCGCGGACCAGACCCGGAGACGAGATGCCGCCCGAGACCTTCCCCTTCCTCTCCGCCGCCACGCCCGTCTGCCCGCCCGGCCTCCTCGCCCGCGCGCAGGCGCTGCCCGCGCCGCGCGTCGCCCTCGTCAACGCAGGCGCCGCGGTCCCGCTTCAGGGCCTGCGCGAGGCGGCGGACCTCGGCCTCGCCCGGCCGGTCCTGGTGGGCGACCGCGAGAGGATCGTCTCCGCGGCCGACGAGATCGGCTGGGACATCGCCGGTCTCGACCTCGTCCACGCGCCGCGGGAAGAGGCGGGAGACGCCGCCGCCGGCCTGATCCGCGAGGGCGGGGCGGACGCGGTGATGAAGGGGCAGGTCCATACCTCGACCTTCCTCAAGGCGCTGCTGCCGTCCAGGGCGGGCCTGCGCGAGAAGGACGCCCGCTGCGGCCACGTCTTCCACATCACCCTGCCGGGCAGCGAGCGGCCGCTGTTCCTGACCGACGCCGCGCTGAACGTCGAGCCCGACGTCGAGACTCGCAAGGCGTGCCTGTCCCACGCCGTCCGCCTCGCCCGGCTGCTCGGCGACGACGACGTGAAGGCGGGCTGCCTCTCCGCGTCCGAGGACGTGACGCCGCAGATCCCCTCCTCCGGCGAGGCGGCCGAGATCGCGGCCTGGGCCGCCACGGCACTGGAGGCGCAGGTGCAGGGCCCGATGGCGATGGACCTGATCCTGTCGGCCGCCGCGGCGCGGGTGAAGGGGTTCGAGGGCCCGGTGCCGGGCGACGCCGACATCGTGCTGGTGCCCGAGATCACCACCGGCAACGCCCTGTTCAAGCTGATGGTCCTCGGGATGGGGGCCTGTGCCGGCGGGATGGTGATGGGGGCTAAGGTGCCGATCCTCCTCACCTCTCGCAGCCAGCAGGCGCCGGACCGGATCGCGAGCGCCGCGCTGGGCGCGATCCTCGCCGCCGCCGGACCGGGATGATCCTGGTCCTCAACGCCGGCTCGACGTCGCTGAAGGTCGAGCTGTTCGGCGCCGGGCTGGTGAGCTTGCTGACGCTGGACGTTTCGGGCATCGGCGGGGACGGGCGGCTCAGGGTCGCCGGAGCGTCGCGGAAGGTGGAGGCGCCCGACCACGCCGTTGCGCTCTCCCTCGTGCTTGTCGCTCTGGACGAGGCGGGACACCCGCTCGCCAGCCTCGCCGCCGCCGCCCACCGCGTCGTCCATGGCGGAGCCGACCTCACCGCGCCGGTCCGCCTCGACGCCGGCGCCATTGCCGCGATCGAGGCGTGCGTCCCGCTGGCGCCGCTGCACAATCCTGCGAACCTCGCCGGCATTCGTGCCATGTCCGCGCTGGCGCCCGACTTGCCGCAGTTCGCCAGCTTCGACACCGCGTTCCACGCGACCCAGCCCGACACCTCCACGACCTACGCGCTGCCGGCGGAGCTGCGCGCTTCGGGCCTCCGGCGATACGGGTTTCACGGGCTGTCCTACGCGTCGATGGTGCACTGGTTCGCAGACCGTCTGCCGCCGCGCCTCCTCGCCTTCCACCTCGGCGGCGGGGCAAGCGCCTGCGCCATCGCCGACGGGCGGTCGGTCGCGACCTCGATGGGGTACTCGCCGCTGTCCGGCCTCGTCATGGGAAGCCGGACGGGCGAGATCGACGGCATGGCCGTCCTGCGGCTGGCGGAGGAGCGCGGCATCGCAGAGGCGGGCCGCGTGCTGAACCGCGAAAGCGGTCTCGTCGGCCTTGCCGGCACCTCCGACATGCGGGAGCTGCTCGGCCGGAGCGATCCCGAAGCGCGCTTCGCCGTGCAGCTCTTCTGCGAGCGGGCCGCGCGCGAAGGCGCGGCGGCCGTGGTCGCGATGGGCGGGCTCGACGCCGTGGCCTTCACCGGCGGGATCGGCGAGAACGCGGCGCCGGTGCGGGACGCGATCATGGCGCGGCTGGCGATGTTCGGGACCGTGCCTGTTCACGTCGTGCCGGCCGACGAGGAACGGCAGATCGCGCGGGATGCGGTGGGGCTGCTGACGCCGTAGACCGCGCTGCCCGCGGGCGCACGAAAGCCAGGACGCCACAGCACCCCGTCCGGAACTGCGGCGACGCTGCCTCACCACCTGCGAGGCGGGCGAGGTAATGCGTGGGAGGGGGGATAAACCGCCCTTTCCGCCGCGTCGGAGCATCTGCCCGCACCAGACACTGCCCTCTTCTCTGTCCCTCAATGAGCCCCGGAGCGTCGAGGTCCCGGGCCAGGCCCGGGACGGGTTTGACTACGGACGCGCCCGTTTCTGAACTCCCTTTGCCCGGAGCAGCCGCGCAAGCGGCCCGGGCAGCGTCTGGCCGCCCCCCCCCCCAGACGCTCCCTCACCACCTGCGAGACGGGCGAGGTCGTGCGGAGCGGCACGATGAAGTGCCTTCACCGCAGCGGCGGAGCGTCCGGCCGCGGCCAGACGCCGCCAGACGCCGCCCCCTTGTCGCCCGCCCCGACCCCGAACAGGGGCCCCGCGGGGGAGGGCGCCGTCCTCGCGAGGTGCAGGGTCCGGCCCGGCTCGGGCGCTGCAGATGGTCTCCAGCTTCGAAGACCCCCGGCCGGACGAGTCCCGCATCCTCGCGGCCGGACCCGCCGCACCTATCCCGCACCCCACTGGCCTTTCCGCGCCGCCCGATCCATGATCCGCCCCGAGGGAGATCGCGGGCAGGAACCCGGGCGCCGACCAGCGGTTGGCGGCGGAGCCCCAAACGTGCGATCGGAGGACGACATGACGGACCAGACCCCCAGCCACCCGGATCTCGACGGTGCGTCCGTCTTCATCACCGGCGGCGGCTCGGGCATCGGCGCGAAGCTGACCGAGGCGTTCCTGAGACAGGGCGCGAAGGTCGCCTTCATCGGCCGCTCGGACTATTCCGGCTTCTGCGACGAGATGGAGCAGGCCACCGGCACCCGCCCGCTGTTCCTGCAGGGCGACGTGACCGACACCGCCCGCCTGCGCGAGGCGATCGACACGGCCGCGCGCGAGCACGGGGGCCTCGACGTCCTCGTCAACAACGCCGCCAACGACATGCGCTTCAAGACGCCCGAGATCACCGAGGACGACTGGAACGACCAGATCGCCGTGAACCTCGGCCACCAGTTCTTTGCCGCGCAGCACGCCGCGAACGCGATGAAGGGCGCCGGCACGAAGGGCCGGATCGTCAACTACACGTCCATTGTCTGGATGTCGGCGAGCCCCGGCATGCTGCCCTACGAGACGTCGAAGGCCGGCATCGTCGGCCTGACCCGCGCGCTCGCCCGCGACTACGGCGAGGCGGGCATCCGGGTGAACGCCATCGCCCCCGGCATGATCCTGACCGAGCGGCAGTTGAAGGATTGGGTCACCGACGAGAGCAAGGAGAGGATGCTGGGCAAGCAGTGCCTCAAGGTCGAGCTCAAGCCCGAGGACATGGTCGGCCCGACCCTGTTCCTCGCCTCCGACGCCAGCCGCGCGATGACCGGCCAGTGCCTCGTCGCCGATGGCGGCGTCGTCTTCGCCCCATGACCGACGGGGTGCCGGACTGGCTCGCCGTCGACTGGGGGACGAGCAACCTGCGGGTCTGGGCGATGACCGGAGACGGCCGGGCGCTCGGCCTGCGGACCTCGGACCGCGGCATGGGCAGGCTGGCTCCGGAGCAGTTCGAGGAGGCGCTGAAGGAGTGCGCCGGCGACTGGATCGCCGGCCCCGTCACCGCAATCGCCTGCGGCATGGTCGGCGCACGCCAGGGCTGGATCGAGGCGCCCTACATCGCCGTCCCCGCCGCCCCCCTGGGCGACCGTCCGGTGCGCGCCCCGACCCGGACGCCGGGCCTGTCGGTCCACATCCTGCCGGGGATGAGCCAGGACCGCCCCGCCGACGTGATGCGCGGGGAAGAGACGCAGATCGCCGGCTTCCTCGCCCGGAGCCCCGGCTGGGACGGCGTCATGTGCCTGCCTGGCAGCCACACCAAGTGGGTGCAGGTCAGCGCGGGCGAGGTGGTCAGCTTCCAGACCTACATGACCGGCGAGCTGTTCGCCGCGCTGTCGGGCCACACCGTCCTGCGCCATTCGGTCGGCGGCGACGGCTGGGACGACGCCGCCTTCGCCGAGGCGGTGGAGGATGCCCGCGCCGCGCCCGAGCGGCTGGCCGCGCGGCTGTTCCCGCTGCGGGCCGAGGGGCTGCTGCACGGGCAGACCGCCGCCGTGGCCCGTGCGCGGCTGTCGGGCCTGCTGATCGGCGCCGAACTCGCCGCCGCGCGGCCCTACTGGCTGGGCCAGCGCGTCGGCCTCATCGGCGAGGGCACCCTCGCCGGCCGCTACCGCGCCGCGCTGGAGGCGCAGGGCGTGCCGGTCGAGACGGCGGACGCCGACGCGGTGACGCTGGCGGGCCTGGCCGCAGCGTGGGCCGGAATAAGGGAACGCGCATGAGACCCCTGATCGCCATCCTGCGGGGCATCCGGCCGGACGAGGCCGTGGAGGTCTGCGGCGCCCTCGTCGAGGCCGGCATCGGCACCATCGAGGTGCCGCTGAACTCGCCCGATCCGCTGGCCAGCATCCGCGCCATGGCGGACGCCTTCGGCGACCGCGCCACCATCGGCGCCGGCACCGTCCTCTCCGAGGCGCAGGTCGCAGCCGTTTCCGACGCCGGCGGCCGCATCGTCGTCTCGCCCAACATGGAGCCGTCGGTGATCCGCGCCGCCCGGGCCGCGGGACTGGAGAGCTGGCCCGGCGTGATGACCCCGACCGAGGCGTTCGCCGCCCTCGCCGCAGGCGCGACGGGGCTGAAGCTGTTTCCCGCCAGCCTGATCGGCCCCCCGGGCCTCTCCGCGATGCGCGCCGTCCTGCCGCCCGAGGCGCCGGTCTACGCGGTGGGCGGCGCCGGTTCCGGCAACTTCGCCGACTGGATCGCCGCCGGCGCCGCGGGCTTCGGCATCGGCACCGCGCTCTACACGCCGGGCCTGTCCGCCGCCGAGGTGGCCGCCCGCGCCCGCCACATCGTGACCGCTTACGACGAGGCCGCACCATGATTCACGACGACACGATCTGCCTGCTGGGCGAGGGCCCGCTCTGGCACCCCGGCCGGGGCGAGCTGTTCTGGTTCGACATCCTCGGCCGGCGGCTGCACCGCAAGGGCCAGTCCTGGCGCTTCCCGACCTTCGTTTCCGCCGCCGGTTGGGTGGACGACGACACTCTTCTGGTCGCCTCCGCCGACGGCCTCTACCGCTTTACCCTCTCCACCGGCGACAGCGACCTCGTCGCGCCGCTCGAGGCCGACAACGCCGTCACCCGCTCCAACGACGGCCGCGCCGACCCCTACGGCGGCTTCTGGATCGGCACGATGGGCCGCGAGGCGGAGCAGGGCGCCGGGTCGATCTGGCGGTACTACAAGGGCGAGGTGCGCCGGCTGGTGCCGGATGTCACGGTCAGCAACGCGATCTGCTTCCACCCCGACGGCCACACCGCGTTCTACGTCGACACCCACGTGAACAAGGTGATGCGCTGGCGGCTGTCCGATCCCGACGGCTGGCCCGAGGGCGAGGCGGAGGTCTGGCTCGATCTCTCGGAGAAGGGGCCCAAGGTCGACGGCGCAGTGATCGACGCCGCCGGCAACTTCTGGACCGCGCACTGGGGGGCGGGTCAGGTGGCCTGCTACGACGCCTCCGGCACCTTCCAGGAGGCGATCGACCTGCCGGCGATCCAGACCACCTGCCCGGCCTTCGGCGGCGAGGGGCTGAGGACGATCTTCTGCACCTCCGCCGCGGTCGGCATCCCGCAGTCGACCCTGGCCGAGGCGCCACTGCAGGGCCAGACCTTCGCTGTCGAGACCGGCCACGTCGGCCAGGCAGAGCACCGGGTGATCCTGTGAGCGGGGGCGAGGCGTTCGGCACGCTCCCGGACGGCCGCGAGGTCCGCAAGATCACGATCGGCGCCGGCGACCTGACCACGTCCTTCCTCGATTACGGCGCGCGGCTTCAGGCGGTGCACCTGCCGGGCGTCGATCACAGCCTCACCCCCGGCAGCGACCGGATGGAGGACTACCTCGGCCCGCTCCTCTACCACGGTGCGCTGGTCGGGCCGGTCGTGAACCGGCTGACCGGCGCGAAGGCGGTGATCGCGGGGCGGGAGTGCACGTTCGAGGCGAACCAGAACGGGCACATCACGCTCCATTCCGGGGCCGCCGGGACCTGGGGCAAGGTCTGGGAGATAGCGGAGAGCGGACCGTCCCACGTCGTCTTCGCGGTCGATCTGCCGGACGGCGAGGGCGGCTTTCCCGGCAACCGGCGGATCGAAGCGCGGTTCGAGGCCGAGGCGCCGGCGACTCTGCGGATGACGCTGACCGCGACGACCGACGCGCCGACGCTGATGAACTGCGCCAACCACTCGTACTGGACGATGGACGGCGGCGAGACGTGGGACGGGCATACGCTCCAGGTCTTGGCCGACCGGGTGACCGAGACCACGGACGAGGATGCGCCGACCGGCCGCGTCCTGCCGGTGGAGGACCTCGGCCTCGATCTGCGCGAGGGGCGCGTGCTGGACGTGGAGACGTTCCGGGTGGACCACAATTTCTGCCTGTCGGACGCGCCGGAGGCCTTGCGCGTGGCGGCGCACCTGACCGGCCGGAACGGCCTCACGCTGACCGTGGCGACGACCGAGCCCGGGCTGCAGTTCTTCGACAACCGCACCTCCGTCCGCCCCGGCTGCGTGCCTTTCGAGGCAATTGCCATCGAGGCGCAGAACTGGCCCGACGCGCCGAACCAGGAGGGCTTCCCGTCGATCGAGCTCGCGCCGGGCGAGACCTACCGGACCGTGACGGAGTGGCGGTTCAGCCGGTGAGGCGGGGCGTGGACCGAGCGTCGGGCTATCCCCGTGCATCTCGGTTGAACCCGCCCCGGGCCTGACCCGGGGCCTCGCCGGACCTGACGCTCCGGATGGATCGAGGTCCCGGATCAGGCCCGGGACAGGTCCGCTCTACGCCGACGTCAGCTACGAAGCCCCCGCCCGGACTCAGCCACGAAGCGGCCCGGGCAGCGTCTGGTCACTCGCCGGCCAGACGCTTGCTCGCCACCTGGAAGACGATCGAGGCCATGCGGGGGTGTCGGGATAAAGCGCCCTTACCGCATCGTCGGAGCGTCCGACCGCGGCCAGACGCTGCCCTTGTGTCCCGCTTGGAGCCTGCAGGCTGCGGCAAGCAACGGAGCGACCAGCGCCGGATCCGGCAGAGCCCCCCATCCTCGCCGCCTCAGCTCCCCCGGTACGTCGAGAACCCGTACGGCGACAGCAGCAGCGGCACGTGGTAGTGGCCCGCTTCGTTCATCCCGAACCGGATCGGCACCTCGTCCAGGAACAGCGGCTCCGCCGCCTCCAGCCCGCCGGTGCGCAGGTAGTCGCCGGCGTGGAACAGCAGCTCGTACCGCCCCGTCGCGAAGCGCTCCTCCGGCAGGATCGGCGTGTCGGTCCGCCCGTCCGCGTTGGTCACCGCCTCCGCCACCTTCTCGCGCAGGGTGCCGTCCAGGCGGAACAGCTCGATCCGGAGGCCCGCGGCGGGCGCGCCGGTGGCGGTGTCGAGGACGTGGGTGGTCAGGAATCCGGGCACGGGCAACCTCGCGAAGGACGTTCCCGCCATCTAGCCGTCGCCGCGCGCCCGCTTGCAACCCCCCGCGCCCCCCGGCAGCATCGGCGCACCGCCGACAGGAGCCAGACGATGCCCGACCGCTATCCCCGCGACATGACCGGCCACGGCCCCACCCCGCCGGACCCGCATTGGCCGGGCGGCGCGCGGATCGCGGTGCAGATCGTCCTGAACTACGAGGAGGGGGGCGAGAACTCGCTCCTGCACGGCGACTCGCAGTCCGAGGCGTTCCTGTCCGACATCGCCGGCGCCCAGCCCTGGCCGGGGCAGCGGCACTGGAACATGGAATCGATCTACGATTACGGCGCCCGGGCGGGGTTCTGGCGGCTGCACCGGCTGTTCACCGGCATGGACATCCCGCTGACGATCTACGGAGTCGCCACGGCGCTGGCGCGGAGCCCCGTGCAGGTGAAGGCGATGCAGGAGGCCGGGTGGGAGATCGCCTCGCACGGCCTGAAATGGGTCGAGCATCGCGACATGCCCGAGGCAGAGGAATGCGCCGCCATCGCCGAGGCGAGCCGCCTGCATGCCGAGGTGACGGGCGAGGCGCCCCGCGGCTGGTACACCGGCCGCTGCAGCGTGAACACGGTGCGGCTCGCGGCCGAGACCGGGCAGTTCGCCTACGTCAGCGACACCTACGACGACGACCTGCCGCACTGGATGACGTTCGGAGACCGCGACCAGCTGATCATCCCCTACACGCTCGAGGCCAACGACATGCGCTTCGCCACCGCCCCCGGCTGGGTGACCGGCCGCGACTTCGGCGAGTATCTGACCGACGCCTTCGACACGCTCTACGCCGAGGGGCTGGCGGGCCGGCCGGCGATGATGTCGGTCGGGCTGCACTGCCGCCTCGTCGGGCGGCCGGGCAAGGTCGCGGGGCTGAAGCGGTTCCTGGAGCATGCGAAGGGGCACGAGGGCGTCTGGTTCCCCCGCCGGATCGAGGTGGCCGAGCACTGGGCGCGGGTGCATCCGCCCGTCCGGCGGGAGCGGCCGTCACAGATGGACAAGGAGACCTTCGTCGCGCGGTTCGGCGGCATCTTCGAGCACAGCCCCTGGATCGCCGAGCGCGCCTGGGCGCTGGAGCTCGGCCCCGCCCACGACAGCGCGACCGGCGTGCACTCCGCCCTCACCCGCATCTTCCGCTCCGCCAGCCGGGAAGAGCGGGAGGGCGTGCTGGCGGCCCACCCCGATCTCGCCGGCAAGCTGGCGGCCGCCAAGCGGCTGACGGCCGAGTCGACGGCCGAACAGGCCTCCGCCGGTCTCGACGCGCTGACGGACGCCGAGCGGGAAGAGTTCACGCGGCTGAACGCGGACTACGTCGCGAAGCACGGCTTTCCGTTCATCATCGCGGTGCGGGACCACGACAAGGCGGGGATCCTGCGCGCCTTCCGCCGGCGGATCGGGAACGAGCACGAGACCGAGTTCGCCGAGGCCTGCCGGCAGGTGGAGCGGATCGCCGAGCTGCGGTTGCGGGCGATGCTGGGGTAGGGGCCGACGCGCCCGATCGGACCCACCCGCCCCGGCCTTGAGCCGGGCCTTGCACAGTGAGGTGCGCCCGCGGGTCGACCAACGACCTTTTCCTTCGCCCGGAATAGCCGCTCAAGCGGCCCGGGCAGCGTCTGGCCGCCCCCACGGCCAGACGCTTGGGTGCCGCCATCGCGACGAAAGCCGTCGTGCGGGACCGCGCCATAAACCGCAGACCTCGATGGTCGGAGCGTCTGACCGCGGCCAGCCGCTGCCCTCCGTCGCGCCCTATTAACACCCTCCCTGGTACGGGAGCCAGCCGCGCACGAAAAAGGCCCCGCGCGACTGCGCGGGGCCCGATGATCGCGATCATCCGCGCCTTAGGTCGGCGTGATGACGATCTCGACCCGGCGGTTCTGCTGGCGGCCCGCGGCGTCGAGGTTCGACGCGACCGGCTGGTCCTCGCCGCGGCCGACGGCACGGATGCGGCCCGCCGCGACGCCCGAGTTGACGAGGACAGAGGCGACGGCTTGCGCCCGGCGCTCGCTGAGCGCCTGGTTGTAGGCCGCCTCGCCGGTGTTGTCGGTGTGGCCGATCACGTTGACGGTCGTGTTCGGATAGCGGTTCAGGCTGCCCGCCACCGCGCGCAGATCGTTCTGCAGCGAGCCGGTGAGCGTCGCGGAATCGGTCGCGAACAGGATGTCCTGCGGCAGCGTCACGACCAGCGAGTTGCCGGTGTTCACAATGCCGACCTGCGGGCCGAGCGCCGCACGCAGTTCGGCCTCCTGCCGGTCCAGCTGCTGTCCGATCGCGCCGCCGATCGCGGCGCCGGCGACCGCACCGATCGCGGCGTTGCGGATCGCCTCGTCGCGGTCGTCGCCGCTCACGGCGCCGGCGAGTGCGCCGAGGCCGAGGCCGAGCATCGCGCCCTGGTTCGTATTGGCGGTGCCCTGGCCGGGGATGGGGGCCTGGCAGGCCGCGAGGCCGAGGACGGCGACGGAGGCGAGGAGGATGGGTCTGGTGATCATGGACATGTCCGTATTCAGGATTCGCGCATCTCGTGCGCTCGGCAGACGATATCGCCCTTGGGCGCATGCTATCCAATAACGCCCTTAAGTCAGGCGATGTTCCGCCGGTTCCGCCTGAAATCTCACGCTTCCGCGCGTGCGCTCTCCCACGCCAGGATCGCTCGCTTGACCGGCAGGCCCCAGTGATAGCCGCCGAGGCCGCCCGTCTTGCGGATCGCCCGGTGGCACGGGATCAGGAACGAGACCGGGTTGCGGCCGACCGCCGTGCCGACGGCGCGGACCGCGCGGGGCCGGCCGATGGCGGCGGCGATTTCGGAATAGGTGGTGACCTGCCCGGACGGGATCGTCACCAGCGCCTCCCAGACCTTGATCTGGAACGGAGCGCCGATGAGGACGAGGGGGACCTTCTGCTGCGGCGCGGTCCCGAACGCGGCGGCGACCCACGGCGCCAGCCGATCCGGGGCCTCGGCAAAGGCCGCGTTCGGCCAGCGCCCGCGCAGGTCCGCCATTGCCGCGTCCTCGCCGCTCTCGGCCGCGAAGGCGATGCCGCAGATGCCCTTGTCGGTCCCCATGACGAGGGCCGGGCCGAACGGGCTGTCGAACCAGCCCCAGAAAACCTCCAGCCCCGCGCCGCCGCTGGCGTACTCGCCGGGCGACATCGCCTCCCACGTGACGAACAGGTCGTGCAGGCGCGACGTGCCGGACAGGCCGACCGAGCCTGCCGTCTCCAGCGTCGTGAACCGCTCGCGCAGCAGCGTCCGCGCGTGGCCCAGCGTCAGGTACTGCTGGAACCGCTTGGGCGAGACGCCGACCCAGGCAGAGAAGACCCGCTGCAGGTGCGCGGGTGACAGGCCGACCTCGGCCGCCAGCGCGTCGAGGGGCAGGGTCCCGCCGCCGGCGCGGTCGATCGCCTCGATCGCGCGGCCGATGACCCGGTAATGATAGGAGCTTTCGTGTTGCATGCCCCAGATGTAGCGAGCCGCCCGCCGCCGCGCGATCCGAAGCTTGCGGCTAATCATGGCCGGCGAAAGGGCTGGACCGTCCCGCCGGGCGCGGGCATGAAAGCGCGCGATGGCCCGCCAGCTCGACTACCACACGATCCGCGAGATCTTCACCCGCTTCCGCGCCGCCGAGCCGGAGCCGAAGGGCGAGCTGGAGCATCTGAACGCCTTCACCCTCGTCGTCGCGGTCGCGCTGTCGGCGCAGGCGACGGACGCCGGCGTGAACCGCGCGACGCGGGAGCTGTTCAAGGTCGCCGACACGCCGCAGAAGATGCTGGACCTCGGCGAGGAGGGGCTGACCGAGTACATCAAGACGATCGGCCTCTACCGCAACAAGGCGAAGAACGTCATCAAGCTCAGCCGCATCCTGGTGGAGCAGTATGGCGGCGAGGTGCCCTCGTCCCGCGCGGCGCTGGAGAGCCTGCCGGGGGTGGGCCGCAAGACCGCGAACGTCGTCCTCAACATGTGGTGGAGTCATCCGGCGCAGGCGGTGGATACCCACATCTACCGCGTCGGCAACCGCACCGGCATCGCGCCGGGAAAGAATGTCGAGATCGTCGAGCGGGCGATCGAGGACCACGTGCCGGCCGAGTTCCAGCGCCACGCCCATCACTGGCTGATCCTGCACGGCCGCTACATCTGCCTCGCCCGCAAGCCGCGCTGCCCCGACTGCCTGATCGCGGACCTGTGCCTCTATGAGGACAAGACCCCCGCCCCGAAGGGCGCCGCATGATCCGCCGGCGCACGGAAACCGCGCGGTTTCCATGGCCGATTTCCGCGTGGAAATCGGCGCCCGGCCCGACCCGAAGGATTGAACAATGAGCTACGACGTCATCGGCATCGGCAATGCGATCGTCGACGTGATCTCCCACGCCTCCGACATGTTCCTCGACCAGATGGCGATCGAGAAAGGCATCATGCAGCTGATCGACCGAGAGCGGGCGGAACTGCTGTATGCCTCGATGCGCGACCGGACCGAGACGCCGGGTGGGTCGGTCGGCAACACGATTGCCGGGATCGGCGAGCTGGGCCTCAGCACCGCCTTCATCGGCAAGGTGAAGGACGACGCGCTGGGCCGGTTCTACGCCACGGCGCTGGAAGAGGCCGGCACCGCGTTCCCGCTGCCGCCGCAGAAGGTGGACCTGCCGACCTCGCGGTCGATGATCTTCGTCTCGCCGGACGGGGAGCGGTCGATGAACACCTATCTCGGCGCCGGAGCCGACATCGGTTCGGGCGACGTGCCGGACGTGTTCGAGGGGTCGAAGATCCTCTTCCTCGAGGGCTACCTGTTCGACAAGCCCGAGGGGAAGACCGCCTTCGCCGAGGCGGCGGCGCGGATGAAGGCCGCCGGCGGGCAGGCGGCGATCACCATCTCCGACCCGTTCTGCGCCGAGCGCCACCGCGCCGACTTCCAGCGGCTGATCGCGGGCGACGTCGACATCGCCATCGGCAACGAGAAGGAATGGACCACGCTCTACGAGACCGGCGACGACCTCGACGCGGCTCTGGCGCAGGCGGCGCAGGCGTGCCGGATCGTGGCCTGCACCCGCTCCGGCCGGTCGGTCTGGGTCTGGTCGGGGGACAGCCGGGTCGAGGCGCCGGTGACGCCGGTGACCCCGATCGACGCGACCGGGGCGGGCGACCAGTTCGCCGCCGGGTTCCTGTACGGCGTGGCGACCGGCACGCCGCTGGACGTCGCGGCGCGGATGGGCGTGATGTGCGCGGCCGAGGTGATCGGCCACGTCGGCCCGCGGCCCGAGCGGCCGATGATCGAGGCGTTCCGCGAGGCCGAACTGGTCTAGGACCTGAAGGGGCGCGTTGTCCCGTCGAGGTCCCGGGTCAAGCCCGGGACGGGATGGCAGACGGCCGGGTCAGAGATGACACCCGCCCCGGCCGCCGAGCCGGGGCCCCGCGCCACTTGCGCCTTAATGTCAGGGATTGCGAGCGGCCTCGCCCGGCTCCAGCTTCGCGTGCTCGATCCGCCCCCGCCCCGCCAACCAGGAGGCCAGGGTCGCCGCGCCGGTGGCCCAGGCGCCGCCGAGGCACCAGCCGGCCAGCACGTCGGTCGGCCAGTGGACGCCGAGATAGACGCGGCTGACTCCGACGGCGAGCGTGATGACGATGGCGAGCGCGATCACGTACGCCTTCAGCGCCCGCTCCTCGACGCCGCGGGCGACGATGGCGGCGAGGGTCAGCCAGGTGACGGCGGCCATCAGCGAGTGGCCGGACGGGAAGGACGCCGTCGAGACCATCGTGTCGTGGGGCACCAGATCGGGGCGGGGGCGGTCGAACAGCGTCTTGAAGAGCGGCGACAGCAGCATCCCCAGCCCTGTCGCGGCGACGAGGTAGATCGCCGAGCGGCCGTCCTGCCGCAGCCACATCCAACCGGCCGCGGCGCACACGACGAAGGTGAGGACGCCCACGCCGCCCAGCGCGGTGGCGTCCCGCATCATCACCTCCAGCCAGCCGGGACCGATGGGATCGGACAGGTCGCCCGGCACCCGCATCGCCGTCAGGATCGCCTCGTCGAAGGCGTGGGTGTCGCCCTCGGCCATCTCGGAGGCGAGGGTGACGAAGGCCCAGATCGCACCGGCGATGAGGGCGAGGGTGAAGAGAAATCCGGTGTCGGCGCGGCGGAGGAATTCTGAGGCTCTCATGCTCCGTGCAACCGGCTCCGGCGCCGGCCGGTTCCTCACTCTCCCAGCTTGGCGTGCACCTCGGCGAGGTCGATCTCGCCCGTCGGCATCTTGTTCGCCGGGTTCTCGAAATCGTAACGGAAGAGCTGGAAGTCCCTGCGATAGCATTCCCACATCAGGTGCATCGCGAGGTCGTCGAAGTAGGCCTCGACCGGGTGCTCCCGCTTCGGCCCGTGCCCTTCGCTTTCGTTGAAGCGCGGCACGTCCCCGATGGCGACCGGCACCGGCGTCTCGACGTTTTCGAGGACGGACTTCATCCCGTCGTCGAACCGCTCGGTCCAGAAGATGCGGTCGTAGGTGCCGCCATTGGCGATGAAGGTCGAGATGTGCCCGGACATCGCCGACCAGTGGATGTCGGGGTCCATCGGCTTGCGGAAGCGGATCGTGTCGCGGGCGAACAGCAGGAACCGCCGGAAGCTGGCGATCTGATCGAACTCGAACCCGTTTTCCGGGCTGCCGACCTCGATCCCGTATTTCTGCGCCAGCATCGGCACGAGGTTGCCGCGGTAGCGGCGGCCGTTGCGCTGGATGCCGGCGATCTTGTCGAAGAACGACGACAGGATCCGGGTGTAGGGATTGCGCACGCAGGTGAAGGCATAGGACCTGTGCGCTTTGACGTTGTCGGCGATCGGTCCCTGGCTCTCGTCCTGGGCCCACTTGTGCAGGCCCTCCTTCGCGTCGTGGATGTCGCCGTCGAAGAAGCGGCCGTGGTCCGAGTAGAACATGACCTGCCCGATGGTCGAGCAGGCGCATTTGGGCACCACGCGATAGACCATGCTCTCGCTCAACGTCATCCAGGTGCCGGGAAAGCCCATGCCCGTCGCCACTCCGCCTGTGCCTCGGCCCCGCCGCGCCCCGCGCGACCGTCCGAGGTTTGCAATTTTGGCCTGTCTCTTCAACGGGCCTTCACGCTATCTAGCCAGACAGACGGGCGAAAACGTGACGGACGGGACCCCCTTTTGGCGCAAATTGCCTTCATCCTGCTCTGCCACAAGGACCCCGAGGCGATCGTCCAGCAGGCCCGGCAGCTGACGGCCGTCGGCGACTGCATCTCGATCCACTTCGACGCCCGCGCCAGGGCCGCGGACTACGACCTGATCCGGGCCGAGCTGGCGGGCAACGACAACGTCACCTTCGCGAAGACTCGCGTCCGCTGCGGCTGGGGCGAGTGGAGCCTGGTGCAGGCGACGCTCCACGCCATCGAGGCGGCGCTGGCCGCGTTTCCGCGGGCGACGCATTTCTACATGCTGTCGGGCGACTGCATGGCGATCAAGTCCGCCGCCTACGCCCACCGCTTTCTCGACGCCGACGACGTCGACTACATCGAGAGCTTCGATTTCTACGACAGCGACTGGATCAAGACCGGGATCAAGGAAGAGCGGCTGATCTACCGCCACTTCTTCAACGAGCGGACGCAGAAGGACCGGTTCTACCGCTCGCTGCGTCTCCAGCGCCGGCTCGGCCTGAGGCGGCGGGTGCCACCGGACATCGCGGTGCAGATCGGCAGCCAGTGGTGGTGCCTGCGCCGCCGCACGGTCGAGGAGGTGGTCGCCTTCACCAGGGCGCGAAGGGACGTCGTGCGGTTCTTCCGCCGGACCTGGATCCCGGACGAGACGTTCTTCCAGACGCTGGTGCGCCACCTCATCCCCGAGCGCGAGATCCGCAGCCGGACGCCGACGTTCCTGATGTTCACCGACTACGGCATGCCGGTGACCTTCTACAACGATCACTACGACCTGCTGCTGAGCCAGGACTTCCTGTTCGCCCGCAAGATCAGCCCCGAGGCGAAGGAGCTGAAGCGCCGGCTCGGCCGGCTCTACGCGTCGGGGCGCGAGGAGTTCAGGGTGTCGGACGAGGGGCGCAAGCTGTTCGCGTTCCTGACCGGCCGCGGCCGGGTCGGCCGCCGCTTCGCGCCCCGCTTCTGGGAGACGGACAACCTCCTCGGCCGCGAGCGCGAGCTGCTGATCGTCGCCTGCAAGAAGTGGCACGTCGCCAAGCGGCTGGTCGGCGCGATCCGGCACCACACCGACATCCCCGCCCTCGACTACGTCTTCAACGAGGAGAGTGCGCCGCTGCCCGACCTCGGCGGCATCCAGACGACCATCGCCAAGAGGCACCGGCACCGGCGCGCGCTGATGCGGATGCTCTTCGACTATTTCGACAGCGATCGCCTGATCATCTGCCTCGACACCGGATCGCTCGACCTCGTGAGCGACTTCTACGCCGACCGCCCCACCGTCCGGCTGCTGGAGGTGGAGTGCGAGTTCACCGATACTTACCTCGCCGATCACGCCCGCCGTGTCGGCCTCGCCGGCGGCGAGACGTCGGACGAGACGCTGCGGCAGCTCTTGCCGACGATCCGGTACGATGTCGCGGGCGAGAGCGATCGTCTGCGCGACGCGCACCTCGCCAATCATTCCCGCATCCGCGAGGGCGCCGCGCCCGAGGCGAATGCCGGCACGCTCGCCCGCTTCCTGACGGTCCCGCCGGACGTCGCGCTGCGGCTCGCCGAAACTCCAAACCTGTTCGCCGACTAGAGGATCCGCCAATGGCCTTCGACTACGATTCCGAGAACATCTTCGCCAAGATCCTGCGCGGCGAGATCCCGAACCGGACCGTCTACGAGAACGAGCACGCCCTGGCGTTCGAGGACATCCGCCCGCAGGCGCCGGTGCACGTGCTGGTGATCCCCAAGGGGCCGTACATGTCGCTCGACCACTTCGCGCAGGAGGCCTCGCCAGAGGAGCAGGCGGGCTTCTTCGCGGCGGTGGGCGAGGTGTGCCGGAAGGTCGACGTGAGTCACGGCTTCCGCGCGATCGCGAACGCCCGCCTCCACGGCGTGCAGGACGTGCCGCACTTCCACCTGCACATCATCGGCGGCGCGCAGCTGGGCCGGATGCTGCCGGCCGACTGACACCGATCTGACGGTGCGGCCGGCTGGACAGGCCCGCCCCCGGGGCCTAGCCATGGGGGTGGAGGAGGAGTGCCGATGGACTTCGCGCTGACCGACGAGCAGTCGGCTGTCTTCGACATGGCCCGCGCCTTCGGCGCCGAGAGGATCGCCCCCCACGCCCGCGCCTGGGAAGAGGCCGGCTCGATCCCGAAAGAGCTGTGGCCCGAGATCGCGGAACTCGGCTTCGGCGGCCTCTACGTCAGCGAGGAGGCGGGCGGCGCCGGCCTCGGCCGGCTCGACGCGACGCTGGTGTTCGAGGCGCTGTCGATGGCCGACCCGGCGACCGCCGCGTTCCTGTCGATCCACAATATGTGCGCCCGGATGATCGACGCCTACGGCTCGGACGAGATGAAGGCGCGGGTCCTGCCGAAGGCGCTGACGATGGAGACGGTCCTCTCCTACTGCCTGACCGAGCCGGGGTCGGGCTCGGACGCCGCGGCGCTGAAGACGAAGGCGGAGCGCACGAACGAGGGCTGGGCGCTGACCGGCACCAAGGCGTTCATCTCGGGCGGCGGCTATTCGGACGCCTACGTCGTCATGGCCCGCTCGGGCGAGGCGGGGCCGAAAGGCGTGTCGGCCTTCCTGGTCGAGGCGGGGGCGGACGGCCTCAGCTACGGCGGGCTCGAGGCCAAGATGGGCTGGAAGGCGCAGGAGACGCGCCAGGTCCAGATGGACGGCTGCCCGGTGCCGGCCGAGAACCTGATCGGCGAGGAGGGGCGCGGCTTCGCCTACGCGATGGCCGGCCTCGACGGCGGGCGGCTGAACATCGCGGCCTGCTCGCTCGGCGCGGCGCAGGCGGCGCTGGACGCGACGGTCGCCTACATGGGCGAGCGGCAGGCCTTCAGCCAGACGCTCGACCGGTTCCAGGCGCTGCAGTTCCGCCTCGCCGACTGCGAGATCGAGCTGCAGGCGGCGCGGGTGTTCCTGCGGCAGGCAGCGTGGAAGCTGGACCAGGGCGCGCCGGACGCGCCGCAGCATTGCGCGATGGCCAAGAAGTTCGTGACCGAGGCCGGCAGCCGCGTCGCCGACCAGTGCCTGCAGCTGCACGGCGGCTACGGCTACCTCGCCGATTACGGGATCGAGAAGATCGTCCGCGACCTGCGGGTGCACCAGATCCTCGAAGGTACGAACGAGATCATGCGCCTGATCGTCGCCCGCGGGCTCGTCGGCCGGTGAGCGACGTCGCGATCCGGACCGAGGGCCGCGCCGGGCGGATCACCCTGACGCGGCCCAAGGCGCTGAACGCGCTGACGCTGGAGATGGTGCACGCCATCGACGCCGCGCTGGTCGCGTGGGCGGACGACCCGGAGGTCGCGCTGGTCCTGATCGACGGCGAGGGCGATAAGGCGTTCTGCGCCGGCGGCGACATCCGCGAGATGTACCGCACGGGCACGCGGGGCGACTTCTCCTACGGCCGCACCTACTGGCGGGACGAGTACCGGATGAACGCGCGGCTGGCGCACTATCCCAAGCCGGTCATCGCGTTCCTGCAGGGCTTCACGATGGGCGGCGGCGTCGGCCTCGGCTGCCATGCCAGCCACCGGATCGTGGGCGGCAGCAGCCGGATCGCGATGCCGGAATGCTCCATCGGGCTGGTGCCGGACGTCGGAGGCTCGCTCCTTCTGGCGCGGGCGCCGGGGCGGCTGGGCGAGTATCTGGGGACCACGGGCGACCGGATGGACGCCGGTGACGCGATCTTTGCCGGCTTCGCGGACCAGTACCTGCCCGAGAGCGGCTGGGAGGCGCTGAAGCAGCGCCTCGTCCACACCGGCGATGCGGGCGAGGCCGAGGCGGCGGCGCACGAGGCGCCGGACAGCCGGCTCGCCGCGCACCGGGCGGAGATCGACGAGGCGTGGCATGGTTCCACCTTGGCGGAGATCATGGACGGCCTGCCGGAAGAGCCCTCCGAGGCGGTGCAGGCGGGCGTGGACCTGATGGCGCGGAACGCACCGCTGTCGATGGCGGTGACGGTGGAGATGATCCACGCGGTGCGCGAGTCGGACACGATCGAGGCGGCGCTGGAGCACGAGTACCGCGTCACCCACCGCGCGATGGAGCACGGGGACTTTCTCGAAGGCATCCGCGCGCAGGTGATCGACAAGGACCGCGTGCCGCGCTGGCGCCACGCCGACTGGCGCGCGGTGACGGAGGAGGACGTGCGGCGGATGACGGCGCCCCTCGGGGCGGACGCGCTGCGGCTGGAGGGGAACAGGGCATGAAGATCGGATTCGTCGGCCTCGGCAACATGGGCGCGCCGATGGCGCTGAACCTCGCCAATGCCGGGCACGAGGTCACGGGCTTCGACCCGGTCGCGAAGGTGGACGGCCTGACGATGGCCGGCAGCGCGGCCGAGGCGGCGCAGGGCGCCGAGGTGGTCATCACGATGCTGCCGGACGGCCCGATCCTGCGGTCGGTCGCGCGCGAGATCCACCCGGCGATGGCGAAGGGCGCGGTGCACCTCGACTGCTCCACCGTCGACGTGGAAAGCGCCCGTGCGGTCGCCGAGGCGGCCGCGGCGGCGGGCCTACGCGCGGTCGACGCGCCGGTCTCGGGCGGGATCGGCGGGGCGCAGGGCGGCACCCTCACCTTCATGGCCGGCGGGTCCGAGGAGGCGTTCGACGCGGTGAAGCCGCTGTTCGACGTGATGGGGCAGAAGGCCGTCCACTGCGGCCCGTCCGGCAACGGGCAGGCGGCGAAGATCTGCAACAACATGATCCTCGGATCGGTGATGATCGCGACCTGCGAGGCGTTCGTGCTGGCAGACAAGCTGGGCCTGTCGCGGCAGGCGATGTTCGACGTCGTCTCGACCTCGTCGGGCTATTCCTGGGTGATGAACGCCTACTGCCCGGCGCCCGGCATCGGCCCGGCGAGCCCGGCGGACAACGACTACCGGCCCGGCTTCGCCGCCGAGCTGATGCTCAAGGACCTGCGCCTGTCCCAGATGGCGGCCGAGGCGGTGGACGCGGACACGCCGATGGGCGCGGCGGCGGCGGACCACTACAGGCGGTTCGTGGAGGAGGAGGGCGGCGCGGGGCGCGACTTCTCGGCCATGCTGCCGCGGTTCGAGAAGCGGAGCCGGGGGTAGGGCGCGCGAACAAAATTCGACAAATTTTGTTCTGTCCCGAGATGGAATTCGTCGAATTTCCTTCGCGCCCCGGATCGCTATTCCCGCGCCGCCCGCCGGCTGATTGCCCAGCCGATCAGGACCACGACCACGAGGCCGGTGATCGCCCACGCGACCTTGCCGGCGGTGCCCGACACCTCGGCGATGCGGTCCGTGAACACCCAGCCGAGCGCGATGTACATCCCGACCCAGATCGCCTCGCCCGCCGCCCCGGCCAGCGTGTAGCGCGGCCAGTTCATCCGCGCCGCGCCGGCCGCGAAGGTGACGTAGGGCGACAGCGGGCTGAGGAACCAGCGCGACAGGAACACCGCCGTTCCGCCCCGCCGTTCGATCGCGTCCCGCGCCTTGTCCATCGATCCCGCCGGCGCCTTCCCGGCCAGCCGCGCCGCGACCTTCGTCCCGGCGAGCGCCCGCGCCAGGAAATAGCCCGCCTGGTCGCCCGCCACCGCGCCCAGCCACGCCGCCAGCGTCGCGCCGGCCAGCGACAGCTCGCCCCCCGCGGCAAGGCCGCCGGCCGCGAGCAGGAGCAGCGTCGCCGGCACGGGGAAGGCGAGACACGACAGGAACGTGCCGAGCGCCAGCGCCGGCACCCCCCAGTCGCGGATCAGGGCGAGGATGTCGTCGGCGGTCATCGGCGGCGAGGCAGCGTCATCCCGGGGGACCTAGCGGCCGCGCCGGCGCCGTCCACGGCGTCCGCCGGGCGCCCATAATTTACCGTTTGATAAAATTTGAGCATGTGGCAGGCTTCGACCGACAACAGGCCAAACCGCGGGAGCCCGCCTTGCCCAACAGCCCGTTCACCGCCGGCATCGCGCCGGGGCGCCTTCCGGCCGACGAGATCGCCCGCAACTTCACCGACCTGCACCCGCCGATGGACGCGCACGAGGCGCACGTCGCCGCGGACCGCTGCTATTTCTGCCACGACGCGCCCTGCACGATCGCCTGTCCGACCGAGATCGACATCCCGCTGTTCATCCGCCAGATCGCCACCGGCACGCCCGAGGCGGCGGCGAAGACGATCTTCGAGGCCAACATCCTCGGCGGCATGTGCGCCCGCGTCTGCCCGACCGAGGAGCTGTGCGAGGAGGCGTGCGTGCGCATGACCGCCGAGGGCAAGCCGGTGGAGATCGGCCGCCTGCAGCGGCACGCGACCGACACGCTGATGGCCCGGCAGGGCCACCCGTTCGAGCGCGCGGCGCCCACCGGCAAGCGGATCGCCGTGGTCGGCGCGGGACCGGCCGGCCTGTCCTGCGCACACCGGCTGGCGTGGCACGGCCACGACGTGACCCTTTACGAGGCGCGGGAAAAGCCGGGCGGCCTGAACGAATACGGCATCGCCGCCTACAAGAGCACCGAGGACTTCGCCGCGCGCGAGGCGGCCTGGGTGATGGGGATCGGCGGCATCGAGCTGGTGCAGGGCCGCCGCCTCGGCGACACCCTCGACCTCGAGGCGCTGCGGCACGAATTCGACGCCGTCTTCCTCGGCGTCGGCCTCGGCGGGGTGAACGCGCTCGCGGCCGAGGGCGAGCAGCGCGAGGGCGTGCTGAACGCCGTCGACTTCATCTCCGAGCTGCGGCAGGCGGCGGATCTCGGCGCGCTGCCGGTGGGGCGCAACGTCGTGGTGATCGGCGGCGGCATGACGGCGATCGACGCCGCGATCCAGTCGCGCCTGCTCGGCGCCGACCAGGTGACCGTCGCCTACCGCCGCGGCCGCGACCGGATGGGCGCGAGCCGGTACGAGCAGGACCTCGCCGCCTCGCACGGGGTGCGGTTCCTGTTCAACGCGCAGCCGAAGGCGATCCACGACGGCGCCATCGAACTGGCGCTGACCGAGGAGGTGGACGGCGCGCTGCGGGCCACGGGCGAGACCGTCTCGCTGCCCGCCGACCAGGTGTTCAAGGCGATCGGCCAGACCCTGACAACCGACGGCGGGCTGGAGCTGATGGGCGGCAAGATCGCCGTCGACCGGAGCATGAAGACCTCGCTCGCGAACGTCTGGGCCGGCGGCGACTGCGCCTCGGGCGGCGACGACCTCACCGTGACCGCGGTCGCGCAGGGCCGGGACGCGGCCGAGGACATCCACCGGACGCTCGCGGGGTGACGTCGCACGGCGAGATGCGGGCGGTGCTGCACGGGGGTGTGCAACCCGGCGCCGACCGCTCGAAGCTGCCGGACGACGGGCTGGTCCGCCTCCGCGAGGCCGGTGACGATCGCCCGCGCTGCGGCCACATCATCGCGAGGAAGACAGCGGGCAGCCGGACGTCCTATCATTGTCCCGAGCATCAGGAGGGTCAGCGATGAAGGGTTCCGCCGCAATCCTCGCCCTCTGCCTCGCCGGTCCCGCGGCGGCGCAGACCGTCGAGGAGTGGCCCGTGATAGAGCAGGCGCTGGGCCTCGGCGATATCGATCTGGCCGAAATCGGCTTCTCCACCCGCACCGTCCGCGCCGACATCGACGGGGACGGTGCCGAGGATCTCATGGTGGTGATCGACAGCAGCGCCACCTGCTCCAACGGCATCGTCGTCTGCGCCGCCGCCGTCCTCGACGGCCGCTCGCTCCGGGTGCTCTGGACGGGCTCGGCGCAGACTCTCTACGCCGCGCCCGGGGCGGACGGCGGGTGGGATCTGGTGGTGCGGTATCACACGCTCGGCAATGACGGGCAGCCTTACCTGATCGAGGACTACCACGACTGGAACGGCTCGGGCTTCACCCTGCTCGACAGCGCGGAGTTCCCCGTCGAATGACGCCGATTGCCAAGGAAGAACGCGCCGCTCTGGATCGGATCGAGACCCTCGCCGACGCGGAGCGGCTTCGCGCGATGATCTCCAATGCCCGTCGTCTGGGTTCGGACGTCATCGAGCGGGCCGCCTTCGTGCGCCTCTGTCTGATCCAGCCCGAAGCCACGCCCGGAACGGTGGAGCACGACGTCTGGCAGTCCGTTCACGCGCTCGAGGAGATGCTGGCGGATGAGCGGGGCAAGACCGTGCGTCTGTCCCGCACACGCCAGAAGATCGCCCGCGACGGCGAAGCCAAGACCTGTTCGGACCTCACGTTGAAGCGGGACGCGTCGGCGGGCTTCGTCGACCTGCTCGCCCGCGGCCACGCCGAGCTGACCTTCGAAGCGGTCGTTCTTCGTCACCCCAAGACCTTCGACATGCAGACCCGGACCGCTGCCCGCCAACGCCTTGCAGGTGCAGGCGTCGATCCCGACCAATTCGAGCCCTCCAGCGAAGGAGCCTGACATGGCCGACCTGACCTCCGAATTCGTGGGCATCCGCAGCCCGAACCCGTTCTGGCTCGCCTCGGCGCCGCCGACGGACAAGGAATACAACGTCCGCCGCGCCTTCGAGGCGGGCTGGGGCGGTGTGGTTTGGAAGACGCTGGGCGCCGAGGGGCCGCCGGTGGTGAACGTGAACGGCCCGCGCTACGGCGTGGTCTATGGCGCCGACCGGCGGGTGCTGGGCATCAACAACATCGAGCTGATCACCGACCGCCCGCTGGAGACGAACCTCGAGGAGATGGCGCGGGTGAAGGCCGACTATCCGGACCGCGCGCTCATCGCCTCGATCATGGTCCCCTGCGAGGAGGCGGCGTGGAAGGCGATCCTGCCGCGGGTGGCCGAGACGAACGCCGACGGGATCGAGCTCAACTTCGGCTGCCCCCACGGGATGAGCGAGCGGGGCATGGGCTCAGCCGTCGGGCAGGTGCCGGAATACATCGAGATGGTCACGCGGTGGTGCAAGCAGTACTACGACCGCCCGGTCATCGTGAAGCTGACGCCCAACATCACCGACATCCGCAAGCCGGCCGCGGCGGCGCGCAATGGCGGTGCGGACGCGGTCAGCCTCATCAACACGATCAACTCCATCACGTCCGTCGACCTCGACAATTTCGCGCCGATGCCGACGATCGACGGCAAGGGCAGCCACGGCGGCTATTGCGGACCGGCGGTGAAGCCGATCGCGCTGTCCATGGTGTCCGAGATCGCCCGCGCCGAGGCGACGCGCGGGATGCCGATCAGCGGCATCGGCGGCATCACCACCTGGCGCGACGCGGCGGAGTTCATGGCGCTGGGCTGCGGCAACGTGCAGGTCTGCACGGCGGCCATGACCTACGGCTTCCGCATCGTGCAGGAGATGATGTCCGGCCTGTCGCAATGGATGGACGAGAAGGGATACCGCTCCACCGCCGACTTCGTGGGGCGGGCGGTTCCGAACGTGACGGACTGGCAGTACCTGAACCTCAACTACGTGACCAAGGCGCGGATCGACCAGGACCTCTGCATCAAGTGCGGCCGCTGCTACGCGGCCTGCGAGGACACCTCGCACCAGGCGATCGCGATGGGCGAGGGGCGGGTGTTCGAGGTGATCGACGCCGAGTGCGTCGCCTGCAACCTGTGCGTGGACGTCTGCCCGGTCGAGGACTGCATCACGATGGAGCGGCTTGCGCCGGGCACCGTCGATCCGCGCACCGGACGTGTGGTGCAGGACGAGTACGCCAACTGGACGACGCACCCGAACAACCCCATGGCCACGGCCGCGGAATAGGGGCGCGGTCCAGGGACTCCGGTCCGGCCAGGCGGCTTCGGCAGCGCCCCCCCGGCCGGACGCCGCCGGGCCCCCGCGGGGCCGGCGGTCATGCAGCGTGGTGAGACGAGGCGAATCCGGCAGCGTCGGGGCGTCCGGCCCTGGCCGGACACTCCGTTCCGTCGGCCGGTTCGGCGGACGATCCGCCGCGCCCGGGCCTACTCCGTCCCGATCATGAAGCAGGTCGTCCCGCGCGCCTGCAGGCGGCGGCAGGCGAGGTCCGCGCCCTCGCGGGTCAGTCCCATGAAGTTCGCGTCGAACCCGTTCGGCCGCTGCACCACGCGGCGCAGGCCGCCCGACAGGACGGCCGCCTCGTTCAGCGCGACGGTCAGCAGGTGCCGCTCGGCGTCGTAGCGGCTGTTGAAGCGGCCGACGTTGATGCCCCAGTGATGGCCGCCGGAGGTGGACAGGCGCGTGACCACTTCCGGCGCGGCCTCGGGCAGGGGCACCTCCGCCGGCGCGATGGCGGCGGAGGTCATGATGATCTCGCGCGGGCGCGTCTCGGGGGCCGGCATCCCCTCGGGCGGCGGGGCTGCTGCGAGGAGGACGGCATCGTCGAGCCCGCCCGCGACGTCGAGGCCCTCGGCCCCCGCCGCGGCCTCGGCGATGGTCATCGTGCCGCCCGTGTCCGGCGCGCCGGGCGGCGCGGCCGCCCCTGTCGTGTCGCCGGCGTCCGCCTGCTCCAGCGCCTGCGCCAGCGCGTCGGCGATCATGTCGTCGCTGACCCCGTCGAGGTCCGGCCCGATGCCCGCGGGCCGGGCCACGGGCCGCAGGCTGCGGGTCACCAGACCCGACACCCGCACCGTCCGCGCCGCGGGCGGCGCGTTCAGCACGCTCTGCCCCAGCACCACGGCGCCGGCCGGGATGTCGTCCATCGCCGGGGCGGGCTGCGGCGCGTTCACCGCGACCTGCCCGGGCGCGCGGGAGAAGCCCATGTCCAGGAACTCGGCCGCGCGGCGGTTGCGGTCGGCCACCGACGTGCCGCCGAAGACGGTCGCGATGATCCGCTCCTGCCCGCGCTGCGCGCTGGCGACGAGGTTGTAGCCGGCGGCATTGGTGTAGCCGGTCTTGATCCCGTCCGCGCCGTCGTAGGCGTCGAGGAACCGGCGGTTGGTGTTCAGCACCTGCGCGATCCCGGCATCGGCCGAGCGCCGGGAGAACAGGTTGTAGTATTGCGGGAAGTCGTAGATCACGTGCCGCCCGAGGATCGTCATGTCGTGCGCCGTCGACATGTGCCCGTCCGCGGTCAGGCCGTGCATGTTCACGAACGTGGTGTTGCGCATCCCCATCGCCTGCGCGGTGGCGTTCATGCGCCGCGCGAAGGCGTCCTCGGACCCCGAGATCGCGACCCCGATCGCGTGGGCCGCGTCGTTGGCCGACCGGATCGCGGCGGCGCGGATCAGGTAGCGGAAGGCGATCTGCTGACCAGACCGCAGGCCGAGGCGCGATGGCGGCTCGTTCGCCGCGGCGGAGGTGATGGTCACCATCGTGTCGAGGCCGATCTCGCCCCGCTCCACCGCCTGGAACGCGATGTAGAGCGTCATCATCTTGGTGAGCGACGCGGGATGCAGCCGGGTGTCGGCGTTCCGCGCGAAGATGACCTCGCCCGTGCGGGCGTCCATCACCATCGCGGCGAACGGCGCCGAGCGGGCCTGGCTCGGGGCGAACGCCCCCGCGGCCAGCATGAATAGCATGAGCAGACCCAGACGGGCCGCCAGTTCCAGACGACGTGTCACGGCATACTGCCTTTTACTGCCTCACGGGGCCGGATTCGGGCCGATCCCTCGTTTGTTGAGGCGACGCTAGCACGCGTCCGTGTGGCCGCAAACCCCCGCAGATTCAGCAGGTTCGGCCGTGTTCTGCATGCAACGCGCTAGATGTGGTGGCGGCTGCGCGCTACCCCACCACTAATGCCCGGAACGGATCGCTGAGCCTGCCGCGAGGTCGTCCATTACCGCGCCGATCTCCGCCAGCGATCCGAGCCGGCGGTAGCGCGGATGCGCCTCCGGCTCGTCGGCCGACTCGTAGGCCCAGGTCAGGTCGTGCGGCACGTAGAGACCCCATCCGCCCGCCTCGATCGCGGGCAGGACGTCGGACCTCAGGGAGTTGCCGACCATGACGCCCCGCGCCCCGTCACCGGGAAAGATCCGGGCGTAGGTCGCGGGCGTCTTGTCGCTGACGATCTCGACCGAATCGAAGAGGTCGCCGAGACCCGACTGCGCCAGCTTGCGCTCCTGGTCGAGGAGGTCGCCCTTCGTCACCAGCACGACCCGCGCCCGTCCCGCAACCGCCTCCACCGCCTCCCGCGCATGGGGCAGCAGTTCGATCGGATGCGCCAGCATCTCGCGCCCGGCGGCGAGGATCTCGCCGACCACGCGGCCGTCGACCCGGCCCTCCGTCACCTCGACCGCGGTCTCGATCATCGACAGGGTGAAGCCCTTGATGCCGAAGCCGTAGCGCCCGAGGTTGCGCCGCTCGGCCGCATGCAGGCGCTCCATCAGCGCCGGCCCGTCGGCGTGGTCCGACAGCAGGTCGGCGAAGCGCTCCTGCGTCATCCGGAAGAACCGCTCGTTGTGCCACAGCGTGTCGTCGGCGTCGAAACCGACGGTCCAGTCGGCGAGGCCGGTCCCGCTCTTTGGCATGGGTCGAAAACTCCCCGTTAGCGGTCTTTTCAGCCAAAGCCGCGACCTTATATACAGTCGCCTATGAACCGGGCGCGGGGAACGCAAGGGACGGCATGCTGACGGATTTCTGGACGATGCAGGACGACGGCGACGACGGCGACCGCGAGGGCGGCACCGGCGTCAAGCTCGCCACGCGCACCCGGACCGGCAAGCCGCCGCTCTACAAGGTGCTGATCCTCAACGACGATTACACCCCGATGGAGTTCGTCGTCCACGTGCTGGAGCGGTTCTTCGGCCTCTCCCACGCCCAGGCGTTCGAACTGATGCTGACGGTGCACAAGAAGGGCGTCGCCGTGGTCGGCGTGTTCTCGTACGAGATCGCCGAGACCAAGGTCGCGATGGTCATGGACTTCGCCCAGCGGCACCAGCACCCGCTGCAATGCACGATGGAAAAGGAATAGGGCGCCCGCGCCCGACCCCATGTCGCAGAGCCGCCTGAGCCGCGCCGCCGAGAGCGGCCTCCTGCCGTTGCCCGAGGGACGGATCACGCTGCTGCGCCCGCCGCGCGACGTGGACCTTGCGGCGCTCCCGCGCGAGCAGGTGACGATCGTCGCGACCTTCCGCCCGGACGTGGAGTTCTGGACGGCGCAGGGCCTCGACGTCGCGACCGAACCGCCCGAAAGCGACCTCGCCATCGTCTTCGCCAACCGCTCCAAGTCCCTGTCCCGCGCGATGGTGGCCGAGGCGTCGGCGCGCGCCGCGACGGTTGCGGTGGACGGGCAGAAGACCGACGGCATCGACAGCCTGTGGCGCGACATCCGCGCCCGTCTCGGCGAGGCGCCGTCGATCACCGCCGGCCACGGCCGGATCGCCGTCGCCCCCGGTGGCGACGCCTTCGGCGACTGGGCCTCTCCGGGGCCGGAGCGACAGGACGACGGCTGGGTCCGCCAGCCGGGCGTCTTCTCCGAGGGCGGGCCGGACCGCGGGTCCGAGACCCTGGCCGCCGCGCTGCCCGCGCAACTGCCCGCGCGGATGGCGGATCTCGGGGCCGGGTGGGGTTACCTCGCCCGCGCGGTGCTCGAGCGGGAGGGCGTGCAGAGCCTCGACCTGATCGAGGCCGAGAAGCTGTCCCTCGACTGCGCCCGCCTGAACGTCGCCGATTCCCGCGCCACATTCCACTGGGCCGACGCCACGGCGTACCGCCCCGAGCAGCCCTTCGACGGCATCGTCTGCAACCCGCCGTTCCACGCCGGCCGCGCCGCCGACCCCTCGCTCGGCCGGGGCTTCATCGCCGCGGCGGCAGCGATGCTGACCCCGAACGGCGCCCTCTGGCTTGTCGCAAACCGGCAATTGCCCTATGAGGCGGCGCTGGAGGAGGCGTTCGTCCGCACCGAGGAGATCGGCGGCACGGGCGGCTTCAAGCTCCTCCACGCCACGCGGCCGCGGCGCACCCGCCGGGCCTGACCGGAGCCCCCCGACATGTCGTTCTCGATCGCCGGCAAGACCGCCATTGTCACCGGGGCCGCGCACGGCGTCGGCCTCGCCATCGGCCGCCGCTTCGTCGAGGAGGGGGCGAACGTCGTCTTCGTCGACCGCGACGAGGCCGCGCTGACCCGCGAGATCGGCGAGGATGCGGACAAGGAAGGGTCGGTGCGGATGTTCACCGGCGACCTGCGGCAGAAGCTGACGGTGCAGAACCTTCTGTCGCTGGCCACCGACGCGTTCGACCGGATCGACATCCTCGTCAACGCCTCGCGCCAGGTGGCGACGACCGACCCTCTCGACCCCGACGACACGTCGGTGCCGGACCTGATCGAGCAGAACCTGATGACGGCGCTGCGCCTGACCCAGGCGACGGCGAAGCGGATGATCAAGCAGGGCGAGGACCGGACCGAGGGCACGCTCGGCTCGATCATCAACCTGTCGTCCATCGCCGCCCGGCGGGCGCATCCCGACCTGCTCGGCTATTCCGTCGCCACCGCGGCGCTGGAGCAGTTCACCCGCTCGATGGCCGTGGCGCTGGCGCCGCGCCGGATCCGGGTGAACGCCGTCGCCTTCGGCAGCGTGATGAGCGCGTCTCTGAAGGGCGCGCTGAAGGAGCATGGCGAGATGCGGTCCGAAATCCTGCAGCACACGCCGCTGGCCCGGATCGCCGGGCCCGGCGAGGTGTCCGACGCCGCGCAGTACCTCGCGTCCGACGCGTCGGACTTCGTGACCGGGCAGGTGATCACCGTGGACGGCGGCCGCACGCTGATCGACGCGGCGGCGGTCGGCACGCACTGACGGCGGCGAGGCCCGGACCTCGAGGCCCCGGGGCCAGCCCGGGGCGGCTGTTCTAGAGCGCGTCGGAGGGCGGCGCCTGGCCACGGGCAGATGTCCGCCGGGGGGCCGCCAGACGCTGCCCGGGCCGCTGAAGCGGCTGTGTCCGGGCGGGCGACATCGCCGACCTCATCCCAGCCCGCACACCTCGACCAGCCGGTCGCCCTCGCTCGCCGCGACCACGCGGAAGTCCACCCGGTACAGCAGCTCGGTCCCGTCCACGACGGCGATCCACCAGTCGCCGGGCACCAGCTCTTCCTCCGTTTCGAACTGGAAGAAGAAGCCCGACGGCCCCTGACCCGAGATCGCGGCGTCGTAGATCATCGTCTGCGTCCCGTCCCCCGGCCCGTTCGCGGCGAAGGGCGGGTGCCCGACGTAGGCCACGACGTCCGGATGCCCCTCGGGCCGCGCGGCCCGGGCGCGCACGCCGAAGCCCATCCCCAGGACGGCAGGGACCACCTGCGTGTAGGCCACGAACGACACCGGACCGGCGAGGTTCGGGCAGATCACGCCGGCCTGCATCTCGGCGATGGCGTCGCTCTGGATCGTCTCGGCCGACAGCGGTCCCGCGCCGAGGGCCGCGACGAGAAGGGCCCGCACGGCCACCGCGCTCAACCGGCGCCGCAGGCCGCCAGAAGGCCGTCGTTCGCCCGCGGCGGCACCACGTCGAAGTCGAGGGAATAGAGGACCGTCTGCCCGGACAGCGCCGACACGCGCCATGCGCCCACCGCCGCCTCCTGCTGGTCCTCGAACCGGTAGAAGAAGCCGGACATGGCCGAGCCCGACATTGTCGTCGCGTAGGTATGCTGCGTCGGCCCGCCGGGCGTGAAGGGCGGGTGGTCCACCACGATCGTCACGGCGACGCCGCCCGGCGCCTGCGCCTGCGCCCGCACGCCGAAGCCCATGCCGACCACCGCCGGCACGACCTGCGTCTGCGCCACGAAGGCGATGTCGTCGGCCGGGCGTGCGCCGTTGCCGAACTGCGAGGAGCACACGACGCCCGCCTGCCAGCGGCTGATCTGTCCGCTGATCTCGTCCGCCGCCGCGGGGGCGCCGGCCCCCAGAAGAAGGGCTGCCGCCCCGAGAAGTCTCGTCATCCGATCGCCGCCGCCTTCACGTCCTCGTCGATGTACGGCACGTAGCGGGCGAAGTTGTCCGCGAACATCTCCACGAGCTTCGCCGCCTGCCGGTCGTAGGCGTCAGGATCGCCCCAGGTGGAGCGGGGGTCAAGCAGCGCGTCGTCGACGCCCTCGACCGACACCGGCACGTCGAAGCCGAAGTTCGGATCCTTGCGGAACTGCCCCTCGGCGAGCGAGCCGTCCAGCGCGGCGGACAGCAGCGCCCTGGTCGCGCGGATCGGCATCCGGCTGCCGGTGCCGTAGGCGCCGCCGGTCCAGCCGGTATTCACCAGCCAGCAGGTCGCGCCATGCTTGGCGATCTTGTCCTGCAGCAGCTTTCCATACACCTCGGGGCGGCGCGGCATGAACGGCGCGCCGAAGCAGGTCGAGAAGGTCGGCTGCGGCTCGGTCACGCCCTGCTCGGTCCCCGCCACCTTGGAGGTGAAGCCGGACAGGAAGTGGTACATCGCCTGCGCCGGCGTCAGCCGGGCGATCGGCGGCAGCACGCCGAACGCGTCGCAGGTCAGCATGATGACGTTCTTGGGATGCCCGCCGAGGCCCGAGGCGCTGGCGTTCGGGATCGACTCCAGAGGGTAGGCGCAGCGCGTGTTCGCGGTGAGGCTGTCGTCCTCGAAGTCCAGCTCCAGCGTCTCGGGGTCGTAGACCATGTTCTCGATCACCGTGCCCGGCATCGAGCAGGTGGCGTAGATCTCGGGCTCGCTCTCGGCCTTGAGGCCGATCGTCTTGGCATAGCACCCGCCCTCGAAGTTGAAGGTGCCGCGGTCCGACCAGCCATGCTCGTCGTCGCCGATCAGCACGCGGTTCGGATCGGCCGACAGCGTCGTCTTGCCGGTGCCGGAGAGGCCGAAGAAGATCGCCGTGTCGACCGGGTTGCCGGGCGCGTGGTTGGCCGAGCAGTGCATTGGCATGATGCCCTTCTCGGGCAGCAGGTAGTTCAGGATGGTGAAGACCGACTTCTTGTTCTCGCCGGCATATTCCGTGCCGCCGATCAGCACCGTCCGCTCGTCGAAGTTGATCGCGATCACCGTCTCGCTGCGGCAGCCGTGGCGGTCGGGGTCGGCCTTGAACGACGGGCAGTTGATGATGGTGAAGTCTGGGCTCATCGATCCCAGCTCGGCCTCGGTCGGGCGGCGGAGAAGGTGTCGGATGAAGAGGGCGTGCCAGGCGAGTTCGGTCACCATCCGCACGTCGAGCCGGTGCGCCGGGTCGGCGCCGCCGATCAGATCCTGCACCCAGTAGTCCCGCCCCTGCATGTGGGCGAGCATGTCGGCCTTCAGCCGCGCGAAGGCGTCGGGCTGCATGGGGGCGTTGTTGTCCCACCAGACCCTGTCCTCGGTCGCCCGCGTGCGGACCACGAACTTGTCCCTGGGGGACCGGCCGGTGTGCCTGCCGGTGCTGACGAGAAGCGTGCCGCCCTTGCCGCGCACGCCCTCGCCGCGCTCGATGGCGGCGTCGAGCAGCGCGTCGGCGGAGAGGTTGTAGAAGGCGTTGCCGAGGCCGGTGATGCCTTGTGCGTCGAGCGTCAGGGCGGGGATGGCGGAACCGGGCATCGGGAACGTCTCCTGTTGACGGGGCGTCATTTCGCCCGCTCGGGGACGCGTATCACGGGCTTTCCGAGGCTGAACAGGACGTTAGCGCCACCAGTTCCGATGTTTGCGCCACCAGTCCGGCCGGCGGTCGGCCCGCCGCCGCCCTGCCTTGCCGGTGAGGCATTTTAGCCATTCCTTCGCCTTTTTCTTGGCAAAACTGGGGCGGCAGCCGGGCGTCCGGCCAGTTTTGGATTGATTCGCGTGAGGAAAGGGGGATTAGACTCATGGAAAAACAGGCAAAACAAGAATTAGAGCAGCAAGGGTAACCCCGATGTCGAAAATCGCATTGGTGGACGACGACAGGAACATCCTGACGTCCGTCCAGATGACGCTCGAGGCCGAGGGCTTCGAGGTCGAGACCTACAACGACGGACAGTCCGCGCTCGACGCCTTCAACAAGCGCATGCCCGACATGGCCGTCCTCGACATCAAGATGCCGCGCATGGACGGCATGGACCTGCTGCAGCGCCTCCGCCAGAAGACCTCGATGCCCGTCATCTTCCTGACCTCCAAGGACGACGAAATCGACGAGGTGCTGGGCCTGCGGATGGGCGCCGACGACTACGTCAAGAAACCGTTCAGCCAGCGCCTGCTGGTGGAGCGGATCCGCGCGCTCCTCCGCCGGCAGGAGGCGATCTCGGGCGATCTGCCCGAGACGGGCGAGGAATCGAAGGTCATGGTCCGCGGCCAGCTCACGATGGATCCGCTGCGCCACGCCGTCACCTGGAAGGGCAACGACGTCTCCCTCACCGTGACCGAGTTCCTGCTGCTGCAGGCCCTCGCCCAGCGGCCCGGCTTCGTGAAGAGTCGCGACCAGCTCATGGACGTCGCCTACGACGACCAGGTCTACGTCGACGACCGCACGATCGATTCGCACATCAAGCGGCTGCGCAAGAAGATGCGCCAGGCCGACGAGGAGTTCTCGGCCATCGAGACGCTGTACGGGATCGGCTACCGCTACAACGAAGAATAAGGCCGAAGGGGCAGGACATGACGGCCGCGCCGCAGATCGACGTTCGCGACCTTGGGTCCGTGCGCAACGCCGCGCGGGCGATGGGCGCACGCCCCGGCGACCGGGCCGAAGCCGCCGACGGCACCACGCAGGTCCTTCTGGGCGAGGACTGGGTCCGCCCCGAGAAGCGCACGACCGCCGCGCCCCGCCGGCGCGGGCTGCGCGCGCTGCGCACCTCGCCGCTGGCGCGGAAGATCGTCACCTTCAACCTCGTCGGCCTGTGCCTGATGGTCGCCGGAATGCTGTACCTCGCGCCCGGCCGCGACAATCTTCTGTTCCAGCGCGCCACCGGCCTCGTCAGCGAGACCGAGCTGATCGCCGACGTGTTCGAGGCGGCGCTGCCGGCGAGCGCGCCGGTGAACCTGATCACCGCGGACGGCATCGACCCGGTCGCGACGCTGCAGGGCCTCGACCTGTCGAACGGCATCTCGGTCATGGTCTACGACACCGAGGGCCAGCTCGTCGCCCGGGGCGAGGCGGCGGACCGGCGGGGCGCGTTCGAGGGGCTCGACGGATCCGAGAACTCGACCATCGTGTCGGACCTGATCAACCGGTCGTGGACCGCGCTGGCCGACCGGATCTCGGGCACCGGCGGCGCCGCCGAAGGCGACCCGGTCACCGTCGGCCGCGACCTGTCGCGCAACGCTATGGTCAACGGCACGGCCATCGACACCCGCCTCGACGCCCGCGGCTCGGTCCTCTACGTCGCGACGCCGATCATGCGGGGCGACACCCCCGTCGGCGCCATCGCCGTCGCCAGCCGCTCGGGCGAGATCGACGGCCTCCTGCGGCAGGAGCGCGAGCAGGTGCTGCAGATGTTCCTCGTCGGCATCCTGATCTCGGTCGTCCTGTCGCTGATCCTCGCCTCGACCATCGCCAATCCGATCGCCGAGCTCGCCGCCGCGGCCGAGCTGGGGCGCGACCGCAACGCCCGCAAGATGACGCCCGAGCGGATCCGCATCCCCGACCTCACCGCCCGCCCGGACGAGATCGGCCGCCTGTCCGCCGCGCTGCGCGGCATGGTCGCCGCCCTCTACGAGCGGATCGAGACGAACGAGCAGTTCGCCGCCGACGTCGCGCACGAGATCAAGAACCCGCTCGCGTCCCTGCGTTCCGCCGTCGGCACGCTCGAGGTCGTCAAGAAGGAAGAGCAGCGGCAGAAGATGCTCCAGGTGATCGAGCACGATCTGCAGCGCCTCGACCGTCTCGTCACCGACATCTCCTCCGCCTCGCGCCTCGATTCCGAGCTGGTGAGGGAGGAGGAGGAGCCGTTCGACCTCCTCGTCATGCTCACCCGCCTGCACGAGTTCCTCGGCCGCGACGCCAGGGCCAAGGGCGTCGAGTTCATCGTCGACCTGCCGGAGCAGGCGATCATCATCACCGGCCTCGAGAGCCGGCTGGCGCAGGTCTTCGTCAATCTCATCACCAACGCCATCTCGTTCTGCGAGGACGGCGACGCGATCCGCATGTGGGTCCGCAAGCGCAAGAACCGCGTCCTGATCGTGGTCGAGGATACCGGCCCCGGCATCCCCGAGAACGCGCTGTCCAAGATCTTCCAGCGCTTCTACTCCGAGCGCCCGCAATCTCAGTTCGGCAACAATTCCGGCCTCGGCCTCGCCATCTCCAAGCAGATCGTCGAGAGCCATGGCGGCGTGATCTGGGCCGAGAACATCCGCCCCACCGACGCGGACCCGACCTCGGACCCGCTGGGCGCGCGCTTCGTGGTCGGCCTGCCGATCTGACGTTCCGGTGGCCCCGGCCCCCGAGACCATCCACGCCAGCTGCGTCGCGGTCGCCGGCCGCGGCGTCCTGATCACCGGCCCGTCGGGCAGCGGGAAGTCCGCGCTGGCGCTGGAATTGATGTCCCGCGGCGCCGGTCTCGTCGCCGACGACCGCACGATCCTTACCCGTCGGGGCGCGGGCCTCGTGGCCAGTTGCCCGCCCGCGCTGACCGGGATGATCGAGGCGCGGTTTGTCGGCCTGCTCGCGGCCGCCGCCCATCCTCCGGTCCAGGTCGCGCTGGAGGTCGATCTCGGCACGCGCGAGACGGAAAGGCTTCCGCCGCGACGCAGCGTCACGCGCCTCGATGTTGACGTCCCCTTGCTTCACGATGCCGGGACCGGCCATTTTGCGGCCGCGATCCTTCAGTATCTACTGCTTGGTCGGCTCCACTGATTTTCCGGTCACCCCACCCGTGCAGACGAATATCGAGACACTCAATGCAACCAATCCGGACGGCCGCATTCCGGTCGCTCCTGACGGTCGGCAGCGCGTCGTCCTCGTCACCGGCCCGTCCGGCGCCGGGCGCTCGACCGCTATCAACGCGCTCGAGGATCTCGGCTGGGAGGTCATCGACAACCTGCCGCTCTCGCTGCTGCCGCGTCTCATCGACGGCCCCCCGCTCGCCCGGCCGCTCGCGCTCGGCCTCGACGTGCGCAACCGGGACTTCGGCGTCGATGCGCTGATCGAGGCGATCGACCGCCTCGCCGCCCGCGACGACGTGGCCGAGCAGGTCCTCTACCTCGACGCGCCGGTCGACGACCTCGTCGCCCGCTATTCCGAGACCCGCCGCCGCCACCCGCTCGCCCCCGAGGGCCCGCCGCTGAAGGGGATCGAGCGCGAGAAGGAGCTGCTGGTGCCGATCCGCGGCCGCGCCGACATCCTCATCGAGACCGGCGGCCTGACGCCCCACGACCTGCGCGCCGAGATGTTCGACCTGTTCGCCGGCGGCGCCGGCCGTACGCTCGCCGTGTCGATCCAGTCCTTCTCGTACAAGCGCGGCCTGCCGCGCGGCGCCGACCTCGTCTTCGACGTCCGATTCCTCCGCAACCCGCACTGGGAGCCGTCGCTGCGCGGCCGCGACGGCCGCGATCCGGCCGTCCTCGCCCACGTCGAGGCCGACCCGCGCTACGACGAGTTCTTCGCCCGGACCCGCGACCTTCTCCTGACCGTGCTGCCGGGCTACCGCGACGAGGGCAAGAGCCACCTCGTCGTCGCCTTCGGATGTACCGGAGGGCAACACCGCAGCGTGGCCATCGCGCGCGAGATGGCATCGGCGCTTGCGGCCGCCGGGTGGCAGGTGTCTAGTCGTCACAGGGAGTTGGAGCGCCGAGCGGCGCTGGCGGATGGCGGCCCGGAGCGGGGTACGGACAGGTGATCGGCATCGTGATCGTCGCCCATGGGGGCCTCGCGCGCGAGTACCTCTCTGCGGTCGAGCATGTGGTCGGCCCGCAGGAGGGCATGCGCGCGATCGCGATCCGCCCCGACTGCGACCGCACCGCCAAGCAGATGGAGATCTGCGCCGCTGCCGATGCCGTCGATACCGGCGACGGGGTGATCGTGGTGACCGACATGTTCGGCGGCTCGCCCTCCAACCTGTCGCTGCGCGCCTGTGGCGTGACGGACCGCCGCATCCTCTACGGCGCCAACCTGCCGCTCCTCATCAAGCTGGCCAAGTCGCGCCGGCGCAGCGTCGACGACGCCGTCGCGCTCGCCCTCGACGCCGGCCGCAAGTACATCGACAGCCAGATCGTCGCCCAGCCCGCCGTCCGCGCTGCCGCCCGGGGCGGCGTCGCATGAGCACGGTCGTCCGGCGGCGGCTGAAGATCCTCAACGTCAAGGGCCTGCACGCCCGCGCCTCGGCCAAGCTCGCCGAGGTGGTCGAGGCCCACGACGCCCGCGCCGAGATCTCCAAGGACGGGATGAGCGCCTCGGGCGACAGCATCATGGGGCTGCTGATGCTCGCCGCCTCGAAGGGCACCTTCATCGAGGTCGAGACGGCGGGCCCGCAGGCCGAGACCCTCGCCGACGCGATCGAGGCTCTCGTCGCCGACAGGTTCGGCGAAGGCAACTGACCGCCCGTCGCGAGAGGGGAGCCGCGCCGTGACCGACCTCACCGACCCGACCGACACCGCCAGCCACGGGACCGCACCCGCGTCGATCTACGACATGCGGACGCTCACCTATTCAAACACCTTCGACAGCCCGATCAAGCGGGCGACGATCCGGGCGATCGAGTGGATGACCGGCAAGTGGACCATCGTCCGCCGCATCAACGCGTTCGAGCGTGGCGGGGTGCCCTCCGGCCACGCCTTCTGGCTGCGCACGATGGAGGTGATGGGCATCGACCTCCTCACCCCGCCGGAGGAGCTGGCACGGATCCCGCGGGAGGGGCCCGTGGTGCTGGTCGCCAACCATCCCCACGGCTTGGTCGACGGGATGATCCTCGCCGCGCTGATCGGCCATGTACGGGACGATTACCGTATCCTCACCCGCTCCATCCTGACCGGCATCGACGAGGTCGCGGCCAGCTACATGATCGCCGTGCCCTTCCCGCACGAACCCGATGCCCAGCGGCGGATGATCGAGATGCGCCGCGCCGCGATGGATCATCTCGCCCGCGGCGGTCTCGTCGCGCTGTTCCCCTCTGGCGCCGTGGCGGCGTCGCACACCGCCTTCGGTCCCGCGATCGAGGGCGAGTGGAGCCTCTTCACCGCCAAGATGATCCGCAATTCGGGCGCCAGTGTCGTGCCCTGCCACTTCCCCGGCTCCAATTCGCGCTGGTACCACGTCGCCAACCGCCTCTCGCCCACGCTGCGGCAGAGCCTGCTGCTGCACGAGGTGGTCCATGCCTTCGACCGGCCGCAGCGCCCCGCCTTCGGCCGGCCGATCGGCCCGGACGAGATCGCGCGGCGCTCCGGCGATCCGCGGGCGATGATGGACTGGCTGCGCGCCGAAACGCTCGCCCTCGGGGGGCGCTCGCGTACACCGGCTGGCAAGGAGTCTGCGTCATAAGTGCTGCCGGACCCAGACGGCAGGACAGATGGACAAGTCAGCCTTCCAGACCCGCTTCGGTGTCGATGATGCGCTGCGCGAGGATCTCGCGGCGGTGTGGGGCGTGATCGGCCCCAGGATCGACGACATCCTCGGCACCTTCTACCGCGACGTCTCCAGCGACGCCGAGATGTCCGCCTTCTTCTCGGACGCGGCCCACATGCGACACGCGCGCAGCAAGCAGGCCCGCCACTGGGAAAGGCTGTTCTCCGGCCGCTTCGACGACGACTACTTCCACTCGGCCGACACGGTAGGACGCGTCCATTTCCGGATCGGTCTGCCCTACCTCATTTTCATGTCCATGTATGCACGTGCGACCGGACTGATTCACGACGCGATCTCGGCCGCCACGCGTCTGCGCCCGGCGCGCGGCCGCCGCATGGCACGGGCCGCGTCCACCGCCGTCCTGATGGACATCGAGGCCGTGATGACCGCCTTCTTCGCCGCCGAGGCGGAAGAGCAGTCGCGCGCCTTCGACCTGCTCGGCGAGGCGATCGAGTCGCTCAGCCGCGGTGACACCGGCCGGCGGATCGGTGACGACTTCCCCACGGCCTATGCGCCGAACAGGATCGCCTTCAACACCATGGCCAGTCGGGTCGAGGAGGTGTTCCACGGCGTCAAGCTCAACGCCGAGGGGGTGCGCGAGAAGACCGGCGCGCTGTCCCGCTTGTCCGAGGATCTGTCGCGGCGCGCCCAGTCGCAGGCCGCGTCGGTGGAGCAGAGCACGGCCGCCGTGACCGAACTCGCGAACTCGATCCGCCAGAACGACATCAGCTTCCGCCGCGCCATCGATGCCAGCGAGGGCAACAGCGACGCCGCCGTCACCGGCCTCGGCGACGCGGATCAGGCAACTGCCGCGATGGGCGAGATCGAGCAGGCTTTCCGCGACATCGCCGATGTGACAACCAGCATTGAGGAGATCAGTTTCCAGACCAACCTCCTCGCCCTCAACGCCAGCGTGGAGGCGAGCCGCGCCGGAGAGGCCGGCAAGGGCTTCTCCGTCGTCGCCTCCGAGGTGCGGGCGCTCGCCAAGCGCGCCGCGGAGCTGACCGAGAACATCCGCCGCATGATCGACGGCAGCCGTGACACCGTCGGTCGCGGCTCGGATCTCGTGGGGCGGACCCGCGCCTCGCTCGAGAAGATTCGCGACAGCGCCGCCGCGGTGTCGAGCGAGATTCGCGTTGTCGTGCAGACCGCGACGGAGCAGGCAACGACGATCGGCGAGGTGGAGAAGGCGCTGTCCGCCATTGACGAACTGACACAGCGCAACGCGGCGATGGCCGGCGACGTGTCGGACAACGCCGAGGACCTGTCGAGGCGTGCGGCCGAGCTCGCCAGTCCGTTCGACGCCTTCCAGTTGCACCGCGACGGCACCGACCGCCGTGCGCCGCCCCGCGACGTGCCCGGCCGCCGATCGGCCGCCTAACGCGTCGGGACCGGCTCGTCGCCGCGGTAGTCGTAGAAGCCGCGCTTTGTCTTGCGCCCCAGCCAGCCGGCCTCGACATACTTCACCAGCAGAGGGCAGGGGCGGTACTTGGTATCCGCCAGCCCGTCGTGCAGCACGTTCATGATGGCCAGGCAGGTGTCCAGACCGATGAAGTCCGCCAGCTCCAGCGGCCCCATCGGGTGGTTCGCGCCCAGCTTCATCGACGTGTCGATGGACCGGACGTTGCCGACACCCTCGTAGAGGGCATACACCGCCTCGTTGATCATCGGGATCAGGATGCGGTTCACGATGAAGGCGGGGAAATCCTCGGCCGTCGAGGCCGTCTTGCCCAGCCGCTCCACCACGGCAAGGCAGGCGTCGAACGTCGGCCCGTCGGTGGCGATGCCTCGGATCAGCTCCACCAGCTGCATCACCGGGACCGGGTTCATGAAGTGGAACCCCATGAACTTCTCCGGCCGGTCGGTCCGCGCCGCCAGCCGGGTGATCGAGATCGACGAGGTGTTCGACGTCAGGATCGTCTCGGGCTTCAGGTGCGGAACCAGGTCCTCGAAGATCGCCTGCTTGACGGTCTCCCGCTCGGTCGCGGCCTCGATCACCAGGTCCGACGCGCCGAGGTCCGGCAGCTTCAGCGTCGAGGCGATCCGCCCCAGCGCCGCGTCGCGCGCGCCTGCGTCGATCGTCCCGCGCGACACCTGCCGGTCGAGGTTGCGCGTGATGGTCGATCGCGCGCCGTCCAGCGCGTCCTGGCTGATGTCGGTCAGCAGCACGTCGTAGCCCGCGAGGGCGAAGACGTGCGCGATCCCGTTGCCCATCTGCCCCGCGCCGATGATTCCGACCTGCCGGATCTCCATCCTCGCCCCTTTCTGCAATCGGGCGGACCTTAGGGCCCGGACAGGGCCGTCTCAAGCCTGCCCGCGGCGGAAAGCGCCAGGCTTAGGACGATCGCAACCTCCGCCGGGCACAGTGGGGACGGGTGAGTCGAACCAGGGGGTGGTCCGATGGGGGCCGAAGCCGCGATCGCGCCGGGGACGGCGCATGCCTGGCCGATGGGCGGCCAGAAGGACCCGGCGGGGAGCTACATCGCCTGCGTGGGCGGGACGGAGGCGGCAGGCCGCTTTGTCGATCGCCCCTGGCCGGACATGCTGGAGCGGATGACGGGCCGGCGGTGCCTGAATCTCGGCCGGGCCAACTCCTCCATCGACGGCGCCCTCCGCGACCCCGCGACCCTCGCCGCCTGCGCCGGCGCGGTGGCGGTGGTGCTGGAGGTGACCGGCGCCCGCAACCTGTCGAACCGCTTCTACGAGGTGCATCCGCGGCGCAACGACCGGTTCCTGCGCGCCGCGACAGCGCTCGAGGCGCTGTATCCCGAGATCGACTTCGCCGATTTCTGCTTCACCCGGCACCTGTTGCGCGAGCTGGAGCGTCTGTCGCCCGACCGCTTCGCCCTCGTCCGGGAGGAGCTTCAGCGCGCCTGGTCCGCCCGCATGAAACGTTTTCTCCAGGATTGCCCGGCGCCGGTCCAGCTCGTCTGGTTCAGCGATGCCCCGCCACCCGACGGGCCGGCGGCGAGGGGCCTGGGGCCGGACCCGCTCTTCGTCACCGCGCCGATGATCGACGCGCTGCGCCCGCTCGCCCGCGGCGTGACCTGCGTCGTCCCATCCGCGCCGGCCCTGGCCGACGGCGCGATGACCGGACGCCCGGGCCGGCCCCTCGGCCCCCGGGCGCACGAAGAGGCGGCGACCGCGCTGGCCGCCGCCCTCTGCGATCTCACAGCTTCTCGGTCAGCTCCGGCACCAGGGTGAAGAGATCGCCGACAAGGCCGTAATCGGCGACCTGGAAGATCGGCGCCTCCTCGTCCTTGTTGATCGCGACGATGATCTTGCTGTCCTTCATCCCCGCGAGGTGCTGGATCGCGCCCGAGATGCCGACAGCGACGTACAGTTCGGGCGCCACGACCTTGCCGGTCTGGCCGACCTGCCAGTCGTTCGGCGCGTAGCCCGAATCGACCGCCGCCCGCGACGCGCCGACCGCGGCGCCCAGCTTGTCGGCGAGGGCCTCAATGATCGCGAAGTCCTCCTTGGACCCGATGCCGCGCCCGCCGGACACCACGCGGCCGGCCGAGGTCAGCTCGGGCCGGTCGGAGGCGGCGACGTGGTCCTCGACCCAGGACGACAGGCCCGGATCCTCGCCCGCCGACACGCTCTCGACCGGGGCCGAGCCGCCGGTGCCGGCGGCGTCGAAGGTCGAGGTGCGCACCGTCAGCACCTTCTTGGCGTCCGACGACTTGACCGTCTGGATCGCGTTGCCGGCGTAGATCGGCCGCTCGAACGTGTCGGCGTCGACGATGCCGGAGACGTCCGAGAGGATCATCACGTCCAGCAGCGCCGCGACGCGCGGCATGATGTTCTTGGCGTCCGTCGTGGCCGGGGCAACGATATGGTCATACTCGCCGGCCATGCTGGCGATCAGCGCCGCCGCCGGTTCGGCCAGGCGGTGACCGTAGAGCGCATCCTCGGCGACGAGGACCTTGGTCACGCCGCCGATGGTCGCCGCCTCGGCCGCGGCGTCCGCCGCCTTGGCGCCGACCGCGAGGACGGTCACGTCGCCGAGCGTCTGCGCCGCGCCCACGGCCTTGGCCGTGGCGTCCATGTTCAACTGCCCGTCGGTGATTTCGGCAAGAAGGAGAACGGCCATCAGACGACCCCCCGCTCTTTGAGTTTCGCCACCAGCTCGTCGACCGAGCCGACCATCTCGCCCGCCTTGCGCGCCTCGGGTTCCGTCGTCTTCACGACCGACAGCCGCGGCGACACGTCGACGCCGTAATCGGCCGGCGTCTTCTCGTCGAGCGGCTTCTTCTTCGCCTTCATGATGTTCGGCAGCGACGCATAGCGCGGCTCGTTCAGCCGCAGGTCCACGCTGACGATCGCCGGCATTTTCACCTTGATGGTCTGCAGGCCGCCATCCACCTCACGGGTGACCGAGGCGTGGTCGCCGTCGATCTCGACCTTCGAGGCGAAGGTCCCCTGGCTCCAGCCCAGCAGCGCCGCCAGCATCTGACCGGTCGCGTTCATGTCGTTGTCGATCGCCTGCTTGCCGCAGAGGACCAGCCCCGGCTGTTCCTCCTTGACGATGGCGGCGAGGATCTTGGCCACCGCCAGCGGCTCGATGTCCTGGTGCACGTCGTCCGCCGCCACGACGAGGATCGCCCGGTCGGCGCCCATGGCGAGGGCGGTTCGCAGCGTCTCCTGCGCCTGCTTGACGCCGATGGAGACCGCGACGACCTCTTCGGCGGCGCCCTTCTCCTTCAGGCGGATCGCCTCTTCCACGGCGATCTCGTCGAAGGGGTTCATGCTCATCTTGACGTTGGCGAGATCGACCCCGGACCCGTCCGCCTTGACCCGGACCTTCACGTTGTAGTCGATCACCCGCTTGACCGGCACGAGGACCTTCATGCGGTATCTCCTGTCTGCTGCGTGTTCCGAGCCGTGTTATCGCGGGGTCCTGCGCGGAAACAGGGAAAAAGCGACGCAGGCCGGCGCGGGAACGCCACGTTTGCCGCGCATGGGGAGGAGGGGCAGAGCGCGCGGCCGGCGCGGGGGCCGGCCGCGCGCCGGCGTCACTTCTTCTTGCCGTCCGACTTCTTCGCGCCGCCCATCGCGCCGGCGGGAGCGCTCTTCTGTTCCTTGCTGCTGGCGGGTTTGCCGCCCTTCGGTTTGTCGGCCATCAGACCGATCCTCCCAGAAAGGGCGACCCGGGAATCGGGTCGCCACGGGCGGAGAGTAGCGCAGCGGCGGTGTTCGGATAGTCCGCGCGTCAGGCCTCGCCGCCCACCTCAAGCACGATCTTGCCGATGTGCTCGGAGCTCTCCATCAGCGCGTGCGCCGCGGCGGCCTCGGCCAGCGGGAAGGTCCGGAACATCACCGGCGCGACACGTCCCGCCGCGATCAGCGGCCAGACCTCGCGAGCCAGATCCTCGGCGATCCGCGCCTTTGCGAGCACCGATTGCGGGCGCAGGGTGGAGCCCGTGATCGTCTGCCGCCGCGCCATCAGCGGCGCGAGGTTCAGCTCGGCCTTCGGCCCCTGCAGGAAGGCGATCTGCACCAGCCGGCCGTCCTCGGCCAGGGCCTTGAGGTTGCGGGCGATGTAGTCGCCGCCGACCATGTCGAGGATCACGTCGGCGCCGCCCTCGGCCGTGAGCACCTCGACGAAGTCCTCCTCGCGATAGTTGATCGCCCGCTCGGCGCCGAGCCGGGTGCAGGCGGCGCACTTCTCGGCCGACCCGGCGGTCGCGAAGACCCGCGCGCCGAAGGCACGGGCCAGCTGGATCGCCGTCGTGCCGATCCCGGAGGAGCCGCCGTGGACGAGGAACCGCTCGCCCGCCTGCAGCCGGCCGCGGCCGAAGACGTTGGACCAGACGGTGAAGAAGGTCTCGGGCAGGCAGGCCGCCTCCTTCATCCCCAGCCCCTCGGGCACGGGCAGGCAGTGCGCCGCCGGCGTCACGACATACTGCGCGTAGCCGCCGCCCGGCAGGAGGGCGCAGACCCGATCGCCCTCGGACCAGTCGGTCACGCCCTCGCCGATGCGGTCGACGATGCCCGAACATTCGAGGCCCGGCAGGTCGCTCGCGCCCGGAGGCGGGGCGTAGGCGCCGGCGCGCTGCAGGGCGTCGGGCCGGTTCACCCCGGCGAACGCCACCCTGATCCGCACCTCGCCCGGTCCCGGCTTAGGGACCTCGCGGCTGGCGACTGTCAGGACATCCGGCCCGCCGGGCCGGCCGATCTCGATCACGCGCATCATTTGGGTCACGTCAGGCCCCCGGCGTCCAGCGACCGGGCAGGCCCCCCGGACCGCTCACCGGCCGGGGCCGGCGAATCATCGCGGTCAGCCGCGACAGCGGGCCGGTGAAAGGCTTCAGCAGCGGCGCCTCGTTCACCCGCGCCTTCATCGTCTCGATCCGCATCACGTCGTCGATCCGCCGGTCGATGAAGGCGTCGGTCGCCTGCGCCTCCCAGCTGTCGTCGCCCAGCCAGAACAGCAGGACCGAGGCCCAGACCGCGGACAGCGTCGCTCGCTTGGTGTACCAGTTCAGGTCCTCGGACGGATCGCCCAGCGTGTCCCAGATCAGGTCCGCGGTGCGCCAGATCAGTCGCGCCCCCTCGGGCGCGTGAGTCGGCAGCGCGAAGAGCGCGCTGGCGCGGCGCGCCGCTTCCTTGTCGCCGATCGCCTCGATCCGGGCGCGCAGCGCGAACGCGACACGATCTCGGAACCGCATCGCCGTCAGGTCGGCCGCCTTCAGCTTCGCCACCATCGCCGCATCGCCGGACTCATGGTGCGCGACGGCGAGGTCGACGGCGCCGCGCGGGAACAGGCGCCGCGCCTCGGCCATGTCGATGCCCGTCGCCTCCGCGGCGCGGGGCAGCAGGTTCGCCGACCAGCCCTCGAACGCCACGTTCGGCAGGGCGGCCTGCAGGAGGCGCGCGCGGCGGGCCTCGTCGGTTTCCGTCTGGGCGTCGGTCATGGGTCTCTCCCGCGTCGGTCGCGTCGTACCCACGATAGCGCGGGGCGCGGCGGGCGCCAGCGCCGGCGCCGCACCCTCGGGGCGGGTGGACAAACCGTCCGAAGGTTCCTATATCGGCGCTTCCTGCAACGATCCGATCATTCCAACCTAGAAAGGTGGTGAAAACCACATGCAGGTCTCCGTTCGCGACAACAACGTCGATCAGGCGCTCCGCGCCCTGAAGAAGAAGCTGCAGCGCGAGGGTGTCTTCCGCGAGATGAAGCTTCGGCAGCATTTCGAGAAGCCGTCCGAGAAGAAGGCCCGCGAGAAGGCCGAGGCGATCCGTCGCCAGCGCAAGCTCGCGCGCAAGAAGGCGCAGCGCGAAGGTCTCCTCTGAGGCGACCTCTTCCGAACTGCTGAAGTTCAGACGACCCCCGCGGCTCACGCCCGGGGGTTTGTCGTTTCCGAGGGTCCGGTTCAGCTGCCCGGGATCGCGTCCAGATCCCGGACCCACGGCTGGGCGGAGCCGGTGAAGACCTGGCGCTGCGGCACGAGGTCCGCCCGTTGCTCCACCCCGCCGAGGCGCAGCATGAAGGTCCGCCCCGTCCCCTCGGGCGCCGTCGACCAGAGCGGCGCGCCGCAGGTGCCGCAGAACGTCTGCAGCCGCGCGTTGCCGCTGTCGGCGGTGGTCTTGACGTAGGAGGCGGGGGTGCCGGTCTGCAGCGTCAGATCCTCCTCCGCGCAGGCGACCGAGGCGCGGTAGGGCGCGCCGGACAACGCCTGGCAGTCGGTGCAGTGGCAGATCATCGTGCGGGCCGGGTCGACCTCGGCCGTCCACGTGATCTCGCCGCAATGGCAGCGTCCGTCGATCCTCATGATGTCTCCCTCCGACCGCTGCACGCTAGGCCCGCTCCGCCCCGCGCCGCAAGGCCCGGCGCGATTGCCACGCCCGCCCGTGCGACCTATGACGCCCCCGACGTCACTTCCGGAGAACGCCCTCATGTCCCACGCCCAACTCGAAGCCGCGATCGAGGCCGCCTGGGAGGCGCGCGACACGCTGTCCCCCACCACCAGCGGCGAGACCCGCGAGGCCATCGAGGAGACGCTGAACGCCCTCGATGCCGGCACGCTGCGGGTGGCCGAGCGGCAGGAGAGCGGCGACTGGCACGTGAACCAGTGGGCCAAGAAGGCGGTCCTTCTCGGCTTCCGCATCCGCGACATGGAGATGCAGCCGGGCGGCCCGCAGGGCGGCGGCTGGTGGGACAAGGTCGACAGCAAGTTCAAGGGCTGGGGCGACAACCAGTGGCGCGCCGCCGGCTTCCGCGCGGTGCCGAACGCCGTCGTCCGCCACTCCGCCCACATCGCCAAGGGCGTCGTGCTGATGCCGTCCTTCGTGAACCTCGGCGCCTACGTGGACGAGGGGACGATGGTCGACACCTGGGCCACCGTCGGTTCCTGCGCGCAGATCGGCCGGAACGTGCACCTGTCCGGCGGCGTCGGCATCGGCGGCGTGCTGGAGCCGATGCAGGCCGGCCCCACGATCATCGAGGACAACTGCTTCATCGGCGCCCGCTCCGAGGTGGTCGAGGGGGTGATCGTGCGCGAGGGCAGCGTTCTGGGCATGGGCGTCTTCCTCGGCCAGTCGACCAAGATCGTGGACCGCGAGACCGGCACCGTCACCTACGGCGAGGTGCCGCCCTATTCGGTCGTCGTCGCCGGCTCGATGCCGACGAAGAACGGTTTGAACCTCTACTGCGCCGTCATCGTCAAGCGTGTGGACGAAAGGACACGGTCCAAGACCGGCATCAACGAGCTGCTGCGAGACTGAGGGAACCCCGCGGAACTTTTCCCGCGCATGCGACGTTCTGCCCCCGATCGCCCGGGAACCGCCGGGCGGACGGAACGAAAGGACGAACGACATGAACGGCGTGGGCTGGATCGCCGCCATCATCATCGGCGGCATCGCCGGTTGGCTGGCGGAGCAATTCATGAAGTCCAACATGGGACTTCTGATGAACATCATTCTCGGCATCATCGGTGCCATCGTTTTCAACTTCCTGCTGGGTCTGTTCTTCGACACCGAGACCTACGGCTGGATCGGCTCGCTCATCGCCGGCTTCATCGGTGCGTGCATCCTCATCTGGATCGCGAGGCTGGTGCGCCGCAGCACCTGACCTTCGACGCGTGACGAGTTCCCGACGGCCCGTTGCCCCCGGCAGCGGGCCGTGTTTCTTGTGCGGCCGAACGCGGAGGGCGACATGGGACTGGGACTGATCGCATCGATTATCGTCGGCGGACTGGCCGGCTGGATCGCGAGCCGGGTGATGAGGGCGCGGACCGGCCTGCTGGCGAACATCGCGCTGGGAATCGTGGGCGCCGTCCTGCTGAACGCGATCCTCGGCTGGATCGGCATCTACGCCGAGCGGTCGTGGTTCCCGCAGCTGATCGTCGGAGCGGCCGGCGCGGCGCTGCTGATCTGGCTCGGCCGGAGGCTGCGGCGCTGATGGCGGGGCGGCAGCAGGTCTACACCCTTCTGGTCGAGGTGGGGCGCAAGGCGGGCGACGGCCTGCCTGACGGCGCCACCGGCGCGGCGCTGATGTGCTATGCCAGCGGCATCGACGAGGCCGAGGCGGTGCGCGAGACGGTGGCGATCCTCAAGCAGGCCGACCTCGCGCCGCTCGACGTCACCGGCTACGGCACGCTGGAGGAGCGGCTGGCCGAGGGGCACGATCTCGACGACGATGAGAAGGCGCTGATGCAGCGGGCGCTGGACGAGAACAGCGTGATCGTCGCGCAGATGACGCCGTTCTTCGAGGGCGACGAAAAGAGCTGACGTCGCGCCCACGCGCGAAGGAAATTCGACGAATTTCCATCTATGGACAGAAGAAATTTCGTCGAAATTTCTTCGCGCACCCCGATCTCAGAGCGCCACGATGTGGTTGTCCCACGCCCGGTCCATACGGCCCAGCGCGGCCGGCGCCCCGGCCTCCACCGCGATCAGCCCGCCCAGCCCGTCGCTCGCGAGCAGTCCCGTACCCCGCGGCGCCAGCCCGCAGACGTCCGCCCGCGATACCGCGCCGAGAAATACGCCGTCCGGGCCGAACCGGTGCAGCCGCCCGCCCTTGGGCGAACTGATCGCCACCTCCGTCCCGTCCCCGGCCCAGGCGACGGAGCCGGCATAGCCCTGCATCGCCAGCTCGTCCGCCAGGGGCGCCGACGCCAGCACCGGCGCCGCCCCTCGCCTGTGCAGACCCAGAAGGGGCACCGCCGCGCCCGTCGGTCCCTCCCACTGCATCGCGAAGGCGACGAGGCCGTCGTCCCGCAGCGCCAGGTGCCGGATCGAGCTCTGCGCCAGGTCCGGCCCCAGGTCGACTCGCTCCTGCAGCGCCCCGTCCAGCGACAGGTAGGCCAGCGACGGCGTCATGGACTCCACGTTCAGCTTCGTCCGGTCGGTCGGGTCGGTCTCGATCCCGCCGTTCGCCACCACCAGCGTCGCCCCCTCCGGCATCAGCCGCAGGTCGTGCGGCCCGATCCCGCCGGTCGCGAACTCGTCCAGCCGGACGTAGCCGTCCGCCACGTCCCAGACCCCGATCCGCCCCGCGCTGCCGTCCGCCACCTGCTCGGACGTGAAGAGGAGCTCGCCCGTGGGGTCGTAGACGCCGTGGCCGTTGAACTGCCGGCCGCCGGGCGGCGTCAGGCGGTGCATCACCGCGCCCGCCGCGCAGTCGAGGACGAGCGCGAAGGCGCCGGGCCGCCGGGCGAAGGCGACCGCCTCGGGCCGCGACGGGTGGCCGGCGCCGGCATGGCCGCGGGCGGGCAGGGGGACGCGGAGCGTCTCGGCCCCGTCCGCCGACAGGCCGAACAGGGCGAAGCCGCCGTCCGGCTCCTTCGCGGCGGCGAGGTAGGCGGGGCTGCCCGCCGCTGCCCAGCCAAGCGACGGCGCGGCCGCCCCGGCGCCCGCGGCGAACAGGCTGACGAGGAAGCCGCGGCGCGTGGTCATGTCAGTCTCCGTCCGTCGAATTGAATCCGGGCGCGATGCCGAGGGGGGCGCCGACCTCGCCCTCGATGGCGGCCTTCAGGGAGCGCACCGCCTGCTGCAGCACCTCGACCAGCAACCGCGCCTGCGGATCGTCCAGGTCCTGCAACGACGGATCGCCCACCCGCTCCGCCGCCTGCCGCACCCGCGCCAGCGCCGCGTCCGTCGCCGGCAGCTCGCCGCCGACGAGCGCGTGCGCCAGGGCCACCGCCGCCTCGCTTGCCAGCACCACGTCGCGCACCGGTCGGTCCGTGCGCCACGCCTCCGCCCGCGTCGGGCGCGGCCGCTCAAACGTGCCCATCGGCCGGCCCAGCCGGGTGTCGGCGGTGAATTCGAGGCCGGAGACGATCTGCGTGTAGATCGCCCGCACCGCCTCGTCCTCCGCCAGGAACGTCGCATTGCCCGTCGCGCCCGCGCTCTCCAGCACGCCGGCATAGTCGGCCCAACCGGCCTCCAGCGCCGCCGCCGTGCGAGCGAGGTCGGTCGCCACCGCCTGCACAAGCGCGCACGTGTAGCTGTCCGTGCCGTAGCCGGACAGGTCCGCATCCCCCAGCAGCATATCCAGCGCGAACAGTCCCCGCGCCGCCACCGACACCTCTGCGAAGGCGTCCGGGTCCGCCACCACCGGGTCCTCCGCCGCGATGAGCGTCGACAGCTGGCGCGGCGTGAAGCCCCGGTCATCGGGCCAGAAGGCGACGGACAGCGCCGCCGTCTCGGACGGGCCGAGCCGCAGGTCCGCGACCGTCATCCAGGCGTCGAACGCATCCTGGTAGGCCGGCAGCAGCGCTCCGGCCGTGCAGTCGTCCGCCGCGGCGGCGGCAAGGTCGTCCGCCGCCTCCGCGAACCGGGCGAAGCCGGGCAGGATCACCTCCCGCGTCGCGTGGCCCACGTCCGCGACGGCGGGGGACGCCACGAGGGCGAGGGTCAGGGCGAGATGTCTCACAGGCTCTCCAGGAATGCGATGAGGGCGGCGCGGTCCTGCGGCGGGATCTCCACGATCCGGTCGCGGGCCGCCTGCGCTTCGCCGCCGTGCCACAGCACCGCCTCCAGCAGCGTCCGCGCCCGCCCGTCGTGCAGGTAATTCTCGACGCCCGACACCTGCTCGGTCAGGCCGATGCCCCAGAGCGGCGGCGTGCGCCATTCGGTCCCCGTGGCGCGGCCCTCGGGCCGGTGATCGGCGAGGCCCTCTCCCATGTCGTGCAGCAGCAGGTCGGTGTAGGGCCATATCAGCTGGAACGATTGCTCGGGCCGGTCCTCCAGCCGCGCGGTCACGAACTTGGGCACGTGGCAGGAGGCGCAGCCGGCGTCGTAGAACACCTCCTTGCCGCGCAGCACCTGCGGATCGTCCTCGCCCCGCCGCGCCGGAACGCCGAGGTTGCGGGAGTAGAAGGTGACGAGGTCCAGCCCCTCCTGCTCGATCTCGTGGGCGCCCACGTCTGCGCCGTGCATCGCCGCCCGGCATGCCGCCTCGGCCGAGGAGCAGTCGCCCCAGCCGTCCGGGAACAGCGGCGAGGAGATGCCGATGTCGCCCGAGAACGCGCCCGCCGTCTGTTCCAGCAGCGTCGGCGTCCCGGCCTTCCAGCCGAACCGGCCCAGCATCGGCGCGTCGTGCACCAGAGACCAGACGACGTTCGGCCGGCCCGAGATGCCGTCGCCGTCCGCGTCGTCCTCGTCCGCGTGGGCGAGGATGTCGGTCGCCGGGATCGCCTCCAGCAGGCCGAGGCCGATCATCTGCGGCGTCACCCGCGGCGACAGCATCGCGTACGGCGCCAGCGGCCCGTAGCCGAGGTCGGCGGCCTCGTAGGTCGGCGCGCGCAGGGACGCGACCTCGCCGCCCGACAGCGGGACCAGGATCGTCTCGTAGGTCACCGACAGCCGGTACTCCGCCGGATGTCCGGCCGTGCCGAAATCCTGCAGCTGCCCGCCGTAGGTCGGGTCCGGCAGGGTGCCGATGTAGTCCTCGATCTCGGCGATCGCCGCCTCCGGCCCGCCGGGGATCGACACGCGCAGGAACATCGACACTGCGTCGTCGTCAGGCCCCTCCGGCGGATGCCCGCGCCCGTCCTTGATGTGGCAGTTCTGGCAGCCGCGCGCGTTGTAGAGCGGGCCGAGCCCGTCGGAGGCCAGCGTCGAGGACGGCGACGAGACCCACAGCTTGCGGAACAGCCCGTTGCCGACCCGGAAATCGAGCTCGCGCTCGAAGCTCATGTTGCCCGACGGCTGCGAGAAGGCGTCCGCGTTCGTCATCGCCCGCACCGTCGCGCCGCCCGCGGGCAGCCCCTCGAACCGTTCGGGCGCCGAGAAGTCCGTCGCCGGCGCGGTGACGGCGGCGATCCGCGCCGCCTCCTCGGCGGTGCGCGGCACGACGGAAAGGTGCGGATCGCCGAGACCCGGCCCGTCCGCCGCCGGTACCGCCGCTGCCGCGAGGACGGCCAGCGGCGATGCCAGCAGGGCGAGCCTACTCGGCCTCGTCCATCGGCAGGGCCTGGGTCTGGGCATAGCGTTCCGCTCCGATCGTCTCGAAGACGTGCAGCTGCGTCTCGAGAAAGTCGATGTGGCCTTCCTCGTCGGCGAGGAGCTCCTCGAACAGCTTCATGCTGACGAAGTCGCCGACCTCCTGGCAGTGCTTGCGCGCCTCGGAATACAGGGACCGCGCCTCGTACTCCGCCGCCAGGTCGGCGTCGAGCGTCTCCTTCGGCGTCTGCCCGATCCGCAGCGGGTCCAGCCGCTGCAGGTTCGGGTGCCCGCCGAGAAAGATGATCCGCGCGATCAGCTTGTCGGCGTGGAACATCTCCTCGATGCTCTCGGCCCGGCTCTTCTTCGCCATGTGGCCGAGGCCCCAATCCTCCTGCAGGCGGTAGTGCACCCAGTACTGGCTGACCGCCGTCAGCTCGGACCTCAGCGCCCGGTTCAGGTATTCGATGACCGTCGCGTCGCCCTTCATGCCGTCTTCTCCCGTGCTGTGCCGCGCCGCAGGCCGGTCAGGGCCGCGGGTACGCCGAGGTTAGCATTGCCGCGCATGGTTGACAGGAAAAGCGGCATGCAGCCGCCGCACTCCGCCGCCTTGCCGAGGACGCGGTAGACCTTGCCGGGCGTGATGATGGCATCCGCGTCCGCGGCGCGCATCCAGTCGATCGCGGCATGGATGTCGCGATCGCTGATGGACTGGCAGTGGCAGACGATCACTGGAACACCGCGTCCGGGTTGTCGAGGCTGTCGGACCCCTCGAACGCGATCCGGTCCAGCTCCAGCGCGGTGACGATCCGCTCGATCGTGCGGGTCTGCGCGATCAGCCCGTCGACCGCCGCCATGATGATCGCCTCGCCCTCGTCGTTGCCCTGCTCGAGCATCTGGTCGTAGGCGAATCCGCCCTCGACCGCGGCGTTCATCGCCTCCATCGCCGCCATCGTGTCCGCAAGGTCGGTCTGCATCGCCTCGTCGAGCGCCGGATCCTGCGCCGCCACGAGGTCGGACAGCGACGGCCCCTCGACCACCGACCCGTCGGGCCGGACATAGCGGCCGAGATAGACGTTCTGCACGCCCAGCGCGTCGTTCAGGTGGCTGCGGTGCGTGTTGTCCGAGAAGCAGTCATGCTCTTCCTCGGGATCGTTCAGCATCAGGCCGAGGCGCATCCGCTCGCCCGCCTGCTCGCCGTAGGACAGGCTGCCCATCCCTGTCAGCATCGCGACGAGGCCGGCGCGCGGATCGTCCGTGACCGCCGCGCGCGCCGCGCCGCCGTCCTCCCAGTTCGCCGCCATTTCCTGCAGGTCCGCGACCAGCAGTTCGGTCGCCGCGGTCAGGTAGTCCGCCCGGCGGTCGCAGTTGCCGCCGGTGCAGCCCTCGCCCTGCACATAGTCGGTGTAGGGCCGCTCGCCTGCGCCGGCGTCGGTGCCGTTCAGGTCCTGCCCCCACAGCAGGAATTCGATCGCGTGGTAGCCGCGGGCGACGTTGGTCTCGATCCCGTCCGCCTCGTTCAGCGTGTCGGCGATCAGCTCCGGCGTGATCTCGGAGGCGTCCACCGCCTGCCCGGCGAGCGTGATCTGCGGGTTCGCGATCACGTTCAGCGCCGCCAGCTCGTTCGCGTCGGTGGCGCCGCCATAGCTGGCGTCGACGTAGTCGATCAGCCCCTCGTCCAGCGGCCAGGCGTTCACCCGGCCTTCCCAGTCGTCGACGATCGGGTTGCCGAACCGGTAGACCTCGGTCTGCTGGTACGGCTCGCGCGCGGCGATCCAGGCGGCGCGGGCGGCCTCCAGCGCCTCGGGCGAGGGGTTGGCGACGAGGTTGTCGACCGCCCCCTGCAGGTCGCGCGCCAGTGCGAGGCTGTCGCCGTAGCCGGCCTCGGCGATGTCGGCGTAGGTCTCGACGACCTCGGCCGGGGTCTGGGCGAGCGCGCCGGCGGCGACGGTGGACAACAGCGCGGCGGCCGGGAGGGCGAGGCGGGACATGACGATTCCTTCGGGTTCGGTCCGGGTTGCCCGCCTTGTCTGATCTTTCCTGTCGGGAATTGCAATCCCGACTGTTTTCATCAGGCGGCCGCGTCGGCGCCCCGCCCCCCGCAGGCCGCACAGTCGGCGCGCGGCCTTGTCCGGATCACCCGCGCATCGGCGTAGAGCGCGTCGAAGATCATCAGCCGTCCCCGCAGCGGCTCTCCCGCCGCCGCGATCACCTTCACCGCCTCGGCCGCCATCATCGACCCGACGATGCCGGGCAGGGGCCCCAGCACCCCCGCCTCGGCGCAGCTCGGCACCAGCGACCGGTCGGGCGCCGTGGGGAAGACGCACTCGTAGCACGGACCGCCGCGGGCCGGGTCCCACAGCGCCAGCTGCCCCTCCCACTGCGTCAGCGCGCCGGCGACCAGCGGCACGCCCGCGGCGACGCAGGTCCGGTTGACGAGATAGCGCGTCTCGAAATTGTCGGTCCCGTCGAGGACGAGATCGTACGCCGCCACGAGGTCGGCCGCGATCTCCCCCGTCAACCGCCGATGATAGGGCCGCACCACGACATGCGGGTTCAGCGCCGCGATCCGGTCGGCGGCGGAGAACACCTTGGGCCGTCCCACGTCCGCCGTCGAATGGATCACCTGCCGCTGCAGGTTGGTCTCGTCCACGTCGTCGCCGTCGATCACCCCGATCGTGCCGACGCCCGCCGCGGCGAGGTACTCCAGCACCGGCGAGCCGAGGCCGCCCGCGCCCACCACAAGCACCTTCGCCTGCTTCAGCGCCGCCTGTCCCGGGCCGCCGATCTCGCGCAGGACGATGTGGCGCAGCGACCGCCGCAATTCGTCGCCGCCCATCGGCCCGCCCGGCGCGGGCGCGGGCGCGCGCTCCGCCTCGGCGCTCCGCGCCCGCGCCTTCACCCTGGTCAGCAGCGCGCGGTAGCCGAAAACCAGCGCCCCGAACGCCAGCAGCATCAGCCAGAATGCCGCCTCGCCCCCCGTCGCCTCGCGCAGGGGATGGCCGTCGGGCAGCAGCACGTGGCCCGCCAGCACGGCGACCATGAGAAGGCCCAGCATGATGAGGCGCGCCCGCACCGGCGCGCCGGTGAGCCAGCCCACCGCCCAGATCGCCGCCGCCATGGCGCCGACGAGGATCATCCCGAAACGCCGGTGGAGCCGAAGCCGCCCGTCCCGCGCACCGTCTCGTCCAGCGCGTCGACCTCCTCGAAGGACGCCCGCGTCACCGGCGCGATCACCGCCTGCGCGATCCGGTCGCCATGCGCGACGGTGACCGGCGCATCGCCCAGGTTCACGAGAATCACCTTCACCTCGCCGCGATAGTCGCTGTCGACCGTCCCCGGCGCGTTCGCCACCGTCAGCCCGTGCCGCAGCGCGAGGCCCGAGCGCGGCCGCACCTGCATCTCCCAGCCCTCCGGCAGCGCCACCGCCAGCCCCGTCGGCACCGCCGCCCGCGCCCCGGGGACCAGCGTCACACCGGCCGCGCGGTCCGCCGCGGCGAAGTTCGCGCGCAGATCCGCCCCGGCGGCGCCCGCGCTGGCATGGCGCGGCAGCCCCAGCGCCCGGTCGGCCCCGTCCACGAACCTCACCGCAATCGTGACCACGCCCTGTCCCCTATCTTGCAGACAAATACTCCAGTGACCGGCATCGCCCCGCGCGACGGTCAGGCGAGGGCGGCCGCGATCCGCTCAGCCAGCTTCCGCGCCACCATGTCCTTGCCCATCCGCGGCCAGTCCTCGGCCCCGCCTGACGTGATCAGCGTCACCGCATTCTCCGTCCCGCCCATGATCCCGGTCCCGGGAGAGACGTCGTTGGCGACGATCCAGTCGCAGCCCTTGCGCGCGCGCTTGGCGGTGGCATGCGCCACCACGTCGTTGGTCTCGGCCGCGAATCCGACGACCAGCCGCGGGCGGCCCTCTGTCCGCCGTGCGACGGTGGCGAGGATGTCCGGGTTCTCGGCGAACTCCAGCGCCACAGCCCCCGCCTCCTTCTTCATCTTGTGGGTAGAGGCCGAGGCCACGCGCCAGTCCGCCACCGCCGCCGCGAACACCGCCGCGTCCGCGGGCAGCGCCGCCTCCACCGCCGCCAGCATCTCGCGCGCCGTCTCGACCCTCACCACCGTCACGCCCTCGGGCGGCGGCACGCTCGCCGGGCCGGTCACGAAGGTCACCCGCGCGCCCAGCGTCGCAAGCGCCCGCGCCAGCGCCGTGCCCTGCGCCCCGGAGGAGCGGTTGGCGATGTAGCGCACCGGGTCGATCGGCTCGTGCGTCGGGCCGGACGTCACCAGGACGTGCCTCCCCCTGAGCGGCCCGTCCGCCAGCGCCGCCTCCACCGCGGCGACGATCTCCAGCGGCTCGGCCATCCGTCCCGGCCCGTACTCGCCGCAGGCCATGCCGCCCTCGTTCGGGCCCACGGTCAGGATCTCGTCGCCCTTCAGCGTCGCGAGGTTGCGCTGCGTCGCCGGATGCTCCCACATCCGCACGTTCATCGCCGGCGCCAGCAGCACCCGCGTGTCGGTCGCCATCAGCAGCGTCGAGGCGAGGTCGTCCGCGTGCCCGTGCGCCATCTTGGCCATCAGGTCGGCGGTGGCGGGGGCCACCACGATCAGGTCGGCGCTGCGCGACAGCTCGATATGGCCCATCTCCGCCTCGTCGGTGAGGTCGAATAGGTCGGTGAAGACCTTCTGCCCCGCCAGCGCCGAGACAGAGAGCGGCGTCACGAACTCCGCCCCCGCTCGGGTCAGGACGGGGGTGACGGCGTAGCCGCGATCCTTCAGGCGCCGGATCGTCTCCAGCGCCTTGTAGGCGGCTATACCGCCGCCGATGATGAGGAGGATACGACCGGGCACGGGCGGAAGATAGGCGGCGCCACCGGCGGGGGCAACGTGGGTCGGGCGCGCGGGTCACGGGGCGGGGATGAGCCGGGGACGGCCCTGCGCGATCACCGGGCGAGGCGTCGGGTGAAGATGGTCCGCGGGGCAGGGGACATCGAGCTGGCGCGGTCACTCTGCGAAGGCCGCGCACGGATTTGGGCGGTCCACCGGCGGCACCGCCTCCACCGAGTCGAACGGCGCGCCGGGCGGCGCCGCGCCCTCGACCTGACCCAGCGTCCAGACCGACGTCCCGGGCGCCAGGTGCGCGATCACCGCCGGCACGCCGAAATCCGCACGGGCATGGCCCGTCCCCGCGATCACGACCACCGGCCCGCCCGTCTCCTCCAGCGCCAACAGGGCCGCGTCCGCCATCCACCAGTCCCGCAGGCGTTGCGCATCGACCATCCTGCCCATCATCTCCCGCGGCATCGCCCGGCAATGCGCTTCGAACTGCTCGTCCATCAGCACCGCGCGGTCGGCGCCGGACAGCGGCGGGAGGTCGTAGCCGCGCATCGGCGACGCGTTCGCCGCGCCCGGCGGATGTGTCGCCACCGCGGTCACGAGGTCCCGCGGAGCCGATCCGCCATACAGAGCCGCCTCCGGCGCCGCGGCGAAGATAGGCGAATAGAGGGCGAAGTCCGGCCAGCCGCTGTCGGCCCAGGCGAACGCCGCGGCCAGCGCGTCCGCGTCCGTCAGGTCGATGCCCTCGGCCGCCGCCACCTGATCGGCCGTCAGCATCTCGAACACCAGCGCCGCCGGCACGATCTCCGCCACCAGCTCCGCCTGCCGCGCATGCGCCTCGGCGCTGTCGTGCACCTCGCCCAGAACGACGATGTCCGCCCCTTCCTGCGAGAGGGCGGACATCGGGATCAGAAGCAGGGCAAGGGCCGCCCGGATCATGCGAAGAAGTGCGTCACCTCGCGCGACTGCCCTTCCAGGCTGCGGCGCATCTTGCCGAAGGCGGCGGCCTCCAGCTGGCGCACCCGCTCCTTCGACAGGCCGAGCTCGTCGCCGAGGCTCTCCAGCGTGCGCGGCTCCTCGCGCAGCTTGCGCTCCTTGACGATGAACCGCTCGCGGTCGTTCAGCGAGGACAGCGCCACCAGCAGCCACTGGCGCAGCGTGTCGGTGTCGTGATCGTTCGCCACCGTCTCGGACGCCTGCGCGCTGTCGTCCTCCAGCGCCTCGATCCACTCGCGGCCCTCGTCCTCGGTCGACTGGGTCGCGTTCAGCGAATAGTCGGACCCGGCGAGGCGGCCTTCCATCATCTCGACGTCGGCGATCGGCACGCCGACCTCCTTGGCGATCATCGCCCGCATCAGGTGCCCTTCCAGGGTCACGCCGGCCGCCGCGGCCTCTCGCTCGATCCGGGCCTGCACCCGGCGCATGTTGAAGAACAGCGACTTCTGCGAGGAGGTGGAGCCGGTCCGCACCATAGACCAGTTCCGCATCACGTAGTCCTGGATCGAGGCCTTGATCCACCACACCGCGTAGGTCGAGAAGCGCACCCCGCGGTCGGGGTCGAACTTGTCGGCCGCCTTCATCAGGCCCAGCGACGCCTCCTGGATCAGGTCGTTCATCGGCGCGCCGTATCGCCGGAATTTCGCCGCCATCGAGATGGCGAGCCGCATGTACGCGGTGATCAGGCGGTGCAGCGCTCGCTCGTCCCGCTGGTCCCGCCAGGCATAGGCGAGCCTCAGCTCGGTCTCCGCGTCGAGGAGTTCCGCCTTCATCGCCGTGCGAGAGAGTGTCTGGTCCCCGTAACCGTCGAATGCCATGAAGTAACCCCCTGTAGTGCTCTGGACCGACGAGGCCCACGTTTCCCGAGCCTACGAATTTCGCAACGCAGCGGATCAGAGAAAGTTTCACAGATGGGGTTGCGAAAGTGCACATTGGTCCTAGGCGGGGCCGCGTCGGGGAAGTCTTCTTTCGCCGAAACCCTTGTCCTGCAAGGCGGAGGGACGCCCGTCTACGTCGCCACGGCCGAGGCCGGCGACGATGAAATGTTAAGCAAGATCGCCCGCCACCGTGCCCAGAGGGCGAGCGGCGGCTGGCGGACGATCGAGGAGCCGCTCGAGATCGCCGGGGTGCTGGGCGGGCTCGCGGACGGGGAGGCGGCTCTTGTCGACTGCGCGACCCTGTGGCTCGGCAACCTCATGGGCGCCGGGCGCGACGTGGAGGCCGAGACGGCGCGTCTGCTGGACGCCATCGCCCGCTGCGCCGCGCCGGTCGTCGTGGTGTCGAACGAGGTCGGTCTGGGGATCGTGCCGGACACGCCCCTCGGGCGGCGCTTCCGCGAGGCGCAGGGCGCGCTGAACCAGCGCATCGCGGCGGCGGCCGACGACGTGATCTTCGTCGCCGCAGGCCTGCCGCTGGTGATGAAGGGGGCGCTGCCGTGACGCGGATCGTCTGGGTCCGTCACGGGCCGACCCACCAACGCGTCTTCACCGGCTGGCGCGACGTGCCGGCGGATCTGTCCGACGCCGCCGCCCTCGCGCGGCTCGACGCCGCGCTGCCGTCGGGCGCGCTGCTGGTATCGTCCGACCTCGCCCGGGCCCGCGCCACCGCCGACGCGCTGGGGCGGGGCCGCGACCGCCTCCCCGACGACCCGCGCCTGCGCGAGTTCGATTTCGGCGACTGGGACGGCCGCCACTTCTCGGACATCGCCGAAACCGATCCCGACCTCTCCCGCCTCTACTGGGAGGACCCGGGCGCCCACGCCCCCCCGAACGGAGAGAGCTGGGACGCCGCCGCCGCCCGCGTCGACGCCGCCGTCGCCGACCTGCTGGCGCAGGCGGAGGGCCGCGACATCGTCGCCGTCGCGCACCTGGGCGTGATCCTCACCCGCTGGGCCCGCGCCTCGGGCCTGCCGCCGTCGCGGGCGATCGGCCAGCGGATCGAGCCGCTGTCGCTGACCGAGACGCGGCTGGACGGAGGACGCTGGTCCGCCGGCCGCGTCGGTCACGTCTGCTGATCCATCTTTCCGGGTGATGGCGTGCCGCACGTTTCCGCGTTGGCGCGGGCGTCATCGGCGCGGCTAGGATGCGCCCATGTACACGCTCTTCATCGGTCACCGCACCTATTCCAGCTGGTCGCTCCGGGGCTGGCTGATGTTCGAGACCTTCGCCCTGCCGCACCGGCTGGTCGAGGTCGGCCTCTATTCCGGCACCCTGCTGGCGGACCTCGCCCCCGTCGCGCCCGGCCGCACCGTCCCCGCCATGCTGACGCCGGAAGGCTGGGCCGTCACCGACAGCCTCGCCATGGCCGAGACGCTGGCCGAACGGCACCCGGACGCCGGCTTCTGGCCTGCCGACGGCGCCGCGCGGGCGCTCGCACGGTCCATGGTGGGCGAGATGCATTCCGGCTTCGGTGCGCTCCGTGGCGCCTGCGCCATGAACCTCGCCCATGCATGGAACGGGTTCGCCTCGTCCGACGCGGTGCGCGCGGATCTGGCGCGGATCGAGACGCTCTGGTCGCACGCCCGCGAGCGTCATGGCGACGGCGGCCCCTGGCTCTTCGGCGCATGGTCGCTGGCGGACGTGTTCTTCGCGCCGGTCGCGGCGCGGATCGCGGGGTACGGGCTGCCGGTGGGCGAGGACGCGCAGGCCTACGTGGCCGCGCACCTCGCCGAGCCGGCGTTCTGCGCTTGGCGGGCCGAGGGGCTGACGCGCCCTGTTGAGCCGGCGCCGTACCGGATGGAGCTGACGAAGTCTGACTGGCCCGCCTGAACACTCGACTCTCCGAGCGCACCGCAAGGGCAGGCTGGCCGCGGGCAGACGCCCCGACGCTGCGGTAGATGCAATTTATTCCGCCTCCCCGGACGACCCCCGAATGTCTGGCAGGTCGATAGGAAGCGTCTGGCCGGGGGGCGGCCAGACGCTGCCCGGGCCGCTTGCGCGGCTGATTCCGGGCGGGCATCACCTGCACTGTTAACCATTCCTAAACCGCTGAGGCGTTAACCCTGACCCGTTCGGAGAGGGGCGGGACATGGTGGCGCTGGCCTACACGGTCGCGTTCGAGGGCGTCGAGGCGCGGCCGGTCGAGGTGCAGTGCGCGATCTCGCCCGGCGTGCCCGCCTTCGCCATCGTCGGCCTGCCCGACAAGGCCGTCAGCGAGGCGCGCGAACGCGTGCGCGCGGCGCTGAACGCGCTCTCCATCGCGCTCCCCTCCAAGCGCATCACCGTAAACCTTTCGCCGGCCGACATGCCCAAGGAAGGCAGCCACTTCGACCTGCCGATCGCGCTCGCCCTCCTCGCCGCGCTGGAGGTGCTGCCCCACGACGACGTCGCGCGCACCGTGGCGCTGGGCGAGCTCTCCCTCACCGGCCTCCTGATGCCCGTCATCGGCGCGCTCCCGGCCGCGATGGCGGCGGCCGAGGACGAGCGGATGCTCCTGTGCCCCCGAGCCTGCGGCGCCGAGGCGGCGTGGGTGGACGCGACCAAGGTGATCGCCCCCGCCTCGCTGGCCGAGGTGATCCGCCACTATACCGGCGCCCACGTGCTGGAGCCGGCGGTGCCGGGCGAGGTCACGGACGCCCCCGCGGCGCGGGATCTCCGCGACGTGAAGGGGCAGGAGCGGGCCAAGCGCGCGCTGGAGATCGCGGCGGCGGGGCGGCATCACCTGCTGATGACCGGCAGCCCGGGGTCGGGCAAGTCGATGCTCGCCGCCCGCCTGCCCGGCATCCTGCCGCCGCTGACCCCGATCGAGGCGCTGGAGACCTCGATGATCCACTCCCTTGCCGGGCTGCTGGACGAGGGCGGGATCAGCCGCGTGCGACCCTTCCGCGAGCCGCACCACACGGCCTCGATGCCCGCCATAGTCGGCGGCGGCCGCGCGGCGAAGCCCGGCGAGATCAGCCTCGCCCATAACGGCGTCCTCTTCCTCGACGAGCTGCCGGAGTTTCCCCGCCCGGTGCTGGAAACCCTCCGCCAGCCGATCGAGACCGGCGAGGTCATGGTCGCCCGCGCCAACGCCCACATCCGCTATCCCTGCCGGTTCCTGCTGGTCGCGGCCGCCAATCCCTGCCGCTGCGGCCACCTGGCCGAGCCGGACAAGGCCTGCGGCCGCGCGCCGCTGTGCGGCGAGGACTATCTCGGCCGGATCTCGGGGCCGCTGATGGACCGGATCGACATCCGGCTGGAGGTGCCGCCGGTCGCCTTCAGCGACCTCGACCTGCCGCCGTCGGGCGACGGCTCTGCCGAGGTGGCCGCCCGGGTCGCGGCGGCGCGGACGCGGCAGGCGGCGCGGTTCGACGGCCGGGAGGGTCTGCGGACCAACGCCGACGCCGAGGGGCAGGTGCTGGAGGGGATCGCGGCTCCGGACCCCGAGGGGCGGGAGCTGCTGACGAAGGTGGCCGAGCGGTTCGCCCTGACCGCCCGCGGCTATCACCGGGTGCTCCGCGTCGCCCGCACCATCGCCGATCTCGACGACAGCGACGACGTCCGCCGCCCCCACGTGGCCGAGGCGGTGGCCTACCGGCTGTCCACCGCGCCAACCTCCTGAGCCCACCTGGCGAGCGCGGCCAGCGTCTCGCGGCTCTCGGGCAGGCCGGGGAAGAAGGTCCAGACGTGCGGCGCGGCGTCGACGAGGTGGGTCTCGACCGCGACGCCGTCCGCGCGCAGCCGCGCCGCCATCTCCCGCATGTCGTCCAGCAGGATCTCCGTCGTCCCCGCCGCCAGCCAGACCGGCCCCGCGCCGCCGTAGCGGCCGAGCACCGGCGACGCGCGCGGATCCGCCGGATCGGCCCCGGCGAGGTAGAGCCGCCGCACCTCGGTCAGGCGCGAGACCGGCAGCATCGGATCGACCGCCTCGTTGGCGCTGCGCGATCCGGCGGCGCCGCTGAGGCGGGCGGGACGGAAATCGGTGAGCGGCGAGAAGGCGAAGGTCGCGGCGGGGCCGGGCAGGCCTTCGTCCGCAAGCCGGCCCAGCAGCGACAGGGCGAGGTTGCCGCCCGCGCTGTCGCCGCCCAGGACGATGCGGCCGGCGCCGACGTCTGCCGACAGCGCCGCCCAGACCTTCCCCGCATCCTGAAGAGCGGCAGGGAACGGGTGCTCCGGCGCGAGCCGGTAGTCGGGGACGATGGCCGGCAGGCCGAGCGCGGCGGACAGGCGCGCGGCCATCCCGGCATAGGCCCGGGCCGAGCCCATGACGAAGGCGCCGCCGTGCAGGTAGAGGAGGCGGCCTGCCGCCTCTGGATCGACATCCGGACCCGTCACGCGGAGCGCCCGCACCCCGCCCAGCGTCACCCGGTCGCAGACGGTGCCCCGCGGAGGGCGGAACAGCGTCCGCCCCATCCGCTCGAACGAATCGCGCAGGCGCATCGGGTCGGCGCGGCGCAGCAGCGGCTTCTCGACCCGGGCGAGCCAGAGGTTGAGAAGGCGCAGCGCCAGGCTCATCCGCGCCGCGCCTCGATCGCCTCCCAGATCCTCGCGGCGACGTTGGTCCCGTCGAACCGCTCCAGCTCCTGTATCCCGGTGGGGGAGGTCACGTTGATCTCGGTCAGCCAGTCGCCGATCACGTCGATGCCGACGAAGATCTGCCCCTTCTCCCGCAGGAGGGGGCCGATCGCGGCGCAGATCTCGCGGTCGCGGTCGGTGAGCGTCGCCTTCTCGGCGCGGCCGCCGACATGCATGTTCGACCGAGTCTCGCCCTTCTGGGGCACGCGGTTGATCGCGCCCACCGGCTCGCCGTCGACGAGGATGACGCGCTTGTCGCCCTTGCTGACGTCCGGCAGGAACTTCTGCGCGATCAGCGGCTCGCGGCTGATCTGGGCGAACATCTCCCACAGCGAGGCGAGGTTGCCGTCCTCGGCGTGCAGCTTGAACACGCCGGCGCCGCCGTTGCCGTAGAGCGGCTTGAGGATGATGTCGCCGTGGGTGTCGCGGAACTCGCGCAGGGTGCGCAGGTCGCGGGCGACGACGGTGGGCGGCGTCAGGTCGGGAAAGCGCAGGACGAGCAGCTTCTCGGGGTAGTTGCGGACCCAGAACGGGTCGTTCACCACCAGCGTCTGCGGGTGGATGAGGTCGAGGAGGTGCGTCGTCGTGATGTAGGACATGTCGAACGGCGGATCCTGGCGCAGCCACAGGACATCGAACGTCGACAGGTCGCGCTCTTCCTCGGGTCCGGTCTCGAAGTGATCGCCCTTCACGCGGCGGACGGTCAGCGGCCAACCGCGTCCGGTCACCCGCCCCTCGCGGAAGGCGAGCCGGTCGGGCGTGTAGTAGAACAGCGAATGGCCCCGCGCCTGTGCCTCCTCGGCGAGGCGGAAGGTGGAATCGGCGTCGATGTTGATGGGCCCGATCGGGTCCATCTGAATGGCGACGGAGAGCGGCATCGGATCCTCGTGGTCGGACCGCCGGGCGGCGGCGCGTCCCCGTCTTGTCCGATCCGGTCCGGCCGCGCAACTCGCGGCGCTCAAAAGGGACGGTTTTCCCAGACGGGACCGGCTACGGTCCGGACCGTGTCGCCGCCGGCGCTAGAGGTGGCCCAGCGCGTTCGGCATCACCGTGATCCCGCCGTGGCGGTCCACAAGCGCAGCGTCGAAGCGCGTCTCGGTCAGCGAGCCGCCGGGCAGCGTGCCGATGAATTCGGCCGCCGCGCCGTGGATGCGGGCGACCTGCCGGGGGCGGATCCGCGCCAGCGCATCCGCCGCGTCGCGCCCCGCCTTCACCTCGACGAAGACGACCGTCTCGCCGTCTCCGATCACCAGATCGACCTCGCCGGAGCGGCCGCGCCAGCGCCGGGCGAGCGGGTTGCAGCCGCGCCGTTCGTAGGCCGCAAGCACCTGATCCTCGGCCGCGGAGCCGCGGCGGTGGTTCGCGGCGCCCCGCCGGGACCGCCCGCCGCCGAGAGGCGCGGCGGGGGCGGGAGGAGGGGGCAGGGCATCGGCCCAGTCGAACAGATCGAGCGGCATGGTACGGTCCCCTGCATCAGCCGCTTCAACTTGTACGATTCGTCCTAACAATCGCCTAAGTCCCGCCCTCCGCCGCCAGTGCCAGGGCGATCTGATACACGTCGCGTCGCGGCCGGCCGAGGGCGCCGGCGACCGCCGTCGCCGCGTCCTTCACCCGCATCGTCTTCAGCGCCTCGGCCAGCGCCGCCTCGACCGCCGCGTCGTCCGCCGCCGCGGCACCGGCGGCCGGGGGGCCGACCAGCACCACGACCTCGCCCTTCACCGCCTCGGCGTCCAGCGCCGCCGCCAACTCGTCCAGCGTGCCCCGCCGGACCTCCTCGAACCGCTTGGTCAGCTCGCGCGCGACCGCGGCCGGACGGGCGCCGCCGAGGACCGAGGCGAGATCCGCGAGCGCCGCGGCAAGCCGACGGGGGCTCTCGTACAGGACGAGCGTGCCGGGCGCCGCCGACAGCTCGGCCAGCCGCGCCCGGCGCTGGGCGCTCGCGGACGGCAGGAAGCCGGCGAAGGTGAAGGTGTCGGTCGGCAGGCCCGCCACCGCCAGCGCGGCCAGCAGCGCCGAGGCGCCGGGCACCGCGACCACCGGCAGCCCTTCGGCGATCGCCGCGCGGCCGAGCGCGTAGCCCGGATCGGCGAGAAGCGGCGTGCCGGCCTCGGACGCGTAGGCGACGGACCGCCCGCCGCGCAGCTCGTCCAGCAGCCGCGCGCGATCGGCCTCGCCGGAATGGTCGTGGTACGCGACGATCCGGCGGCCGTTCAGGGCGATGCCGTGAATCTCCATCAGCCGCCGCAGCGTCCGCGTGTCCTCGGCCGCGAGAACGTCGGCGCCGGCGAGCACGTCGAGGGCGCGCAGCGTGATGTCCCGGGCGTTGCCGATGGGCACGGCGACGAAATGCAGCCCGGCGGAAACGGGCCTCGCTGCGTCATTCATCGCTGGACCCCCGTGCCGCCGCTCCTATGATGTGGTCCGGCCCGACGCCAGAAGCCGACGCCACAACCCGCCGCAGCGCCAAGGAGACCCGGCCGATGTTCGCGAAAAACCCGACCCGCCGCAAGGTCGCGGCCCGCTTCGTTGCGGTCCTCTCCGCCGCGTGGCTGACCGCCTGCGCCCCGATGGGCCTACCCGGGACCGGCGGCGGCCCCCGCGTCGACCCCGGCGAGCCGGTGCGCGTGGCGATGCTCCTGCCCTCCGGCTCGGGCCAGTCGTCCGACGACTTCCTCGCCCGCAACCTCGAGAACGCGGCGCGCCTCGCGGCAGCCGACCTCCAGGGCGTGGAGATCGACCTGCGCACCTACCCCACCGGCGCCAACCCGCAGCAGGCGGCGAGCGCCGCGGCGCAGGCGGTGAACGAGGGGGCGCAGATCATCCTCGGGCCGCTCTACGCAGAAAGCGCGAACGCCGCGGGCGTCGCCGTCGCGGGCACCGGCATCAACGTGCTCGCCTTCTCGAACAATCCGACCATCGCCGGCGGCAACGTCTTCGTCCTCGGCCCGACCTTCCGCAACACCGCCAACCGCCTTGCCCGCTGGGGCCTCCGCAACGGGCTGTCGAGCTACTACGTCGCCCATTCGAACGACCTGCAGGGCAATCTCGGCCAGGCCGAGATCGCGGCCGCGGTCCAGGGTGCGGGCGGCGCCGTCGTCGGGACGAAGTCGTACCCGCTGTCGCAGCAGGGCATCCTCGCCGCCGCGCAACCGATCGCGACCGAGGCGCGGGCCACCGGCGCGGATGCGCTGTTCCTGACCGCCGGCATCAACGCGGACCTGCCGATCCTGGCCACCGCCCTGCCCGAGGCGGGTCTCGGCCCGGATCTCATCCGCTACATGGGCCTCACCCGGTGGGATGCCGCGCCGCAGGGGCTTGCCCTGCCGGGACTGCAGGGCGGCGTCTTCGCCGTTCCGGACACCGCGACCCAGCGCAACTTCGAGCAGCGCTATGCCGCGGCCTACGGGGACGAGCCGCATCCGCTGGCCGGGCTCGCCTACGACGGCATCGCCGCCGTGGGTGCGCTGGTCTCGCGGGGCGGCGGCCTCGGCCGGAACGACCTGACCACGGGCCAGGGCTTCCAGGGCACGCAGGGCATCTTCCGGCTGCTGCCCGACGGCACGAACGAGCGCGGCATGGCGGTGGCCACGATCCGCAACCAGCAGGTGGTGATCCTTGACCCCGCCCCGCGCAGCTTCGGCGGTGCCGGCTTCTGAGCCGGCGCCGACCGCTCCGCCTCCCGCCGACCCGACCGCCGTCCCCGACGCGGCGCTGATCCGCCCGGGCGTCGAGATCTTCGACCCCGCGGCGGTGCGCGCGGAAATGGACGCGGCGCTCGACGGTCTCGACCAGCCCATCGAGGTCCGCCGGGCGGCGGTGGAGGTGCTGACCCGCGCCCGAACCCGCGGCCGCGAGGTCATCGCCGATGCCTTCCGGAGGCAGCCCTTCGCCGCCCGCCGCACGATCCGCGCCTACGCCTTCCTCACCGACGGCCTGGTGCGCGAGACGCTGCGGGTCGTGCGCGACCGGCTGCACCCGAACCCCACCCCGACCGAGGGCGAGAGGATCGCCCTCATCGCCGTCGGCGGCTACGGCCGGGGCGAGATGGCGCCGTATTCCGACGTCGACCTGCTGTTCCTGACGCCCTACAAGGTCACCCCCTGGGCCGAGAGCATCGTCGAGTCGATGCTCTACATCCTGTGGGACCTCAAGCTGAAGGTCGGCCACGCCACCCGCACCGTGAAGGACTGCCTGCGCCTCGCGCGCGAGGACTTCACCATCCGCACCACCCTCGTCGAGATGCGGCTCCTCGCAGGCGAGGCCTCCCTCGCCGACACCCTGCGCGCCCGTCTCTGGACCGAGCTGTTCCGCACCACCGCCTCCGACTTCGTCGAGGCCAAGCTGAACGAGCGGACCGAGCGTCACCGCAAGCAGGGCGGCCAGCGCTACGTCGTCGAGCCGAACGTGAAGGAGGGCAAGGGCGGCCTGCGCGACCTGCAGTCTCTCTACTGGATCGGCAAGTACGTCTACAACGTGCGCGCCGCGCGCGAGCTCGTGGGCCGCGGCGTCTTCTCGCCGGACGAGTACCAGACCTTCCGCGACGCCGAGACGTTCCTGTGGGCCGTGCGCTGCCACCTGCACCTGCTGACCGGGCGGGCGATGGACCAGCTCGCCTTCGACCTGCAGGTCGAGGTGGCCGAGCGGATGGGCTACCGCGACCATGGCGGACGGCGCGCGGTCGAGCATTTCATGCAGGACTACTTCCGCCACGCCACCCGCGTGGGCGAGCTGACGCGGATCTTCCTGACCGCGCAGGAGGCGGCTCACCTCAAGCCCGAGCCGATGCTGCAGCGCCTGCTGTCGCGCCGCAAGAAGGCCAAGCCGCCCTACGCGATCAAGCAGAACCGCCTGACCGTCGCGGACGAGACCGCGTTCCTCTCCGACAAGCTGAACATGCTGCGGATCTTCGAGGAAGGGCTGCGCACCGGCACGCTCCTCCATCCCGACGCGATGCGCCTGCTGGCCGCGAACCTCGACCAGATCGACCGCGGCATGCGCGAGGACCCGCAGGCGAACCGACTGTTCCTCGATCTGCTGCTGAAGCACGGCAACCCCGAGAGGGCGCTGCGGCGGATGAACGAACTGGGCGTCCTCGCCGCCTTCATCCCGGAGTTCGCGCCCATCGTCGCGATGGTGCAATACAACATGTACCATCACTACACGGTGGACGAACACACCATCCAGTGCATCTCCACCCTCGCGCGGATCGAGAAGGGCGAGCTGGCCGAGGAGCTGCCCATCGCCAGCCGCATCCTCGAGGAGGGCGTGAACCGCAAGGTCCTGTACGCCGCGGTGCTGCTGCACGACATCGGCAAGGGCCGGGACGAGGATCACAGCGTCCTCGGCGCGCGCATCGCGCGGACCGTCGGCCCCCGCCTCGGCCTCACGAAGAAGGAGGCGGAGACCGCCGAGTGGCTGGTCCGCTATCACCTGCTGATGTCGGACATGGCGCAGAAGCGCGACATCTCGGACCCGCGCACCGTGAAGGACTTCGCCAAGGCGGTGAAGTCGAAGGAGCGGCTGGACCTGCTGACCGTCCTCACCGTCTGCGACATCCGCGGCGTCGGGCCGGGCACGTGGAACAACTGGAAGGCCATGCTGCTGCGCGGCCTGTACCGCGCGACCGAGCAGGCGCTGGCGACGGGCCTGGAGGACCTCAACCGCGAGGCGCGCGAGGCCGAGGCGAAGCGGGCGCTGCGCGAGGCGCTGGCGGGCTGGGATCCCAAGGAGCTGCGCGTCGAGACGGGCCGGCATTACGGCCCGTACTGGCAGGGCCTCGGCGTGGACGCCCACGCGATATTCGCCGGCCTGCTGCGCGGCATCCGCGACGACGAGGTGCGGATCGACCTCAAGCTCGACCCCGACCGCGACGCCACTCGCGCCGCCTTCGCGATGGCCGACCATCCCGGTCTCTTCAGCCGGATGACCGGCGCGCTGGCGCTGGTCGGCGCCAACATCGTGGACGCGCGGACCTACACGACGAAGGACGGCTACGCGACTGCGATCTTCTGGATCCAGGATGCCGAAGGCCATCCGTTCGAGGAGGCCCGCCTGCCGCGCCTGCGCTCGATGATCAAGCGCACGCTCGCCGGCGAGGTGGTCGCCCGCGACGCGCTGAAGGACCGCGACCGGATCAAGAAGCGCGAGCGGGCCTTCGCCGTCGCCACCTCGGTCGCCTTCGACAACGACGCGTCCGACATCTACACCGTGATCGAGGTCGACACGCGGGACCGGCCCGGTCTGCTCTACGACCTGACGCGGACGCTGGCGGCAAACAACGTGAACATCTCCAGCGCGGTGATCGCGACCTACGGCGAGCAGGTCGTCGACACCTTCTACGTCAAGGACATGTTCGGCCTGAAATTCCACGCCGAGAGCCGGCAGAAGGCGCTGGAGAAGAAGCTGCGCGAGGCGATCTTCAAGGGCGCCGAACGGGCGCGGGCGCAGGGGTAGGGCGCTCCTCGGGACGGAGCGGTCCCGCAGCCGGGGTCGACAGGCCACGGCCTGAGCGGGTCCGGCCCGCTGGCGCGGCGGGCCGACGCGTAGGGTGGGCGAAACCCACCATGGCGAACGTGCCGGGTGGGTTTCACCCACCCGGCAGGGGCAACCTCAGGTCCGCGACCACCGGGTAATGATCCGTCGGCCACTCCCCGTCGAACCGGCGGCGCACCACGACCGGCTCCCCCACCACCTCCACCCCGTCGCTCACGCCGACATGGTCGATCGCGCCGAAGAGGTTGATCCCCCGGTCAAAATGGTAGGTCGCGCCCGACACGTCCGCGAAGGTCAGGCCGGCGCCCTCCAGCACCGCCATCGTGCGCGATCCGTGCAGTGCGTTCAGGTCGCCGAGCAGGATCACCGGCCCCTCGGCCTGCATAGGCGCGATCCGCTCGGCCACCAGCGCGGCGGACAGCATCCGGTTCGATCCGCTGCGATACTCGAAATGCACGTTCATCACCGTGAAGGCCGCTCCGTCCTCTGGCGTGAACCGCGCCCACGAGGCGAAGGCGGGCCAGGAGCCGTCGAAGGTGCGGGAATAGATCACGTCCGGCGTGTCGGAGAAGAAGAACCAGCCCTGTGCCTCGACCTCCAGCGCGTCCCGGCGGTAGAGGATCGGCTGGGTCGAGGGGAACTCCCGCGGGTCGCCCACCGCGGCGGCGGCGTAGCCGGGGTTCCGCTCCAGAAGCCAGTCGAGGGCGAGGTTCACGTCCGTCCCCTCGCCGCCGCCGAAGCTCTCCATCTCCTGGAACGCCACGAGGTCGGCATCCAGCGCCTTGAAGGCGAGGTCGAGCGGACCCCGCCGCACCTCCCAGTCGCCGACCGACCAGGGGCCCTCGTCCGCACGCAGGCGGATGTAATGCACGTTCAGCGTCGCCACCCTGAGAGCGCCCTCCGAGCGAGGCGGCACGCCCTCGTCCCCGCCCAGCGCCACCTGCAACGCGCAGGCGACGAGCGCGAGCATCGCGACGAGCGCGAGGAGGCCGCGCAGGATCCAGCGCACCGCCCTCACGTCCGCGTCCGTCCCGTCCGCTTCCCCTGACCGGCGCGAGCGGGTAGGTAGGCCGCCAGAGCAGTCGCCCGAGGCAGTCCCGCCCGCATGAAACCGATCCGTCTCGTCCAGGGCTTCCTGACCGTGGGGGTCTGGACGCTGGCCAGCCGCGTGCTCGGCTTCGCCCGCGACATCCTCATCGCCGCCTTCCTCGGCACCGGGCCGATCGCCGAGGCGTTCCTGATCGCGTTCTCGCTGCCCAACATGTTCCGCCGCTTCTTCGCCGAAGGTGCCTTCAACATGGCCTTCGTGCCGATGTTCGCCAAGAAGCTGGAGGCGGGGGACGAGCCGGAGCGCTTCGCGCGCGAGGCGTTCGTCGGGATGACCGTGCTGCTGACGACCTTCACCATCCTCGGCATCGTCGCGATGCCGGCGCTGGTCTGGCTGATGGCGTCCGGCTTCGTGGGCGACGAGCGGTTCACGCTGGCGGTGGAATACGGGCGCATCGCGTTTCCCTACATCCTCTTCATCTCGCTCGCCGCGCTGCTGTCGGGGGTCCTCAACGCGACGGGGCGGTTCGTCGCGGCGGCGGCGGCGCCGGTCCTGCTGAACGTCGTCTTCATCGTCGCGATGGTGGTCGGCTGGCTGTTCGGCCGGCCGATGGAGGAGTCGCTCGGGACCGGGATCGACAACCTCCTCGGCCTGCGGGTCGGCGACACGCTCGCGGCCTCGGTGCCGATCGCGGGGGCGGCGCAGCTGCTGCTGGTCTGGTGGGCGGCGCACCGGGCCGGCTTCTCGATGCGGGCGCTGCGGCCGCGGCTGACGCCCGACCTGCGGCGGCTCGCGATCATCGCGCTGCCGGCGATGCTGGCGGGCGGGGTGGTGCAGATCAACCTGCTGATCGGGCGGCAGGTGGCGAGCCATTTCGAGGGCGCGGTCGCCTGGCTCAGCTACGCCGACCGGCTGTACCAGCTGCCGCTCGGCGTCATCGGCATCGCGGTCGGCGTGGTGCTGCTGCCCGACCTGTCGCGACGCCTGCGCGCCGGCGACACGATCGGCGGGCGCGACGCGTTCAGCCGCGCGGCGGAGTTCTCGCTGGCGCTCACCATCCCCGCCACGATCGCGCTGCTCGTCGTGCCGCTGCCGCTGGTGTCGGTCCTGTTCGAGCGGGGCGCGTTCGACAGCGACGACGCGGCGGCGACGGCCTTCGCGGTGGCGGTCTACGGCCTCGGCCTGCCGGCTTTCGTGCTGCAGAAGTGCTACCAGCCCCTGTTCTACGCGCGCGAGGACACGCGGCGGCCCTTCTACTACGCGCTCGTCGCGCTGGTGGTGAACGCGGCCGTCGCGGTCGGGCTGGCGCCGGTGATCGGCTACATCGCCGCGGCGCTGGGCACGACGCTGGCCGGCTGGGCGATGGTGGTGACGCTGCGCATCGGCGCCCGCGGCATGGGCGAGGCGGCGCGGCTGGACGACCGGTTCCGGCGGCGGATCTGGCGGATCGTGCTGGCGAGCGTGGCGATGGGCGGGATCCTGTGGGCGCTGTCGGCCACGCTGACGCCGTTCCTGATGACGCCCGGCTCGCGCGGCTGGGCGCTGGCGCTGCTCGTGGCGGCGGGGATCGTGATCTACTTCGCGTTCGGGCAGCTGTTCGGCGCGTTCCGGCTGGCGGAGTTCCGGCGGGCGATGCGGCGGTAGGTCGTCGGCCTTGCAGGCTTTGCGCCAAGGGAGGGCGGCGGCTGGCCGCGGGCAGACGCTCCGACGTCTCCGGATCGCGGTTTATCTAAGTTTGCCCGGACGATCCTGAAATGTCGCGCCTGCCGCGAGGAAGCGTCTGGCCGGGGGGCGGCCAGACGCTGCCCGGGCCGCTTGCGCGGCTGATTCCGGGCGGGTGAGGTCCGGAGGGGAAGGTTAAAGAGATTGCGGCCGGCCAGGCTCAACCCGTCCCGGACCTGACCCGGCCGGGGGGCGGCCATACGCTGCCCGGGCCGCTGACGCGGCTGATTCCGGGCGGGGAGGTCCGGAGAGGCGAGAAGTGGGCCGTAAGCTTCCGGAATACCCGTCCCGGGCCTGACCCGGGACCTCGACGCGCCGGAGCACTTCTCCCGCGGGGCCCCGGCTCAAGGCCGGGGCGGGGCGTGAGGGACGGTGAGGCTGGTCTGCCTACCCCCGCGCCCGCATCCGCTCCACGAACCCGCTCCACCCGCCGGGCGCCAGCAGGACCGACGACGCGAAGCCGGTGACGAAGCCCGCCACCTCGGCCACCCAGACCGGGCTGGCGCCGAACAGCAGCGAGAAGGCCAGCTGGAACGCCATCAGCACCCCGATGAGGCGGAAGGCCGTCAGCCGGTTCTGCCCCAGTCCCCCCAGCTTGAGCCACAGCAGGTACGTGAATGCGCCGATCAGCCCGTAGACCGCCGGGAACAGTCCGATCAGGGCGATCGGCCCCGAGAAGATCGCGCAGAACGCCACGGCCCCCATGACGGTGCACAGCAGCAGCAGGATCGCCAGAGCGACGGGGTGGAAGATCTCGCCCACGAACTTGCCGAGCGCGAGCAGCAGCGCGATCCCGAACAGGGCCGGCGTGACGCCGCCCTGGATGAAGGCGTAGGTCACGAACCGGCGGACGAGGTCGAAGGACCAGTCGCCGCGATAGGCCACCTGCTCGAACACCAGGGGCGAGACGCCCCAGTCGGCCACCGCCTGCGAGCGCCAGCCCACGGCCGCCGGTCCGCCGACCAGCCCCTCGGCGCCGAGGGCGAGGATCGCCTCGACCAGCGCCGCGACGATCGTAAGCGCCACGACGAGCGGGGGCACCGCGCCGAACGGGCTCTCCTCCTGCATGGGACCTCCGGTTGACGCCCTGACCGCCCCTCGGTAAGCGAGGCCGGCCCCGTTGACCAGCGAGCTGCCCCCATGACCGAGCCGACGTTCGCCCCCCGTGTCTTTTCCGGCATCAAGCCGTCCGGCGGCCTGACGCTGGGCAACTACCTCGGCGCGATCAAGCGCTTCGTCGAGATGGCGGACGGGGAGTTCGAGACGATCTACTGCGTCGTCGACCTGCACGCGATCACCGTCTGGCAGGACCCGGCCGAGCTGACGCAGGCCACGCGCGAGGTCGCGGCCGGCTACATCGCCAGCGGCATCGACCCCGAGAAATCCATCCTGTTCAATCAGGCCGCCGTGTCGGGCCATGCCGAGCTGGCCTGGATCTTCAACTGCGTCGCGCGGGTCGGCTGGATGAACCGGATGACCCAGTTCAAGGAGAAGGCGGGGAAGAACGCCGAAGCGGTCAGCCTCGGCCTCTACGCCTACCCGGCGCTGATGGCGGCCGACATCCTGCTCTATCACGCGACCCACGTCCCCGTCGGCGAGGACCAGAAGCAGCATGTGGAGCTGACCCGCGACATCGCGGCCAAGTTCAACCACGACTACAGGACCGACTTCTTCCCCCTCACCGAGCCGGTGATCGAGGGGCCGGCGATGCGGGTGATGAACCTGCGGGACGGGACCAAGAAGATGTCCAAGTCCGGCGAGTCCGACATGGAGCGGATCAACATGCTGGACGACGCCGACACCATCGCGAAGAAGTTCAGGAAGGCGCGGACCGATCCCGCCCCGATCCCCGGAAAGGTGAAGGAGCTGGCGGACCGGCCCGAGGCCCGCAACCTCGTCGAGATCTACGCCGCCCTGTCGGGCACCAGCGCCGAGGCGGTGCTGGCCGAGCACGAGGGCGCGGGCTGGGGAGCCTTCAAGCCGGCCCTCGCCGACCTCGCCGTCGCGCGGCTGGGGCCGATCTCGGACGAGATGCGGCGGCTGCTGGATGACCCGGCCGAGATCGACCGCACGCTCGCCCGCGGGGCCGAGCGGGCGCGGCAGGTCGCGGCGCCGATCCTGGCGAAGACCTACGAGATCGTGGGGCTGGTGCGCGGCTGAGGTTCTGCTCGGACCGTCACGAATCCTTTACCGACTCGCCGGATAACGGGGCCGGGCGCTGTCCCCGCGCCTGCCGGCCCGGCCTCTCTGCGGCCGCCCGGTCGTCGCCCGCACCCCGGGCGGCGCTGTCCCATCGGCCGTCCCTGCCGATGTTCCCTTCCCGCCTCCCGCGCCGACCCGCGTGGGGGGCGGGCCCACCGCCCGAGCCGGGCTTCAGGCCCGCGTGCGCGGGGCCCGGCCCGAAGGCAGGAGCGCCGCCCTCAGCGCGCCCGCATCGCCTCGGCCAGCTCCCGGATAAGCCGCAGCTCGTCCGAGATCGCCCCCTCGATCGAAAATCCGTCGTCCGGCACCGCCCCCGGATCCTCGTCGTAGCCCTCGAAATGGTCCCGGTCGGCGAGGTACGCGTCGAGCGCCGGGCTCTTCAGCTCGGCCACGATCCGGGCGAGGACCTTGCGCTGGGCGAGGAGTCGCCCCTCGAGCGTGGCGGCGGTGGCGGGATCGGTCATGGGCGGCTCCGCTGATCTGTTCGCGATCACTCTAGCGCAGCCCGGCGGCCTGGTCAGGCCCCGCGCGACGGAGGGGCCGCCTACTCGCGCGTTTCGTCCGGATCGACGCCCCAGAGCGCGCTCTTCGGCGCCCAGCCGCGGAAGCCGCCGGCGCTGAGCCAGCACCAGTCGATCTCGCACTCGCCGAGCCGTGCGATCACTCCGGCCTCCAGCCGCGCCACCTCGGCCGCGTCGGGATCGGGGCGCACCCGCAGGGGCAGCAGGTCCTCGTCCACGATCACCGTCCGGACCCCGGACAGCAGCGCGTAATGGACCCAGCCGCCCAGCCCCTCGCGGTCGACCACGCGGCGCCAGTGGCCGTACTCGGCGACGATCTGCAGCGGCATGTCGCGGCGGACGAAGACCCAGTCGATCCGGTGCGACAGCGACGGGCCGCGGCGGACGTTGCCTTCCTCGACCTTCAGCGAGACGTAGCGGGGGAGGGGCAGGTTCGTCTCGGGCCCGATGGTCGGCGCGGCGGGCGCGGCGACCGGCATCACGTCCTCGGGCCGCAGCGCCACGGGCCGCGCCTCGGGGCGGGCGTCGGCGTCGACCGTGCCGGCCTCCGCCGCGGTCGCCATCGCGGCGTCGGCGGCCAGCGTCTCCGCCGTCAGGTCCACCGGCCTCGGCCGCGGCCGCATCTGCTCTGCCGCCGCCGCGCCGGCAACGCCCAGCGCCAGCGCCGCCGCGACCGCCAGTCCCGTCCTGCCGCCCGTCCGTGTCATGTCCCGCTCGCCCGATGGGCCGGGATGCTTGTGCCCCGGCGCCTTTTGGGGGCAACTTGCGCCTCGGGACGGGGAAAGCACAAGCGAAGGGCCGCGCCAGATGCCGGGGAAGCGACTGACTGTTGTCGTCACGCGACGGTTGCCCGAGGCGGTGGAGACGCGGATGCGCGAACTGTTCGACGCCCGCCTCAGCCCGGACGACGTGCCGATGACCCGCGAGGCGCTGGCCGAGGCGCTGCAGGACGCCGACGTGGTGGTGCCGACGCTGGTGGACCGGATCGACGCCGCCCTCCTCGCGCAGGCCGGCGAGCGGCTGAAGCTGATCGCGAACTACGGCGCCGGGGTCGACCACATCGACGTCGCCACCGCCCGCCAGCGCGGCATCCTCGTCTCGAACACGCCGGGCGTGGTGACCGAGGACACGGCCGACATGACGATGGCGCTGATCCTCGGCGTCACCCGGCGGATTCCCGAAGGACTCGCCGTCATGCAGGCCGGCGACTGGCCGGGCTGGGCGCCGACCGCGATGCTGGGCGGCCGGATCGCCGGCCGGCGTCTCGGCATCCTCGGCATGGGCCGGATCGGCCAGGCCGTGGCGCGGCGGGCCCGCGCCTTCGGGATGCAGGTGCACTACCACAACCGCAAACGCCTGCGCCCCGAGATCGAGGAGGGGCTGGAGGCGACCTACTGGGAGAGCCTCGACCAGATGGTCGCCCGGGTGGACGTGCTGTCGATCAACTGCCCGCACACGCCGTCGACGTTCCACCTGATGAACGCCCGCCGGCTGAAGTTGATGAAGCCGTCGGCGGTGATCGTGAACACCTCGCGCGGTGAGGTGATCGACGAGAACGCGCTCACCCGGATGCTGCGCGCCGGCGAGATCGCGGGCGCGGGACTCGACGTCTACGAGCACGGCTCGCACATCAATCCGCGCCTGCGCAAGCTGTCCAACGTCGTGCTGCTGCCGCACATGGGCTCGGCCACCGTGGAGGGGCGGGTCGAGATGGGCGAGAAGGTGATCATCAACATCAAGACCTTCGAGGACGGCCACCGGCCGCCCGACCTCGTGGTGCCCGGCATGATGTAGGGTGGGTGAAACCTCCCGCGCCGTCATCGTCGGCCTGATCCTGCCATCGACCCTGCGTCCCCGCGCCCCGGAGGGTGGGTGAAACCCACCACCCCCGCACACGCCTGCCCGCGGTTGCAGCCTCCGGCCGCCTTGGCTACAGCGCCCGGCCATGAGATCCGACCGCCACAAATCCGGCGCGCCCTGGCGCAACTTTCACGGCCGCGTCCACGGCAAGACGCTGCGGCCGCGCCAGCGCGAGATGCTGGACGAAGACCTCGCGCCGCTGTCGCCCGGGCCGGTCGGCTGGGAGGAGAACCCGGACCGGCGGCCGCTCGACCTCGCCGCCCGGTTCCCCGGCGCGCGGGAGATCTGGGTCGAGATCGGCTTCGGCGGCGGCGAGCACCTCGTCGCGATGGCGGCGCGCCATCCGCAGGTCGCGATCCTCGGCGCCGAGCCGTTCGTGAACGGCGTCGCCATGCTGCTGCGGCAGATCCGAGAGGCGGGGGTGCAGAACCTCGCCATCCATCCTGGCGACGTGCGCGACCTCTTCGACGTTCTGCCGGAGGGGAGCGCCGCGAAGGCGTTCCTCAACTACCCCGACCCTTGGCCCAAGCAGCGCCACCACAAGCGCCGCTTCGTCACGCCCGGCTACCTGTCCGCGCTGCACCGGGTGCTGGCGCCGGGCGCGGAGTTCCGCGTGGCGACCGACATCCCGGACTACGTCCGCCAGACGCTGAAGGAGGTCCCCGCCGCCGGCTTCGTGCGCGAGGATCATCCGACCGACCGGGCCTGGAACGACTGGCCCTCCACCCGCTACGAGCAGAAGGCGCTGCGCGAGGGACGGGCGCCGCACTACCTGACGTTCCGGAGGGTGTAAGGGGCGGGGACCTGATCGGCTCGGGTCTGACCCGGGCCTTGCGCGGGACGGGCGCCCTGTCGGTTGGGGTCCCGGGTCAGGCCCGGGACGGGTGGTCCTCGTGGCTCCCGCCGGGTCAGGCCCGGGACGGGTGGTCCTTGTGGCTCCCGCCGGGTCAGGCCCGGGACGGGTGGTCCTTGTGGCTCCCGCCGGGTCAGGCCCGGGACGGTGGTCCTTGTGGCTCCCGCCGGGTCAGGCTCGGGACGGGTGGTCCTTGTGGCTCCCGCCGGGTCAGGCCCGGGACGGGTGGTCCTTGTGGCTCCCGCCCCGGCCTCGAGCCGGGGCCTCGCCCCGCCGGGTTGCGAACTGCAAGGCTGGCCGGATCAGGAACCAGGTCCAGCCCGACGTTCCAGCCTTCGCGTGTAGACCTGCGGCACCCGGCCCGGAAACAGCCGCGCCAGCGGCCCGGGCAGCGTCCCGCCGCCCCCCGGCCAGACGCTTCCGCGCCACCTGCGAGACGATCGCGGTCTGGCGAGGGTGGCGGGATGTATCGCCGCCACCGCAGCGTAGGAGCCTCTGACCGCGGCCAGACGCTGCCCTTGCGTCGCGGTGCGATATCCCGCCGGTTGCTCGGCATGCCCGCCCGCCCCGCCGATGGACGCCCGCCGCCGGCTCCGATAGACACCCCGCGAACGGGCGAGGGAGAGACCCATGTCAGGCCACGGCGAGCCGATCCCGATGATCTCGCAGCGGGGCGCCCCGCTGACGGGCGAGGCGCACGTCCCCGGCGACAAGTCGATCTCGCACCGCTCGCTGATCCTCGGCGCGCTTGCGGTGGGCGAGACCCGCGTCACCGGCCTCCTGGAAGGGCAGGACGTCCTCGACACCGCCGCGGCGATGCGCGCCTTCGGCGCGGACGTCACGCGTGAGGGGGACGGCACCTGGTCGATCCACGGCGTCGGCACCGGCGGCTTCGGCGAGCCGGACAAGGTCATCGACTGCGGCAATTCCGGCACCGGCGTCCGGCTCATCATGGGCGCGATGGCGACCTCGCCCATCGCCGCGACCTTCACCGGCGACGCGTCCCTGTGCAGCCGCCCGATGGGCCGCGTGACCGATCCGCTGTCGCTGTTCGGCACCCGCGCCGTCGGCCGGACCGGCGGTCGCCTGCCGATGACGCTGGTCGGCGCGGCCGACCCGGTGCCGGTGCGCTACACGCTTCCGGTGCCGTCCGCTCAGGTGAAGTCGGCGATCCTCCTCGCCGGCCTGAACGCCCCGGGCGAGACCGTGGTGATCGAGCCCGAGCCGACGCGCGACCATACCGAGCGGATGCTCGCCGGCTTTGGCGCGACGGTGACCTCCGAGGCCGGCCCCGAGGGCCGCGTCATCACGCTGAAAGGCCAGCCCGAGCTGCGGCCGCAGACCATCGTCGTGCCGCGCGACCCGTCCTCCGCCGCGTTCCCGGTCTGCGCCGCGCTGATCGCCGAGGGCTCGGACGTCCTCGTCCCCAACATCGGGCTCAACCCCACCCGCGCCGGCCTCTACGCCACGCTGCGCGAGATGGGCGCCGACCTGACCTTCGAGAACGAACGCGAGGAGGGCGGCGAGCCCGTCGCCGACCTGCGCGCCCGCTTCTCGCCGGCGATGACCGGCGTGGAGGTGCCGCCCGAGCGGGCCGCCAGCATGATCGACGAGTATCCCGTCCTCTCGGTCGTCGCGGCCTTCGCGACCGGGCCGACCGTGATGCGCGGCGTCAAGGAGCTGCGCGTGAAGGAGAGCGACCGGATCGACGCGATGGCCGCCGGGCTGCGTGCGGCGGGCGTCGAGGTGGAGGAAGGGCCGGACTGGTGGATCGTCCACGGTCGCGGTATGGGCGGCGTCCGGGGCGGGGCCGCAGTCGCCAGCCGCCTCGACCACCGGATCGCGATGTCGTTCCTGGTCATGGGCCTCGCCACGCAGCGGCCGATGCGGGTCGACGACGGCGGCCCCATCGCCACCTCGTTCCCGGTGTTCGAGCCTCTGATGACCGGCCTCGGCGCCGCGATCGGCCGCGAGATGGCGGAGGCGTGATGCGCGTCCTCGTCTCCCTCGCCGGCCTCGCCGTCCTCATCGCCTGCACGATCCTCGTGTTCACGATGGTCACGATCCTGATGCCCGCCGCCGGCGGCCAGTGGCCGTTCGACCTGCGCGTCACCGGCTACACCGTGCCCGAGGCGACGGCCTACCTGACCGCGCTGAATGACGCGGGGCGCGAGGCGATCCGGACCACGATGGCCCTGTGGGACACCGTGCTGCCGGTCGCGCTGACGGTGTTCCTGGCGCTGCTCTGCCTCGGCCAGCGCGGCAAGCTGGGCTGGCTGGGAGTCCTCGCGGCCCTCGCCTACGGTGCGGCGGACCTGGCCGAGAACGCGGCGATCCTTCGGCTGATCGACGGGTCGGTGCCGCCGGACCCGCTGACCGTCACCGGCGCCAGCACGCTGACCATGGCGAAGTATGCGGCGCTGCTGCTGGCCTGCCTGTTCTACCTGCTCGCCCGCCTGCGGGGGCCGCGGCGATGAGGTTCACCGTGGCCATCGACGGCCCCGCCGCCGCGGGCAAGGGCACGATCGGCCGGCGCGTGGCGCAGCGGTTCGGCTTCGCCCATCTCGACACCGGGCTGCTGTACCGCGCCGTCGGCGCCAAGGTGCTGGCGGGGGCCGAGCCCGAGGCGGCGGCGCGGGCGCTGACGCCCGAGGACCTGTCAGGTCCCGGCCTGCGCACGCCGGAGGTCGCGCAGGCGGCCAGCCGGGTGGCGGCGGTGCCGCAGGTGCGCGCCGCCCTCGTCGACTTCCAGCGCGACTTCGCCAGGGCCGAGGGCGGCGCCGTCCTCGACGGGCGCGACATCGGCACGGTGATCTGCCCCGGCGCCGAGGTGAAGCTCTTCGTCACCGCCAGCGCCGAGTGCCGAGCCGAGCGGCGGCTGGCCGAGCTGGTGGCCGCGGGGCACGACATCGGCTTCGAGACGGTCCTGGAGGACGTGAAGGCCCGCGACGCCCGCGATACCGGTCGCAACGACGCGCCCCTCGTCGCGGCCAACGACGCCCTCGTCCTCGACACGACCACGCTCGATGTCGAGCAGGCGGTGGCGCAGGCTATCGCGGCGGTCGAGGCCAAGCTGCGCTAGCCGCCGAGCGCGCTCAGCAGCAGCGACAGCACCAGGCCGATCGCAACCGCGACGCCGGTCCAGTAGCTGTCCTCGCGGAAGGCGCCCGGAAACACCTCGGTCGCGAGAGAGGCGACGACGGCGCCCGCCGCCACGCAGCGGATCGCCGACAGCGTGTCGTCGGGCGCGCCCCGCAGCAGCAGGTTTCCGGCCAGCGCCGCCGCGACGAGGATCGCCGCGACGCCGCCCCACAGCGCCATCACCCGGCCCTTCTTCCAGCCGTCCTGCACCATGTCGCGGCCGGCGCCCGCTGCCTCGGGCAGGTTCGACAGGAAGATCGACCCCGCGAGCGCCGCGACCTCCAGCGGCCCGGCGCCGATCAGCGCGGTGCCGAGGGCGAGGTTCTCGGGGATGCCGTCGAACGTCACGGCGAGGGCGAGGCCGATGCCGCCGCCGCCCGACGTCAATTTTTCCAGCCCCCAGTCGAGGCCGGTGAACCCCACCGCCCCCACGAGCACCCACAGGCCCACTATCGGCACCGCGATCACGTCGGCCGCGGGCTCGATCAGCTCGCTCATCAAGGAGGCGATGAGCGCGCCGCCCGCCAGCGCCACGAGGAACCCTTCGACACGCTTGCCCATCCCCGCCAGCGCCCCCCACGCGGCCCCTGCGAGAAGCGCGGCGGTGGTGACGGCGATGACGAGAAAGATCGTCATGCGGGCCTCACAGGAAGGTTCTGGCGGATGCCCGGTCGGGCGGGTCGAGGTGCGGGATCGCGTTGAAGGCGGACAGGTACGTCCCGCCTTCGCGCACCCGGAACCGGTGCAGGGACGAGTTGTGGATCGGCAGCAGAACGTGCGCGAGCCGTTCGGGGTCCAGTCCCAGCGCCAGCCGCATCGCCATCGCGATCACCCCGCCCGAGGTGACGCACAGGACCCGCCGCCCCGGCGTCGCCGCCTCGTCCAGCACGTCGCGCACCCGCGCCTCGAACGAGGCGAAGGGCTCGGCCCCCGCGATCTCGGCCGCGTGCCAGGCGGCGAAGGTCTGGGGCACGTGGTCGGCGAAATCCTCCGGCGTGCCGGGCGGCGGCACCTGCCGGTGCACCTGCAGGTCGCGGGCGAGGGCGAAGTAGTCCAGCTCGTTCAGGCGTTCGTCCGCCTGCTGCGGCGGAAATCGCATCGCCTCGGCCGTCTCGCGGTGGCGGCGCATGGTGCCCGACAGAACCGCGTCGAACGGCGCCTCGTTGGCGCGCAGCCATTCGCCCAGCCAGCCGGCCTGCCGGTGGCCGAGGGGCGAGAGGCGGTCGTACTCCTCCTCGGTCGCGGCGCCGGTGTTGGCCTGCCCGTGCCGCACCATCACGATCTCGCCCATGCGCCCCTCCTGCCTGTCCGGCCGGTGGTCGCACGCGGCGCACCGGGGGGCAACCGCGGCTCAGGCGCGGCGGATCGGCCAGACGGCTCTGATCGCCGGATCGCGCAGCCAGAGGCCCGCCCACATCCAGATGCCCAGATACACGCTGAACAGCGTGTGCGAGTAGAGCGGGCTGCCCGCCCGCATCTGCGTGATGATCGCCCCGCCGAGCAGCGCCATCGTCAGCGTCGCGGCGAGGAGGCCGGTGCGCGGGATCAGGAACAGAACCGCCAGCACCAGCTCCAGCACTCCGATCCAGACCGTCGGCGCCTCGGGCCAGCCGAGGTCCGCCATCGTCTGCGCGCCGACGTCCAGCGCCAGCTTGGGCACCGCCGAGGCGCCGATCAGGAACAGCGCGAACAGCGCGGACAGGATCCAGCCGGTGAGGATGAGGGGGCGGTCGGACATGGGGAGCTCCACGGTGGTTGACAGATCTATTGATATCAACCTTTATCCGACGCCTGTGACAAGAGGATTTCTCCACATGAGCGACGAGACCTGGGCCGGCACCCCGACGGCGACGACCCTGTTCTGCGAGGACCTGCCGGCGACGGTCGACTTCTACCGCCGCTTCCTCGGCCAGGCCCCGATCTTCGAGGACGACAGTTCCTGCGTCTTCCGGATCGGCGAGACCATGATCAACCTGCTGCACGTGCAGGCCGTACCCGAACTGATCGACCCCGCGCCGATGGCGGCGCCGGGCGTCCGCGCCGTCTACACGATCGGCGTCGAGGACGTGGACGCGGCCTGCGCGCGGCTGGAGGGGCAGGGGATCGCCCTGCTCAACGGGCCGATGGACCGGCCCTGGAGCATCCGGACCGCCAGCGTGCAGGACCCGTCCGGCCATGTCTGGGAACTCGCACGGTGAGGTTGCGTCCCGCGTCCCCAGGCGTGACAACGGGCGCATGACGGAGACCGAGATCGATCTGGCGACCTGGGACCGGGCGGAGCACTTCCGCCTGTTCCGCTCGTACGAGCGGCCGCACTTCTCCGTCACCTCGCGCGTCGAGGTCACGCGATTCCGCGAGGCACGGCGCCTGCGCGGCGTCTCGCTCTATCGCGCCACGCTCTTCGCCGTGGGGGCGGGGATCGCCGCGACGCCCGCCCTGCGCACCCGCTTCCGCGGCGACCGGGTGGTGCGCCACGACCGGATCGACCTGTCGATGTCGGTGCCGCGCCCGGACGGCACCTTCGGCTACGGCTACGTCCCCTTCGATCCGGACTTCGGCACCTTCGACGCGGAGGCCGCATCCCGGATCGCCGAGGCCGAGAAGGCGACCGCCCTCGGCGCCAACGACGGCGCCGCCCGGGACGACGTCGCCTATGCCTCGTGCCTGCCGTGGATCGATTTCACCTCGGTCACCAACGCGCTGCCGGGGCCGGACGACTGCATCCCGCGCATCGCCTGGGGCAGGATCACGGCCGGCGGCGGGCGGCTGACGATGGCGATGGCGCTCGAGGTACACCACGCCCTCGTCGACGGCCGCGACGCCGGCCGGTTCTTCGACGCCGTGCAGTCCGCGCTCGACGGCATCCCCGCGCCGCCGCTCGCCGTCTGACCGCGGCCCCCACGACTTGCCAAGCCGGGGGCGGGTGCGTATATGCGCGCGTCAGGACAAGGCGACAACGCCGCGGACGACGAGGCAAGCAGGGTCGGGACGAATGCCGGCCCTTTTCGTTTTCCGGGGAGGCCCTGACCGCAATCCGACGAAAGACCGGCGGAGACAACCGCCCGGCCCGAATAGCTGAGACAAAAGGAACCCCATAGCCACATGGCGCAAAACGCTTCCATGGAGGAATTCGAAGCCCTCCTCAACGACAGCTTCGACATCGACACCCCGACCGAGGGCAGTGTCGTCAAGGGCAAGGTCATCGCCATCGAGGCGGGACAGGCCATCATCGACGTCGGCTACAAGATGGAAGGCCGCGTCGATCTCAAGGAATTCGCGAATCCCGGCGAGACGCCCGACCTCGGCGTCGGCGACGAGGTGGAGGTCTACCTCCGCTCCGCCGAGAACGCCCGTGGCGAGGCCGTCATCTCGCGCGAGATGGCGCGCCGTGAAGAGGCCTGGGACCGGCTCGAGAAGGCGTATGCCGACGAGCAGCGGGTCGAGGGCGCGATCTTCGGCCGCGTCAAGGGCGGCTTCACCGTCGATCTCGGCGGCGCCGTGGCGTTCCTGCCCGGCTCCCAGGTCGACGTGCGCCCCGTGCGCGACGCCGGCCCGCTGATGGGCCTCAAGCAGCCGTTCCAGATCCTCAAGATGGACCGCCGCCGGGGCAACATCGTCGTCTCCCGCCGGGCGATCCTGGAAGAGAGCCGGGCCGAGCAGCGTGCCGAGGTCATCGCCAACCTCACCGAGGGCCAGACGGTCGACGGCGTGGTCAAGAACATCACCGAGTACGGCGCCTTCGTCGACCTCGGCGGCGTCGACGGCCTGCTGCACGTCACCGACATGGCGTGGCGCCGGGTCAACCACCCCTCCGAGATCCTGTCGATCGGCGAGACCATCAAGGTCCAGGTCATCAAGATCAACAAGGAGACCCACCGCATCAGCCTCGGCATGAAGCAGCTGCAGGACGATCCGTGGGATTCGGTCGAAGCCAAGTTCCCGATCGAGTCGGTGCACACCGGCCGGGTCACCAACATCACCGACTACGGCGCCTTCGTGGAGCTGGAGCCGGGGGTCGAGGGCCTCGTCCACGTGTCCGAGATGAGCTGGACCAAGAAGAACGTCCACCCCGGCAAGATCGTCTCCACCTCCCAGGAGGTCGAGGTGATGGTGCTCGAGATCGACCAGGCCAAGCGCCGGGTGTCGCTGGGTCTGAAGCAGACCATGCGCAACCCGTGGGAGGTCTTCGCCGAGTCCCACCCCGAGGGCACGGTCGTCGAGGGCGAGGTCAAGAACATCACCGAGTTCGGTCTGTTCATCGGCCTGTCCGGCGACATCGACGGCATGGTGCACCTCTCCGACCTCAGCTGGGACCAGCGGGGCGAGGACGCGATCCAGGACTACCGCAAGGGCGACATCGTCAAGGCGAAGGTCCTCGAGACTGACATCGAGAAGGAGCGCATCTCGCTCTCCATCAAGACGCTCGACGGCGACCCCTTCGCCGAGGCGATCGGTGGCGTGAAGCGCGGCTCGATCATCACGGTGAACGTGACCAAGATCGAGGATGGCGGGATCGAGGTGGAGTACGAGGGCATGAAGTCCTTCATCCGCCGCTCCGACCTCAGCCGTGACCGCTCCGAGCAGCGCCCCGAGCGCTTCCAGCCGGGGGACAAGGTCGACGTCCGCGTGACCAACGTGGACAGCAAGACCCGCAAGCTGGGCCTGTCGATCAAGGCCCGCGAGATCGCCGAAGAGAAGGAAGCGGTCGAACAGTACGGCTCGTCCGACTCCGGCGCGTCGCTGGGCGACATCCTCGGCGCGGCCCTGCGCGGCAACGACGACTGATCCGGGGCGGTCCCCTGCGGGACCGTCCAGCCCCGCCGCCCGGAGACGGGCGGCGGGGTTTTTCATGTCCGGCGCGTGTGCAGCATTTTTTCTTAATGATGCACATCTTCGTCTAGGCCAGTGTGCAGCAAAATGATATCGCGCTGCACATGATCGACTTTCACAGCCACGTCGGCACCTCAGCCTACGTCGACCTCCTGCGTCTCCTGCTGGACGAGCGGGCGGCCGAGGTGCGCGGCACGGTGGAGGAGCGGGTCCGCAACGGACGCGTGTATCTCTACGACAAGTATCGTGTCGGCACCCAGATGCGCAGCCGCTATCTCGGCGAGGCGACGGAGGATCTCCGCGCCCGCCTCGCACGCGCGGACGCTCTCAAGGATGACGCAGGGGCGCGGCAATCGGCCCGGTCCCGCCTGATCCGCTTGCTGCGCGCCGAAGGCTACCGGAGCGTCGACCGCGGGACCGGCTCGCTCCTGTCCGCGTTCGAGAAGGCGGGTGTCTTCCGTCTGGGTGGAACGCTGGTCGGAACGGTGGCCTTCGGCCTCTACGAAAACGAGCTCGGCGTGCGGATCGGCCAGGACCGGATTGCGCAGACCGACGACCTCGACATCGCGAGCTTCGAGCGGCTGTCGGTCGCACTGGGCGACCGGGTGGAAGAGGCCACGGACACGCTGCTGACCGACCTCGACTTCGCGCCGGTCCCGACCCTCGACGCGGGACGCGTCTGGCGATGGAAGCAGAGCCGGTCCGGAACGCTGGTCGAGTTCCTCACGCCGGCCTTCGGTGACGAGGGGCTGAAGGAGCTGCCGGCCCTCGGCGTCAGCGCTCAGGCGCTCAACTACCTCAACTACCTGATCGCGGAGCCGATCGCGGCGGCGGCGTTGTATCGCTCTGGTATCCTCGTCCAGATCCCGCGGCCGGAACGGTTTGCGATCCACAAGTTGATCGTGGCGGATCGCCGGCGCGACGGCACCGACAGCGTCAAGGCCCGCAAGGACCGCGCGCAGGCGGCTCTGCTGGTGGAGGTGCTGGCGGAGGAGCGGCCGGACGAGCTGGCGGAGGCGTGGGAGGATGCGCGGGGGCGGGGGCCGCGGTGGCGCGAGCGGATCGACCGGACGCTGGCGCGGATGCCGGAAACGCGGGCGCGGCTGGAGGCGGTGGCGGGGTGAGGTGCAGGCCGGCGAGACGCGACGGCCCCTGTGCGTTCGTCGACCGTCAGGCGGTCGGCCGTCGTCCGCGAGCGGCCTTAGCGCGGGGGCTAGCCCCGCCGCAGCCGGATCACCACATCGACCGCGGTCACCTCGGCCCCTTCGGGCGGGCGGGGCAGACGGCGGATCTCCAGCTCGGACAGGGGCGCGTCGGTGAGCGTGCCGCTGTCCTCCCAGAAGAAGTGGGGGTGGTTCGTCGCGTTCGTGTCGAAGTAGCTCTTCGACCCGTCGACCGTGATCTCGCGCATGAGCCCCGCGTCGCAGAAGGCGCGCAACGTGTTGTAGACCGTGGCGAGCGACACCGGGTCGCCCGCCCGCTCCGCCGCCTCGAACAGGCTCTCGGCCGTCACGTGGCGGTCGCGGCCGTCGCCGACCAGCAGTGCGGCCAGCGCCACCCGCTGCCGCGTCGGGCGCAGGTCGGCCGCCGCGAGCCAGTCGCGGCCCCGGTCGCACCGGTCGGAGGTTACGGAGATCTCGCTCATCGCTGCGGACAATATGGCCCCTGACCCACCGGATTCAACGGCTTTCTCGCCCGGCCAGGTGCCGCCGCTGCGGCCTTGCCCCGCGCGCGCCGCCGGTGATAGAGGGGCGCGACCCGCCACACGAGACCCTCACGGAAGGACCGACATGGCCGACTTTCCGCGCAGCTTCGACAAGGACGACCTGCTGAAATGCGCGCGGGGCGAACTGTTCGGCCCCGGCAACGCGCAGCTGCCCGAGCCGCCGATGCTGATGATGGACCGGATCACCGACATCTCCGAAGATGGCGGCGAACACGGCAAGGGCCACGTCGTGGCCGAGTTCGACATCCACCCCGAGCTGTGGTTCTTCGCCTGCCACTTCCCCGGCAACCCGATCATGCCCGGCTGCCTCGGCCTCGACGGGCTGTGGCAGCTCACCGGCTTCAACCTCGGCTGGCGCGGCTGGCAGGGGCGGGGCTACGCCCTCGGCGTGGGCGAGGTGAAGCTGACCGGGATGGTGCGCCCGGACCGCAAGATGATCCGGTACTTCGTCGACTTCACCAAGGCCGTGCAGACGCGTCGCCTGACGATGGGCGTCGCCGACGGCCGGGTCGAGGCGGACGGCGAGGTGATCTATCAGGTCAAGGACATGAAGGTCGCCCTCAGCGAGAGCTGACGGGGTGCGCCGGGCCGGCCGGTTCCTGCGCGACAACGCCCTTCTCCTCGCGCTGACGGCGCTCGTCGTCCTGCTGTGGTCCACGCCGGTCGTGGTGCCGCTCAAGATCCTGACGGTCCTCTTTCACGAGATCGCCCACGCCGCCGCGGCGACCCTCACCGGGGGCGAGGTGGTGCGCCTGACGGTCGACCTCCGCCAGGGCGGGCACGCGATCACGGCGGGCGGCAGCCGATTTCTCATCCTGTCGGCGGGCTACCTCGGCTCGCTTCTCATCGGCGCTGCGATCTTCCTCGCCGCTCACCGGGGCCGGTCGGACAGGGCGGTGCTGGCGGGGCTGGGCGTTCTCCTCGGCGGGGTCGCGCTGTGGGCAGTGCGGGACATGATCGGCTTCGCGCTTTGCGCGGCGGCGGCGCTGGCCATGCTCGCGGCCGCGCGGTTCCTTCCCGTGGCGGCGGCCGACCTGATCCTGCGGCTCATCGGCCTGACCAGCCTGATCTACGTGCCGCTCGACATCTTCGACGATACGCTCCGCCGGTCGGGCGAGATCTCGGACGCCCGCCTGCTGGCCACCGAAATCGGGGGCGCTACCGTGGTCTGGGGCGCGCTCTGGCTGGCGGTCAGCCTCGTCGTCATCGCGTTGACCCTGCGGGCCGGCCTCGGCCGCGGCCGGGGCTGAGCGGTTGCGCCCCGCCGGCGCCCGCGCCTAGACAGGGGCGAAGAGGAGGACAGCCATGGCACGGATCGTCGTCATCGGCGGCAGCGGACACGTCGGCACCTACCTGGTGCCCGCGCTCGTCGCGCGCGGCCACGAGGTGGTCAACGTCAGCCGCGGCCGCGCCGCGCCCTACCGTCCCCACCCGGCATGGGAGAGAGTGGAGACGGTGACGCTGGACCGCGACGCGATGTCCGACGCGGACTTCGCGGACCGCATCGCCGCGCTGTCCCCCGACGTGGTGATCGACATGATCGCCTTCCGCCTGTCGCAGACCCGCCCGCTAGTCGAGGCGCTGCGGGGCAGGGTACAGCACTTCCTCCACTGCTCGACGATCTGGGTCTACGGCCACAACGCGGCCCAGCCCGCGACCGAGGACGACCCGATGAACCCGTTCGGCGAGTACGGGACGGACAAGGCCGAGATCGAGGCGTGGCTGCTGCCCGACGCGCGGCGCACCGGCTTCCCCGCGCCGGTCTTCCGCCCCGGCCACATCGTCGGCCCCGGCTGGGCGCCGCTGAACCCGGCGGCCAACTTCAACACCGAGGTCTTCGCCCGGATCGCCCGCGGCGAGGAGCTGACGCTGCCGAACTTCGGGCTGGAGACGGTGCACCATGTCCATGCCGAGGACGTGGCGCAGGTGATCCTCTGCGCCATGTCCAACCGTTCCGCCGCCCTCGGCGAGGCGTTCAACGCCGTCTCGCCGCAGGCGCTGAACCTGCGCGGCTACGCCGAGGCGATGTACCGCTTCTTCGGTCACGAGCCCCGGTTGGCCTTCCGGCCGTTCGACGACTGGAAGGCCGGCTGGTCCGACGGGGACGCGACCGCCACGTGGGAGCACATCGCCCGCAGCCCCTGCCACTCGGTCGCGAAGGGGCGCGAGCGCATCGGCTACGTGCCGCGCCATTCCAGCCTGTCCGCGGTGGAAGAGGCGGTGCGGGCGCTCGTCGACGCGGGAAAAGTCTCCGCGCCGGCCTGATCGCCTTGCCCCGCCCCGCCCCGCGGCCTTAGACAGGCTGCGCCCCTGAAGGGAGGACCCCCATGCGTCGTGTCGTCGTCACCGGGCTCGGAATCGTCTCGCCCATCGGAAACTCCGCCGAGGAGGTCGCCGCCAGCCTGAAGGCCGGCCGGTCAGGCATCGAGGCGGTGCCCGAGATGGAAGAGCACGGCTTCCGCAGCCGTATCGCGGGCACGCTCAAGATCGACGTGAGCGAGCATGTCGACAAGCGCGCCCTGCGCTTCATGGGGCCGGGCGCCGCCTACGCCCATATCGCGATGACGCAGGCGATCGCGGACGCGGGGCTCGAGGAGGCGGACGTGGTGAACCCGCGCACCGGCCTCATCGCCGGCTCGGGAGGGCCGTCCACATCCGCGATCTTCGCCGCGCACCAGACGGTGCTGAAGAGCGGGAGCCCCAAGCGGATCGGCCCCTTCGCCGTGCCCAAGGCGATGTCCTCGACGATCAGCGCGAACCTTTCGACCGCGTTCCGGATCAAGGGAATCAACTATTCGATCACCTCGGCCTGCTCGACCTCGCTGCACTGCATCGGCGTCGCGGCGGAGCAGATCATGATGGGCAAGCAGGACGTCATGTTCGCCGGCGGCGCGGAAGAGCTGGACTGGACGTTGTCCTGCCTGTTCGACGCGATGGGCGCGATGTCCTCGAAGTTCAACGACACGCCCGAGCGGGCGAGCCGCGCCTTCGACAAGGACCGCGACGGCTTCGTCATCGCCGGCGGCGGCGGCATCGTCGTGCTGGAAGAGCTGGAGCATGCAAAGGCCCGCGGCGCCACGATCTACGCCGAGGTGACGGGTTTCGCCGCGACCTCGGACGGCGCGGACATGGTGGCGCCCTCGGGCGAGGGCGGCGAGCGGGCCATGCGTCTAGCGCTGCAGACGCTGCCGCAGGGGCGGTCGGTCAGCTACATCAACGCCCACGGCACCTCGACCCCGGTCGGCGACGTCAGCGAGGTGGAGGCGGTGCGGCGGGTGTTCGGCGAGACCCATGCGCCGATCAGCTCCACCAAGTCGATGACGGGCCACAGCCAGGGCGCGACCGGCGCGCAGGAGGCGATCTACTGCCTGCTGATGCTGCGGGACGACTTCATCGCGCCCTCGATCAACGTCGAGACGCTGGATCCGGCGCTGCGCGAGGGAGAGATCGCGACGACGACCGTCGAGGATGCCGGTCTCGACACGGTGATGACCAACTCGTTCGGTTTCGGGGGCACGAACGGCTCGATGCTCCTGTCCAGGTTCAGGGAGTGAGTGTCGTGGGGATCGATCTGCAGGGCAAACGCGGCCTGATCATGGGCGTCGCCAACGACCACTCCATCGCCTGGGGCATCGCCCGCGCGATGGCGGGCGCGGGGGCGGAGCTGGCGTTCTCGTACCAGGGCGAGTCGCTCGAGCGGCGGGTGCGTCCGCTGGCGGCGTCCGTCGGGTCGGACTTCCTCGTGGATGCCGACGTGCTGAGCGACGACAGCCTCGAGCGCTGCTTCGCGACGCTGAAGGAGCGGTGGGGATCGATCGACTTCCTCGTCCACGCCATCGCCTTCTCGGACAAGGCCGAGCTGACGGGGCGGTTCATCAATACCAGCCGCGACAACTTCAAGAACTCGCTGACGATCTCGTGCTACTCGTTCATCGACGTCGCGCGCCGCGCGGCGGAGCTGATGCCGGACGGCGGGTCGATGATCACGCTGACCTACCAGGGGTCGAACCGCGTGACCCCGTTCTACAACGTCATGGGCGTCGCCAAGGCGGCGCTGGAGGCGTCGGTGCGCTACCTCGCCAACGACCTCGGCCCGCAGGGCGTGCGGGTGAACGCGATCTCGCCCGGGCCCATGAAGACGCTCGCCGGGGCGGCCATCGGCGGCGCGCGGCGGACCTTCAAGCACACCGAGGCGAATGCGCCGCTGCGCCGCAACCCCACTTTGGACGCCATCGGCGGGACGGCGGTGTACCTCGCCAGCGAGGCGGGCAGCTGCACGTCGGGCGAGATCATCATCGTGGACGGCGGCTTCCACGTCCTCGGCATGCCGCAGAGCGAGAATCTCGGCTGAGGGGCGGCCGGCTTTACTTTTTGTCAACGGATGCCCATCATCTTGGGCATACGGAAGTCTTCCAGGTGCCTCACCTTCGGAAAAAGGCCCCGCAGAGCGGTGACTCTGCGGGGCCACTCCGTTTCGGGCTAGCCGATCCAGAGCCGGATGATCGCGACCAGCAGGCTGAGCGCCGCCAGCACGACCATCCACTTCCGGAAGGTGTGCTCTTCCAGTTGCCTCACCTCCTCTCGCCGCGAAGGGTCGCGGCGGGGCGAGGCTAGACGTGGGATGGTTAACCAGTCCTGAAGGGTGGCTGGGGAGCCGGGAGGAGATGCCTCCGCCCTCTCGGGAGGGCGGAGGCGAACAGGGTCACTCGTTACCCGTTACCCCCGAAGGTCGGACGGCTGAGCCGACCGCCCCGGGAGACGCATGTTGGGTGGGCCGGCACGGGCACCCCCGGGGCGGGGGCGCCGGACGACCACCATGCGCCCGGACACCTGGAGCTACGTGGTGCCGACGGGCAGAGTTGCAGACAGTCGATTCTTTTTTGCGCCTCCATGATGACGCCGATCGATGACCATCACCCTAACGGCCCTCGCCCCGTCGCCGCGTCGACGGACGGCGGCCACGGACAGGCGCGGGACATGCCCCGGCCTCCTGCCGGACGAGCCGGACGCGCGGGCGCGGGCGCGGGCGGTCACGTGGATGTTCGCCGTCGTCTCGGCGGTGGAGCTGCCGGTCGTTGAGCGGAGGACGCCGTCTTCTTCGACTCCGACGCCGCCGGGGAGCAGCGGTTGCCGATGCTGGGCGTGCTGCGGCGGCTGCAGGCTTCGGACCTGCTGGCGCCGTTCCCGACGCCCGCCGCCTACGTCTCACGGGGCGAGGCGCGGCCGGCGTTCCGGCGGACCTTTGCCGCACAGGCCGAGGTGGCGGCGCGGGCGAAGGGATGGGTCTGCGAGGGGGCGCACAGGCGCCCCGCCCGCGATCTCGTGCGGGAGGCGGCCTCAGGCCGCCTTCACCTCGACAACCTCGATCTTGAAGGTCAGATCCTGACCGGCAAGCGGGTGGTTCGCGTCCAGCTCCACCTGGCTCTCGTCCAGCGCGGTGACGGTCACCGGCATCGTCTGGCCGGTCTGGGTCTGCATCTGCAGGCGGGTGCCGACCTCGACCGGGATGTCGGCCGGGATCGCGTCGCGCGGCACGGTCTGCTTGGCCTCGGGGACGACGTCGCCGTAGGCGTCGGCGGCGGGAACCTCGACCGTCTTCTCCTGGCCCGTCTCCATGCCGGGAAGCGCGGCGTCGAGGCCGGGGATGATCTGGCCGGCGCCGACGGTGAACTCGAGCGGGTCGCGGCCCTGCGAGCTGTCGAAGGTGCTGCCGTCGGCGAGGGTGCCGGTGTAGTGCATGCGTACGGTGTCGCCTTCCTTGACGGTGGTCATGGCGTCTCCTTTCGAATTTTCGGGCAGATTGGGGAGGCCGCCCGCAGGCGGGTTCTCCGTGGCTCTTCCCCAAGGTAGGGGCGCCCGGCCCGGGATGCAAACCGAAGCGGCCCTTTTCCTTCCCCCGCGCCGGTGCGAGGGTCGCGGGCGGAGGGAGCCGCCATGCCGATCACGACCGTCATTTTCGACGCCTACGGGACGCTGTTCGACGTCACCGCGGCCGCCCGCGCCGCCGCGGGCGAACCCGGCGGAGAGCTGTTGCGCGACCGCTGGGAGGCGCTGGCGCGGGACTGGCGGGACCGTCAGCTGGACTACTCGTGGCTGCGGGCGACGGCGGGGCGGCACTGCGACTTCTGGCAGGTCACGCAGGACGCGCTCGACTGGGCGCTGGCGGCGCACCGGATGGCCGAGCCGGTGCTGCGGGAGCGGCTGCTGGCGCTCTACTGGGAGCTGGAGGCGTATCCCGAGGTGCCGGACATGCTGGCGGCGCTGAAGGGCCGGGGGCTGACCACGGCGATCCTGTCCAACGGCTCGCCCGCGATGCTGGAGGGGGCGGTGACGTCCGCGGGCATCGGCGAGTTGCTGGACGCCGTCCTGTCGGTCGAGGAGGTGGGCGTCTTCAAGCCGCACGGGTCGGTCTACGCCCTCGTGTGCGCCCGATTCGGCTGCGCCCCGTCGGAAGTGTTGTTCGTCTCGTCCAACGGCTGGGACGCGGCGGCCGCGGCGGGGTACGGCTTCGCCACTGCCTGGGTGAACCGGGCGGGCCTGCCGCGGGAGAGGTTGTGGGCCGAGCCGGCGCACGAGCTGCGCGACCTGTCCACCGTGCCGGAGCTGGTCTGATGCCGGACTACCGCGCCGCCGACGGCGTCCGCCTGCACTATACCGACGAGGGCGAGGGGCTGCCGCTGGTCTGCCTCCCCGGCCTGACGCGGGAGGGGACGGATTTCGATTTCGTGGCAATGCACCTGACGGGCGTGCGGCTGATCCGGCCGGACTATCGCGGCCGCGGCCGGTCGGACCGGGCGGACCCGGCGACCTACACGGTGCCGCACGAGGCGCAGGACGTGCTGGCGCTGCTGGACCACCTGCGGCTGGAGAAGGTGGCGCTGCTCGGCACGTCGCGGGGCGGGCTGATCTCGATGGCGCTGGCGGCGACGGCGAAGGACCGGCTGGCCGGCGTGGCGCTGAACGACATCGGGCCGGTAATCGAGGAGACCGGGCTCGACTTCATCAGGACGTATCTCGGCCGGAACCCGGTGTCCAAGACGCGCGACGAAGCTGCGAAGGCTCGCGCCAAGGCGATGACCGGCTTCTCCGGCGTCCCCGAAGCGCGCTGGCGCGAGGAGGTGGCACGGCACTACGACGCCGCCGAGGGCGGCCTCGTCATCCGCTACGACCCGAAGCTGCGCGACGCCGTGCTGGCCTCCGGCGCGGCGCCGGCGGCGGACCTCTGGCCGCTGTTCGACGCGCTGGCGGGCCTGCCGCTCTGCCTGATCCGCGGCGAGACGTCGGACATCCTGTCCCGCGCCACGGCGGACGAGATGCGCCGGCGGCGGCCGGACATGATCTTTGCCGAGGTGCCGGGGCGCGGGCATATCCCGTTCCTCGACGAAGCGGAGTCGCTGGCGGCGCTGCACGACTGGCTCGGCCTTATGGGAGTCCCGCAATGAACATCCAGATGATCCGCGCCGCGGCCGAGCGGGGGCGCGGGCACATCCGCGAGACGCCGCTTCTGTCCTCGCCCGCGCTCGACGCGATCGCCGGGCGGCGGGTGCTGGTGAAGGCCGAGTGCCTGCAGCACACCGGCAGCTTCAAGGCGCGCGGCGGCTGGGCCGCGGTGTCGGCCCTGCCCGAGGAGGTGCGGCGCCGCGGCATCCTAGCCTACTCCTCCGGCAACCACGCGCAGGGCGTCGCGCGGGCCGCGGCGGCGATGGGCGCGCCGGCGGTGATCGTGATGCCGAAGGACGCGCCGCAGGCCAAGGTCGAGGGCACCCGCCGCTACGGCGCCGAGATCGTGTTCTACGACCGCGCGGGCGAGAGCCGCGAGGCGCTGGGCGAGGCGCTGGTGGCCGAGCGGGGGATGACGCTGGTGCGTCCCTACGACGAGCCCGAGGTGATCGCCGGCCAGGGCACCTGCGGGCTGGAGATCGCGCGGCAGGCGTCGGCCGAGGGTGTCACCGAGGGCGAGGTGCTGGTCTGCTGCGGCGGCGGCGGCCTCACCTCGGGCGTCGCGCTGGCGCTGGAGGCCGAGGCGCCGGGCCTGCGGGTGCGTCCGGTGGAGCCGGCGAATTATGACGACGTCCGCCGCTCACTGGCGTCGGGGCGGCGCGAGACCAACAGCGCGGACCCGTCCGCCTCGATCTGCGACGCGATCGTGACGCCGTCGCCGGGCGAGCTGACGTTTCCCATCATGTCCCGCCTCTGCGGCCCCGGCCTCGCCGTCACCGAGGACGAGGCGCTCCGCGCGATAGCGCTGGCCATGCGGCACCTGCACGTGGTGCTGGAGCCGGGCGGCGCGGTGTCGCTGGCGGCGGCCCTGTTCCACGGCGGCGAGATCGCCGGCGAGGCGGTGATCGTCGTCGCCTCCGGCGGCAACGCCGACCCTGCGATGATGGCGCGGGCGCTGGCGGCGGAGTAGCAGTGTGACACCGTCCCGAGCCTGGCCCGGGGCCCCGATCCGCTCGGGGCCCCGGCTCGGGGCCGGGGCGGGCAACACGCGCGCCGATGGCTGAGCAGCGCTGCGCGGACGAGCGCAACGCGTCCCGGGCCTGACCCGGGACCCCGATCCGCTCGGGGCCCCGTCTCGGGGCCGGGGCGGGCAGCACGCGCGCTGATGGCTGAGTAGCGCTGCGCGGACGAGCGCAACGCGTCCCGGGCCTGGCCCGGGACCCCGATCCGCTCGGGGCCCCGGCTCGGGGCCGGGGCGGGTGCCAGTCAGCCTGGCTCGCCGTCGGGTCAGGCATTCCGGCCTTGCCCGAACGTCCTCCAACGCGCATCCTTCGGGACATATTATTTCTGCGACCGTTCATGCCGGAGACGATTCCGGCGAAAAGGTATTGTGATGACTGCATTCTCTCTCCAGACCCTCGGTCTGGCGCTGCTGGCCGCGTGCGGTTACGCCCTCGCCACCATCGGCATGAAGCTCGGCTCCGGCGCGATGACCGCACTCGCCGTCGTGCTGATCGCGGGCGGACTAATCGCCGCCGCGCTGACCGAGGTGCGGATCCTGCGGCAAGCCGACCTCGGCGTCGTCTACCTCGTCATCCTCGTCGTCGAGACGCTGATCGTCCTCTGCGTCGCCTGGTGGCTGGGCGAGGGGCTGACCCCGCGCCAGCTGGGCGGCGCCGCCGTTCTGGTTCTCGGCCTGACGCTGGTCCTGCGCTGACCGCCGGGCGTTGACACCCCCGGCCGGGGAGGGCCTTCTGGCGCCGCACCGGCGACTGGGAGGGGGCGATGGACGAGAAGCGGATCGACCGCGAGGGGGTCACCCTCTACAGCCGCGCCGACGGGGCGGAGGACCCGGCCGCGCCGACGCTGGTCTTCGCCAACTCCCTCGGCACCGACCTGACGCTGTGGGATCAGCTGCTGCCGCTGCTGCCGCGCGGCCTGCGCTTCATCCGCTGGGACAAGCGCGGCCACGGGCAGTCGGACGTGCCGCCCGCGCCCTACCACATGGGCACGCTCGTCACCGACGCCGCGGCGGTCTGCGACGCCTGGGACGTGCGGGACGGGGTGTTCGTCGGGCTTTCGATCGGAGGACTGATCGCGCAGGGCCTTGCGGTGAAGCGGCCGGACGTGATGCGCGCCGTGGTCCTGTCGAACACCGGCGCCAAGATCGGCACGCCGCAGCTGTGGGACGACCGGATCGCCGCGATCCGCAAGGGCGGGCTGGAGGCGATGGCGGACGGGGTGATGGAGCGGTGGTTCTCCCGGCCGTTCCGGGAGAGCCCGCAGGTGCGGCCGTGGCGCGACCTTCTCGTCTCCACCCCGGTGGAGGGCTACCTCGGCTGCTGCGCCGCGATCTCGGGGACCGATTTCTGGTCGACGACCGCGAGCCTGCGCCTCCCCGCGCTCGGCATCGCCGGCAGCGAGGACGGCGCCACTCCGCCCGACCTGGTGCGCGAGACGGTCGATCTGATCCCCGGCAGCCGGTTCGAGCTGATCCGCGGCGCCGGCCACCTGCCCTGCGTCGAAGCGCCCGAGGAGTACGCCCGCATCCTCACCGACTTCCTGCGCGGGATCGGCGAGGTCTGATGGCGTCGTTCCTGCTGGTCCACGGCTCGTGCCACGGCGCGTGGTGCTGGGAAGAGACCGTCCCGGCGCTGGCGGCGCTTGGCCACGCGGCGCGGGCGATCGACCTGCCAGGGCACGGGGCCGACCCGACGCCTCCCGAGGGCGTGACGCTGGACGACTACGCCCGGGCCATTGTGGCGGCGCTGCGCGATGGCGACATCCTCGTCGGTCACTCGATGGGCGGCTTCCCGATCACCGCTGCGGCGGAACTTGCGCCGGAGCGGATCGCGCGGCTCGTCTACCTCTGCGCCTACGTGCCCTCGGCGGCGGGCCACAGCCTCGCCGAGATGCGCCGCCTCGCGCCCCGGCAGCCGCTGGTGGAGGCGATCCGCCGCGACGGGCCGGTCTTCACCATCGATCCGGAGATGGCGGTCGCGAAGTTCTTCCATGACGTCGAACCGGGCCGCGCCGCCCGCGCCGTCGCCCGACTCGGCAAGCAACCGGTGGCGCCGCAGGAGGTGCCGGTCACGCCCGACCGGGCGCTCGGGGTGCCGCGCAGCTACATCCGCTGCACCGAGGACGGCGCGGTGCCCTACGAGTTCCAGGTGACCATGACCGGGGACTGGGCCGAGGGGACCGTCTTCGAGATGCAGACGTCGCATTCGCCGTTCCTGTCGGACCCGGAGGGTCTGGCGGCGCTGCTGGACCGGATCGCGGAGGCGGCATGACAGGCTCGATCTACGACAGCGGCATCTACCGCGACCTCGTGCTGGACCGCGAGACGGCGGCCCTGTTCACCGACAGCGCCGAGGTCCGGGCGATGATGATCGTCGAGGGCGCGCTGGCGAAGGCGCAGGGGGCGGTGGGCCTGATCCCCGAAGTGAGCGCCAGGGCGATCCACCGGGCGTCGCTGGAGCTGCAACTGGACCCGGGCGGCCTGTCCGCCGAGACGGGTCGGAGCGCGGTGCCGGTGCCGGCGCTGGTCGCGGCCTTCCGCGAGGCGATGCAGGCGCCCGAGCACGGCGCGTGGATCCACTACGGCGCGACCTCGCAGGACATCGTGGACACCGCGCTGGCCCTGCGCCTGCGGCAGGCGCTGGCGATCTGGGAGGGGCGGCTGCGGGCGCTCGCCGCCGCTCTGGGCCGGCTGGCGGAGGCGCACGCGGAGACGCCGATGGCCGCCCGCACCTACGGGCAGGTCGCGACGGTCACCTCCTTCGGCGCGGTCGTCGCCGGCTGGGGCGCGCCGCTCCTGGACCTGCTGGACGAGTTGCCTGCGGTGCGGGACGGGGTGACGCGGGTGAGCCTCTCGGGCGCGGCCGGAACCCTGTCGGCGATGGGCGACACGGGACCGGAGGTCCGGGCGCGGCTCGCCGAGGGGCTGGGGCTGAGCGATCCGGGCCGGTCGTGGCACACCGACCGGGGCGGGATCGCCCGGCTGGCCGGGTGGATGACGAGGGGGACCGGGGCGATGGGCAAGATGGGCGAGGATCTGATCCTGCTCACGCAGTCCGGCTTCGGCGAGGTGCGGCTTCCGGCGGCGGGCGGCTCCTCCACGATGCCGCAGAAGCAGAACCCGGTGATGCCGTCGCTGCTGGTGACCCTCGCCCGCGTCGGCGCGGCGCTGGAGGGCGTGGTGCAGGGTGCCGTCCTGCATCGCCAGCAGCGCGACGGCGCGGCGTGGATCGCCGAGTGGTTCGTGCTGCCGCAGCTGTGCCTCGGCTTCGGGCGGGCGCTGCAGGTGGCGCAGGACCTTGCCGAGGGCGTGGCGCCGGACGCGGACGCCATGGCGGCGCGGATCGACGACGGCACCGGCCTCATCTTCGCCGAGGCGCTGTCCTTCGCGCTGGCAAAGGCCATGCCTCGGCCCGACGCGCAGGCGGCGGTGAAGGCGATGTGCAAGGACGTCGCCGCCGGAGCGGGATCGCTGCCGGACCTTGCCCGCGCCCGCTGGCCTGATCTCGACCTGTCGTCCGCGTTCGACCCCGCCGCCCAGCTCGGCACCGCGCCCGCCGAGGCGCGCGCCTTCGCCGCCCGCGCCGCCGGCTGATCCGTCCCGTTCGCGCCCAAGGGTGTCGCATCCGGCGCAGAGCCGCCGATCCCGCCGCCCCACCTTCGCCCCCGCCACGCCTCTCGGAGTAGACCTGATGACCACGATCCGCGCCGCCGTCTGCCGTGAGTTCGGCGCCCCCCTGACCATCGAGGAGGTGCAGATCCGCGCGCCCGTCGAGGGCGAGGTGGAGGTGACGCTCGAGGCGGTGGCGATCTGCCATTCCGACATCACCTACGCCAAGGGCGACTGGGGCGGGACTCTGCCTGCGGTCTACGGCCACGAGGCGGCGGGGCGGGTGACGGCGATCGGGCCCGGCGTGAAGGGGCTGACGGAGGGCGAGCGTGTCGTCGTCACCCTGATCCGCCATTGCGGACAGTGCGCCGGCTGCGCCTCGGGCCATCCGACGCGCTGCGAGCATCCGTCGCACGACGCGCCGCCGCCGCTGACCTCGTCGGACGGCGGCGCGGTGCTGGCGGCGCTGAACTGCGGGGCCTTCGCCGAGAAGGTCGTCGTCCATTCCAGCCAGGTGGTCGGCGTGCCGGACGGCGTCGAGGCCGAGCAGGCGGCGCTGCTGGCCTGCGGCGTCATCACCGGCGTCGGCGCGGTGGTGAACTCCATCGGGCTGCGGCCCGGGCAGGACGCGGTGGTGATCGGCGCCGGCGGCGTCGGCCTCAACGCCATCCAGGGTGCCCGCCTCGCCGGCGCCCGGCGGATCGTCGCGGTGGACATGAGCGAGGCCAAGCTGGCGGCGGCGAAGGAGTTCGGCGCGACCGACGGCGTGCTCGCCACGGACGGCGCGCCCTGGGACGCCGCAAAGGCGGCGATGGGACGCGGCGCGGACGCGGTATTCGTCACCGTCGGCGCGGCCCGGGCCTATGACGAGGCGCCCCGCTACCTCGCCCAGGGCGGCCGGGTGGTGATGGTCGGGATGCCGGCCGTCGGCGCCGTCTCGCACTACGAGGCGACGGACGTGGCGGCGGCGAGCCAGTCGCTCGTCGGGTCCAAGATGGGGGACACGGTCATCCGCCGGGACATCCCGTGGCTGGCGGATCTCTACCTGCAGGGCCGGCTGAAGCTGGACGAGCTGATCTCGCGCCGGTGGTCGCTGGACGAGATCAACGAGGCGATCGCGGATACGAGCGGCGGCGGCGCACGGCGGAACGTGATCGTGTTCTGACGCGGGGGGATCGGCCACTTGAGCGGCTGCCAGCGGCGCAAGGGCGGCGGGCCGCTGGCGGACAGACGCCCCCACGCTGCGGTAGAGGCGGTTCATCGTGCCGCTCCGCACGACCTCGGGGCGGGGCCGAGGGTCGCCCGGGCTCCGCCCGGAACAGCCGCGGCGGTGAGGGTCGCGCGCAAGGTGTCAGGACTTGCGGCCGGCGGAACACAGCCAGACTTCCGAGCGTCGGGAGCGGCTGACCGGCCATCCACTGCCCTCTGTCGCGCCTTGGCAGAACAGGTATTCAGCTGATCATCGGTCGCTCCTCCGACCCGGCCGGACATCTACGCCCCCGCGCCGCCGTAGATCGCCGCCATCTCTGCCTCGAACCTGGCGCGGGTGATGACGGCGCGGTTGCCCGCGTGACCGTGGTAGTGCGACAGGCCCGAAGCCGTCGGCAGCCCCGCCCAGACCCGTGCCAGGCTGTCCATGAAGGCGCCGCGCGACAGCCGGCCCGCGCGGAACTCCGCGAGGCCGGCGTCGAGCAACAGCCGCTCTCCCAGCGCGTCCTGCAGGGCAGGGGAGAAGCGGGCGTCCCGCGGGATGCCCAGCCGTCCGATCAGGCCCCGCAGCGTGGGCGGGATAACCTGGTAGCGGCCGATCGCGTGGGGCTGGCCGGGAGTGGCGGCGATCCAGTCGAGGATCTCGCCGACCGTCAGGTCGGTCGGGCGCCGGGGCGGCAGGACGCGCGCGCCGTACTGGACCGCGTCGTAGCCCGCAGACCCCGCCTCGGCCGACGCCACGAGGTCGAGAAGGCGGGCCACGTCGCCGCCGCCCGATGGGGCGAACCGGGGGGAGGCGTCCCGGGCGAAGAGGCCGCCCGCGGCGCGCGCCTGTGCGAACAGCCCGCCCCGCGCCGCCGGCAGCAGACCTCCGGCCCCGGCGAACAGGGACGGCCCGTCGGCCACGGCCGGCGCCGCGCACAGGGTCAGGACTGCCAGGAGGCGCAGCATCGGATTCTCCGGCTCATGCCCGTCTCCTTGCGCCGTCAGGCATGAAGATCGGGTGTAGGGCGGCCGAACCCCCTTTTCGCCAGCCGCGGGAGCCGAAGGCGCCATCGGCCCGCTCAACGGGGTTGCCAGCGCCATCCCTTGCGCCTATACGGCCGCTTCATCCCACCTCCGCCGGGAATCAGGGTGACCCCGCCAGTCGGGCAAGGGGCCTTCCGGCGATGTTGAAAAGGACGCTGACCATGGCGCTTCACGCCAAGGAGCTGCGCGACAAGACCCCGGACCAGCTCCGGGACCAGCTCGTCCAGCTCAAGAAGGAGGCCTTCAACCTCCGCTTCCAGCAGGCCACCGGCCAGATGGAATCCACCGCCCGGATGCGGACCGTCAAGCGCGACGTCGCCCGGGTCAAGACGATCCTGAACGAAAAGGCGGCCGCGGCCGCCCAGTCGGAGGCCTGATCCATGCCCAAACGCATCCTGCAGGGCGTCGTCACCTCGGACAAGAACGCCCAGACCGTCACCGTCATCGTCGAGCGGCGCTTCAAGCACCCGCTCCTGAAGAAGACCGTCCGGTCGTCCAAGAAGTATCGCGCCCACGACGAGAACAACACGTTCAAGACGGGCGACACGGTGCGCATCCAGGAATGCGCGCCGAAGTCCAAGACGAAACGCTGGGAGGTGGTCGCCGAGTAAGGCCGCCACACCCGGTTTGATCGAAACCCTGGGGGGGACAACAGAACACCCCTCAAAGGTCGGGAGAAACCAATGATCCAGATGCAGACCAATCTGGATGTCGCTGACAATTCCGGAGCCCGGAAGGTTCAGTGCATCAAGGTGCTCGGCGGGTCGCACCGCCGCTACGCATCGGTCGGCGACATCATCGTCGTCAGCGTCAAGGAAGCGATCCCGCGCGGCCGCGTGAAGAAGGGCGACGTCCGCAAGGCCGTCGTCGTGCGCACCGCCAAGGAAGTCCGCCGCGAGGACGGGACCGCGATCCGCTTCGACCGCAACGCTGCGGTGATCCTCAACAACGCGGGCGAGCCCGTCGGCACCCGGATCTTCGGACCGGTGGTGCGCGAGCTGCGTGCGAAGAACTTCATGAAGATCATCTCGCTCGCTCCGGAGGTGCTCTGATGGCCGCGAAACTCAAGAAGGGCGACAAGGTCGTCGTGCTGACGGGCAAGGACCGCGGCAAGACGGGCGAGATCGAGAGCGTCGATCCCAAGGCCGGCAAGGCCGTGGTGGGCGGGCTCAACATGGCGATCCGCCACACCCGCCAGTCCCAGACCGACCAGGGCGGGCGCAAGCCCAAGGCAATGCCGATCCACCTGTCGAACCTCGCCATGGTCGACGCCAACGGCAAGGCGACCCGCGTCGGCTTCCGCATGGACGGCGACAAGAAGGTCCGCTTCGCCAAGACCACGGGAGACGTGATCTGATGCTCGACACCGCGACCTACACCCCGCGCCTCAAGGCACAGTACAAGGACAGCATCCGCGCCGCGCTAAAGGAAGAGTTCGGCTACAAGAACGAGATGCAGATCCCCAAGCTCGACAAGATCGTCCTCAACATCGGCTGCGGCGCCGAGGCGGTCCGCGACAGCAAGAAGGCCAAGTCCGCGGCCGACGACCTGTCCCGCATCGCCGGCCAGAAGGCCGTGACCACCCGGGCCAAGAAGTCGATCGCCGGCTTCCGCGTCCGCGAGGAGATGCCGCTCGGCGCCAAGGTCACCCTGCGGGGCGACCGGATGTACGAGTTCCTCGATCGCCTCGTCACCGTCGCGCTGCCGCGCGTCCGCGACTTCCGCGGCGTGTCCGGCAAGTCGTTCGACGGCCGCGGCAACTACGCGATGGGGATCAAGGAGCACATCGTGTTCCCCGAGATCAACTTCGACCAGGTCGACGAGGTCTGGGGCCTCGACGTCATCATCTGCACCACCGCGCAGACCGACGCGGAAGCCAAGGCGCTGTTGAAGCTGTTCAACATGCCCTTCAACTCGTGACGCGCGGGAGAGGATAGAGATATGGCCAAGAAATCCATGATCGAGCGCGAGAAGAAGCGCGAGCGCCTCGTCAAGCAGTACGCCGACAAGCGCGCCGCCCTGAAGGCGATCATCGAGGACAAGGAAAAGCCGGTGGAGGAGCGCTTCAAGGCGTCCCTGAAACTCGCCGAGCTGCCCCGCAACTCGTCGCCCACCCGCCTCCACAACCGTTGCCAGCTCACCGGCCGCCCGCATGCGTACTACCGCAAGCTCAAGCTCAGCCGGATCATGCTCCGCAACCTCGGCCAGAACGGGGAAATCCCGGGCATGGTCAAGTCGAGCTGGTAAGGAGATTCTCAGATGAACGATCCTATCGGCGATATGCTGACCCGCATCCGCAACGCCCAGATGCGCGGCAAGTCCGTGGTCTCGACGCCGGCCTCCAAGCTGCGCGCCTGGGTCCTCGACGTGCTGGCGGACGAGGGCTACATCCGCGGCTACGAGAGCGGGACCGACGCGAAGGGCCACCCGACGCTCGAGATTTCGCTCAAGTACTACGAAGGCACGCCCGTCATCCGCGAACTCAAGCGGGTGTCGAAGCCGGGCCGCCGCGTCTACATGTCGAAGAGTGACCTGCCGCAGGTGCGCCAGGGCCTCGGCGTGTCGATCGTGTCCACCTCCAAGGGGGTGATGTCGGACGCCAACGCCCGTGCGGCGCAGGTGGGCGGCGAAGTGCTCTGCACCGTATTCTAAGGAGGGGTAGATGTCCCGTATCGGAAAGAAACCGGTTCCTCTCCCCTCCGGCGTCAGCGCCGAGGTGAAGGGCCAGACCGTCGAGGTGAAGGGGCCGAAAGGCACCCGCGCCTTCACAGCGACCGACGACGTCACGCTCAAGGTCGAGGACGGCGCCGTCAGCGTCACCCCGCGCGGCACGTCCAAGCGGGCGCGCCAGCAGTGGGGCATGTCCCGCTCCATGGTCGAGAACCTCGTCACCGGCGTGACCACCGGCTTCAAGAAGGAGCTGGAGATCACGGGCGTCGGCTACCGCGCGCAGATGCAGGGCAACACGCTCAAGCTGGCGCTCGGCTACAGCCACGACGTCGAGTTCGCGGTGCCGCAGGGCGTGACCGTGACCGCGCCCAAGCAGACCGAGATCGTGGTCGAGGGCATCGACCAGCAGCAGGTCGGCCAGGTCGCGGCCAACATCCGCGAGTGGCGGCCGCCGGAGCCCTACAAGGGCAAGGGCATCCGCTACAAGGGCGAGTACATCTTCCGCAAGGAAGGCAAGAAGAAGTAAGGACCAGACACATGGCCAGCACGAAACGAGATCTGTTTCTGAAGCGCCGGATGCGTGTCCGGGCCAAGCTTCGCAAGGTGAATGCCGGGCGTCCGCGCCTGTCCGTGCACCGCTCGAACAAGAACATCAGCGTCCAGCTGATCGACGACCTGAACGGCGTCACCCTCGCCTCGGCCTCCTCTCTCGAGAAGGACCTGGGCGTGGTCGGCAAGAACAACGTCGAGGCGGCCACCAAGGTCGGCGCGGCGATCGCCGAGCGGGCCAAGGCGGCCGGCGTGACCGAGGCCTACTTCGACCGGGGCGGGTTCCTGTTCCACGGCAAGGTCAAGGCCCTCGCCGACGCCGCCCGCGAGGGTGGCCTCAAGATCTGAGCGATCGGCCGGGGCGACCCGGCCGGCCTCATCTGGTGGAGGCGCGTCCGCGCCTCGATGATCCGGGAGCCCTGGCGCTCACCTGGATTGGAGTCTGACCGGCCGCGGCACGCGGCCCCGAGAAGGAGAGCCCGATGGCTCGTGAGTCCAGAGGCGGCAACCGCCGCGACCGGGACGAGAACCCGGAATTCGCCGATCGCCTCGTCGCGATCAACCGCGTGTCCAAGACCACGAAGGGCGGCAAGAACTTCGGCTTCGCCGCGCTCGTCGTCGTGGGCGACCAGAAGGGCCGCGTCGGCTTCGGCAAGGGCAAGGCAAAGGAAGTGCCGGAAGCGATCCGCAAGGCCACCGAGGCCGCCAAGCGTGGCATGATCCGCGTCCCGCTCCGCGAGGGCCGGACCCTGCACCACGACCAGGAAGGGCGCTGGGGCGCCGGCCGGGTCGTCCTGCGCTCCGCCGTCCCCGGCACCGGCATCATCGCCGGCGGCCCGATGCGCGCCGTGTTCGAGATGCTCGGCCTGCAGGACGTCGTCGCCAAGTCGCTGGGGTCGCAGAACCCCTACAACATGATCCGCGCCACGATGAACGCGCTGACGCTGGAGCAGTCGCCCCGGTCGGTCGCCCAGCGTCGCGGCAAGAAAGTGGCCGACATCCTGCCCAAGCGCGACGACGCGCCGCAGGAATCGTCGCTCGTCGCCGAGGAGGCCTGAGACCATGGCAACCATCGTCGTGAAGCAGATCGGCTCGCCGATCCGCCGCCCCAAGATCCAGCGCGACACCCTCAAGGGTCTCGGCCTGAACAAGATGCACCGCACCCGCGAGCTGGAGGACACGCCCTCGGTCCGCGGCATGGTCGAGAGCATCCCGCACCTCGTCACCATCGTCGAGGAGAAGGCGTAAGCCTCCCGAGCACGTGGTTGAACGAAGAAGGGCGCCCTCCGGGGCGCCCTTTCTCGTCTCGGCCCGCCCCCGGGTCACGACATCTTCACGATGCCCTCGTCGCGGCCGTAGATCTCGGCCTCCACGGCCTCGACCTGGATCAGCCGCACCTTGTCGGGGTCGAGGTCGCCGCCGAACCATGTCTCGATGTCGGGCGTCCAGTGCTCGCGCATCAGCTCGGCGTCGGTGTGGACCTTCGCCTCGCCGCGGATCGTGATCCAGGTGCCGTCGCCTTCGAAGTCCAGCGTCACCCGCGGGTCGCGCTGGATGTCGCGCATCTTACGGGTGTCGGGGCGCGAGAAGAACCAGTTGTCCCCGTCCCAGTCGACCTGGGCGTTGTTGCTCATCGGCCGGCTGACCATCCAGCCCCCGTCGCCCGTCGTCGTCATCATGCAGATGTCGAGCTCCCGCATCGCCTCGGCGATCGTCTCTTTCGTGGGGGCCGCCATGTTCGTCGCTCCTGTACAAGACCGTTGCGGCAAGCCCGCGCGCGGGGCAACGGTTCCACCCGCGGCGACCTGGCGGCGCCGCTCCGCCGGTCAGCCGGCGCGGCGCTCGCGGACGTCGCGGAGCGGCCCGCCGGCGGGCAGGGCGGTTCCGGGTGGGGCCTTCGGGACCCAGCTGTCGGGGTGCGCGATCATGGCCCCGTTCCATCGCGCCGCGGGCCGGGCCAAGGTCCACCTGAGACCACCACCCCGGCTACGTCGTGACTCCCGCCATCGCCCTCGCCCTCCTTGCCATCGCCCTGCTCGTTCTTCTGCTTCTGCTGCGCCGGCGGCGCAGGCGCCCTGCGCCGCCGGCCGCGCCCGAGGGCTTCCTCAATGTCGTTCGTTCGGCCACGATTCCGGGGTATCTGCCGCGCGGTGACGGACATGAGATCAGCGTCACGACGCCGAGCGAGTCGTCCGCGCGCGCGCATATGCGCCAGAAGGCCGAGGCGATGGGCGCGAACGCCGTCGTCGGCCTGCGGTACGACGAGAAGAAGCAGAAGTACCGCGCTGGCACCGGCCCCAAGGGCAACGCCTACTGGAAGTCCCGGGTCACGCGGGTCTGGACCGGCACCGCCGTCACGCTGGCCCGGCCGCACGAGATCAGCGACGCGATCCTCCCAGATGTCCGCCGCGGCGACCGGTTCGTGATCGACGGCTCGAACGTCATGCACTGGTCCCGGGATGAGCCCGAGCTGCGCGACGTCCTCGCCGTGATCGAGATCCTCAGGGCGCGGGGCGCGCGCGTCCACGTCTTCTTCGACGCCAGCGCCGGGCACCGCCTCGTCGCCGGCTATCGCGGCGGCCGCGATTTCGCCCGCGCGCTCGGCCTCAGATCCGGAGAGGTGACCGTGGTCGACCAGGGTGTCGTCGCCGACGTGCCGATCCTGCAGCGCGCCCGCGCCACCGGCGCGACCGTGGTGACGCAGGACCGCTACCGCGACCATTCCGGCCTGACCGACGGCGTCGCCATCCTGTCCGGCCGGATCGAGGACGGCCGGGTCATCCTCCATCCGCACGCACCGCTCGGCGCTTGATCTCCCCGGGCGCATTTTCTATACGCCGCCGGTGGCCCCGCGGGGCCCGAGTCTCGACCATCAATGCCGTGTGCCGTCCAGATCGCTTCGGGACGGTCTTCCGGCCCCAGATCATGGGAGAAGAAGCGACATGAAACTCAACGAGCTGTCCGACAACGAAGGCGCGTCCCACCGTCCCAAGCGGATCGGCCGCGGCCCCGGCTCCGGCAAGGGCAAGACCGGCGGACGCGGCATCAAGGGCCAGAAGTCCCGCTCGGGCGTGGCGATCAAGGGGTACGAGGGCGGCCAGATGCCGCTGTACCAGCGCCTGCCGAAGCGCGGCTTCAACAAGCCGAACCGCAAGGAATACGCCGTCGTGAACCTGGGCCTGATCCAGAAGTTCATCGACGCCGGCAAGCTCGGCTCCGAGATCACCGAGACCGAGCTGGTCGACAGCGGCCTGATCCGCCGCAAGCGCGACGGGGTCCGCCTGCTCGCCAAGGGCGAGCTGACCACGAAGGCCGCGATCACCGTCACCGGCGCGTCCAAGGGCGCGATCGAGGCGGTCGAGAAGGCCGGCGGCAGCGTCACGCTGAGCGCGCCGGCGGCGGCCGCGACCGAGTAACCGGTTGGCAAGGGGCGCCGCGCCCCTTACATCGGCTCACGACTTCTGCACGCCGCCGACCGGCTCCCCGGTCCGGCGGCGTTGTCCTGACAGGAAGAGTATCCCGCATGGCATCAGCCGCAGAACAGATGGCCGCCAACATGAGCTGGGGGGCCTTCGGCAAGGCCACCGAGCTGAGGCAGCGCATCCTCTTCACCATCGGCCTCTTGTGCGTCTATCGCCTCGGCACCTTCATCCCGGTGCCCGGCATCGACGGCACGGCGCTGCGCGACTTCATGGAAGGCGCGGCGGCCGGTCTCGGCGGCATCCTGTCGATGTTCACCGGCGGCGCGCTCGGCCGGATGGGCATCTTCGCCCTCGGCATCATGCCCTACATCTCGGCCTCGATCATCATCCAGCTGCTGGCCTCCACGTGGGAGCCGCTCAAGCAGCTGAAGAAGGAGGGCGAGCAGGGCCGGCGCAAGATCAACCAGTACACGCGCTACTTCACGGTCATCCTGTCCGCGTTCCAGGCCTACGGCCTCGCCGCCTCGCTCGAGGCGGGCGACCTCGTCTCGGACCCAGGCCTGTTCTTCCGCGCCTCCTGCGTCATCACGCTGGTCGGCGGCACCATGTTCCTGATGTGGCTGGGCGAGCAGATCACCAGCCGCGGCATCGGCAACGGCATCAGCCTCATCATCTTCGTCGGCATCATCGCCGAAATTCCGGCCGCGCTGGCGCAGTTCTTCGCCTCCGGCCGGTCGGGGGCGATCAGCCCCGCCGTCATCATCGGCGTGATCCTGATGGTCGCGGTGATCCTGACCTTCGTCGTCTTCATGGAGCGAAGCCTGCGCAAGGTGCACATCCAGTATCCGCGCCGGCAGGTGGGGATGAAGGTTTATGACGGCGGCTCGTCGCACCTGCCGATCAAGGTGAACCCCGCGGGCGTGATCCCGGCGATCTTCGCCTCGGCCCTCTTGCTGCTGCCGACCACGATCTCGACCTTCTCGGGCGGCGACACCGGCCCCGTCATGTCGACGATCCTGGCCTACTTCGGCCCCGGACAGCCGCTGTACCTGCTGTTCTTCACCGTGATGATCGTCTTCTTCACCTACTTCTACACCCGCGAAGTGGCGTTCAAGACGGACGACGTGGCCGACAACCTCAAGCGGCAGAACGGCTTCATCCCCGGCATCCGGCCGGGCAAGCGGACGGCGGAGTACCTGGACTACGTGGTGACGCGGATCCTCGTCCTCGGCTCGGCCTACCTCGCGCTCGTCGCGCTGCTGCCGGAAATCCTGCGCAGCCAGCTGGCCATCCCGTTCTACTTCGGCGGCACATCGGTCCTGATCGTGGTCTCCGTCGGCATGGACACGATCCAGCAGGTCCAGTCGCACCTCCTCGCGCACCAGTACGAGGGCCTGATCGAGAAGTCGCAGCTGCGCGGGCGCCGCAGCGGCACCGCCAAGCCGAAGAGGGGACCGGCGCGTCGATGAATATCATACTGCTCGGACCCCCGGGGGCGGGGAAGGGAACCCAGGCGCGGCGCCTCGTCGACGATCGGAACATGGTGCAGCTGTCCACCGGCGACATGCTGCGCGAAGCGCGCACCTCGGGCACCGAGATGGGCCAGCGCGTCGCCGACGTGATGGACCGCGGCGAGCTCGTCACCGACGAGATCGTCATCGGCCTGATCCGCGAGAAGCTGACCAGCGGCGACGCCCCCGGCGGCTACATCTTCGACGGCTTTCCCCGGACGCTGGCGCAGGCCGACGCCCTGGGCGACCTGCTCGCCGAGCTGGGCCAGACCCTCGACGCGGTGATCGAGATGCGCGTCGACGACGCGGTGCTGGTGCGCCGGATCGTCGCCCGCTCCACCTGCGGCAATTGCGGCGAGGTCTACAACGACGAGACCAAGCCGATCCCGACCGACGGCGTCTGCACCAACTGCGGCGAGAAGGCGGAGTTCAAGCGCCGGGCCGACGACACCGAGGAGGCGCTGAAGACGCGACTGCTGGCCTACTACAAGCAGACGTCGCCGCTGATCGGCTATTACTACGCCAAGGACGACCTGCGCACGATCGACGGGCTGGGCGAGATCGACGCAGTCGCCCGCGACGTGGCCGCGGTTCTCGAGGCCTGAGTCCGGGGGGCCGACCGGAGGGACTCCGGCGGGCCGTCGCGCACCGGCACAAACCCCTTGACAGGGGGTTGACGGTCCGCCACGCGCCCCATAAGTAGCCCCATCCCGCAAGGGAGACTCGCCATTTGCGCCTCCCCCGCGGGGCGTGGATCACCTCCACCGCATGCGGCGCCCCCGGCGCCGGCGTTGTGAAAAAAGGGTCCGGGACCACGGACCCGCAACGAAAGGACACCAGACAAGTGGCACGTATTGCCGGCGTGAACATCCCGACCGCCAAGCGGGTTCCGATCGCCCTCACCTACATCACCGGAATCGGCCAGTCCGCCGCCCGCGCGATCTGCGACGCCGTCGGCGTCGACCAGACCCGCCGCGTCAACGAGCTGTCGGATTCCGAAGTCCTCGCCATCCGCGAGCACATCGACGCGAACTACACCGTCGAGGGCGACCTGCGCCGCGAGACGCAGATGAACGTCAAGCGTCTGATGGACCTCGGCTGCTACCGCGGCCTGCGGCACCGCCGCAACCTGCCCGTGCGCGGCCAGCGCACCCACACCAACGCCCGCACCCGCAAGGGCCCGGCCCGGCCGATCGCCGGCAAGAAGAAATAAGGGAGGGCAGGACAAATGGCTCGCGATACGCGCCGCACCGGCGGCAAGAAGAAGGTCTCGAAGAACATCGCCGCCGGCGTGGCGCATGTGAACTCGTCCTTCAACAACACCAAGATCCTGATCTCCGACGTTCAGGGCAACGCCATCGCCTGGTCGTCGGCCGGCACGATGGGCTTCAAGGGCTCGCGCAAGTCGACGCCCTACGCGGCCCAGCTTGCCGCCGAGGATGCCGGCAAGAAGGCGCAGGAGCACGGCGTCAAGACCCTCGAGGTCGAGGTGCAGGGCCCCGGCTCGGGCCGCGAGAGCGCGCTGCGCGCGCTGGCCGCCGTCGGCTTCAACATCACGTCGATCCGTGACGTGACGCCGATCGCGCACAACGGCTGCCGCCCGCCCAAGCGCCGCCGCGTCTGACGACACGATCTGACTGACGGGGCCGCGTTCGATGCGCGGCCCCTTCAGCCGTTACGACAACCTCGAGTGTCCGGTCCCACGGTCATGGGTGGCCGGGCGAGAATGGAGGCCCATACATGATCCACAGGAACTGGTCCGAGCTGATCAAGCCGACCCAGCTCGAGGTGAAGCCCGGGGACGATCCGTCGCGCACCGCGACCGTCGTCGCCGAGCCGCTCGAGCGTGGCTTCGGCCTGACGCTCGGCAACGCGCTGCGCCGCGTGCTGCTGTCGTCGCTTCAGGGCGCCGCCATCACCGCCGTGCAGATCGACAACGTGCTGCACGAATTCTCGTCCGTCGCGGGCGTCCGCGAGGACGTGACCGACATCGTCCTGAACCTCAAGGGCGTGGCGATCCGCATGGATGTCGAGGGGCCCAAGCGCCTCACGGTCCAGGCCAAGGGCCCGGGCGCCGTCACCGCCGCCGACATCTCCGAGAGCGCGGGGATCGAGGTCCTGAACAAGGACCACGTGATCTGCCACCTCGACGAGGGCGCGGACCTCTACATGGAGCTGACGGTCAACCAGGGCAAAGGCTACGTCGCGGCCGACCGCAACAAGCCCGAGGACGCCCCGATCGGCATGATTGCGATCGACGCGATCTATTCGCCGGTCAAGAAGGTCAGCTACGACGTGCAGCCCACCCGCGAGGGCCAAGTGCTGGACTACGACAAGCTGACCATGAAGATCGAGACCGACGGCTCGCTCACGCCGGACGACGCGGTGGCCTACGCCGCCCGCATCCTGCAGGACCAGCTGTCGATCTTCGTCAACTTCGACGAGCCGGAATCGGCGCGCGCCGACACGATGGACGACGGGCTTGAATTCAACCCGCTGCTCCTGAAGAAGGTCGACGAGCTGGAACTGTCGGTCCGGTCGGCGAACTGCCTGAAGAACGACAACATCGTCTATATCGGCGATCTGATCCAGAAGACCGAAGCCGAGATGCTTCGCACCCCGAACTTCGGCCGCAAGTCGCTGAACGAGATCAAGGAAGTGCTGTCCGGCATGGGCCTGCACCTCGGCATGGACGTCGAGGACTGGCCGCCGGACAACATCGAGGACCTGGCCAAGAAGTTCGAGGACCAGTTCTGATCGGTTCCGGCTCCCGGCAGCGACCGGTCAGCCCCGGACCTGATCCGGGGCCCCGCGCCGACCGGGAGCCGACCCCGCCCCGGACCTGATCCGGGGCCCCCGCCCCACGGGCGGACCGCCAAGACCCGCGCGGCCCCGGCTCATGGCCGGAGCGCGCATCGAGAGACCCCGGGCAATCCCGCCCCACTAACGGAGTCGCCGCCATCGCATCGGCGACCCATCACAAAACGGAATGGAGAACACACAATGCGTCACGGCTCCGGATACCGCCGTTTCAACCGCACGCACGAACATCGCAAAGCCCTGTTTGCGAATATGGCGGGCTCGCTGATCGAGCATGAGCAGATCAAGACCACCCTGCCGAAGGCGAAAGACCTCAAGCGGGTGATCGACAAGCTCATCACCCTCGGCAAGCGCGGCGATCTGCACGCCCGCCGCCAGGCCGCCGCGCAGCTCAAGCAGGACATCCACGTCGCCAAGCTGTTCGAAGTCCTGGGCCCCCGCTATGCCGAGCGCTCGGGCGGCTACTGCCGCGTCCTGAAGGCCGGCTTCCGTTATGGCGACATGGCCCCGATGGCGATCATCGAGCTGGTCGACCGCGACCCGGCCGCCAAGGGCTCGGCCGACCGCGCCCGCCTCGAGGCCGAAGAGATGGCCGACGCGGACGAGGACTGACCCGGTTCTGGGGTCGGGCCGGACACGCCGGTCCGACCCCTCGCCATCGACGCGGCGCAGCGGTCCGCGTGCTCCCTCGCAAGAGATTGTGGGGGCGCTCATTTAAACCGTTGATTGCAGGAGATTTGTTGTCCATCAGGGCGGGGGGGGGAAACCTCGTTCGGGGTGCGATGGACAAGCTGGCGTTCGACAGGGAGCTGAAAAAGCTAGATAATTTTGCAGAAGCGGGCTATTTCCTCGCGCTGCATATCCGGTTCACCTCCCCGCTGATGTTCTTCCAGACCTACGACCAGGCCTGGATCGATACCTATTCCGAAAAGGGGTACGTGCTGCGCGACCCGATGACCGCGTTCGCCTTCTCGCGCGCCGGCTGGACCCGGTGGAGCAACCCGCGCATTCCCGATCCGTTCGGTATATTCGAAGAGGCGAAGGCCCACGGCCTGAAGTTCGGCGCCACGGTCTCGACCGGTCCGATCCTGTCCCGGACCGTCTGCTCCGTCGCCCGCTCCGACCGCGAGTTCGAGGATCACGAGATCCTCACGATCGAGGTCATCGTCAAACGGCTGCACCAGATGGTCGAACCGACCCACCGCCTGACCAAGGCGCAGGCCGAAGCGCTCAAGCTCATCGCCGACGGCTACCGTCACGCCGCGGCGGCCAACATGCTCGGCATTTCCGAATCAGCGCTCAAGGTCCGGCTGGCTGCCGCACGAGAGAGGCTGATGGCAAGGACTACCGCAGAGGCGATCCAGCGCGCGAAGGATTTCAATCTGCTCTAGGGCGCGGGCGCCGAACGTCGATCTTCCTGCGGCCGGGAAAATCTCACTACAACAGAGGCATCACCTCTTGTCTCGGAGAAAAACATGCAGGCCACGACCCTGTCTTTCGCCAACCTCCACAACCATGGCGAGCTTTTTGCGAACATGCTTCGCGCTAGGCACGAGCTCTTCATCCAGCACAACCGCTGGGATCTCCCTCACGCCATGGGGATGGAGTACGACCAGTACGACACCCCGGCCAGCCGCTGGGTTGTCGTCCATGACGAGCTCGGCCAGGTGCTGGCGGGCAACCGGCTGACCCCGACCACCACGCATTGCGGCATCTACAGCTACATGATTCGCGACGCGCAGCGCGGTCTGCTGTCCTCGATCCCGGCGAACCTGCTCTACGAGGAGGCGCCGGTGTCGCCGACCGTGTGGGAAAGCTCGCGACTTTTCGTCTCACATCGCGTCCCGGCCGGCCAGCGCCGGCGCGTCCACGCCCAGCTCGTGCTCGAGCTCGGCAAGGCCGCGCGGGAGCTGGGGGCGACCCACTGCCTGACCCTGCTGGCCGCGAACTGGCCCCGCTGGGCCGCGCGCGTCGGGGTCGACATGACGGCGATGGGTCCGGTGATGATGATCGAGGGCGTCGAGAACCAGGTCGTCTCGATGAACTTCTCCAGCGCCCTGCACTGACGACGTAGCAAACCGGCCCGGCGCCTTGCGGTGCCGGGCCGTCCGCCTAAGGTCGCGCCATGGCGGATCTGTTCGACAGAGGCGACGACGACGGCCCGGCCCCCGCGGCCGCGGCGGGCCCGCGCCCGCTGGCCGACCGTCTGCGCCCGCAATCCCTGGCCGAGGTGATCGGGCAGGAGCATGTCCTCGGCCCCGACGCGCCGCTCGGCGCGATGCTCGCCTCCGGCAACCTGTCGTCGCTGATCTTCTGGGGTCCGCCCGGCGTCGGCAAGACGACCATCGCCCGCCTGCTGGCGCGCGAGACCGACCTGCACTTCGTCCAGATCAGCGCGATCTTCACCGGCGTGCCCGAGCTGCGGAAGGTGTTCGAGGCGGCGAAGATCCGGCATCGGAACGGGCAGGGGACGCTGCTGTTCGTCGACGAGATCCACCGCTTCAACAAGGCGCAGCAGGACGGCTTCCTGCCGCACATGGAGGACGGCACGATCCTCCTCGTCGGCGCCACGACCGAGAACCCCTCGTTCGAGCTGAACGCCGCGCTCCTCTCCCGTGCGCAGGTGCTGGTGCTGGAGCGGCTGGACCTTGCCCATCTGGAGCTGCTCGCCCAGCGGGCGGAGAAGGAGCTGGGGCGCGCCCTGCCGCTCGACGCCCGCGCCCGCGAGGCGCTGCTGGAGATGTCGGACGGCGACGGGCGGGCGCTGCTGAACCTGATCGAGCAGGTGACCGGCTGGACGGGCGAGGGCAAGCTCACCACCGCCGACCTGCAGAAGCGGCTGACCCGCCGCGCCACGCTCTACGACAAGTCGGGGGAGGAGCATTACAACCTCATCTCCGCCCTGCACAAATCCGTCCGCGGCAGCGACCCCGACGCCGCCCTCTACTGGCTGGCCCGGATGCTGGCCGGGGGCGAGGAGCCCCGCTACCTCGCCCGCCGCATCACCCGCATGGCGGTGGAGGATATCGGCCTCGCCGACATGCAGGCGCAGCGCCTGTGCCTCGACGCGTGGGAGACCTACGAGAGGCTCGGCAGCCCGGAGGGAGAGCTGGCGCTCGCCGAGGCGGTGATCTACCTCGCCCTCGCGCCGAAATCGAACGCCGCCTACGGCGCCTACAAGGCCGCGATGGCCGCGGCGAAGCAGAGCGGGTCCGAGCCGCCGCCCAAGATCATCCGCAACGCACCGACGAAGCTGATGAAGGAGCAGGGCTACGGGGCGGGCTACGAATACGACCACGAGGCCGAGGACGCGTTCTCGGGGCAGAACTACTTCCCCGACGGGATGAAACGGGGCGTCTACTACCTGCCGGTCGACCGCGGGTTCGAGCGGGACCTCAAGAAGCGGGTCGACTGGTTCGCCGGCCTGCGCGAGAAGCGCGGCAGGTGACGCTGCCGGATCTGACGCCGGACTGCACGCGCTGCGACGCGCTCTGCTGTTCCCTTCTGGCGTTCGACGAAGGGGAGATGTTCGCCTTCGACAAGCCGGCGGGGCAGGGGTGCCGGCACCTCTGCGGGACCCGCTGCACCGTCCATGACCGGCTGGCGGAGGAGGGGATGCATGGCTGCGTCCGCTTCGACTGCCAGGGCGCGGGGCAGCGGCTGATGCAGGGGCTGTTCGCGGGGCAGAGCTGGCGCGACGGGCCGCAGGTGGCCGAGCGCATCGCCAGCGCCTTCCGCGACGTGCGCGCCGTCCACGCCGCCCTCGACCTCCTCGTCCTCGCCGGGCGCCTGCCGTTGTCCGCCCCCGCCGAGGCCGACCGCCGCCGCCTCCTCTCGTCCCTCTCCGCCGACCCTGCCGACGAAGCCGCCCTCGCCGCCCTCGCCACGCGCGCCCCCGAGGCCCACCGCTTCCTCCGCTCGCTGGCGGGGGAGGTCGCAAGGGGCGGAGCCGGCAGGTAGCGGGCCTGACCCGGAACTTCGCCCGGCGGCGCGCTGCACCTTTATCCGCGCCGGGCCCCGGCTCGGGGCCGGGGCGGGCGTCCGGAGACAGGGCACCCGTCCCGGGCCTGACCCGGCTGGGGCGGGCGTCCGGAGGCAGGGCACACGTCCCGGGCCTGACCCGGGACCTCGCCCTGCGGGGCCGGGCGCCTGATCTGCGCGAGGCCCAGGCGCAAGGCCGGGGCGCGTCGGTCGATTGGAAGTCCGACACACCCGCCGCCCCGTCCTCCTTGACTTTCGCCCCTCGTCCCAACAGACCGCGCCCATGCTCGCCACCACTCTCCAGGTCGCTCTCGGCGGCGCGATCGGCGCCTCGGCCCGGTACCTCACCGGTGTCGGGATCGCGCGCCTGCACGGGGTCGCGGGCTTCCCGCTGGGCGTACTGACGGCAAACGTCCTCGGCTCCTTCCTGATGGGCCTTCTCGTGTCGTCCCTCGGTCGCGCGGGTCTCGCCCACCTGAACCCCTTTCTCCTCACCGGCCTCCTCGGCGGCTTCACCACCTTCTCGTCCTTCTCGCTGGAGGCGGTTACCCTGTGGGAACGCGGGCAGCCCGCCGCCGCGGCCGCCTACGTGACCCTCAGCGTCGGCGTCTCCATCGCGGCGCTGCTCGCCGGCCTGTGGCTCGGCCGCGGGGTGGCGGCGTGAGCGGCGTGCAGACGATCACCGTCGGCGAGGACGACGCCGACCAGCGCCTCGACCGCTGGCTCAAGAAGCGGTTCCCGCAGCTGACCCAGGGCCTGATCGAGAAGATGTGCCGCAAGGGCGAGCTGCGGATCGACGGCGGCCGGGTCAAGTCCAGCACGCGCGTCGCGGCGGGCAGCCAGGTCCGCGTGCCGCCGCTGCCCGACACCGCCCCGCCGCCCCCGACCGCGAAGCCGAGGGTGACGGACGCAGATGCGCGGATGATCCAGGACGCGGTGATCTGGAAGGACCAGCACGTCATCGCCCTCAACAAGCCTGCCGGCCTGCCGACGCAGGGCGGCTCCGGCCTCGGCGATCGCCACGTCGACGGCCTCTCCGAGGCGCTGATGTTCGGCTACAAGGAGCGGCCCAAGCTGGTGCACCGGCTGGACAAGGACACGTCCGGCCTGCTGCTGCTCGCGCGTACCGACCGCGTCGCCCGCCGCCTGTCCGAGGCGCTGCGCCACCGCAACGTCCGCAAGGTCTACTGGGCCGCCGTCGCGGGCGTGCCGACCCCGCGCAAGGGCACCATCAAGTATGGCTTGGTGAAGGCCGGCGCCCGCGGCGAGGGCGAGAAGATGCGCTGCATCCTGCCCGACGAGGTCGCGCGCACCGAGGGCGCCAAGCGCGCCGTCACCGACTACGCGGTGATCGAGGGACTGGCGACCCGCGTCGCCTGGGTCGCGCTGGAGCCGGTGACAGGCCGCACCCACCAGCTGCGCGCCCACATGGCCGAGATCGGCCATCCCATCGTCGGCGACGGCAAGTACGGCGGGCAGGGGCAGGAGAATCTCGGCGACGGCTGGGGCGCCGGCCTCGGGCCCGAGGTCGGGCGGCGGCTGCACCTGCACGCCCGCTCCCTCACCGTCGAGCATCCGGTGACGGGAGAGATCCTGACCCTGACCGCGCCCCTGCCGGACCATATGGTCAAGACCTGGGACTTCTTCGGCTGGCAGCCCGCCGAGGCCCCCGACGATCCGTTCGAGGAGGAGGCATGAGCCGCCTGCGGCTCGTCGTGTTCGACGTCGACGGAACCCTCGTCGACAGCGCCGGCGGCATCGTCGCGGCGATGGAGGCGGCCTATGCGGGCGTCGGCGAGGCGCCCCCGACCGAGGCGGCGATCCGCTCCATCATAGGCTTCTCGCTCGACGTCGCGTTTGCGCGCCTGTCGCCGGCCATCTACGCGCGGCACCGCGACGCGCTGGTGGACGGCTACCGCGCCGCCTATCTCGGCGCGCGAGAGCGGGACGGCGCCGCGGTCGGCAGCCCTCTGTATCCCGGCGCGGCCGAGGCGGTGGTGCGGCTTGCGGCGGACCCCTGGACCCTGCTTGGAATCGCGACCGGCAAGGCGCGGCGGGGCCTCGACGCGGTGCTGAAGGAGCACGGCCTGCTGCCGCACTTCACGACGCTGCAGACCGCCGACCTGCACCCGTCCAAGCCCGACCCGTCGATGCTGCTCGCCTGCCTGGCCGAGACCGGCGTGGCGGCGGAGGATGCGGTGATGGTCGGCGACACGACCATCGACATGGACATGGCCCGGAATGCCGGCGTGCGCAGCGTCGGCGTCGCCTGGGGCTACCACCCGGCGGACAGCCTGCGCGCGACCCGCGTGATCGACCGCTTCGACGAGCTGCACGCGGCGCTGGACGACCTGTGGAGGGCGCCGGCATGAGCGGCTCGGGCTGGGCGCTGAAGCGGTTCTGGGACGCGGCCACGGTCGCGGAGACGGAGGCCGGCTGGGCCATCCTCCTCGACGGGCGCCCCGTGCGCACGCCGTCGAAGGCGCCGCTCGCGGTGCCGACCCGGGCCCTGGCGGACGGCATCGCGGCCGAGTGGGACGCGCAGGAGGGCCACGTCGATCCCGGCACCATGCCGCTGACCCGCACCGCGAACTCCGCCATCGACAAGGTCGCGCCCGAGACGGCGGCGGTCGCCGACATGCTGGCCGAGTACGGCGCCACCGACCTCCTCTGCTACCGCGCCGACACCCCGGCCGAGCTGGTCGCGCGGCAGGGCGCCGGCTGGCAGCCCTGGCTCGACTGGGCCGCGGCCACATTCGGCGCCCGGCTCGAGGTCGCGACGGGCGTGATCCCGGTCACGCAGGATCCCGGCGCCCTCGCCGCACTCGCGGCCGAGCTGCACGCGCTGGACCCCTACCGCCTGTCGGCGGCGCACGAGTTCGTCACGCTGTCCGGCTCCCTCGTCCTGGGGCTCGCGGTGCTGAAGGGCGCCCTGCCGCCCGAGGAGGCGTGGACCCTCAGCCGCATCGACGAGGACTGGCAGGCCGAGCAGTGGGGCGAGGACGAGGAGGCGGCGGAACATGCCCGTCTGAAACGTGCCGCTTTCCTGGACGCCGCCCGCTTCCTTCGCCTCGTTTCCGATCAGGACTGACCGCGCGCGGGGCGCACAGCGCCCGAAACCCTTCAAACATGGGGGGACGCGGCGTCAATCTGGGGGCAACTCGGTATTGACCTCCAACGGCGATCCGCCCAACCTGTGAGCGTCGTGGGGCGCCCGGCCCCCGCATCCGGCGTACAGGGAGCGTCGGGACAACAAAAAGCCGACCCGCCGGGAACATTGCGGGCCGGAAATCAGGAAGAGGTAAACAATGACCAGATCCGTTTTCTTCGGTGCGCTGACCGTCGCCGGTCTCGCGGCCGGGGTTGCGTCGGCAGCCACTCTGGATGACGTGCGCGAGCGCGGCACCCTGAACTGCGGCGTCACCACGGGCCTCGTCGGCTTCGCCGCGCCGAACGCGAACGGCGAGTGGGAGGGCTTCGACGTCGGCATCTGCCGCGCCGTGGCCGCCGCCGTGCTGGGCGACCCGCAAGCCGTCAACTTCGTCCCGACGACCGGTCAGACCCGCTTCACCGCACTGGCCTCGGGCGAGATCGACCTGCTTGCGCGCAACACCACCTGGACCTTCAGCCGCGACGTCGACCTCAAGTTCGAATTCGTCGGCGTGAACTACTACGACGGCCAGGGCTTCATGGTGCCGCGCGCCCTCGGCGTGACGTCGGCCAAGGACCTCGACGGCGCGACGGTCTGCATCCAGACCGGCACCACGACCGAGCTGAACCTCGCGGACTTCTTCCGCGTGAACAACATCAGCTACGAGCCGGTGCCGATCGAGACCAACGCCGAGGCGCAGCAGCAGTACCTCGCCGGTGCCTGCGACGTCTACACGACCGACGCGTCCGGCCTCGCCGCGACCCGCGCCACGTTCGAGAATCCGGGCGATCACGTGATCCTGCCCGAGATCATCTCGAAGGAGCCGCTGGGCCCGCTGGTCCGTCACGGCGACAACGAGTGGGGCGACATCGCCCGCTGGACGCTGAACGCGCTGATCGCGGCCGAAGAGTACGGCGTCACCTCGGCCAACGTCGAGGAACTGGCGGCGGGGACCAACAACCCCGAGATCAACCGCCTGCTCGGCACCGAGGGCGAGCTGGGCGCGATGTTCCGGCTCGAGAACGACTGGGCCCAGAACGCGATCATGGCCGTCGGCAACTACGGTGAGCTGTTCGAACAGAACATCGGCGAGTCGACCCCGATCGGCCTGGCGCGCGGCCTGAACGCGCAGTGGACCGAAGGCGGCCTGCTCTACGCGCCGCCGTTCCGCTAAGACCACGACCCGGGGCGCGGCACAGGCCGCGCCCCGGTTCTTTCAGGGCGCCGCAAAGAGCGCCGGGCCGGGGGACAACGGCCCGCCAGGGGAAGGAAGAATGCCGCGACGCGGGACGCAGCCGGAGCAACCGGCGCGGTATCCGCCGAGGCGGCCCACCGGGGAGACACCATGGCGACGACCACGTCGACCGACCCGCATCGCTCGGGATTCCGGCTCAGCCAGCTCATCTACGACACGCGGTACCGATCGATCACGATCCAGGTCATCGCGCTGATCCTTCTGGTCGCCGCCTTCTGGTGGCTCATCAGCAACACGGTCCAGAACCTCGCGCTGCTCGGCAAGGACTTCGACTTCGGGTTCCTCGGTGCCCGCGCCGGCTATGATATCAACCAGATGCTCATCGAGTACGACAACTCGATGAGTCACGGCCGCGCCGCCATCGTCGGCATCCTCAACACCCTTCTCGTCGCCTTCCTGGGCTGCATCACCGCGACCGTCCTCGGCGTCATCGCGGGCGTCCTGCGCCTGTCCAAGAACTGGATCGTCGCCAGGCTGATGGCGGTCTACGTCGAGGGCTTCCGCAACGTGCCGCTGCTGCTGTGGATCGTCCTGATCTTCGCGGTGATGACCGAGGCGACGCCGCAGCCCCGCGACTTCCGCGTGCTGGACGACGGGACCTCGGGCGCGTCGATGCTGCTCGGCGACACGATCGCCATCACGAACCGCGGCGTGTTCATCCCGGCCCCGGTCTGGGGCTCCGGCGCACTGGCGCTGCTGATCGTGTTCCTCGCCTCGCTGGTCGCGATCTTCGGCTACCGCCGCTGGGCCGCCGCCCGGCAGGAGAGGACGGGCCAGATCGCGCCGACCTTCACCGTGTCGCTCGCGCTGTTCTTCGTGCCGACGATCCTCGTCTTCCTCGTCATGGCGTTCGTGTCCGACCGGCAGACGCTGATCGCCTACGGCGGCGCGGCCGACCAGGACTTCGCCACCTTCGCCGAAACCCTCGGCCCCGACGGCCGCGTCTCCGCCTGCGTGGTGCCCGGCACGACCGAGGCGCTGCTGACCCGCCGCCTGCTGCGCGGCGGCCCCGCCGCGTTCGACCTCGTGCCCGTCTCCGGCCCCGAGGACGCGATCGCCCGCGCCGAGGCGGGCGAGTGCAACCTCGTCTCGCTGCCCCCCGGCACCGATCCGGCGACGGTCCCGGCCGGCGGCTTCGCCCTGACGGATTCGCCCCGCGCCGGCAACCCCGTGGAGTTCGACGTCCCCGTCCTCGGCGGCTTCAACTTCGAGGGCGGCCTGCAGGTCCGCAACTCGCTGATCGCGCTGTGGCTGGCGCTGTCGCTCTATACCGGCGCCTTCATCGCCGAGATCGTGCGCGGCGGCATCCTCGCCATCTCGCGGGGACAGAGCGAGGCGTCGTTCGCCCTCGGCCTGCGGCCGAACCGCACGATGCGCCTCGTCATCCTGCCGCAGGCCCTGCGCGTCATCATCCCGCCGCTGATCTCGCAGTACCTGAACCTGACCAAGAACAGCTCGCTCGCCATCGCGGTCGGTTACATGGACGTCCGCGCGACCTTGGGCGGCATCACGATCAACCAGACGGGACGAGAGCTGGAGGGCATGCTCCTCCTCGGCAGCTTCTACCTGGCGCTGTCGCTGCTGATCTCGGGCGTGCTGAACGTCTACAACAACCGCGTGAAGCTGAGGGAGCGCTGAGACATGAGCGACACGCACGCGCAAACCGTCCGCTTCGTCCGCGAAAGCATGCTGCCGCCTGCCGAACCGCCCACGAAGGAGCGGGGGGCGGTCAAGTGGGTCCGGGAGAACCTGGTCTCGTCCTGGCTGAACGCGATCCTGACGATACTGTCGATCTACTTCATCTGGTACGTCGTCAGCCACGTCGCGCCGTGGTTCCTCAACGGCATCTGGGACGCGAGCAGCCTGAGCGAGTGCCGCGAGATCCGCGACGCCACGCTCGGCCCCGACGCCGAGGCGGCCTGCTTCGCCGTCATCGCCGACCGTTGGCAGCAGCTCCTCTTCGGCTTCTACCCGCAGGACCAGTACTGGCGGCCCGTGCTGGCGCTGGTCGCGTTCTTCGTCGCGCTCGCGCCGGTGCTGTTCCCCGGCCTGCCGAAGCGGATGCTGTGGTTCACCGCCGCGTCGCCGTTCGTGATGTTCTTCCTGATCTGGGGCGGCTCGATCTGGGGGCCGATCTTCATCGCCCTCGGCTTCGTCATCGGCTGGCTCGTCTGGCGTTTTCTTGCACCCGTGGCCGGGCCGATCCTCGCCCTGATCGCCGCGATCATCGTCCCGATCCTGTACTGGTACTTCGTCGCCGGCCTCGCCGCGACCGAGGCGGGCGGCCTGATCCCCATCGGGCTGGAGCGGGTGGAGAGCCGCGACCTCGGCGGGTTCCTCCTGTCGATCATCATCGGCCTCTCCGGCATCATCCTGTCGATGCCGCTGGGCATCCTCCTGGCGCTGGGGCGGCAGTCGGACCTGTTCCTCATCAACAAGGTGTCGGTCGGGTTCATCGAGACGATCCGCGGCGTGCCGCTGATCGTCTGGCTGTTCACCGCGCAGCTGATCCTGGGCTACTTCCTGCCGCCGGGCACGACGTTCGACATCACGCTGCGCGTCATCATCATGGTGACGCTGTTCTCGTCGGCCTACATCGCCGAGGTGGTCCGCGGCGGCCTTGCTGCGCTGCCCAAGGGCCAGTACGAGGCGGCCGACGCGCTCGGCCTCGACTACTGGAAGTCGATGCGGCTCATCATCCTGCCGCAGGCGCTCAAGATCTCGATCCCCGGCATCGTCAACACCTTCATCGGCCTGTTCAAGGACACGACGCTGGTGGTGTTCATCGGCCTGCTCGACCCGATCGGCTTCTCGAATGCCATCCGCGCCTCGACCGACTGGAACGGCATCTACTGGGAGCTGTTCGTGTTCATCGGGGTCCTGTTCTTCATCTTCTGCTACTCGATGGGCCGCTACTCGCTCTACCTCGAGAAGAAGCTCGCGCGCGAGCACCGCTAAGGGAGCCTTTGGCAATGACCGACACGTCCATCGAAGCGCGCGAGATCGACCGGAGCCAGATGAGGGTCTCGGACGAGCTCGCGATCGAGATCACCGACATGAACAAGTGGTACGGCACGTTCCACGTGCTGCGGGACATCAACCTCAGCGTCTATCGCGGCGAGCGGATCGTGATCTGCGGGCCGTCGGGGTCGGGCAAGTCGACGCTGATCCGCTGCATCAACCGGCTGGAGGAGCACCAGTCCGGGCGGATCATCGTCGACGGGACCGAGCTGTCGTCGGATCTCAAGAACATCGACAAGATCCGGTCCGAGGTCGGGATGTGCTTCCAGCACTTCAACCTGTTCCCGCACCTGACCATCCTCGAGAACTGCACGCTGGCGCCGATCTGGGTCCGCAAGGTGCCCAAGCGCGAAGCCGAAGAGACGGCGATGCACTTCCTGACCAAGGTGAAGATCCCCGACCAGGCGAACAAGTATCCCGGCCAGCTGTCCGGCGGCCAGCAGCAGCGGGTCGCCATCGCGCGGTCGCTGTGCATGCGGCCGCGGATCATGCTGTTCGACGAGCCGACCTCGGCCCTCGATCCCGAGATGATCAAGGAGGTGCTCGACACGATGATCGAGCTCGCCGAGGAGGGGATGACGATGATCTGCGTCACCCATGAGATGGGTTTCGCCCAGGCGGTCGCGAACCGGGTGATCTTCATGGACCAGGGCCAGATCATCGAACAGAACGAGCCGCGGGAGTTCTTCAACAATCCGCAGTCGGACCGGACCAAGCTGTTCCTGAGCCAGATCCTCGGCCACTGAGCCGACGGATGGCCGGACACGCGAAGAGGCGGCGCCCGGCGCCGCCCCTCGCATTTCCGTCCCGCTGGCGTCAGCCGCGGATCTTCCTGGTGATCTCGATCAGTCGGTTCATCTGGAACGTGATGGACTTGCGCCCGGTCTCGTCCAGCTCGCCCGGCTGCTTCGAATAGCCGTAGGGGTTGCCGCCGTCCTCGAACTTGAGAGGGTCGGCATAGCCCGGCGCGACGATCACTGCGCCCCAGTGCATCGCGCTGATGTAGAGGTTCATCAGCGTCGTCTCCTGCCCGCCATGGACGTTCATCGCGGACGTCACCCCGGTGACGGTGGCGTTCACCATGCCGCCCCGCTGCCAGAGCGGGCCGAGCGTGTCGATGAAGGCGCGGGCCTGGCTGGCCATGCCGCCATAGCGGGTCGGCACCGACCAGAACTGCGCGTCGGCCCATTCCAGGTCGTCGGGCGTGACTTCGGGGATGTCCTTCTGACGCTCGGCCTCGGCCTTCCAGGCCTCCTGGCCGTCGATGACCGACTGCGGGGCGGTCTCGGGAATACGGCGCAGCCGCGCCTCGACGCCGGCCGCCTCGGCCGCCTCTAAGGCCGCCTGCGCCATGCCGTGGTTGGTGCCGTAGGTCGAGTAGAACAGGACGAGGACCTTCGTCATCGGAGACTCCCTGGAAGTTGCGGAACTGACGGCGGGCAATATAGCGCGCGACGGCGCCTCCGCCTCCCTCTGCCCCCGCGCCTGCCATGTGCGGAGATGCGCAGACGGCGGCAATCTATTCAAGATCGCGCGGCACGACGAAGTCGGTGACGGTGCCCGCACCATAGCCGACGTCGCCCCAACGGCTCGCGTCGAAGTCGAGGATCGTGGTCGCGCCGGTCGGATAGTCGGCGAAGCGGCGGTGATCGGGCGGCGCCGCCGCCAGCGCCGCGGCGAATTGGGCGATCCCGTCATTGTGGCCCACCATCGCCACCACCCGGCCCGACGCCCCGTGCAGCACCCGCAGCATCTCGTCCGCCTCCGCGAGGTAGAGGTCGGGCAGCAGCCAGGCTTTCGCCGGCGCGGGCATCTTCGCCGCGATCAGCTCCCACGTCTGCCGGGTGCGCAGCGCGTCCGACACCAGCGCCTCGTCCGGCGCGGCCCGCCCGGCGATCCACCCTCCGATCCGGGGCGCGGCCCGCCGTCCGCGGTCGTCCAGCGGCCGGTCGCGGTCGGCGAGGCCTCGCTGGCCCCAGGCTGACTTCGCGTGGCGGATCAGGACCAGCCGCAGGCTCATGGATGGAACGCGGCCATGTGGTGCGCCGACTGCGCCGGCAGCCGCAACTCCGCGCCCACCGGACAGGCCCGCCGCACCAGGCACCCGCCCTCCCGGCACTCCCGCCCCTCGGGCCGGTCGAGCCAGGCGTGGCAGGCCGCCACGTCGTAGCCGGCGGTGGTGAGCGCCCGCGGCGGGCACGCGGTTTCGCACGGGCGCGCGCAGGTCTCGCAGGGACGGGGCGGGGCAGGGGGGATGTCCATCGCGACGGGGAAGGCGAGCGCGCAGCGGAAGGAGACGAACAGGCCCCTTGCGGCATGCACGAGCAGCGTGACCGGCGAGGGCACCGCACAGCCGGAGGCGGTCGCCCAGCCAATGAACGGCTGCCAGGGCGGCCCGCCGAACGGGAACAGCGCCTCGGCGCCGAGCTCCGCCGCCAGCGCGGAGCCGACCCGGACCGACCAGCGGTCCACCGGATCGGGCGCCCCGTCGCGCCATTCCGCGCTGGCCCGCAGGATGTCCCAGAAGGCCGGCTCGTCCGGCCCCAGCAGCAGTACCGCCTCGGCCGTACCGGGCCGCAGGGGATGCCCCTCCGGCGTGTTCAGCCCGCCGAGGACCGCCAGTCCCACCCGTCGGGCGGCGCGGTCCGCGTCCGCCGGCGTCACGGACCGCGCGGCGTCACCCGCGGCGCGCTCGACCGGATGATCGAGCCCGCGCCGTGGTCGGTGAACAGCTCCAGCAGGGTCGCGTTCGGCAGCCGCCCGTCGAGGATGACGACCGCACGCACCCCCTCCTCGATCGCCTTCAGCGCCGTCTCCACCTTGGGGATCATGCCGCCCGCGATGGTCCCGTCCGCGATCATGTCGCGCACGTTCTCGGGCGTCAGTTGCGTCATCACCTGGCCTTCGGCGTTCTTCACGCCCGGCACGTCGGTCAGCAACAGCAGGCGGTCCGCCTTCAGCGCCCCCGCGATGGCGCCCGCCGCCGTGTCGCCGTTCACGTTGAACGTCTCGTTGGGGTCCATCCCCGTCGCCACCGGCGCGATGACCGGGATGATGCCGGCGGCGAAGAGGTCGCGCAGCACCTGCACGTTCATCTCGATCGGCCGGCCGACGAAGCCCAGCTCGGGATCGTCCGCCTCGCAAACGATCAGATCGTCGTCCTTGCCCGACAGGCCCACCGCCCGGCCGCCCTCGTCCATGATGGCCTGCACGATCCGCTTGTTGACGAGGCCGGTCAGCACCATCTCGACCACCTCGACGGTGGCCTTGTCGGTGACGCGCTTGCCGCGGACGAAGGTGCTCTCGATCCCCAGCCGCTTCAGCAGGTCGTTGATCATCGGCCCGCCGCCATGGACGACGACCGGGTTGAGGCCCACCTGCCGCATCAGCACCACGTCGCGGGCGAAGTCCGCCATCTCCTCGACGCCGCCCATCGCGTTGCCGCCGAACTTCACCACGACGATCGCGCCGGAATAGCGCTGCAGGTATGGGAGCGCCTCGGACAGGGTACGGGCGGTCAGGGTCCAGTCACGGTCCATGTTCTGCTGTCTCATGCTGTGGCCTGCCAGGGATAGCACCCTGTCGCCCGCGGGCAAGCCTCAGAGGGCGGCGATGGCCGCGCGCAGCGTCGCCAGCCCCTCGCCCTTCTCGGACGAGGTCAGCGCGATCTCGGGAAACGCCGCCGGGTGCGTGGCGAGCACCTTGCGGGTCTTGTCCAGCGACGCCTCCAGCTCGCGCCCCCGCGTCTTGTCGGCCTTGGTCAGCACCGCCTGGAACGGCACCGCCGCCCCGTCGAGGAGCTTCATGATCTCCTCGTCCACCGCCTTGGCCCCGTGCCGCGCGTCGATCAGTACGAACGCCCGCCGCAGCGACGGCCGTCCGGCGAGGTAGGCCTTGAGCAGGCGCTGCCACTTCTCCACCACCGGCTTCGGCGCCTCGGCGAAGCCGTAGCCGGGCAGATCGACGAGGTAGTGGCTGGTCCCCAGCTCAAAGAAGTTGATCTCCTGCGTGCGCCCCGGCGTGTTCGACGCGCGCGCCAGCCCCTTGCGGCCCGTCAGCGCGTTGATGAGCGACGATTTCCCGACATTCGACCGTCCGGCGAAACACACCTCGGGCCGGTCCGCCGGCGGCAGGCCGTCCATCGCGACGACGCCCTTGAGGAACGTCACCTCGCCGGCGAACAGCCGGCGGCCCGCCTCCTCGGCCTCGGCCTCGGGCGGCGGCGACAGAGGGAAGGGCAGCGTGCTCACTTGCCCTTCTTCGGCGCCTTGTCGGCGTTCGCCGTCGCCGGCTCGCTCCGGCGGAAGCCGGACCGGATGTTGCCGAACACATCGGGCTTGTGCCCGTGCAGCCGCATGATCGTGTACTGCTGCAGGAACGTGATCGTGTTGTTCGCGATCCAGTAGATGACGAGGCCGCTGGCAAAGCTGCCCAGCATGAACATGAAGACCCACGGCATCCACGCGAAGATCATCCGCTGCGTCGGATCCGGCGGCGCCGGGTTCAGCTTCTGCTGCAGCCACATCGAGATCCCGAGGAGGATCGGCAGCACGCCCAGCGAGAAGATGAAGAAGAACGAGGACGGATCCGGCGTGCCGTAGGGGAGCAGGCCGAACAGGTTCAGGATCGAGGACGGGTCGGGCGCGCTGAGGTCGCGGATCCAGCCGATCCAGGGCGCATGCCGCAGCTCGATCGTGACGAAGATCACCTTGTAGAGCGAGAAGAAGATCGGAATCTGCAGCAGGATCGGCAGGCAACCCGAGGCCGGGTTCACCTTGTTCTTGCGGTACAGCTCCATCATCCCCTGCTGGAGCTTCTGGCGGTCGTCGCCCGCCTGCTCCTTCAGCTTCTCCATCTCGGGCTGGAGTTCCTTCATCCGCGCCATCGAGATGTAGGACTTGCGGGCGAGCGGGAAGAGGACGGTCTTGATCAGCAGGGTCAGGACGATGATCGACCAGCCCATGTTGCCGATGAGGCCGTTGAGGAAGTGCAGGACGCGGAAGATCGGCTTGGTCAGGAAGAAGAACAAGCCCCAGTCGATCGAGTCGACGAAGCCCTGGACGCCGCCTTCCTCGTAGGCGTGGATCGCCTCCCACTCCTTGGCGCCGGCGAACAGCATCGAGGACGCCTCGGCGGTCGCACCCGGCGCCACGGTCAGCGCCGGCTGGATCGCCTCGGTCTGGTAGACGCCGTTGCCGTAGCGGGCGACCGAGCGGAAGGGCGTGCCCGGCTCTGGGATCAGGGTCGTCATCCAGTACTTGTCGGTAAAGCCGATCCAGCCGTCGGCGGCGACCTCGGTCCGGCCCTCCTCGACGGCGAAATCCTCGAGATCGTCGTAGTCGATCTCCTCCAGTTCGCCGTCCGACATCCGCACGACGCCCTCATGCAGGATGAAGAAGGCGTTGCTGTCGGGCAGGCCGTGCCGCGCGACGAGGCCGTAGGGCCGCAGCGACAGCTCGGCGTCGGTGGCGTTCTCGACCGACTGGGTGACGGTGAACATGTACCGCTCGTCCACGGCGAAGGTCTTGCGGAAGGTCAGGCCGGCGCCGTTTTCCCAGACCAGCGTGACGGGGCTGTCCGGCCCCAGCGTCTCGCCGCTCTCGACCTCCCAGACGGTGTTCGGACCGGGCACCTCGCCCGTCCCCTCGCCGCCGATCCAGCCGTGGAGGGCATAGTACGGCAGCTCGCCGCCCACCGGCGACAGCAGGCGCACGAGGTCGCTCTCGGGGTCCAGCGTCTGGCGGTAGTCGGCGAGCGACAGGTCGTCGATCCGCCCGCCCTCCAGCGAGATCGAGCCGGTAAGCGCGCCGCTTTCGATGTCGATCCGGGGCGCCTCGGCCACCGCGACCTCGGTCTGCGGCGAGTCCTGCCCCTCGGCTCCTCCGGCGACCTCTGCCCCCGGCGTCATCGTCCCGTCGGGTCCGATCGTGCCGTCGTTCGGCGCGAGGTCCTCGACCAGCTCGCCCTCGGGGCCGGTGGTGCCGGGCGCCTGTTCCTCGGGCGGGAACAGCAGGAACCAGGTCAGGATGACCAGGAAGCTCAGCGCCGTGGCGAGGATGAGGTTCTTGTTCTGATCGTCCATCGCGCGTGGATACCGTCTGTCGGGGAGGGGCGGGATGGCGCCGCTTCAACAGGCCAAGGGGCGAAAGGTCAAGGGGGCAGGGCGCCGCCGATCACGCCCGCGCTACGCGCGCGAGGGGTGCCGCGGTTCCGGAGCGCCGACGTCAGCCCCCGCCCGCTTTCCGCCGGAGCCTTGCCGCCAGGTCGTCCGGATCCAGTGCTCCCTGTGCCAGCGCCACGATCCGCGGGCCGATGTCGGCGGTGTCGAGCTGCAGCGCCGTGCCGTTCAGTTCGAGGACGACGACCGCCGCCTCGTAGGCCGCCCGCTTGTTCGCGTCGTTGAAGAAATGCCCGCGGGCGATCGCATCCGCATAGGCGGCCGCAAGGTCGAACACGTCGCCGATCATGCCGTAGGCGAGCCGGTTATCGACGCGCGCGAGGGCGCTCTCGAGCGACTCGTCGCGCGCACGACCCGGAAGCTCGCTCTCGTTCAGGACCGCGTCGTGAATCGCCTCCACCACCTCGGCCGATAGCAGTCGCCAGGTCATTTGTCCTTGAGCCAGTCAAGCACCGGCTGATCGATCTCGCGCCTCCGTGCGAGGACGTCCGAGACCTCCTCCCTCGTCGCGTACCGCATCTCCTCCTCCGGCACCGCCTCCGCCGGGACGAAGTACCCGACCAGGCGCGAGTTCTTCAGCACCGCCACCGGCTTGCCGCCGGCGCGGTCGAGGACCTTCTGCGGATCCCGCATCTCGGTCATGCTGGCGATCTGGTTGGTGAGCAGACGGGTCATCGGATGCCTCCTGTGCTGCGCATTACAATAGTCACTCCACTGCGCACGAGCAATCCGCCGCACCCGCGCCCGGCCCCTTTCCGCCCCGCCTCGCTTGCGGTATCTGACGCCGATCCAAAGGGGCCCCTCGCATGACCGACCTCTCGCGCATCCGCAACTTCTCGATCGTGGCGCACATCGACCACGGCAAGTCGACGCTCGCCGACCGGCTGATCCAGCTGACCGGCACCGTGGCCGAGCGGGACATGAAGGCGCAGCTTCTCGACGCGATGGACATCGAGCGCGAGCGGGGGATCACCATCAAGGCGAACTCCGTCCGCATCGACTACCCCGCGCAGGACGGGCAGACCTACGTCCTCAATCTCATCGACACGCCCGGCCACGTCGACTTCGCCTACGAGGTCTCGCGCTCCATGCGCGCGGTCGAGGGGTCGCTCCTCGTGGTGGACGCCACGCAGGGGGTCGAGGCGCAGACCCTCGCCAACGTCTACCAGGCGATCGACGCGGGCCACGAGATCGTGCCCGTCCTCAACAAGATCGACCTCCCCGCGGCTGAGCCGGCCCGCATCCGCGAGCAGATCGAGGACGTGATCGGCATCGAGGCGCACGACGCCATCGAGATCAGCGCCAAGACGGGCCTCGGCATCCCCGACGTGCTGGAGGCGATCGTGCAGCGCCTGCCGGCGCCCAAGGGCGACCGCGACGCGCCGCTCAAGGCGATGCTGGTGGACAGCTGGTACGACAGCTACCTCGGCGTCGTCGTGCTGATCCGCGTCATGGACGGCGTCATCCGCAAGGGCGACACGATCCGCATGATGAAGACGCAGGCGACCTACAAGCTGGACACGCTTGCCGTCCTCAAGCCCGCCATGACCCAGATCGACGAACTGGGCCCCGGCGAGATCGGCGTCTTCACCGCGTCGATCAAGCAGGTCCGCGACACCCGCGTCGGCGACACGATCACCCATGAGAAGAAGCAGACCGCCACCGCGCTGCCCGGCTTCAAGCCGTCGGTGCCGGTCGTCTTCTGCGGCCTCTTCCCCGTCGACGCCAACGACTTCGAGGACCTGCGCGACGCGATCGAGAAGCTCGCCCTCAACGACGCCTCCTTCACCTATGAGATGGAGACCTCGGCCGCCCTGGGCTTCGGCTTCCGCTGCGGTTTTCTCGGCCTCCTCCACCTGGAAGTCGTCCGCGACCGGCTGGAGCGCGAGTACGACATCGACCTCATCACCACCGCGCCGTCGGTGGTCTATCGCCTGCACCTCAAGTCCGGCGAGGTGAAGGAGCTGCACAACCCCGCCGACATGCCCGACCTGACCCTCGTCAGCCATATCGAGGAGCCGCGGATCAAGGCGACGATCATGGTCCCCGACGACTACCTCGGGGACGTGCTGAAGCTCTGCCAGGACCGCCGCGGCATCCAGGCCGACCTGACCTACGCCGGCACCCGGCCCCTCGTCGTCTACGACCTCCCCCTCAACGAAGTGGTGTTCGACTTCTACGATAGGCTGAAATCGGTAACGAAGGGTTACGCGAGCTTCGACTACCAGCTGACGGGCTATCGCGAGGACAACCTCGTGAAGATGCAGATCCTGGTGAACGACGAGCCGGTCGACGCCCTGTCCATGATGGTCCACCGCGACCGGGCCGAGATGCGCGGCCGCGCCATGGTCGAGAAGCTCAAGGACCTGATCCCCCGCCACATGTTCAAGATCCCGATCCAGGCGGCCATCGGCGGCAAGGTCATCGCGCGCGAGACTTTGTCGGCGCTGCGCAAGGACGTGACGGCGAAGTGCTACGGCGGCGACGCCACGCGGAAGCGCAAGTTGCTCGACAAGCAGAAAGCGGGCAAGAAGAAGATGCGCCAGTTCGGGAAGGTGGAGATCCCGCAGGAGGCGTTTATTTCGGCGCTGAAGATGGATGGGTGAGGGTTTAGAATGAATCGCGACTCATTCTCCGTCGAGCTAAGGGACTTCCGGCAGGGCGCAGGGCTAACTCGAAAAGACCTTGCGAGCATACTGGGCGTGAGCGATTACACGGTCCGCTCCTGGGAAAACGGTAAATCCAATCCCCAAAGCAGCACGCTTTGGGCTGTTCTTGATCGGTTGTCAGGTCCACGCCAGCGTGTTTCGTTTCGTCGAGTGGAGCTAGAGCCTCTGCGTCGCATTATTGAGGACTACGCGCGATCTATGGACCTTTCGCCGGTCGAAAGCGTTCATACTAAACTCCTGCGAATAGAGAGAACGCTGTCGAGCACAGTCCTAAAGGCTGCGCAGACCGACTTTCGATTTGAACCCGATACCGGCATTTTGCGGCCGATACCCTTTTTGTCGGACCTCGAGCTTTTCGACTCAGCTAACAAGGCTAGGGTGAGGGAAATCCTAGAAGATGCCGCCGATTCGGCAGAGGAAATTTCGGAAAGACTGGAGGGGTCGAATTTAGAGCAACGGTACTTTAGAAAAGCTTTTATTAGTTATCATTCTCAGTGTAAGCGACGCGAGCCAAATCCGAGGATTCTAGAAAGAAAAGGTAGTTTGATTCGGTACGTCTTTTCGAATGAAAACATTGATCAAGCCCTCAACTCGTATTTGATGAAGGAAATAAGTCAGTTTCTCACCATACATGACGAACTGATGCGGGGCTTGTTCGGTCAGATTCTCCACGAAACCCGTGAGATCAAGGCGGACAAAGTTTCCGAGAGGGAGATTTTCGACACCCCCGGGAGGTTTAAATCAGCGGCGCAGCAACTTGACGGCATCGCCAGTCGCGAAGAAGTGAACGGCGCTTACTCAGCCGGTATCGACCCGCAGATAGTCGATCTCGTGAGCGACATTGCGCTTGAGGCTGACGAATTGGCTGCTGGGGTTAGGAGTTCAAACGATCCGAGTACGCGACAGCTGCGGATGGCGAGGCTCAAGACTACAGTCTTCCACGGAGCGATCTTGCTTGGCAGGCTTATCTACAGGGTCGGGGGGGCAGCGCTATCTCATGTGGGGTCTGTCGCTTCAATTATTGGTGTTATTGAAATTGCCCATCCGGGAACGGTTCGAGCAGCCTACGAATTACTCCGGGCCGTAGTTCCCGATTTGCCTCCAATTCCACCGATCTAAGCTTGTTGGATCTATGAGTTCAGTGATCAATAGATTGGCTAGTGGGAACTGTTGACCGTTTCAGTTCCCCCGCCAGCAGCCCCGGCACCGAGATGTCCTCGTCCAGCACCTCCCAGTGCAGGCCGAACGGGCTGATCTCCACCGCCTCCCGCTGATCCGGAGAGGCGGCGAGCAACCGGGGGAACCAGGCCAGCGGCACGCCCAGCGTCCGGCCGTCCGACAGGGCCACCCACATCGAGTCGGCGTCGAACCGCACGCTATCCGCCGAAATGCTCATGCCACGCCCTTTCGATCTCGTCCGCCCGCTCCGCCACGATCCCTGCAATCTCGCGCAGCGACCGGGCATCCAGTCCAGCGCTCCGCGCGACCTGCACCGGCCGCACCCAGAGCTTCGCCTCGCCGCCGCCCCGCGCCACATGAACATGCACCGGCTCCCTCGGATGGCCCTCGTTCGAGTAGAAGAAGAACCGGAAGCCGGCATGACGGAAAATTGTCGGCATGCGCAAAGATAGCGAGAATGGCTGTCGATTTCCACGTCCTTCCGCCGCGACGGAACCCGCACCGCCGTCCGTATCAGCTCCGTCCCCAACCGGAGCCGCCCCATCCGCACCCTTTCCGCCCTCTTCCTCGCCGTCGCCGGGGGCCTGTCCCTCGCCGTATTCCTGACCTCCGCCAGATTCGCGGACGTCGCTCCGGTCTGCGCCCTCGCGCTGCAGCCCTAGCGGAACCCCACCTTCCGTACCCCGTCTGCCGGAACCGGCCGGGCCGGGCGGCCGTTCCTCCGTCAGAAAAGGAGGTCCGTCCATGTTCCGTATGTCCGTCTTCCTGCACATGATCTGGGGCGCCGCGCTGACCGGGACGGCGCTGATCGTCGTGCTCGTGCTCGGCTGGTATTCCTGGCAGGCGATCGCGCTCGCCGTCGCCGTCGGGCTGGTGCTGACGATCCCCGCGAGCCTCGTCACCGCCCGCTGGATCAAGCGCGACGATCCGTTCTGGAACGAGGAGCGGAACCGCCCCCGCCGCGGCGTCGTCCGCGCGCCGCCGAACGGGATGCCCGACGCCTGACGTCCGACGGAGGGCGCGCGCTCGTCCGTATCAGCTCCGTCCCCGACCGGAGCCGTCCGATGCGCACCCTTTCCGCCCTGTTCCTCGCCGTCGCCGGGGGCCTGTCCCTCGCCGTGTTCCTGACCTCCGCCAGCTTCGCGGATGTCGTTTCGGCCTGTGCGCTCGCGCTGCCCTAGCGGAACCCCACCTTCCGCACCCGCGCCCCGCCCGCCAGCGCGCGCAGCATGCCCGGCGCTTGCGCCGCCTCGTACCAGCCGCGCGTCAGCTTCGTCCGCGGCGTCCCCTTGCGCCGGGACGGGGCGATGTCCGAGGCGTCGGTGCGCGGCTGGCGGGCGGGTGCGGGGTCGACCAGGCCGAAGGGCAGGCCGAGGCTGCCGCGGCGGCGGCGCGGGTAGAAGAGGTAGTGGTCCACCGGCACGTCGCACGCCGCCAGCCCCGCCAGCGCCGCCCGCGCCCCCGCGGCCGAGATCATGTAGGCCGCCGCGTCGGTCGCCAGCTGGTGCGCCCGGCGCAGCACCCGGCCGTCGCCGCACTCCATCAGCGCCGGGCCGCAGAGCATGCCGAGGGGCAGGGTGCCGCCCGCCTCCAGCTTCACCAGCGGCAGGGCGGGGTCCGCTTCTGCCAGCGCCTCGACCACCGCGCCGGTGTCGGGCGCCAGCTCGGCATCGTCCTCCAGGATCAGCGCCCAGGGCGCGCCGCTCTCCACCACCCGCGCCCAGGCAGCGGCGTGGGAGGCGGTGCAGGCCAGCGCCGGGCGCGGCACCGGGCCGAGCGGGCCGCCGGGGGCGATCGGGTGCACCGGCGCCGCGGGGTCGGCGGCGTCCACCGCCTCGACCCGGCGGACCGCCAGCCCCGCCGCGGCGGCGTGGTCCTCGATCCGCGCCCAGCGGTCGGGCCGGCGGGCGAGGTTGATGCAGAAGGTCGGCGTCATCGGGGTCTCCGCGGCTGGCGCCCTGTGCGTCGCATCCGCGGTGCGGGCTGGCAAGACGCGGGGCCTCCTGCGACACCGCCGGGCTTGCGAGGCGGCCCGGCGGGGCGGCATACAGGCGACGGGAGAGAGGGAGGGACGGATGGGCTACCGCGAGGTCTACGAGGGCTGGCAGGCCGACCCCGAGGGGTTCTGGATGGAGGCCGCCCGCGCCATCGACTGGGACCGCTTTCCCACGCGCGGGCTCAAGGACGACCGCGCGCCGTTCTACGAGTGGTTCACCGACGGGCTGGTGAACGGCTGCTACAACGCCGTCGACCGCCACGTCGCGGCGGGGCGGGGCGGGCAGGCGGCGATCCTGTACGACAGCCCGGTCACGGGGACGAAGCAGACGATCACCTTCGCCGACCTGCAGGCCCGCACCGCCCGCCTCGGCGGGGCGCTGCAGCGGGCGGGCGTCGGCGTCGGCGATCGGGTCGTGATCTACATGCCGATGGTGCCCGAGGCGGTGGTCGCGATGCTCGCCTGCGCCCGGATCGGCGCCATCCACTCCGTCGTCTTCGGCGGCTTCGCCGCGCACGAGCTGGCGGTGCGGATCGACGACGCGACGCCGAAGGCGATCCTCGCCGGCTCCTGCGGGATCGAGCCGGGGCGCGTGGTGCACTACAAGCCGCTGCTCGACGCCGCGCTCGCCCAGGCCCGGCACCAGCCGGAGGTCTGCGTGATCTTCCAGCGCCCGGAGGAGCCGGGGACGCTGACGCCCGGCCGCGACCACGAGTGGGAGGCGTTCCAGGAGGGCGCGGCGCCGGCGGACTGCGTGCCCGTGCCGGGCGACCACCCGGCCTACATCCTCTACACCTCGGGCACGACGGGCCAGCCCAAGGGCGTGGTGCGGCCGACGGGCGGTCACCTCGTCGCGCTGAACTGGACGATGAGGAACTTCTACGGGGTGGAGCCGGGGGAGGTGTTCTGGGCCGCCTCGGACGTCGGCTGGGTCGTCGGCCACAGCTACATCTGCTACGCGCCGCTGATCGCCGGCAACACGACCGTCCTGTTCGAGGGCAAGCCCGTCGGCACGCCCGACGCCGGCACCTTCTGGCGCGTGATCGAGGAGCACAAGGTGGCCGCCTTCTTCACCGCGCCCACCGCCTTCCGCGCGGTGAAGCGCGAGGACCCCAGGGGCGAGATGCTCGCCGGCCACGACCTGTCGCGCCTGCGGTCGATCTTTCTCGCCGGGGAGCGGGCGGACCCCGACACGGTCGAGTGGCTGCAGCGGATCACCGGCACGCCGGTCTACGACCACTGGTGGCAGACCGAGACCGGCTGGCCCATCGCCGGCAATCCCGTCGGGATCGAGGCGCTGCCGGTGAAGATCGGCTCGCCCACCGTCGCGATGCCGGGCTGGGACGTGCGTATTCTCGGCGAGGACGGGACGGAGGTGCCGCCCGGCACGCTCGGGGCCATCGCGGTGAAGTTGCCGCTGCCGCCCGGCACGCTGCCGACGCTGTGGAACGCGGAAGAGCGCTACCGCAAGAGCTACCTCGACCGCTTTCCCGGATGGTACGAGACCGGGGATGCGGGGATGAAGGACGCGGACGGATACCTGTGGATCATGGCCCGCACCGACGACGTCATCAACGTCGCGGGCCACCGCCTGTCCACCGGCCTCATGGAAGAGGTGCTGGCGGGTCACCCGGACGTCGCCGAGTGCGCGGTGATCGGCGTCGCGGACGAGCTGAAAGGTCAGCTGCCCATGGGATTCCTCTGCCTCAACAAGGGCTGCGACCGGCCGCACGAGGACATCGTGCGCGAGGAGGTTGCGCGCGTGCGGGACGAGATCGGCCCGGTGGCGGCGTTCAGGCTGGCTGTCGTGGTGGATCGCCTGCCCAAGACGCGGTCGGGCAAGATCCTGCGGGCGGCGATGGCCAAGGTCGCCGACGGGCAGGCGTACAAGGTGCCGGCGACGATCGACGACCCCGCCATCCTCGACGAGATCGCCGCGGCGATCCGGCCCCTCGGCTATGCGCGCGCCTGACGCAGGCGGACTGCGACCGGATCCACGATTGCGCGGAACGCCCGTCTCCCGCATAGTGCCGGGCGAGGAGAAGGGCGGACCGAACCGGCGGCACAGCCGGACGGGCCGCAGGTCAGGCGGGAGCAGTCCCATGCGATGGATGTTTGCGGTGGTCGCGTTCGCGGTCCTCGGATCCTGCGGCGGCGGGACCGCCTCGGGCGAGATCGGGCAGGCCTGCATGGCCGGCGGCCGGTCGGCGGCGAACCCGCGGCTGTGCGGCTGCATCCAGAGCGTCGCGAACCAGACGCTCAGCCGGGCCGACCAGCGCCGCGCGGCGCGGTTCTTCGACGACCCCGACGAGGCGCAGGAGACGCGGACCCGCGACGACAGCGCGACCGAGGCGTTCTGGCGCCGCTACCGCGATTTCGCCAATCGGGCGGAGTCGGCCTGCTCGTAAGGGCGGTCGGCGAGGAGCGATCTGCGCGGGCGCGAGGGCAGCGCTCGCTCGGCGAAGAACCTTTGACCACGGACACCCCGTCCCGGGCCCGACCCGGGACCTCGCGCATTCTCGGGCGCGGCCCCGGCTCAGGGCCGGGGCGGGTCGGCCTGTGCGCTCGGTTCGTCGACGTTGAGACCCACGACCACCCGTCCCGGGCCCGACCCGGGCCCTCGCGCATCCTCGGGCGCGGCCCCGGCTCATGGCCGGGGCGGGTCGGTCTGTGCGCTCGGTTCGTCGCCGTTGAGACCCACGACCACCCGTCCCGGGCCCGACCCGGGACCTCGCGCATCCTCGGGCGCGGCCCCGGCTCAGGGCCGGGGCGGTTGCTCTGGGCGGAGGCGGGGGCGCTCCCGCCGACCCGGAGCGCCCCGGCCGCGTCAGTCGCCGTCGGCCGCGTCCGCGGCGCCGTCGGCCGCGCCGTGATCCATAGCGCCGTGGTCCATGCCTTCCATCGGCGTCCCATGCAGGTCCATCGCCTCTTTGCGGGTTCCGAACGGCACCGTCACGGCGACCTCGCCTGCGGTTTCGAACACCAGCGTGAGCGCGACCTCCTCGCCCGCCGAAAGACCCAGCATCATCACGTGCAGGCCGCCGGGCCGGAATACCACCTCGCCGTCCGTGGGCAGGGGCAGGCCATCCGACTGTTCGACCATCGCCATCGTGCCGTCGGCGGCCGTCTCGGTCGCATGCAGTTCGGTCCTCTGGGCGATGTCGGCACGAGCGGAGAGGAGGCGGTCGTCGGGACCGCCGTGATTGTGGATCGTCAGGTAGGCGGCGCCGGTCGGGGCGCCGGGATAGGCGACGACGGCGATCGGATCGTGGATCTCGATCTCGGCGGCGGCGGGCAGGGCGAAAGCGGCCGCGGCAAGGGCGGCGAGAGAGAACGTACGGACCATGAGGGTCTCCTGTCGTGGAAGGGTGTCTGGAACGGGTCTCAGACCGGGACAGGAGGGGCGCGCGCGGCAAAGCCGGCGACGGCATGTGGTGGGGCAGGGGGCGCAGCGGGCAGGGCCACGGCGGCAACAGGGCTGGCGCCCGGCGGGCGCAGCGGCGGCGCCGGCGGCGGGGGCAGGGCCGAGAGGGCGAGGATGCCGTCCGGGCAGGCCATGACGGTCGCGCCGCCGCCGTCCGGCAGCGTCAGCGTGACGCCGCCCAGGCAGAAGGGAAGCCCCGGCTGCCCGGCGGCGAGACCGCGGGCCACCGAAACGAACTCGCCTGCCAGCATCAGCTGGCAGGCGAGAAGGAAGCTCAGCCAGAGCGCGCGCGTCCGCCGGGGCGTGGCCGCGCGCGCCATGGTCAGTGGGCGTGTTCGCGGTCCCAGTCGCTCTGCTTGGGGAGCGTCTCGAACGTGTGCTCCGGCGGCGGCGACGGCAGGGTCCATTCCAGCGTGTCCGCCCACTCGTTCCAGGGGTTCGGCTGGGTGGCGTTCTTCGGCGACAGCAGCAGCTTGAAGAACATCACGATGAAGAACACGAAGCTGGCGAAGGCGATGAAGGCGCCGATCGACGAGACGAGGTTCCAGGTCGCGAACGCCTCGGGGTAGTCGATGTAGCGGCGCGGCATGCCCTGACGGCCCAGGAAATGCTGCGGGAAGAAGGTCAGGTTCGCGCCGATGAACATCGCCCAGAAGTGCACCTGGCCGACCCAGTCCGGGAACATCCGGCCCGACATCTTGGGCATGTAGAAGTAGATGCCGGCGAAGATGCCGAACACGGCGCCGAGGCTCATCACGTAGTGGAAGTGCGCGACCACGTAGTAGGTGTCGTGGTAGGCCCGGTCGATGCCGGCCTGTGACAGGACGATGCCGGTCACGCCGCCGACGGTGAACAGGAACAGGAACCCGAAGGCCCACAGCATCGGCGGCCGGAACTCCAGCGAGCCGCCCCACATCGTGGCGATCCAGCTGAACACCTTCACGCCGGTGGGGACCGCGATGACCATCGTCGCCAGCATGAAGTAGCTCTGCTGGGTCAGGGACATGCCCACGGTGTACATGTGGTGCGCCCAGACGACGAAGCCGAGCACGCCGATCGCGACCATCGCGTAGACCATCGGCAGGTAGCCGAAGATCGGCTTCTTCGAGAAGGTCGCGACGACGTGGGAGATGATCCCGAAGGCCGGCACGATGATGATGTAGACCTCGGGGTGGCCGAAGAACCACAGGATGTGCTGGTAGAGGATCGGGTCGCCGCCGCCGGCCGGCTGGAAGAACGTGGTGCCGAAGTTGCGGTCGGTCAGCAGCATGGTGATCGCACCGGCCAGAACCGGGAGGGCCAGCAGGATCAGCCAGGCGGTGACGAAGATCGACCACGAGAACAGCGGCACCTTGTGGAGGGTCATGCCGGGGGCGCGCATGTTCAGGAACGTGGTGATCATGTTGATCGCGCCGAGGATCGACGAGGCGCCCGAGACGTGGACGGCAAAGATGGCGAGATCCATCGACATGCCGGCCTCGGACGTCGAGAGCGGCGGGTACAGCACCCAGCCCACGCCCGAGCCGAGCTGGCCGTTGCCGCCCGGCGCGAACATCGACGCCACGCCGAGCGCTGTGCCGGTGACGTACAGCCAGAAGGACAGGTTGTTCATCCGCGGGAACGCCATGTCCGGCGCGCCGATCTGCAGCGGCATGAAGTAGTTGCCGAAGCCGCCGAACAGCGCCGGAATCACGACGAAGAACATCATCAGGACGCCGTGATACGTGATCAGCACGTTCCACAGGTGGCCGTTCGGGGTGCAGTCCGCCTCGGCCGCGGGCCACAGACGCGCGCCCTCGGCGCACATGAACTGCACGCCCGGATGCATCAGCTCGAGCCGCATGTAGACGGTGAACAGCACCGAGATGAACCCGACCGCCCCGGCGACGAAGAGGTAGAGGATCCCGATATCCTTGTGGTTGGTCGACATGAACCAGCGGGTGAAGAACCCGCGGTTGTCCTCGTGCTCGTGGCCGTGAATGGCGGCGTCAGCCATGTGGCTCTCCCGGATCGCTAGCTGATCGCCCCCCGCGGCGCGCACGGGGGGCGTTGTCCCGCTTCTAGAGGCAAGGCCGGGGAGGGGCAATATTCCGCCGCCGTCCTGGTATAGGTCAATTTGGCGCATCCGGCCGCCGGACCGGACGCTCCGGCCTCAGCGTGGCGGCATCCGCACCGCGCCGTCGAGGCGGATGGTGGTGCCGTTCAGATAGGGATTCTCGACGATCTGCGCCGCCATCAGCGCATATTCCCGCGGCTCGCCCAGGCGGGCGGGGAAGGGGATGTTGGCGGCGATGGAGCGGGTCGTCTCCTCGGGCAGCCCTTCCATCATCGGCGTGTGGAACAGGCCGGGCGCGATCGCCATGACGCGGATGCCGGCGCGGGCGAACTCGCGCGCCGCCGGCAGGCACATCGCCGCGACCCCGCCCTTGGAGGCGGCGTAGGCGGCCTGGCCCAGCTGGCCGTCCTGCCACGCGACCGAGGCCGTGTTGACGACGACGCCCCGCTCGCCGGTGTCCGTCGGCTCCAGCGCCATCATCGCGGCGGCGGCGTGGCTCATCACGTTGTAGGTGCCGAAGAGGTTCACCTTCAGCACCTTCTCGAACAGCTCCGTCGACAGCGCGCCGTCCCGCCCGACGATCCGCGCGGCCGGGCCGATGCCGGCGCAGCTGACGCAGATGCGGGCCGGCCCGAGCGCGTCCGCGGCGGCCCGGACCGCCTCGCCCACCGCCGCGGCGTCCGACACGTCCACCGCCACCGCGTGCCCGCCGATCTCGCCCGCGACCGCCGCCCCAGCCGCCGCGTCGAAGTCGAGGATCGCCACCCGCGCCCCCCGCTCCGCCAGCAGCCGCGCCGTCGCGGCCCCGAGGCCGCTGCCGCCGCCCGTCACGATCGCCGCTTCGCCTTCGATCCGCATGATGATCCTCCGCCTTTTCGCGGATGCTACGGCGCAGGCGACGGGCGGGCAACGCCGCCCCGCCCTACAGCAGGAACAGCGTGATCGACGGAAACAGGACCAGCAGCACGACGCGCGCGATGTCCGAGCCGACGAACCACATCACCGCGCGGTAGGTCGCCAGCATGGGCGTGTCGCGGTCCATCGCGTTGATGATGAAGAGGTTCATCCCCACCGGCGGGGTGATGAGCCCGACCTCCACCACGATCAGGACGAGGATGCCGAACCAGATCGCGAAGCCTTCGGCCGATAGGCCGAAGTCCAGCTGGGTCACGACCGGAAAGAAGATCGGGATCGTCAGCAGGATCATCGACAGGCTGTCCATCAGGCAGCCGAAGACGAGGTAGAAAGCGAGGATCAGCGTCAGCACCAGCCATGGGCTGAAGCCCTGGCCGACGACCCAGGCCGACAGCTCCTGCGGGACCTGGGAGAGGGCGAGGAACGAATTGTAGAGGGCCGCGCCGAGGATGATGAAGAAGATCATCGCGGTGGCGATCGCGGTCGAGATCACGCTCTGCTTGAACAGCGCCCAGGTGAGGTTGCCGCTCGCCAGTGCCAGCAGTCCGGTGCCCGCCGCGCCGACCGCCGCGCCCTCGGTCGGTGTGAACCAGCCGAGGTAGATGCCCCCCACCACGAGGCCGAAGACCAGCAGGACCGGCCAGACGTCGGCCAGCGCCCGCATCCTCTCGGCCATCGGCACCGGCGGGCGGGTCCCGGCGGCGTCGGGGTGGCGGCGCACGTAGAGCGAGATCGTGATCATGTAGCCGAGCGCGGCGAGGAGGCCGGGGATGAAGGCGGCGAGGAACAGCTTGGCGATGTTCTGCTCGGTCAGGATCGCGTAGATCACCAGGATCACCGACGGCGGGATCAGGATGCCGAGCGTGCCGCCGGCGGCCAGCGTCGCGGTCGAGAAGCCCCCCGAATAGCCGTAGCGGCGCATCTCGGGCAGGGCGACCCGGCTCATCGTGGCGGCGGTGGCCAACGACGAGCCGCAGATCGCGCCGAAGCCGGCGCAGGCGCCCACGGCCGCCATCGCGACGCCGCCGCGGCGGTGGCCGAGGAAGGACTCCGCCGCCCTGAACAGCGCCTGCGACATGCCTGACAGGGTCGCGAACTGGCCCATCAGCAGGAACATCGGGATGATCGACAGCGAGTAGCTGGAGAAGGTCGAGTAGCTCTCGGACTTCAGCTTGGCGAGGAACATGGAGTCGCTGCCGGTCGCCAGCCACAGGCCGCCGATGCCGCACAGGAACATGGCGAGGCCGATGGGCGCCCGCAGGAAGATCATCCCCAGAAGGACGGGGAACGACCAGAAACCGATCTCGAGATTGCTCAATGGTCCGCCTCGCCCGGGGGCGGCATGATCGGCCGGCCGGTGACCGTCTCGGCCGCGCGGGCGGCGGCGCACCAGACCCCGACGAGGGCGGCGGCGCTGGCGGCGATCAGGCTGGCGCCGTAGGCCCACCAGACCGGGAACTGCAGCAGGAACGTCGTCTGCCCGTTGCGCAGCTTGTCCGAGAAGCCCTCGTACAGGCGCCAGGCGATGAGGACGAGGGTAAGGGCCAGCACGATCTCCCAGAACACGACCAGCGTCCGGGCGATGCCGCCCGGCATCAGGTTGGTGAAGATGTCCACGGTCGCGTGGCCCGACCGCAGCTGGCAGATCGGCAGGAAGGCGAAGATGGCGAAGGCGACGCCGGCCTCGACCAGCTCGAAGTCGCCGGGGATCGGGCCGACGCCGGTGCCGTTCAGCCAGCCGGCGAGGCCGGGGGCGGCGCCGGTGAGGACGTCGCTGTGGCCGAGCGTGACGAGGCCGCGGCCGATCACGCTGAGGCAGGTGAGGATCACCAGCGCGACGAGGACGAGGCCGCCGAGCAGCGCCATGACGCGGGCGATCAGGGTGACGAGGGGGCGCAGCGCGGTCACGACAGCACCGACAGCGGGCGGACGGGGGCGCGGCCCTGGGCGAGCGCGGTCAGGGCGGCGTCCTCCGTCACCAGCGCGTCTGCCTGCAGCTGGGTCAGCGCGACGTACTCGGCGCGCCCCGTTCCGTCCTCGCCCGCCTCCTCCGCGATCTTCCACGCCGTGCGCCGCAGGACCCTGTCGCCGAGATAGCGGACCTTGAGGCCGTCGAACCGCCGGCGCCGGGCCTCGGCCTCCGACGCAGTCAGCTCGCCCGCCCGCGCGGCGCGGTACAGCCGGTCCAGCACTTCGGGCCGCAGCAGCGTCGGCGCCAGCAGGGCGTCGGCCGAGGGCGCGGCGGCCTGTCCGACGACATGGAGCGCGGCGTCGGGGGAGAGGACGTAGCGGGGCATGGGGAGGGGCCTTCGGGCAGGAGGGCGGGCGCCGGTCAGGCGCCCGCCGATAGCGTCACTCGGAGGTGTTTTCCTCGATCAGGGCGCGCGCCCGGTCGAGCAGGGCCGTGCCGTCGAGCCCCTGGCCGTCCATCTCGGCGACCCAGTTCTCGATCGTCTGGTCGGCGGCGGCGCGCCACGGCTCGATCTGCTCCTCGGTCAGCGTGATGATGTTGTTGCCCGCCTCGACCGCGATCTCGCGGCCCGGCGCGTCGTATTCCTGCATCGTCGCCCCGGCCATGGCCGAGAATTCCAGCCCCGAATTGTCGTCAATGACCTGCTGCAGGTCCTCGGGCAGGTTGTCGTACGCCGCCTGGTTCATCGCCAGCACGAAGGTCGCGGTGTAGAGCGGGTCGGCCTCGAACTCGGTGTGGTTGGTGACGAGCTCGGTCAGCCGGATCGAGGGGGTCACCTCCCACGGGATGACGGTCGCGTCGATCACGCCCTTGGACAGCGATTCCGGAATCGCCGGGACGGGCATGCCCACCGTGGTCGCGCCGAGGTTGGTGAAGAGCTGGTTGGTCACCCGCGTCGGCGCCCGCAGCTTGACGCCCGCGAGGTCCTCGGGCGTCGTCACCGGCTCGCCCGAGTGGATCACGCCGGGGCCGTGGACCCACAGGCCGAGGACGTGGACGTCCGAGAAGATCGACGAGAACCAGTCCTGCTCCTCGGCGAGCTGCCAGTAGGCGCGCGACGTCGCCTCGGCGTCCGTCATCATGAACGGCAGCTCGAACACCTCGGTCTGCGGGAAGCGGCCGGGGGTGTAGCCGGGCAGCGTCCAGACGATGTCGGCCACGCCGTCGACGGCCTGGTCGTAGAGCTCGGGCGGGGTGCCGCCGAGCTGCATCGCCGGGTAGCGCTGGATCTCGATCCGGCCGCCCGACTCCTCCTCGATCGTGTCGGCCCAGACGTCGAGGACCTGGACGGGGACGTTGGCCTGCGCCGGCAGGAACTGGTGCAGGCGCAGGGTGTATTCCTGCGCGCTGGCGGCGGTCGTCGTCAGGGCCGCGGCGGCCGCGGTGCCCATGAGGCCGAGAAAGGCCTTGCGGGTGAGTGTCATGATCGTCCTCCCGGATGTCCGGCGGGCTTCGGCCCGCTCTCCGCACGGATGGATAAAGACCGTGCGCCGGGCTGTCCATCACTTGCGGGCTGGAGGGGGGCACGCGTCCGACCCCCCAGAGCAGATCCGAGGGCAGCGAATGGCCGCGGACGGCCGAGCGCTCGCTGTCGCTGGAGCATTTCGGCCGTCTCCACCGCACTACGTTGAAGCCGCCCCGATCTGAAAGCCCTGGTCCGAGGGCAGCGGATGGCCGCGGCCAGCCGTGCGCTCGTGATCGTAGGTGCGTTTCATCCATCAGCACCGCACGACGCCGGTGTCGCGCGTGCCGCCGGCGAAGCGGCTGGCCGGGGGCGGCCATCCGCTGCCCGGGCGGCTGGCGCCGCCGCCCGGGCGGGAGAAGTTGCCCCTTCGCGGCCCTCGTTACCCGCAGGCGCGCTCGCGGTTCATCGCCGGATCGAACGTCCGCTTCAGCGCCACGTCGAGGTCCGCCATCGTCACCGGCAGGCCGAGATCGACGAGGCTGGTCACGCCGTGGCCCGAGATGCCGCAGGGCACGATGCCGTCGTAGTGCGACAGATCCGGCTCCACGTTGATCGCGAGCCCGTGGAACGACACCCAACGCCGCAGGCGGATGCCGATGGCGGCGATCTTGTCCTCCCGCGCCGAGCCGTCCGGCAGCGGCGGCTTCTCCGGCCGGGCGACCCAGACGCCGACCCGGCCCTCGCGGATCTCGCCGGTCACGTTGAACTCGGCCAGCGCCGCGATCACCCATGCCTCGAGGTCGCGGACGAAGCAGCGCACGTCGTGCCCCCGCTCGGCCACGTTCAGCATCGTGTAGACGACGCGCTGGCCGGGACCGTGATAGGTGAACTGCCCGCCGCGCTTCGTCCTGTGGACGGGGAAGCGGCCGGGGTCGGTGAGATCCGCGTCCCTGGCCGAGGTGCCGGCGGTGTAGAGCGGCGGATGCTCCACCAGCCAGACGCACTCGCCGGCGCGGCCCTCGGCGATGGCGGTCGCGCGGTCCTCCATGACCGCGACGGCGTCCTCGTAGGGCGTCAGGCCCGGGCTGGCGATCCACTCCACCATCACCGCGGCAGCAGGCCGGCGGCGCGGACGGCCGGGACGTTTGCCCGGCTCACCGGGATTTCGCTGCCGCCGCGCAGCGTCAGGATCGCGCGGTCGCCCTCGCGCCGGGCGGCGGTGACCGCGCCCCAGGCCACCCAGTGCGAGCGGTGCACCTGCGCGCCGGGCAGGTCGCCGGTCTCGTTCATCGCGTCGCCGAGGCGCATCAGCACCATCTCCTCGCCCCTGGTCGTGCGGACGCGGACATAGTGATCCTCGACCGACAGCGCCAGAAGGGCCCCGCGCTTCGCCACGGGCAGGCGCTGCAGGATCGGTGGCGGGCCCGCGGAGGGCGGGGCGGCCGTCTCCTGCGGCAGCAGGGACAGCAGGAGCGTGACCACGACCGCGACGGGGACGATCGTGGCGGCGAGCCGCGCCATGGCGACCGGGTCGGCGACGTGCCTGCCGAAGATCGCGATGTTGAGCGCCAGAACGAAGACAGAAACGGCGAGACCGACCGCGACACCCGCGAGCGTGAGGCGCAGCGGCCGCGGCCAACGGGCCGGCAGATGCGGGGCGACGAATTGGGCGACGGCCGATCCGGTGCCGTAGCCGAGGACAGTCACGGTGACCCAGTAGGCGAGGCGGGACACCAGGCCCATGTCCTCCTGCGTGCCGAAGGGACCGGCGAGGCCGAGGATCACGCCGATTCCCGCCATCGCGGCCAAGCTGCGAGGATCGGTCATCTCCGCCCGCCATCGGCGAAGCGCGAGTTGCGGCGGCGTGTCGTCGGCGTCGTGGGTCACGTCGTTCGCGTATCCCGGCTGGAGAGCGGCAGGGCGGGGCGCGAAGGACGGTGGCACGCGCCACGTCCGATGAAAAGGGAGAGCCCCGATGTCACTCGATCCGATCCTGACCGCCCCCGCCGCCGTGCAGGTCCACGTCGCCTTCGCCCTGGCCGCGATGGCGCTGGGGCCGGTCGTCCTTCTGCGACGCCACCGCGACGGGCTGCATCGCGCGCTGGGCCGGGTCTGGGTCGGCGCGATGGCGGGCACCGCGCTGACGTCGTTCCTCATCCTCGAGATCCGGCTGATCGGGCCGCTGTCGCCGATCCACCTGCTGTCGGCCTGGACGCTGTGGGGCCTCTGGGAGGCGGTGCGCGCCGCCCGTGCCCGCGACATCGCCCGTCACCGCGCCGGGATGCGGAGCCTCTATGTCGGCGCGATGGGCATCGCGGGCCTGTTCACGCTGCTGCCCGGGCGCCGGATGCATGCGGCGCTGTTCGGCGATGCGGGGATGGGGGCGTTCCTGCTGGCCGCGCTGGCGCTGGCGCTCGCCCTTCTGCTGCTGCGCCCGGGGCGCGTCGGCGCGTGAGCCGGGGCATAGCATCGCCCGGCTCCCGCCGGGCGACCGCTCCCCTGCGAAGGCGGTCCGACGCCCGAGGGCTGGACCGGGGAGGCGACGTCGGGCCTCGTCCGGGGGCCGTCGAGGGGCGCGCCCGAGGGCCTGAAGAAATCGCTTGAGGCCCGCGGGACCCTCCGCTAGAGAGCCGCCACCAGTTCGAGTGCGGTTGTGGCGGAATTGGTAGACGCGCAGCGTTGAGGTCGCTGTGGGGTAACTCCCGTGGAAGTTCGAGTCTTCTCAACCGCACCATTCTCCTCCTGACGACACGATCGAGTGGCCGCCCCGAGGGGCGGCTTTTGGGTCTTGTCCGGGGGCGCCGGCCTGTGGTCTGCACCGGGGACAGACCCCAATCCGCCCGGAGAGTCCGATGCCCCTTCGCCCCGCCGCCCTGTGCCTCGCCCTGACCGTCCTCGCCGCCTGCGGCGCGCCGGGCGGGAGCCGCGTGACGGTGGGCGACACCGGCGACGTGGAGTTCCTGAACCTGCGCACGGGGCCGGGCCTCGGCTACGTCGTGGTCCTGGGGCTGCCCGAGGGGACGGCGTTGACTCGGCAGGACTGCGTGACCGAGCTCGGGCAGCTCTGGTGCCGGGTGGCTCTCGCGGCGGCGCCGGCGATCAGCGGCTACGTCGCCGCCGACTTCCTGCGGGAGTGACGTCGGGCCCGCCGTCGGCGCGGTCCGAAACATAGTTCATTCGGGGTCCCGGTGGGAATTGACGTCCGGCGCAAAGCTGCCATTGTCCCCCGCGCCATGGCATCGCAAACGATTTCGCAACCACGCCTCGCGCTGCGGTCGGTCGACCGCAGCTTCGGTCCCGTGCAGGTCCTGCACGGCATCGACATCGACCTGCGGCCGGGCGAGGTGCACGCGCTGATCGGCGAGAACGGCGCCGGCAAGTCGACCGCGATGAAGATCATGACCGGCTACCTCGCCCCCACCGGCGGCACGGTGGAGCTGGACGGCAAGCCGGTTCGCTTCGGCTCGTCCGAGACGGCCGAGGCGCAGGGCGTCGTCCTGATCCACCAGGAGTTCAACCTCGCCGAGCAGCTGACCGTGGAGGAGAACGTCTTCCTCGGGCGCGAGCTGCGGCGCGGCCTCTTTCTCGACAAGGCGGCCATGCGCCGGAAGACGGCGGGCTGGCTGTCCGAGCTGCGGTGCCGCGTGGCGCCCACCGACCGGGTGAGCGACATCTCGAACCCCGACAAGCAGCTGGTCGAGATCGCCAAGGCGCTGGGCCGCGACGCGAAGGTCATCGTCATGGACGAGCCGACGGCGGTGCTGACGAATTCCGAGGCCGAGGCGCTGTTCGAGCAGATCGACCGTCTGCGGTCCGAAGGTGCCGCGATCCTCTTCACCAGCCACAAGCTGGACGAGGTCAAGCGCATCTCGGACCGGATCACGGTCATGCGGGACGGCGTCGTGGTGACGACGAAGCCGACCTCGGAGATGAGCGAGGACCAGATGGCCGAGGCGATGGTCGGGCGCGAGCTGAAGGATCTGTACCCCGTCCGCCGCGGCGCCCTGTCCGAGACGCCGGCGCTGCAGGTCGAGGGGCTGACGGTGCCCGGCCACGCCGAGGACGTCTCCTTCACCCTGCGCCAGGGCGAGATCCTGGGGATCGCCGGCCTGATCGGCTCGGGCCGGACCGAGGCGATGGAGGGACTCGTGGGCCTGCGCCGCCATACCGGCCGGGTTCGGATCGGCGGGCAGGACGCGACGATCCGCACGCCCAAGGAGGCGCAGGAGCTTGGCCTCGTCTACCTCACCGAGGACCGCAAGAGCCGCGGCCTCGTCCTCAACATGGGCCTGCGCGAGAACCTGACGCTGACGTCGCTGCGCCAGTTCGCGAAGCCGCTTCTCGACCGCAGGGCCGAGGAGGAGGCGCTGACCAAGGCGATCCGCGACTTCGACATCCGCACGCCGGCGCGGGATACGCTCGCCAAGAACCTCTCCGGCGGCAACCAGCAGAAGCTGCTGATCGCCAAGACCATGCTGGCCGAGCCGAAGATCGTCATCATCGACGAGCCGACGCGCGGCATCGACATCGGCACCAAGCAGCAGATCTACGATTTCATCCACCGCCTCGCCGCGGAGGGAACGTCCGTCATCGTCATCTCCTCGGAACTGCCCGAGGTGATCGGTCTGTCCGACCGCGTCCTGGTGATGCGCCGCGGCCGGATGGCAGGAGAAGTGGCGGGCGCGGACAAGACAGAGGACGCGATCGTGCGCCTGGCCATGGGCCTCGGCGCCGCCTCGCGGGAGGAGGAGCCGGCGTGACCACGACGACCGAGGGAGGAGCGGCGCCTGCCAAGGCGCGGCACGGCGTAAACCTGCACGTACTGGGGCCGATCCTGGCGCTGATCGCGCTGGTGATCGTCGGCGCGCTGATGAACTCCAACTTCCTCAGCGCGGGGAACGTGACGAACGTCCTCGCGCGTTCGGCCTTCATCGGGATCATCGCGGTGGGGATGACCTTCGTCATCACCGCGGGCGGTCTCGACCTGTCGGTGGGCTCGATGGCCGCGTTCATCGCGGGGCTGATGATCCTGGTGATGAACCTGGCGCTGCCGTCGATGGGCGTGGGCCTGCCGGTCATGCTGCTCGGGATCGCGACCGCGCTGGTCGCAGGCCTGGTGGCGGGATGGATCAACGGCATCCTCATCACGACGATGCGGATCGAGGCGTTCATCGTGACGCTGGGCACGATGGGCATCTACCGCTCCCTCGTCACCTGGCTCGCGGACGGCGGCACGCTGTCGCTGGATTTCGGTCTGCGCACCGCGCTGCAGCCGCTCTACTATTCCGGCATCCTCGGCATCTCGTGGCCGATCATCGTCTTCGCCATCGTCGCCATCATCGGCGAGGTGGTGATGCGGATGACCGCCTTCGGGCGCTACTGCGCCGCCATCGGCTCCAACGACCAGGTCGCGCGGTACTCTTCGGTCAACGTCAACCGGATGCGCCTCTACACCTATGTCGGCCTCGGCCTGCTCGTCGGGATCGCGACGATCATGTACGTGCCCCGCCTCGGCTCCGCCTCGTCCGCGACGGGCGTCCTGTGGGAGCTGGAGGCGATCGCGGCCGTGATCATCGGCGGCACCGTGCTGAAGGGCGGCTTCGGCCGGGTCTGGGGCACCGTGATCGGCGTCCTGATCCTGTCGCTGATCGGAAACATCCTGAACCTGACCGACGCGGTCTCGCCCTACCTGAACGGCGCGATCCAGGGGGTCATCATCGTTCTCGCTGTGATCCTGCAGCGTGAATCCAAGGCCGGGGACTGAACCCCGCCGCAAGAACTCCAAGGGAGGAGACTTATGACGAAGCATCTCATGATGGGCGCCGCCTTCTCGCTGCTGGCCGCGCCGGTCCTGGCGCAGGAGACGACCGTGATCGGCGTCTCGATCCCGGCCGCGACGCACGGCTGGGCCGGCGGCATGAACTTCCACGCGCAGGAAGCCATCGACCGCCTGGAAGAGGTCTACCCCGAGCTCGACTTCGTGCTCGCCACGGCGTCCGACCCGGCGAAGCAGGTCTCGGACATCGAGGACATGGTCGCCGCGCGCGGCATCTCGGCCCTCGTCGTGCTGCCGTTCGAGTCCGAGCCGCTGACCGGCCCGGTGAAGGCCATCGCCGACCAGGGCGTCTGGGTCACGGTCGTCGACCGCGGCCTGTCCGAGCCGAACATCCAGGACCTGTACGTGGCCGGTGACAACCCGGGCTTCGGCCGGGTGTCGGGCGAGTACATGGTCTCGGCCATGCCCGACGGCGGCGACATCGTCGTGCTGCGCGGCATCCCGACCACCATCGACAACGAGCGTGTCGAGGGCTTCCAGGCCGCGATCGAGGGCTCGGGGATCAACATCCTGGGGATGGAGCACGGCAACTGGAACCGTGACGACAGCTTCACCGTGATGCAGGACTTCCTCAGCCGCTATCCCGAGATCGACGCCGTCTGGGCGTCGGACGACGACATGGCGGTCGGCGTCCTCGCCGCGATCGAGGCGGCGGGCCGCGACGACATCCAGTTCGTGCTCGGCGGCGCCGGCATGAAGGAGATGATCCAGCGCGTCATGGACGGCGACACGATGATCCCGGCCGACGTGACCTATCCGCCGTCGATGATCGCCACCGCGATCGAGCTGACGGCCGTCGGCGTGACCTCGTCGGCGCCGGTCTCCGGCACGTTCACCATCGGCTCGGTCCTCGTGACGCCCGAGAACGCCGAGAACTACTACTTCCCCGACAGCCCGTTCTGATCGGGCCGGGCGCGCCGCGCATCGCGGCGCGCCCATCCATGAGCTATCGCTTCCGCCCCGCGACGCCCGCCGACCTGCCGCTGCTGCGGCGCTGGATCGCCGCGCCGCACGTCGCCGAATGGTGGGACGCAGAAGATCCCTGCGACGAGAGCGACCTCGCCGACCCGTCGGTCCGGCGCTGGATCGTCGAGCCGGGCGGAGCGCCCTTCGCCTACGCCCAGGATTACGACCCCCACGCCGAGCCCGGGCACCATTTTGCGGACCTGCCGCGCGGGGCGCGGGGCATCGACCAGTTCATCGGCGAGGCTGCGATGACGGGGCGGGGTCACGGCACCGCCTTCCTGCGGCAGCGCGTGGCTGAACTGTTCGCCGAGGGCGCTCCGGCGATCGGGACCGACCCCCACCCGGACAACGCCCGCGCCATCGCCGTCTACCGCAAGGTCGGTTTCGTCGCCTACGGCGCGCCGCTGGTGGCGCCGTGGGGGCTGGTGCAGCCGATGGTGGCGCGGCGCGGCGCGTGACGCCGGGCGGTGACGGGCTGGGCGGCGCGGCCGGTCGGCCCCGGGATGTCCCGCCCCGGCCCTGAGCCGGGGCCTCGCCGGGCCGGGGCGCAAGGCCGATGAACGGCCACCGCGGCGGGGCGCTCCGTTGATCGGGGCCCCGGCTCGAGGCCGGGGCGGGCATTCGGGTGGTAGTTCGCCGCCCGTTCCGAGACGACGCTCATGACGGCCCCCCCTTGCCTCCGCCGTCGCGCCGCACATGTGCGCTGCCGCACTGCGAGCCGTCTTCGCGCGCCACCTCGCGCGGCATATCTTCGGCTCACACATTTCCGCGGAGGCGACCATGCGCTACCCGACCTACTTCATCTCACACGGCGGCGGGCCGTGGCCCTGGCTGCCGCAGATGCGGGCGCAGTTCGCGAACCTCGAAGCGTCGCTGACGGCGATGGTGGCGGAGCTGCCGGAGCGGCCGAAGGCCGTCCTCGTCATCTCGGGCCACTGGGAGACGGACGGCTACGCCGTCATGGCCTCGCCGAGGCCGCCGATGGTCTACGACTACCACGGCTTCCCGGAGGAGACCTACCGCGTCGTCTATCCCGCCCCCGGCGCGCCCGATCTCGCCCGGCGGACGGCGGACCTGCTGGCCGGAGCCGGCCTGCCGACGCGCCTCGACGACGCGCAGGGGTTCGATCACGGCACCTTCGCGCCGCTGGCGATCATGTTCCCGGACGCCGACGTGCCGGTCTACCAGGTGAGCCTGCGCCACGGCTACGACCCCGAGGAGCACCTGAAGGTCGGCCGCGCCCTGGCGCCGCTGCGCGACGAGGGCGTGATGATCGTCGGCTCGGGCCTGTCCTACCACAACCTGCGCCTCTTCGGGCCGGGGGCGAAGGAGCCGTCCGCCGGTTTCGACGCCTGGCTGAACCGGGTGCTGGACGACGCGCCCGCGGCCCGGACCGCCGCGCTCCTCGACTGGGAGAGCGCGCCCTACGCCCGGATCAGCCACAAGGAAGAGGATCACCTGATGCCGCTCTTCCCCGCGCTCGGCGCGGCCGAGGGAGAGCGGGCGACGCGGATCTACCACGACGAGGATCTCTTCGGCGGCGTCACCGCGTCGAGCTGGCGTTTCGGCGACGCTGCGGCAGCCTGATCCGCTCCTGCCCCTGCATTCTGCGACGCAGCATGCAGGGGCGCCCGGCTGCATGGAAAACGACCCTGCGTCACGCCGCATTGCGGCGTCTCGTCGCTATCCGGTTGCAATGCGTCGCAGGCTCCGTTTTATTCGGGGCCGCGAAAAGGCAGGATCAACCTGCGAGGCGCAGACGGGGAGATCGGTTTGACCGAAGCGGCCAGCGACGCATTCGTCGCCTTCGAGCGTGTCCAGAAGAGCTACGACGGGGAGACCCTCGTGGTGAAGGACCTGAACCTCGCCATGCCGAAGGGCGAGTTCCTGACGATGCTCGGCCCATCGGGGTCCGGCAAGACGACCTGCCTGATGATGCTGGCCGGCTTCGAGACCGCCACCCACGGCGAGATCAAGCTCGAAGGCAAGCCGATCAACAACATCCCGCCCCACAAGCGCGGCATCGGGATGGTCTTCCAGAACTACGCCCTGTTCCCGCACATGACGGTGGCCGAGAACCTCGCCTTCCCGCTGGAAGTGCGCAAGATCGGCAAGTCCGAGCGCGAGGAGAAGATCAAGCGCGCCCTCGACATGGTGCAGATGGGTCATTTCGGCGGCCGCCGCCCGGCGCAGCTGTCCGGCGGCCAGCAACAGCGGATCGCGCTCGCCCGCGCGCTGGTGTTCGAGCCCGAGCTGGTGCTGATGGACGAACCCCTCGGCGCGCTCGACAAGCAGCTGCGCGAGACCCTGCAGTTCGAGATCACGCGCCTGGCCCACGACCTCGGCATCACGGTGGTCTACGTGACGCACGACCAGACCGAGGCGCTGACGATGTCGGACCGCGTCGCGGTGTTCGACGACGGCCGGATCCAGCAGCTCGCCCCGCCGGACGAGCTGTACGAGGCGCCGCGCAACAGCTTCGTCGCGCAGTTCATCGGCGAGAACAACACCCTCGAGGGCACCCTCGAGCGGGTGGAGGGCGAGCGCTGCACCGTCCGTCTCGACTCGGGCGAGGTGATCGACGCCAAGCCGGTCAACGTCGGCAAGGCCGGCGAGCGGACCAAGGTGTCGATCCGGCCCGAGCGGGTGGAGTTCGACCCGGAGCTCGGCCCCGACGCGCACACGCTCAAGGCCGAGGTCCGCGAATTCATCTACATGGGCGACACGTTCCGCACCCGGCTGTCGGTCGCGGGCAACGACGATTTCATCGTCAAGACCCGCAACCGCGCCGACCAGGTGCGCCTGACGCCCGGCCAGTCCGTCACCATCGGCTGGCTGCCGCAGGATTGCCGCGCGCTCGACGCGTGAGGCGATTTTCCCGCGGGTCCCTCCCGGTGACCCGACGGGCAAGACAGACATACTCCGGGAGCAACTAGGGAGAAACGAATGAAACTCACCAAGTTCCTGATGGCCTCTTCGGCCCTCACCCTGACGGCCGGCCTCGCGGTCGCGCAGGAGGCGACCGAAAGCCCGGTCGCCGGCGAGGAGATGGCCAACGAGATCACGATCGTCAGCTGGGGCGGCGCCTACCAGGAGTCGCAGCTGAAAGCCTACGTCGAGCCCTACCTCGCGATGAACCCCGACGTCTCGGTCACCTGGGACGAAAGCTCGGGCGAGGCCGTCGCCGGCCTGCGCGCCCAGAACGAGGCGAACAACCTCACCTGGGATCTGGTCGACGTGACCGCCGCCGACGCGATGCGCCTCTGCGACGAGGGCCTCGCGATGGAGATCGACATCGACGAGATCGCGGCGCCCGCGCCGGACGGCACCTCGGCCGCCGACGACTTCACCGAGGAGATGCTGGTCAGCGACTGCTTCATCCCGCAGATCGCCTATTCCTACACCTTCGGCTACCGCAACGACGTGGCCGAGTGGAACGGCAACACGCCGGACGACATCTGCGACGTGTTCGACCTGGAGACGTTCCCGGGCCAGCGCGCGCTGGAGCAGCGCCCGCACAACAACATGGAGTGGGCGCTGATCTGCGACGGCGTCGCGATGGAGGACGTCTACGACGTGCTCGAGACCGAAGAGGGCCAGGAGCGCGCCTTCGCCGTGCTCGACCGGATCAAGGACCAGACCGTCTGGTGGACCGCCGGCGCCGACACGCCGCAGCTTCTCGCCGATGGCGAGGTGGTGTTCGGGTCGACCTACAACGGCCGCCTGTTCTCGGCCATCGTCGAGCAGGACCAGCCGATCGAGATGATGTGGGACACCCAGTCCTACGACCTCGACGGCTGGATCATCCCGGCGGGCCTGGACGAGCCGACCCTGAACCGCGTCAAGGACTTCCTGTGGTTCGCGACCGACACGCAGCGCCTCGCCGACCAGGCCAAGTACATCTCGTACGGCCCGGCGCGTCAGTCCTCGGCGCCGCTCGTCGGCCAGCATGCCGAGCTCGGCGTCGACATGGCGCCGCACATGCCGACCAACCCCGACAACGCCAACAACGCCTTCGTGCAGAACTACGAATGGTGGGCGGACTACCGGGACGACCTGGACGCCAAGTTCCAGGCCTGGCTCGCGCAGTAATCGACGACTGACTGGTGCGGCGGACCCGTTCCGCCGCGCCACCGGGCGGGCCCGCGGGCCCGCCCCCCACGACCGCGGAGGGACCATGCCCAAGGGCTACATCATCGGCCACATCACGGTGCGGGACCCCGAGGCCTACCGCGAATACATCGAACGCGACACGCCGATCCTGCAGGCGCTCGGCGGACGGTTCGTCGTCCGCGGCGGGCAGGCGCAGGTGATGGAAGGCGAGACCTTCCAGCGCCACGTGGTGATCGAGTTCGACAGCTACCAGCAGGCGCTCGACGCCTACAACGACCCCGGCTACCAGGAGGTCGCCGACATCCGCCGTCGCACCGCCGACAGCGTCATCCTCGTGGTGGAGGGCACATGACCGACACGCCGCTGGGCCCCGACCAGATTTCCGGCGCCACGCCGGACAACGCGCTCCGCAACGCCGACCGGGCCGCGGCCAAGGACGGGCCTCACGACGGCCCGATGCTCGCCGCCGACGGGACGCCGCTGAGGCGCTCGCTGAACCGCGCCCTGCGCCGGCAGAAGCTGCGGGCGCTCGCCCTCGTCGCGCCGCTGCTGCTGTTCATCCTCATCACCTTCGTCGCGCCGATCGCGGACATGCTGTTCCGCTCGGTCGAGAACCAGATCGTGGGCGAGACGCTGCCGCGCACCGTCGCGGCGCTGGACGACTGGACCTTCGCCGACGGCGAGCCGCCGGACGAGGCGGCGTACGACGCGCTCTATTCCGACATGTTCCTCGCGGCCGAGGCCAAGACCCACACCCGGCTCGGCGGGCGTCTGAACTACGAGACGACGGGCATCTCGTCGCTGTTCCGCCAGGCCGGCCGCGGCGTCGCGGACATCGGCGAGGCGCAGATCGAGGCGATCGAGGACAGCTCGGAGGCATGGGACGACAGCGCGTTCTGGGCCGGCCTGATGCTGACCGGCGACGAGGCCGCGGCCGACACCGACCTGCTGGCCGACGCGCGCGCCCGCGCCCGCATCATCTCGGGCGAGCCGCTGGCGATGCCGGACGAGACCTGGCCCTCCGCCGCCGCCGCCGCGGCGCTGCCGCGCACCGCCGTCGCCTACACCGAATTCGCCCTCTACACCTGGAGCGTGGACGAGGACCCGCCGGCCGAGGAGGACCCGTGGGAGGCCGTCTGGCTGTCCCTCGCGCTCGACCTCGCCGCCAATCCCGACGCGCCGTCCGCCTTCTCGGGCGCGCAGGCCGAGGCGCTGAGCGCCGCGCAGGCCGCGCTGCCGCCCGGCACCGCCGACTTCTCGTTCCGCGACGCCTTCCTCGAGATGGACGAGGACTGGGGCAGCCTCGACGTGTGGGGCACGATCAAGGCCTTCGGCGGTCCCTACACGTCCGGCTACTTCCTGTCGGCCGCGGACTACAGCCTGAACCCGGAGGGCGTCTCGGCGATGCCCGAGGACGAACAGATCTACCGCACGCTGTTCGTCCGGACGCTGGTGATGTCGCTGACGATCACGCTGTCCTGCATCCTGCTGGGCTACCCGGTCGCGTGGCTGCTGGCGAACCTGCCGCTGCGCACCGCGAACGTGCTGATGATCCTCGTCCTGCTGCCGTTCTGGACCTCGCTCCTCGTCCGGACCAGCGCCTGGAAGGTGCTGCTGCAGCAGCAGGGGGTGATCAACGACATCCTCGTCTGGCTGGGCATCGTCAGCGACGGCGGGCGGCTGATCCTCATCAACAACGCGACCGGCACGATCATCGCGATGACGCACATCCTGCTGCCGTTCATGATCCTGCCGCTCTATTCGGTGATGAAGACGATTCCGCCCAGCTACCTGCGCGCGGCCAAGAGCCTCGGCGCCACCGACTGGACGGCGTTCTGGCGGGTCTACTTCCCGCAGTCGGTGCCGGGCATCGGCGCCGGCTCGATCCTCGTCTTCATCCTCGCGATCGGCTACTACATCACGCCCGAGATCGTCGGCGGCACCAAGGGCGTCTTCATCTCGAACCGGATCGCCTATCACATCTCGACGTCGCTGAACTGGGGCCTCGCGGCCGCGCTCGGCTCGATCCTGCTGGTGCTCGTGCTGGCGCTGTACTGGCTGTACGACCGGATCGTCGGCATCGACAACGTCAAGCTGGGGGGCTGAGCCGATGGCCGTGGCATCCACCGACACCGCACCGATGAAGCCGCTGCGCGGTCCCGGCTTCCCGATCGCGCTGACCGCGCTGGCGGGGCTGGTCCTCGGGTACATCGCCGGCAACGCGCTGGGCAACGGCTGGCTGGGCGCGTTGGTGGGGGCGGCGATCGGCGCTGCCTTCGCCTGGGCGGCGGCGGGGCCGCTGGCGGACAACCGCACCGCCGGACGCTGGGCGGCGATCGCGCTGATCGGGGTGTTCCTGTTGCTGCTGGGCGGCGTCGGCGGCCTCGTCGCCGGACTGCTGATCGGCGCGGTGCTCAGCTGGATCGCCTACTGGCTGGCCTCGGGGGCGTACCGCAAGGGCGTGCCGGCCTACGCCACGCCGGGCCAGGTCCTGTGGCACAACACGTTCCTGTTCATCTGCGGCTTCATCTTCTTCTTCCTGATCGCGCCCATCGTGGTCGTCATCCCCCTCAGCTTCAACGCCGAGGACTTCTTCACCTTCACGCCCGAGATGCTGGCCCTCGATCCCGAGGGCTACAGCCTCAAGCACTACCGCGACTTCTTCACCAGCTCGGACTGGCAGCAGGCGATGTGGAACTCGCTGAAGATCGCGCCCGTGGCGACGATCCTGTCGGTCGCGCTCGGCACGCTCGCCGCAATCGGCCTCAGCCAGAGCCACGTGCCGTTCCGGCGCGCGATCATGGCGATCCTGATCTCGCCGATGATCGTGCCGCTGATCATCTCGGCCGCAGGGATGTACTTCTTCTATTCGCGCGTCGGGCTGCAGGGCACCTACTGGGGCATCGTGCTGGCCCACGCCGCCCTCGGCATCCCGTTCGTCATCATCACGGTGACGGCGACCCTCGTCGGCTTCGACCGCTCGCTCACCCGGGCGAGCGCGAACCTCGGCGCCGACCCGGTGACGACGTTCTTCCGGGTGCAGATGCCGCTGATCCTGCCGGGCGTGATCTCGGGCGGGCTGTTCGCCTTCATCACCTCGTTCGACGAGGTGGTCGTCGTGCTGTTCGTCGGCAGCGCGGGGCAGAAGACGCTGCCGTGGCAGATGTTCATCGGCCTGCGCGAGCAGATCAGCCCCACGATCCTCGCCGTGGCGACGATCCTGGTGACGATCTCGATCCTGCTGCTGGCCACGCTGGAAATCCTGCGTCGGCGGTCCGAGAGGCTGCGGGGAATGTCGCCCGGCTGATCCGGCCGGGGGAAGGCCCTTCGGCCCGCGTCATCCGGCCCGCGTCATCCGGACGGCCCGTCGGCGCCGCAAATAGGCGACAATTCACGGTTAAGACCGGCTTCGTATCGAGGAGCCGGCCTTGTCCTACACGATCTACTTCCTGCCCGAGTCGCAGATGACCATCAGCGGTGGCGGCAAGCTCGACGGCATGACGCAGGGCGACGGCTCGCACCTGATCGGCCGCACGCTCACGCTGAACAGCACGAACTGGCAGGGCGTCGCGCTCAACGACAACGATGCCGCATTCGAGGACAACGACAGCGGCCAGACCCTGGCCGCCCCCACCACGATCGACGGCGTGACCTACGCCGCCGGCAAGGTCGTGGAGGCCGAGTACACGATCACCGTCTCGGATGGGACGACCACCTGGCAGATGGTCGGGTTCAACGTGAACGATTCCAGCCCGGCCTACGCCACGGTCGAGGGGCTGGCCTTCCTCGGCCCGCCGGGGTCGTGGCCACCGGTGGACAAGCCGCTGACCGTGGTGTCGAGCGCGGACTATCCCAAGTACGACGCCTCCACCTACGTCTCGCCCGTCTGCTTTGCCGCGGGCACAAGGATCGCCGTGCCGGGCGGCGAGCGGCCGGTGGAGGAGATCGCCGTCGGCGACCTGGTCATGACGCTGGACGGCGGGGCGCGGCCGGTGCGCTGGCGCGGCGGGCGGCGCTGGACGGGGCAGGGCGCCTTCGCGCCGGTGCGGATCGCGGCCGCTACGCTCGGCAACCGGCGCGACCTCTATGTCTCGCGCCAGCATCGCCTCTACCTGACCGGCTGGCGGGCGGAGCTGTTCTTCGGCCTGCCGGGCGTCCTCGTCCCCGCCGTGCGGCTGGTGGACGGCGACCGCATCGCGCTCGCCCCGTGCGACAGCGTGGAGTACCACCACCTGCTGCTGGACGATCACCATCTGCTGCTGGCGGAGGGCACGCCGGCCGAGAGCCTCTATCTCGGCGACCGCGCCCGCGGCAGCCTGTCGGACGAGGCGCGGGCCGAGATCGACGCGATCTTTCCCGAACTCGCGGGCCGCGGAGCGCCGCCCCTGGCGCGGCCGCAGGTTGGCGGCGCGGCGGCGCGGCTGCTGGTCCCCGCCGACTAGGGCAGGATCGACAGCCAGACCGACGCCGTCAGCACCGACAGGGCCGTCGCGATCAGGACCGAGGAGGCCGCCACCCGCTTGGCCACGCCGTAGATGTTGGCGAAGAGGTAGGCGTTGACCCCCGGCGCCATCGCCGCCGTCACGACGGCCGAGCGCAGCGCCGGCACCTCCAGCCCGAAGGCCCGGCCGAGCGTCCAGGTGATTGCCGGATGCAGCACCAGCGACACCGCAATGACGAACAGGATCACCCGCAGGTCGCCTTCGGGGCGGTAGCGGTAGAGGATGCCGCCGAGGCCGAACAGTGCCGCCGGCAGCGCCGCCCGGACCATCAGATCCACTGCCTCGGCCACCACCTCGGGCACGGTCACGCCGGTGAGGTTCACCGCGAGGCCGAGGGCGATGCCGATGACCAGCGCGTTGCGGAACACCGCGCCGAAGACCCGCGCCGGCAAACGCGCCAGGTTCTCGCCTCGGGCGCGCACCACCTCCATCACCGTGATGCCGAGGGCGTAGCAGAAGGGGGCGTGCATGGCGACAATGGCGAAGTTCGCCTCGAGCGCCTCGGTGCCGTAGGCGCGTTCGGTGATCGGCACGCCGAGGAGGAGGGAGTTCGAGAACAGCCCGACGAAGCCGATGGCGATGGAATCCTCCCACGGCCGCCCGAACAGCAGCCGCGCGCCGAACAGCGCCACCACGAAGCCCGCGACCGCGCCGGCGTAGAACGAGACCAGCAGCGCGGGGTGGAAGGTCTGGCCGAGGTCGAGCGTCGACATCGCCCGGAACAGAAGGCACGGCAGCGCGAACCCCTGGGCGAACCGCATCAGGCCGTCGACATGCTCGTCGCTCATCAGGCCGCGCCAGACGGCGACGTAGCCGAAGCCGAGGACCAGGAAGACCGGGAGGATGATCGCGAGGACGTCGGTCATCGCGGGCCGTCGCTCAGGCCGGCAGGACGATGCGCAGGCCGTCGTGGGCGGGCGTCACGTGGTCCGGCGTCTCTGCGAGGAGCGTCTCGTAGTCGAGGTCGATGTGCATGTTGGTCAGGATGGCGCGCTTCGGCCGCGCCCTCTCGATCCACTCCAGCGCCCGGGCGAGGTGGGCGTGGGTCGGGTGCGGCTCGCGGCGCAGCGCGTCGACGATGAAGACGTCGAGGCCTTCCAGCATCGGCCAGGCGGCGTCGGGGATGGTCGCCACGTCCGGCAGGTAGGCGAGCCCGCCGATCCGGAAGCCGAGCGCGTCGATCGCGCCGTGGTCCACCTCGAACGGCTCGAAGGTGACCGGCCCGCCGGCGCCGTCCACGGTGACCGGACCGTCGATGGAATGAAGGTCGAGGATCGGCGGGTAGGGCGAGCCCTCGGGCTGGACGAAGGCGTAGCCGAAGCGGGAGAGGAGCGAGTCCGAGGTCGGGCCGTCGGCCCAGACCCTCAGCCGCTCTCGGGTGTTGAAGACGATCATCCGCAGGTCGTCGATCCCGTGGACGTGGTCAGCGTGGGCGTGGGTGTAGATCACCCCGTCCAGCCGCCCGGTTCCGGTATCGAGGAGCTGGGCCCGGAGGTCCGGGGAGGTGTCGATCAGAACCGCCGTGGTGCCGTCCGGCCCCTCCTGCTCCACCAGCATCGAGCAGCGGCGGCGGCGGTTCTTCGGATTCCCCGGGTCGCACGCGCCCCAGTGCCCGCCGAGCCGCGGCACGCCGCCGGACGAGCCGCAGCCGAGGATGGTGAAGGTGCGCATGGCCATGGGCCCGTCTTGAAGCGGTTGCCGGGCGGGTGCAAGGGCGGGACGGCGTGCGGCCTCGGCCTGCCGGCCATCGCCCGCCCGCCGTCCCCGGCGGTGGGCGAGTCCGCCGCGGGCGTGGCGTGAGGGGAGAGGGCGGGGAGTCTGCTGGGGAGGCGGTTCAGGGGCAGGCGTGCCCTGAACGCGCCTGTTCGATGCTCCTCACGATTCGGCGCAGCGTCAAGGATACCCGGCTTCGCCGGCGCCTGCGGCGTCCTTGACCCTCCGCCGAATCGCGGCAGGGGCGCTCAGGCGGGGCGGGCGGCGCGGGTGAAGAGGCGGTCGAAGTTAGCGGAGGTGGCGGCGGCGAAGTCCTCGAGGGAGAGGCCGAAGGTCTCGGCGCCGACCCTTGCCGTTTGGGCCGTGTAGGCCGGCTCGTTGCGCTTGCCGCGGTGGGGCGGCGGGGCGAGGTAGGGGCTGTCGGTCTCCACCAGGATCCGGTCGAGGGGGGCGGCGGCGAGGATCTCGCGTAGCTCGGCGCTCTTCGGGAAGGCGGCGATGCCGGACATCGAGAGGTAGAAGCCGAGGGACAGCGCCGTCTCGGCCAGCGCCCGGCCGGAGGAGAAGCAGTGCATCACGCAGGGGTAGGCGCCGGCGGCGTGCTCCTCCGACAGGATGCGGGCCATGTCCTCGTCGGCGTCACGGGCGTGGATGATGAGCGGCAGGCCGGTGCGGCGCGCGGCCTCGATGTGGACGCGGAGGGAGCGCTGCTGCACCTCCCTCGTCTCGGCCGTGTAGTGGTAGTCGAGGCCGGTTTCGCCGATCCCGACCATCTTCGGGTGCTCGGCCCAGGCGAGGATGTCCTCCACCGCCACGACCGGCTGCTCGTGCGCCGACATCGGGTGGATGCCGGCGGCCCAGTACACGCCGTCATGGGCCTCGGCGATGGCGCGGACGGCGGGGACCGAGCGGGGGCGGGTGCAGATCGTCACCATCCGCGTGACGCCGGCGGCGCGGGCGCGGGCGATCACGTCCGGCAGCTCGTCCTCGAAGTCGGGGAAGTCGAGGTGGCAGTGGCTGTCGACGATCTCGGGCGGCATGGGCTCGGGCGGCATGGGGTGCCTCCTCAGGCGGGGACGGTGCGGCGGGCCGTGTCCTCGATGGCGAACAGCATGTCAAGGATCAGCGCCGCGGGGTCGATGTTGACCGCGCGGGCGTGGCGGGCGCGGGCGGAGAGGCCTTGCTGCAGCGTGGCCCAGTCGCGGGCGGCGCGGGCGTCCGGCGCGAGGCGGGCGAGGAGGCGCGCCTCGCCCGGCGCTCCTTGCGTGTCCGGCTCGCCCGCCAGGCCGGCGCGGGCGGCGCGGGAGAGGAACACGTCGATCAGGTCGAGGAGCAGGCCGAGCCGGGTCTCGCCCGCCCGTCCCGCGGCGCTTTCGGCGAGGCGGATCGCGGCGGGGCGGTCGAGGCGGGGCAGCCGGTCGAGGAGGGCGACCAGGTCGGCGTAGAGGTCGAGCCCTCCGGCGGCGTGCATCCGCGCCGCCTCTCCCACCGACCCCGCCGCCAGCACGGCGAGCGCTTCGGGCGCCCGGGTCTCGACGCCGAGGCCTGTCAGCGCCTCGGCGAGCGCGGGAGCGGGCAGGGGGGCGAGGCGCAGGGTCCGGCAGCGCGAGCGGATGGTGGGCAGGAGCGCGGAGGGTTGGTGGGAGATGAGCAGGAGGGTGGCGCCTGCGGGCGGCTCCTCCAGCTCCTTCAGCAGGGCGTTCGCGGCCTGGACGTTCATCTCGTCGGCGGAATCGACGATGACGACGCGCCGCCCGCCATCGGCCGAGGACATGTGGAAGAAGTCCTTCAGGCTGCGCACCACGCCGGCGGTGATGACCTGGGCGAGGCGGTCGCCCTTCTCGGTCGTCCCGCGGCGGAGGATCTTGAGCCGCGGATGCGCGCCCGCGCGGAGGAGCCGGAGGTCGGGGTCGTCCGGCGGCAGGTCGAGCGTCGCGGGCGGGGGCGGAGCGCCGAACAGACCCGCCTCGGCGCCGGGGGCGGGCTGCGACAGCAGGAATGCGGCGATGCGGTAGGCCAGCGTCGCCTTGCCGACGCCGCGGGGGCCGGTGATCAGCCAGCCGGAATGGAGCCGGCCGGACGCGAAGGCAGACAGGAACGCCGCCTCGGCCGCCTCCTGCCCGACGAGGCGCGTGGCCTCGCGCGGGTGCGGCATGCCCTCCTGCCGGTCGGGCTCTGGCAGGTCGGCCTCAGCCATCGTTCGCCACACGGCGGCCGCGGGCGATCGCCGCGACCTCTGCCGCGACCTCGGCCTCGGGGCGGCCGCCGTCGATCACGACGCAGCGGTCCGCGTGGGCGCGGGCGAGGGCGAGGAAGCCGTGGCGCAGCGTCTCCTGGAAGCCGAGGCCGAACTCCTCGAACCGGTCCTCGCCCGAGCGGCGAGCGAGGCCGCGGGAGAGGGCGTCGGCGGGATCCATGTCGATCACGAAGGTCAGGTCCGGCTCCTGCCCGATCATCGTCTCGTGCAGGCGGTCCACGACCGCCCGCAGGTCGCCCCGGGTGGCGCCCTGGTAGACGCGGGTGGAGTCGGCGAAGCGGTCGGAGATCACGGTGCGGCCGGCGGCCAGCGCGGGACGGATGGTCTTTTCCATGTGGTCCCGGCGGGCGGCGGTGAAGAGCAGGATCTCGGTCTCGGCCGACCAGCGGGCGGGATCGCCGGTGAGCAGGAGCGTGCGGATCTCCTCGGCTCCCGGCGATCCGCCGGGCTCGCGCGTCAGGACCACGTGGGCGCCGTCGGCGCGCAGCGCCTCGGCCAGGCGGCGGGCCTGGGTGGACTTGCCGGACCCGTCGATCCCCTCGAAGGTGACGAAGCGGGCGGGCCGGGCCGAGGCGCGTCGGATCACGAGTCCTCGGTGGCGGGCTCCGCCTCGGGGGCGGCCGCCGGCTCGTCTCCGGCCGGTGCGGCGCCCGTCATGCCGGGCAGGGTCGCGCCCGGCGCCACCTTGGCCACCAGGATCTGCGCCGCCGTCCGCAGCCGCACGCCGACGCCGCCCGGCGCGACATCGCGGTCCGCGACGAGCGGGACGCGGATGTCGGGCAGGCCGTCGCGGCTGATCCTCAGCTCGCCCAGCTCCTGCCCCGCCGCGATGGGGGCGGTGATCGGCGCGGTATAGGCCACCTCGGCCGAGTAGCCGTCGGTGCCGCTCGCCGGGAGGAGCACCCGCAGATCGTCGGCCAGGGTCAGGCCGACCGACGTCTCGGCGCCCATCCAGACGCCGGCCTCGGCCAGCTGGGTGCCCGCCGCGCCCAGCTCGCGCTCGGCGAACTGGCGGAAGGCCCAGTTGACGATCCGTTCCGCCTCTTCCCTGCGCGACTCGGTCGTGTCGAGGCCGGTCACGACGAAGACGATCCGCCGGTCGCCCTGCTTGGCCGACCCCACGAGGCCGTAGCCCGCCTCGGTCGTGTGGCCGGTCTTGAGGCCGTCGGCGCCGATGCCGAGGCCGAGGATCGGGTTGCGGTTCTGGCTGTTGGCCGGCACGCGGTTGTCGAAGGCGAATTCCTGTTCGGCGAAGAGCGGGTAGAAGGTCGGAAAGTCGCGGATGATGTGATCGGCGAGGATACCGAGGTCGCGCACGCTCATCGCGTGGCCGGCGGCGGGCCAGCCGGAGGCGTTAGCGAAGGTGGAGTTGTTCATGCCCATCGCGCGGGCCTTCTCGGTCATCATCTGCGCGAACGACGCCTCTGTCCCGCCGAGGGCCTCGGCCAGCACGACGCTCGCGTCGTTGCCGCTGAGGACGATCACGCCGCGGAGCAGGTCCTCGACGCGGACCCTCTCTCCCGCGCGCAGGAACATCGACGATCCGCCGAACGAGGCCGCGTGCTCGCTCACCAGCAGTTCCTCGTTCACGTCGAGGCGGCCCTGGGAGATCGCCTCGAACGTCATGTAGAGCGTCATCAGCTTGGACATCGAGGCCGGCGGCAGCGGCTCGTCCGCGTTGTGTTCGAACAGGACCGTGCCGGTCGTCTGGTCGAAGACGTAGGCGGCGCGGGCCTCGGTCTCGAGCCCCTGCGCGGCGGCGAGGGTGGCGAACCACAGCGCCCCGGTCAGGGCGAGAAGGGCGGTCGCGATCCGTCTCATCGGCGGGCCTCCTGTCGGGCGGCGGGCGTCCGGCCCCGCCGTCAGTTGCGGACGAAGTAGGCGTCGGCGAAGCCCGCCGCCTTGACCCGGTCGAGCAGGGTCGCCCGCTCGCCCTCGCTGGAGGCCGGGCCGACGATGACGCGCCAGAAGGCGCGGCCCTGGCTTTCCTGGCTGATCACGCGGGCCGGGATGCCGTCGGCTTCCATCATGCTGCGGGTGTTCTGCGCGTTCGCCTCGACCGAGAAGATGCCGATCTGGATGTACGGCCGGTCCAGCGGCGACGCGGCGGCGGGCGCCGGGGCGGCGGCCGGCTGCGGCGCCGGGGCCGGCTGCGCGGCGGGCAGGGGCGCGGCGTCGGCCTCGGCGGCGTCGATCGCGGCGGCGGCGCCGGCGATCGGGTCGAGCGGCGTCGCCTCGATCTCGGACGGGGCGTCGATCGCGGCGACGGCCTCGGGCGCGGTCGCATCGGTCGGCGTCGGTGCCGCCTGCTCCTCGCGGCGGAGCGCGGTGACGTTCAGCCGGGTCGGGTCGCCGGCCAGCATCTGCAGTGCGTCGGCGGCGTCGGAGGAGACCTGGAGCGCGGGCCCGATATTCTCGCGCTCGCGTCGGAACAGGGCGCCGATGACGAAGGCGCCGTTCTCCTCGTTGCGGATGATGACGCGCTCGGGTTCGTCCACGTCGGGGTGGGCGACCCAGACGCCGCCCAGCGACGGCCGGCCGTCCCACAGCCCGTCCTCGGTGACCTGGAAGACCTCGGGCGCCTCGACGTCCCGTTCGACCAGCTCGGTCGCGGACGTGGTCACCGGCGCCGCGCCGTCCGCCCCGTCGCCCCCGCCCAGCGTGAAGCCCTCGTCGCAGGCCGACAGCGCCAGCAGCGCGGCCAGCGCCACGCCCGATGCCAGACCGCTCCGCCCCAAGATCGGGATCCCCCTCATCGCCTGCCCCCTGATCCGCCGGAAGGCCGGTCGGTCCCTCGCGGACTCCGCCTCCCTCGACATGCTGCTCCGTCCGGTCGGCGTTCCCCGCCGGACTTTGACCGCGACCATAGCGCCTGCCCGCCGGGGGCGAAAGGCTTCCGACGCCGCTGTCCGGCGGATTTCGCCGGGGCCTTTCCGAATCGTGAAGCTGCGCCTATGCCCCGCCCGGACCGCGCCGGAGGAGTGGCAGAGTGGTCGATTGCTCCGGTCTTGAAAACCGGCGTGGGCGCAAGTCCACCGTGGGTTCGAATCCCACCTCCTCCGCCACCGACCCCGGTCTCCGTCGTAGCGCCGGACTTCACTCCGAATTGCCGCGCGTTCTCGGCCGCTTGTCACGGTCCCAATTTACCTGAGACGCACCGCGAGGGCCATGCCGTGCCGGTTTTGCGCGCCGGTCTCAGCGCCGCCAAAGTGCCGGTTCGACTTTTCGCTGTTTTCCCTGATCACCCCCAATTAACAGGGAATATTGACTGCATGGGCGATCTTGGGGCCGACAGGCGACCGCTTCACCGAGCGTAATCAGGACTTGTCGGAAATTTCCCTGAGCGATCGAACAGGGAAATTTGCACCTCGAACAGGGAATCCTTCGTCCTGATCAGGGAAGGGAATCGACGCAGAAAGAGGTGCCCACATCCTCGGGGCTAGCTTTGCGTCAGCCCCTCAGCCCGATCATCGCCTCCTGGCGCTCCCATTCGAGCGGGAGAGGCGTGCGGGACAGACGCTCCAGCGTCAGATCGACTGGCTGGGTCCCCTGAACGATGGCCTCCTGGATGCGCGGTGAGAGCAGGGCGAGGGGAAGAAGGCGGGCAACGTAGCCTTCAGCGCGTCCAACACTGGTCGCGACCTCGCGGACAGTCGCTCCCTGCCGCACGGCGGCGGCCCAGCGATGGGCATGCCGCAGAGCGGTCAGAAGGACCCGGTCCGGCGCCGGCTGCCGGTCGCCCGCGAGGATGCGCGCCTCCACGCCCCGGCGCCGGACCTCGAACGGGGCATCGAAGCTCAGGAGATCCGGAGCGAGATCGGCCTCGTTGGCGAACAATCGGTGAGCCAGGACCGCAGCATCGAGATCGATCCGGACTGTCCCGCGCCCGGAGAGGGTCGCCTGACGAACAATCGGGGCAACGCTCTCCCCGCCGCGCTGCCGGGTGTCCTCGGCAAGGTCGCGCGCGCGCTCTTGCAAGGCCGGCTCCAGCGCAACATCGGGCTTCTGAACGAGCCGGTGCCCGGCCGCGAGTTCCTCGATCCGCTCCGCGACGATGCGGGCAAGGATCGTCTCGAGCCTCTTCGCCGGCAGGCGCCAGCCTGTCGGATCGGCGCCATTAGCGATCAGACGGTTCGAGACATAGTAGCGATGGCGCACGCCTCCGCGGGTCGTCTGGGTCGGGGTCAGGCGATCTCCGGTCGGATCGAACAATCGGCCAACGAGAGGCGCGGTCCCATCGGCCGCATTCTTCGTCGCTCCGCCACGCCGCCGTCCGCTGGTCTCCTGCAGCCTCGCCTGGACGCGATCCCACGTCGCCTGATCGATGATCGCAGGATGCGTTCCTGGCCAGGTCTTGTCCTTGTGCACGATGAGCCCGCGATAGATCGGGTTGGTCAGGATGCGGTGCAGATGCCCGCGGCTCAGCCGTCCGCCGCCCTGGCGACGGCCCGACGCGAAGAGCCGCGACTTCGAGCGCAGACTTTCGCGGTCCGCCTCGGCCTCGACGGCGGCGAGAGAGCCATGAGCGTCGTAGAGCGCGAAGATGCGGCGGACAGTCTCGGCCTCAGCCTCGTTTACGACAAGCTCGCGCCGGGTCCGGTCGAGATGGGGATCGTAGCCGAGAGGCGGAAGCGCGCCCATCCAGAGACCCTTCTTCTTCGAGGCGGCGATCTTGTCGCGGATGCGCTCGCCGGTGACCTCGCGCTCGAACTGCGCGAAGGACAGAAGGACGTTCAAGGTCAGCCGACCCATCGAGGAGGAGGTGTTGAACGCCTGGGTGACGGAGACGAAGGAGCAGCCCTTCGCCTCCAGCCGCTCGACCAGCCGGGCGAAGTCGGCGAGCGAGCGGGTGAGACGGTCGATCTTGTAGACGACGATCATGTCGACCCGGCCGGCATCGACCTCCGCGAGCAGACGCTGCAGCCCCGGCCGGTCGAGCGTGCCGCCCGAAATGCCGCCGTCGTCGTAGCGGCCGGGCAGGGGCCTCCAGCCCTCGTGGCGCTGACTCGCGATGTAAGCAGCGCACGCCTCCGCCTGAGCGTCGAGCGAGTTGAAGTCCTGCTCCAGCCCTTCGTCCGAAGACTTGCGGGTATAGACCGCACAGCGGACTGTAGGGCGGGTCATCGGGCCCCCTTCACGCTCGTCCCGAAGAACCGCGGTCCCGACCAGTGTGCGCCGGTAATCTCGCGGGCGATGACCGAAAGCGAACGCCAGGTTCGGCCGCCCCACACATAGCCGGTGTCGGTGACGTCGACGACGTGCGTGACGCCGTTCCATTCGCGCATCAGGCGCGCGCCCGGCTTCAGCTTCAGCGTCGCGCGGCTTCTCGTCGGGTCTGGGGCCGCAAGAGCGCGCTCGACGGCCCTGGAGAGGCCGCCCCGGCTGCGGGACTGAAGCTCGAATGCGAGGACCCGCCGCAGGAGCAGCTGGCTCATCGACTTCGGCGCTGGCCGGCCGAGGAGGCTGGACCACGCCGCGACGAGCGCGGCGCGGTCCATCTGTTCGAGATCGGCGAGCGTCATCCGGCGGCTCCCGCGGCAGCGATCCGGTAGATCGAGGCCGCGCCGCTCTCGCCGGCGGTACGTTCGATGGCGGTGCCGTCCTTCCGCAGGCGGCTGAGCGCTGCCCGGGCGGAGTGCGGCTGCCAGCCGGTGGCGGCACAGAGATCCGCGAGGGTCGCGCCTTCGGGGCGGGTCAGTAGATCCCGCACCTGCGCCGCCTTGGTCGGTGGCGTTGCCGCTGGCGGAGAGGCTGGGGTCTTTTGGGGAGTCTTCGGCATTGGAGGTCTCCTCTGAGGATGCCGGCGCGGGTCTGCCGCCGGTACCGAGGAGCGCCCGAACTCGGTCGGGCGTGGGATGACTGATGCGTGGTTCGCGCGGGTAGTCCAGTCGGTTTGGCCTTAATGGCGGACTATTGTTGACCAAGGAGATAGGGCTTTAACCTTCTTTAACCTAACCGTTTGTCTTTATTTAAAAAAATCCTTGAACGCTTTTGCGGCCTCGCTTAGTTGTTATGCTGCCTTCTCACCGAAGGCGCCGCCCTACGGCAGCACACCCACCGGCTTTCCGGTGACGGCGCATTCGACGGGCATCATCCGAACCCCTGACTGCGGGCCGGCGAAACGCGCCCGCGCAAAGGTTCTCTTGTAGCCCCGTGCGGCCTCGCAGAGGTCGCCGAATGATGGAGGTGTGCCATGAGGAATACCAAAGAGACGTCTCGTCGCAGCGACGCTGCACCTGTAGAAACATCCACGGTCTGGATGGCGGACAAGGTCGTCGCGCGCCGGATCGCCGATCTTGCGCCATACGCGCGCAACAACCGCAGGCATTCTTCTGTCAGTGTCAGAAAGCTGATGGACGGGATCAAGAGCTTCGGCTTTGTCTCGCCGATCCTGGTCGACGGCGAGGGCGTGATCATCGCCGGTCATGGCCGCGTCGAGGCGGCACGTCTGCTCGGTCTGACCTCGGTGCCAACCGTCACGATCGAGCACCTGTCCGGAGCCCAGATCCGCGCCCTCCGGATCGCAGACAACCGGCTCGCCGAGCTCTCGAGCTGGGACGAGGACAACCTTCGCCTCGAGTTCGCTGACCTCATCGAGCTGAACCTCGATGGGTCCCTCGACCTCGATGTCACCATCACCGGGTTCGAGATGCCGGTCATCGATCTGATGATCCGGAGCAGTGGCATCGAGAGCGAGGCGCCGACCGAGACGGTCGAGGAGCCCGATCCCGCCGCTCCGATCGTCACCCGCCCGGGGGATCTCTGGAAGCTGGGGCATCACCGTCTCTTCTGCGGCAGTTCGCTCGACGAGGCGTCCTGGACGACGCTGATGGGCGAGGAGACCCCGCGCATGGCCTTCACCGACCCGCCCTACAACGTGCCCGTGAACGGGCACGTCCGGAGCGGGCGGAGCGGCGGCCACCGCGAGTTCGCGATGGCCTCGGGCGAAATGAGCGAGACAGAGTTCGCGGAGTTCCTGGTGAAATCCCTCGGGCAGCTCCACGCCCGCCTGGTCGCGGGCGGGGTTGCGATGGTCTGCATCGACTGGCGGCACGTGGCAGAACTGATCGCCGCCGGGCGACAGGTTGGCTTCGACCTCATCAACCTCTGCGTCTGGAACAAGACCAATGGCGGGATGGGCAGTCTCTACCGCTCCAAGCACGAGCTCATCTGCATATTCCGCAAGCACGGTGCGTCCCACCTCAACAACGTCGAGCTCGGCCGTCACGGTCGCAACCGGACCAACGTCTGGGACTATGCCGGGGTGAACAGCTTCGGCGCCGGCCGGGACGCCGACCTCGCGGATCATCCGACCGTCAAGCCGACGGCGCTGGTCGCAGACGCCCTGATGGATGTGAGCAACCCGGGCGACATCGTCATCGACGGCTTCGGCGGGTCGGGCGCGACGCTGCTCGCGGCGGAGAAGACCGGCCGGCGGGCGCGGCTGATCGAACTCGATCCGGCGTACGTCGACGTCGCGATCCGGCGCTGGCAGACGCTGACCGGCCAAAGCGCCATTCACGCGCCGTCCGGCGAGACCTTCGACATTCGGGCTGCGGCCGCCCTCGCGCCGATGGAGGCGAGCCATGCCCCCGCGTGACGACGACGGAGACTACGAGGTCGGGTACGGCAAGCCCCCGGTACAGCACCGGTTCAAGAAGGGGCAATCGGGCAATCCGCGCGGTCGGCCGCCTGGTGCCAAGGGCTTCGCCGCGAGTGTTCGCCGCGAGCTTGAGAGCCGCATCACGATCCGGGAGGGCGGCCGCGATCTGACAATCTCCAAGAGGGAGGCCGCTGGCAAGGTGCTGATGAACAAGGCGCTCGGGGGAGATCTGAAGGCGCTTGCCATGCTTCAAGCCATCGATGCCGACGAGGTGCAGGCAGTTGCCGCAGAGATTGCGCAGGATTACGACATTCCGCTCGAAGCCCACGAGATCGCAATGCTGGAGGAGGTGTTTGCGAAGCGGCGGGCGCAGGAGAACGTCGCCGCTGGCTCCGGGGCGACGGCGGACGATGAGGAGCAAGCCGATGAGTGACCTCGATCCCCGCCTTGCGCGTCAATTCCTGCAGGCGCAATGGCGCAATGACTTCGCACTCTTCGTCCAACAGGTGTTCCACACGCTGCACCAGGGCTCGTCGACCCCGTACGTGGCCTCATGGCACATCGATGCGATGTGTCATGAGCTTGACCTCGTTCGGTTCGCCAAGAACCGGCGTCTGGTCATCAACGTCCCGCCCCGGTGCCTGAAGTCGATCACCGTCGCCGTCGCCTACGTCGCGTTCCTCCTGGGGCACGACCCGCACCTGAAGATCATCGTCGCAAGCTACGGCTTCGACCTCGCCCGGAAGCATTCCGAAGATTGTCGCAAGGTGATGATGTCGCGCTGGTACGAGGCCACCTTCCCGGGCACGCGTCTCGCGGCCCGGGGCAATACGGCAGACGAGTTCAAGACTACAAAGGGAGGCGGCCGCAAAGCGGTCTCCATCGGCTCGTCCGTCACCGGCCACGGCGCGGACTACATCATCATCGACGATCTCATGAAGGCGGCCGATGCGAGGTCCGAAGCCGAGCTTCTCCGGGCGCAGGACTTTATGGAAGGCACACTCTTCTCGAGATTCGACAGGCCTGCGCAAGGTCGGGTGGTGATGATCGCGCAGCGTCTGCACGAGCGCGACCCGGCCGGATATCTCCTCGACAAGGGCACCTACCGGCACCTCTGCCTGCCTGCGATCGCGGAAGAAGAGCAGGTGATCGAGCTCGACGACGGCCGGGTGCACGTGCGCAAGCCAGGCGATCTGCTCTCGCCCGAGCACCTGCCCCGGGAGACGCTCGACGAGATGCGCCGGGACATGGGGACGGCGGTGTTCAACTGCCAGTACCAGCAGAACCCGATCGCCCCCGACGGCTCGGTCCTGCGCTGGGAATGGTTCGTCCCCTACGACGAGCCCGGACCTCGCGAAACGTTCCAGCTCCTCGTGCAAAGCTGGGACACCGGCACGTCGGCCGATCCCAGGTCGGACTTCTCGGTCTGCACGACGTGGGGCCACCGCGACGCGCGCTGGTATCTTCTCGACCTCTGGCGGGATCGTCTGGACTTTCCGGATCTGAAGTATGCCGTGCTCAGGCAGATCGAGAAGTGGCGCCCGGACAAGGTGCTCATTGAGGATGCGGCGAGCGGGCGACCCTTGCTGCAGGAGTTCAGGCTCTCGCACCGCAGGCTCTTCTATGGCGTCACGCCTGATCTGGACAAGGAGATGCGGTTCGCTGCGGCCTGTGCGCCGATCGAGGCCGGACTTGTCCTCCTGCCGCGGGAAGCGCCGTGGCTTGCGGACTTCAAGCGCGAGCTGCAGAGCTTCCCGCGCGGACGGAACGACGACCAGGTGGATACCGTGAGTCAGTTCCTGAACTGGACGAAGACCGTCGGCCTTCGGCGCGCGCTCTCCCGCGCCAGCGGGCAGCGCGGAGAGTCGGTGCGGCGCAATCCGGTCCGACGGAAGGGGTACCCCCTCCCTCCCTTCTGAGTGGCGACAGCGGCGAGGCCGGCAATACGGCCCGGCCCCGCCGCAGGCACCCCTCACGTGCCGAATGCGATCGACACCAGGTCCCAGGCGTCGTGGTCCGGCACCCGTCGCAGCTCCACGACGAAGCGCGTTCGGATCACCGCGCCGAAGGCGTTCTGCGCATCGACATAAGCCGCCAACCGAAACCCGCATCCGCCAAGCGTCCGCGATGAAACCTCGCCCCGGTGGATGCTCGGGAACTCGGCAGACCCCGGCGAGCGCAGTTCTCGCGTCACGAAGGTCTGCGCCGCGATATAGGCCTGCGTCTCAAAGGTCTGGCTGCACTCGCTGCGGCGCCGCGCCTCAGCCCGCTCGCGCGCCTCCCGTGCCTCGGCCGCCCGCCGTGCCTCCGCCTCGCGCCGCTCCACCTCTGCCGCCTCCGCCTGACGGGCCATCTCGGCCGCGAACCCTGCCGGATCGAGCTGCTCGAGCTCGGTCAGCCATCGAGCCGGGTCGTATTCCGCCAGCCGCTCGAGATACGCGGCCGTGTCCGTTACCCGTAGCGCTGCCAGCTCCGCCTCGGTCGCTTCCGTCATCTTCTCCCGGCCGGTCACCAGAGCGGGCAGGGCGCCGCAGAGGATCAGCGCGACAACGAACGGGCGTCTGCCGAGGCCGATCAGCGGCATCGGCCGCAGCAGCGCGAGCAGCAGCAGGGCGAGCAGGCAGCCACCATACGTTGCCATCCGCTGCGCTGCTCCAGCAGCGCCGCGGGGATGAAGAAACAAAGTGTCAGGAAGAGGCCCGTACCGATCAGCGCCTTGCGCATATCCACCCATTCAGCTGGCGGAGCAGGGCGGCCATCCCGCGATTGCTCCTGATTTGGGGGCAATCCGATAGTCGGAGTACGAGGCGTCGTCCAGTCGCAAGGACGACGCCGTGGCCGGAGCTGTCTCATCGGAAGCCTACAAGTCCCTCCGCGCCATCCTGGTGCAGGAGCGGCGGCGCTCCGGGCTGTCGCAGGCGCGGCTCGCCGAGCGTCTGGGCAAGCCGCCGTCCTATGTGGCCAAGTACGAGCTCGGCGAACGACGCCTCGACATGATCGAGACGCTCGTCGTACTGACGGTTCTTGGTGCCGATATCTCGGCCATCGTTGGCGAGCTTCTGCCGGACCTGCCCGAGACGCTTTAGCTCCTGGTCGGTTCGGACTGCGCTGGCATGCGGGCGGCAAAGACCGGGGTTAGAAGCCTACCAGCCCTCGCGCTCGAAGCCGTGGCGGTTGATGGTCAGCCGTTCAACTCCTTGATCCGGATCGTCCCGGACCATCCGGATCAGGTCATACCGCCGGCGGCTATAAGGCCGCCCCAACGACATCCGATACCCCTCCTGCATCTTCTGACGAACGGCCTGGACCATCGTGTGCTCTTCGAGCTCAAGGTTCTTCGCCACGCCGTCCTTCAGGATCACGCCGCCGATGCGGCCGTCGAGGCTCGAAGGCCTCTCGGAGAGCCGCGTGATATGCCGCAGGAATTCGGTTTTTTCCCGGCGTAGGTGCGTCGGAAACGCCCCGGTGACGTAGACGTAGGCCGCTCGGTGTGTCGCTTCCGCCCGAAACCGCTCGCCGCGGCGCATCGCTTCCGCAAAACCTCCATAAAGAACGACGAGCGGGGGCGTCCTCCGTCGGACCGGTCCGATGATGGTGTCGATGTACATGGTTGCCTCCTGCACTCCCGGTATGGGAGTGCACATAGGCCGTGTCGAGAGGAGAACACTCCCATCATATCCTCCATGCTCTGGGCCTCGGAGTTTGCCGCAGCAACACCTCCATCTTGCACCACCATAGGCGGTAGGTCGGGCGTGGCGATTACGCTAAGTGGTGTAGCTGGCGGTGGCCATCGGGCTTCGCGGTAGGGTCAACTTGAACCGTGGGACGACGGCGTCCTACCCCAAATGCTCACACCGTCTCCTGCTGGTCCTGCGGGCACAGCGCGACGCTGCCGCCGGCGCGGGCTAGTTGCGACCTCACGACGTCGAATCCAAGCGCGTGCGACTGTCGCTTACCGTGGTACTGGCAAGTCAATTCGACCGGATAAATTGCTGCCAGTTCGGCGGTTCCCCCGCCGCATGTTGCCGAGGCGCCCATGGGTCCCCAAGTTATGGCCTTTAGCGCTTCAACCTCCGGATGACCGGTGCCATCTCGGCTCCGGTCATCCCATTGTCCTGCCCCTTGGCCCCAACAGCTGCCGCCTCGATTGGGCGATCGTCTGATGATTTCGAGCGACGCTATGTCATTTGCAAACGACGACAGCGGGGCGGGGCGCTACAGGATTCGGCCATTGGAAGGCTCAGTATTGGCAACGGCACGGCGGGGATGAACTCCGAGCATCCTCGCCGGTTTGCTCTGCGGAAAGCCTTCAATCGGCGAACGCTGCCGACACCCGCGCCGCCGCCGACTGGCTTGCCAGGATCATCCTTCCGTAGTGCGCCGGCATCTCCGGCGACGTCCACCGGCCTGCGACCATGATCGACGACAGGTCGCATCCGATCCGGAACGCGTCCTGAACGCCGCCGATGCGGGTGCTGTGGGCGGATACGTCGGCGCGACCGGTACACCGCTTGATGATGCGCGACACCGTCGCTCCGTTCAGCGGGGTCCGCGCTCCGCCGCGCTGCGACTTTGTCAGGATCGGGTCGCCGTCCTTCAGCTTCGCGAGCTGGATCCAGGCCAGTACAGCCTCCGTCCCTCGGGCGGAGAGGAAGGCATAGGCGCCGACGCCGAATTGGTCGGTCTTTGATCGGGCGACGTAGAGCAGGGCGGTCCCGCCAGCCTGCCGATGGATGTCGCGGACCCGGAAACCCGTAAGCTCCGAGGAGCGGCACCAGGTGTCGGTGGCCATCCAGAGTAGCGCTCTGTCTCGAGCGTCCCTGCGGCTCGATCCCAGTTGCCCGATCGCATCCAGCACCTCGACCTTGCCGAGGGGGTGCGCCTGGCGCGACGCGGCCCCGAACTTCCGCTTCACGCTCTTCAGGGCGAGCTCGACCAGCTGATGCCGGCATGGCGAGGGAAGGAAGTGCGATCGATGCAGCTCCGCAAGACCCCAAAGCCGCGTCTCGATCGTCGTCGCCGCCAGGCGCCCGCCCATCCCGTCCACCCACTCGGCGACCACGGCCGGCGCGATGGGCGGCCGAGGATCGTGGCCGTGTTCCGCGCACCAGGCGCTGAACAGGCGGATGATCATGCGGTAGTTCCTAAGTGTGTCGGGAGCGTAGGCGGCTTCGGACCTGCGGGCGTACTCGGCGATCAGGCTCTCCCGGCGCGGCCCCGAGGTCGTCGACAAGCGGCGCGTCGTGGCATCTCGGTCCGACAGTCGATCATACATGCTCGTCGTCCGGCCTCTTCGTCTCGAGCTGGACTCGATGGAAAGGGTCCTTGACCAACAGACGGCGCGCTTCGTCGGTCATGCCGTAGCGATGCGCGTAGTCGGCCAGAGCCGCTTCGAGCTCGATGATCCGCTTCTCTGCCGTTATGGCCGCCATGATGCTTCCCCCGCTGCGCCAGTTCGGAACATACCAGATCGGCGGCGGTCTGATGAGCAGAACGGCACACGGCCGCCCCGTGCAGCGGGCGTCAACGCCCCGATCGCACATTCGGCTTGGCCGCGGCCAACTCGCTGATCGCCGGGATAAGCGTGGGGAACGCCGCGATGAAGCGACTGACATTGCCTGTGGCTAGCTCCAACGTCGCAGAAGGGCGGAGAGCTGCCTTTCGCTGCGTCTTTGACGAATGGAAGCGATGCGCAGCAAGCGGTCGTTGCAGAGTCTAGCTCATGACTTATCGAAAAGGTTGAGGATAAATCTAAAATGAGCATATAGCCGTGGGCCATGGGCTACTCGCGCTTGAAACGGTGGCTAGCTAGACAACAGAAATTCTTAATTCAGCTATGGCCGGGCAAAAACGATCCGCGAGCCGCTGGTCGCTCGTGACTAGCAGGTAGTCACGCTCAATGGCCTGAGCTACAATCCATAGGTCGTTCTCGTCGACCTGCAGCACCTTACCGGACGCCCGATCTGTCCAATCTTCTAGCCAACGCGGTATGCGGCGCGACATGTCGAGATAGTGATCCGCCAAACGTGCTTTGACCTCTCCGTAGGCTTCTGCTGTATGGCGACCCACTTCCGCCAATGGATATGCTCCAGCTTGAGTGAGAGCTTTGCGGATATTGGAAACATCTTGGCCCACCCGCTGTGCCGCCTCCATCCCGTAGCGAAGCTCAGCCAAAACTACCGCGGAGAGATATACGACATCCGTTTGGGAAAACCGTTGAGCGCGCGCCCTCACGGAACTGAAATTCGGACGTCGTGGATCAAATAGAACAGACACGAAGTTGGTGTCGAGGAGAATATGATCCATCAAGCAATGAACCTTGAAATCGCATCATTCTCCTCGTCGGACATTGGCCTAAACACGTCGAGAACCCAAGGTCCGCGGTTTATCGCATCATCCTTTGTCAGCCATTCGTGTAGAGGCACAAAACCTCTCAAGTCTTTGGGCAACCAACCCTGGAAATCGTGCTCCGTCGGGCGCCTACAACCATCAAAATACGCGAGCAGCTGGTGCTCCAGCCGTGGAGGCAAATCGTATCCCTTAAGCACTAGCGCATCAATCCATAGCAAAAGGCGAATGAGTTCCTCGTCGCTTTCATCAAGCACCAGCAACGACTGATGCTTATTTTCCAGCGCAGCTATATATTCAATTACCGCGTTTCTGATCTGTGCCGTATCGAGACTGCGTGGGAGCGGCAGTTTTGCGAGCATCGCATTTGTGAAATCATGGTCAGTCGAGTGCTCTGTGACGAATGCGTTAGCCAAGGGACCATTCAAGATAGCCGCAAGGACATAAATGTCATAGCTGGCGGTTGGCCAGATTCCGCTGAACTGTTGGGATGCCCAAAGCCCGCCCTCGTCAGGGGCAGCGACAAGCCTCCACGGGCCACGCGAGGAACGCTGATTATTGATGAGAACCTTGGGTTTTTCCCAAGGTCGGCTCAACGGTCCTGGATAAAGGTTGCGGTCTGGGTCCGCAATAAGCCAAACAGGCTTGGCCAATTGGAACGGAGCGAGACTATCAACAGGCCTATATACCCCACGTTCCTTCAGCGGCCCTGGTTGATGGGACACTCCCTCGCGCTGGGAGCGCCACTGGAGGCCTCGGAAGATGTCGGCAAAGCTTCCAAGAGTTGGCGAATCTTCAAGGTATGACCAGAGCGCATCAAGCTCACCAATCCAAAGGTTTCCGTCTGCAACCTCCCGAACAGCTTGGCGGCTGGAGGTTACGTCACCACTCTCAAGAAACTGCGCTCGTCCCGCATCCGCAACCGTCCTCGCGGTGAGCCGAACCGGCCTACCGCTCTCCACCTGTGCTCGACGTTCAACTGCGAGGACGAGAGCACAGGGAAACGTTGCCTTTTCGAAGATTCGGTCGGGCAACGAGACTAGCTCGACCCGGTGATAGTGTGATGCAAGACGCTCTCGAAGCTTGCGGTATTTCCTCTGCTGAAGAACCCCGCGTGGCAAAACGAATCCTATCGCGTCGGGTCCTGCATCGATGGCCGAACTGAGTGCGACCATTGCCTTGGAGGGGGAGATGGCGAATGCATCGGCATATTCGCCCCTTTCCTCTTTGGTAAAATCCTCGAACGGTGGGTTGCAAAGTACGACGGTGGCCCCCCTGAGAAATTCGTCGAGCGCACCTTTCGCAAAGAGGTCAATCGAACTCAGATGCCAGCCATTGGCATTGGGATAGTCCGCCAAAATCAATGACAGTGTTGCCACCTCACAAGCGAACACGTCGAGTTCGGCCCCGGCCAGACGGCTGATCAAGAATTGGTGTCGCCGTTCGGCAGGCCAATCCGAAGGTAGGAGGTCTCGCAGTTCACGCAGAGCCGCGACCAAAAAAATGCCGGCACCCGCAAACGGCTCGGCGATCCGTACGGTTTCGGGGTCGTAGCGTGAAAGATCGAGTTGACGAAGCACATACTCTGCCACCGGCCGTGGAGTGCTGTGTGTGCCGAAAAGTTTTCGAGTGTCTGCAGTAACCAGCGTGTTCTCGTAGACAAATGCGAGGCTGTCTGAAGAGATATTACGAAGCGTAATTGCGGTCCTTAACCGCGCCCAAGCTGCGTCTATGCTCTCGTGGGCCACAGCAGCGACATCGGCTCCAAGAAAACCGAGGCCATAGTAGCTTTGGATTCCTTCCAACACAGCCATGACGTCATCGGGCTTCCATTCCGATGCCGCAGGATGCCCCCTATCAATGAGGATTTTAGCGGCGAGCAACCGGAAAGTGAGCCGGAAGGCAGCCTTCTCGGCGTCGGAACTTGCAGTCTTCGGAAGCAGCAGGTCGAGGACATCGGCCATGGTCTGGTGCAGTTTATTCTGCACCTCGTGTTCAATGGCCGGCAACAACCCGAGATCAACGAAATCGATCTGCACAACATCGCGAGCATGTCCCGCCGCTTTGACGCGGTGCAGCGCCTGCGGCGTCCATGCGTCTCGATTGCGCGCGAAGAGTTCTGGTAGTCGCTTGACCGGCACCCGTTCAATCAGGCGCGGCGCCCCGCGCGCACCCACCGCCCACACTCCGACGCTGTCACCATCGATGGAAAGGAAGATTGGGGCGCCGAGAGCACGACTGCCCATGATGGCCGCCGCACTATCTTGCACATTCTCGACAACTCCGAATGCCGCGGACCGGAAGGACTCAGGGGTCTGCGTGAATGCGGCAAGCGCCACCGTGCGGGTGGCAGCGTCGGTTTCCAGAACATCCGCGAACGTGTAGGCGCGATGCATCGCCCCGGCCTCATAGCCGATATCGAGAAGCCCGCGCTCGATTGATGCAAGGGTGCTCATCGGACCTGCACCGCACGAAACAAGGGGAATTGATCGCTCTGATCTGTTGGCGAGAACTCCGCCTCCAATACGTCGAGATGCGGATCAAGGCGCAAAAACAACGTGTCCTGGTCGCCAGAATCGACGCGAACCATACCCTCCGGCAGGATTTCACCAAGCTCCATGGCGCGCAGAGCAAGCACGCATCCGCGCAGCGTCGGGAATGGTACTCCGGCGAAAAGGTCCCGTAGAGCGTGAAGAAGCTCCTTATGGCCCTGCAGTTCGATCCTAAAACGCTCACGCAGGACGACCGCCAGTCTCAGCAATAAGACTGTCTGCCACGTGTAGAGCGCCGGACGACCCGGCCCACCTGCCTCGACATCGGGCGGGATCAGATCGCGCCTGTGCGACCACTCGCGCAACTGATTGGCCGTCAGTGACGTCAGTTTCTGGACCTGACCTGCTGTAATCATCGACCACCTACCTTCAGGCAGTGCGCCTTTTGTGTTTACGCCAAGCGGTCACCGCACCCACTTGGTGACGATAAGCGGTCGCGATGACCACTTCAAGGTGGGAAGACGTAATTCCGCCGCGGCGCCATCATGCCGCCGCGAGCCAGCGGCATGGCATGGGCAGGAGACGACACTGTTTGTCAGGCAGCCGTCAGAGTTGAGGCCCGCGATGCGAGGCACTTCGTCCCCGAGCGTCTTGATGGCGGCGCCTATCGCATCCTCGGGGGAGTTCTGCAGTGATGTTCAACTCGAAGCGTATCCGACCAAGCAGATCATGAATGTCGGAAACCGGCTGGGGCCGGCCATCTGCCGCTACTAGCACGAAGGTCTGGTAAGGGCCGGGAGTGCCTACGGTCGGAGTGCTCTGACCCCCGACTTTCATCCAGCTGAACCGGAGCCGGCGGGTGACAATTGCCCTCTTGCGTGTGAACCGGCGTGGAAAAAGGACCCCGTATTGGGGTGATCGGCTCCCAAAAGGGACCCCCTGATGCGGGTGGTCCATCGTGCTCCCGAGGAAGTCGGGAGCCGAGTTTGGGATGCTGTTGGTGGAAGCGATTGCGAAGATCCGTCGAGCGTATTTTCAAGACAAGAAGCCGATCAAGCAGATCTGCCGTGAGCTGCGGGTGTCGCGGAAGACGGTGCGGAAGGTCATCCGGTCGGGCGCGACGGAGTTCACTTACGAGCGGAGCATCCAGCCCCAGCCGAAGATCGGGCCGTGGCGCCGTGAGCTCGACAGGATGCTGGCCGAAAATGCCCGCCGGCCGAAGCGTGAGCGCCTGACCCGCATCCGGATCTTCGAGGAGCTGCGCACCCTCGGCTATGATGGCGGCTACGATGCCGTGCGCCGCTATGCGGCTGCCTGGTCGAAGGAGGCGATCGAGGCGTCGGCTGCGGCCTACGTGCCGCTCAGCTTCGACCCGGGCGAAGCCTACCAGTTCGACTGGAGCCACGAGATTGTCGTGATCGATGGCGCCACGACGACCGTGAAGGTCGCCCATGTCCGGCTCTGCCACAGCCGGATGCTCTTCGTCCGTGCCTATCCCCGCGAGACGCAGGAGATGGTGTTCGATGCCCACGACCGGGCGTTCGCCTTCTTCGGGGGCGCCTGCGCGCGCGGGATCTATGACAACATGAAGACGGCGGTGGACACGATCTTCGTCGGCCGAGACCGCGCCTACAATCGTCGCTTCCAGCAGATGTGCGGGCACTATCTGGTCGATCCAGTCGCCTGCACCCCCGCATCAGGCTGGGAGAAGGGCCAAGTGGAGAACCAGGTCGGCGTGATCCGCCGCCGGTTCTTCGTGCCGCGCCCGCGATTCAAGAGCTACGCCGAGCTCAACGCTTGGCTCCTGGACCGCTGCATCGCTTGGGCGAAGGCGCATCCGCATCCGGAGCTGCGCGACAAAACCACCTGGGAGGTCTTCGAAGCCGAACGACCCAGTCTGGTGCCCTATGTCGGGCCATTCGACGGCTTCCATGCCGTGCCGGCCGCGGTCTCGAAGACCTGCCTCGTCCGGTTCGACAAGAACCGCTACTCGGTGGAGGCCCGTGCCGTCGGCAAGCCGGTCGAGATCCGCGCCTATGCCGAACGCGTGGAGTTCTGGCAGAGCGGAAAGATCGTCGGGGAGCATGCTCGCGTCTTTGGCCGCGACATCTATGATCCGCTGCACTACATCCCGGTGCTTGCCCGCAAGCCTGGGGCCCTGCGCAACGGCGCACCCTTCAAGGAGTGGGAGTTGCCGCCAGCGATCCGGCGCGTGCAGCGCAGGCTCGGCCGCATGCCGAACGGCGATCGTCAGATGGTCGACATTCTCGGTGCCGTGCTGACCGACGGACTGAACGCGGTCGAGGCCGCCTGTGCCGAGGCGCTGAGCGAGGGCGTGCATTCCGCTGGCGTCATTCTGAACATCCTGGCTCGGCGGCGCGAACCGCCACCGCCTCTGCACATCGCAACACCCGAGGCGCTGCGCCTGAGCTGTGAGCCTACCGCCGATTGCGCCAGATACGACAGCCTCAGGAGACCCGACCATGGAAAGATCGCAGGTGCTGGACGCGATGGGCCAGCTCAAGCTCTACGGCATGAAGGCCGCCTATGACGAGATCATCGCCACCGCGGTGAAACGCCAGCACGAACCTCAGAAGGTCGTGGGCGACCTGCTGCACGCAGAGATCAGCGAGAAGCAGGCCCGCTCGATCAAATACCAGATGACGATCGCCAGGCTGCCGCTGGCCAAGGAGATCGATGAGTTCGAGTTCGCCGACACGCCGGTCAACGAGACCCTGGTGCGTGATCTCGCTGGCGGAGGCTTCCTTGAGCACCAGCGCAACGTCGTGCTGATCGGCGGCACCGGAACCGGAAAGTCCCACCTCGCGGTCGCCATTGCGCGAGCCTGCATCCGCAGCGGCGCCCGCGGTCGGTTCTTCAACGTGGTGGACCTGGTGAACAAGCTTGACGCCGAAGCTCGCGCCGACCGGCAGGGGCGAACGGCCGATCTCCTCTGTCGCCTCGACTTCCTGATCCTGGACGAGCTCGGCTACCTGCCGTTCGCCCAAACAGGCGGTCAGCTCCTCTTCCACCTCGTCAGTCGCCTCTACGAGCGCACCTCGATCATCGTCACCACCAACCTCGCCTTCGGAGAATGGCCGAGCGTGTTCGGCGATGCCAAGATGACGACCGCTCTGCTCGACCGGCTCACCCACCACTGTGACATCGTCGAGACCGGCAACGAGAGCTGGCGCTTCAAGACCCGCGCCTGAGCCCGAAAAACCCGCCGGCCCGAGCCGCCTGCGCCACCTGAAAGCTACGCCGCCTCGGGCCGGCTACCCGCGCAACAGAGGGGTCCCGATTGCGCGCCTATAAGGGGTCCCGATTGCAGGCCGATTGACATCCCGGTATGTGACGGACCGCCCTATCGCGACCACGTCGGATGGCAGCTTTTCGGCGGGCACGATTCGCGCACGCCCCAGCTCCTCCAGCAGCCGGTCGGCGAGGCCAGGATTGCGTCGAAGGGCGCCTTGGGCGAGCGCCTCAAGACGATCGAGGGTGTCTGCTCCGAGTGTGACACGGGGCCGCCGTCCGGCGGTCCGCATCGGGGACTTTCTTGATGTCATGTCGAAATCCTTTCGCGGCGGCGGGGCGCGGCGAACGTGTTCAAGCGGCGTGGTCGGGCGGCGGCTTCACATCGAGGACCACCACGACCGAGATCTCGCCGTCGTTGCGAAGGAGCGGCACCTTCTGGAGCTTTCTCATGCCGATCAGTGTCGCACCCAACAGAGAGGCGACAAGCACCTGTCCCGGAAGCGGGATGGGGTTCATCGAAACCGGCCCGCGACCCCTCGCCACTGATCATGTAGGTGACGTGAGAGCCGCTCACGACGAGATTAGGCGGCGTCGGTCTCGGGGCAGGGCTCGAGATCCGCAGCTTGTGACGCAGTAGCCCGTTAAGCAGCGGCGGGTTCGGCGCATGTCGGGTTCCGCGCTGCTGCAGCAGGCGTTCGATCCCGGCACGGTCGTCGCGAGTGAGGGCAAAGCCGCTGGCGGGAAGTTCCCGTTCGAGCAGGGTTCGAACGTCTCTGCCGAACGGCAGACGGGTGATGTTGTCGAAGGTCATCGGTTTGTCTCACGAAAATCATGCCCACGTCTCGCGAAGGACAGTGTCGAGCCTCTGAGGTTGCATAAGCGCAACCGTAGTAGAAAAGGAGCCATTGAGTCCTTCTCGGTCGGTGGGAAAACATTGCGGAAAACGCGCCACCGCAATGCGATGGCGCGTCACTTTCTAGTGGAGAAAGACGGCGCTGGTAGTTACGCCAGCTTGTCTCGCCGCACGCGGTATTCATGTGCGACCCGCGGAGAGACCGGTTGCATGGCGCGTTCGCGGTTCGTGAATCCATCGACGACGCGCGGGATATCGCTCCGTTCGATTCCGATGTCGCGCAGGAGACGGTCGTCCAGCGCGCGAAGAGATTCGATCATCTTGCGGCGCTCCCAATTGCGGAAAGCGATCCGGAGCCAGGTGCCGAGGGGGCTCGTCCGGTCGCCGCGCCGAGCGGCCGGATCGAAGGACGGTGTGGAGGGAAGCGGGGACTTGAAGACGTGGGGAAGCATGGCGTGCTCCATGACGAGGAGGTTGAACCAGACGCACGCACCACCGCCCCGACCCGGCCGATCACCAGCCAGAACCATCGCCGCGGTGGACGCGTTCGTCATTCCGATTGATCCGAGGGAGATCGACAAACCCCGAGGCGTGGACGGACACAGGCCCGAACCCGCCCGGGGCTAACGGCGGTTCAGTGTATTCCCTGCGAAGAGCAGGAACCTCGTATGAAGACTGAACATGGTCATGGGCCTCATATCGCCATTCGGCCCGTGGTTATCAAGAGCTGTCGTCTCGCCATTCTGCCGTCGGAATGTGGACGATCAGCCCTCTCCCGACGATGATGCCGAGAGGTCGAGAAAGGTCGGTAGCCGAATGGAAATTCTTCCCCTCGCAATCTGGCTCGATCTGCTCGGGACCTTCGTCTTCGCCTTCAGTGGCGCGCTGGTCGCGGTGCGAAGAGGCCTCGACATATTCGGGATCGCGGTCCTAGCGGTCGCTTCCGGACTCGCGGGAGGCATGATCCGGGACATGCTTCTCGGCGCGACGCCACCGACCGCCCTGGAGGACCCCCGCTACCTTCTGACAGCGCTCGGTGGTAAGCGTCCGGTCTGGCCGCTATCGGTTCCAGTGCCAGGGCGGCAAATCGTCGACCTTGGTGATCTTGTAGTCCGGGATGCGGGTGAGGGTGTCGCGAGCCGGACGTGAGGATCGAGTCGTTCAGCTTGGTTGTCTCCAGCAGTTCTTCTGGATTGCGAGGGCGCCGAGGGGGGTCACCATTAGAGCACGGGAGGAGCGGCCCGGCGTCCACCCCAAAAGCATCCATCATCACGTCGAGAAGAGGCGCGACGGTCTAATCGGCGCGGGTAGCGGCTGTGACCTTCTCGAGGATCAAGGGTTCAACAGGTCCTGATATGAAGAAGGACGGAAACATCGACCACCCGCACGAATGATGCAACCTGATCAAAAAAACGGAGGGTCGCGAGTCTTAAACCGCAATCCCTCCGAAGACGAATTCACGGGGAACGTGAATCGGTTGCTCATCCATCTGTCACGAACGGTAAGCTACCGTCAATACGGAAGGCCCAATGTTCGGCAGTGGAAGCGGCAATGTAGCCGGTGGAGAACCGCTGGAGCACCAACGCACCTCAGCTTCGGCGATTGAACCTCTGGATGTCGGGTTCTAGTTCTCAGCTCGCGTATGACACCTGCGATGCGATCGCCAAATTGCTTTCCTACAACCTCCTCGGCCTCGCAAGTCGCCGCATTCCATGCCTCTTCGCGTTGTCGAGAAGCAGATGAAGCGTCACACAGGGAGTCACGGTGAGGCGGCTGGCCCGCTTGTTTCGCCGCTGACGGCGCGATCGCGTAAATCGTGGTCCGATTCCACCGCTAGTTGTATAACCAAGGATCGGGTCAGATGACTCCAAGCATTCGCATGGCTTTTGCAACCCGCTCGAATCCGGCAATGTTCGCGCCCAGGACGTAATCACCAGGAGCACCATATTCATCGGCAGTTTCGGCACACCTGTCGTGAATACTTTTCATGATCTGCGCCAATCGTCGTTCGGTCTGCTCAAAGCTCCAACGGTCACGACTAGCATTCTGCTGCATTTCGAGTGCCGAAGTTGCAACGCCTCCCGCGTTTGCAGCCTTGCCGGGCCCGAATAGGATGTCGGCCCCGCGCAGGATGCGGATCGCTTCGGGTGTGCAGGGCATATTAGCGCCTTCGCCGACTGCAAGCACGCCGTTCTTGACCAGTGATTTCGCGTCCTTTCCCGTCAGTTCGTTCTGGGTGGCCGAGGGCATTGCCACGTCACAGGGTAAATCCCAGACAGATCCTTTTCCGACTGGAATAAAATGAACCCCATCCCCACGCAACCGGGCATATTCCGAAATTCGCTCGCGGCGGACGGACTTGACCTCCTGAAGCAGGTCCAGATCAATCCCGGCTTCATCTATGATGTAGCCGCTAGAGTCCGAACAGGCGATGACGGTGCCGCCAAATGACTGCACTTTCTCGATAGTATAAATGGCGACATTACCCGCACCCGACACCACAACGCGCTTGCCGTCGAAATCGGTCTGGCGCGTCTCAAGCATGGCCTTGGTGAAATATGTGTTGCCGAAACCAGTTGCCTCTGTGCGGGCGCGGGATCCGCCGTAGGCGATGGCTTTGCCTGTAAACACGCCAGACTCATATCGATTCGTAAGCCGCTTGTATTGCCCGAACATGTATCCTATCTCACGCCCGCCAACACCAATATCGCCGGCCGGCACATCCGTCTGCTCGCCCAAGTGGCGGTGCAGCTCTATCATGAGGGATTGACAAAAGCGCATGATCTCGCCATCGGACTTGTTTTTCGGGTCGAAATCCGTTCCGCCTTTTCCGCCACCGATCGGTAGGCCGGTTAGGGCATTCTTGAAGGTCTGCTCGAAGCCCAGGAACTTGATGATCCCCAGATTGACGGACGGGTGGAACCGCATTCCTCCCTTGTAGGGGCCGAGGGAGGAGTTGAACTGGACGCGAAATCCTCGATTGATTTGGACATTGCCGTGGTCGTCAACCCAAGGGATGCGAAAGATGATCTGGCGTTCAGGTTCGCAGATCCGTTCGATGAGCGCTTGTTCGAGATAGTCAGGGTGCTTTGCCACGACGCGCCCGAGGCTTTCCATCACCTCGTGCACCGCCTGGTGGAATTCCGGCTCGCCGGCATTGCGCCGCGTCACTTCGGCAAGGATCGGTTGTAGCTTTTCGTCGATATTGTTCATGTGTCTCATCGGATTATGGTGGAGTGTTGGTTGAGGGCGGGAAATGTGTGTACCGAATTGTCAGCGCCATTGACTAATTGCTATTATATCTTCGACCATTGCGCAAGACTTTCTGGCGCTGGATGACGCCGAAAGGGTTATCGGCGCCGGTCGGTCGATGAGTCCCCAAACGAGATCCAAAACGGACTGCGGATTAAGGTGTCGGGAACCGCCACCGCACGAGCCCTCAAGATTTTGGAAGAGCAGGTCAGGATGCGTCAGCAGCCGCTCAGACAATGCGTCGGTTGACGAAGATGTCTCTTATCGTGCCGATCGCGCGCTTCGTCCTTGTATTGTCGCGGGGAAGCTTTCCCGTAGCTCCGTGAGGGTGGGATGGCGTTGCGTTATGGCGGCGTCCGCCGGGCGCCGTGAATCACTTAGGACAAGTACTCTTTGCTGTATCCTTTCGCTGATATGAGGCGACCTAAGGGTGCCCCTGTTATCCGCAGGCAACCTACCCGACCAAACCGTCCTGAGCAGGAAATGGCCCCTGATAACTTCAATTTCATGCAGCGATACTCTCCTCGGCGGCTTGAACGAATCTGACAGGCTGGAGCGACAAGAGTTAACTTGGCGTAAAATTCTGACCGCGGCAGCTTAGCCTGCAATCAATCCGAGACTTTCGAGCTTCAGGATCACCTGTTGGGCGCAGTTGTCGACTTCGGCGCCTTCAGTCTGCACGCGAAGTTCCGGCTCCTCCGGGACCTCGTAAGGGGCCGAGATGCCGGTGAACTCCTCGATCTTGCCCTCCCGGGCCAACCCGTAGAGGCCCTTCCGGTCACGCCGCTCGCATTCCTCAAGGCTGGTGGCCACGTGGACCTCGATGAAGGCGCCGTGGTTTCGACCTCCTCCCGCACGGCGCGGCGCGTCGCCGCGTAAGGAGCGATCGGCGCGCAGATCGCGATGCCGCCGTTCTTGGTGATCTCCGCGGCGACGAAGCCGATCCGGCGGATGTTCAGGTCCCGGTGCTCCCTGGAGAAGCCGAGCTCCGAGGAGAGGTTCTTCCGGACGATGTCCCCGTCGAGCAGTGTCACCGGCCGGCCACCCAATTCCATGAGCTTTACCCGCAGCGCATTGGCGATCGTCGACTTGCCTGCACCCGATAGCCCGGTGAGGAACACCGTGAAGCCTTGCCGGGCGCGCGGCGGGCTGGTGCGGCGCAGTTCCCTCACCACTTCCGGGAAGGAGAACCACTCCGGGAGGTCGATCCCTTCGCGCAGCCGCCGCCGCAGCTCCGTGCCGGAGATGTTGAGGACCGTCACCCCCTCTTCGATCTCGTCGGCCGGCTCATACTGCGCCCGCTCCTGGACGTAGACCATCTGTTTGAAGGGGACCATCTCGATGCCCATCTCGGCCTGGTGTTTCCTGAAGAGCTTCTGCGCATCGTAGGGACCGTAGAAGTCCACTCCCTGGCTGTTCTTGCCGGGGCTGGCATGGTCGCGGCCGACGATGAAATGGGTGCAGCCGTGGTTACGGCGGATCAGGCCATGCCAGAGCGCCTCGCGCGGCCCCCCCATGCGCATCGCCACATTCAGCAGGCTCATCGCCGTGGTGGCGGCCGGATACTTGTCGAGCACCGCCTCGTAGCAGCGCACGCGGGTGAAGTGATCGACGTCACCGGGCTTCGTCATGCCGACCGTGGGATGGATCAGGAGATTTGCCTGCACCTCCTTGGCAGCCCGGAAGGTCAGCTCCTGGTGAGCGCGGTGCAGCGGATTGCGGGTCTGGAAGGCGACGACCCGCTCCCAGCCAAGCTTCTGGAACTTGGCGCGCAGCTCGTTCGGGGTGTAGCGATGGCCCCGGAAATCGTAATGCACCGGCAGCTCGAAACCCGTCACCGGGCCGCCGAGGTAGACCTTCCCAGCGTGATTGTGGAGGTAGTTCACCCCGGCATGCGCGATTTCGTCCGCCCCGAAAACTAGTTCCGCCTCTCGCGCCTTGTCGGGGGTCCATCGGTCGGTGACCGTCATCGTCGCGAGGATCACGCCCTCCGGATCGCGGAGGACGATCTCCTGTCCTTCATCGAGAGCCGCCGCGAAGCTTTCGGAGACATCGAGGGTGATGGGCATCGGCCATAGGCTGCCGTCTGCGAGCCGCATGTTCTCGACGACGCCGTCGTAGTCGTTCCGCCCGAGGAAGCCCTTTAAAGGATAGAAGCCGCCGTTCATCAGCAGTTCGAGGTCGCAAAGCTGCCGCCGCGTGAGGTCCCAGCTGACAAGACTCCCCGATCTCTCCCGGTAGTCGCGGACTGAGTCTCGAGGCACGTAGAGCTCCGGGATCGGGGCGAAGTTCGACTGGATCATTTCGGGCAGGACTCCGTAGCAATGGGTAGATGGGCGGGGACCGAGGGAGAGGTCGTGCCTGTCGGTCAGGCTACAGGCGTCTTCGGCTGTTGCGTCTCCGGCTCGAAGAACATCACGACCGGAGCCTCGTTCAGCCCGGCCTCGACGATCCACGCGGTCAAACCCCTTCCAAGCTCTTCGCGAGTCTGTGACGGCAGCCGCATCAGCGCGCTCATCAGGTCCTCCTGGATCGTCGGCTCGAGCGCGGTCGCCAGATCCCGGCCGGCTTCGGTCAGGTGCAGCTCAACCCGTCGCCCGTCGTCCTGCGCCCTCGTCCGGCTGAGAAGGCCGAGTGCCTCCAAGCGCCCGACGACCTCGGAAACAGTGCTCTGATGGGTGCAGGTCAGGCCGGCGAGTTCGTTGATGGACAAGCCCGCCTGCCGGCCGACATGTCGGAGCGCGAGCGCCTGCGCTCCGGTGATCGACGAAACTTGTTCCGTGCGGACCGAAGAGCGACGCAGCGCCTGCACAATCCGCCGAACGGAATCCATGATGATCTGGTCGTTGGTCGTCATCGAGCGCGAGTAATCGAAGAGATGCATGGGAACCGATGCATCCCTATTCGGCGTTGTTCGCCTTGTCCACCACTGGAACAGTCGACCGGGAGCTGACCGGCACCCGGCAACTTACCAGTCGATGCTCTGACGGGAAGAAGCGGACGCCGAAGCTGGAGGGAGGCGAGTATGGAAGATGACCGTGGTGGGTCGCCGGCCTGCTTCGCGCATAAGCTGATCGATGGGCATGTCGTCGATCCCGACGCAGCACGCGATGTGGCCAGGTTTCGCAAGGCGGAACGGGCCCGGCTCATGGAGGAGCGCAAGCGGATTTCGTCTGCGGATCGCGCCACCATGACGCAGAACCTTACCGAGGCTTTGACGACCTGTGTGATGGCCCGACCCGGGATCACGATCGCCGCCTACTGGCCGATCCGGGGTGAGCCGGATCTGCGCGAGTGGATGGCTCAGGCTCACGTTGCCGGTGCGACGGTCCTCCTGCCGGTTGTGCTCGAGAAGTCAGCGCCACTGGTGTTCCGCACCTGGACGCCGAGCTGCGCGATGGAGCGCGGCATCTGGAGCATACCAGTACCGCGGGAAGGGCAGGAACTACGCCCGGATGTGGTGGTCGCGCCACTGGTCGGAGTCGATAAACAATGCTTCCGGCTGGGCAACGGCGGGGGTTATTACGACCGCACGTTGGCGCGGATTACCCCGAAGCCCTTGACCATTGGTGTGGGTTGGCCCAACTGCGATATACCGACCATCTTTCCCATGCCGTGGGACATACCGATGGACTACGTCGTGCTCGCCGACGGCACGATACGGCAACGCACTTGAGCTATCTCAGTTTAGAAGCGTTCAAGCGGGCTGATTGCGTTGGGACAAAGCGTAGCGGTATCCGAACGTGAAAACCTTCCGGCTTCAACTTCCGGTGAAGAATTAGCGCTGTGGTCCGCATGAGACCCTGCTGAAATCTCGGGGGCATCATCTGAATGCGATCAATCAACTGTGAGAAGATCCATGATTAAGCTCAAGTCGGTATCAATCCTGTGCTTTGCCTTTATAGTCGATGGTTACAGCACAGCGCATGGGGCCGAGTGGCTGTCGATTCCGACCGGTTCTGCGGAACTTGCCAATAACGGCTTTCTGCCGATATCGTCGGTAGTCCTCCCGCAATCTGACGACAGCGATACCATTACGATTATCGTCTTCTGGGCCAACAGGTCCACGGGTGAAGTCCGCCGCTGCATTCAATTCGTTGGCCGATTTGCACAGCCGATCGGTCGCGAAGTCTGCTTCGCTCCCCAATAGTGACGGGGCGACGGAAGATTACTGCATGGGGAGCCTTTCAAGCAATGAGAAGGGTGCCGGCGCGGTAGATGAGATTGCTGCGCTAGCACTTCTTGATAATTCTCAAGTTAATTATTGTTCGGACGAAGTTCCAAACACTCTTGCAAGCTCCGAATGATGCGAGAGTGGATCTGACTCGACGCTTCGAGGCTGGTTCAGTTCGATTTTCACGCGTGGGGCTGGTATTTTCGCCGTTCGCATTTGCTGGTCGACCAGGTATAGTATCTCGTCTCGACAGTCAGCGTCCCTCTCGAATTTCGACAGCCAGTAGCGGACAGCATAGGAGTTGCCATCAAATCCGAGTTCCTGCACCCTCACGTCGGCGGGTGGGTCGGCCTGAATGAGACGAGCGTCGCGCAAGGCCTGCAGTATCAGGCCCTTTGCTGCCTCAACGGACAGCTCATTCGGGAGCTTGAGTGACAATTGCGCGCGATACTGTGGCTTTGGAGCGGAATAGTTGGTGATGCGCCCACGGGCGATCTGACTGTTCGGGAGGATCATGTAAGTCGAATCCTGCGTCAGCACTCGGGTCGTGCGCCATCCAATTTCGATCACCCGGCCCTTCGCAATCTGCTCGATCTCCACCCAATCCCCGATCCGGTATGGAGCTTCGATGCCCAGAGCGACTCCGGAAAGCGTATCGGCCACGACGTTGCGGATTGCAAATCCGAGCATGGCCAGGATGAGGCTGGAACCGGTCAGTATTCCGACCAAACCCTGGTCGAACAAGAGAGCGATCGACGCAAAGACAGCCATAAAGAACAGCAGCGCGGTGACCAGGTCACGGAACAGGCGAGGGTAGGGCCGCTTGTGTCGCCTGCGACGATCAGAAACGACGCCAAACAGCCGAGCGCCGAACCACGCTGCTGCGAGATATCCAAGAACGCCACCGGTCAATCTGGACGAAATGCCGAAACGGCGGGCCAGTTCATCGTCGAACAGGACAAGACACGCGGAGATGATTAGCATCGACGAAGGCCAGAGCAGTCGACGTATACTTTGAGCAGCGGTCACGTCGGTCGCCCTGCCAACATCGTTGATGTGCGGTGCCACAGGCACTTCGTGCAGCATGGCGCTTCGCCGCTTGCGCTGCGCTCAATGCTGGCCCCGCATCGCCGACAGGTGATCTTGAAGGATGGTGCGGCGGTCCCGATGCGATGACGACAACTGGCGCAGCGATGAGATGCTGAGCGCGGAAGCGGTTTTGCGCATGATGGACACACAAGAGGCAGAGCTCGTTTCATATTCTTGGCTTTCAGGGAAACAATCTGAAGCAGCGGTGGGCACGATTTTTGCCAGTGCCGCGCCAGCAGGGCGCGACAAGTCTTTCCAGCAGGGCTAGATTTTGCCAGGCTTATTGGGCTTGCCCCACTTCTGCCGCCTCGTCCGCAACGACCCGCAGGATGGTCAGGGTCCGCCTTATTCCGGTCCGCGTGTTCCATGGCGGAGACGCACCCGTTGCGAGGCCGAGGATCGCCGCGCCGATCGGCGTCAGGATCGAGATGCGGCCCCGCGAAATGTCGGCGTCCTCCGGAAAGACCGGTGTCACCGTCTTTTCCGTTCCTGTCGCTTCGTCCCGGTAGGTGACCGCCCGTCCGATCGAAACCACATCGGAAGGCAGCTTTGCCGCAATCACGATCTGTGCACGCCCCAGCTTCTCCAGCAGGAGGTCAGCCAGATCCGGATTGCGCATGATCGCGGCCTGAGCCAAGGCCTCAAGCCTATCCACAGCCTCAGCCGCGAGTATGACCCGAGGAGGCCGTCCTGCGCTTCGGGAAGCATTCTGGTTTTGTGGCATGACAGACTCCATTCGCAAGCACGAGGCGCTGCGAACACTGACGGTTGGGGAAGTTCTACCTTCGGATCTAAGAGGGTGGGTTCAGGCGGCATCGTCTGCGCGGGGCGGGTCTACATCCAATATGACGACAGCTGAAATCTCACCGTCGCTCCGGAGCAGAGGCGCCTTTTGGAGCTTGCGCATGCCGAGAAGGGTCGCTCCAAGAAGGGAGGCGACGAGAACCTGACCCGGAAGAGGGATGGGACTCATGGAAAGGACGCCAGATCGCGCTCCCTCGCCGGTGATCTTGTAAGTGACATGAGAACCACCCACCACCAGCTCCAGCGGAGTCGGTCGAGGGGCAGGGGCAGAAATACGAAGCTTGTGACGAAGGAGGCCGTTCAGTAGCGGCGGATTCGGTGCGTGCTTGGTGTCATGCTGACGAAGCAGGCGTTCGATTCCGGCCCGGTCCTCACGGGTCAGGGCGAAGCCGCTGGCCGGCAACTCTCGTTCGAGAAGCGTTCGAACGTTAATTCCGAACGGCAAACGGGTAATGTTGGCGAAGGTCATTTCGACACTCCCAGTGCGATAGCCTAAGTTCTCAGGAAGAGATTTCAGGAAGGCCCCGGGTGGTCGGAAACGCGCTTATGCGCAGACCGCCCGGGGACCCGGGCGGTTCAGAAGCAAAAACCGGAAAAGGTTCTCGTGCATGACCATGGGGGGGATCCTAGCCATCCGGGGTAGGATGTCAATCGTCGTAGTCTGACGGACTGGAACGCCTATGAATTCAGGTGCGTTGGGAAAAAACAGGAGGTGACCCCATGGCGAAATTTTCGATAGGCGACCACGTCAGGTGGAATTCTGAGGCAGGTCACGTGAGCGGGCGGATCGTCAAGATCCATGAGTCGGATTTCGATTACAAAGGGCATCGCCGCCGCGCCTCCAATGACGAGCCGCAGTATGAGATCGAGAGCGACAAAACCGAACATATCGCGGCGCACAAAGAGGATGCGCTGACGAAAACTGATCCTTGATGTCTGGCTTCGCGACTATCGGCCATTCGATCCGGTCGCCGCAGACGGTCATCGACATGCTGCGGGAGGCCGGGGTCCGGCTACTGGTCGACGTGCGCTCTTTCCCGAAGTCCCGGACCAATCCCGACTTCAACCTCGACAGCTTTTCGCGGCTGCTGGCCGATCACCAGCTTGGCTACCGGCACATGCCGGCTCTCGGCGGGCGGCGCCCGAAGCAGCCCGGCGTCGATGACGACCTGAACCGCTTCTGGCGCGTGCGGAGCTTTCACAACTATGCCGACTACGCCCTCGGCGAGGATTTCCAGCAGGCGCTGGCCGAACTGGAACGGCTCGGGTCGGCGCAGGTCGTCGCGACGATGTGCTCCGAGGCCGTCTGGTGGCGGTGCCACCGTCGCATCATCACGGATTACCTGCTGTTCCACGGCCACGAGGTGCGGCATCTGATGGCGCCGGGCCGGATCGATCCGGCCCGCCCGTCGGAGGGCGCGCACCTGCGCGAGGACGGAACGGTGGTCTATCCCGCGGAGTGATCCCCGGCGCCGCGCCAGCATGCGGCACCGGGACGATGCGGCGGTCAGCTTTCGGGCACCTCGATCCCGCGCGCGGCCAGCCAGGCGCGCATCGCGTCGATCTCCAGCTGCTGCTCGGCGATGATGTGCCGCGACAGCTCCCGCGTCTCCGGGTCGGTGCCCGCGGCGAGCTGGATGCGGGCCATGTCGATGGCCCCCTGATGGTGCGGGATCATGCCGAGGACGAAGGCGACGTCCGGATCGTCGTGCTGCAGCCCCTCCATCATCTCGTCATGCATGCCCGCCATCGACCGCGCATAGGCGTCGGCGACGGCCTCCGCGTCGAAGTCGATGGGCAGGACCGGCGGCGGGTCCGCGTCGCTCAACAAGGTCTCCAGGACCTGCGGCCCGTGCGGATGCTCCACCGAGTAGGAGTGCGTCGCCCGTCCGTCGGCCTGCAGCTCGGCCATGGTCCGGGCGTCGCTGCCGTAGAAGACGCCGTGCAGCCCCCAGTAGGCGGTGACGAAGATCGCCAGCGCCCCGGCGAGTCCGACCGGCACGCCGATCAGCGCCCGCCGGATCCAGCCCCAGAAGTGCAGCTCGCGCGTGTGGTCGGCCGCGATGACTACGATGATCGCCATGATGAGCGCGTGCCCGATCAGGTCGACCCGGCCGAACGGCCAGACGGCGGCATTGAAGATGACGAACAGCGCGATCGCCGACAGGCGCCGCACCAGCGGCGTCGCCAGCAGGCCGAAGCCCATCGTGAACTCCGCCACGCCGGCCATCGGGATAAAGATGTCGCGCGGCAGGCCGAAGGTCAGGAACGGCTTCTCTTCGACCAGCGGATAGAACCATTCGGGATAGGCGAACTTCTCGAGGCTCGACCACATCAGGGCGATGGCGACGCCCCAGCGCAGCACCTCGAACCGGTGCCTGCGCCACTCCTCGCGGTCCGACGCTTCGAGCACCAGGTAGGCCGCCACGGCCACGCCGAGCGCCAGGTAGTCGAGCAGGTGGAACGGGTCGTAGTCCCGCAGCGCCAGCACCCAGAGGAAGATGATGCCCGCCGCCGACAGCGGCATCGTCCGCCGCGAGACGATGCCCGCCGCGATCAGAAGCTGCAGCCAGCTGACCCATTCCGCCGGGGTCTTCAGATCCGGCGTGAGGTAGACGCCGCCGACCGAGAAGATGGCGACGAAGAAGCCGGCGATGACGATGCGGACGAAGTCGTCCAGCCGCAGCCAGAGCGGGTTCGTGATCCGGTCCATCGCGTCGAGGGTCGCGGCCCCGGCGCGGCTCCGCTCGAACAGGCGCGTGGCGAGGAAGAAGACGAGGACCAGCGCGATGCCGGTCCAGAACCAGGTGTCGGTGAGGGTCCGCTCGATTGGGGCGGGGGCCGCGCCGACGATGTAGGGCGCGAACCACTTTACGTGGGCCGTGGCGGCGGCGGGCGCGAGGGCGCCCGTCAGCAGGGCGACGGCGCCGAGGTTGCGGGGGACAGGGGACATGGCAGGGCCTCTTTCGTGGGTCCGGCGGTCAGCGCCCGAGCGAGGCGAGGTCGATCGGCCCCGCCGCCGGCGCATGTGCCGCGAAGGTGGCGCGGGAGAGGATCGCGCCGGTCTGGTCCACGGTCAGCCGCAGGGCGCGGCCACCGCAGAAGAAGGTCAGCCGCCAGCGCCCGGCATCGGCGTCGATGCCGGTCTCGCAGCGGCTGGTGATCGCGCCGGCCCGCAGCCGGGCGGGCACCTCATCGGCCGGCAGGCCGAAGGCGGCACCGACGATGGCGGCGTCGACGACGAAGCCATCGGTGGTGAAGGTGACGTCGCCCATGTCCTGTCCTCTCAGCTCGCGGCCAGCAGCGGCGCCGGCAGCGCGATGTCGGCGAGCGTGGACCGGTCCAGCTCCGCCAGGAACGCGGCCTCGGCGCCCCTCAGCCGGCCCTTCAGACGGCAGACCGGGGTGACGCAGCAGGCGCCGTCCGGCGCGAAGCACTCCACCAGCGCCTGGTCCTGCTCCAGCAGGCGCACCACGTCGCCCAGAACGATCTCCGACGCCGGCCGAGCCAGCATCGCGCCGCCGCCGGCGCCGCGACGCGTCGCCACGATGCCGTGCCGGGCGAGCCGCTGGACGATCTTGTTCAGGTGGTTGCGCGAGACGCCGAACTCGTCCGCGATCTCGGCGGTGGAGAAGGCCCGGTCAGGCGCGCTCGCGAGGCGCATCAGGGCGCGCAATCCGTAGTCGGTGAAGCTGGTGAGGCGCATCGCGGCGGCTCCGCCCTGAATAAGTATTTACAATGCCTATTACCGCGACTACCCCGGCTTGGCAACAGACAGTCGGGCGATCCCAGCCATGTCCTCACCGCAATCCTCCCTTCCCCCGATCCGCTCCGCCCGGCCGGCCATGACCGCCGAGGCGATGGCCCGCACCGGTCTGGACGAGGCCGTGCTGACCGACCTGGTTCACGCCTTCTACGCCAGGGTCCGGACCGATCCGGTGCTGGGCCCGATCTTCGCCGAACGCATCGGCGACTGGGGGTGGCACCTGGAGAGGATGGTGGACTTCTGGTCCTCGGTCGCGCTGATGACCGGCCGCTACCACGGCGCGCCGGTGCCGAAGCATGCCGGCCTGCCGGTGACCTGGGCGCACTTCGACCGCTGGCTGACCCTGTTCCAGGCCACCGCCGAAGAGGTCTGCACCCCGGAGGGGGCGAAGCATGTGATCGAGCGGGCCGAACGGATCGCCCGCTCCCTCCACATGGCCAGCCAGGAGGCCATAGGGGCGCGGACGCGGTGCCGGTCCTGCGGTAGAGGGTAGCGATTGGCCATAGCGCCTCGCGCCTACGGAAGCGGCGAGACGCCGATCACGACCCCGTGCAGCGCCAGGGCGACCAGCCACAGCGCCAGCCCCGCGACGGCGCGGCGCAGCAGGGGGCCGCCATTCCGTCGCCGCCAGTCGGGGTCCGCCAGCGGCGCAAGGGACAGGAGCGACGTAGCGGCGAAGAAGGCGCGGGCCTCCCGCTCCGGCAGGGCGGCGCGGGCGCGGGCGTCGAAGACGGGGATGAAACCGGCCCCCATCGCGAGGAACAGCCCGAACAGGATCGCGTGCGCCAGATCGCCGTTCGCCAGCAGGTGCGCGCCGGCCCAGAGGGACAGCGCCCAGAGGAGCGGATGCCGGGTGACCGCGGCGAGGCCCGGGTCGGCCGGATCGAACCGCGCGCCCCGACGGGCGCCCAGCGTGAAGGGCTGCCGGATGCCCAGTCCGCAGGCGAGGAGCACCATCGCCAGCGGCATCGCCAGGTTCGGCCCCCAGCGCATCCACGACGTCTGCCACCACAGCACCACCACCGGCGCCCGCGCCGCCGCGACGACGACCCAGAGCAGAAGCACGATCGAGGTCAGGCCGTAGAGGGTGAAGTAGGCGCGCCGTCCGATCCGCCCGATGGCCGCCGCGCGCAGGCCGGTGCGGGCGGGCAGGTAGTGGCTCGCGGTGAAGGCGGCGAGGGTGAGCGCGAAGGGCAGCCAGGTCAATTCTCGGTCTCCTTCCTCCCGCGCGCGACGGGCGGCGCGGCCCGTCTCCGACGGCTCTACCGCCCCCGACCGAGCCCGTTGTTGTGCCAGCGCAAAGACCGCGCCCGCTCGCCCCCTCATGCTCGGATCCAGCGAAAGGAGGGTCAGCACATGCGGAGCAGGAAGATCGACGATCCCGACCTGTCGCTGGCCGAGATGTTCGACGCCTGGCCCGAGACGGCCGACGCGTTCATCCGCAACGGCACCCTGTGCTACGGCTGCCCGATCGCGCCGTTCCACACGGTGATCGACACCTGCGCGGAATACCACCTCGACGAGGCGACCTTCCGGGCACAGGTGGCAGAGACGGTGGACGAGGCGCACGCGGAGGAGCGGCCGACGGAACGAAGCAGGCGGCCGCGGCTGCGGGCGTGAGGGCGTCTAGCCCGCCGCGCCGCTCAGCAGGACCAGGCGGTGCGGCGCGGTCACGGTGACATGCCGCCGGGTGCTGGCGACGACGCCGTCCTTCTCCCAGGCCGAGAGGAGCCGGCTGACGGTGTGCAGCGTGGTGCCGGTCATCTCGGCGATGTTGGCGCGCGTGATCGGGAAGGCGATCTCGATCCCGTCCTCGACCTTGCGGCCGGACTGGTTGACCATCCGCAGGATCGCCGCCGCCACCCGCTGCTCCACCGCACGCGTCGCCAGATCCTCGACCCGCGCCTGGAACTCGCCCAGCCGGGCGCCGAGGGTGCGGTAGCTTTCGCTGGCGAAGCCGTCGTAGGTCCGGGCGAACCCGTCCCACAACCCGACCGGCCAGGACAAAGCGAGCGACTCCGACGCGCAGACCGCCGTCGCGGGATAGGTGGTGCGCCCGATCGCCGGCGCGATCCCGAACAGCTGCCCCGGCGGGATGTGCAGGGCGATCACTTGCTCGCCGTCGGGGTTGGTGCGCACGACGCGGATGTAGCCGTCGAGCAGCAGGTGGAAGCGGTCCGCCTCATGCCCCTGGAGAAAGACCGAACTGCCCTCGTCGTAGCGGCGGGACAGGGCGGCATCCAGGATCTCGCGGATCTGGGCCCGGGACAGCCGCGAGAAGGGCGGCAGGCCGGTCAGGAGACTTTCGTCGAGCTTGGGCACGCGGGGACCGGAACCTTGCGTCGGAACAACATTCGGGGGCCGAGCCTAGGGCAGTCTGCCGTCACACGGAAGCGGCCTGTCCGGGCCGCGCCACGTCTTCGGAAGAGGTCACGATCATGACGCCCCGCCCTGCCTACCCCGGTCCCGCCCTGTTCAGCTACGGCTTCCGGCCGTTCTTCCTCGCCGCCGCCCTGTTCGGGCTGGGGGTCGTGCCGCTCTGGCTGCTGGTCTGGCAAGGCCGGCTGGCGATCCCGGGGCCGTTCCAGCCGGTCGACTGGCACGTGCACGAGATGATCTTCGGCTATGCGGCCGCCGTCATGGCCGGCTTCCTGTTCACCGCGGTGCCGAACTGGACCGGCCGGCTGCCGACCCGCGGCTGGCCGCTGATGACGCTGGTCGCGACGTGGGTGGCCGGCCGGCTGGCAGTGGCGGGGCTGCTCCCTCTGTCCGTGCTCGCCGTGGCGGCGGTGGACTGCGCCTTCCTCCTCGCCATCGGGGTCATGACTGTCGTCGAGATCGTCGCCGGGCGGAACTGGCGCAACCTGATGGTCGTGGTGCCGGTCGGACTGCTGTTCGCGGCGAACGTGACCTTCCACGCCGAGGCGACGCTGCTGGGCGGCGCGGCGATCGGCAGGCGGCTCGGGCTCTCGGTGATCCTGTTCCTCGTCATGCTGGTCGGCGGCCGCATCATCCCCAGCTTCACCCGCAACTGGCTCGCCAAGGCTGGCGCGTCCCGGATGCCGGTCCCTTTCGGCCGCTTCGACGGCGTCTGCCTCGGCGTCGGCGGGATCGCGTTGCTGGGCTGGAGCCTGTGGGGCGAGACCGCGGCGGGCGCCGTCCTGCTGCTCCTCGCCGCCGCGCTCCATGCCGTCCGCCTGGCCCGCTGGCGAGGGCCGGCGACGTGGCGGGCGCCGCTGCTTCTCATGCTGCACCTGGCCTATGCCTTCCTGCCGGCCGGACTTCTCGCGCTGTCCGCCGCTGGGCTGGGACTGGTGCCGGCGGCGGCGGGGCTGCACCTTCTGGGGATCGGTGGCGTCGGCGGCATGACCGTCGCGGTCATGATCCGGGCGACGCGGGGCCATACGGGGCGCAGCCTCGACGCCGGACCCGCTCTCACCGCGGCCTTCGGGCTGATCGCCGGCGCGGCGCTGCTGCGGGCCGGCGGTGCGGCCCTCGGCCTCGGCGGCGTCGATGGCATCACGCTCGCCGCGCTGGCCTGGACGGCGGGCTTCGCCCTCCTCTCGGTGCGCCTTGCCCCCTGGCTGGCGCGCCCCGCCGTCGCGCCCCGGCGGCCGAACCCGGCAGCGGCGGCGTGAGGTGCAGGGTCAGTTCTCGGGGAAAGCCTCTTCGGGTTCGACAGGTTCGACGCTTTCGAGGTAGCCCTCGATCTCGGCATTCTCCTCGCCGGTCAGCCCGGGCTGGATCTCGCCGTGCAGGCCGGCGGGCACGAGCCAGCCCGGATCGACGCCCGTCATGTCCGGCAGCTCGTGCGCGATCCCCATGTGGCAGTCGATACAGGTGGCCTCGCCCTCGATCAGGTATTCGGTGTGGATCTCGGCGGCGCGCGGCGCCTGCCGGCTGAGGTCCATCGCGATCTCGGAATGGCAGTTGCGGCATTCCAGGCTGTCGTTCGCCCGAAGCCGCGTCCACTCGCGCATCGCCATCTCGAGCCGGTGGTCGAGGAACTCGGACCGGGTGTCGATCACCCCGAAGATGTGGCCCCAGACCTCCTTCGACGCCTGCATCTTGCGGGCTATCTTGTCGGTCCAGTCGTGCGGCACATGGCAATCCGGACAGGACGCCCGCACCCCGGACCGGTTCGAGAAGTGCACCGTGCGCGACAGCTCCTCGTAGACGTTCGCCTCCATCTCGTGACAGGAGATGCAGAACGCCTCGTTGTTGGTCGCCTCCAGCGCGGTGTTGAAGCCGCCCCAGAAGATCACGCCGCCGATGAAGCCGCCGAGCGTGAGGAAGCCGAGGCCGAGCGTATGGGCGGGTCTCGCGAGGATGTTCCACGCGCCCCGGAAGAGTCGGGCGATCCAGCGCATCTTTCTACTCGCTCCCCGCCGGCGCGACGCCGAGCTCGCTCATGTCGACGAAGTCGTTCGGGATCAGCGGCTGGGTGTCCGCCTGGGGCACGTGACAGGCGGTGCAGAAATACCGGCGGGGCGACACGTCGGCCAGCATCTGCCCCTCCCGTGTCATGTAGTGCGTCACCGAGATCATCGGCGCGCCGGAGCCTTCCGTCGCCTCGCGGCGATGGCAGGACAGGCAGCGGTTGGTGTTGACCGACAGCTGGTACCCTTCGATCGAGTGGGGGATGATCGGCGGCTGCTCGGGGTATTCGCGCATCACGCGGAAATCGTCCGTCACCCAGTGCGGGATCGGCTCGGCCGGGACCGGCTCCATCGGCTGGTCCGGCCCGTAGAGCTCCGCCGGCTCCTGGGCGACGACGACGCCGGCCAGGCACAGTGCCGACAGGACGACCAGCAGGCGGAGGCCGGTCAGACGCGAAGGATCTTGACTGCGCATTTCTTGAAGTCCGTCTGCTTGGAAATCGGATCGGTGGCATCGAGCGTGACGCGGTTGATCAGCTTGCTGGCGTCGAACCACGGCACGAAGACCACGCCCGAGGGCATCCGGTTGCGCCCCCGCGTCTCGACGCGCATCCGCACCTCGCCGCGGCGCGACACCACCCGCACCTCGGAGCCCTGGTTGAAGCCGAGCCTCCGTGCGTCGGCGGCGTTCATGAACAGCACCGCGCCGGGAAACGCCTTGTAGAGCTCGGGGACGCGCATCGTCATCGAGCCGGAATGCCAGTGCTCCAGCACCCGGCCGGTGACGAGCCAGAAGTCATACTCCTCGTCCGGGCTCTCTGCCGGCGGCTCGTAGGGCACGCCGAGGATCACCGCGCGGCCGTCTGGGCGGCCGTAGAATTCCACACCCGCCCCCGGCGCGACGTAGGGATCTAGGCCTTCGCGGAATCGCCAGCGAGTCTCCTCTCCGTTCACGACCGGCCAGCGCAGTCCCCGAACCTCGTGATACACCTCGTAGGGCGCCAGATCGTGACCGTGGCCGCGGCCGAAGGCGGCATATTCCTCGAACAGGCCCTTCTGGACGTAGAAGCCGAAATGCGCCGCCTCGTCGTTGGCATAGTCGGGATCGACGTCGGCCAGCGGGAAGGCGTTCACCTGCCCGTTGGCGAAGAGCACGTCGAACAGGGTCTTGCCCCGATACTCCGGATGCGCGTCCAGTATCTCGGCCGGCCAGGTCTCGTCGGTGGTGAAGCGTTTCGAGAACTCCATGAGCTGCCACAGGTCCGAGCGCGCCTCACCCGGCGCGTCCACCAGCTGGTGCCAGGAATGGGTGCGCCGCTCGGCGTTGCCGTAGACCCCCTCCTTCTCGACCCACATCGCGGCCGGCAGGATGATGTCCGCCGCCATCGCGGTGACCGTCGGGTAGGCGTCGGAGACGACGATCAGGTTCTCCGGGTTGCGGTAGCCCGGATAGGTCTCGTTCGAGGTGTTCGGCGCGGCCTGCAGGTTGTTGTTCACCTGGATCCAGTAGAAGTTGAGCACACCGTCCTTCAGCATCCGGTCCTGCTGCACGGCGTGAAAGCCGGGAACGGGATTGAGCAGCCCGTGCGGCAGCTTCCAGAGTTCCTCGGTGTGGGCGACATGCTCGGGGTTGGTCACCACCATGTCGGCCGGAAGCCGGTGCGCGAAGGTGCCGACCTCGCGCGCGGTGCCGCAGGCCGAGGGCTGGCCGGTGAGCGAGAAGGGAGAGTTGCCCGGCTCGCTGATCTTCCCGGTCAGCAGGTGGATGTTGTAGATCATCTGGTTCGCCCAGACGCCGCGGACGTGCTGGTTGAAGCCCATGGTCCAGAGCGACATCACCTTGCGGTCCGGGTCGGCGTAGATTTCCGCCAGCTCCTGCAGGAAGGCCGGGTCGACGCCGGACAGCTCGCTCACGTAGTCGAGGGTGTAGGTCGAGACGAGCTCGGCGAAGCTCTCGAAGTCCGACGGCTCCATCAGCCCCGGATTGCCGGCGCCGGTGGCGGCCATCTCCAGCTCGTGCTCGGGGCGCAGGCCGTAACCGATGTCGGTGGCGCCGCGCATGAAGGTCGTGTGCTTCGACACGAACTCCTCGTTCACGGCGCCCGACTGGATGATGTGGTTGGCGATGTAATTGAGGATCGCGAGGTCGGTGCCGGGCCGGAACACGATCGGGATGTCGGCCAGATCCATCGAGCGATGGGTGAAGGTCGACAGCACGGCGCACGTCACCCCCGGCGTCCCCAGCCGCCGGTCGGCGAGCCGGGTCCAGAGGATCGGGTGCATCTCTGCCATGTTCGAGCCCCAGAGCACGAACGCGTCCGCGGCCTCGAAGTCGTCGTAGCAGCCCATCGGCTCGTCGATGCCGAAGGTCCGCATGAAGGCGGTGGCGGCCGAGGCCATGCAGTGCCGCGCGTTCGGATCGAGGTTGTTGGAGCGGAAGCCGCCGCGCATCAGCTTGGAGGCGGCGTAGCCTTCCATCACCGTCCACTGGCCCGATCCGAACATGCCGATGCCGGTCGGCCCCTTGTCGGCCAGCACGGCCTTCACCTTGTCGGCCATGACGTCGAAGGCCTCGTCCCAGCTCACCGGCTCGAACTCGCCGTCCTTGGCGAAGACGCCGCCGCGCTTGCGCATGAGCGGGGTCGTCAGGCGGTCGCGGCCATACATGATCTTGGACAGGAAGTAGCCCTTGACGCAGTTCAGGCCGCGATTGACCTCGTGCTGCTGGTCGCCGTGGGTCGCGACGACGCGCCCTTCCTTGACGCCCACCATGACGCCGCAGCCGGTCCCGCAGAAGCGGCAGGGCGCCTTGGACCACTTGATCTCGAGCGCCTCGGTCCCGCCCGGGACGGGCTGTGCGGCGGCCGGGGTCGACAGGCCGGCCGTGGCCGCGGCGACGGCGGCCGCCTGGGCCTTCAGCACGTCGCGCCTGCTGGGAAAGTCCTTCATGACAGCGCGCCCTCCTCTTCCGAATGTTCGAAGACCATGTTGGCGCTGATCACGCCGTCCATCAGGCTGATCGTCGTCAGCCGGTCCCCCAGATCGCCCGTGCTCCACCCCTCGATGGTCACGACGATGCGGGTCTCGCCGGATCCGTGCACCTCGACCCCCGGCAGGTCGGGCAGACGCGCCGCGACCTCGTCCGCGCGGCCGGGCCGAACGGCGATGACCGCGCTCGAGACATGCCAGCGTCGCTCAGGCATCTGCAGGCTCCCTGATTTGCGGCGTGATGGCGCCGGCCGGACAGGGGCCCACGCAGGCGCCGCAGCCGGAACAGAGCGCCGGATCGAGGACCGGCAGGAACGGGCCGCCGATCCTGGGGCGCACCGTGATCGCCTCCTCGGGGCAGGCGTCGCGGCACGTCATGCAGGACACGCCGTTCCGGGCGAGGCAGTCGTCGCCGAGGATCATCTCGTGCGCCATGCCGGCGCCGGCGGTGAAGACGGATTCGGGGCAGGCGTCGGAACAGGTGCCGCAGAAGGTGCATTCGCCAGCAGCCATCTCCAGCGCCACCCGCCCCTCCGCGATGGTCAGGACCTGCTCCGGGCAGGCGTCGACGCATTCGCCGCATCCCGTGCAGGCCATGACGCTCGCCGCCGTCACGCCCGGAGGGCGGGGTGGGACTGCCCGGCCGGGCTGCCTGCCGGTCAGGAAGCTGCGTCGGCTGAGGCGTGTCGACGTGCCCATGGCAGCCTCAATGTCCCATCGGTCCGGGGGGGCCGGCCACCAGCTGATACATCCAGACCAGAAAGCCGTAGCCGCCGACGACCCCGACGGCCACGATCGGCCAGATGCCGAAGGCCAGGATCAGGAAGAGTGCGACCTCGCTCCGCCGAGAGCGAGGCGCCTCCGGAAGGGGCGTCATACGGTCGTTCGCCACGCTCGCATCTCCGTGGTCACCTTACCGTCGTCTCACGAGAACGTTACCAAAGGGTTACCGGTTGCGTCAACCTTGGGTGGCGTCGCGGACGAGGCGCAGGCCGAGATGGTCGGGCGGAAGGCCCAGCCCGCAGCCGCCCCCGCGCGCGTCGCGGACGAAATCGGGGAGCGGGGCCCGGTGCTGTCCGGCGGCGAGGCGGATACCGCAATGCTCCCCCTCGATGGTCAGCGATCCGCCCGCCTCGATCCGTCCCGTGATCCGGCAGGTGTCGGTCCATTCCCAGACGTTGCCCGCCAGATCGAGGAGGCCGTGGCTGTTCCGGCCGAACCCGTCGGACGCTCTGAGCGGCAGGTCGGTCTCTCTGCCCGCGGTGTTCCGCTCGTAGTCCGCCAGCATCCGCGCGCCGGTGTCGCCTGCCGGGACAGCGTCGTCGCGGAACCGCTCGGCCGCGGCGCGCTGCCATTCCTCGTCGGTGGGCAGGCGCCATAGCACGCCGGTGCGGCGCGACAGCCAGCGGGCGTAGGCGGTCGCGTCGTGCCAGTTCATCCCGGTCTGCGGCAGCGGCCCGGCGCCGGTGCCGAGATCGTCGCACGCCCCGTCCGCGACGCAGGCCGCCCAGTCGTCCCGGGTGACCTGCCGCTCCATTATGTCGAGAGGCGCCTGCGGTCGCCGGACGATCAGCGGCGGACTGGCCGGCCGGCCCTCCTTCCGCCAGTCACCCGAGGGGCGCCAGAGGTAGGGCTCCGCCGGGACCGTGACGACGGGCGGTCCCTCGACGGGGCGCGGAGCCCGGCCGAACAGGCCGGAACCGCCGAGGGCCGCCGCGGCGAGAGCGAGGGCGAGGGCCGTGACTTTCATGTCCGATGCTCCCGGAATGCGGGGGGCGGCCATCCGCCCCCCTGCGTGGCGACCGGATCAGAAGCTGGCGTAGGGCGTCGGCGCCTGCACCTGCTCCATCAGGTCGTTGTTCCACGTCCCCTCGACCACGAAGTGGGCGGTCGCGCCGAGGTTCGCCGCCTCGATCAGGTTGTGGTTCACGTAGGCGTAGACGCCGGGCTGCAGGAACTCGTAGAGCGCCGCACCGGCCGAGCCGCCGCGGATGAACCACGTCTCCAGATCGCGCGCGGGCGGGTTGGCGAACTTGCCCTCTTCCCAGACGAGGTCGCCGTGGCCGCCGATCAGGTGCGGACGGGTGTCGCGGTTGGCCTGGCTGTGGATGATCAGGACCTTCTCGCCGACATTGGCGGTCAGCGCGTTGTCTCCGGTCAGGGCGCCCACCGCGCCGTTGAAGACGACATGCGTCGGGATCAGGCCGTTCATGACGTCGAGCGTGTCGGGATAGCTCTCGGCCACCGTCTCGTAGCGGCGGAAGTCGCCGTTCTCGTCCCGCGGGATGTAGAACTCGTTCTCGCCGATGTAGACCACCCGGTCGTAGCGGACGGGACGGCCCTCGTGGTCGACGAGGCCGCCGCGCGGCAGGACCATGATCGCGCCCGCCATGCCCGAGACGACGTGCCAGGGGATCACCGGGCCGCCCGGCGCGCAGTGGTAGACGAAGACGCCCGGCCGCGTCGCGCGGAAGCGCAGCACCGTCTGCTCGCCCGGCAGGACGTGGGTCAGCGCGCCGCCGCCGAGGGCGCCGGTCGCCGAGTGGAAGTCGATGTTGTGCTCCATCGTGTTGCTGGGCGGATTGCGGAGCGTCAGCTCGACGTAGTCGTCCTGGTGGACGACCATCAGCGGGCCGGGGATCGACCCGTTGAAGGTCATCGCCTGGAGATAGGCGCCGCGATCGACCTCGATCTCCTTCTCGACGATGTCCATCGTGAACTCGACGATCCGCGGCCCGCCGGTGGCGACCTGGTCGTGCGGGTGCACGAAGGGCGGTGCGACCAGCTCGTGGCGGATGCGCGTCAGGCGGGACAGGTCGGCCGGCGGGGCGGCGGCAACGTCGGGCGCGGCCTCGGCGGCGGCCGACTGGACGAGGATCGGGGCGGCGGCGGCAAGGCCGGCGGCGCCGAACAGGGCGGCTCTGCGGGTGATCATCCGGGGTCTCCTTCTCGATGATCGCTTCATCATGAATGGAAGGTTACGGCCAGGTGACGTCGGGAACGTTGCGCCAGGACAAGCTTTCCGGCGGTGGGCGACGGGCGCGCCGGTCCCTTCGGACTTTGCGGTGGAGCAACGTCGGGTGGCGGGTCCATCGCTAGACGTGCAGCCGGACAACCACCAAGAACAAAGGAACACGTCATGAAACCCGCTGCTGCTCTCGCCCTCCCGCTCCTGCTGGTCCTCGGCGCTCCTGCGCTGGCCGAGGAGCACGTCGTCCAGATGCTGAACCGCGGCGAGGCCGGCGCGATGGTGTTCGAGCCGGCCCTCGTCCGGGCGGCCGTCGGCGACACCGTCCGCTTCGTGCCGACCGACCGGGGCCACAATGCCGAGACGATCGAGGGGATGCTCCCCGAGGGCGCCGCGATGGTCGAGGGAGAAATGGACGAGGAGGTCGTCCTGACCGTCGACGCGGACGGCGTCTACGGCATCCGGTGCCGGCCGCACTACGCGATGGGCATGGTCGCGCTGATCGTGGCGGGCGAGCCGGCGAACGTGGACGCCGCCGCCGGGGTGAGCCACCCCGGACGGGCCGGCACGGCCTTCGAGGAGCTCCTCACGCGCGCGGCCGAATAGCCGCGCCGGACATTGGAGACCGTCGACCGCCTCCCTTAGGTGGCCGACGGCCCACGCTCCCGGCGCCGCGCAGGTCGGCGCGGGGGCTGCGCGCGCGTCAGAGGACGTGGAGGCCGAGCTGCCCGAGCAGGTCGCCGGCCTGCCGCTTGGAGATGATCGCGCCCCGGAACCGATCCGCCTCGGTCAGCCTCAGGCCGCCGAGATCCGCCCCCCGAAGGTCGGCGCCCTGGAACCGGCAGTCGGCGATGTTCGCGTCCCGCAGCGAGCAGTCGTTGAGGACGGCCTCGCGGAAGTCGCAGCGCCGCAGGTCGGCCTCGCTCAGATCCAGCCCGGACAGGTGCGCCTTGCGGAAGGAGAATCCCGGAAGCACGGACAGGACCAGCAGGACCTCCTCGAAGGTGACGTCGAGCGCGGCGACGCTGCCGAGGTCGGCGCCCGTCATCTTGCACCGGGCGAAGCGCACCGAGGACAGCCGCGCCTCGACAAAGCTGGCGTTGGCGTAGCTGCCGCCCTCGACGACCGTGTCCGCCAGCGCGGCGCCGGCGAAGGTCGCGCCGGGCGCCCGGCAATTGACGAACGCCGAGTCGCCGAAGCGCGCGCCGGTGAGGCGCGCCCGTGCCAGGCTGCAGGTCTCGAACCGCCAGTCGGTGACGTCGAGGTGGCCGAGGTCGAGCTCGTCGAAGACGCAGCCCCGGAAGGTGACGCGGCCCGCCGTGCGGGCGAGACGGTCGAGGTCCGCGCGGGTCGGCGTCGCGCTCTCGATCAGGGTGTCGGGCGGCCCGTCGGTGCGGTCTGTTTCGTGGCTCATCTGGCGGTAACCTTTTTTGGCCCCTGTCGCGGGGGCTGGGGGCGCCCCTCGTTCGCAGCCCTCGGGACCGCCCGCAAGACCGGCGGCGCGGGCGCGGCGGCGGTCAAGTCCGGCGGAGACGTGGTTTTGGGCAATGACCCGGCGGCCGCCGCGCTTGCGCAGGATGCGGGTGTCGATGCCGGTGACGGGATCGTCGACGCGGTCGAGGTGGAAGTCGCTGATGAGCAGCGCGGCGGCGTCGCCCATAAGCTCGATGGATGTCGAAGCCGAGCCGTCCCTCGCGCGCGGCGCGGACGAAGTCGCGAAGCTGGGCTAAGTGATACGGACTGTGTCTATGGCATCCGGTGCCGGCCGCACTACGCCATGGGCATGGTCGCGCTCATCGTCGCGGGCGAGCCGGCGAACGCGGACGCCGCCGCCGAGGTGAGGCACCCCGGACGGGCCGGCACGACCTTCGAGGAGCTCTTCGCGCAGGCGGCCGAATAGCCGCTGACCGGACGGAAGGCTGTGACCACCGCTCTCAGGCGGTGGTCACAGGCGGTCCGATCCAGCGCGACCTTCGGAGATACCAGCCGCCGCCGGCTCACTCAGGCGACGAAGAAGATGATCGTCATCGTGATCCCCACCGCCACGATGCCCGCGCGCAGCAGGTCCGTCCGGCGGATGCGGCGCGCATAGCGGGCGCCCACCACGCCGCCGACCGTCGTCGCCACGGCGAGGACGAGGGCCGAGTTCCACGCGATCAGGCCGGCCGCCGCGTAGGTCGCCACGGACACCACCGACAGCAGCGCGGACAGCGCGTTCTTCAGGCCGTTCATGCCGTGCAGGTTGGTGAAGCCGATCAGCCCGAGCACAGCCAGCAGCATGATCCCGAGGCCGCCGTTGAAGTAGCCGCCGTAGACGGAGACGAGGAATATGGCCAAGCCGGACGGGACCGGCCCCATGTCCCCGGACCCCCGGTGCCGGATCGCCTCCAGCAAGCGCGGACCGGCGGCGAAGAGGACGGTCGCTGCAAGCAGCAGCCACGGCACGATCCCGACGAAGGCGTCTCCCGGCGTGACGAGGAGCAGGCCGGCTCCGACGAGGCCGCCCGCCGCCGCGATCGCCACGATGGGCCGGAGGCGCAGCGTTCCCTCGGCCGACACGTCTCCCCGGTAGGCCCAGGCGCTGCCCATGTAGCCCGGCATCGCCGTCAGGGTCGCTGTCGCATTGGCCATGATCGGCGGCACGCCCAGCCAGACGAGGGCGGGAAAGGACAGGAACGTCCCGCCACCCGCCACCGCGTTCAGCATGCCGGCCAGCACCCCGGCGACGACGAGGACCAGTGTCGCTGTCATGTCCTGAACCACCCCCAAGATCGGCGCTCCCTCTTGCCCCAACCCGGGGTCGGTCCGCAAACGACATCGCCCGTCTGGCGTCAGGACGCGCTCGGCTCCCTTGAGCGAAGGACCGGCTCCGTGCTATGGGCGGGCAGGGCCGGCGATGGCGTCGCCAGCGCCGCGGGCGCGCCCGTCTCACCCATCCTGAACGCCGGGATCCTGCTGTTCCACCATCGTGGGAAAGGGGGGTCTCTTTCCGCGATGGTGCTCGAGAGGGACTGACCCGATGAACCGTCCGGATTTCTACCGTTTCCACCAGGGCGACCGCGTCCTGCCGTTCGAGGGCGCCGAATACGACGCCCGCCTCAATGGCCTGCGCCGGATCATGGCCGAGGCCGACCTCGACGCCTGCGTCCTCACGTCGATGCACAACATCGCCTACTATTCCGGCTTCCTCTACTGCGCCTTCGGGCGGCCCTACGCGCTGGTCGTGACGCCGACGGACGCCGTGACAATCAGCGCCGGCATCGACGCCGCCCAGCCCTGGCGGCGCAGCCACGGCGACAGCCTCACCTACACCGACTGGCAGCGGAACAACTACTGGCGGGCGATCCGGTCGGTGACCGGGACCGGCCGGGCACTCGGCTACGAGGGCGACCACCTGACGCTGGCGCAGAAGGCCCTTCTGGACGAGTTCCTCGCCCCGTCCCGCACGGTCGACGTCGCCCCGGCGACGATGCGCCAGCGGATGCACAAGTCCCCGGCCGAGATCGCGTTGATCCGGCAGGGCGCGCAGGTCGCCGACGTTGGCGGCTACGCGATCCACGAGACGGTCAAGGAGGGCGCGCGCGAGATCGACGTGGCGATGGCCGGCCGCGACGCGATGGAGCTGGAGATCGCCAAGCGATTCCCGAACGCCGAGTATCGCGACACCTGGGTCTGGTTCCAGTCCGGCCTCAACACCGACGGGGCTCACAATCCGGTCACTGCCCGTCGGCTGGAGCGCGGCGACATCCTCAGCCTCAACACCTTCCCGATGATCAGCGGCTACTACACCGCGCTGGAGCGGACGATGTTCGTGGGCGAGGTCGATGCGGCGAGCCTCGCGATCTGGCAGGCCAACGTAGCGGCCCACGACTACGGGATGAGCCTCCTGAAGCCGGGCGCGACCTGCGCCGAGGTCACGGAGAAGATCAACGCCTTCTTCGCCGAGCGGGAACTTCTGCAATACCGCACCTTCGGCTACGGCCATTCCTTCGGGTTGCTGTCCCACTATTACGGCCGAGAGGCCGGTCTGGAGCTGCGCGAGGACATCGACACCGTGCTGGAGCCCGGCATGGTCATCTCGATGGAGCCGATGCTGACGATCCCCGAAGGTCAGCCCGGTGCCGGCGGCTACCGCGAGCACGACATCCTCGTCATCTCGGAGGATGGTAACGAGGACATCACCGGCTACCCCTACGGCCCGGACTACAACGTGGTCGGATGAGACATCGTCGTGGCCCCCAGTGGGGCCACGACGTCCGTTGTGTTGGCGGATTTCGCGGCGGGCTGTGTGCGGCTGCGAGCGCACCGCGCCCGCAGCCGCCGGGATTAAGAGGTAATTACCGAGCAGCTTGATGAGAAACTCCAGCTCTGGGTGTCGCTTTAAGCTACGGTAGAAGCCGGCGGCTCCTCCACATCAAGTATGGTCAGCGTGACGATCTCACCGTCATCGCGAAGAAGCGGGACCTTTTGAAGCTTCCGCATTCCAATCATCGTGGCGCCCAACAGGGAAGCGACCAGAATGTTGGCTGGAATAGGAAGCGGGCTCATGGTCAGGGTGCCGAAACGATCGCCCTCGCGATCGATTCTGTAGGTTACAATCCGTCCGGAAATGACGAGATCATCTGCCGCTGGCTCCAAAGCGCCACGGGAGATTTTAAGTTTATGGCGGAGAAGGCCATTTAATAGCGGAGGATTTGGCGAGTGCTTGGTTCGGTTGTGGCGAAGCAAGCGCTCGATGCCCACTCTGTCCTCGACTGTAAGTGCGAAGCCGACCTCCATCGCACTCTCCTCCCACAACGAGCGTATATCCCTGCTCAATGGCAGGTGCGTGGTATTTGCCGCAGTCATGTTAACTCCCGGGGACAAATCGCCCCATTTTCTCAAGAAGGTTTTTGAGAAAGCCCCGGGCGGTCGGTCTGCGTAGCTACGCCCTGACCACCCGGGGGATCGGGCGGTTCAGAAGAAGATACCGAAAAAGGTTCTCGTGCCTGACCATGCTGTTCAAATTAGGCATACCGCTCGTGTTGTCAACGACGGGGATTTCGGCCGAGGCAGCGCTCCGATCGCAAACCCTTGTCTGGGATCGAGATGCAGATATTGTCGGCGGACTTACCATACAATCTTATCTGCCGAGCTGCACGAGCGGTCTGTCACGTTCCTCCGCGCCGCGCAGGAGAAGGCGGATGACGTCCGAACGGGTCAGGATGCCCGCGAGCCTTCCGTCTGGGACTGTCAGAGGAACTGCTTGAGCGGGGCAGGGCGCGCACCTAGCGTCAGTGGATGACCCAGCCGAACCCGTTCCGGTACTTCAAGACCAGCCCCGAGATCATCCGCCTGGCGGTGATGCTGTACGTCCGCTTCCCCCTCTCGCTGAGGAATGTCGAGGACCTGCTGCACGAGCGCGGCATCGAGGTCAGCCATGAGACTGTGCGCTACTGGTGGAACAGGTTCGGGCCGATGTTCGCGGCGGAAATCCGGCGGCGTAGGATCCAGAGCCTGCGGTCCAGCAGATGGCAGTGGCATCTCGACGAGGTCTTCGTGAAGATCAACGGTAAGACGCACTACCTCTGGCGCGCCGTCGACCACGAGGGCGAGGTGCTGGAGGCGGTCGTCACCAAGACCCGGGATCGCGCGGCAGCCTTACGTTTCCTGAAGAAATTGCTGCGCCGCCACGGCCGGCCAGAAGTCCTGGTCACCGACCGGCTGCGGACCTACGGCGCTGCCCTTCGGCAACTGGACCTGCAGGGCAGGCAGCAGTCGGATGGCCGCTGGATCAACAACAGGGCGGAGAACTCCCACCTGCCGCTTCGACGACGGGAGAGGGCGATGCTCCGCTTCCGCCGGATGCGAAGTCTGCAGAAGTTCGCCGCCGTCCACTCCTCCGTCTACAACCACTTCAATCTCGAGCGCAGCCTCTCCAGCCGATCCATTTTCAGGACGAACCGCACCGCCGCCCTCGAGGAGTGGCGCGGCCTCTACGCCGGGTAGGAGAAGCTCGTCCGCCGCAAACTGAGACTGGTTCGCATTAGTCTGACAGCACCCTCCCCGGAGATCATCCGCCTGGGTGATGCTCTACATCCGCTTCCCGCTCTCGCTCCGGAACGTCGAGGACCTGCTGCACGAGCGGGGGATCGAGGTCAGCCACGAGACGGTACGCTACTGGTGGAACAGGTTCGGCCCGATGTTCGCCGCCGAGATCCGCAGGCGCCGGGTCGGCGCGTGTCGGGCGACATGGAAAACTGACCCCTCCTCGGAGGGAGGTCACATGGACGAACCGGTGTTGCAGGGTTCTTCGCGGGGACAGGTATCGCGGAGGATCGAGATGCGGACGCCTGATGAGGTGTCGGCGATGCTGGCGCTCAAGGCGCGTGGGTGTCCGATTCCCGCTTTCGCTGCGGAACGTCGAGGACCTGCTGCATGAGCGGGGATCGGAGTCGGTCATATCGCGGTGTCTCCGGGTTGGCCGGAAAGGTCACGTGGGTCTGGCCGCTGCAATTGGGGCAGAAGGCGGGCCCGGCGCGACCGCCAGAGGCGAGCTGTTGCACGGTCTATGCAAGTAGTTGCAGATTCCGTTTGACCGGAAGCAGAGGATGTGGGAACCCTAATCCCGTCGGAGGAGGTGCAGGCGACTTTTTTGCTGGTTTAGCGGAAATCGCACCGGCAATCAGGGCGCTGTCGCGACAGGGAGGGACATCATCATGACCCGCAATATATTGCAATCGGTCTTCGCGTGACGGTCGCGTCGGCACTGGCGGGGCAGGGGGGCCGGGCGACGCGCCTGCTCTACCGCCTGCGGATCGCGATGCGCGAGCCGACGACGCTGATCGGCGTCGTGATGGCGCTGCTCTTCGCCTATCTCATCATCGTTCCCATCGTGTCGATCCTGCTCGATGCGGTGCAGACCCAGTTCGGGGACGAGCGGCGCACCGCGACCGAGGTGGGCGGCTGGACCGGCTACTACCTGCACCGGACCTTTGCCTCGCCCATCGCCCGGGACATGTTCTGGGAGCCGCTCTGGAACACGCTCTCGGTCGCCTTCTCGACCATCGCGATCTCGATCGTCCTCGGCGGCTCTCTCGCCTGGCTGGTGAGCCGGACCGACATGTTCGGCCGGCGCTGGTTCGCGACCGCGCTGATCGTGCCCTACATGCTGCCCGCCTGGACCTTTGCGCTGGCGTGGACCACGCTGTTCAAGAACCGCACCGTCGGCGGCCAGCAGGGCTGGCTGGAATCGCTCGGGGTCTCGCCGCCGGACTGGCTCGCCTACGGGCGCGTGCCGATCACGATCATCCTGGCGCTGCACTACACGCCCTTCATCATCCTGCTGTTCGGCTCCGCGCTGCGGCGCTTCGACAGCCAGCTCGAGGACTCGGCCCGGATCCTCGGCGCCGGGCGGGGGCGGATCGCGCTGTCGATCATCCTGCCGCTGATGAAGCCGGCGCTGATCTCGGCCGTGGTGTTGATCTTCGCCAAATGCCTGGGCGAATTCGGCGTGGCCTACGTGCTCGGCCTGCCGGTGAAGTTTGACGTGCTTGCCACCTCGCTCTACCGCAACATCGGCTCGCGTCAGACCGGCGTGGCGGGGGTGCTGGCAGGCGCGATCATGCTCCTCGGCATCCTGACGCTGCTGGTGGACGCCTATCTGGTGCGTGAGGCGCGGCGCTACGTCACCGTCGGCTCCAAGGGGTCGATGAACCGGCAGAGCCGGCTCGGCCCCTGGCGGCTCGCCGCGACGGGCTATGCGGGGATCTTCTTCCTCGTGGCCGTGGGCCTGCCGCTGCTGACCCTGTTCCTGTCTACCGTAATGCGGGTTCCGGCGCGCTTCACCTGGGAAAACTTCACCCTCGACTTCTGGATCGGCCGCAACCTCGACACCGTGGCGCTGCGGCAGGGCATCCTGCTGACCCCGGATTTCTGGGCCGCGGCCTGGAACACGCTGTGGATCGTCGGCTCAGCCTCGGTCGTGTCGGGCCTGCTCGGGCTGCTGGTGGGCTACACCGTGGTGCGGACCCCGTTCCGCCCGCTCGGCAGCTTCCTGCGGCAGGTCACCTTTTTCCCCTACCTGGTGCCGGGAATCGCCTTTGCCGCGGCCTACCTGTCGCTCTTTGCCGTCGCCCGCGGCCCGGTCCCGGCGCTCTACGGGACCATGTGGATCCTGATCCTCGCGCTGATCGCCGATCAGATGCCCTATGCCTCGCGCGCCGGGCTGTCGGCGATGATGCAGCTCGGCAAGGAGCCGGAAGAGGCGGCGCAGGTCGCGGGCAGCGGCTGGTTCCACCGGATGACCCGGATCGTGATCCCGATCCAGAAGTCCAGCCTCGTCACCGGCGTGCTGCTGCCGTTCATCTCGGGGATCAAGGGGCTGAGCCTTTTCGTAATCCTCGCGGTGCCCTCGACCGACGTGCTGACCACCTACTCGCTCCGCCTCGTCGACTACCACTACACCCAGGCCGCCAATGCCGTGGTCCTGATGGTCGCCGGCCTCGCCTATTTCGGCACGGTCGCGGCCCAGAAACTCACCAAGACCAATCTCGCCGAAGGACTGGGAGGCTGACATGCCGGGCATCACGCTCAGAGACGTGCAGAAGAGCTATGGCGGCTACACCGCGGTGACCGGCCTCGACCTCGAGGTGCGGGACGGAGAGTTCCTCTGCCTCCTCGGCCCCTCGGGCTGCGGCAAGACCACCACGCTCCGGATGATCGCGGGGCTGGAGAACCTGACCGGCGGCTCTCTCGCCGTCGGCGACCGGGTGGTCGACTGCCCCGACCGGGCCACCTTCGTCGCCCCCGAGAAGCGGGGGATGGGGCTGGTGTTCCAGAGCTACGCGCTCTGGCCGCACCTGACGATCGAGGACAACGTGGGCTTCGGGCTGAAGCTGCGGAAGGTCGGCCGGGCCGAGCGGAAGAAGCGCACCCAGGAGGTGATGGAGGCGCTGGGGATCGCGAAATACGCGGGCCGCTACCCGAGCCAGTTGTCCGGCGGGCAGCAGCAGCGGGTGGCGCTGGCGCGGATGCTGGCGGTGAACCCCTCGGTGCTGCTGCTGGACGAGCCGCTCTCCAACCTCGACGCGCGGCTGCGGCTGGAGATGCGGGCGGAGCTCAAGCGGATCCACGAGTCGTTCAAGACGACCATCGTCTTCGTGACCCACGACCAGTGGGAGGCGATGACGCTCGCCGACACCATCGCGGTGATGAACGAGGGCACGCTGCAGCAGCTCGGCACGCCGGACGACATCTACGAGCGGCCCGCCAACCGTTTCGTGGCCGAGTTCGTGGGCTCGCCGCCGATCAACATCCTCGAGTTCGGGATGGAGGACGAGCTGGTGCAGGGCGCGCGGCGCTACCTCGGCCAGCGGCATCCGCAGATCTCGGGCGCGGGCTCCATCGGGATCCGGCCGGAATCGATCCGCATCGAGACCGACAAGGCGGCGCTACGCGAGGCCGACTTCAGCGCGCCCGCGAAGGTGTCGGGCATCCTGCCGACCGGCGGAAGCTGGATCGTGGAGCTCGAGACCGGGGGGCGGGCGATGTTCATGAACACCCATGTTGCGCCGCGCGTGAGCGTGGGCGACCGGCTCTGGCTCCAGGTGCCGGCGCGGGCGCTGAATGTGTTCGACGCCAGGGGCGTGAGGGTCGCCGCGGCGGACGAGGTGCTGTCGCACGCGGCGGCCTGACATTTCAACAGGAACGGAGGAACCCATGACACGGATGCACACGGGACGGGCGGCGCTCGCGCTGGCCCTGACCGCGGGAGGAGCCGCGGCGCAGGACTTCGACCTCGACGCGCTGATCGAGGCGGCGCGGGCCGAGCCGCCGCTGGTGGTCTATGCCGTCACCGGCAAGATCGTGGAGACGGCGGAGGCCTTCTCCGAACTATACGGTGTCGAGGCCGAGGGGCGGAAGGTCAACGAGGCCGACCAGATCGAGCTGACCATCCGCGAAGCGCAGTCGGGCAACGTCGTGGGCGACCTCGCCGTGGCGGGCGACGTGGCTGCTCTGTTGGGCCAGGTGGTGCCACAGGGCCTCGCGGCGAGCTGGCTGCCGCCGGACATGGCCGAGGGCATCGCGCCCGGTGAGCAGGATCCGCTGGTCGTGGTCTCGGACCCGCATGTCTGGGCCTATTCGACCGAGGTCTGGGACGAGTGCCCGGTCTCGAACGTCTGGGAGCTGACCGAGCCCGAGTGGCAGGGCCGGCTCGCGATGATGGACCCGCTGGTTAAGGCGCTCTACGCCGACTGGTTCAACCAGCTCGAGACCCATCACGACGACGCCATGGCTGCGGCCTACGAGGCGCATTTCGGCCATCCGCTCGAGACCGAGGAAGCGAGCGCCACCGCCGCCTGGGTCCGCGCCTTCGCCGAGAACGCGCCGCTCCTGGGCGATTCCACCGCCGTCGCGCAGGCGATCGGGGCGGTCGGGCAGGAGGCGCCGTTCTTCGGCATCCTCTCCACCGCCAAGTTCCGCGACAACCTGACGGGCGAGCTTTCGCTCGGCATCTGCGAGGGGATGGAGCCGTTCTCGGGCTGGCTCTACCCCGGGCTCGCGATGATCGCGGAGGGGACCGACAGCCCGAACGCCGCGCGGCTCTTTACCCGCTACCTGCTGACCGAGGAAGGGATCGCCCCGATGTCGGTCGACGGGAAGATGTCGTCCAACAGCGCCGTCCCGGCCAACCCCGAGGAGGTCTCGGGCGTGGCGGAGGTGATGGACCAGCTCATGACCTACGACACCGCGACGGCGGCGGAGGACTTCGACCGCCGGCAGGACTGGCAGGACTTCTGGCGCATCCACTACGCGCGCTAAGCATCGGGCCCGGCGCCGAGGAGGGTGCGGGGCCTTTCAACGGGAGGAGGAGAGAGACGATGACGAAAGATGCGACGTTCCGGGGCTGGGTCCCCGCGCTCGGCCTTGCCCTCGCGGCCGGAGGGGCGCAGGCGCAGGACTTCGACCTCGACGCGCTGATCGAGGCGGCGCGGGCGGAACCCCCGCTCGCCGTGTTCGACAGCACTGGCAAGATCGTCGAGATGGCCGAGGCCTTCGCGGCGGAATACGGGCTCGAAGCGGTCGGCCAGAAGGTCAAGGCCGAGGAACAGCTCGAGATGATGGCACGCGAGGCGATAGCCGGGAACGTGCAGGGCGACGTCTCGATCATCTCGGACGCGCCGGCGGCGATCGCGCAGCTCCTGCCGAACGGTTTCGCGGAAAGCTGGGTGCCGCCCGACCTCGCCGATTCCATCCTGCCGGAATACCAGGACCCACTGGTCGTGGTCACAATGGCCAACGTATGGACCTACAACACCGAGATCTACGACGCCTGCCCGGTGTCGAACGTCTGGGAACTGACCGAGCCGGAATGGCGCGGCCGGGTCGCGATGCAGGACCCGCTCGGCAAATCGGTCTACACCGACTGGTTCAACCAGATGCAGTCGCATGGCGACGCCGAGATGGCCGCCGCCTTCGAGGCGCATTTCGGCACCGCACCCGACCTGTCCGAGATGTCGGCGACCGAGCAATGGGTCGCCGCCCTCGCCGCCAACGCGCCGCTGCTCGGCAGTTCCGACAGCAACGCGGGCGAGGCGGTGGGGGCGCCGGGCCAGTCCGAGGGATTCATCGGACTAATGAGCTCGGCCAAGTACCGCGACAATGCCGACAGCGACTACCGCCTCGGGCTGTGCGCGGACATGCAGCCCTGGATCGGCTTCACCAATGCCGGTGTCGGCCTGATCGCGAGCGGGACCGACAGCCCGAACGCGGCACGGCTGTTCATGCGCTGGGTGCTGACGCCCGAGGGGATCGCCCCGCAGGCCGAGGACGGCAAGATGTCGTCCAACACCGAGGTCGGCCTGCCGGACGACGAGCCCTCGGGCATCGGCGCCTCCTGGAACCGGCTGCTCACCTACGACATGTCGACCGCGCTCGACGACTGGGACAGCCGGCAGGACTGGCAGGATTTCTGGCGCCTCAACTACGTGCGCTGAGGAACGGCGGGGGGCGGTCCGCCGCCCCCCGGGAACGACCGGGAGGAAACAGGGAACATGACGACCATGACGAAACTCGCCGCATCCGTCATCGCGCTGGCCGCGCTCGCCGGGCCCGCGCTGGCGCAGGACTTCGACCTCGAGGCGCTGATCGAGGCGGCACGTGGCGAGCCGCCGCTGACCGTTTACGACAGCACCGGCAAGATCGTCGACATGGCCGAGACCTTCGCGGCCGAATACGGGCTGCAGGCCACCGGCGAGAAGGTGTCGGCCAACTCGCAGCTCGAGATGATCATCCGCGAGGCGCAGGCCGGCAACGTCGTCGGCGACGTGCTGATGATCACCGACGCGCCGGCGGCGCTGGCGCAGCTGATCCCGCAGGGCTTCGTGGAAAGCTGGATCCCCGGCGACATGACCGCGAACATCCCGGCCGAGTACCAGGACCCGCTGACCGCCACGACGAACGCGAACGTCTGGGCCTACAACACCGAGGTCTACGACGAATGCCCGGTGTCCAACATCTGGGAGTTGACGGAGCCCGAGTGGCAGGGCCGCGTCGCCTTGACCGACCCGCTGTCGAAGTCGAGCTACACCGACTGGTTCAGCCAGATGGAGGCGCATTCGGACGCCGAGATCGCGGCGGCCTACGAGGCCCATACCGGCAATCCGCTGCCGGGCGATTACGACAGCGCGACCGAGGCCTGGGTCGCCGCGCTGGCGGAGAACGGCCCGCTGCTGACCGATGGCGACGACCCGGTCTCGGCCGCGGTCGGCGCGCCGGGGCAGGCGGAGCCGTTCATCGGACTGATGAGCTCGGCCAAGTTCCGCGACGTGGAGGATATGGGTCACCGGATGGCGATCTGCGACACGATGGAGCCCTTCGTCGGCTGGACCTATTCCAAGCTTGCGCTCATCGCGACCGGCACCGACAGCCCGAACGCCGCACGGCTCTTCGTGCACTACGTGCTGACCGAGGACGGGATCGCGCCGCAGATGGTGGACGGCAAGGTGCCGACCAACACCCAGATCGCGATGCCGGCGGACGAGCCTTCGGGAATCGTCGATCTCTGGGACCGGCTCCTGCCCTACGACAGCTCCACCGGCCTCGACGACTGGGACACCCGGCAGGCCTGGCAGGACTTCTGGCGGATGCATTATAGCCGCTGACCCGCTCCCGCTCCGGGCCGTCTTCCGGCCCGGAGCCCACCACGAAAGGACCATTCCCGATGACGATCATCGCCGCAGTGGACTCTCCCGCGGACGGGGACGCTCTGGCGGCCCGGCTGCGCCGGGTGGCGGAGGAGGTCGCCCGCGAGGCGGGCGATCCCCTGAAGGGCGCCTTCCGGGCGGCGATGGAGGTCGACTACAAGGTGGACCTCCACGACCCCGTCACCGTCCACGACCGCCGCACCGAGGCGCTGATCCGCGACCGCCTGCTGGGCGAGGTCCCGGACTCCGCTTTCCTCGGCGAGGAGGGCGGAGAGATCGGCTCCGGCCCGGTGAAATGGCTCGTGGACCCGATCGACGGGACCTCGAACTTCGCGGCCGGCCTCGCCTTCTGGTGCGTCTCGATCGGCGCGGTGGCGGACGGCCGGATCCTCGCCGGGGTGGTCTACGATCCGATGACCGGCAACCTGTTCTCGGCCGACCTCGACGGCGTCTGGCTGAACGGAGAGCCACTGGTCCCCCGCCCCGCGCGCGAGGAGGCGAGGGCGGCGCTCATCACTGGCTTCCCCGTTCAGCGCGACTTCCGCCTCGACGGGCGCGAGACGGCGCTGGCCGATTTCGGCGAGTTGGTCTCGGCCTTCTCGACCCTCCGCCGCCCCGGCAGCGCGGCGTTGACGCTCTGCCATGTCGCGGCCGGCTGGACCGACGCGGCGGTGGGCTTCGGCGTGAACGCCTGGGACGTGACCGCCGCCATCCTGGTCCTGCGCCAGGCCGGTGGGCACTATCGCCCGCTGACGCTCGGCAAGGTGCCCGACGGCTCGGCCGATCAGCTCTGTCCCGGCTACGTGGCCCATGGTCCCGGCGCCACCTATCCCACCCTCGACCGCGTGGCCGACCGGATCGACGCCCGCCGCCGGGCCCGCGCGGCATGAGCCGCAGCGCCCCCCCGGCCAACCAGAACGGAGACCTCCGCATGACCTCATCCTCCGCCGACGCCGACCTCGATGCCCGCGCCGCTTTCGCCCGCAATCTGGTGGAGAGCGCCGGGCGCATCGCGCTCGACGGGTTCCGTCGCCGCGACCCGGCCGAGATCGCGATGAAGGGCGCGCAGGACTTCCTGACCGAGACGGACGCCGCGGTGGAGGCCCATGTGAAGGCGCGCCTGGCCGAGGCCTTCCCCGAGGACGACGTCCTGGGAGAGGAGACCGGCGGCGCCGTCACCGGCCGCTCGCTCTGGGTCGTGGACCCGATCGACGGCACCGCGAACTTTGCCCGAGGGATCGCGCATTTCTGCATCGCGCTCGCCTATGTCCGCGACGGGGTGACCGAGATCGGCGCGATCCTGTCGCCTGCCACGCGGGAGCTGTGGTTCGCCCGCCGCGGGCAGGGCGGCACCTGCAACGACGTGTCCCTTCGCGTCGCCGGCACCCGCGACTTCCCCGCCGCCTGCCTCGAGCTCGGCTGGAGCAACCGGCGCCCGCTGCAGAGCTACATGGACGCGATGTCCCGCCTGCTCGCCCGGGGCGCCAACATCCGCCGCGCCGCCTCGGGGGCGCTCGGCCTCGCCTATGTCGCCGACGGGCGCTCGGACGGCTACGCCGAGCTGCACATGAACGCCTGGGACTGCCTCGCCGGGCTTCTCATGGTCGAGGAGGCGGGCGGCCGCGTCAGCGCGCTCCCCGAGGACGGGCTGGGGCAGGGGGGCGCGGTGCTCGCCGTCGTTCCAGCGCTGGCCGAGGCGGTGAGCGAGGCCACAGGCATCGCACTCTGTCCCGAGTCGCTTTCCGACGCCACACGCACGAGGCTGACCGCATGAACACCAACGTCTCGCCGGAGTCGCTGCACTACGACCGCCCCGACATCTCCCTGATCGAGGAGCGGCTGGAGCCCTATAGCGTCGCGCTCTACGTCGGCGGGCGCGAGGGGGCGTCGAACCTCGATCTGCTGCGGAAGCACGGCATCACCACGGTGGTGAACTGCGCCGTCAACTTCGACATCAACCTAGTGCAGGAGACGGACCCGGATTCGGACCCGGCGAACCTGCCCTGGGGCCATGGCGCGGTCCGCTACTACAAGCTCGGCCTCGTGGACGGCCCGGGCAATGCCGAGACGATGATGCTTGCCGGCTACTACCTCCTGCGCGGGGCGCTGTCGCAGGTGCTGCCGGAGCGGGCGAGCTATCCTACGCGAGAACGGGGGAACGTGTTGGTGAACTGCCGCGGCGGGCGGAGCCGGTCGGTGGCGCTGGTGGCGCTGCTGCTGCATCACGCGATGCCGGACAAGTATCCGAGCTACGACGCCGCCCTCGCCCATGTCCGCGAGGCGCGGGAGCTGCGGCCGGACGAGTGGAACTCCGCCCCGAAGCCGATGCTGGTGAACGCCGCGAAGAAGGCTTCCGAATGGATCGACCGGATCGGACACGAGGACCCAGCCGCGCCCCGATGATCCGCCTCGCCGTCCTCTCCGATCCGCACCTGCACGACACCTCCTTCGGCACCGCGACCGAGGGTCTCGTCGTCCGCAGCCTCGCCGCGAGCCTGCATTCCACCCGCATCTTCAACGAGAGCGAGCCGGCCCTGCGCGAGGCCTTGCGGCAGATCGCGGCGGAGCGGATCGGCCTCTGCCTGATTGCGGGCGACCTGACCGACGACGGCCAGCCGGCGAACTGGGCCGCGGCGGCGGCGCTACTGGCGGAGCATGCGGAGCGGCACCGGACGCGGTTCCTGCTCTGCCCCGGCAACCACGACCAGTGGGGCATCGCCGGGAAGCCCCTGGTGAAGGAGGTGGTCGACGCCGCCGGCCGGGTCCACCGCCTGACCGGGCCGAGCGTGGAGCCCGAGGCCGGGACAGTGCCCTGCCCCGGAATGCGGATGTCGAGTTATGCCGAGGCCATGGGCCATGCCCGCGCGCTCGGCTACTTCCGCGACCCGCGCGACCTTCACTGGGAAAGCCCGTTCGGCCCCTCCGACCGGATCGAGGACCGCGAGGTCGCGATGACCTCGCCCCGCGGCGACCGGGCGCTGGTGTTCGACGCCTCCTATCTCGTCGAGCCGGTGGCCGGCCTCTGGATCCTCTCGCTCGATGCCAACTGCTACCTCCCCGACGGCCGCGGCGGGATGACCGACCGCAGCCCCGAGGGCTGGTCGGCCGCGCTGCGGTTCAAGCCGCACCTGCTGCCCTGGATCGCCGACGTGGCGGCCCGCGCCGGACGGCTCGGCAAGCGGCTGGTGGCGATGTCGCATTATCCGATGGTCGACGTCTTCGGCGGCACGATCCCCCAGCTCGACCGGCTTGGCAGGCGCCGCGCCGGGCGGCGACGAATGCCGGAGCCGGGGGAGACAGCGGCCCTCGCCGCGACCGGTCTCGGGCTGCATTTCAGCGGGCACTGGCACGTCGATGCGACCGCCGCCTGCGCCGGGCTGGTCAACGTCTCCGTCCCCTCGACGGTCGGCTTCCCGGCCGGCTGGAAGCTGGTGGAGCTGGGCGAGGGGGTGCGGTTGACGGACCGTCCGCTTGGGGAGGCGCCGGGCTGGAACGGCTGGCACGACCGGTATCACGCCGAGGCCGCGGACCGCGACATCCCGGCGCTGGCGGCGCCGGACTATACGGGGTTCCTGTCGGCACATTACATGGCGATGGTGCTCGAGCGCCGGCTCGAGGAGGACTGGCCGCCGCGGATGCGCGCGCTGCTCGACCTGCCGCTCGGGGCGTTGCCGGAGCGCTTCGGCGAGACCGCGGCGCAGGAGCCGGGCGACCTGCCGCTGCGCGAGATCTTCCTCGACTGGTATCGCCTGCGCGAGGCCGGCGGCGGCCCCGCTGCGGGGCTGAGCGAGGAGCGGTGGCGGCTCTGCGCCGCGCTCGCCCGCCGGTTCGGCGCCGTGGACGCGGACGGGGACGCGGGTTCGGAGGCCGCCCTGCTCGCCGTCTTCTTCCGCACGCTCGGCGCGCATCTGGCGGCGGGCGAGGCCGGGATGCGGGCGCGCGCGGAGCTTGCCGAACCCGGCGGGGTCGCGGCGTGCTAGGCCATCCGCACCGAACTGCGCCACACGGGCAGCACCTCGAGCACCTCACTGTGGCCGACCTCGTCCGAGGTCAGCACCGCGGCGATCCTCTCGGCAAATTCCTCGATCGGCTGGCGGAAGGTGGTGAGCTCGTAGGAGGTCCAGCTCGCCTGCGGCACGTCGTCGAACCCGATGACGCAGAGATCCTCGGGGATGCGCCGGCCGAAGACGTGACGCGCGGCATCCATGAACCCGAGCGCGAGCAGATCGGTGACGCAGAACACCCCGTCGGGCGGCGCGGCACGGCCCAGCAGCAGGCGGGCCGACTCCGCCCCGGTCTCGTAACTCGTCGGACCCGCTCGGGTCAGGTCCAGCGTCAGTCCCGCCGCCTCCGCGGCGCGGGAGAAGGCGGCCTCGCGCGACAGGAGGCTCGTGGTCCGTGCACGGGACGAGACGCAGGCCACCCGCTCGCAGCCCGCGCGGCGCAGCAGCGCCAGCGCCTCGACGCAGGCGCGGTCGTTGTCGACCCGCAGCCGGTCCACCCCGGGCGCCTCGTCGTCGCGGTTGACCAGCACCACCCGCTGCCCGTTCGACAGGCAGGTCTGCACCAGCTTCTCCGACGGCGTACCAGTCAGCACCACCGAGGCCTCGGCTCGGTAGTGCAGGCTCTGACGCAGGGCGTGGGACACCGAGTCGCCGTCGCCCGCCGTGTTGATGACCATCGCCACCTTGCCGCGCAGCTGCAGGTGTCGCGTCACCTGCTCGAGCATCCGGGCCTGGAACGGCTGGCCGATGTCAGCGGCGATCAGGCAGACGATGTCCGACGGCTCTCCGGTCAGCCCGCGGGCGAGGTGGTTGGCGTGATAGCCCAGCTCTTCCGCTGCCTTCATCACCTTACGGCGGGTGGCGGCCGAGACGCTGCCGGCCCCGGAGAAGGTGCGCGACACCGCGGAGCGCGACACGCCCGCCCGCTCGGCCACGTCGCCCGCGCTGACGAACGAGCCGCGTTCGGGACGGTCCGGGCGGCTGTTGGCGGGATCATCCATGAAATCGCTCTGCAACCCGTTGCTGCCGTTTGCTGCCAGACGCATAACGGCTGGATTGGCCGGTCTCAAGACGCCTCGCGTCGCAGGCACGACCGGGGGCTAGGAGGCCGGAGTTGGACGCAACAATAGGTCTGATCAACCTGCTCGGCGCCGGTGCGCTGATCCTCTGGGGGCTCCGGATGATCAAGTCCGGGATCCTCTCGGGCTTCGGCGCCTCACTCCGGCAACTGATCGCGAAATGGACTGGCAACCGGGTCGTCGCCACGCTGACCGGGCTGGTCACCACGCTGGCAGTGCAGTCCTCGACCGCCACCGCGGTGATCGCCGGCAGCTTCGTCGCGCGCAACCTCGTCGGGCCGCGGATGGCGCAGGCGGTGCTGCTGGGCGCCAACCTTGGCACCGCGATCACCGCTGCTGTGCTGGCGCACGACCTGCACTGGCTCGCGCCGATGCTGGTCCTCGCCGGCGTCATTACCGACGGCCGCAGCCGGATGGCGCGCGGCAAGGGCGTCGGCAAGGCGCTGATCGGGCTCGGTCTGATGCTCTTCGGGCTGGAGCTGCTGGGCGGCGCGACCGAACCGCTGCGCGAAAGCCAGGTGATGACTGCAATCCTCGCCGCGCTGGCCGACGGGCCGGTGTTCGGGCTGATCCTCTCGGCCGGGCTCGCCTTCCTGTCCTCCTCCAGCCTCGCCGTCGTACTGTTCGTGTCGATGCTGGCAGCCACCGGCAGCGTCTCGCCCGCACTGGCGCTGGTGCTGGTCGCCGGGGCGAACCTCGGCGGCGCCATCCCGCCCTGCCTCGCCGTCGCGGCCGAGGGGATCGCGGCGAAGCGGCTGACCCGCACCAACCTCGCCGTGCGCGCGGCGGGGGCGCTGGCCGTGCTGGTCACCGCCGGAACGCTGGGTCCCGAGTTCGCGGCGCTGCTGCCGCCCGGCACGCGCTTTGCCATCGCCGCGCATCTGGCCTTCAACCTGGTCCTGCTCGCCGTGTTCATGCCGCTGCTCGGCCCGCTTGACCGGCTGGCGCAGCGCGTCTGGCCCGATCCGGAGGCCGCGTCCCGCCGGGTCTCCTACCTCGACAAGAGTGCGTTCGACACGCCCAGCCTCGCGCTCGCCGGTGCCGCGCGCGAGACGCTGCGGATCGGCGACACCGTGGCCGCAATGATGGAGCGGAACCTCAAGGCGCTGCAGGTCGACGACCCCGGCGCGCGCGAGGCAACGTCGGATCTGGACGACCAGGTCGATGCGATGCTGTCGGACGTGAAGCTCTACCTTGCCCGGCTCGCCCGGGGCGAGCTGAACGATGCCGACACTCGCCGCGCGAACGAGATCATGTCTTACGCAATCAACCTCGAACATGTCGGCGACATCCTCGACCGCGACCTCGCCGAAATGGCCGAGAAGAAGATGGCCCGGCAGGTCCGGTTCTCGGTCCAGGGCGAGGAGGAGATCGCCGAGCTCTACCGCAAGACTATCCTGAACCTCGAACTGGCGCAGTCGGTATTCCTTTCGCACGACGTGGCGCTGGCCCGGCGGCTGATGGCCGAGAAAGTCCACGTGCGGCGGATCGAGGAGGCGTCGCAGCGCCAGCATCTCGCGCGGCTTCAGGCCGGCCGGCCCGAGACGCTGGCCTCGACGACCCTGCACCTCGACATCCTGCGCGACCTCAAGCGGGTGAACGCGCATATCGCCTCGGTGGCCTACCCGATCCTCGCCGAGGCAGGAGAGCTGACCGAGAGCCGCGTGGTCTCGATCCGGAAGGCGGAGACGGCGCAGACCGGTTGACTCCACATAATTGCAGGTGCCTCGGCGCGGCGGCGCTCTGCCTGCCGGGTCACGCAGAGGCGCAGGAGTGGACGGTGGGCGAGGTGACGGCCACGCTCCAGACCCCCTTGCTGACCGACGAAGAGGACTGGATGCCGATGCCTACGATCCGGCGATCTGGGTCTCGCCCGACGACCCGGCTCAAAGCCTCGTCGTCACCGCAGTGAAGAACGGCGGGATCCGGGTCTACGGCCGCGACGGGTCGCTGATCCAGACGATCCCGCCGATCGAGGACAGCTGGATCAACAACATCGACGTGGTGTACGACGTGCCGATGGCCGACGGGACGACCGCCGACCTCGCCATCGGGGCCGACCGGGGGCGCGACTACGTGCGGGCCTACCGGATCGACCCGCCGTCGAGCCAGGGCGGCGCCCATGGCGAGGCACCGACCTACGACGACGCGCCCTATGACGACAACTTCGTGGTGTTCTCGGTCGACGAGGGGATCGAGCCGCTCGGCGCGTTCCGGATCGTCGGGACGGACGAGATCGACGGCGTGCAGGAGAGCGACGGCGACGGCGTGATCTCGGTCGCGCTGCCGGGCTTCCCCAACGGCGTGTTCATCACTCAGGACGGCTATGCCGGCGACTTGAACGACCTCGACGGAGAGACCGCGGCGACCAACTTCAAGTTCGTCAACTGGGCCGCCATCGCCGAGAGCTTCGACCCGCCGCTCATGGTCACCCCCGCGAGCTGGGACCCGCTGGCTGAGCACGGTCGCCCGAGCGGTTAGCGATCCGATAACCTATCGGGCGGATGATACGGTGTCGGCAGAGAACAATAACGCGCCGGCACACATCACTTCCCGTGAGAGTGGGTCAGTGAATGGCCATCGCGATCCGGCGGATCGTGGGGGCCGTATCCCGTTCTGTCGGACCTCATGGCCGCTCCTCTTGCGGGTTCGGGACGGGTCGTGTCCCGATGCCTGACGGAGGAAGCTGAACGAAAGGTTGACGAGGGGCGGGGCCGGGTCAGATCGTCTCGAGGGTCCAGTCCGGGACGATGCCGGAGCGGGTGATGGCGCCGTCCACATCCGCCCCGGCGAGCGCGCCCCATCGGGTAACGAGCGCGGAGCGGAAGCCCATGGCCCGGCCGCCGAGAATGTCGGTCTGCAGCGTGTCCCCCACCATGAGCACCCTGTCCGGCGTTACTCCGGTGCCCGCCAGGGCGCGTTCGAACACCGGGGCGAAGGGCTTGCCGAAGAAATCCGGCGCGACGCCCGTCCGGTGGGCGAGGCGGTGCGCCCAGTGCCCGGGCTCGAGGCTGAGGCCGCCCTCGCGCGGGGCGACGATATCGGGGTTGCCGACGAGGACGGGGCGGGGGCGGTCGCGGAGCGCGGCCTCCAGCCGCTCCTGGCGCGCTTCGGTCCAGCCGTCGGCGCCGAGGAGGAGGAAGGCTCCGGCCTCCCAGCCCTCCGGGTCCTCGCCGAGGAGCGTGTGGTCGAGGTCCTCTAGCTCCTCGGCCCCGTGCACGGGCGAGAGCATCACGCCCCAGCGCTGGCGCGGCAGGGTGGCCAGATGGGCGAGCGCGGCGTCGCGGCTGGAGACCACCTCGTGGGCCGCGAAGTCGAAGCCTAGGCTGCGCCAGCGCGCCATCATCACCCGCTTCGGGTAGCCGGCGGAGTTGCTGACGACGCGGACCTGCCTGCCCTCGGCCCGCAAGGCCGCGACCCGCTCCGCCGCGCCCGGCACCGGCGCCTCGCCCACGTTCAAGACGCCGTAGGCGTCGAGCAGCACCAGCTCCGCCCCCTCCGCCGCCTCCGACAGGTCGGCGGCAGCACGGGGCGTCACACCGCCGAAATCGGCCGAGGGCAGTCGCCCGCGCACCGCCTCGTAGGCGGCGAAGGCCCAGTCGGGATCCGGGGTCACAGGATGCGGCGGCGGAGCCAGGCCGAGACGATCTCGCCCAGGATGACCAGCGCCACGATGGCCAGCAGGATCGTGGCGACCTCGGGCCAGCGGAAGGTGTCGATGGCGCCCTGCAGGATGATCCCGATTCCGCCCGCGCCGACGAGGCCGAGCACGGTGGATTCGCGCAGGTTGATGTCCCAACGCAGGATCGCGACAGCCCAGAAGGTCGGCATCACCTGCGGCACGATGGCGTAGAGGATGACCTTGAAGCGCGTGGCGCCCGTCGCCTCCAGCGCCTCGACCGGCCGTTTGTCGATCTCCTCGATCGCCTCGCCGAGGAGCTTACCCACGAAGCCGATGGACCGGAACATGATCGCGACGATCCCCGCGACGGCGCCGGGGCCGAAGATCGCGACGAAGAGCAGCGCCCAGATGATCGTGTTGATCGACCGCGACGAGACGAGGATGAACCGCCCCAGCCAGAGCGTCGCCCGGTTCGGCGTCGTGTTCTGCGCCGCCAGGAGCGCGACGGGGAGCGAGACGACGACGGCGATGGCCGTCGCCACGGTCGCGATGTTAACGGTGTCAAGCAGGACCCGCAGGATGGCCGCGAGGTTCGAGGCGTCCGGCGGATACATTCGCCCGAACAGGTCGCCCATCTGCTGCGGCGCGTCCCAGACCCAGGCCCAGATCACCTCGATCGACGAGATCGACCAGGCGATAGCGAGGGCGCACAGCAGCATCACCACCCAGCGCTGCATCTTCTGCCGCGGGGAGAAGCGGCTCCAGTCGTCGCGCAGGTGCGCCATGCCGGGCGTCGCGGGCGCGGGATCGCGCAAGGTGTCCTGCAGGCTCACAGCCGCTTCCTGATCTGACCGGAGACGGCCTCGGAGACGAGGATGACGCCGACGATGACCATCGTGATAGCCAGCGCGAAGTCGTAGTCGTAGCGGCCGAAGGCGTTGGCGAGGGTCGATCCGATCCCGCCCGCGCCGACAATCCCGACCACGGCCGAGGCGCGCAGGTTGGAATCGAGCTGGTAGATCGTCAGCCCGACCTGCCGCGGCAGGATCTGCGGGAAGATCGCGTAGACGAGGGTGGAGAGGTAGGGCGCCCCGGCGGCGCGCATCGCCTCCACTTGGCCCCAGTCGATCTCCTCGATCCGCTCGGCCAGCATCTTGGCGACGAAGCCGATGGAATAGATGATCAGCGTCAGCACCCCGGCCAGCGGGCCGAAGCCCACCGCCTTGACGAAGATGATCGCGACGATGACGGGGTGGAAGCTGCGCGCGACGATGATGATCCCGCGGCCCAGCCAGAAGACGGGCAGGGGCACGATGTTGCGCGCGGCCATGAAGGCGATGGGGATCGACAGAAGGACCCCGCCGAAGGTGGCGAGGATCGCGATCTTGAGGCTCTCGAGAAAGCCGTCGATCAGCAGGCCCGACCGCTCGAACGAGGGCGGGAAGGCGCCGCCGAAGATGCGGCCGGCGCGGGACAGGCCCTCGGAGACGCGGTTCCAGTCGACCGGCAGGGTGCCGATCACCCAGGCGAAATAGGCGGCGACGGCGAGAAGCAGGCCCCAGCGCAGCGCGGGGTTCGCAATGAAGGGCGGCTTGCGCCAGTGGTCGCGGGGGGCGGCGGCGTCGCTCACGACGCCTCCTTCAGGCCGGCGCCCGCGCGGTCGGCGGCGGGGCTGCCGGAATAGATCGCTTCCATCGCGTCCTCGGTCAGCGCGGCAGGGGCGTCGTCGAAGATGATCCGCCCGTAGCGCATTCCCACGATCCGGTCGGTATACTGCTTCGCCTCGGTCACGTTGTGGATGTTGATGAGGACCGGCAGCTTCAGCTCGCCCGCGAGGTCCCGGAGGAGCTGCATGATCTGTTCGGACGTCTTGGGGTCGAGCGAGGCGGTCGGCTCGTCGGCGAGAAGGATCTCGGGCTGCTGCATCAGCGCGCGCACCACGCCCACGCGCTGGCGCTCGCCGCCCGACAGGCCGTCGGCGCGGTTGTCGGCGTAGTGCGCGATGCCCACCCGCTCCATCAGCTCGAAGGCGCGGCGGATGTCCTCCTTCGGATAACGGCGCGAGACCGCGGCCCAGGTGGAGAGGTAGCCCAGCCGGCCGGACATGACGTTCTCCATCACCGTCAGCCGGTCGACGAGGTTGAAGGACTGGAACACCATGCCGATCCGCCGCCGCGCCATCCGCAGCTCGCGGCCGCGCAGTTTCGTCAGCTCGGCCCCGTTCAGCACGATGGAGCCCGAGGTCGGCTCCACCAGCCGGTTGATGCAGCGCAGCAGCGTCGACTTGCCGGCCCCGGACGAGCCGATGACCGAGACGACGGTCTCGCCCTCCACCGTTAGGTCGAGGTTCTTCAGCACCGGCTCGCCCGAGCCGTAGCGCTTCACCAGGTCGGTGATCTTCAGCATGTGGATGTCCCGTTCCGGCCCGGGCGTCGCCGCCCGGGCCGCGTTGGCGCGCGGATCACTCCGCGGCGAGGCCCTCGGGCGTGTACTCGACGCCGTTCGCTTCCTGGATCTGGCGGATCACCTTCCAGTCGTCCTGGTAGGTGATGGGCACGAACTGGCTGACGCCCGTGAATTCCTCGCCGAGCGCGGTGCCGGTGAAGTCGAACGAGAAGAACGCCTCCTCGATCAGCGCCTTCAGCTCGGGCGTGAGGTCGTGCGCGTAGGTGTAGGAGGTCGTCGGGAAGCGGTCGCTCTCCCACACGATGCGGACGTCCTCGGGATCGTAGAGGTCCCGCTCGGCCATCCGCTCCACCACTTCCGAGGCGACGGGCGCGGCGTCGTAGTCGCCCGCGACGACGCCCAGCATCGACTGGTCGTGGCTGCCCGAATAGATCACCTCGTAATCCTCGTCCGGCGTCACGCCGAGATCGGGGAACAGCGCCCGGGGCGCCAGGTTGCCCGAGTTCGAGGTGGGCGAGGTGTGGGCGACGCGCATCCCCGCGAGGTCCGCCATCTCCTGAATCTCGCTGTCGGCCTGAGTGTAGACTTGCAGCGTGTAGCCGAAGCGCCCGTCCTCGGACCCCATGATCGCGAACGGCACCGCCCCCGCGAGGTTCACGGCGTAGGGCGTCGGCCCGGTGGAGAAGCCGGCGATGTGCAGACGGCCCGAGCGCATCGCCTCGACCTCAGCCGAGTTGGACTGGACGGCGAAGAACTGGACGTCCCGGCCCGTCACCTCCTCGAGGTGGGCGATGAAGGGCTCCCAGATGTCCTCGTAGATCGCCGGATCCTCGACCGGCGTGTAGGCGAAGACGAGCGTGCCGGGATCCTGCAGCAGGCTCTCGTCGGCCGGCGCGTCGGCGACGAGGTCGCCGTCGGCGTCGCAGTACATCGCGTCGAGATCGCCCTGGTTGGCGCAGTCCTGCGCGAAGACGGAAGCCGGCAGGACGGCGGCGAGAATGGCTGCGGCGGCCACCGACGTGCGGCGGTTGGGGTCGAGCATGTGGATCCTCCCTTGGGTGATCCGGTGGGTCCGGATCGTGGTCTTTGCAGGGATACGAGCACTCCTTGTGGGGATTTGCAATGAAACTGTCGCGCGGATGTGGGATATGCCTCGCAAGTACCGGCGAGGACCGACGATGGACAGCGGCATCAGATTGAGGAAGGCGGATCGGCGCGACCGGATCCTGGCCGAGCTGCGGCTCTCGCCGCACCTGCGCTCCGCCGACCTCGCCGAGCGATTCGGGGTCAGCGCCGAGACCATCCGCCGCGACGTCGAGGCGCTGGAGGCCGAGGGGCGGCTGGTCCGCGCCCATGGCGGCGTGACCGCGCTGCCCGGCGGGCGGCCGGACCTCGCCGAGCGCAGCCGCGAGCGGCTGGTCGAGCGGGAGCGGATCGGGCGGACGGCGGCGGCGCTGGTCGTGCCGGGCCAGACCCTGATGATCGACGCGGGCTCGACCACGCTGCAGTTCGCCCGGCACCTCGCATTCCGCGGGATCGCGGTGACGGCGGTCACCAACTCGCTCTCGGTCGCGCTAGCGCTGGGGCGGGGCGGAGCCGCGCGGATCGTGCTCTGCCCCGGGGACTACCTGCCGGGCGAGGAGGCGGTGGTGGGGGCCGAGACGGTGGCCTTCCTGTCGGAACGGGCGGTGGACGTGGCGGTGATCGGGGCGACCGCGCTCGACGCGCGGGGGGCGAGCGAGGCGGTGCCGGGATTCGCTGCGGTGAAGCGGGCGATGCTGGCGCGGGGGCGGCAGGGCCTGTTGCTCTGCGACGCGGCCAAGTTCGGGCTGAGGCGGCTGGAGCCGGTGGCGCCGCCCGGCGGCATCAGCGGGCTGGTGGCCGACCGGGCGCCGCCGCCCGACCTGTCCCGCGCGCTCTCGGAAGGCGGCTGCACCGTCCATGTCGCGGAGCCGGGCTGAGGGCCCGCGCCCTCGCGAGGGCGCGCCCGTAGGCTTTGATCCGGACCGCACATAGGTTCATCTCTTCGCCGCATCGCGGCACGACGGCGCGCGCCGCACCCGCGATTCGCAAGCCTTGACAGGGCATATTCGACCTCCGATGCTGTGAAAACGCTTGCAACGATCTGCCCCCCAAAGGGCGGACAGGGAGGATACCCAATGAGAAATATTCCGATCGCCCTCGCGGGCGGTGTGGCGACTCTCGCCGCCGGAGCGGCCGGAGCGCAGGAGCTCAACCTGATCTGCTCGGCCGATGTGGTGGTCTGCGAGCGGCTGGTAACCGAGTTTGAGGCGAGCCACGACATTGCCGTGAACATGGTCCGGCTGTCTTCGGGCGAGACCTATGCCAAGATTCGCGCCGAGGCGCGCAACCCGCAGACCGACCTCTGGTGGGGCGGCACCGGCGACCCCCACCTGCAGGCCGCTGCCGACGGGCTGACCGCCGAATACCAGTCGCCGATGCTGGAAGAGCTGCAGGATTGGGCCGTGCGCCAGGCCGAGATCTCGGACTACCGCACCGTCGGCGTCTATTCCGGCGCGCTCGGCTGGGGCTACAACACCGAGATCTTCGAGGAGAAGGGCCTGACCCCGCCGCAGTGCTGGGCAGACCTGCTGAACCCCGAGCTAGCGGGCGAGATCCAGATCGCCGATCCGAACTCCTCGGGCACCGCCTATACCGCGCTCGCCACGCTGGTGCAGATCATGGGCGAGGACGAGGCCTTCGAGTACCTCCGCGCGCTCGACGCCAACGTCTCGCAATACACCAAGTCGGGCTCGGCCCCGGTCAAGGCCGCGGCGCGGGGCGAGACTGGGCTCGGCATCGTGTTCATGCACGACGCCGTGGCGCAGGCCGAGGAGGGCTTCCCGATCGAGGTGGTCGCCCCCTGCGAGGGGACGGGCTACGAAATCGGCTCCATGTCGCTGATCGAGGGCGCGCAGAACCCCGACGAGGCGGAGGTCTTCTACGACTGGGTCCTGGGTGCCGACGTGCAGTCCATCATGCCCGAGGCCGGGTCGTTCCAGATCCCGTCCAACGTCAACGCGACCCCGCCCGAGGCGGCGCCGGATCTCTCGGAGATCACCCTGATCGACTACGACTTCGCGCAGTACGGCAGCACCGAGCGGCGGACCGAACTGCTCGCGCGCTGGGACGACGAAGTCGGCGGCGTGGGCGTCGAATGAGTGACGGAGGAGGGCGGTTCGCGCCGCCCTCCTCCCCCGGAAGGGCCTGCCGATGATCCGTGACGACCGACGGCTCGACTTCATGCTCCTTCTGGGGGCGGCGGGGCTCGTGGTGCTGCCGTGGTACCGGATCCGGGGCGGGTTCTTCGGATTCGGCTGGCTCGGAGACTGGCTGTCCGACGACCGGCTCTGGCCCGGTCTCGCCCAGCTCTTCCCGGACCGCTGGTGGCTCTGGCCGATCCCGCTCCTCCTGCTGGCCGCGCTGGCGCTGCGGCTGACCCTGCCGCCGTCGCGGCGGGGGCGGGGGCTGGTGCTGATCGGCGCGGCCGGTCTCGGCTGGATGCTGGTCGAAGGGCTGTCGGTGGGCCTCCGCGGCTGGAACTGGGGTCTGCTCGAGGCGACCTTCGGAGAGGTCGAGGGCCAGCAGGCCTACGGCGCCGGTGCCATCGTCACCGCGCTCGCCTTCGCCGGGCTGATCGCGGCAGGCCTCGCCGAGCGCGGGGCGCTCAAGGGCGACGCCTTCGTCATCGGCGCCATCGGCCTACTGGTGCTGCTGGTCGCGACCTTCGTGCTCTATCCCATCGTGTCGATGTTCACCGGCGCGTTCCAGGATTACGACGGCAGCTTTACCGCCGAGGGCGTGGCCAAGAACATCGGCGACCCGAATATCTGGGGCCTCGGCTGCCTGACCGGAGGCCGCTGCGGCGTCGCCTGGCGGACCTTCACGCTCGCGATCTGCACCGCGACCGGCACCACGCTCCTCGGCCTCGCCTTTGCGCTCGTCGCGACGCGGACCCGGGTGCCGTTCAAGAAGGGGCTGCGGCTGCTGACCGTGCTGCCGATCATCACGCCCCCATTCGTCATCGGCCTCGCGCTGACGCTTATGCTGGGGCGGGCAGGTTTCGTCACCACCTTCATCGAGGACACCACCGGCTGGACCCTCGGCCGCTGGCTCTACGGCCTGCCGGGCATCTGGATCGCCCAGATGCTCAGCTTCACCCCCATCGCCTTCCTCGTCCTGATCGGCGTGGTCGAGGGCGTCAGCCCCTCGATGGAGGAGGCGAGCCAGACCATGCGCGCGGGCCGCTGGCGCACCTTCCGCAAGGTCTCGCTGCCGCTGATGGCGCCGGGTCTCGCCAACGCCTTCCTCATCGGCTTCATCGAATCGATGGCCGATTTCGGCAATCCGCTGGTGCTCGGCGGCTCGGGCGGGGTGCTGTCGACCGAGATCTTCTTCGCCGTGGTGGGCGCCCAGCACGACCCCGCGCGGGCGGCGGTGCTCGCCACCGTCCTCCTCGGCTTCACCCTCTCGGCCTTCCTTGCCCAACGCCTCTGGCTCGGCCGCCGTAACTTCGCCACCGTCTCGGGCAAGGGCGACGGCGGCCGCCCCGCGCTTCTCCCCCGCCGAGTTGCCTGGCCGGTGGGCGTGGTCGTCGCGCTCTGGGCCGCCTTCACGCTCTTCGTTTACGGGCTGATCCTGTTCGGCGGCTTCGTGCAGACCTGGGGCCTCGACCATTCCTTCACGCTCGAGCACTACGCCCGCGCCTTCTCGGTCGACCTCTCGGACGGCATCGCCTGGACCGGCGTCGCCTGGAAGAGCTTCTGGACCACGATGGAGATCGCGCTGATCGCCGCGCCTCTGACCGCGGCAGTGGGCCTGCTGACCGCCTGGCTGATCGTGCGGCAGAGGTTCCCTGGCCGCGGCATCTTCGAGTTCGCGCTGATGATGAGCTTCGCGATCCCCGGGACCGTCATCGGCATCAGCTACGTCATGGCGTTCAACCTGCCCCCGATTCAGATGACCGGGACGGCGGCGATCCTGATCTTCTGCTTCGTGTTCCGGAACATGCCGGTCGGCGTGCGCGGCGGAGTGGCGGCGATGTCGCAGCTCGACCCCTCGCTCGACGAGGCCTCGCTGACGCTGGGCGCAAGCTCCCCCCGCACCCTCCGTCGGGTGATCCTGCCGCTGCTGCGGCCCGCGATCCTCGCCGCGCTGGTCTATTCCTTCGTGCGGGCGATCACCTCGATCTCGGCGGTGATCTTCCTCGTCTCGGCGAAGTACAACATGGCGACGGCCTATATCGTGGGCCTCGTCGAGAACGGCGAATACGGCATCGCCATCGCCTATTCCTCGGTCCTGATCCTGGTGATGATCGCCGTCATCGGCGGCTTCCAGCTGCTGGTCGGGGACCGGCAGCTCAGGCGGCGCGAGGCGCGGGCGGCGGCGGCGCGGCGGACGGAGGAGGTCCCGGCATGACCGGCACACGAGGCGCGGTGACCTTCGAGGGGGTCCGCAAGGAATTCGGCAGCTTCACCGCGATACCCGAACTGGATCTCGCCATCGCCCCGGGTGAGCTGGTGACGCTCCTCGGCCCCTCGGGCTGCGGCAAGACCACGACGTTGCGGATGCTCGCGGGGCTCGAGACGCCGACGGCGGGGCGGATCCTGATCGGCGGTCAGGACGTGACCCGACTGCCGGCCGACCGGCGCGACGTGTCGATGGTTTTTCAGTCCTACGCGCTTTTCCCGCACATGAGCGTGGCGCAGAACGTGGCCTACGGGCTCGAATCGGGCGGCATGGCGCGGCGCGAGGCACGGGGGGCGGCGGAGAAGGGCCTCGACCTCGTGGGGCTTTCAGGGATGGGCGGCCGGCTGCCGTCGGAGCTGTCGGGCGGGCAGCAGCAGCGGGTCGCAGTGGCCCGCGCGCTGGTGCTGGAGCCGCAGGTGCTGCTGCTCGACGAGCCGCTGTCCAACCTCGATGCCCGGCTCCGCCGCCGGGTCCGGACTGAGATCCGCGAGTTGCAGCAGCGGCTCGGCTTCACTGCGGTCTACGTGACCCACGACCAGGAGGAGGCGCTCGCCGTCTCGGACCGGATCGTCGTCATGAAGGACGGGCGGATCGCGCAGCAGGGGACGCCGCGCGAGCTCTACGACTCGCCGGCCTCGGAGTTCATCGCCGACTTCATCGGCGAAGCCAACGTTCTCCCCTGCGAGGTCGAGAGCGTCTCGGGCGGGACCGCAACCGTCGCCGTCGGCGGCCTCCGCCAGCCGGTCCCGGCGCGGGAGGCGGCGCCGGGTCCCGCGCGCCTCGCCGTCCGGGCGAACGCGATCACGCTGACCCCTGGGGCGGGGGCCTTTGCCGGCCGCATCGCCTCGGCCGCCTATCTCGGCGATCACGTGGAATACGAGGTGGAGACCGACCTCGGCCGGCTCTTCGTCCTAGACGCCGAGGCGGTGGAGCCGCTGGCCACAGGGGCGTCCGTTGCGCTCGGCTTCCGCGCCCGCGGCCTTGCGCTCATCGCGTGAGGTCAGAGGGTTCGGCGCAGCTTCAGCTCGGGCGCGAGGCGAACCACCTGCGGCGGCCCGTCCTCGCCGGCGATCCGGGCCGAGAGCAGCGCCAGCGCCTCGCGCACCGTGGTCTCGACCGGGTTGCGGACGGTGGTCAGCGAATAGGCCTCCCAGGACGCCGCGGGGATGTCGTCGAAGCCGGTCACCGAGAGTTCCCCGGGCACCCGCCGCCCCAGCCGCTGCGCGGCCGAGAGCGCGCCGATCGCCATGGCGTCGTTGCCGCAGACGATGGCGTCCACCGGCTCCGGCCCGGTCAGGAGCGTCAGCGCCTGCGCCAGCCCGCCCTCGACCGAGTAGTTGCCGCGCCGGCTGTCCACCAGCTTCAGCCCGGCGGCGGAAAGGCCGGTGGTCAGTCCCTCCAGCCGTTCGATGTTCGAGAAGGTGTCGGCATAGCCGCCGATCCAGGCGACGCGGCGCCGCCCGGCCGCCACCAGCCGCTCGACCACAAGCGCCATGCCGGCGCGGTTGTCGCAGCAGACCGAATCGGCCCCGTCCTCGATCACCCGGCCGACCACGACGACCGGCGCGCCCATGGCGGAACAGCGTTCGGCGAGCTTGCGGCTGACCGAACCCGCGGCGATCACCGCGCCGTCCACCTGATAGGCGAGCGCGTGGTCGAGCGCGGGCTCGAGCTCCTGCCCTGGTGAGACTGGCAGGAGGAGCGGCAGCAGCCCCTCCGCCCGGATCGCCTCGGCCAGCACGTCGAGGAACCAGGCCTCGTAGGGACTCGACACGTTGCCCACGACCACCGCGATCAGCCCGCTGCCGCGCCCCGTGAGGCCTCTCGCGATCAGGTTCGGGCGGTAGCCGAGGCTCTCGGCCACGGCGAGGATATGCGCGCGCTTGCGGCTCTCGATGCTGGCCTCGGGTGAGAAGGCCCGCGAGACCGCCGAGCGGGAAACCCCCGCCGCCAGCGCCACGTCATGCGCGGTGACCCGCATTTCGCCCTCCAACCTGAACGCGAGTGCAAGCCTAGCGTCACGATTCTGTCGCAGCAATGAAGGAAAGACTTGACCCGCGGCAGGTGAGTCGGAACAGTGATTGCACGCGTGTGCAATCCTTGGGAGGGGGCGACATGGGGGGAGAGGCGCTGTCGCTGGAGCGGTTGGCGATCCGGCTCGGCGGCGTGCAGATCCTTAGGGACATCACGCTCGACGTGCCGGCCGGCAGCTTCACCTGCCTCCTCGGCCCCTCCGGCTGCGGCAAGACCACGCTCCTGCGCGCCATCGCCGGCTTCGCGCCGCCTTCCGAAGGCGACATCCGTATCGGCGGCCGCTCCATCGCCGCTCTGCCGCCCGAGAAGCGCGAGACGGCGATGGTGTTCCAGTCCTACGCGCTCTGGCCGCACATGTCGGTCGGCGGCAACCTCGCCTATCCGCTGAAGCTGCGCCGGGTGCCGAAGCGCGAGCGGGAGGAGCAGGTGGCCCGCATCCTCGACCTGCTCGACCTGCCGGGCTTCGCCGACCGCCCGCTCGCCAGCCTCTCCGGCGGCCAGCGGCAGCGCGTCGCGCTCGGCCGGGCGCTGATCATCGACCCGCCGATCCTCCTGCTCGACGAGCCGCTGTCGAACCTCGACGCCGCGATCCGTCGGAACCTGCGGTCGGAACTCCGGAGCCTGCAGCAGAAAGTAGGGATCACCACGATCATGGTGACCCACGACCAGGAAGAGGCGCTGTCGATGGCCGACACCATCGTCCTGATGCGCGCCGGGCAGATCGTCCAGGTCGCGACGCCGGAAGAGCTCTTCACCCGGCCCGCGGACCTTTCAGCCGGTCGCTTCCTCGGCATCGACAACCTGATCCGCGGCCGCGCCGGCGATCCGCTGCCGGGGGCCGAGGGTGCGACGCTCGGCTTCCGCAGCGCCGAAGCGCGGATCGCCGCGGCCCCGCCCGCGGGCGCGCTGGCCCGTCATGGCACCGTCGTGGACTGCGCCTATGCCGGCGGCGGCTACCAGATCCGGCTCGACACCGGGGGAGAGAGCGTCTCCGCGCTCTCCGACACCGCGCTCGCGCCCGGAACCGCGGCGCTGGCGGCGGTGCCGGCGGCGGCCGTCATGGCCTTCGGCGCCGACGAGGCGCTGCTGCCGCACTGACCAAAGATCACAACTGGGAGGACGTGAGATGAAGCATTCGACGGCACTGGCCGCGATCCTGACGGCGGCGATGGCGCTGCCGGCCGGGGCGCAGACCTTGAACGTGGTCACCGCGGGTGACACCAACATGGTCGACTACATCAACGACTACCTCGGGCCGCTGTTCGAGGAGAGCCACCCGGGCGTCACCGTCCGCGCGCTCGGCACCGGGCCGGGCGACGGCGGCAGCCAGGCGCTCTACGAAAAGCTCGCGGCACAGAGCGGGTCGGACACCTGGGACGTCGACGTCGCCGTGGTGCACCAGCGCATGGCCGGCCAGATGGTCGAGGAGGGGATGCTCGCGCCCTATCGCGACGAGATCGAGACCGGGTCGCTGGTGACCGCGGCGAATGCCGACACCGCACTGGGCGTCGATGTCTCGGGCTACGTCATGCCGATGTTCCAGAGCCAGATCGCCATCGCCTACAACCCCGACCTCGTCCCCGAACCGCCGCAGAGCTACGAGGAGCTCGCCTCCTGGGTCGAGGAGCATCCGGGCCAGTTCGGCTACAACGGGATCACCGGCGGCATGGCCGGCGTGGGCTTCGTCTTCGGCTGGATGTACGCCTTCGCCGACGATGCCGACGCGATCCGCAACGGGCCCTGGGACGCCTCGGCGCCCGAAGGCTGGACCGACGCGCTGTCGGGCCTCGACGCCTTCAATGAGAACGTGACGATCACCCCCGGCAATGCCGGCACGCTCGACGCGATGAACCGCGGCGAGATCGCCATGGGGCCGGTCTGGATGGACATGTTCTACACCTGGGTCGCCGACGGCCGCCTGAACCCGAACCTCAAGCTGATGATCCCCGCCCCGGGGATGCCCGGCCAGCCGATGTACTACGCGGTCCCGGCCAAGGCCGAGAATGCAGAGCTGGCGCAGGAGTTCATCGAGCTCGCCACCAGCCCCGAGGTTCAGGCCGAGGGCATCGTGCGCCGGTTCAACTGGCTTCCGGGTATCGACGCGACCGAGGTGCAGGCCGAGCTGACCGACGAGGAATGGGGCCGCCTGTTCACCGACGTGACGCCCGAGACCCTGTCCGAGCGCGGGCTCTCGATGCCGCAGGCGGACTACTTCGCCGCGATCCTCGAGGCCTACGAGCGCAACGTCGGCAACTGACGCCCCCTCCGGCCCGCCCCGTCCCGGGCGGGCCGATCCTTCGCGAGACCGCCCCCATGACCTCGATCCCCGACCGGGCCGCTGCGCCCCCGGCGCCGCGCGCGCCCCTGTTCCGCGGCAGCGGCATGGGCCTCCTGCTCGTCGCCCCCGCGCTTGCAGCCATCGCGCTGCTCTACGCCCTGCCGCTGGTGCGCTCGGTCGTCTTCGCCTTCGTGGCGGAGGAGGGCGGCTTCACGCTCGACCATCTCCGCACGGCCTTCGAGCTCTACGGCCGCGACGTGGTCTTCTCGATCCTCGTTGCGCTGGCCTCGCTGGCGCTGATCGCGATCTCCTCCATCGCCATCGGCGGCTACTTGACGCTCGGCGCGACCCCCTGGGCGGTCTCGGCGCTGCGCTGGCTCTACCGCTGGCCGCTGTTCATCCCCTTCATCGTCGCCGGGCAGACCGCGCGGACCTTCCTCGCCAAGAACGGGCTGATGAACGGACTCCTGATGGAATCCGGCCTGCTCGACCCGCTCTCGGCGCAGAGCTTCCTCGACTGGCGCGGACTCGTGCTGACCTTTGCCTGGAAGCAGATCCCCTTCGTGACGCTGCTCCTCGCCGGGGCCATGGCCTCGATCGACCGCTCCTCGGTCGAGGCGGCGCGCAACCTCGGCGCCGGGCGGTTCCGCTGCCTGATCCAGATCCTGCTGCCGCAGGTGAAGGGAACGCTGCTCGTCGGCCTGATCCTGTCGCTCGTCCAGATCATGTCGGTCCTGTCGGTGCCGATGATGGTGATCGCCGGCAATCCGACGATGATGACCGCGATGATGGCCCATCGCGTGACCTACTACGGCGACTATCCGGTCGCCAACGCGCTCGGCCTGTTCTCCTACCTGCTCACCGCGGTGGCCGCCTGGCTCTATCTGCGGATGACCCTGCGCGATGAGGCCTCGCGGTGATCCGCCACATCCTGCCCGCGATCCTCATCGGCGCCTTCGCCTTCGTGATCTTCGGGCCGCTCGCCAACCTCGCCATGTGGGCCTTCGCCGAACAGTGGTTCTTCCCCAACCGCCTCCCGACCGAATGGGGCTTCGACTTCTGGGCGAGGGTGTTCCGGCCGCGCGCCGGAGCCTGGACCTCGCTGTTCCAATCGGTCGCCATCGCGGTGTCGACCGTCGCGCTCTCCATCGCGCTGGCTATCCCGGCGGGCTACGCGCTGGCCCGGCTGAGGCTCCCGGCGCGGTCGCTCATCATGCTCCTGTTCCTGCTGCCGCAGGCCTTCCCCAGCCTGCCGATCTTCGTGAACATCGCCCGGATGTTCTACGGCATGGGGCTGAACGGCACGATCCTCGGCGTCGTGCTCGTCCACTCGCTGCCCGGCCTCGTCTACGCGGTCTGGATCGCCACCGCCTCCTTCGCCGCGGTCGACCGCGCGATGGAGGAGGCGGCGCGGAACCTCGGCGCGGGGCCGCTCACGACCTTCCGGGACGTGACCCTGCCGCAGGCCTTTCCAGGCCTCGTCGCCGCCTCGATCTTCGTCTTCCTCGACTCGATCGACGAGTTCACCGGCACCTTCTTCGTCGGCACGCCCGACGTCACCACGCTGCCGATCCTGATGTTCAACGCCTCGATGGGCGGGAACTACCAGGTCGCGGCGATCACAGCGCTGATCCTGCTGATCCCCTCCGTGGGCTTCATGCTGGTGATCGAGCGCTTCCTGAAGGCCGACGTGCTGTCGCGGATCGGCCGGTAGAGCTCCCATGCTGATCGCTCATCTCTCCGACCTCCACCTCTCGGCGGGCCCGCCCGAGACGGCGCCCGTCCGCCCCGACGTGGCCTGGATCGTGCCGCTGGTCGTGGCCGACATCCTCTCCCTGCCGCGCCTGCCGGACGTGGTGGTGGTGACGGGAGACGTCGCCGACGGCGGCTCCGACGCCGATTACGCGCTGGTGCGCGAGGTCCTTTCGCCCCTGCCGGTGCCGGTCCTCGTGGTGCCCGGCAACCACGACCGCCGCCGCCCGATGCGTGCGGCCTTTCCGCAGGGCTGGGCGCATCCGGAGTTCCTGCTTTCCGAGACCGTCATCGGCCGCACGCGCTTCATCGGCCTAGACAGCCAGCTCCCCGGCCGGGTCGAGGGCTCGCTCTGCCGGGAGCGGCTCGACTGGCTGGAGGAGCGGCTGGCCGACCCCACCCCGGCCGTGGTGCTGCTCCACCACCCGCCCTTCCCGAGCGGGAACCGGGACTGGGACGCCACCGCGCTGATCGAGGGGAGGGGGCGGCTCGAGGCGATCCTGCGCGCCGCGCCGGGGCCGTTGCGGCTGCTCTGCGGCCATGTCCACCAGTGCTATCACACCGTCTGGGCCGGGCGTTACGCGGCGGTCGGCGGCAGCCCCGCCTTCCAGTACGCGCTCGACTTCGAGCCGGAGGGTGAGCCGCCGCTCACCGACGGCCCGGTGATCTACTCGCTGCACCATCTCCATTCCGACGGCGTCGCCGTGCATCCTCGCGCCGTGCCGGTTCCGCCGCGGCCCGACCTCTGACGGGATTGCACCGGCGGCGAATGGCGTCATGCTGACCCCCTGAGTGTTTCGCATCAGGATATGCCATGCCCGGACGCCCCACCATCCGCGACGTGGCCCGCGCCGCGTGCCTCGGCACCGCGACGGTGGACCGGGTCCTGAACGGACGCGGCGCGGTGCGGGAGGAGACCGCGCGCAAGGTGGCAGAGGCCGCGCGGCAGGTCGGCTACCCCCGGCTGGGCCCGCTCTCCGCCGCGCCGCCGACGGTGCCCGAGGTGCGGCTCGGCTTCGTCCTTCTCAAGGAGCAGCAGGAGTTCTACCAGAACTTCCGCCGCGAGATCGAGGCGGCTGCCGCCGCCCGCGCCGATGTCCGGGTGCGGGTTCATGTCCGCTTCTGTCCCTCCCAGGCGCCCGACGATCTGGCGCGCGAGATCGCCGCCGCCGCCGAACATGCCCAGGCCGTCGCCGCCACCGCCGTCAGCCATCCCGCCCTGACCGGGCAGGTGCAGGCGCTGAAGGAACGCGGCCTGCCGGTCTTCGCGCTGCTGAATGACTTCGCGCAGGGGGTGCGGCAGAATTACCTCGGCGTGAACAATCTCAAGGTCGGTCGGATCGCTGGTTGGATGATGGCCACCGCTGTCCGCGACCCCGGGCGGCTCGCGCTGTTCGTCGGCAGCAGCCGCTGGCACGGGCATGTCCTGCGCGAGACCGGCTTTCGCAGCTATCTGCGCGAGCGTGGGCCACAGTTCACCGTGCTCGACACGCTGGTGAATCTCGAGACCCGCAAGCTCACCTACGAGGCGACGCTCGACCTGATCGACCGCCACGCCGACCTCCGCGGCATCTACGTCGCGGGCGGCGGGATGGAAGGGGCGATCCAGGCCCTGCGCGAGGCTCGGCCGCCGGGACGCATCGCGCTGGTGGTGAACGAAGCGACGGCGGTCAGCCGCGCGGCGCTGACCGACGGCTACGTCACCCTCGCCATCGCCACGCCGCTGGCCGAGCTCTGCCGCGCGACGCTGGAGGTGATGGTCCGGGCGGTGCTGGAGGGGCCGGAGCCGACCATGGGCCAGCACTTTGTGGAGCCGCAGCTCCACGTCCCGGAGTCGGTGTGAGCAATGATGAAAAAGCATCACGCAGGAGCTGGAGAGTCCATCATCCCTGATGCAAACGAAGCCGCTCCAATGGACGCCGTCGTATCCGCCCGGCTACTCAGGCGCGACTGCGCCGTCTGCCGCGAAGCACGGCGCTCGAGGAGGAAGACATGACCGTCCGTTTCGCAGTTCTGGGCGCCGGCCGTATCGGCCGCGTCCATGCCGGGGCCATCGCCAGCGTCCCCGGCGCCACGCTGGTGGCGATCGCCGAGCCGATGGAGGCCGCGGCGAACGCCGCCCAGGCCGAGTTCGGCTGCGAGCTTCGCACCATCGACGCCATCGAGGCCGCCTCCGACATCGACGCCGTGGTGATCTGCACCCCCACCGACACCCATGCCGACCTGATCGAGCGCTTCGCGAAGGCCGACAAGGCGGTGTTCTGCGAGAAGCCGGTGGACCTGAGCGTCGCCCGGGTGAAAGAGGCGCTCGCCACTGTCGAGGCCGAGGGCGCGACCCTCATGGTCGGCTTCAACCGCCGCTTCGACCCCGACTTCGCGGCGCTCAAGGCCGCCATCGACGGCGGCCGCATCGGCGAGGTCGAGATGGTGACCCTCACCTCCCGCGACCCCGGGCCGCCGCCGGTGAGCTATATCAAGGTCTCGGGCGGGATCTTCCGCGACATGACGATCCACGACTTCGACATGGCCCGCTGGCTCCTGGGCGAGGAGGTGACGGAGGTCACCGCGCAGGCCTCCAACCTCGTGGACCCGGAGATCGGGGCGGCAGGCGACTGGGACAGCGCGAACGTGCTGCTGCGGACCGCTTCCGGCAAGCTCTGCACCATCACCAACTCGCGCCGCGCCACCTATGGATACGACCAGAGGATCGAGGTGCTGGGCTCCAAGGGCCTCGTCTCGGCCGAGAACCGGCGCGAGGCGAACATCGAGCTGGCGAGCGGCGAGGGCTTCACCCGCCCGCCGCTCCTTAACTTCTTCATGACCCGCTACACCGCTGCCTATGCCGCCGAGATCGCGGCCTTCGTCGCGGCCGTCGCGGAGGGCGCGCTGACGCCCACCACCGGGCTCGACGGGCTGCGCGCACTGGAACTGGCCGAGGCGGCGGCGGAGTCGGTGCGCTCGGGCGGGACTGTCCGGCTGTGACGCTCGACGTCATCACCATCGGCCGCTCCTCGGTCGACCTCTACGGCAGCCAGGTCGGCGGCCGGCTCGAGGACATGGGGAGCTTCGAGAAATACATCGGGGGCAGCCCGACCAACATCGCCGCCGGCGCCGCCAGGCTGGGGCTGAAGTCGGCAGTAATCACCCGCGTCGGCGACGAGCACATGGGCCGGTTCATCCGCGAACAGCTCGCGCGCGAGGGGGTGGACGTGCGCGGCGTCGCGACTGATCCGGAGCGGCTGACCGCGCTGGTCATCCTCGGCATCCGCGACAGCCAACAGTTTCCGCTCATCTTCTATCGTGAGAACTGCGCCGACATGGCGCTGTCCGAGGCCGACATCGACGAGGGCTTCCTCGGCGAGGCCCGCGCCGTCGTCGCCACCGGCACCCACCTGAGCCATCCGCGGACCGAGGCCGCGGTGCTGAAGGCGCTCCGCCTCGCGCGCGAGAACGGCGCCCGCACCGCGCTCGACATCGACTACCGGCCGAACCTCTGGGGCCTCGCGGGCCACGGCGCGGGCGAGAGCCGGTTCGTGGAGAGCGCGAAGGTCACGGAGAAGCTGCAGTCGACGCTGCATCTCTTCGACCTGATCGTCGGGACGGAGGAGGAGTTCCACATCGCCGGCGGCTCCACCGACACGCTCGCGGCGCTCCGTGCCGTGCGCGCAGTGACTCCGGCCACGCTGGTTTGCAAGCGCGGGCCGATGGGCGCGGTGGCCTTCACCGGCGCCATCCCGGACAGCCTCGACGCCGGCGAGGCGGGCCCGGGCTTCCCGATCGAGGTCTTCAATGTCCTCGGCGCGGGCGACGGCTTCATGGCCGGGCTGCTGCGCGGCTGGCTCGACGATGCGGACTGGCCCACAGCGCTGACCTACGCCAACGCCTGCGGCGCCTTCGCGGTGAGCCGGCACGGCTGCACCCCGGCCTATCCGAGCCTCGAGGAGCTGCGCTTCTTCCTCGACCGCGGGGTGATCCGCCCCGATCTCCGCAACGACGCGGAGCTCGAGCAGATTCACTGGTCCACCAACCGCCCCGGCGACTGGTCCGAGATGCGGGTCTTCGCCTTCGACCACCGCGTCCAGCTCGAGGAGATGCAGGGTGCAAGCCCCGAGAGGATTGGCGCGTTCAAGCAGCTCTGCCTCGACGCCGCGCTGAAGGTGGCGAACGGGCGGCCGGGCCACGGTCTGCTCTGCGACGGACGGCTGGGGCGCGAGGCGCTGTACCGGGCCGAGGGGCAGGGGCTCTGGATCGGGCGGCCGGTGGAGTTGCCGGGCTCGCGGCCCCTGCGGACCGAGCCGCAGATCGGCGCGGATTTCGGCTGGCTCGCGGAATGGCCGAAGGATCAGGTCGTGAAGTGCCTGTGCTTCTGCCATCCGGACGATGATGACGCGATGTGGGCCGATCAGGAAGCGACCCTCACGCGGCTGTTCCAAGCCGCCCGGCGCAACCGGCTGGAGTTCCTGCTGGAGGTGATCCCCTCTAAGGTCGGGCCAATCGCCGACGACACCGCCGCTCGGATCATCCGTCGGATCTACGGGCTCGGCATCTATCCCGACTGGTGGAAGCTCGAGCCCTTCGAGACCGAGGGGGCCTGGGCCGAGGCGGTCGCCGCCATCGAGGCGAACGACCGCCATACCCGCGGCATCGTTGTCCTCGGTCTCGACGCGCCCGAAGAGCGGCTGGCGGCCAGCTTCGCGCTCGCCGCGCGGCAGCCGCTGGTGAAGGGTTTCGCCGTGGGCCGGACGATCTTCGGCCAGCCGGCGCGGGACTGGTTCGCCGGGCGGATCGACGACGCCGCCGCGGTGGAGCGGATGGCCGAGACATACGCCCGGCTCTGCGCCCTCTGGGACGCGGCGCGGGCGGACGCGAAGGAGGACGCGGCATGACGACGATCCGGCTGACCGCCGCACAGGCCATGGTGCGCTGGCTCTCGGTGCAGATGACCGAGGAAGGCGAGACCTTTCTGGCGGGCGTGTGGGCGATCTTCGGCCATGGGAACGTGGCGGGGATCGGCGAGGCGCTGCACGCTCATCGCAACGCGCTGCCGACATGGCGCGGGCAGAACGAACAGACCATGGCGCATACCGCCATCGCCTATGCCAAGCAGATGCGGCGGCGGCGGGCGATGGCCGTCACCTCGTCCATCGGGCCGGGGGCGACCAACATGGTCACCGCCGCCGCGCTCGCCCATGTGAACCGCATTCCGCTCCTCCTCATCCCCGGCGACGTCTTCGCGAGCCGCCGGCCCGACCCGGTGCTGCAGCAGCTCGAAGATGCCTCGGACGCGACGGCGACGATCAACGACTGCCTCCGCCCCGTCTCGGCCTATTTCGACCGGATCATGCGGCCCGAGCAGCTCCTCCTCGCGCTGCCCCGCGCGCTGCGGGTGATGACGGACCCGGCGGAATGCGGGCCGGTGACGCTGGCCTTCTGCCAGGACGTGCAGGCCGAGGCCTACGACTGGCCGGAGAGCTTCTTCACCCCGAAGGTCTGGCGCATCCGCCGGCCGGAGCCCGATCCGGTGGAACTCGCCCAGGCGCTGGAGATCCTGAAGGCCGCCGAGCGTCCGGTGATCGTCGCGGGCGGCGGGGTGCTCTATTCCGGCGCCGAGGCCGCGCTCCTCGACTTCGCGAAACGCCGCAACATCCCCTTCGCCGAAACCCAAGCCGGCAAGGGTGGCGTCGATTGGCGCGAGGAGACCAACCTCGGCGCCCCCGGCGTGACGGGGAGCGATCCGGCGAACCGGGCGCTGGCCGAGGCCGACGTGGTCCTCGGCATCGGCACCCGCTTCGCCGACTTCACCACCGGAAGCTGGACGGTCTTCGCCAACCCCGACCGGCGGCTGATCTCGGTTAACCTTTCGGGGCAGGACGCGGCCAAGCACGGCGCACTGCCGCTCCTCGCCGATGCGCGGGCAGCCATCGCGAAGCTGGAGGAGGGGCTGGACGACAGGGTCTTTACCGCCCGGGACCACGGCCGGGAGGCGTGGCTGTCGGCCACTGATGCGGTCATGGCGGCGCCGAACGGGCCGGGCCTGCCGTCGGACGCCCAAGTCGTGGGCGCCGTCCAGCGCCAGGCGACCGACGAGACGCTGGTGATGTGCGCCGCGGGCTCCATGCCCGGTGCTCTGCACACGCTCTGGCGGTCCAGCCATGCGGGCTACCACATGGAATACGGCTACTCGACCATGGGCTACGAGATCGCGGGCGCCATCGGCATCAGGATGGCCGCGCCCGAGCGCGAGGTGATCTGCTTCGTCGGCGACGGCAGCTACATGATGGCGAATTCGGAGCTCGCCACGGCGGTCATGCGCCGCGTCTCCTTCACGGTGATCCTCACCGACAACCGGGGATACGGCTGCATCAACCGGCTCCAGGCCGCGACCGGAGGGGCCGCGTTCAACAACCTCTACGTCAACGCCGACGTGGAGGCGCAACCCGAGATCGACTTCGTGGCCCATGCGGGCTCCATGGGCGCCCATGCGGTGAAGGCCGAGACCATCGCCGCGCTCGAGGCCGAGATCCGGGCGGCCCGCACCCGCGACATCCCCACGGTCATCGTGATCGACACCGATCCGGATCCCGGCACCGGCGTCGGCGGCCACTGGTGGGACGTGGCGGTGCCCGAGGTGTCGGAGCGGGCCGAGGTCCGGGCCGCCCGAGCGGAGTACGAGAAGAACGCAACCCGCCAGCGCGCGGACTGAAGGACGCCATCCATGAGCGTGAAGATCGGGATCTCTCCCATTGCCTGGCAGAACGACGACCTGCCGGACCTGACGGCGGCCTACACGATGGAGCAGGCGCTCCGCGAGGCGCGGGCCATCGGCTATACCGGCGTCGAGCGCGGCCGCCGGATGCCGGCCGATACCGAGGGGCTGCGGGCGTTCCTCTCCGCCCAAGACATGGCGCTCTGCGGCGGCTGGTGCTCGGGCAACCTCACCGTGAATTCGGTGGAGGAGGAGATCGAGGCCGTGCGCGGGCAGGTCGAGCAGTTCGTGGCGCTGGGTGCGCCCTGCATCGTCTATGCCGAATGCGCCAACACCGTGCAGGGGCAGATCGGCACACCGCTGTCGCAGCGGCCGAAGCTGTCGGCCGACGAGATCGGAGCCTATGGGCGCAAGCTCGGCGAGCTTGCCAAGTGGATGGCGGGGGAGGGGATGACGCTGGCCTATCACCACCACATGGGCTCGATGATCGAGGCGCCCGGGGACATCGACCGGATGATGGAGGCCGCGCCGCCCGAGGTGACGCTGCTCTACGACACCGGCCATCTTGTGTTCGGCGGCGGCGAGCCCCTAGTGACGCTTGACCGCTGGGGCGACCGGATCTCCCACGTCCACTTCAAGGACGTGCGGCCCGACGTCATCACCGACATCCGCGCCCGGGACGCGAGCTTCCTCGATGCGGTGATCGCGGGCGCCTTCACCGTGCCGGGCGACGGGGCCATCGACTTCGCCGCCGTCACGGACAGGCTCGCCGCGATGGGCTACGAGGGCTGGATCGTGCTCGAGGCCGAACAGGACCCCGCCAAGGCCCCGCCCGAGGAATACTCCCGCAAGGGCTACGAGGAGATCGCGGCCCTCTGCGCCCGCTCCGGCCTCGCCATCGACGCCTGAAAGGCCCTGCCATGCCCGACCTTCTGAATCGTCCCTTCGGCCGTCATGGCAAGGTCCACGACATCACCCCCGCCTCGGCCGGATGGCGCTACGTGGGCTTCGCGCTGCACCGGCTGCGTGCCGGGGGCCGGGTGGCCGAGAGTCTCGGCGACCGGGAGGCGATCCTGGTCATGGTCGAGGGCAAGGCCGCGATGACCGGCGATGGGCAGGACTGGGGCGTGCTGGGCGAGCGGATGGACGTGTTCGAGAAGACCCCGCCGCATTGCCTGTACCTGCCGCCGGGCAGCACCTGGGAGGCCGTGGCCGAGACCGACTGTACGCTGGCCGTCTGCACTGCGCCGGGCACCGGCGGCCATCCGGCCCGGCGGATCGGACCCGACGGCATCGCGCTGACCGAGCGGGGCAAGGGCACCAACACGCGACACATCAACAACATCGCGATGGAGGCCGAGGACTATTGCGACTCCCTGCTGGTGACCGAGGTCTTCACCCCGGCCGGGCACTGGTCCTCCTACCCGTCCCACCGGCATGACGAGGACGACTATCCCCGCATCACCTATCTCGAGGAGACCTACTATCACCGCCTGAACCCTGCCACTGGCTTCGGCGTGCAGCGGGTCTATACCGACGACCGGACCCTGGACGAGACCATGGCGGTGCAGGACGGCGACGTGGTCTGCGTGCCGCGCGGGCACCACCCCTGCGGCGCGCCCTACGGGTTCGAGATGTACTACCTCAACGTCATGGCCGGACCGCTGCGCAAGTGGCGCTTCGTGCCGGCGCCGGAGGTCGAGTGGATCATGCAGCGCGACGCGTGACCGTCATCCGGCGTCAGCCCCGTTCCGGGTAAAGTGATCCCGTTCCTCCCGCACGATGGTGTCGAGCAGATCGACCACGGCTTTGACGCGCGGCGTGGCGCGAAGGTTCTCGTGCCAGACCATCCAGTAACTTCTCGTCAGAGACAGACCGGGGAAGAGGCGCACCAGATCGGGCGCCGTCGCGGCCATGAAGTCGTGGCAGATCCCGATCCCGGCGCCCGCGCGCACCGCCTCGAACTGGCCGATCGCGGTGGAGACCTCGATGTCCGAGCGCCAGTCGCCAAGGACCTCGCGGGCGTAGTTCAGCTCGGGCGTGTAGACCAGATCCTCGACATAGCCGATCAGGGCGTGCGCGCGGAGCTCGGCCGGATCCTGCGGCCGGCCGACCCGATCCAGATACTGCCTCGATGCGAAGATGCCGAGCGTATAGTCGACCAGCTTGCGCAGTCTGAGCCGGCCCCTCTTCGGCCGGCCGATCATGATCGCGATGTCCGCCTCGCGCTCGGACAGGGAAAAGCTGCGCGGAACCGGCACCAGCTGGATACGTAGGTCCGGGTAAACCGCGCGGAAACGGCCGAGCCGCGGCGCCAGGAACGCGCTGCCGAAGCCATCGGGCGCGCCGATGCGAACCGTCCCCGCCACCGACGAAGAGCTGTCGAGACTGGCGACCCCGGCCATAAGCTCGGTCTCCATCCGCTCTGCCGTGGCGAACAGCGCCGCGCCGTCATGCGTCAGCGTCGAGCCGCGCGTCGTGCGGTCGAACAGGCGGGCGCCGATCACCTCTTCCAGCGCGGCAACATGGCGGCTGAGGCGCGCCTGGCTGACACCCAGTCGCTGCGCCGCACCGAGCATCTGCCCTTCGCGCGCGACGGCGAGGAAATACCGCAGGTCGTCCCAGTCCACTACGCCGTTCCTGCATAACGGGTTGCCGATAAGGGACGTTTTTATGCGGTTTCGTTTGAAAGATACAGGGGACGAGCACAGGAGAACAGCCATGACCGAGATCGGCCATTTCATCGACAATGCGCGCGTCGCCGGCACGTCGGGCCGCATGCAGCCCGTCTGGAACCCGGCCACCGGCCAGAGCGATAGCACCGTCGCGCTCGCCACCCGCGACGAGGTCGACCGCGCCGTCGCCTCGGCCAAGGCGGCCTGGCCCGCCTGGTCCACCATGCCCGCCCTGCGCCGGGCCCGGATCCTCGACCGCTTTAAGACGATCCTGTGGGACCGTGCGGACCAGCTGGCCGAGGCGATCTCCGCCGAGCATGGCAAGACCGTCGACGATGCCAGGGGCGAGGTGATGCGCGGGCTGGAGGTGGTGGAGTTCGCCACGGGCGCGCCGCACCTGCTGAAGGGCGAGATCACCGAGAACGTCGGCACCGGCGTCGACAGCCATTCGCTGCGCCAGCCGCTGGGCGTGGTGGCCGGCATTACTCCGTTCAACTTTCCGGCGATGGTACCGATGTGGATGTTTCCGGTCGCGCTGGCCTGCGGAAACTGCTTCGTGCTGAAGCCGTCGGAGCGCGACCCCTCCGCTTCTCTGCTGATCGCGGACTGGCTTTTCGAGGCGGGGCTACCCAGGGGCGTGTTCAACGTTGTGCAGGGCGACAAGGAAGCGGTCGACGCGCTGCTCGAGCATGCCGACGTCAAGGCGGTCAGCTTTGTCGGTTCCACCCCCATCGCGCGCTACATCCACGAGATCGGAACGAGGAACGGCAAGCGGGTGCAGGCGCTCGGCGGGGCCAAGAATCACATGGTGATCCTGCCCGACGCCGATCTTGACATGGCCGTCAACGCGCTGATGGGCGCGGCCTATGGATCCGCCGGGGAACGCTGCATGGCGATTTCCGTTGCGGTGCCGGTGACGGACAAAGTTGCTGACGCGCTTATCGAGAAGCTGGTGCCGAAGATCGAGGCGCTGAAGGTCGGGCCGGCCTCGGACCCGTCGTCGGAAATGGGGCCGGTGGTGACGCAGGCGGCCAAGGACCGCATCGTCGGCTACATCGACAAGGGCGAAGCCGAGGGCGCCAGGGTCGTCGTCGACGGTCGGACGTTTCGCGCGCCGCAGGGCTACGAGGGCGGCTATTACGTCGGGCCGACACTGCTGGACGGGGTGACGCCCGAGATGTCGGTCTGGCAGGACGAGATCTTCGGCCCCGTGCTGTCAGTGGTGCGGAGCGGGGGCTACGACGAGGCCGTCGCGCTGATCGACCGGCATGCCTATGCCAACGGGGTCGCGATGTTCACCCGCGACGGCGATGCCGCCCGCGCCTTCGCGCAGGACATCGAGGTCGGGATGGTCGGCGTCAACGTGCCGATCCCGGTGCCGATGGCGTTCCATTCCTTCGGCGGCTGGAAGCAGTCGCTGTTCGGCGACCACCACATGCACGGAATGGAAGGGGTGCGGTTCTACACCCGGCTCAAGACCATCACCACGCGCTGGCCCTCCGGCGTGCGCAGCGATCCCGAATTCGTCATGCCGACGATGGGCTGAAACGCCGGCGGCGCGGCCCCCTGCGAGGAACTTCTCTCGATCTCGTCCGCGCCGGCGGGGTCGGTGGAGCGGCGGCGGTCAGCCTCGAACATCCTTCGCCGACCGATAGGCGGAGCCGATGACGCTCGACACCTCGGTGGCAAGCGTCAGGAGCGCATCTCCTCGCCCAGGTGAGCGGAGTTCATCGATGAACTGGCTCAGCATGTCGTCGGATGCCGGCACCGGCGGTTGGGCGATCCAGGCGTCCTCGCCCGCACGTCGCAGGCGGACGATGGTGTCGACCGGTCCGCAGGCCAGCATTCCCGACGTCCCGGTGACTTCGGTTGAGAACGAGAAGCGGTCGTTGACGAAGCTGACTTCGGCGACCGAGATCGCTCCCGACGGGAAGCGCATGATGTAGGCTGCGTTGTCCTCTATCCCGAGGCCCGCGATCGAACTCGTTTCCGCCGACACGGACACCGGCGATTCGCCATGGATCATCATGGCGAGATAGGCCGGGTGGGCGCCGAGATCGATCATCACGCCGCCGCCCGCTGCACTTGCCTCGAAGAATTCCTTCGGGATCGGCGGCGTCCCGAAGGCGCCCCCATGGGCATAGCGGATCCGCGACGACACGACCCGCCCGATCGACCCTTCGGCGACGATCTGGCGGATGGTGCGATGCGGCGCCTCGCCCAGCCGCTGAAGCGACACCCAGAGGACCAGACCGGCGTCCCGCGCCTGCCGTGCCAGCGTTGCGGCATCGCCCGGGTCCACGGCCAGCACCTTTTCGGTGAACACGTGCTTGCCGGCGGCAAGCGCGGCGCTGATCACCTGCGGATGGTCGGTGGTCTCGCAATCGACGATCACGGCGTCGATCGCGTCGGAGGCCAGAGCGGCGGCAAGGCTCTCTTCGAAGGGCAGGCCGTGCGCCGCGGCGAAGGCGCGGCCTCGGGTCTCGTCTCCATCCCAGACCACCGCGACTTCGGCCTGCTCGTGTCGCAGGGCCCAGTTCAGGTGATCGAGAGCATGGACGTGCCATGTTCCCAATAGGGCAAACCGCACGGTCATGCCGCCACCGTGGGCATCCGGGGGGTCGAGGCGATCAGCTCTCGCGTGTAGCGGTGTTGCGGCGACGTGAGGATGTCGGCGCACGCCCCGCGCTCGACGACGATGCCGTTCTGGATCACGAGCGCCGTATCCGTCATGTGGCGCACGATCTGCAGATCGTGCGAGATCAGGACGAGGGCCAGGCCGCGCTCCTGCCTCAGTCGCAGCATGAGGTTGAGGATCTGCGCCTGAGTGGAGATGTCGAGCGATGAGGTCGGCTCGTCGGCGACGAGGATCTCGGGATCGGCTGCGAGCGCGCGGGCGATGCCGACGCGCTGGCACTGCCCGCCGCTGAGAGTCGCGGGCATCTGATCCTTGCAGGCGTCCGGCAGGCCCACCTCTGTCAGCAGCTGACCTGCCTGATCCAGCGCGTCGGACCAGCGCATCGGCGTCCAGCAGCGCAGGACCTCGGCGACGATCTTGCGCGGCGTGCGCCACGGCGTGAGCGATCCGTAGGGATCCTGGAAGATCATCTGCACCTTCCGGCGGCGCGGGTCCCGCCGTCCGATCGCGGACCATTCCGCGCCGAGGACCGACACCCGACCGGACGTGGGCAGCGTTGCTCCCACCAGCAGCTTGCCGAGGGTCGACTTGCCGCTCCCGCTTTCGCCCACGATTCCGAGGGAGGAGCCACGCGAGATCGCAAGATCGACCGGCTGCAGCGCCGGCGCCGAGGCGCCGGGGTAGACGATCGATGCCGCCTCGGCCATGAGGACGGGGACATCCTNCCGCAGGGGCGGCGCGGGGGGCAGGGTGGGCCGGTGCAGGTCTCCGGTCGTTCGGTCCAGCACGGCCAGCGGTCTGCCTCGATCCGCCTCGTGCGGCTGGGCGGCGAGAAGGGCGCGGG
>NZ_KB902289.1 GCF_000379485.1 Wenxinia marina DSM 24838
GCGGAGATGGCCCGCCATGCCGAATTGACCGTCGCCGCGGATCTGCCGGTCTACTTCTGCGATCCCCACAGCCCGTGGCAGCGCGGCACGAACGAGAACACCAACGGTCTGCTCCGCCAATACTTCCCGAAAGGCACCGATCTCAGCCTGCACAGTCCCGATGACCTCGAGGCCGTCGCCGCCGCGCTCAATGGGCGACCCCGCAAGACGCTCGGGTGGAGAACCCCGGCGGAGGCACTGGACGCCGTCCTCGAGCATGCGGAAACTGGCCATGTTGCGACGACCGGTTGAGACCGCCTTGTTTGCCACGGTGACTGTGGTGAGGCGGGCGGGCTTGCGCTCCAAGAGGGACCTCACGCCATGAGCTGGCGCTCGAGACCCCAGCGGCCAGGCTGTCCAGCTGGGACGCAGGCGCCAGCACGGCGGAGCGGATGATCTCCGGCACCCCGAGCGGCTCGCCGTTGCTCAGCCGCGCCACCAGATCATGGTCTTGGCCGGCCCCTGCGCTGCCACGATCCCGAACTCGGCCAGGTGCGCCCGGATTGCATTGAGCAGCACGGTGCGCTGACGCATCAGCAGATCCCGCGCGCGGTGCAGCATCAGCACGCTTTGCTGCTCGGGGCTCTTGACCGGCACGAACCGCATGCTCGGTCGCGTCACTGCTTCGCAGATCGCCTCCGCATCCGCGGCGTCGTTTTTCTGCCGCTTCACGTACGGTTTCACATACGCGGGAGGAATGAGCCGCACCTCATGTCCAAGACCCGCAATTTCCCGGGCCCAGTAGTGCGAGCTGGCGCAGGCTTCCATGCCGATCAGGCACGGCGGCACGCTGCGAAGAAAGTCGAGCAGGCCGGCGCGGCGGAGCTTCTTCCGAAGAACGACGGCGCCCTCCGCATCCACCCCGTGGAGCTGAAAGACGGACTTGGCCAGATCGATCCCGAGTGTTGTAATCCGCATGTGGATGGCTCCTTCCCTTATCTGGGCTGCGACAGCACCAGCTTGGTACATTGCGATGCCGTGGGGGCGGGGCCATCCACACCATCAGAGGAACCGCTTGAGCGGGGAAGCAAGTGGCACCTCGACGAGGTGTTCGTGGTGACGTCCCGGTTGGTGGTGTAGCTGGCGGTGGCCATCGGGTTTCTCGGTAGGGTCGGGTTGCTGAGCCAACCTGAACCGAGGGATGCCCCCGATGACCAAACCGATGATGGACCTCCGCGCGCTCGTCGAGAAGAGCGGTGCTGCGGACCTGCTGCGCGAGATGATCGGCTTCGCCGCCGAGCGGCTGATGGAGCTGGAGGTCGGTGCCAAGACCGGCGCCGAGTATGGCGAGAAAAGCGGCGGCTCGGCCCGCACCAGAGCGCGAGGCCCGCCACCAGCTACACCACGAGCTGGGACATCACCGATCTCGATCTCTGACAGTTGCCCCCGGGCGGCTTGCCGGTGTTCGAGCGCTAGAGCGCCATGCGCAAGGCGTGGCAGACTTCCGGGTGCAGGATGCGGCGACCGGTCTCGCCCTCGAGCTCGCCGGCGGTGCGGAAACCGAGCAGGGCGGCGCCGTCGGGCGTGTCGGCGTCGTCTCGGGCCCGGGTGTCCACCGAGAGGTATTCGGCGATCAGGAGACCAGCGGCCGCAAGCGAGCGATTGGCCGAAGCCTCGGACTTGTAGCCTGCGGCCCTCGCGATGCGGGCGTCGGTGAGGCCGTCCTCGCCGGCGAGGCAGAGGGCCGTCAGCATGGCCGTCTGCGGGCGCGACAGGGTGACCTGCCCGACCGCCTCGACATATTCCTCGACGCTCGGGATGCCGAGGCCGGTCTGCGGGTCGGCGCGGCGGCCCTTGGTCCGCTGCGCCTCGCGGGCGTCGATGACGTCGTGCAGCGCGGCGATGGCGGCCTCCTCCGTCGCGCCGGTCGCCTCGGCGATCATGCCGCGCGCCCGCGCGGGGGGCTTCGGGAACGCCCGGGCGACGAAGCCGCCGGCGAGCCAGCCCGACTTGACCTGATAGCGGCCGTGCGCGCCGACGAGGATCGTCTGCGCCGGGGCCGGGGCCCTGTCGGTCTTCTTCTGCTTCTTGCCCATCCTGTCGAACAGGCTGTGGCCCGCGGCGACGCGGCTCGAGGAACTCGGTTGTGCCATGGGACGACCTTTCATGGATGTCTGGTTCATGCGGGGCGGGGGACCGCGCCCGCCCCGGATCGCCGCGCGTCGGCGAAGGAGACAAGGCTGCGGCTGTCCTCGTCCCAGAGGGCGAGGCGGGCGCAGCCGAGGCTCTCCCGCAGGGTCAGCCGCCGGGCGTCGGAGTCGAGGCCGGATGCCTCCAGCGCCTCCGGCAGCCGGTAGAAGGGGATCCGGCTCGCCAGGTGGTGAACGTGGTGCAGTCCGATATTGCCGGTGATCCAGTTCAGGACCGGCGGCAGGACGTAGTGGGACGACCCGTGCAGGGCGGCCTCCTGCACCGACCAGTCGGCCTCGCCGTCCCAGGACGTGTCCTCGAACTGGTGCTGGACGTAGAACAGCCACATGCCGGCCGACGCCGCGAGCAGCATGGCCGGCAGCCAGACGAACAGCAGAACCGGCAGGCCGCCCAGCAGGTAGAGCGCCCCGAGCAGGAGGAGCAGCGCGAGGTCGGTGCCGAGGGCGCTCGCCCACGGACGCCAGCCGGACCGCATGAGGCCGACCGGAAGGCGGTTCTGCAGGAAGAAGCTGTAGAACGGGGCGACCCCGAACAGGAACGCGGGGTGCCGCACCAGGCGGTAGGCGCCTCTGCGGACCGGCGACAGCGCGCGGTATTCGGCGACGGTGAGCGTCGGGACATCCCCGGTGCCGCGACGGTCGAGATTGCCGGTCGAGGCGTGGTGGACGGCGTGGGTCCGGCGCCAGGCGTCGTAAGGGGTCAGCGTCAGGACGCCGAGGACCCGGCCGATGCGGTCGTTCCATCGCCGTTCGCCGAAGAAGGCGCCGTGGCCGCAATCGTGCTGGATCATGAAGAGCCGCACGACGAAGGCCGCGTTCGCCAGGGACAGCAGGACGGCCAGCCAGGGGCCGATCGACAGCGCCATCCACGACAGCGCGGCCAGCGCGAAAAAGGGAAGGACGGTCACGGCGAGCTCGAGGCGGCTGCGCGCCGGGTCCGGTGTCCGGAACGCCGCGAGACGGCGCGCCCGACTGACCGCTGCGCCCGTCGGGGCGGACTCGGAAGGTGGGGTCATGCAGAACCCTGCGAACCGGTGCCGGATGCCCGTCGGGCACCCGGCGCCGGAGCAGGTCAGGCCAGCGCGAGGTTGGTGGCGCTTTCGCGGCCGTCGCGGCCGGTCTCGACGTCGAAGGTCACCTTCTGGGCGTCTGCAAGGCCGGAGAGGCCCGACCGCTCGACCGCGGAGATGTGGACGAACACGTCCTTGCCGCCGGTCTCGGTCTCGATGAAGCCGAAGCCCTTCTGGGTGTTGAAAAATTTCACGGTGCCATTGGCCATATCCGTGGTCTCCTGTTCATGTGCTGCCCACGGGATGCGGCAGCCCGGCAAAGTCAGACTGAATCGATCAACTGAGAGCCGGATGAACGGAAAGCAGCGGTTCGAAGCGAACAACGATGGCTTCACACACATGCGCCCTCCGGCCCCGACTTACAAGGGCCGACGGACGAACCCTCGCTCGACCGGTGAGAATGATCCGACGGTGAAGGCGACTGCCGGCGGCGCGTGGACAGGGCGGGGGGCGCGATCCGTCTTCTCTGACGCGCTGTCGCCCTGCCGCGTGAGCAGGCGGGACAGCCCCGCCCCCCCCGGCCGACGCACAGCAGTCCGACATCACGGATGACGGCGCCGCGCCGGGGAGTTTCCTTCACGGTCGGTACCGGAGCGGTCGCAGGGGGCGCACCGCCACCGGACACGGGTCCGGCCGGGGAAAGAGATGCACAACGGAGACGTACGTTGGACTGAGCGCCCACCCTGTCTCGCGTCGCGGGACGATGGGGCTGCCGCTCCGGGCCGTCGCGATGGGCCCGGCGGGTCAGCAGGCATTCCACAGGGCCGTCGCGGCCGAAGGACCGACCCGCCGGATCCACTTCGACCGGGCCACGCTCGCGGAGGGCATGATGGCCGTCCTGACCGGTGCTTGCGCAGGATAGGCCGGCTGCCTCACCCCAGCTCCTCGCGCTCCGCGACGGGGCGGCGGAGCATCGGCAGCTGCCGCAGCACCGACGGCAGAATGAGCACGATGCCGATCAGGGTCGCGGTCAGGTTCGGCGCCACGAGGAGGAGGGCGGAAATCGCCAGAAGCACCCTCTCCCACGCCTTCAGCGGCGCGAACAGCCAGCCTGCGAAGACCGACGACAGCATCCAGATTCCCATCATCGCGCCGAACAGGGCCAGCGCGAACTCGCTCCACGTGAAGCCGTCCGTCACCAGCAGCAGCGACGGCGAGAAGGCGAAGACGAAGGGCACCAGCGCCTTGCCCATGCCCAGCCGGAACGCGGTGTTCCCGGCCTTGAACGCGTTGGCGTTCGCGATTCCCGCCGCGGCGTAGGCGGCGAGGGCGACGGGCGGCGTGATGTCGGCGAGGACGCCGTAGTAGAAGACGAAGAAGTGCGCGACCAGCGGCTGCACGCCGAGCAGGCCGAGGATCGGCGCCGCGACCGCGATCATGATGAGGTAGTTCGCCGTCGTCGGGATGCCGCAGCCCATCAGCACGCAGACCACCGCCGTCATCAGCAGCGTGAAGAGCAGCGTCATCGACTCGATGCTCATGATCTCGAACGGCAGGAAGGCGAGCCAGCCGCTGACGTTCTCGGCCCAGCCTGCGGCGACGGAGGTCACCATGTAGGCGATCTTGAAGCCGACGCCGGTCAGGGTGACGACGCCGATGATGACTCCGACCAGCGCGGCGGCCGCCGTGACCGACAGCGAGTATTTTGCCCCGACCGTGAAACCGTCCCACAGCTCGCGCACCGACTCGCGCAGGGCGGTGCCGAAGTCGTGGCGCAGCAGGTTCTGGATCACCAGGACGAGGATGCAGCTGAGGATGCCGTAGAACGCGGCGAGGTAGGGCGTGCGCCCGGACAGCAGGATCGCGACGAGGACGAAGAGGGGCAGGGTCGTCAGCCAGCCAGCCTTGAAGACGGTCCAGGCGACCGGCAACTCCTCTTTCGTCAGGCCGCGCAGGCCGTGGCGGCGGGCCTCCAGGTGCACCTGCACCAGCACGCCGAAGAAGTGCATGAAGGCCGGGACGAGCGCCGCCGTCAGGATCGTCGTCAGCGGCACGCCCAGATACTCGATCATCAGGAACGCGACCGCGCCCATGACCGGCGGCGTGATCTGCCCGCCGGTGGAACTCGCCGCCTCGACCGCCGCCGCGAAGTGGCGGGGATAGCCGATGCGGATCATCGCCGGGATGGTGAGCGAACCGGTCGTCACGGTGTTGGCGATGGACGAGCCGGAGATCGAGCCGAGCATCGCCGACGAGATCACCGAGACCTTCGCGGGCCCACCCGCGAAGCGGCCCGCCAGCGCCGAGGCGAGGTCGATGAAGAGCTGCCCGAGCCCGATGCGCGTCGCCATCACGCCGAACAGCACGAAGTGGAACACGTAGGTCGCGATCACGCCGAGCGCGGTGCCGTAGATGCCCTGACTCGTCAGGTAGAGGTGGTTGACGATGTTCTCCCAACTCGCCCCCGGATGCTTCAGCACGCCCGGCATCGCCTGCCCGAAATAGGCGTAGGCGATGAAGAGGAGCGCGATCACCGGCAGCGGCCAGCCCATCGAGCGGCGCACCGCCTCCAGCAGGACGACGATCAGGATCGTGCCCATGACCACGTCGATGGGCAGCGGGTCGCCGACGCGGAAGGCGAGGTCGTTGAAGATCCACGGCACGTACAGCGCCGCGATCGCGCCCGCGATCGCCAGCACCCAGTCCCAGAGCGGCAGGCCGAGCGGCGTCAGCAGACCGGTCCGGGGCTCGCGTCCGCTGGACCACAAGGTGAACGAGAAGAACACCAGCGCCAGCGTGAAGGCGAGGTGCAGGCCGCGGTGGAAGGTGGCCGGCGGGATGCCGTAGCCGGCGGTGTAGAAGTGATAGCACGACAGCACGAAGAGCAGCGTCGCCACGACCCAGCCGAGCAGGGGGGGCAGGGGGCGGAACCGGACCTCGGGATCGTAGCGCTCTTCCAGCGCCTTCATCTCGGCTTCGGTCAGAGTTTCCTGGCGGTCGGCTTCGCTGGTCATCGGGGGTCTCGTGCGGTGGATCGTGCCCGGCAGGCTAGCCCGCCGCCGGTCGGGGAAACAGGCGCAATGCCCTGATTTGCGCCGGGCGATGACAAAAAGGGCGCGGCGGGTGTGCTCCCGCCGCGCCCCCGTCGGCCGGCCCGCCGGGCCGGCCTGAAGTTGACGTCACTCGCCGGTCATGCCCGAGACGTCCATGCCCTGCTCCTCGTAGAAGCGGGCGGCGCCGGGATGCAGCGGGATGCCGATGCCGTCGAGCGCGGTCTCCATCGTGATCTCGCGGCCCTTCTGGTGGCCGGCGTCCAGCAGCGCGCGGGTGCTGTCGTTCCACAGCGCGGCGGTGATGTCGTAGATCAGCTGCTCGTCCATGTCGGCCGAGGTCACCCACTGGGCGCCGACCGAGAGGGTGGTCACGTCCTCGTCCACGCCCTCGTAGGTGCCGCCCGGCACGGTGTTCTCGGCGAAGAAGGTGTATTCGCCGGTGATGCCCTCGGCCTCGGCGCCCGAGATCGGCACCAGCGTGATGTCGTCCTGGCTGGCGAGCTCGGCGATCGCGCCGGCCGGGAAGCCGCCGACGAAGAAGAACGCGTCCATCGCTCCGTCGCGCATCCGCTCCGCTGCCTGGTCGGGCTTGAGGTACTGGGCGTCCACGTCCTCTTCCGACAGGCCGTAGGCCTCCAGGATGATCCGCGCGTCGACCAGCGTGCCCGAGCCGGGCTCGTCCAGGCTGACGGTCTTGCCGGCGAGGTCGGCGACGCTGGTGATGCCGCTGTCGGCGCTGGCGACGAGGTGGATCGTCTCGGGGTACAGGCTGGCGATGGCGCGCAGGTTGGCGACCGCGTCGCGGTCTTCCCAGATGCCGGTGCCGGTCTGCGCCCAGGTGGCGACGTCGGACTGGGCGAAGCCCGATTCCAGCGAGCCGCCCGCGATGGCGTTCACGTTGGCGACCGAGCCGTTGGCCGACAGCGCCGTGGCGATCAGGCCGGGCACGCCGCACGATCCGCCTTCCTCGCAGGGGCGCGAGCCGGGCGGGTTGGAGATGGCGTTCGCGATCAGGCCGCCGATGGGGTAGTAGGTGCCGGCGGTGCCGCCGGTGCCGATGCGGAAGAATTGCGGCTCCTGCGCCGAGGCGGCGGAGCCGAACGCGACCGCCGCGGCAGCGAGCAGCGTCTTCTTGAACATGTTCATTTTCAGAACCTCCCGGGTTTCGTGTGACTGGAAGCGAGCCAACACCATCGGGCCGCCGACCACAATGCCCGGCGCCGCGGCTGGGGGGCAGGTCAGTCGTCGTGGGCCGTCGCGCTCCTTCGGGTGCCTCGGTCCGGAGCAGGGGCAGATCATTCGTCCCGAACCGGGACCCGTACGGCATCAGTCCGACAGCACCCTTCCGGCCCTTGCGGGGTCGTGGCCGGTTCCGTCGGGTCCCGCCGCCCGCGGTTCCGTTGACATGTCCCGGCCGCCTTCCTAGCGTCGCCTGCACGCGTCGCGGTCGCCGATGCACAAGAGGGAGGGCAGGGCGTGCGGCGCTGCGAGAACAACCGCGGGCTTCCGGGGGGCATCCGTCGATGACGGCCGCGCTCGAAGCGCGGGGGCTGCGCAAGGAATTCAAGGGCTTCGTTGCCGTCGATGATGTCGACCTGACGGTCGAGAAGGGCACGATCCACGCCCTGATCGGACCCAACGGCGCCGGCAAGACGACCTGCTTCAACCTCCTGACCAAGTTCCTGTCGCCGACCGCCGGCCGGATCACCTATGAGGGGCGCGACATCACCCGCCTGTCGCCGGCCGATATCGCGCGGCTCGGACTCGTGCGGTCGTTCCAGATCTCGGCGGTCTTTCCCGACCTCAGCGTGCTCGAGAACGTGCGCCTGGCGCTGCAGCGGCAGCGCGGCGACAGCTACGACTTCTGGCGCTCGGAACGGGTGCTGTCGCGCTACGACGAGGCGGCCCGCGGCCACATCGACGAGGTGGGGCTGACGGAATTCGCCCACCATCGCGCGGCCGAGCTGTCCTACGGCCGCAAGCGCGCGCTCGAGATCGCGACCACGCTCGCGCTCGAGCCGCAGATGCTGCTGCTGGACGAGCCGATGGCCGGCATGGGCCAGGAGGACGTCGAGCGGATCTCGGCGCTGATCCGCAGGATCGCGAAGAACCGCACGATCCTGATGGTCGAGCACAACCTCAACGTCGTGGCGAGCCTGTCGGACCGGATTACCGTCCTCGCCCGGGGCGAGGTGCTGGCCGAAGGGGACTACGCCACCGTCTCGCAGGCGCCCGAAGTGATCGAGGCCTATATCGGAGCCGGCCATGACTGACGCCGCCGCGACTCCCCGCAACGCCACCGCCCGGCCGATGCTGGACGTCAGCGATCTTCAGGGCTGGTACGGCGAGAGCCACGTGCTGCACGGCATCGACTTCTCGGTGCAGGAGGGCGAGGTGGTGACGCTGCTCGGGCGCAACGGCGCGGGCAAGACCTCCACATTGCTGGCGATCATGGGCATCCTCGGCAAGCGCAGCGGCTCGATCCGCTTCGCCGGGACCGAGACGATCGACCTCCAGCCGCGCCAGATCGCCCGCCTCGGCGTCGGCTTCTGTCCCGAAGAGCGCGGCATCTTCGCCTCGCTCAGCGTCGAGGAGAACCTGACCCTGCCGCCGCGCGTCGGCGACGGCGGCCTGTCGATCGACCGCATCCACGAGCTGTTCCCCAACCTCAAGGAGCGGCGGCGCAGCCAGGGCACCAAGCTGTCGGGCGGCGAGCAGCAGATGCTGGCCATCGCCCGCATCCTGCGCACCGGGGCGCGCCTGCTGCTGCTGGACGAGCCGACCGAGGGGCTGGCGCCGGTGATCGTCCAGCAGATCGGCAACACGATCCGCGAGCTCAAGCGCGAAGGCTTCACCATCGTCCTGGTGGAGCAGAACTTCCGCTTCGCCGCCTCGGTCGCCGACCGGCACTACGTCGTCGATCAGGGCCGCGTGGTGGACATGATCCCGAACGCGGAGCTCGACGCCAACATCGACAAGCTGCACCGCTATCTGGGCGTGTAGATAAAAAGGCGCAGTCGCGCCGCAACAAGGAGGAAATCATGGTCAGGAAAACTGCACTCGGGTCGGTCGCCGCCGCGGCGCTCGTCGCCGCGCCCGTGATGGCGCAGGACGCGATCGACGTCACGCTCGGCGTGCTGAACGACCGCTCGGGCATCTATGCGGACCTGTCGGGCGAAGGCTCGGTCATCGCCGCGCAGATGGCGGTCGAGGACTTCATGGCCGAGGACAAGGGCCTCAACGTCGAGATCCTGTCCGCCGACCACCAGAACAAGCCCGACGTCGCCTCGAACATCGCGCGCCAGTGGTACGACCAGGACGGCGTCGACGCGATCCTCGACGTGCCGACCTCGTCGGCCGCGCTCGCGGTGGCGGACATCACCGCCGAGATGGGCGGGGCCTTCATCAATTCCGGCGCCGGCTCCACCGAACTGACGCGCGGCCAGTGCCAGCCGACGACGGTGCACTGGACCTACGACACCGCCGCGCTCGCCATCGGCACCGGCGGCGCGATGACCGACGCCGACACCAGCTGGTTCTTCCTCACCGCCGACTACGCCTTCGGCCACTCGCTGGAGGAAGAGACGAGCCGCGTGGTCGAGGAAGCCGGCGGCGAGGTGGTCGGCACCGTCCGGCATCCGTTCCCGGCGACCGACTTCTCGTCGTTCCTGCTGCAGGCCCAGGGCTCGGGCGCCAACGTCATCGGCCTCGCCAATGCCGGCGGCGACACGGTCAACGCGATCAAGCAGGCGTCCGAGTTCGGCATCACCCAGGCCGGGCAGTCGCTCGCCGCGCTGCTGATGTTCGTCACCGACGTCCATGCGCTCGGCGCCCAGACGGCGCAGGGCCTGGTCCTGACCGAAGCGTTCTACTGGGATCTGAACGACGCCACCCGCGAATGGTCCGCCCGCTTCGAGGAGCGGCACGGCTCCAAGCCGACGATGGTGCACGCCGGCGTCTATTCCGGCACCATGCACTACCTGCGCGGCGTCGAGGCGACGGGCAGCACCGACGGCGAGACCGTGGTCGAGTGGATGAAGGCGAACCCGTTCGACGATCCGCTCTTCGGCCAGGGCTACGTGCGCGAGGACGGCCGGGCGATCCACGACATGTACCTCTTCGAGGTCAAGACGCCCGAGGAATCGACGGGCGAGTGGGATCTCTACAACCTCCTCGCCACGATCCCGGCCGAGGAAGCCTTCCTGCCGATGGAAGGTGGCGGCTGCGAGTTCGTCGAAGCCGCCGGCTGACGGCACACGCAAGGGGGCGCGCCGGGAGACCGGCGCGCCCGCACCCGCCCCTTCGGGGGCGACGCTTGAATCAAGGGCGCAGCAATGTTCGAGCTTCTGGGAATCCCGCCGCAGGTCCTGATGGGTCAGCTCCTGCTCGGCCTCATCAACGGGTCGTTCTACGCGGTCCTGTCGCTGGGTCTCGCCGTGATCTTCGGGATGCTGAACATCATCAATTTCAGCCACGGCGCGCAGTACATGATGGGCGCCTTCGTCGCCTGGATGCTGCTGGAGTACCTCGGCATCGGCTACTGGTGGGCGCTCCTGCTGGCGCCGCTCGTCGTGGGCGCGACGGGGATCGTGCTGGAGAAGCTGATGCTGTCGCGCCTCTACCGCCTCGACCACCTCTACGGGCTGCTGCTGACCTTCGGCATCGCGCTGATCATCCAGGGCCTGTTCCGCAACTACTACGGCATCTCGGGGCTGCCCTACCAGATTCCGGACGCGCTCTCGGGCGGCCAGAACCTGGGCTTCATGTTCCTGCCGAACTATCGCGGCTGGGTCATCGTGGCGTCCGTCATCGTCTGCTTCTCCACCTGGTTCGTGATCGAGAAGACGCCGCTGGGCTCGTACCTGCGGGCGGCGACCGAGAACCCGACGCTGGTCGGCGCCTTCGGCATCAACGTGCCGCGGATGATCACGCTGACCTACGCCTTCGGCGTGGCGCTCGCCGGGTTCGCCGGGGTGCTCGCGGCGCCGATCTATTCGGTGAACCCCAACATGGGGGCCGATCTCATCATCGTCGTGTTCGCCGTCGTGGTGATCGGCGGCATGGGCTCGATCATGGGGGCGATCGTGACCGGCTTCGGGCTGGGCATCGTCGAGGGGCTGACGCGGGTGTTCTACCCGGCCGGGTCGGCGGTGGTGATCTTCGTGATCATGGCCATCGTCCTGATGATCAAGCCCGAAGGCCTGTTCGGGAGGTCCGCGTGATGTCGACCATGGATCCCGCCACCTCGCCCGCCGCGCGCCCCGAGCCGAGCGTCGGCATGCCGACCCACCAGAAGGCGATCTTCGTCGTCCTTCTGATCCTGCTCGTGGCGCTGCCGTGGTTCGTCTACCCGGTATTCGCGATGAAGGTGATGTGCTTCGCCCTCTTCGCCTCGGCCTTCAACCTGCTGCTCGGCTTCGGGGGTCTGCTGTCCTTCGGCCACGCCGCCTATTTCGGCATGGCGAGCTACGTCGCCGCCCATGCCGCCAAGGTCTGGGGCCTGACGCCCGAGCTGGCGGTCCTCGCCGGGACAGCGGCGGCCGCGCTCCTCGGCCTCGCGATCGGCTCGCTGGCGATCCGGCGGCAGGGCATCTACTTCGCGATGGTCACGCTCGCCTTCGCGCAGATGGTCTACTTCTTCGCCCTGCAGGCCGAGTTCACCGGCGGCGAGGACGGGATCCAGTCGGTTCCGCGCAACGACCTGTTCGGGCTGATCCCGCTCGAGTCCAACATGGCGCTTTACTTCTTCGTCCTTGTCGTGACCTTCGGCGGCATCCTGTTCATCCACCGGATCATCCATTCCCCGTTCGGGCAGGTCCTGAAGGCGATCCGCGAGAACGAGCCGCGGGCGGTGTCGCTCGGCTACCGGGTGAACCGGTACAAGCTGATGGTCTTCACCCTGTCGGCGACGCTCGCCGGGCTCGCCGGGGCGGTGAAGAGCCAGGTGTTCCAGCTCGCCTCCCTCACCGACGTGCACTGGACGATGTCGGGAGAGGTCGTTCTGATGACGCTGCTCGGCGGCATGGGCACCGTCTTCGGGCCGATGCTCGGCGCGGCCATCATCGTGACGATGCAGAACTACTTCGCTACCCTCGGGGCGTGGGTGACGGTCATCCAGGGCGTGATCTTCGTCGCCGGCGTGCTGCTGTTCCGCGAAGGCATCGTCGGACTGATCGCAAGGTGGACGAAGAAACCGCTGTAGCCTGAAGGGGCCCCGGCGACGCCCGGCACGAAAGCCGGACGTCGGTGAGACCCTTTCGGCCGAGGGGGCGCCGCCCGGCTCAGCCCGAGCGGGCGGCATCCGCCGGGGCGATACGGCCCGCCACTGATCCTCTCATTCCGCGGGCGCGGGCGCGGGGTGCGCGTCGTCTGGGGCGCGGGGGGTGAAGCGCGACACGAAGCGGCCGAAGCCGTCGATGTAGGTCAACACCACCGGCACCACGACCAGCGTCAGGACGGTGGAGCTGATGAGCCCGCCGATCACCGCGTGCGCCATCGGCGCGTTCTGACCCGAGCCTTCGTGGATGTTCAGCGCCAGCGGCAGCATGCCAAAGATCATCGCCAGCGTGGTCATCACGATCGGCCGGAACCGGGTGGAGCCGGCCTCGAGCAGTGCGTCGTAGAGGTTCATCCCCGCCCGCACGTGCTGGTTGGCGTTGTCCACCAGCAGGATCGCGTTCTTCACCACCAGACCCATCAGCATGATGAAGCCGATCATCGAGAACATGTTCAGCGTCGTTCCCCCGACCAGGAGGCCCAGCACCACCCCGATCAGCGCCAGCGGAAGCGCGGCCATGATGGCGATCGGCTGCAGGAAGCTGCCGAACTGCGAGGCGAGCACGAGATAGATGAACACGATCGCCAGCAGCAGGGCCGTGCCGGCGGCGGCGCCGGTCTCGGCCAGCTGCTCGGCGTCGCCCCCGGTCGAGACCCGGTAGCCCGGCGGCAGGTCGAGCTCGTCCATCGCCGCCTGCACCGCAGGCATCACCTCGCCCAGCGTGGTGGCGCCGAGGTTGGCGGTGATCGAGACCTGCCGCGCCAGGTCGAGCCGGTTGATCTCGGACGGGCCGACGTCGTCGACGATGGTGGCCACCTGGTCGAGCCGCACCGTGCCGCCGTCGCTGCGGACGATGGGCAGGGCGCGCAGGACCTCCAGGTCGTTGCGCAGGTCCTCGGGCAGGTGGACGTTGACGGCGAAGTTGCGGCCGTCCGGGGCGGTCCAGTCGGTTACCTCCTCGCCGCCCAGCATCGGCCGCAGGGTCGCGGCGATCTGGCCCATCCCGATCCCGAGATCGCTGGCCGCGTCGCGGTCCACCTCGATGCTCAGCACCGGCTGCGCGTCGGCCAGCGACGAGGCGACGTCCTCCAGCCCCTCGATCTCGCTCATCCGGCTGGCCAGTTCGGCCGAGAGCCGGGTCAGCTGGTCGATGTCCTCGCCGTAGAGGTTCACCACCACGGGCGCCGAGACGCCGCCCAGGCCGCCCGCCGCGCCGACGACAACCTCGATCCCCGGGATCCTCGCCAGCGCCTCGCGCACCGGCAGGGTCATGTCGACCGGAGTGCGGGTGCGCTCCGAGGGCGAGGTCATCTCGGCGATGACGGTGCCCGCGTTGCTGCCCGCGGCCGAGGTGCCGGCGTTGATCGTGGCATAGGTGCCGATCACCTCGGGGAAGGAGCGCAGCACGCGGTCCACCTGCTGCAGCTTGGCCGTGGTGTAGTCGAGCGACGAGCCCGGGGGCGTCTCGATCTCGACCTGGAACTCGCTGGTGTCGGCGGCGGGCACGAACTCCACCCCCACCAGCGGCACGATGAAGAAGCTGCCGACGAAGGCGGCGAAGGCGGCGGCGAGCGTCGTCTTGCGGTGCTTCAGCGCCCAGCGGAGGATGCCGCGATAGCGCCGGCCGACCCACTCGAAGAAGCGGTCGAACTGTGCCACCGCCCGCCCGATCGGGCCGCGCCTGGCGTCCGGCTCGGCCGCGGGATCGTACCAGACCGATGACATCATCGGGTCGAGCGTGAACGCCACGAAGAGCGAGATCAGCACCGCCACCGACACCGTCACGCCGAACTGCAGAAAGAACCGGCCGATGATGCCTTCCATGAAGGCGACCGGCAGGAACACCGCGACGATGGACAGGGTGGTCGCGAGCACGGCAAGCCCGATCTCGTTGGTGCCGTCCAGCGCCGCCTGCCGGTGGTTCTTGCCCATGTGCAGGTGCCGCATGATGTTCTCGCGCACCACGATGGCGTCGTCGATCAGCAGGCCGACGGCGAGCGACAGCGCCAGCAGCGTCATCATGTTGAGCGTGAAGCCCAGCACCCACAGGGCCGTCATCGTGCCGATGACCGAGATCGGCAGCGTGAGGCCGGTGATGACGGTCGAGCGCCAGGAGTTCAGGAACAGGAACACGATCACGGTGGCGAGGATGGCGCCCTCGACCAGCATGTTCTGCACGCCGTGGTAGCTTTCCTCGACCGGGATCGCGTTGTCGCGGACGATCTCCAGCTCGACGTCGTCGGGCAGGTCCTCGGCCACCAGTTCGGCCACCGCCTCGCGGACGGCCTCGGCCACGGCGACGGTGTTGGCGCCCTGCGTCTTGACGATGTCCACGGCGAGAGCGCGCTGCCCGTCCAGCAGGGCGAGCGAGTTCACGACCGCCTCGCCTTCCTCGATCCGCGCCACGTCGCTCAGCCGCACCGGCTGGCCGCCCCGGCGGGCGACGATGATGTCCAGGAAGTCCTGCGCGTTCTCGATCCGGCCGGCGACCTGCAGCGACTGCGTCTGCCGCCCCTGCTCGATGGAGCCGGCGGGCAGATCCTGGTTCTCGGACCGCAGCGCCGCCGTCACCTCGCCCACGCCGACGCCGAAGGCGGTCATCCGGTCGGGGTCGAGCAGAATCTCCAGCTGCCGCGGCACGCCGCCCACGACCGAGGCGCTGCCGACGCCGTCGATCACCGACAGGCGCTGGACGATCACGTCCTCGGTCAGGGCGGTCAGGTCGCGCGGCGACATGATCTCGGAACTGACGGCGACGGAGATCACCGGAAGCTCCGCCGGGTCGAAGCGCAGGATCAGCGGGTCGTCCACGCCGTCGGGAAAGCCGGCCTGCACGCTCGCCATCTTGTCGCGCACGTCCTGCACGGCAGTGGCTGAGGACACCTCCATGTCGAAGATCATCACGACCATCGCCTGACCCGGCCGGGCGGTGGACTGGATGTCGTCGATGCCGCCGATGGTGTTGACCGTGTCCTCGATGGGCTCGATCACGTCGTTCTCCACCGCCTCGGGCGAGGCGCCGGGGTAGGAGACGACGACGGCGACGACGGGGAAGTCCACGTCCGGCAGCTGCTCGATCGGCAGGCGCTGGAACGAGTAGACGCCGAACACCATCAGCGCGACCATGATCATGGTCGCGAAGACGGGCTGGTTGACGCTGATGCGGGTCAGGAACATGCGGTCACTCCTCGACCAGGGTCACGGCGTCGCCGGGATCCAGCTCGGCGAGCGGGGCGGTGATCACGGTGTCGCCGGCGGAGAGGCCGCCGTCGATGCGGGTCAGGCCGCCGGCCCAGGTGCCGCCGGTCTCCACCGCCGCCCGTTCCAGCCGGCCGTCCGCGATGCGCAGGACGTGCACGCCGTCCGCATCCTCGCGCAGCGCCTCGGTCGGGATGGCGAGCGCCGCGTCCGCCTGGGCGGTGACGACCTGGCCGGTGGCGAACATGCCGCCCAGCAGCACGCCGTCCTCGTTCTCGATCCGGATGTAGACCGGGATCGTCCGCGTCCCCTCGGCCGCGACGGGATTGATGCGCGTCACCTCGCCGTCGAAGGTCCGGCCTTCCAGCCCGTCGACCGTCACCGTGACCGGCTGACCCGGCCGCAGCACCGCGCCGGCGGCGGCGGGGGCGTTGGCCTGCATCTCGACCGTGGTGAGATCCACGACGGTGACGAGCGGCGCGCCGACCTGGACGTACTGCCCCGGATCGGCGGAGCGGGTGGAGACGATGCCGTCGAAGGGCGCACGCAGGGTGGCGTTCGCCAGTTGCAGCTCGGCCGAGCGCACCTGGTCCTGCTGCGCGCTGAGGTTGGCCCGCAGCGCCTGCACGTTGGACCGCGCCTCGTCGATCGTCGACGTGGTGGCGACGCCGCGGTCGAGCAGCGCCTCGCTGCGCTCCAGCTGGGTCTCGGCGAGGCCCAGCTGCACCTGCGTCGCCTCTGCGTTGGAGCGGGCGAGGTCGAGCTGGATCGTCAGGTTCTGCACGTCGACCTGCACCAGGAGGTCGCCCTCGGACACCCGGTCGCCCGGCTGCACGGCCACTTCCTCGACCCGGCCGCCGGCCTGCGAGGAGAGCTGCGCCTGGCGGGCGGGCTGGATCGTGCCGGTGACCCGGATCACCCGCTCCAGCGTCAGCGGCGCCAGCACCGCGTATTCGGCGGAGTTCACCTCCATCACCACGTCTTCCGGCGCGACCTCGACGACCGGCTCGGCCACCACTTCGGGCGCCGCTGTCATCTGCTGCATGCGCCAGTAGCCGAAGCCGCCCGCGGCGGCGATCAGGACGAGCGCGAGGATCACCCAGGGCCACTTGCGCCGCACCGGGGGCAGGCCGGCCCGCTCGCGCAGCACCCGCTCGATCTCGCGCCGGCTCATCGCCCAGTCCGGCTTGCCCGAGGCGGTGGCGATCGGGGCGGAGGCATCCTTCGGCATGGCGTCGTCCTTGGGGTCGGGGTGGTCGGTCGCGGTGTCTTGCGGCGGGCGGTGGATGGCGAGGCGCGGTGGCATGCGGGTCATCTCCCGGGGGACTGGAGGCGGTCGACCGCGGTCTGGAGCCCGTCCGCGATGGCGCGGTAGAACTCGGCATATTCGGTCAGGCGGGTGCGGGGGCCCTGTTCCCGCGCCGGCAGCGTCTCGAGCACCTTCTCGATCTCGCCCATCGCGTTCTCGATCCGGACGCGGGTGCCGTTGAGCATCGACAGGAAGGCGTTCGGCGCGATCTGGAAGAAGTCCTGCCGCTCGGCGGGGCGGGAGACGCGGCGCACCAGGCCGCGCTCTTCCAGCAGGCGGGCCGAGGTGCTGACGTTGCCGCGGCTGATCTGCAGCGTCGCGGCCAGATCGGCGAAGGCGATCGGCTCCCCGTCCCAGATCAGCAGGGCCAGCATGCGCCCGGCGCTGCGGGGCATTCCTTCGCCCTGCGCGATCAGCCCCATCCTCTCGATGAAGTCCGAGCGGAGGTCGGTGGTGGTGTCGCCGGACATGCCGAATCCCTTGCCGTTCGACGCCGGTATCTAAGCAGGCAGTTCTGAATGTCCAGAGCATTCAGAATGGAATGAACGGTACCGGCGTCGAATGTCAGCCGGCGTCGCGCGTCGGTCGCGAGCTCCAGGCGGGGAGGATCCGATCGGTGGGCAACGCCGTGACGCGCCGGCAGGCGGCGGGGGCGGGCGTTCCGTCTGCTCGGAGAGACGGGGCCGGTGACCGGATGCTTTTCCGTTTGCGATCCGCAAAGAGTTGGAATGTAATGACTATCAGGATGCTCCGGAGGAGGCGTCCGGGAGGTAATCTTATGGTCTTGCAGGGGGTCCCCCTGAACGTGACGCCGCTGGCGCGGTCGGTGCGTCCATGAAGCTGGGCGTCAACCTGCTCTGCCTCGCGGGGCACATCGAGGAGTCGCACCTGCCGCAGATCGAGCGGATCGCGGAGATCGGCTACGACCACGTCGAAGTGCCCGTGATGCGGGGCGATGCGGGCCATTACGAATGGCTCGGCCGCCGGCTGGACGCGATGGGGCTGGGACGGGCGCAGACCTCGATCGTGCCGGATCCGGACGCCAATCCGCTGTCGGACGACGCCGACGTCCGGCGCCGCGGGCTCGCGCACCTGTCGTGGATCCAGGATTGCGCCGAGGCCCTGGGGTCCGAGACGGTGGGCGGACCCTTCCATGCGCCCATCGGCCACTTCACGGGGCAGGGGCCGACCGAGGATGAGATCGAACGCGGCGTCGAGGCGCACCGCGCGATGGCGGAGCGGGCGGGACGGCACGGCTATCTCCTGGCTCTCGAGCACCTGAACCGTTTCGAGACCTACTTCCTCAACACGATGGAGCAGGCCCGCGCCTACGCCGACCGCGTGGATCACCCGGCCTTCGGCATCATGTACGACACGTTCCACGCCAACATCGAGGAGCGGGACCAGCCCGCCGCGATCCGCCTTCTCGGCGACCGGATGCACGTCCTGCACCTCTCCGAGAACGACCGCGGCATCGTCGGGCGGGGCCAGATCGACTTCGCCGGCATCGTGCGGACGGTCCGGGAAACCGGCTTCGACGGGCACGTCGTGCTCGAGGCCTTCGGCGCGGGCGTGCCGGAACTGGCCGCGGCCACGCGGGTCTGGCGCCCGCTCTTTCCCGACCACGACACGCTGTTCCGGGAATCGCACGACGTCATCCGGACGACGTGGGAGGCGGCATGACCGCACCCGTGATCGAGATGCGCGGGATCACCAAGACCTTCCCGGGCGTCCGGGCATTGTCGGACGTGAGCTTCGACGTCCGTGCCGGCGAGGTGCAGGCCCTCGTGGGCGAGAACGGGGCGGGAAAGTCCACGCTCATCAAGATCCTGTCCGGCGTCTACCGCGCCGACAGCGGAGAAGTCCGGCTCGGCGGCACGCCGGTCCATTTCTCCCATCCGGTGGAGTCCCTCGCCGCGGGGATCGCCGTCATCTACCAGGAATTCTCGCTGCTGCCCGAGCGGACGGTCGCGCAGAACCTGTTCCTCGGACGCGAGCCGCGGACGCGCTTCGGCCTGATCGACGCCCGCCGGATGCGGGAGGAATCGCGCGAGGCTCTGAGCCTGTTCGCCGCCGCGGGACGGATCGACCCGGACCGGCTGGTGGGCGAGCTCGACGTGGCGACGCAGCAGGTGGTCGAGATCGCCAAGGCGGTCTCGACCGGTGCGCGCGTCGTGGTGATGGACGAGCCGACGGCCGCGCTGAACGAGGCCGAGTGCGAGGAGCTGTTCGCCGCAGTCGATACGCTGCGCGGGCGGGGCGTGGCGATCATCTACATCACCCACCGGATGCGGGAGATCACCCGCCTCGCCGACCGGGTGACCGTGCTGAAGGACGGCGAGATCGCGGCCCGCTTCGACGAGGTGCCCGAACCGGGCGCCATCGTGCGGGCCATGGTCGGCCGCGACATCGAGGATTTCTACGCCCCGCCCGCCCGGCCGGAGGAGATCGGCGCACCGGTCCTCGCGGTCCGCGGCGGCGGGAACGACAGGCTCCGCGACATCGACCTCGAGGTCCGCGCGGGCGAGATCGTCGGCCTCGCCGGCATCCAGGGTGCCGGCCGGGTCGCGCTGGCGATGGCGCTGTTCGGCGAGGCGCCCTTCGATCGCGGCGAGGTGACGCTCGACGGCGAGACGGTGTCCTTCCGAACTCCGCGGGCGGCGATCCGGGGCGGCGTGGGACTTCTTCCAGGCGACCGGAAGAGCGAGGGCCTGGTGCTGATGCAGTCGGTCCGCGACAACGGCATGCTGACCTCGCGGGCCTTCGCCTCGCCGCTGTCCAGCCATCGCCGCAACGCCAACGGCGACCTCGGCGGCATGGACCGGCTGCTCGACGGTATGGAGATCCGCGCGGCGAACTACGACCAGGACATCCGCGCCCTGTCGGGCGGCAACCAGCAGAAGGCGATCGTCGCGCGCTGGCTGTCGATGCGGCCCCGGCTGCTGATCTTCATCGAGCCGACGCGGGGGATCGACGTGAACTCCAAGGCCGGGATCTACCACCTGATGCGCGACCTCGCCCGCGAGGGGGCGGGGATCCTGATGATCTCGTCCGACCTGCCCGAGGTGATCGGCGTGGCCGACCGCGTCCTCGTCATGCAGGAGGGCCGGATCGTCGCCGAGTTCCCCCACGGCGCCAGCGAGCAGGAGGTGATGCACGCTGCGACAGGCGAGAGGGGGGTGGCCGCGTGAGCGTCTCCGGCGACCCGGCCCCGCGGCGGCCCGCCTTCCGGTTCGAGCGCTGGGCGCCCCTCATCCTGCTCGGCGGGGCCTTCGCCATCTACGTCGTGGTGGCGTTCGCCACCGGGCAGGCGCAGTACCTGACGTTCGAGAACCTGATCGCGATCCTCGGCCGGTCCATCGCGCTCGGCATCACCGCCATCGGCCAGACCTTCGTGATCCTGGTCGCGTCGATCGACCTCAGCGTCGCCAGCCTGATCTCGGCGACCGCCGTCCTTGCCTCGGTCATCATGGACGGAGAGCCCGGAATGATCCTGCCTGCCGTGCTTGCCGCGCTGGCGCTGGGCGGGGTCGTCGGGCTGGTAAACGGGCTCGTGGTGAGCGGACTGAAGGTGAACCCGCTGATCGCGACGCTGGGGATGAGCCTGATCATCCAGGGATGCCTGTCGGCCTTCGTGTCGAACTTCGCCGGCGCGGTCCCGGCCGAGTTCCAGGTCTTCGCCTACGGCCAGCTCGGACCGTTCCCGTTCGCCCTCCTGTTCCTCCTGGCGCTCGCCGTGCTGGCTTGGGCCGTGCTGCGCTTCACCAAGTTCGGCTCGGACATGTACGCCGTCGGCGGCAGCGAGGAGGCGGCGCGCTTCGCCGGCATCAAGGCAGGACGCGTCCTCGTCCTGTCGCACGTCATCTGTTCGGTCTGCGCGGCGATCGCCGGGCTCTACCTCGCCTCGCGCCTGCGTTCGGGCGCGCCGTGGATCGGCTCGGACGGGGTCTACGACCTCGAGAGCATCGCCGTGGTCGTGATCGGCGGTACCGTCCTCGCCGGCGGCCGGGGGGGCATCTGGGGCACGATGGCGGGGATGCTGATCTTCTCGCTCATCGATTCCGTCTTCAACATCGCCGGCGTCGACAGCTTCGCCAAGCAGGTGCTGCGCGGGGTCATCATCGTGGCCGCCGTCGCCTTCTACGCGATCCGCTCGAAGAGGATCGTGGCATGACCGACGGAACCCGTCCGCGCGGCGCGGAGCGGCGCCTCCGGGCGCCCCGCATCAACCCGGTCTGGATCCTCCTCGCCGTTCTGATCGCGGCGATCATCTACATGAACACCGGATTCGTGGAGCCGACCGGCTACATGAACTTCCTCAAGCGCGCGGCGCCGCTCGCGATCCTCGCCGCCGGGCAGGTCTACGTCATCACGTCGGGCGGCTTCGATCTGTCGGTGGGTTCGCTCATCACGCTGGTGGTGGTCGGCTCCTCGATGCTGACGAACAACGACCCCGCGGCGACCCTATGGGTCATCCCCCTGATGCTGGGGCTGGGCCTCGTCGTCGGCTTCGTCAACGGGCTCGTCGTCTGCTTCCTGAGGGTGCCCTCGCTGATCGCGACGCTGGGGATGATGATCACCCTCAACGGCCTCGCCTTCCTGTGGTCCGGCGGGGCGCCGCGCGGCTACCTGCCGGACACCTACCGCTTCTTCGGGCGCGAGCTGATCCGCGACGTGCCGCTGGTCGGCTTCATCCCCGTCTCGGTCATCGTGATGGCGGTGGTCATCGGCGCCTATGGCTGGCTGATGCACCGCGCGAACCTCGGCCGGCAGGTGCACGCGATCGGCGACAATCCCGTCGCCGCCCACCTCGCCGGCGTCCCGGTGGCCCGGGTGCGGATCACCGCCTTCGTGCTTTCGGGGCTTTCCGGCGCCGTGGCCGGCATCCTCCTCGGCGGCTTTGCCGGGGTCTCGACGGACGTGGGCGCGGGCTACGAGCTGCAGGCGATCACCGCCGCGGTCCTCGGCGGCGCCCAGCTTCTGGGCGGCCGCGGCTCGGTGCCCGCCGCGTTCGGCGGCGCGCTCGCGCTGACGGCCATCTTCACGCTTCTGAACTTCCTAGGCCTGCCGCAACCCGTCCGGCAGGTGGTGCAGGGCCTCATCCTCATCGCGGCGGTGGCCCTCGCCATGCACAGGAGGAGACAGACGGGAACCTGAGCCGCCGACGATGGCGACCGACGACAGACACAGGGAGTGAGACCATGAAGAGACTTCTGGCGACGACAGGCGCGCTCGCGCTGAGCGCCTTGCCCCTTTCCGCCCAGAATTTCGACGACCCCGAAGAGTTCGCCCGGCAGCAGGAGCAGCTGCAGGCCGAGCCCGAGGGCCCCGAGGGTCAGCCGTGGCTGCAGCACATCGGCGGCGAGATGGTGGAGACGGCCGATCTCGGCATCGAGGCGCCGGCGACGGTCTGCTTCTCCAACGCCGGCGTGAACAACCCGTGGCGGGTCGTCGGCTTCACCAACATGAACCAGGAGCTCGCCAACCACGACTCCATCGGGGAGTTCATCCACGTCGACGCCGAGGGATCGGACGACAAGCAGATCGCCGACATCGACGACCTGCTCGCCGGCGGCGAGTGCGACGTGATGATCGTCTCGCCCAATACCACCGCCGCCCTGACCCCCGCGGTCGAGCGGGCGTGCGAGGCGATGCCGGTCATCGTCTTCGACCGCGGCGTGAACACAGACTGCCCGGTGACCTTCGTCCACCCGGTCGGCGGCTACGGCTTCGGCATCCAGGGCGCCGAGTTCATCGCCGAGAACGTCGAGGAGGGCTCGGACGTGCTGATGCTGCGCATCCTGCCCGGGGTCGACGTGCTCGAGACCCGGTACTCGGCCGGCCGCCGCATCCTCGAGGAGGCGGGCATGAACATCGTCGGCGCCGAATTCACCGACGGCGACAACGCCCAGACGAAATCCATCGTCGAGGATTACCTGCAGCGCGGCAACATCGACGCGGTGTGGATGGACGCGGGCGCCACGGCCGTCGCGGCGATCGAGGCGTTCGAGGATTCGGGCTACGACATCCCGGTGTTCGTGGGCGAGGACCAGCAGGACTTCCTGCGCAAGTGGCAGGACGAGGGGATGACGGCGATCGCGCCGACCTATCCCACCTACCAGTGGCGCACCGCGATCATCGCCGCCGCCCGCGTGATCGAGGGCGAGCCGCTGCCCGGCCCCGAATGGGTGCTGCCGCAGCCGGCGATCACCCAGGAGAACCTCGCCGAGTACGTGAACCCGGCGATGCCGCCGCTGCACTACGCGATGTGCGGCTGCGACGAGATGGAGAACTATCCCGAAGCCTGGGGCGGTAACTGAGCCGATCGGGCCGGGGCGGCGGCGCCTGCCGCCGCCCCGGGTCCCGCCGACACTGTGGAGTGGCCACTGCGACGCCGACTGCGGCCGCCGCGATCGCGGGGCTCCGGGCGGGCGGGTCGCCCGGTCGCTCATTCTCCGCTCGGCGCTTGCCGAAGCTGCGCCTGCACGATCGCGCGCCGGCTCTCCCCGGTCCTGAGGACGCAGGTCGCACAACAGTCGCCCCCCGAGGAGGGGAGAGTGTAGTAGCGGCAGCAGCCGCCACGGACGCGGATCCAGGTGTCCCGGTGCGGCGCTTCGGGCAGGGCGATCCGCTCGAAACCCGTCTGCCGGCAGAACAGGGCCGTGCCGCGGTCGGCGAGGATGGTGCGGGCGAGGGCGATGCCGTCCTCGGGCCGTCCCAGCCGGACGGCCTCGTCGAGTAGAGCGGCGGACAGAGCGTCGCCGACCAGCCGCCACAGCGCCGTCTCGCCGTGCCGCGAGAGGCGATGCAGCGCGCCGACGAGCGGCGCGAACGGCCGCTCGACCGCACGGCCGAGCGCCTGCGGATCGGCCGGACTCCACGTCGACGAGCCCGTGAGGCAGACGTCCCAGACCCGCACGATGCCCGACGCCCCGTCGACGCGCCATTCCTCAAGCCGCGGGACAAGGCGCACGTCCGCGGCCAGGCCGTCGACCCCGACGCCGCGGAGGGCGAGGCGGGCAAGGATCGTCGACAGGCCCGACGCCATGCGGCCGACCAGGTAGCAGGCCCGCAGACGGTCGTCCGCGCCATCCTCGTCCGCGGCCTCGCCGTCCATCAGCGCGCGGACCGCGCCGTCGGTCAGCCGGGCCGGGTCGAGCGCCGCCCCGGATGGGCCGACCAGCCGCGCGGCGAAGGCGCCGGCCTCCGGCGCGGGCGTCGCGAGGGCGGCCAGCGCCGTGGAGGCGCCCCGTCCGATGTCGGCGTGGAGGGTCACTCCGTCACCGCCTCCGCCTCGGGGAGGCCGCCGTCGAAGGCCTGCGCGATCCGCGGCTCGAGCTCGTCGAAGAGATAGGGCAGCGACAACAGTGAGGCGTGGCTGAACGCGCTGGTCATCAGCGGGCCGAGGAAGATCTCGCGCCCTTCCTGCACCGCTGGCAGCGCGGAGCGGAACGGCAGGTCCTGCATCTCCGCCATGTATTCGTCGGCGAACCACAGCAGCAGGTCGCTGTCGAACGCGTCGATCCGCTCGGGCGAGACCTCGGCGTAGAACTCGTGGCTGTCCGACAGGTCCTGCACCACCGGGTTGGCGACGAAACCGAGCTCGTCGAGCAGGATCACCCGCGTGTCGTCCTCCAGGTAGATGCCCGGCGTGCCGTCCCAGTAGGTCGCCAGCGTCGCGGTGCGGCCCTGCCAGTCCGGGTGGGCCGCGCGCATCCCCTCGATCCGCGCCTCGATTGCCGCGATCTGCGCCTCGGCCTCGTCCTCCTGCCCGATCGCGCGGCCGACGATGCGCGCCTGCTCGGCCCAGCTCAGGGCATAGTCCGCCGTGCCCTCGGGCACCGCGACGACCGGCGCGATGAGCGAGAGCTGGCGGTAGTCCTCGGCAGTGATGCCGGACCAGACGGCGGTGATGAGGTCGGGCTCGGCCGCCGCGATCTGCTCGAAGTTGAGGTCGCCGCGCAGGATCTCGGGCGTCTCCCCCATCACCGCGTCGGCCCAGGGCCAGACGGCGCGGGGGCGGTCGCCGAACCAGTCGCGGATCACGACGGGCTGCACGCCGAGCGCGAGGAGGTTGTCTGCGCCGTTGAAGTCCACGGTCGCGATCCGCTCGGGGCGTTCGGGGATCACCGTCTCGCCGAACTTGGTCTCGATGGTCAGGGGATAATCCTGGGCCACGGCGGGCGCGGCGAGCAGGGCCAGGGCGGCGGCCGTGAGTGTCGGGTGCATTGTCATCTCCTTCAGGATGGTTGGGGCCGCAGCATCAGCGCCACGAAGATCGGCACGCCGATCAGCGCGGTGACGAGGCCGGCGGGGACCTGGACCGGGGCGAAGGCCAGGCGGCCCGCCAGATCCGCCGCGGCGGTCAGGGCGGCGCCGGCCAGCGCGGTGAGGGCGAGGTGGCCGCCGATCCCGGCGGGGGCGAGGCGGCGGGCGAGGTGCGGCGTGACGAGGCCGACGAAGGCGAGCGGCCCCGCGGCCGCGACCGACACGCCCGCCAGCGCCACCGCCAGCGCGACCAGAGCCGCCCGCGCCGGGCGGGCGCGCAGGCCGAGGGCGGTCGCCACCTCCGTCCCGAAGCGCAGCGCCGACAGCGGGCGCACCGCGAGGACCAGCGCGGGCAGGAGGGCGAGGGCGGCGAGCGACAGCCACCGCAGCTCCACCCAGCTCGCCGCGTGCAGGCTCCCGGCGAGCCAGCCGAGAGAGCTCATCGCGCTGCCCAGGGTGCCGTAGGTCAGGAAGGCGCGGGTGACGGCCGCGATCATCGCCGACAGGCCGATGCCGATCAGGACGAAGCGCAGCGTCTCGCCGTCGCGGGACGAGCGGGAGAGGCTGAGGACGAGACCCGCCACCGCGAGCGCGCCCCCGAGCGCCAGAAGCGGACGGGCGCCGGTCGCGAGGCCGGGGGCGAGGACCGCGCCCGCCACGACGGCGAGGGCCGCGCCCTGGCTGATCCCGACGAGGCCGGGATCGGCGAGGGGGTTGCGGGTCAGCGACTGGAGGAGGGCCCCGGAAAGGGCGAGGAACGCGCCGACGAGGAACGCGACGAGGGCCCGGGGCAGCCGGAACTCCCACACCACCGTCGCGGCCATCGGCGCGGGCGGATCGCCGGCCAGCGTGTCCAGCACCTCGGCCGGCGACAGGGCGTAATCGCCGCTCATCAGGCCGGCGACGAGAAGAGCGGCACACGCGAGGACCAGCCCCGCCGCAACGAGGCGCGGCGACGGCGCGGGACGGAGGGCGACGGCCACGCTCACAACCGCGCCCGCACGAGGGCGATGAAGACGGGTGCGCCCACGAGCGCGGTGACGATTCCGGTGGAGACCTCGACCGGCGCCAGCACGGTGCGCGCCACGATGTCGACGAGCATGAGGAACACTGCCCCGGCGAGCGCCGAGGCCGGTACGATCCGGCGGTAGTCGGCACCGACGAAGAGGCGCACCGCGTGCGGGACGACCAGTCCGACGAACCACATCGGCCCGGCGAGCGCGACGGACGCGGCCGTCAGGGCCACCACCGCCGCCAGCGCCGCGCCCCGGGTCCGCGCCACGTCGACGCCGAGGCCGGCCGCCGTCTCGTCGCCCATCGCCAGCGCCGTGACCCGGCCGGAGAGCGCCAGCGCGGCGACGCCGCCGAGCGCGAAGAGCGGCAGGGCGTGCCGGAACGCCGCCATGTCGCCCGCCGCGAGCGAGCCGGACAGCCAGACCCGGAACCGGTCGAACACCGCCTCGTTCAGCAGCGTCACCGCCTCCTGCCCGGCGTTGAGGAACGTCATTACCGCCATGCCCGACAGGACCAGCGTCAGCGGGCCTGATCCCGCCGGCGCGGCGCGGGCGATGCCGAATGTCAGCGCCGCCCCGCCCACGGCGCCGAGGCCGGCGACGAGGGGCAGCGCGGCCGTGCCGGCGAGGCCGAGCCAGCCGAGCGCGGCGACGACCGCGAGGCTCGCCCCCGCGGTCAGCCCCAGCACCGCCGGCTCCGCCAGCGGATTGCGGGTCACGCCCTGCAGCAGGGCCCCGGCCATCGACAGCGCCGCGCCGACACAGGCGGCGAAGAGGGCGCGGGGCAGGCGCATCTCGCGGACGATGATGTCGTCGTAGACACCCTCGCGCGGGGCGAGCAGCGCCTGCCAGACGTCGCCGAGCGCGATCGGCTTCGCCCCCACGCCGAGATGGACGACGAGAACGGCCCCCAGCACGGCGAGGCCGAGGACCACCGCCCCGCCTGCACGAAGAGGACGCGCGGTCACGCCGCGGCCTGGGTCCGAACCGCCCCCGGCCGGGGCAGGCAGACCGGCCGCCCGGTGGCCGGATCGGTGATCACGTCCGCCTCCAGCCCGAAGACCTCGCGCAGGATGCCGGGCTGCATCACCGCCCGCGGCGTCCCGTCCCGCACGATCCGGCCGTCCCGCATCATCACGATCCGGTCGGCGAAGGCGCTGGCGAGGTTCAGCTCGTGCAGGACCAGCACCATCGTCCGCCCGTCCTCGCGCACGATGCGGGAGAGCAGCGCCATCAGGTCCACCTGCACCTTGAGGTCGAGAAAGGTCGTCGGCTCGTCCAGCAGCACCAGGGGCGTGTCCTGCGCCAGGACCATCGCGATCCACGCCCGCTGCCGCTGCCCGCCCGAGAGGGTCGCGACCGGACGCCCGGCAAGGCCCTGCAGTCCCGTCTGCGCGAGCGCCCGCGCAACCGCCGCGGCGTCCTCCCGCGACCAGGGGCGGAGCAGCGTGCGGTGGGGAAAGCGGCCCTGCCGGACCAGCTCCTCCACGGTCAGCCCTTCGGGCGCCACCGGCCCCTGCGGCAGCAGCGCCAGCCGGCGAGCGACCGTCCGCGTCGGCAGCTGCGCGATCGGCGCGTCGTCCAGCAGCACTCCGCCGGCGGACGGCCGCAGCACCCGGGCAAGGGCCTTGAGCAGAGTGGACTTGCCGCAGCCGTTCGGCCCGACGAGGGCCGTCATCTCGCCTCGGGCAATGTCGAGATCGACGCGCGCCAGCACCGGCAGGCCACCATATCCGACCGAGAGGGACCGGGCGGACAGGGCGGGGGAACGCGACGGGGGCGATGGGATCATGCGGGGTCCTCGATTCCCGACTTTTATAGTCGGGATCTTTTTCGGGGCACAAGCGGGAAGCTCCGCCTCGCAGTGCGCGCGCGGCGTCGCTCGAGACGGCCGTGGTCCCTTTCGCCAGCAGTCGACATCATGAGAGGCCGGACGGGCGTCACGGCCGGCCTCGATCGCCGCCGCCGCAGCTTCATGAAACGCAGGTTCCGCCGCAGGGCGGCTCGTGGAACAACAGTCCGGCTGCCTCGTTCGACGAGTGGACGCTCGGCCTTTTTCCGATGCACGCGTTGAAAGCTCCGGCGCCGGCCGTCACCTCCTGACTCGAAACCAGAAAAGGAGCCTCGTGATGCTCAGATCGCTCATCCTCGCCGCCGGCCTCGCGGCCACCGCCTTGCCGGGCCCGCTCGCCGCGCAGGAGGCCGACACGCTGCGGGTCGGCATGTCGGGCGGCTACTTCCCCTTCACCTTCGTCCGCCAGGACGAGCTGCAGGGCTTCGAGGTCGACGTGATGAACGCCGTGGGCGAAGAGGCCGGCCTCGACATCGAGTTCGAGACGATGTCCTTCTCCGGCCTGATCGGCGCGCTGGATGCCGGCCGGATCGACACGATCGCCAACCAGATCACCATCACGCCGGAACGCGAGGAAGCCTTCGTCTTCACGCAACCTTACGTCATCGACGGCGCGCAGGTTGTCGTGCGCGAGGGCAACGACGAGATCGGCGGGGTCGAGGACCTGTCCGGCCGGTCGGTCGCGGTCAACCTCGGCTCGAACTTCGAGCAGCTGCTGCGCGATCTGCCGAACGCGGACGAGATCGACATCCGCACCTACGAATCAAACATCGAGCAGGACGTGGCGCTCGGCCGGGTCGATGCCTTCGTCATGGACCGCGTCTCGTCGGCCCAGGTGATCGCCGAGAGCCCGCTGCCGCTGCAGCTGGCCGGGCAGCCCTTCTCCGAGATCCGCAACGCCCTGCCGTTCCGCGACGACGAGGAGGGCCGCGCGATGCGCGACCGGGTGGACGCCGCGCTGACCGCCCTGCGCGAGGACGGCACGCTGGAGGCGATCTCGCAGGAGTGGTTCGGCAGCGACATCACGACGGCCGCCACCACCGACGCGGACTGACCTGAGAGATGCGGGCGCTCGACCTCGACTACATGCTGGGGCTGGTGCCCGTCATCCTGGGCTACGTGCCGCTGACGCTGTTCATGGCGGCGGTGGCGATGGTCTGCGCCCTGATCCTGGCCTCGCTCCTCGCGGTGGAACGCGTGGTGCGGGTGCCGGGGCTGGACTGGCTGGTGATCCTGTTCATCAGCTTCTTCCGCGGCACGCCGCTGCTCGTGCAGCTGTTCCTGTTCTACTACGGGCTGCCGCAGGTCGTGTCCGTCCTGACCCAGATCAACGGGGTGACGGCGGCGATCATGGGACTGACGCTGCACTTCGCCGCCTACATGGCCGAGGCGATCCGCGCCGCGATCACCGGCGTCGACCGCAGCCAGTGGGAGGCGGCCCAGTCGATCGGCATGACCCAAGGGCAGATGATGCGCCGGATCGTGCTGCCCCAGGCCGCCCGAATAGCCGCGCCGACGCTGGTCAACTACTTCATCGACATGATCAAGGGCACCTCGCTGGCCTTCACGCTGGGGGTGACCGAGATGATGGGCGCGACGCAGAAGGAGGCGTCGGGCAGCTTCCTCTACTTCGAGGCGTTCCTCGTCGTGGCGGTGATCTACTGGATCATCGTCGAGGTGTTGAGCCAGGGGCAGAAGCAGCTCGAAACGCGGCTGGGAAGGGCGTTCGCGCGATGATCCGGGTCCGCGGCCTCACCAAGCGGTTCGGCACCACCACGGTGCTGGACGACATCGACCTCGACATCGCGGACGGCGAGCGGGTCGTCGTCATCGGCCCCTCCGGGACCGGCAAGTCGACCCTCCTGCGCTGCCTCAACTTCCTCGACCGGCCCGAGGCGGGGCGGATCGAGATCGGGTCGGTGTCGGTCGACGCCGCCCGCGCCGGCCGGCGCGACATCCTCGCCCTGCGGCGGGCGACGTCCTTCGTGTTCCAGAACTACGCGCTCTTCGCCAACCGCACGGCGAAGGAGAACATCATGGAGGCGCTCGTCACCGTGCAGGGCCGTTCGAAGGCCGAGGCCGAGGCGCGGGCGATGGAGGTGCTGGGCGAGACCGGCCTCGCCGACAAGGCCGACAGCTATCCCGCCGCCCTGTCCGGCGGGCAGCAGCAGCGCGTCGGCATCGGCCGGGCGATGGCGATCGGCGCGGAGCTGATGCTGTTCGACGAGCCGACCTCGGCTCTCGACCCTGAATGGGTGGGCGAGGTGCTGGACCTGATGCGCCGCGTGGCGGAGCGGCGGCAGACCATGCTGATCGTCACGCACGAGATGTCCTTCGCCCGCGAGATCGCGGACCGGATCCTGTTCATGGACGGCGGCCGCATCGTCGAGCAGGGCCCGCCGGCCGACCTGCTGTCGTCTCCGCGGGACGAGCGGTTGCAGCGGTTTCTGCGGCGGGTCGGCTGAGAGCGCAGCGTCGGCCGCCGTCGCGGCTCTTGTGCCGCCTCAGCGATCCGACAAACGGGCGAACCGATTGGCACCGGGCGCGCGCCGGATCTGCGCCGCGTGCAGCGGGTCAACGTGGAGGATGCGAGTCCGGAAGGCAGCGTCGCGACGACGCTGCTGCTGACGGCAAAGGGCGCATCCGGGGATCTTCGAGCATCGGTCAACGCGGCACTCGCCTTCGCTCGTCGTCGGCGGAGCGCCTCGCGGTGCGGCGGCCAGTGGAGGCCCGCTCGATGCGATGTGGAGAACCACAGACGCAGCCCCGCGAGCCCAGTTGTCATCGTCGATTGAATGCTGGACGAGATCAACGCTGGTTCCCGACTCCCGTGTCGGAACCACCCACGCCCCTTGCCGCGTTGCTCCTCTCAGCAACGTGAGGAGCGTGTCCATGTCCGAACAAGCCCCCGGATGGGTCGTCCCGGCGATGCGCGCCGGCTATTCGGCCCGCGCCGTCGTCTACGTCATCATCGGCGGGCTCGCGCTCGCCGCCGCGATTACCGGAGGGCAGGCGCCCGAGGGGCAGAGCGGCGCGCTCGACCAGCTGCGCGGCTGGCCGTTCGGCACGTTCCTGCTGTGGGTCATCGGCATCGGCCTGTGGCTCTACGCCATCTGGCGCTGGATGTGCGCCTGGATGGATCTCGAGGACCGCGGCACCGACGGCGAGGGCCTCATCGCGCGCACCGGCCAGGTCGTGACCGGCATCATCCACGCCGCCCTCGGCGTGACCGCCATCCAGCTGGCCATGGGCAACTCCGGCGGCAGCGGCGAGGACAGCCGCGCCGAGCACTGGACCGCCGAAGTCCTCGCCATGCCGGCGGGTCGCTGGATCGTCGGCGCCATCGGTCTCGTCATCATCGGCGCGGGCGTGTTCTACATCTACAAGGGCTATGCCGAGAAGTTCCGCCGCTACCTGCGCGCCACCACGACGATGGAGAAGCTGGTCCCCTTCGCCAAGGTCGGCCTCATCGCCTTCGGTGGCGTGGTCGCGCTGATCGGGGGCTTCGTCCTCTTCGCCGCGATCCAGTCCAACGCCGAGCAGGCGGGCGGCTTCGGCGACGCCTTCGCCACCATCCGCCAGCAGGCCTACGGGCAGGTTCTCCTCGGCATCGTTGCGGTCGGGCTGATCTGTTACGCGGTCTACAACGTGATCGAAGCGGGATGGCGCGTCGTGCCGAAGGCCGCGGACAGCGACGTGATCACGCTGGCGCAGAAGGCGGAGCGCCAGGCGAAGGCCGCCGCCCGCTGACCTTGCCCCGGCCGACCTTGCCCCTTCGGGGCCCGTCCTCTATCCGTCGCGCCTGACTTTCGCGCGACGGACAAGGCGGCCCCTCATGCCCGATCTGCTGATCGAACTCTTCTCCGAGGAAATCCCCGCCCGGATGCAGGCGCGGGCGTCGGACGACCTCAAGCGCCTGATGACCGACGGGCTGGTCGAGGCGGGCCTCACCTACGCCTCCGCCGCCGCCTTCGCCACGCCCCGCCGCCTGACTCTGTCGGTGGAGGGCCTGACCGCCGAGAGCCGCGCTACCCGCGAGGAGCGCAAGGGGCCCGCCGTGGGTGCGCCGGACGCCGCCGTCGACGGATTCGCCCGCTCCGCCGGCGTGGCGCGCAACGCGCTGGAGGTCCGGGACGTCAAGAAGGGGCAGGCCTACTTCGCCGTCATCGAGACGCCCGGCCGCACCGCCGCGGAGATCGTCGCCGAGGTGCTGGAGCGGACGATCCGCACCTTCCCCTGGCCGAAGTCGATGCGCTGGGGCGCGGGCCGCCTGCGCTGGGTCCGGCCGCTGCAGTCGATCCTGTGCCTCCTCGCCGGCGACGACGGCGCCGAGGTGGTGCCGCTCGAGGTGGACGGCCTGAAAGCCGGCGCCACCACGCGCGGCCACCGCTTCATGGCGCCGGACGCCTTCGCCGTGTCGTCCTTCGACGATTACGAGGCGAAGCTGAAGCGCGCCCGCGTCCTCCTCCGCCCCGAGGAGCGGGCCGAGACGATCCGCCACGACGCCGCCAACCTCGCCTTCGCCCGCGGGCTGGAGGTGGTCGAGGACGAGGGGTTGCTGGCCGAGGTCGCGGGGCTGGTCGAGTGGCCCGTGGTCCTGATGGGCCGCATCGGCGAAGACTTCCTCGGCCTGCCGGCGGAGGTGCTGCGGACCTCGATGAAGGAGCACCAGAAGTTCTTCTCGGTGCGCAATCCCAAGTCCGGTCGGATCGAGGGCTACGTCACCGTCGCCAACATCGAGACGTCCGACGACGGCGCCACCATCCTCGCCGGCAACGGCAAGGTCCTGGCCGCCCGCCTGTCCGACGCCCGCTTCTTCTGGGAGAACGACCTCGCCGTGGCGAAGGCCGGCATGGACGAATGGCGCGTGGGGCTGAAGGCGGTGACCTTCGAGAGCCGCCTCGGCTCCCAGGCCGACCGCATCGCCCGTGTGGCCGCGCTGGCGCGGGAGATCGCGCCGATGGTCGGCGCCGACCCGGACCTCGCCGAGACGGCCGCGCAGGTGGCCAAGCTGGACCTGCGGTCCGAGATGGTCGGCGAGTTCCCCGAGCTGCAGGGCACGATGGGCCGTTACTACGCCGAGGCCGCCGGCTTGCCGGCGGAGGTCGCCGCCGCCTCGGCCGAGCACTACTCCCCCTTGGGCCCCTCCGACGCGGTGCCGACCGCGCCCGTGTCGGTCGCGGTGGCGCTGGCGGACAAGCTGGACACGCTGACAGGCTTCTGGGCCATCGACGAAAAGCCGACGGGGTCGAAGGACCCCTTCGCGCTGCGGCGGGCGGCGCTGGGGGTGGTGCGCCTAATCCTGGATCAGGGCCACAGACTCAACATCTTCGAATTGATCCAGATCGGGATCGCACGGCATCCTACTCCGACGGGACACTTGGCTTCCGACGTGCAGTCCATGCTTGACGACGATCAGCCACATATTGATGCGGCTTGGTCTGAAGCCCGCGACCTCCTCTCCTTCCTCCACGACCGCCTCAAGGTCCACCTCCGCGACGAGGGCATTCGCCACGACGTCATCGACGCCTGCCTCGCCATGCCGGGCGCCGACGACCTGACGCTGCTGGTGCGGCGGGCCGAGGCGCTGGCGGCGTTCCTCAAGACCGAGGACGGCGGGAACCTCGTCCAGGGCTTCAGGCGCGCCAACAACATCCTCACCCAGGCCGAGGAGAAGGACGGGGTCGAGTACAGCTACGGCGCCGACCGCAAGTTCGCCGAGGCCGACGAGGAGCGGGCGCTGTTCGACGCGCTCGACGCGGCGGAAGCGAAGATCGGCCCGGCGATGCAGGCCGAGAACTTCGCCGCCGCCATGGCCGCGCTCGCCGACCTGCGCGCGCCGATCGACGCCTTCTTCGAGGCGGTGCAGGTGAACGCCGAGGCGCAGGTCGTGCGGCGCAACCGCCTGAACCTGCTGAGCCGGATCCGGCGGCTCTGCCTCGACGTGGCGGACCTGCGGCGACTGGAGGGGTAGGGGCGCGCGCCTCGCGGCGCGTTGCCGCGCCGACGCCGCCTGCGCTCCTCGCCGCCTGCGGGCCTGCCTCGCGAGGGAAATTCGATGAATTTCCCTCTGTCCGCAGACGAAAATTCGCCGAATTTTCTTCGCCCCCCGGTCCGGTCGCGGCAGCCGCGAAAGTTTCCTTTGGTCCGCGACGGCGCCGCCTCTATGTTGCGCACCGGAAGGAATGCCGCGATGCAGCAACACGCCCTCTTCGACGACGTCACCCTGATCACGCCCACCGCGGCGATGTCGCCGGCGGTGCATGGCGGCCGGGCAAAGTGTCTGCAGCGCCTGATCCGTCTCGACCTGCCGGTGCCGACAACCGTGGCGCTGTCCTTCGACGCGATCCGCGGCATCGCCCGCGGCCGGATGCCGGACGTGCCGGCGATCCTGTCGCACTTCGGCCCGGCGCCGCTGCTCTCGGTCCGGCCGTCCAGCCAGGACCCCGACTGGGGCGGCCCCGGCGCGATCCTCAACATCGGCATGAACGACGAGCGGCACGCCCTGATGCGCCCCCGCATCGGCGAGGCGGCGGCGACCGGCCTGTACCTGCGCTTCATCCAGTCCTACGCCGTCCATGTCGCCCGCCTCGACCCCGAGCCGTTCCACCTGCCGGACGTCGCCGACGCCGCCGCGCTGGCGCGGATGCTCGAGGCCTACGAGGACGAGGCGGACGAGACCTTTCCTCAGGCGACCGGGGTGCAGCTCGCCGGCGTCCTGCGCTCCATGGCCCGGGCGTGGGAGGGGACGTCGGCGCGCCTGCTGCGGCAGGCCAAGGGCGCGCCAGCCGACGCCGGGCTCGGCCTCGTGGTGCAGGCGATGGCCCTCGGGGTCGGTCCCGACGAATCGGGCTCGGGCGTCATCCAGTTCGTGGAGCCGGTGGCGGGCGAGCCGCAGATCACCGGCCGCTACCTCAGCCAGAGCCAGGGCCGCGAGGCGCTGGCCGCCGGGGCGCGCGCGATGTACCTGACGCGGGACGACCGCGGCGCCTCGCTGCAGGATCTGTGCCCTGACGCCTTCGCCGAACTGGTCCGAATGGGCGGCCTGATCCGCACGCGCCTGCGCGAGGAGATGCAGATCGAGTTCACGATGGAGGCGGAGCGGCTCTTCATCCTCGACGCCGTCCGCGTCCAGCGCAGCAACCGCGCGGCGGTCCGGATCGCCGTGGCGCTGGCCGAGGACGGGGCGATCCCGCCGGAAGAGGCGGTGATGCGCATCGCCCCGTCGGCCCTGTCCGAGCTGCTGCACCGGCAGGTCGACCCCGCGGCGCGGCGCGATCTCGTCGTCTCGGGCATCGCCGCCAGCCCGGGGGCCGCCTCGGGCCGCATCGTCTTCGGCTCGGCCGAGGCGCAGGCGTCGGCGTCCCGCGGCGAGGACTGCATCCTCGTCCGGCGCGAGACGACGCCCGAGGACATCCGCGGCATGACCGCCGCGAAGGCCGTCGTGACGCTGCGGGGCGGCGTGACCAGCCACGCCGCGGTGATCGGCCGCGGTCTCGGCGTGCCCTGCGTCGTCGGCGCCTCGGACCTCGTCATCGACCGCAAGCGCCGGCAGATCGTCGCCCCCGACGGCCGCCGCTTCGCCGAAGGCGAGATCGTCACGGTCGACGGCACGCGGGGCGAGGTGCTGGCGGGCGAGCCGCCGATGCTGGAGGCGGCGATCGGCGGCGCGGTCGAGACGCTGCTGGGGTGGGCCGACCGGTTCCGCGACATCGGCGTGCGCGCCAACGCCGACACGCCGCGCGACGCGCAGACCGCGCGCAACTTCGCCGCCGAGGGGATCGGCCTCTGCCGGACCGAGCACATGTTCTTCGACGGCGACCGGATCGGCCTGATGCGCGAGATGATCTTCGCCGAGGACGGCGACGACCGCCGCGCCGTGCTCGACCGGCTGCTGCCGCTGCAACGGGACGATTTCGCGCGGCTGTTCGACATCATGGCCGGCCAGCCGGTCTGCATCCGCCTGTTCGATCCGCCGCTGCACGAGTTCCTGCCCGGCGACACCGCCGGCCTGCGCGAGCTTGCCGAAGGTCTCGCCCTGCCGCTCGCCGAGGTGACGCGCCGGGTCGAGGCGCTGGCGGAGTACAATCCGATGCTTGGCATGCGCGGCGTCCGTCTCGGCGTGACGGTGCCCGAGATCTACGAGATGCAGGCCCGCGCCATCTTCGAGGCGACCGTCGAGGCGAGCCGCTCCGGCGCGCCGGTGGTGCCCGAGATCATGATCCCGCTGGTCAGCGCGATGCGCGAGGTGGAACTGGTGAAGGGCCGGATCGACGCGGTCGCCGCGGCCGTGAAGGCCGAGACGGGGCGGGACTTCACCTACCGGCTCGGCGTCATGGTCGAGACGCCCCGGGCCTGCCTGCGCGCCGGCGACATCGCCGCCCACGCCGCCTTTCTGTCCTTCGGCACGAACGACCTGACGCAGATGACCTACGGCCTCAGCCGCGACGACGCCGGGCGCTTCATGTCCGCCTACGTGGCGCAGGGCGTCTACGAGGAGGATCCGTTCCACCTGCTCGACACCGAGGGGGTGGGCGAGCTGGTGCAGATCGGCGCCGAGCGCGGACGCCGCGGCCGGCCCGACATCACGCTGTCGATCTGCGGCGAGCACGGGGGCAGCCGGCGGGCCATAGAGTTCTGCCGGGATCGCGGATTCGACTACGTTTCGTGCTCGCCCTTCCGGGTGCCGGCGGCACGGCTGGCCGCCGCGCAACTCGCCATTGCGGCGCAGCGTGCAACCTCGGGCTGAAGATCAGGATAGGTCCGCAACCTGCTGTGCCGGAATGATATTTCCGGTTCAGCGAAATCCCGCCGATACGGACGCGACGACAGGCATCAGATAGACTCCCGGTTCGTCGTTTTTTAGCACCGCGTCCGACCGGCGGGGGTGGCCCCGCTTCAACTGACGGGGCCAACCGCATGCTTTTCTTCGTCTTCCGCGCTTTCGCGCCGCTCCTTCTTCTCGCCGCCAGCCTGACGGCGCCGGTCGCCGCGATCGCCGACACCGGTCTCGCGCACCGGTTGGGCGACCTGCTGGGACAGGAGCGGCAGGCGCTCGACGTACTCCCCTCGACCTCGCTCGACGCACTCACCGCGCCGCCCCCGGCGGCGGCCCGCGGAATCGAGACCGACCCCACCGCCTTTGCCCGCACCGCCCTCTGGGTCGCGCGCCAGCCGGTCGCGACGGGCGGGGCCGAGTGGCGGTGCCTGGCCGAGGCGCTCTACTTCGAGGCGCGGGGCGAGAGCGTCGAGGGGATGTTCGCGGTCGCCGAGGTGATCCTGAACCGGGTCGACCGCGGCGACTATCCCGGCAGCGTGTGCGGCGTCATCAACCAGGGCACCGGCCGCCTCTACGCCTGCCAGTTCACCTACACCTGCGACGGCACCGCCGAGGCGATCCACGAGCCGATCGCCTGGCAGGTGGCCGGCAAGATCGCCCGCGCCATGCTGGACGGCGCGCCGCGCACCCTGACCGCCGGCGCCACGCACTACCACACCCGCGCCGTCAATCCGTCCTGGGCCGGCCGCCTGTCGCGCACCGCGCAGATCGGCGCCCACCTGTTCTACCGCGCCCCCGTCCGCACGACCTGAGCGGGGTCGGTCCACGCGACGCGCGAGGTTGCCCGGCGCGCACGGCGGCGGTACAGACCGGCCCGACCCCGGCCGGGAAACCCTGACATGACCGACGAGACGCGCCTCGCCTTCGCCCATCCCGAGGAACGGGCCGCCGCCACCGCACCCGGCCCCCGCGACCGGATCTCGCTGCGCGGCCACGTTGCCGAGGCCGAGATCGGCGCGTTCGAGGAAGAGCGGGGCCGTACCCAGCGCCTGCAGTTCGACGTCGTGGTCGAGGTAACGGGCGCCGAGGCGGGCGACGAAGTCGACGCGATCCTCAGCTACGACCGCATCGCCGAGGCGATCGGGCACGAACTCGCCGCCCGCCGCCTCGACCTGCTCGAGACGCTCGCGGACAACATCGCGGCCCGCCTCCTCGCCGAGCCGCAGGCGGAGCGCGTCTTCGTCCGCGTGCAGAAGCTCGACCGCGGGCCCGGCGCCCTCGGCGTCGAGATCGTGCGCGGGGCGGAGCATCGCGGCACTGCCGCGCCCGAGCCGCTGCCGCCCGCCGACGTCTGGGTCCTGCCCGCCGGCGCCGCGGAGGACGCCGCGCTGCCCGCCCTCGTCGCCCGCCTCGCCGGACGCCCGGCGCTCCTCCTCGCCGGCGCGGGCCCGGCCCCCCGCGCGGCCACGCCCGAGGCGCAGACGCGCATCGACCTTCTCGCGCTCGACCAGGCGGCGTGGCTGTTCGCCGCCGCGGCGCCGGACCTCGTCGTCGCCGCCTCGCGGACCGAGATCGACTGGGCGCTGCGTCGCGGCCGCCCCGCCGTCTGGGCGCCCTCGCGCCTGGTCCTCGGCGCCGCCGCGCCGCCGGCGGATGTGACGCCCTCCGCCCTCGCCGCGTGGCTCGCGAGAGAGATCGGCGCCGCCTCCATCGCCGTCGTCGGCGGCCCGGCCCCGGTGGCGGAGGTCCCGGTCCACACCCTCGACCGCCTGGGGGACGCATGATCCCCCTCGCCGGCAGCGGCCCGCGTCCTCCCGCCGCCCTGCCGCTGGCCGGCAGCCGCCTCGCCTGGTTCGACCGCGTGCTGGACGGCGAGACCGTCACCGACGCCGCGGACCTGCCCGCCGCCCTGCGCGACCGCCTGTTCCGGCAGCGGCCCGGCCTCTGCGGCCTCACGCTCGACCGGCCGCGGATCATGGGCATCCTCAACGTCACGCCCGACAGCTTCTCCGACGGCGGCGACCTCACCGCCCCCGCAGCGCTGATCGCGCGCGCCCGGGCGATGGCAGCCCACGCCGATATCCTCGACATCGGCGGCGAATCCACCCGCCCCGGTGCGGCCGAGGTGCCCGAGGCGGACGAGATCGCCCGCACCGTTCCCGCGATCCGCGCGATCCGGGCCGAGGGGATCACGACGCCGATCAGCATCGACACCCGCAAGGCCCGCGTCGCCGCGGCCGCCCTCGCAGCCGGCGCCGACATGGTGAACGACGTCGCCGCGATGACCTATGACGCCGACATGGCCCGCGTCGTCGCCGAGCACCGCGTTCCGGTCTGCCTGATGCACGCCAAGGGCGACCCCGCCACCATGCAGCGGGATCCGACCTACGCCGACGTCGTGGCCGAGGTCGCGGACTGGCTCGCCCGCCGCCTGGACGCCGCCGACGCCGCCGGGATCGCGGCCGAGCGGGTGATCCTCGACCCCGGCATCGGCTTCGGAAAGACGCTGCAACACAACGTGAGTCTGCTTCGCCACCTCGCCGGCTATCATGCCCTCGGCCCGGCGATCCTGCTCGGCGCGTCGCGCAAGCGGTTCATCGGAACTCTCGGCAACGCGCCCGAGCCCAGGGACCGGACGGCCGGATCGGTCGCTGTCGCCCTCTGGGGCATCGCGCAAGGCGTGCAGATCGTGCGCGTCCACGATACGATGGAGACAAGACAGGCGATCAGCCTGCACGAGGCAGTGAGCGGAGTGGGACAGGACGATGCGTAGGCTCTTCGGAACGGACGGCGTGCGCGGCACGGCCAACGACTGGCCGATGACCGCCGAGATGGCGCTGCGGATCGGCGCGGCGGCGGGCCGCTACTTCCGCAACGACGGCTCCAACGGGCACCGGGTGGTGATCGGCAAGGACACGCGCCTGTCGGGCTACATGTTCGAGAACGCGCTGACCGCGGGCCTCACCTCCACCGGCATGAACGTGCTGCTGCTCGGCCCCGTGCCGACGCCGGCGGTGGGCCTGCTCACCACGTCGATGCGGGCCGACGTCGGGATCATGATCTCGGCCAGCCACAACCCGCACAACGACAACGGGATCAAGTTCTTCGGCCCCGACGGCTTCAAGCTTTCGGACGAGGCCGAGGCCGAGATCGAGCGCCTCGTCGCCAGCGACATCGAGCCGGCGCAGGCCTCGAACATCGGCCGCGCCAAGCGGATCGACGACGGTCGCTTCCGATATGCCGAGCGGGTGAAGTCCACCTTCCCGCACGGCCGCCGTCTGGACGGGCTGAAGGTCGTGATCGACTGCGCCCACGGCGCCGCCTACAAGGTCGCCCCCGAAGTGCTGTGGGAGCTGGGCGCGGACGTCGTGCCCGTCGGCACCCAGCCGAACGGGACCAACATCAACGACGGCGTCGGCTCCACCAGCGTGCGCGCGGCGGCCGAGGCGATCGTGACCCACGGCGCCGATGTCGGCATCTGCCTCGACGGCGACGCCGACCGTGTGATGATCCTCGACGAGAACGGGCAGGTGGCCGACGGCGACCAGCTGATGGCGCTGTTCGCCGCGCGCTGGGCGTCCGAGGGGCGGCTGTCGGGCGGCACCCTCGTCGCCACGGTGATGTCGAACCTCGGGCTGGAGCACTTCCTCGGCGGCCGCGGCCTGCGGCTGGAGCGGACGAAGGTCGGCGACCGCTACGTGGTCGAGGCGATGCGCCGCGGCGGCTGGAACCTCGGCGGCGAGCAGTCGGGCCACATCGTGATGACCGACTACGCCACCACCGGCGACGGCCTGCTCGCCGGGCTGCAGTTCCTCGCCGCGATGGTCGAGACCGGGCAGACGGCGAGCGCGCTGGCCCGTCAATTCACACAGGTGCCGCAGCTGCTGAAGAACGTGCGCTTCGCCGCCGGCACCGATCCGCTGGCGCAGGCGCAGGTGCGCCGCGCGATCACCGACGCCGAGGGCCGGCTGCAGGGTCGCGGCCGGCTGCTGATCCGCAAGTCGGGGACCGAGCCGCTGGTGCGCGTCATGGCCGAATGCGAGGACGAGGCGCTGCTGCGCCAGGTCGTCGAGGGCATCGTCGCCGAGGTGGAGGCCGCCTCGGTCGCCGCCTGAGGCCGATTGCGCGACTCGGGGTCGCGGTCGTAGCGTCGGTCGCGCAACCGGGTCGCGGAGCGCTGCCATGTCCTTCCTTCATGATCGGCCGGACGCCCCTGACGGGCGTCCGAACTACGAACGGGCGTTCGACTGGCAGCCCGGCATCTATGCCGGCTGGCAGACCCTGTCCGCCGCCGTCCGCGCCAGCCTGCCGCCGCGGCTCTACGAACTCGCCACGCTCGCGGCGGCGGTGGAGCTGCGCAGCAGCTACTGCGCGCTCGCCCATTCCCGCCAGCTGATCGGCCTCGGCATGGACGGGGACGCGATCCTGGCCGCGCTACGCCGCGAGGGCCTGTCGCCGCTCGAGGCGGCCGCGATGGACTACGCCTCTGCCATCGCCCGCGATGCCGCTTCGGTCGAGCCGGAGGCGGTCGAGCGACTGCGCGACGCCGGCGCGGACGAGGCGACCGTGTCGGCCCTCGCGGCGACGGCGTCCCTGCGCTGCTTCTTCGCCAAGTACCTCGACGCGGTCGGCGCCCGGCCCGACCCGGACTACGCCGACCTGCCGCCCGCACTCACCTCCGCGCTCGTCCTTGGCCGGCCGATCGCCGCCGGCTGACGGGCTGCGACATCCGGCGCGGGAGCCGCCGCTCTGGACGAGGTGAACGAAGAAGGGCGCCCCGCGGGGCGCCCTTTCCGTGTCGGCGGGACCGATCAGTTCTTGGCCCGGTCGACCATCTTGCCCTTGGAGATCCAGGGCATCATCGCGCGCAGCTTCTCGCCCACCTGCTCGATCTGGTGCTCGTCGTTGATCCGGCGGGTCGCCTTGAACATCGGCTGGCCGACGGCGTTCTCCTGCATGAAGTCGCGGACGAACTTGCCGGTCTGGATGTCGCGCAGCACCGCCTTCATCCGCGCCTTCGTCTCGTCGTAGGGCAGGATGCGGGGGCCCGCGACGTACTCGCCGTATTCGGCGGTGTTCGAGATCGAGTAGTTCATGTTCGCGATGCCGCCCTCGTAGATGAGATCCACGATCAGCTTCACCTCGTGCAGGCACTCGAAATAGGCCATCTCGGGCTCGTAGCCCGCCTCGACCAGCGTCTCGAAGCCCATGCGGATCAGCTCCACCAGGCCGCCGCAGAGCACCGCCTGTTCGCCGAAGAGGTCGGTCTCGCATTCCTGGCGGAAGTTCGTCTCGATGATGCCGGAGCGGCCGCCGCCGATGGCGGAGCAGTAGGACAGGCCGAACTCCATCGCGCGGCCGGTCGCGTCCTGGTGGACGGCGACGAGGCAGGGGACGCCGCCGCCCTTGACGTACTCGCCGCGCACCGTGTGGCCGGGGCCCTTGGGCGCCATCATGATGACGTCGACGCCGGGCTTCGGCTCGATCAGGCCGAAATGCACGTTCAGGCCGTGCGCGAAGGCGATCGCCGCGCCCTCGCGCAGGTTGTCGTGGACGTACTGCTTGTAGGTCGCGGCCTGCAGCTCGTCGGGCATGGTGAACATGATGAGGTCGCACCAGGCCGCCGCCTCGGCGATGCCCATCACCTGCAGGCCCTCGCCCTCGGCCTTGGCCTTGCTGGGCGAGCCCTCGCGCAGCGCCACCACGACGTTCTTGGCGCCGCTGTCGCGCAGGTTCAGCGCGTGGGCGTGGCCCTGGCTGCCGTAGCCGAGGATCGCCACCTTCTTGTCCTTGATGAGGTTCACGTCGCAGTCGCGGTCGTAGTAGACGCGCATGTTCTTCGTCCTTCCGATTGGTCGTTCCCGGCGCCGGTCATAATCCCGAACGTCGCGCGTGACGAGAAGCGCGGGAGTGCGTATTTGGGGGACATGCGAAGGAGGCATGCGCACCCATGGCCGAAAGCGAGGAAATCATTCTCGGCGATCTCGATCGCCGCCTTCTGCGCTACCTGCAGGCCGAGCCGTCGCTCGGCCATGCCGAGCTGGGAGAGCGCGCCGGGGTTGCCGCCAGCCGCGTGACCCGCCGCCTCGCCCGGCTGGAGGAGGCGGGCGTCATCCGCGGCGTCCGGGCGGTCATCGACTGGCGGGCCCTCGGCTACGCGGTAGATGTGAGCCTGCGCATCACGCTGGAGAAGTCGCACCCGCGCGCCTTCGACGAGTTCCTGAACGCCGCCCGGCAGGTGCCGGAGGTGACGGAGATCCAGACCTTCCTCGGGCGGGTGGACGTGCGCCTCGGCGTGATCGCGACCGACCTCGCCCATTACCAGGCCGTCTACCGCGACCGCATCCTGACCCTGCCGCACATCGCCGACATCGAATCTCTGATGACCGTCGCCACGGTGAAGGCGGACGAGGCGCTGCCGCTGTGATCGAGCTCGACGAGACCGACCGCGCCCTCCTTGCCGCGTTAGCCCGGGACGCAAGGCTCAGCGCCGCCGCGCTGGGCCGTCGCCTCGGCCTCAGCCAGCCCGCGGCGTGGCGGCGGGTCCGCCGGCTGGAGGAGGCGGGCGTGATCGCCGGGCGTCGGCTGGAACTGGACGCCGCGCGGCTGGGGTTCGGCGTGACCGTCTTCCTCGGTATCAAGCTCGCCGCCAAGGGCCGCGCCAGCCTCGAGGATTTCGAACGCGCGGTCACGGCCATCCGCGAGGTGCAGCGGGTGGAGCACATGCTCGGCCTCTACGACTACCGCCTGCGCGTCGTCGCCCGCGACCTCGCCGACTTCGAGCGGGTGCTGCGGCGGCGGATCATGACGCTGCCCGGGGTGGGGCAGGTCGAGGCGAACGTGATGCTGTCCGAGGAGCGGCGGCCGGGCCCGATCCGAGGGACGGCTTGTGATCCGGCCGGGGACAGGGGAGAACGTGCGCGCACTACAGGAGGGCAGGCGCATGGCAGCGAGTGAGGGACCCGGCACGATCCGGCGGCCGGTGGATCCGGACGGACTTGCGGAATTCTCGGTGGTCTTCACCGACCGCGCGCTCAACCACATGAGCCGGGCCTACCAGGGCGTGATGACCGACATCTCGGCCACGCTGAAGGAGGCCTACCGCGCCGAGGCGGTGGCCGTGGTCCCCGGCGGCGGCACCTACGCGATGGAGGCGGTCGCGCGGCAGTTCGGCCGCGGCGCCAGGGCGCTGATCGTCCGCAACGGCTGGTTCTCGTACCGCTGGACGCAGATCTTCGAGGCCGGGGGCTTCGCGGACGAGACGGTGGTGGCGATGGCGCGGAGCGAGGGCAACGCTCCGGACAGCCCCTTCGCCCCGCCGCCGATCGGCGAGGTGACGTCCAGGATCCGCGAGACGCGTCCGGACGTCGTCTTCGCGCCTCACGTCGAGACGTCGGCGGGGATCATCCTGCCGGACGAGTACGTGACCGCGCTGGCAGCGGCGGCGCACGAGGTGGGCGCGCTGATGGTCCTCGACTGCATCGCGTCCGGCGCGATCTGGGTGGACATGGGTGCGACCGGCGTCGACGTGCTGATCTCCGCGCCGCAGAAGGGCTGGTCGGCCACGCCGTCGGCGGGGCTCGTGATGATGTCGGGCCGGGCGGTGGCGCGGCTGGAGGAGACGACGACGGATTCCTTCGCGCTCGACCTCAGGAAATGGCGCGCGATCATGGCGGCCTACGAGGGGGGCGGACACGCCTACCATGCCACGATGCCGACGGACGGGCTGCGCGACTTCCGCGACGCCATGCTGGAGACGAAGGCCTTCGGCTTCGACGCGGCGAAGGCGGCGCAGCGGGAGCTCGGCCGACGGGTCCGCGAGACGCTCGCGGCGCGGGGCGTGCGCTCGGTCGCTGCGGAGGGGTTCGGCGCGCCGGGCGTGGTCGTCAGCTACACCGGCGACGCCGAGGTGCAGACCGGGCGGGCCTTTCTGGCGGAGGGGATGCAGATCGCCGCTGGCGTGCCGCTTCAGGTCGGCGAGGGCGAGGGGTTCCGCACGTTCCGGCTGGGCCTCTTCGGGCTCGACAAGCTGCGCGACGTGGACGCGACGCTGGCGCGGCTGGAGCCGGTGCTGGACAAGGTGCTGGGGCCGGCGGGGTAGGGCGGCCACCCCTCGGGACGGGTTTCCGATCCACCTTGCGCCCGTCGCCCCTGATCCTGCCCGCAACCGGAGCGTCCGACCGCGGCCACACGCTGCCCTCGTGCTCGGGTGATACCGTCGTCTTTTGCCCTAGCGCCGCCCGAGCGCGCCCAGACCCAGCCGCATCAGCGCCTGCCGCACCGGCCGGACGTCGTGCAGAGCGGCCAACCCCGCCGCCCGCAGCGCCGTCAGCGGCGGCGCCCCCGCCATCGACGCCCGGTTCAGGAGGTCCACCCCGGCGAGCCGGGCGGCGATCTCGGGGTGCCGACGGCGGGCGTAGGCGTCCAGCATCTCGCGCTCTCCCAGCCCCTCGGGCCGGGCAAGGGCGAGGTCGCGCAGGGTCGACACGTCCTCCAGCGACATGTTCAGCCCTTGCGCCCCGATCGGCGGCACGACGTGGGCCGCCTCGGCCACCAGCGCCACGCGGCGCGCCGTCAGGGCGTTCGCCATCTGGCTGACGATGGGCCAGGCCTGCCGCCGCCCGACCGGCGTCAGCGGGCCGAGCGCCCCGGCCGAGCGGTCCGTCGCCTCCGCCGCGAAGGCCGCTTCGCCGAGAGCCATCAGGCGCGCCGCCTCCGGCCCCCGCACCATCCAGACGACCGACGAGCAGGGCAGGCCGTCGCGGTCGGGCAAGGGCACCAGCGTGAACGGGCCGCCGTCGCGGTGCACCTCGGTCGAGACGCCGTCGTGCGGCCGGCTGTGGGTCACCGCGAAGACCACCGCCTTCTGGCCATAGCGCACCCGCCGCACACCGATCCCCGACGCCTCGCGCACCGGCGAATCGCGGCCGTCCGCGCCGACGACCAGCCGCGCGCGAAGCCGCGCCCCATCGCTGAGCGTCACCAGCGCGGCGTCGTCCCGCGCCAGCAGGCCGCGGAACCCGACGCCCGGCCGGAAGTCCACGCCCGGAAGCTCGTCGAGCCGCGCCGCCAGCTCCCGCCGCAGCAGCCAGTTCGGCAGGTTCCACCCGAAGGCCGGTTCGCCGATCGTGGCGGCGTCGAAGTCGCGGGAGACACGCGGCACCGTGCGTGCGCCGCCGGCGTCGACGATGCGCATGACCTTCAGCGGCGTCGCGTCGGCCTCCAGCCGCGCCCACAGGCCCGCCTCGACGAGCAGGTCGCGCGCCGGACGCAGGAACGCCGTCGTCCGCAGGTCGGCGCCGTCGGAACCCGCGTCCGTCACCGGGGGCGCCGGGTCCGCGACCGTGACCGAAAGACCCGCGGCGCCGAACACCGCGGCCGCCGCGAGGCCCGCGACGCCGCCGCCGGAGATGAAGATGTCGCAGCTGTCGTCCGCCATGCCCGACATCTAGGCCGCGGCGGCCGGGGCGGAAAGCCGGCTCAGGTCAGCTGCGACAGAAAACCCGCGAGATCGGACGTGTGGTGGTGGATGTGGTCGTGGAGATGCGCCTGGGGCCCCACCAGCACCGTCCGCATCCCCATCGCGTGCGGCGCGGCGAGGTTGCGGGGGTCGTCCTCGAACATCGCGCCCTCGGACGGCGAGAGGCCGTCGAGGGCGAAGACCGCCTCGAACGCCGCCTGCTCGGGCTTGGGCAGGAAGTTCGCGTGCTCCACCCCGTAGATCGCGTCGAAGCAGTCCGTCAGCCCGCGCGCGGCCAGCACCCGGCGGGCGTAGGGCTCGGACCCGTTGGTGTAGACGATCCGCCGCCCCGGCAGACGGGCGATGGCGGCGGCGAGGGCGGGGTCGGGCGCGAGGTGGCCCAGGTCGATCTCGTGCACGTCGGTCAGGTAGGGCGCGGGATCTACGCCATGCTCTGCCATCAGGCCCGCGAGCGTCGTGCCGTAGCGCCGCCAGTAGTCGGCGCGCAGCCGGTCCGCCTCGGCCGCGTCCACGCCGAGGGCGGACATCACCCACGCCGTCATCCGGACCTCGATCTGGTCGAACAGGCGCGCCTCCGGCGGATACAGCGTATTGTCCAGGTCGAAGACCCAGGCGCGGACGTGGGAAAAGGCGGCGCGGACCATGCGGCCGGTCTAGACCGCTTGTATACCGTCGTCCACCATCGCCTTGATCGCGCCCCACTCGGGGGCGTAGGTTGCGCGCGAAGGAGGATCCGGCATGGACGAGGGCCGCAGCCCGCCGCGGGACGCCTACGCGCTGGTGCTCGACGCGATCGATGCCGGGCTCTACCGCCCCGGCGACCGACTGGTGGAGAGCGAGCTGGCCGAGCGCTTCGGCGTCAGCCGAACGCCGATCCGCGAGGCGTTGCAGCGGCTCGAGACGCAGGGGCTGCTGGCCCGCGACGGGCGGTCGCTCATGGTCGCCTCGCTCGACCACACCGAGCTGTCGGACCTCTACGTCGTGCGCGGAGAGCTGGAGGGACTGGCCGCCCGTCTCGCCGCGCGGCACGCGACGCCGGAGGAGGTGCAGGTCCTGCGCGAGATGCTGGAGGCCGACCGCGCCATCGCGGGGGATCCGCAGGCGCTGGCGCGGGCGAACCGGCGGTTCCACATGCAGATCCACCTCGCCTCGCACAACAGGTTCCTGATGCGGCAGCTGGACCTCGTGCACCGGTCGATGGCGCTCCTCGCCTCGACTTCCCTCGCGGCGGAGGGGCGGGCGGTGGGCGCCCTCGACGAGCATGCGGCCATCGTCGGGGCGATCGAGGCGGGCGACGGTGACGCCGCCGAGGCGGCCCTGCGGCAGCATATCAGCCGCGCCTTCATGACCCGGCTCAAGCTGGATGCCGACCGGGCGGGTTAGGGACGGACCATTGCGGCAGTGACTGCCCATGGGTGGTCTTGTCCCAGTAGAACGGGCGCACCAGCAATTCCGACAGGGCGCGCCACGCCGCGACGGTCGCGAGCGGAAAGTAGAGCAGCGTCGTCGGAATCCAGACGCACAGCCGCCCCTTGCCCGCCCGCACCGCACCGAGCGTCAGAACCGCCGCGTCCACGGCGAGCGCCAGCACGGTGATGGCCAGCAGCGCCCCGCGCCCGGCCGTGCCGGCGCCGGCATCGGCATCGGCGGCGAGCCACCAGATACCCCACAGCACCGGAGCCAGCAGGAACTGCGTCAGCGTGCCGAGGAGCAGCACCTGCAGTCCGGCGGCGCGCCAGAGGCCGAGGTCGCGGACCAGCCGCGAGGGCCGCCGGCTGTGCACGGCCCAGGTCGCGGCATAGCCCTTGAGCCAGCGCGTCCGCTGGCGCACCCAGGGCCAGGCGCGGGCGTTCGCCTCCTCCTGCGTGACCGTGCCGATCATCTCGGTGGCGTAGCCGTGGCGGGCGAGGCGGATGCCGAGGTCGGCATCCTCGGTCACGTTGTGGGCGTCCCAGCCGCCCACCGCTTCGATCGCCGCACGGCGCAGGAACAGGGTCGTCCCCCCCAGCGGCACGACGAGGCCCAGCCGGACGAGGCCCGGCAGGACAACCCGGAACCAGCCGGCATATTCCAGAGTGAAACACCGGGCGAGCCAGTTCGCCGAGGTGTTGTAATAGTCGAGGCTGCCCTGCAGGCAGGCGGTCCTCGGGCCGGCCTTGGCGAACCGCGCCGCGACGAGACGGAGCTGGTCCGGCGCAGGCGCGTCCTCGGCATCGTAGATGCCGATGATGGACCCCCGCGCAAAGTCCAGAGCGAAGTTCAGCGCCCGTGGCTTGGTCCGCAGCGTGCCCTCCGGGACGGTGACGATCTGCGCGTAGGGGGGAAGCGCAGCCTCCGCGAGGGTGGCGGCCGTGGTCGCATCGTCCGCCTCGAGGATCAGGCACAGATCCAGCCGGTCGGGCGGGTAGTCCAGCGCCTCGAGCCGCTGCAGAAGGTGGGCCGCGATCTCCGTCTCCCGGTAGAGGGGAACGAGAAGGGAGATGAGCGGCAGGATATCGGGCATGTCCGTCGTCATCTCCCCGACCGGGGGTCCGGCCCGCAGGGTCGCGAGGAGGGCGGCCAGCTTGAGAAGCGTCGTCGCGACGAGCGTCAGCAGGACGAGGCCCATCAGCGCGGTGAGGAGCGTCGCGGGCGAGGTCAGCGACACCGCCGCCGCCGCCAGCGCGGCGAGGAGGCTCCAGGCGGTGCGGCGCCCCGCCGTCAGGCCGCGGCAGCTCTCGGCGGCGCGAACCCGGGTCTCGGCGCGGGCGACGAGTTCGGGCCCTGCCACCTCGATCAACGCGTCGCGAAGGGTCGCCCGGTCGCAGACCGCGAAGCGGATCGGGCCGAAGAGCGACTCCAGCCAGCTCACGGCCGTTCGCCCCTGCCGCGGCCGATCGGTCAGGACGACCGTCGCCCCGCCCAGGCGGCGCCAGGGAAGAACGCCGAGACGCAGCCAGTCCTGCGGCGGAAGCCGGCCGGCCAGGGAGGGGTCGGGACGCACCGCCCCGCGATCGAAGGGGATCGTCCCCGGTCGGCCGGGCCGGAGGGGCCGCGTCGCGGTGTTCGCCGCAGCCTTCGCCGGCAACGCGTCCTGTCGGTCGTTCCGTGCCATGGCGCCCCCTGTCGGAGGTACCATTCCGCGCCTTGGTTAATTCGCGGTTAAGCAGCCCGCGGGGCGCGCCGCCCAGATGCCGCCGGGCGCCTCCCGCGCAAGGGCTCTCGTCAGGCCGGTGTCTTGCGGCGGTCCATCGCCTCGGCGAAGCGCTCGAACAGGTAGTAGCTGTCCTGCGGGCCGGGGGACGCCTCGGGGTGGTACTGGACCGAGTAGACCGATCGTCCGTCCATGCGGATGCCGCAGTTCGACCCGTCGAACAGCGACACGTGCGTCTCGCGCACGTCCGACGGCAGGGTCTGGCTGTCCACGGTGAAACCGTGGTTCATCGACGTGATCTCGACCTTGCCGGTCTCGAGATCCTTCACCGGATGGTTCGCGCCGTGGTGGCCGTGGTTCATCTTCACCGTCTTCGCGCCGAGCGCGAGCGCCAGCATCTGGTGGCCGAGGCAGATGCCGAACATCGGCACCTCGCTGCGGTCGAGGACGCCGCGGATCGCCGGCACCGCGTACTCTCCCGTCGCCGCCGGATCGCCCGGGCCGTTCGACAGGAACACGCCGTCCGGCTCCAGCGCCAGGATGTCGTCGGCGGTCGCCGTGGCCGGCAGGACGGTCACGTCCGCGCCCGAGGAGGCGAGGCAGCGCAGGATGTTGCGCTTGGCGCCGTAATCGACGGCGACGACACGGTGGCGCGGGGTCTCCTGCCGGGCATAGCCGATCGGCCAGGCCCAGCGCATCTCGTCCCAGCGGTACGACTGTGCGCAGGTCACGCCCTTGGCGAGGTCGAGACCGACGAGCCCGCGGAAAGAGCGCGCGGCGGCGACCAGCGCCTCGATGTCGAACCGGCCCTCGGGATCGTGCGCCAGCGCCACGTGCGGCGCGCCCTGCTGCCGGATCGCCCGGGTCAGCCGCCGGGTGTCGACGCCGCCCATCGCGATGCGGCCGCGCCGGGCCAGCCAGTCGGACAGCGGCTCCGCCGCGCGCCAGTTCGACGGCTCGGTCGGGTCCCACTTCACCACCATGCCCTCGGCCACGGGGTCCGCCGTCTCGTCATCCTCGGGGTTCACGCCGACATTGCCGACATGGGGGAAGGTGAAGGTCACGACCTGCCCGGCATAGGACGGGTCGGTCATGATCTCCTGGTACCCGGTCATCGAGGTGTTGAAGCACAGCTCGGCCGTCGTCACCCCGGTCGCGCCGAAGCCGCGGCCGTAGAACAGCGTCCCGTCGGCGAGGGCGAGGCAGGCGGTCGGGATCGTGCGGGGCATGGCGGGCTCCTGGGACGGGCGGGCGCCGGGTGTGCCGGGCCGACCGGCCCGGGGCGCGCGGATCGCTGCGCGGTCTACGGGGGGCGCCCGGAGGGGTCAAGGGCCGGCGGGCCGCGCGCTCGTGACCTCGGGTCCCGGCCCGTTGAAAGGGGCCGGCGGAGCGGATACCTTGGCCCCTTGCCTCCCACCACTCAAGGACCGGCACCCACATGACGACGGACATGCGCGGGCGCATCAACGCCGCCCTCAAGGACGCGATGCGCTCGAAGGAGGCCGAGCGGCTGTCGACGCTGCGGCTGATCAACGCCGCCATCAAGGACCGCGACATCGCGGCCCGTGGCGAGGGCGAGGATGGCGGCGTGTCGGACGACGTCGTGCTGTCGATCCTCGGCCGCATGGTCAAGCAGCGGCAGGAGAGCGCCCGCGCCTACGAGGAGGGCGGCCGGCTGGAACTGGCCGAGAAGGAGATCGAAGAGGTAAAGGTGATCGAGGAGTTCCTGCCGCGCCAGCTGGACGAGGCGGAAACCGAGTCCGCCATCGACACCGCGATCGCCGAGGTCGGTGCGACCTCGATCCGCGACATGGGCAAGGTCATGGGCGTCCTCAAGGAGCGACATGCCGGCCAGATGGATTTCGGCCGGGTCGGGCCGATGGTGAAGAACCGTCTGGGCTGACGCACCGGCGGTTCGGCGAGAGCCCGCCGGCCGGTCCGTCTTTCGCAAATTTGTCTGGAACACTGCGGCGCTGACGGCGTTTCGTCGGCTGCGCTTAACGTAATGTAAGTTGTTCTGTGGAGGAGATGGGGCCATGTTGGCACAATCCCGAACCCAGCAACAGGCTGCCCGCCAGGCGCTCGACGCCAAGCGCGGCCGGCTCGATCCCCGCCGGCTGACCAGCCAGTCGCGCGACCTGTTCGACTGGCTGACCGAAACCGAGCTGGAAGAGCTCGCCTGGCCGATCGGCAGCGCCGCCTGAGATCAGGCGTCCGGGCGCCGCGACAGCGCCGCGACCCGTCGCTGCAGGTCGGTGCGCAGCGCGCGCCGTTCTTCCGGGCTGAGGAACGCGCCGAGCTCGACCTCGCGTCCGGCGCCCCGGAGGGTCAGGTAACCCTCGACCGGGCCGCCCTCTTCATGGAGGCGGATCTCGACCCAGTAGGGGTCCGCCTCCCATGTCTGCTCGGCCTTGCGCGGGGCAGAGCGGACCAGCCGCATCCGGTCCGGCCACAGGCCCAGCACCTCGGTCAGCGCGCCGTCCCCGGTGGAGCGCCGCAGCGCCCACCACAGCGCGGCGATGGCGCCCAGAAGAAAGGGCAGGAGCCCCCACAGCACCGCCGAGCCCAGCACGGCGACCAGCGGCAGCGCCAGCATCACCGCCATGAACGAGATCGCCCAGACGAAGCCGACCGGCGGCAGCGAGCGGTGCGGCCACAGGTGCAGTTCCGCGGCGGGCGCGCCGGGATCGGGCTCGGGAATCGTCCAGCGGTAGGGCATCGGCCTTGGTCATCGTGCGGCGTCCACGCGCCGCGGCGGGCGATGTAGGCCGGGGCGCGGCGGGATCACGCCCCGGCGGATCGGGTCAGAGGTCGGTGTAGACCGGGAACCGCTCACACAGCGCCTCGACCTCGGCCTTCACCTCGGCCTCGACCGCGCCGTTGTCCTCGGCGCCGTTCGCAGCCAGCCCCTCGACGACGCGGGTGATCCAGCGGGCGATCTGCCGGAACTCCGGCTCGCCGAAGCCGCGGGTCGTGGCCGCCGGGCTGCCGAGGCGGATGCCGGACGTCACGGTCGGCTTCTCGGGGTCGAACGGGATGCCGTTCTTGTTGCAGGTGATGTGCGCACGGCCCAGCGCGGCCTCGGTCTCGTTGCCCTTCACGCCCTTCGGCCGCAGGTCGACCAGCATCACGTGGCTGTCCGTCCCGCCGGTGACGATGTCGAGCCCGCCCTTCATCAGCTCGTCCGCCAGCGCCTGCGCGTTCTTGACCACCAGCTCCTGATAGGTGCGGAACTCCGGCCGCAGCGCCTCGCCGAAGGCGACGGCCTTGGCGGCGATCACATGCATCAGCGGCCCACCCTGGATGCCCGGGAAGATGGCGGAGTTCACCTTCTTGGCGATGCCTTCGTCATTGGTGACGATCATCCCCCCGCGCGGGCCCCGCAGCGTCTTGTGCGTCGTGGTCGTCGCGACATGCGCATGCGGGAAGGGCGAGGGGTAGAGGCCCGCCGCCACCAGCCCCGCGAAGTGCGCCATGTCGACCATCAGATACGCGCCGACGCTGTCCGCGATCTCGCGCATCCGGGCGAAGTCGATGATCCGCGGGATCGCCGAGCCGCCTGCGATGATGAGTTTCGGCTGGTGCTCCGCCGCAAGCGCCGCGATCTGATCGTAGTCGATGCGGCTGTCCTGCTGGCGCACGCCGTACTGGATGGCGTTGAACCACTTGCCCGACTGGTTCGGCTTCGCGCCGTGGGTGAGGTGCCCGCCCGCGTCGAGGCTCTGGCCGAGGATCGTGTCGCCGGGCTTCAGCAGCGCCTGGAACACGCCCTGGTTCGCCTGGCTGCCGGAGTTCGGCTGCACGTTGGCGAAGCCGCAGTTGAACAGCTCCTTCGCCCGCGCGATCGCCAGCTCCTCGGCGACGTCGACCCATTCGCAGCCGCCGTAGTAGCGCCGGCCGGGATAGCCTTCGGCGTACTTGTTCGTCATCACCGAGCCCTGCGCCTGCAGGACCGCCTTGGAGACGACGTTCTCGGACGCGATCAGCTCGATCTCGTGGCGCTGGCGGCCCAGCTCGCCGGCGATGGCGCGGGCGATCTCGGGGTCGCGGCTGGCGAGGTCCTCGGTGAAGAAACCGGGGTCGCGGGTGGGGGCGTTCATGCGGGCGCTCCTCGGGGCTGGACGGGCTGGCGCCCTCTTAGCGGACCGCTCCCCGCGTCAAAAGCGCCAATGCGACACGGCGCGGGTACTCTGCGGCGGCGCACGTTTCCGGTGCGCCCCTTGCCTTTCCGATCCGCGTCGGCCCATCCTCCGCCTCGCGCGGGACCGGAGGGGACGCCAGACGCCATGCCGATGACGATCGCCTTCGTGGCGAGCGAGGCGCCGCTCGCCCGCGAGGCCCGCGACCGCCTCGCCGCCCGCTACGGCGATGCCGAGGTGGACGAGGCGGACGTCCTCGTCGCCCTCGGCGGCGACGGCTTCATGCTGCAGACGCTGCACGCCACCGAGGGGCTGGACCTGCCGGTCTACGGGATGAACCGGGGCACCGTCGGCTTCCTGATGAACGGCTACGCCGAGGACGACCTGCCCGAGCGGGTGGCCGATGCCGAGGAGGCGCTGCTGAACCCGCTGGCGATGCGGGCGACCGACCTCGAGGACGAGGTGCACGAGGGCCTCGCCATCAACGAGGTGTCGCTGCTGCGCGCCGGGCCGCAGGCGGCCAAGCTGCGGGTCTGGGTCGACGGCCGGATGCGGATGGAGGAGCTGGTCTGCGACGGCGCCCTCGTCGCGACGCCCGCCGGATCGACCGCCTACAACTATTCCGCCCACGGCCCGATCCTGCCCATCGGCTCCGGCGTCCTGGCCCTCACCGCCATCGCGCCGTTCCGGCCGCGCCGCTGGCGCGGCGCGCTGCTGCCGAAGCGGGCGGAGGTGGTATTCGAGGTGCTCGACGCCGAGCGGCGGCCGGTCATGGCCGATGCGGACACGCGGTCGGTCAAGTTCGTGCGCCGGGTGGAGATTCGCAGCGAGCCGGCGGTGGCGCACCGGCTGCTGTTCGATCCCGGCCACGGGCTGGAGGAGCGGCTGATTCGCGAGCAGTTCGCCTGAGGTGGGTGGGCTCCGCGGCGAAGACCCGTAGGGAACTGCCGCTCCGCGGTATCTTCTAGACCCGCCCGGAATCAGCCGCGCAAGCGGCCCGGGCAGCGTCTGGCCGCCCCCCGGCCAGACGCTACCTCGCCACCTGCGAGACGATCGAGGTTGTCCGGGGGTGGAGAGATAAACCGCTCTCACCGCATCGTTGGCGCGTCCGGCCGCGGCCAGACGCCGCCCTGACGTCGATCACCGTCCCGGGCCTGACCCGGGACCTCGCGCAGCACGGGACTTCGTTGCATCAAGGCCCGGCCCGTGCCGCGCCTCCCTGCCCGACAGCCCCCAAACACCCCGTCCGATAGGCAATAGCGCCGCCGCACTCATCGGCTAACTTCCCGCCGATATTGGGTATTTCTGCCACACCCCCCAGCTTCGTCCTCACCGGCGCCGCTCATCCCGAGGCGCCCTCAGCAGATGGAGCTGCCGACATGACGACCACGATCCTCACCCGCCTCGCCGCCTCCGGCGCGATCGTCCTTGCCCTCGCCAGTGGCGCCGCCGCCGAGCCGAACCGCGTCACCGTCGACCAGTGGGGCGGCTGGAACGAGCTGGGCCTCTACCAGGGCGGCGGGCACAACCGCATGACCGTGACCCAGAACGGGCGCGGCAACACGACGATCTCGGCGCAGGACGGCTGGCGCAACCGCACCGTCGTCGGCCAGTCCGGGGCCCACAACCAGGTGACGACCGACCAGACCGGCCGCTGCAACGTCCTCGGCGTCGCGCAGATCGGCCGCGGGCTCGACGCCGACGTCCGCCAGACCGGCCGCTGCAACGCGCTGGGCGTGATCCAGGCCGGCCGCGGCAGCGACGCCTACGTCCGCCAGGGCGGCCGCGGCAACGTCGCGGTGATCGTCCAGGAGTGACCGACACGGAGGCGCGGGACGAGTTCCCGCGCCGCCACCCCACCCGGAGACACCACCCGGAGACAAGGAGATGCACATGACCCCCGTCACGACCTCCACCCTCGCCGTCCTCTCTCTTCTCGGCGCCTGCGCCGCGCCGGCCACCGTGCCGGACACGGCCCAACCCGAGGCCGCCCGCGCGGCGATCGGTCCCGACTGCCGGCTCGAGCGGGACGGCGGCACCTGGCGCGCCATCGTCGCGGCGGACGCTGCCGTTTCGGGCAGCTACGCGCTCGACCTGTCGCGGCCGGGCCTGTCGATGCGGCAGGACGGACCGTTCTCCGCGGCCGCGGGCGAGACCCTGCTCCTCGGCGAGGCGACCGTCGGCGACGTGCCCGGCGCGAGCCTGTCCATCACCGTCGGCGGCCGCACCCGCGACTGCCCGATCGAGCGCTGAGGGAGAGGGGGACATGCTGAGACCGCTTCTTCTCGCCGCCGCCCTCGCCGCGCCGCTGCCTGCGGCGGCGGACGGCACGATCCGCTTCGACTGGCAGGCCCGCACCGCCGAGGAGGCGGCGCTGTTCGACCTCGGCCTGACGCTCTACGGCTTGCGCCACGGCGCCGACGTGCGCCAACGCGGCGCCGGCAACGGCGCCGGGGTGAGCCAGAGCGGCGCCGGCAACCGGGCGCTGATCCGCCAGCGGGGCCGCGGCCACGCGGCCGACGTCCGGCAGAGCGGCGGCGGCAACGCGCAGGCCGTCTTCCAGTTCGGCCGGGGCACCGACAGCCGCGTGGTGCAGCGGGGCGGGCAGTCCGGTCTGAGCCTGCTGTTCGGCTTCTAGGACCGGGCCGCGGCGCGCTCCGCCTCGGCGAGGGCGCGCTGCAGCGCCGGTCCGGCGTCCGGGACCGCCGGGCCGTGCACCGGGAAGATCGCCGTCGGCGACTGGGCCGCCAGACGGCGCGCGCTGTCCACCGCCATCGGCAGGCTGGCGGTCGCGAAGTAGGGGAAGGGGAAGCGTAGCCGGAAGACGCCGCTCACGTGCAGCCCGCCCCCGGCCGAGATCAGCGCGTCGCCGCTGAAGAGGTGGCCGGTCGGCTCGTGAAGGTAGGACACGTGCCCCACCGCGTGGCCGGGCGTGGCGATCGTGCGGAACCCCGCGACCACGTCGCCGTCCGCGACCAGCCGGCCGGGCCGCGTCTTCACCGTGGTGTAGCCGCCCCGGAGCTTCATGCCCGCCTCGTCCGGATCGAGACTGCGGTCCCCCGCCAGCAGCCGCGCCGTCCGCGCCGAGGCGACGACCTCGACGTCGGGCAGCGCCGCCGTCAGCGCGTCGAGGGCGCCGACGTGGTCGGAATGGGCGTGGGTGATCAGCACGCGCGCGAGCGGCTTGCCGATCCGCTCCACCTCGGCCAGCACGCCCTTGTGCGAGCCCGCGAAGTTGGTGTCGATCAGCGTGAGATCGTTCTCGTGCTCCACGAGGTGGCACGAGAAGGCGCCGAGCCGGACGATCTGCCGGACGGACGGCGCGGGGTGGAGGGTCGGCATCGGTTTCGCCTTCTGCAGGGGGCGGCGGGTCGCCATGGCCCGCGGCCGGAGACCCATCGTGACCGTCAGAGTGCCGCGGCCAGCGGTGAGTTGAAAGGCCGGTCGATGCCGCTGCGAAGCTCGGCGCTCGCAATGGAGTGGCCCGCGTCCTGCGTGGGCCGGTCCGCGTGCGCGGATGCACGACCCATTGCCGTTCGTCCCCCTCGATCGTTCGCGCCCCTTCCGGCGCCTGCCGGACACCGGCATCGGCGCTGCGTGTCGCGATGAAATTGTCAGCCGGTCGGTCGCTGGAACCGGATCGGCGGGGGGGCGCCCTCGAGACGTCCCCGGATCCAGGTCTCGAGCTCGTCCATCGGCATCGGGCGGGCGATGCCGTAGCCCTGGAGGTGACCGCAGCCGAGCTCGGCGAGCATCTTCTGCTCGCCCGCGGTCTCCACCCCCTCGGCCAGGGTGTCGAGGCCGAGGCGGTCGGCCATGGTGAGGATCGCCTGGACCATCTTCTGCTGCTCGGGGTCGGCGTCGATGCCGGTGACGAAGCTGCGGTCGATCTTGATCCGTTCGATCGCGAAGCGCCGGATCGAGGTGATCGCGGCATGGCCGGTGCCGAAATCGTCGAGGTCGAGCCGGCAGCCGAGGCGGGCCAGTCCGGCAAGGTTGCGGATCACCACGTCCTCGGATCCGTTCGCGACGACGGTCTCGAGAACTTCCACGACCAGCCGGTCCGGCGCCAGCTCGAACCGATCGAGCTCCCACCCGATGCGGTCGATGAGGCGGGGATCGGACAGTTCGTCCCCCGAGAAGTTCACCGCGACGCGCGGCACGGCGTAGCCGAGCCCGTCCCAGCGGCGCAGCGCGGCGAGGGCATCGCGCACCATGAGCGCCCCCAGCGAATCCATGCGGCCGGCGATCTGCAGCGCCGGCAGGAACTCCGCCGGGGAGACGAGGCCGCGGTCGGGGTGCTGCCACCGCGCCAGCGCCTCGACCCCCGTCAGCCGGCCGGTGCCGGCCTCGACCTGGGGCTGGAAGTAGGCGACGAATTCGCCCCGCTCCAGCGCGTCGGCGACCTGGTCGGCGAGGGCGTTCACCGAATCGGCCCGTTCCTTCAGGGCGGCGGAGTAGCTGCGGATCGCGCTGGGGCCGTTGCGGTGGGCGTCGAGCGCGGCGAGCGACGCGGCCTGCAGCATCGCGTCCGGATCGGCGCGGGGCAGGCGCACGGCCATCGCGAAGCCGATCGAGGCGCTCAGACGGATGCGCGCTCCCCCCACCTCGAACGGGTCGGACAGCTGCCGCTGCAGGCGGCCGGCAAGCTGCATCACCGCCGCGAGGTCGAGGCGGTCGCTCCCGCGAACCACCAGGCCGAAGGATTGGGCCGTGAGAGGCTGGATCACGTCGCCGGCGCGCAGCACCTCCGACAGGCGGCCGAGCACCCGCTCGCCCAGGTCGGACAGCACGCGGTGATCGAACCGCTCGGCCAGCGTGCGGTAGCGGTCGATCTCGATCACCATGGCGACGGGTGCGATGGGGGCGGGAGACGCCAGGGCGCCGCCCAGGGCGCGCAGGAGGGCGGCGCGGCCGGTCAGCGGCGGTCGGGCGATGGCGGACCGGGCGGAGCCGGAGCCGAAGCCCAGCAGAACGACAGCGGCGCTGAGGAGGGCGACGGCCGCGCCGACGGCGCCGCCGGCGAGGAGGCCGAGAAGGCCGAGCGCGGGTAGCGCGAGCGCCCGCCGCCCGCCGATCCGTCCCAGAAGGGAGCGCCAGAGGGCGGCGGCGCCGGCGTGGCCATGCTGGTGCGACATCCGTCCCTTCCGGTCTTGCGTCCGCACCACCCTAGAGGGCGCGGGTGACCGGGTCGTTAACGGGCGGGACCTTCGGGGCGCAGTCCCTGGAAGTCGAAGAGCGCGGGGTCGAGGAGGTGCGACGGCCGCGCCTGGCCGAGCGCCGAGAACATCTTCTGCCGCCGGCCGGGGCTGCGCCGCTCCCACTCGTCCAGCATCGCCTTGACCTGCTGGCGCTGCAGCCCGTCCTGCGACCCGCACAGGTCGCAGGGGATGATCGGGTAGTCCATCGCGCGGGCGAACCGCTCGCAATCCGCCTCGGCCACGTGGGCGAGGGGCCGCAGCACCATCAGGTCGCCCTCGTCGTTGAGCAGCTTGGGCGGCATCGTCGCCAGCTTGCCGCCGTGGAAGAGGTTGAGGAAGAACGTCTCGAGGATGTCGTCGCGGTGGTGACCGAGGACCACGGCGCTGCACCCTTCCTCGCGCGCGATGCGGTAGAGGTTGCCGCGGCGCAGGCGCGAGCAGAGGGCGCACATCGTCCGGCCGGCAGGCACCTTGTCGATCACGATGGAATAGGTGTCCGCGTACTCGATCCGGTGCGGCACGCCCATCCGCTGCAGGAACTCCGGCAGCACGGTCGCGGGAAAGCCGGGCTGTCCCTGGTCGAGGTTGCAGGCCAGCAGGTCGACGGGCAGCAGCCCGCGCCATTGCAGCTCCACCAGCGCCGCCAGCAGCGTGTAGCTGTCCTTGCCGCCCGACAGGCAGACCAGCCAGCGGTCGCCGCGCGTGACCATGCCGTAGGCGTCCAGCGCCTCGCGCACGTTCGCGACGATGCGCTTGCGCAGCTTGCGGAACTCCGTCGTCTTCGGAGCGCCGTTCAGCAGCGGGTGGATGTCGTCGTCGGCCTCGTCGAGCATGGGCGGCAGATACCGCGCGGGCCCCCGCCGGGCAAGCACGCAGCGCGGAACATCACCGCGCGCGGGCCGTTCGGTTGTCAGGAGCCGCGGGCGGGAGGCCGGCGGCGACATTCCTGACCCCCCGGAGGATTCCGATGCGACTGATCCCGACACTCGCCGCCGCGCTGGCGCTGCCGACCCTGGCTGCCGCGCAGGATGCCACCGCCAGCCTCGTCGGCGCCGACGGCGCGCCGATGGGCGAGGTGATGATGACCGACACGCCGAACGGCCTGCTGTTCGAGGTGCGACTGACCGGCGTGCCCGAGGGCGGCCACGGCTTCCACGTCCACCAGGTCGGCACATGCGAGCCCGATTTCGAGGCCGCGGGCGACCACTACGCGCCCGACGGCAACGAGCACGGCCTGATGAACGAGGCCGGCGCCCACGCCGGCGACCTGCCCAACGTCTTTGCCACCGCCGAGGGCGTGGTCGAGGCGGACATCGTCAGCGAGCGGCTGAGCGTGTCCGGCGACACGGGCGCGCCGCTGATGGACGAGGACGGCTCGGCCATCATGGTGCACGCCAACCCCGACAGCTACATGGCCGAGGCCGGCGCCGGCGACCGGATCGCCTGCGGCGTCGTCGAGGCGATGTGAGACAGGGTGCGGGGCCGGTCCGCCGGCCCCGCTTTACCAGGTCCCGCTCTACCAGGCCGGGGTGAGGTAGCGCGCGCTCGCCCAGCCCGAGGTTCCCTCCGGCAGGGACACCCGGAACCACGATCCCCGCTCTTCCAGGAAGAACAGGCGCTGACCCCAGTTCAGCCGCCGGACGATGCCGTAGTTCGTCCCCGGGCCGGAGCGCAGGTTGAGGTATCCGTCGTTCGTCCGCACGACCATCAGGTCGTAGGCGCGCTGCGGCCGGTACTCCCAGCCCATGTAGCCCGAATGCGCCCACCCCGTTCGGCCGTCCGACAGCCGTACCTGATCCCACTCGCCCGAGCTGCCGAGGCGGTCCACGATCTGGCCGCCGGTCAGCCGCTCGATGATGCCGTAGGTCGTCCCGGGACCCGCGCGCAGGTTCAGGAAACCGTCGTTCGTGTCGAGGACGTAGAGCGTGTCGGCCGCGGCCGGGGCGGCGAGAAGCATGGCGGCGAGCAGGGCGAGGGCGTGGCGGCGGTGCATCGGACGTCTCCCGGTCTGTCGACGGGCAGTCTGGCCGGGAAGGCATCGAAAGTCACCCCGGGCACTGACCCTACGGCACCGGATCGTAGCCCGAACCGCCCCACGGGTGGCACCGCCCGATCCGCCGCGCCGCCAGCCAGCCGCCCTTCAGCGCGCCGTGCCTCTCCAACGCCTCAAGTGCGTAGACCGAGCAGGTCGGCTGGTAGCGGCACGAATGCCCGACCCAGGGGGACAGGAGCAGGCGGTAGGCGCGGACGGGCAGGGCGAGGAGGCGGGCGCCCGGGCTCATCCGTGGACCCGCGCGAGCGCGCGGCGGAGGTCGTCCTGCAGGGCGACGAAGTCCCGCCCCGCCGTCTCGTCCCGCCGGCCGATCAGGACGTAGTCCCAGCCCGGCCGGCCCTCGTCCGGCAGGATCGCCCGGGCGATCTCGCGCAGGCGGCGTTTGGCGCGGTTGCGGGCGACGGCGTTGCCGACCTTCTTGGAACAGGTGAAGCCGACGCGGATCGCCGGATCCCCGTCGCCGCGGTCGCGGCCCTGCAGGCCGAGGGCGGGCACGCCCGCGCGGCGGGCGGCGGCGGCCTTCAGGAACTCGGACCGTTTCGACAGGACCGTCAGCCGCGGCCCGGGGTCCGGACGAACGGAAACCGCCGGCGCCCCCGTCTCCGGGGACGCCGGCGGCGTCATCTCGTCCACAGCGGGTCGGCTCAGGCCGACAGACGCTTGCGGCCGCGGGCGCGGCGGGCGTTGAGGACCTTGCGGCCGCCCTTCGTCGCCATGCGGGCGCGGAAGCCGTGACGGGCCTTGCGGACCCGGTTGGACGGCTGGAAGGTGCGCTTGCTCATCGCGGGTGCTCCACATCTGGTCGCGGGGCGCGGCCCCGTGAAACGGAAATCTCGAAGCCCGCTCCCTAAGGGGGGTCCGGGGGGCTGTCAACAGCCCGGAGGGCCGGAGGCGCCGGGAATCGCGCCCGTCCGGTAACGCGGGGCCACGGAACGGCGTAGAGAGGTCAAGGCGGCGTGAGAAGGCTGGCCGCGCCGCCCCCCGCGCGCCATGTCGGGCGCAATGGAAGGACGCACGATGACGGATCGACCGGACGCCGACGACCGCTCGCCCTGGCTGCGGCGGCTGCCGCTGATCGCGATCGCCGTCGTCGCCGTCGCCGGGTTCGTGCTGTTCCGCGACAGCCTCTCGTTCGAGACGCTGCGCGACAACCGCGAGGCGCTGCTCGCCTTCCGCGATTCGCACTACCTCGCCACCGTGGCCGCCTTCATCGCGGCCTACGTGGCCATCGTCGCCTTCTCGCTGCCCGGCGCGACCGTGGCGACGCTGACCGGCGGCTTTCTCTTCGGCACCTTTCCCGGAGTGCTCTACAACGTGGCCGGCGCCACGATCGGCGCCATCGCCATCTTCCTCGCCGCCCGCTGGGGCCTGGGCGAGCGGCTGGCGCGGCGGATGGAGGCGGGCGAGGGGCTGGTGAAGCGGATCAAGCAGGGCATCGACGAGAACCTGTGGTCGATGCTGTTCCTGATCCGACTCGTCCCCGCGGTGCCGTTCTTCGTCGCCAACCTGGTCCCCGCCCTCGTCGGCGTGCCGCTGGTCCCCTTCGTGGTGACCACCGCCCTCGGCATCGTGCCCGGCGCCCTCGTCTTCACCTCGGTCGGGGCCGGCCTCGGCGCGGTCTTCGCGCAAGGCGGCACGCCCGACCTCGGCATCATCTTCGAGCCGCGGATCCTGCTGCCGATCCTCGGCCTCTGCGCGCTCGCCGCGCTGCCCCTCCTGCTCAAGGCCGTGCGCGGCCGGAAAGGCGTCTGACATGGACCGGATCGAGACCGACATCTGCGTGATCGGCGCCGGCTCCGGCGGGCTGACCGTCGCGGCGGGGGCGGTGCAGATGGGCGCGCGCGTGGTGCTGATCGAGGCCGGCGAGATGGGCGGCGACTGCCTGAACTACGGCTGCATCCCGTCCAAGGCGCTGATCGCCGCGGCCGAGCAGGCGCACCGGATGCGCCATGGCCGGTTCGGCGTGACCGCCGGCGAGGTGCAGGTCGATTTCCCCGCGGCCAAGGACCACGTCCGCGCCGTCATCGAGGCGATCCAGCCGATGGACAGCCAGTCCCGCTTCGAGGGGCTCGGCTGCACCGTCATCCGCGCCCGCGCCCGCTTCGTCTCCGAAACCGAGGTCGAGGCGGGCGGGCACCGGATCAAGGCCCGCCGCTTCGTCCTCGCCACCGGCTCGTCGCCGCTGGTGCCGGACATCCCGGGGCTCGACGGGGTCGAGGTGCTGACCAACGAGACGATCTTCGACCTGCGCGAGCGGCCCGAGCACCTGCTGGTCGTCGGCGGCGGCCCGATCGGGATGGAGATGGCGCAGGCCCACCGCCGCCTCGGCTGCCGGGTGACGGTGATCGAGGGCAGCAAGGGACTGCCCAAGGATGATCCCGAGGCGGCGGCCATCGTGCTGGACGCGCTCCGCGCTGAGGGCGTGGAGCTGGTCGAGCGCGCGAAGGTCGAGCGGGTGTCGGGTGGGCCGGGGCAGGGGGTCACCGTCCACACCGGCGCGGGCGACTTCACCGGCTCGCACCTGCTGATGGCGGTGGGGCGGCGGGTGAACCTCGACACTGGGCTGGACGCCGGGGGGGTGACGCACTCGCCGAAGGGAATCGAGGTGGACAGGGGCCTGCGCTCGGTCTCGAACCGCCGCGTCTACGCCGTCGGCGACGCGGCCGGCGGAATGCAGTTCACCCATGTCGCGGGCTATCACGGCGGACTCGTCGTGCGCGCCGCGGCGCTGGGCCTGCCGGTGAAGGCCGAGACGCGGCACATCCCGTGGGTCTCCTATACCGACCCCGAACTGGCGCAGGTCGGCCTGACCGAGGCGCAGGCGCGCGAGGCGCACGGGGGCCGGCTGAAGGTGCTCCGGGCGAATTTCGATGAGAGCGACCGCGCGGTGGCGAGCGGCCGGCAGGAGGGCTTCGTCAAGGTCATGGCCGTGAACGGCCGCCCGGTCGGCGCCACCATCGTCGGCGCCCACGCGGGCGAGCTGATCGCGCCCTGGTGCATGGCCATCGCCAACAAGCTGAAGCTGACCGCCTTCACCTCGACCGTGCTGCCCTACCCGACGCTGCAGGAGGCGGGGAAGCGCGCCGCCGGCAGCTATTACGGCCCGCAGCTGTTCGAGAACCCGTGGGTGAAGCGGGCGGTGCGGCTGGTGCAGCGGTGGGGGAGGTAGACGGGGTGCGAGGGGACGGGGGTCTGTCGTCAGGGGCCAACTGTGTCGCACCGCTGCGCCACGCCCCGCCCGGAACAGCCGCACAAGCGGCCCGGGCAGCGGCTGGCCGCCCCCCGGCCAGCCGCTTGGGTGAGGCAACCGCGCGACAGCGCGGTCGTGCGGAGCTGCACGATAAATCACGGATAGCGACCGTCGAAAGCGGCTGACCGGCCATCCGCCGCCCTCCTGTCGAAGCCCCTTGAAGATCGAGCTCGCCGCGCCCCGGGCCTGACCCGGCACTTCTTCGGACCGCAGCGCACCAGACGCGCAGAGACTGCAAAAAGCCCCCTCCCGAATCGGGACTCTCCGCCGCAGCCCCCTCCCACTGACAAAACCGTGTTCGCGCCCTATCTCTAGCCCCACCCCCGCGAGAGGCCGCGCGCGCGTTCCGATGTTCAACACCCTGTCCGGCCGCTTCCTCGTCCTGACCCTCGTCTTCGTCATGCTGGCCGAGGTGCTGATCTTCGTGCCCTCGGTGGCGCGATTCCGCGAAGATTACCTCATGCTCCGGCTGGAGCGGGCGCAGATCGCCTCGCTCGCGCTGCTCGCCGACGACATCATCGACCCCGGGCTGGAGCAGGAGTTGCTGGACAACGCCGGTGTCTTCAACGTCGTGCTGCGCCGGGACGAGGTGCGCCAGCTGGTGCTGTCCTCGCCGATCCCGGCGCCGATCAGCGCCACCTACGACCTGCGCGACCCGTCCTCGTGGGCGCTGATCCGCGACGGCCTCGCCACGCTGGTCGACCCCGAGAACCGGATCATCCGCATCATCGGCAAGCCCGTGCAGGAGGGCGGTCTCCTGATCGAGGTGACGATGGAGACCGGGCCGCTGCGCGCCGCGATGCTGGATTACGGCCTGCGCATCCTCGCCCTGTCGGCGGTGATCTCGATCGTGACGGCCGCGCTCCTCTTCGTCGCCGTGCGCATCCTCATCGTGACGCCGATCCGCGGCGTCATCGAGCAGATGAACGACTACGCCACCGCGCCCGAGGATGCCCGGCGGATCATCGAGCCGACCGCCAAGGTGCGCGAGCTGCGCGAGGCCGAGAACGCCCTTCAGGCGATGGAGACGCAGCTGACGCAGTCGCTGAAGCAGAAGGAGCGTCTCGCCCTCCTTGGCTCGGCGGTGGCCAAGGTCAGCCACGATCTGCGCAACATCCTCACCTCGGCACAGCTGTTCGTCGACCGGCTGGAAGGGTCGGACGATCCGACCGTGCGCCGCCTCGCGCCAAAGCTCGTCGGCTCCATCGCGCGGGCGGTGAATCTCACGGAATCGACGCTGGCCTTCGGCCGGGCGGAAGAGCCGCCGCCGCAGCTCGGCCGGGTGGCGATCGCCCAGGTCGTCGCCGACGTGATCGAGAGCGAGCGGCTCGCGGCAGGCGAGCACGACGTCTCGTTCTCCGAGGACGTGCCGGTCGGCCTGACGCTGCGCGCCGACGGCGAACAGCTGTTCCGCATCCTCCTCAACCTCGTTCGCAACGCCCGCGCCGCCATCGTCGCGAGCGGGGAGCCGGGCGAGATCTGCGTGCAGGCGGCCGAGGAGGACGAGGCCTGGGTCGTGACCGTCACCGACACCGGCCCCGGCCTGCCGCCGAAGGCGAAGGAGCACCTGTTCCAGCCGTTCCAGGGCCGCGTCGCCAAGGGCGGCTCGGGCCTCGGCCTCACCATCGCGTCCGAGCTGGCGCGGGGGCACGGCGGAGAGCTGTCGCTCGTCCGGTCGGGGCCGGAGGGGACCGAGTTCCGCCTCACCCTGCCCAAGAGCCGGATCGACCTGCGCGCCGCGGCGGAGTGAGTGGCGGATGTCCCGCCCCTTCCCGATTTTTGCCGGAAACGCCCGCTCTCCTGCGACCCGCAGACAGAATCGCCCCATCCGATGACACAGACCGAAACACGACCGCTGACGCCGATCGAACGGGCCTGGGTCACCGCCGGCGGTCAGCCGAGGTCCACCGACGCGCTCCCGCCCGAGCGGCTGACCGACCGGCAGAAGCGCATGGCCGCGGCCGCGCCCGGCCCCGGCATAGACCCGCGTCTGCTCTATTCTATCGGCACCTTCGCGGTCATCCTGCTGACCGTCGTCACGGTGAAGCTGGCGCTCGGGGTGGGCTGGCGGATGCCGGGGGCAAACGTCCCGATGGCGACGGTCCCGGCCGGCGCCCTGCGGACGGACCAGCGTGATCCGCTGTCGCCGGCCCTCGAGGCGCTCGGCGCCGTCCCGGGCCCTGGGGCCGCGGTCCCGCAGGATCACGCCGGCGCCCTCGACCGCCGTCCCGCATCGGACTTCGCCACGTCACCTTACAGCGGACCACGGTCCGCCTCGCCGCTCCGCCGCGGCGGAGCGGGGGCGCCCTGACGTCGCTTCGATGGGTCCCCGGATTGCCCCTTGCAATGCCCCGGGCCGGCCGTTACATCGCACCCACCCCGCGCGCTGGTAGCTCAGTTGGATAGAGTACTTGACTACGAATCAAGGGGTCGGGGGTTCGAATCCTCCCCAGCGCGCCACTAGACCTTTCAAACACTACGCTTTATCAGAGGCTTAGCCGAAGGTACTCGCTGTTGAGGTGACACATGGGGTAACACATGCCTGTCACTCTCGTCCGATTCGGAGCATTCGAAGTCATCGCTCGCTACATTCTCAAGAAGTCCAATACTTGGTATTTTAGGCGTCGTATCCCGGATGACGTTCGGAGATACTATCCGCAAAGAACGAACGGGATGATCGTGCAGTCATTGAAGACTGCCAGTGAGGCTGAGGCGGCGACGGCTGCTCACAAGATCGCCCTCGAACAAGACCGACAATGGGAAGTTTGGCGAAGCGGGTCCCGCTCTACAACTGACGAGATTCGGAGGGCTGGAGAAGGCCTGCTTCAGAAAATTGGCCTCCAGCCAGGGGACTCCCGAAGGGCGACTGGCTATGAACTGCCGGTGGGGGAATTTGAAGACCTGCTAGCGTCATATTCCGACCGCCCATACCGCGAAAGTCTGCAAAAGGGCCTGTATCCTCCCCACGTCGAGCACGCAGCCCGGCTGTATTTTGATGAGAGACAGGCGCCGACTCTTCTAGAGGCTGTCGAGCAATACCAGAAGCTGACTGGCGTAGATAGAACCGAAAACGCAAGACGAGCGCGTATCAGAACGGCGCAAGAGGTTGCTGCGATCGTCGGTGATCTTCCAATTGATCAGTATACCCGGAAACAAGCTAACGAACTGGTAGAAGCGTTGCTGGCCAAAGAGCTTTCCACCAGCACCATAAGGCGGTATCTCAACTACATCACCCCGGTGATAAATACGATGCTGATCGAGAACGAGATCACGGCCAGCAATGCATTCAAAAACCTCCGTGTGCCCGGCTTTGGTAAAGACGTGGTTCGTAGGAAATCGATGGATCAGTCGGACATCCGCCGTATACAGAGTGCGTGCTACACGGCCGATGATGATATGCGTTGGCTGATAGCGCTAGTATCCGACACCGGTCTGAGATTGGCAGAGGCTGTCGGTCTTCATCGCGCGCATATCCGGCTGGATGATGATGTTCCTCATCTTGAAATCATTGAAACACCGACCCGACCGTTAAAGACTCCAAGCTCGAACAGGACGGTTCCTCTAGTCGGTGCTGCCCTATGGGCGGCGAGGAGGATTACCGAGGAGACAACCGGAGAGCACGCCTTCCCTCGGTACTCGAATGCTAAAGAATGCAAGGCTACCTCTGCCTCCAATGCGTGCAGTGCCTACTTCCGACGTCTTGAACTTGGGCCGGGAAAGACAATGCACAGCTTGCGCCACGCTTTCAGAGATCGGCTCCGTGAAGTCGGAGCGGAGGAAGAGGTTGCGGACCGCTTAGGCGGCTGGAGTCAGAACAAGACCGTCGGCCGGGGTTACGGTCAAGGACATAGCATCGGGTTTCTTCACAACTTGATGTTGAGGATCGTCATCGACTAACCATTACTCACGCTGGTCCTTTAGATCCGTCTAAAGCACCTGAAGCGATACCCGGACAATACTCGGCCAGACTAGGAGGTGTGACCGCCTCTGGGCTGGCCATTGGGCTGGCTTGAATCAGTCCAAAGGACCGAGTTCATGACCAAACAGAACCCCAAGTCTCTTCGCAGCGTTACGGCGGAGGACCTTCTCAACCGAACATTCCGTCCCCGCTTCGACGTCCTCTCCCCGTGGCTGCGCTCCGAAGAGTCCGCGGTGCTGTGGGCAGCGTCAGGGGTGGGCAAGACCATGCTTTCCCTCAGTATCGCGCTAGCCGTGGCGGGTGGTGGCAGGGTGGGGCCGTGGAACGCTCCCAAGCCTCTTAAGGTGCTCTACGTCGATGGTGAGATGAATCTGCAGGACGTCCGAGATCGAGTAGAATTGCTGGTCGGGACGGACGGGATACTCGGTACGCCGGAGGAGCAGAGCCAGGCGCTGAGTAACCTGACGATCACAGCTAGGCAGGACCAGACAGTGGGAAAGGCCTTCTACGATCTTACAAACCTCGACAGTCAAAACTGCCTTCTCGACCGGGTTCGTAGGGGAAAGATCAATCTGCTAGTGCTCGATAACCTAACCACGCTGACGGACGATCTAGAGGATGAGAACGCTTCAGTAGCCTTCAAGAAAGTACAGGACTTCTTCCTCAATCTTAAGAGACTCGGTGTCGCCACCATTCTCGTCCATCATTCGAACAAGGGCGGCAAGCAAATGCGAGGTTCATCGGCATTAGAAACGACATTCGAGGTGATCATCGGGCTTAAGAAACCGAGCATCGCACGGCCCGGACAGGCGAGCTTCGTTCTAGAGTTTGGCAAGTACCGGGCGCAAGGAGACCATAGTCTCGATACTCAGACTTGGACACTCGATGGCGGCCGATGGGTGACCTCAGCGCACCTCCCTGATGATCCTGCAGAGAACCCGTTCTTCAAGGCTCTCAAGTCAGGGAGGTATGTTAGCCATGCTGAGATCGGCCGAGCCTTAGGAGTTAACCGCTCGACAGCTCTTCGCAGAGTAAATGCTATCTGTGCGATGGGTCATTTATCAAGGGCTGAGGTTAACGAGCTGTTTCGAAGAGCCAAAGACCTGAGGGAGTTGGATGAGACCCCTGACGACGACCTAGAGGAGGAGGAACTTGAGGATCACCTTTGGTAAGTATGGGTGGTCCGAGAGAGGTTCACCTCTCGTCCAGTAGCTTCGGGGTGCAGCATGTTGCTTCGTTGCATTCTCTAGGGGCAACGCAACATGCAACCTCGGCAGCGGCGTTGAACAGCACCCCTTAGTCGTCTCACCCATGACGTCCCCCTCCGGCCATATGCTCCGCTCCCCAGCGCTGGACCGCCGGAAGCTGGATTTTTCCGGCCGTTGCTCCGCTCCCCAGCGCTGGACCGCCGGAAGCTGGATTTTTCCGGCCGTCTCACGATGACGGGCTGGTCGCGCCATCGGGAAAATGCATCGCGATCGGGACGTTGTATCCGATCGCGCTGTGGGGTCGGTCCTCGTTGTAGTGCCTACGCCAATCCTCGAGCTTTTCGCGGGCGTCGGCAAGGCTCATGAACCAGTGGGCGTTCAGGCACTCCGCCCGGAGCTTCGAATTGAACGCCTCGATGAACCCGTTGTCGGTCGGCTTGCCGGGGCGCGAGAAGTC
>NZ_KB902290.1 GCF_000379485.1 Wenxinia marina DSM 24838
CTGGCGGGACTGGCGCCGGTCGCGCGCGACTCCGGGATGCGCAGCCCGCCCCGCAGGATCGCCGGCGGCCGACCGGTGATCCGCTCGCTGCTCTACCTCGCCGGCCTGCAGGCCTCGCGCCGGGACCCTGCCTTCGCCGCCTTCCGCGCCCGCCTCGAGGCCGCCGGAAAGCGTCCCAAGCAGGCCATCATCGCCGTCGCACGCAAGCTCCTCACCGTCCTCAACGCCATGCTCCGCGACGCCAAGGATTACGCGACAGCCAACCCCTGAGGTTACAGTTGCCGGCTCAGGGCCGGGACGGGTGACGCTAGGTGCGACCCGCCCCGGCCTCCGAGCCGGGGCCTCGCGCGGCTTCACGCACCCACGCACCCACGCCCCTCTCACACCGCCATGATCCCCCCATCCACCGGGATCACCGTCCCCGTCATGAACGACGACGCCGGCGCGCACAGCAGGAGCGCCAGTCCCTTGATCTCCTCCGGATCGGCGATGCGGCGCATCGGGACCGTCTCGGCGAACATCTCGGCGATCTTCGGATCGCGGATCCGTCCGCCCGCGATGTTGGTGCGGAAGGGGCCGGGGGCGATGGCGTTCACGGTGATGCCGTGGGGTGCGAGTTCGACGGCGGCGTGGCGGACGGTGTTGATGACCGCGGCCTTGGTGGCGGCATAGGCGTAGCCGACCATCCGCTCGGACTTCAGCCCCGCGACCGAGGCGGTGGCGACGATGCGGCCGTAGCCGCGCGGCTTCATCGCCGTGGCGGCGGCGCGGATGGTGGCGAAGACGGAGGTCAGGTTGACCTCCAGCACGCGGTCCCACAGCTCGTCCCGGACGGCGGAGAGTTGGCCCTCCTCCGTCATGTGGCTGGGCCCCGCAGTGATGCCGGCGTTGGCGATGGCGATGTCGAGGCGGCCGTGGCGCTCGGCGATCGCGGCCACCTCGGCCGCGAGGCGCGGCCGGTCGGAAACGTCGAGGGGCAGCGCCTCGCCGCCGATCCGCTCCGCGGCGCTTGCGGCGGCGTCTCCGTCGATGTCCGCGCAGACCACCCGCGCCCCCGCCTCGGCCAGCACCTCGGCCATGGCCAGACCGAGTCCGCTGCCGGCGCCGGTGACGAGCGCCACCTGCCCGCCGAGATCGAATCGTTGCATGACACTCCTCCCGCTTCTGCCACTGTTTGTATGCAACAACGGGCAGATGGGCAGGGCAAGCCGATACGAGGTCGGGGCAGGAAATTGGCTTATCCTATGCTGATAATGCGGAGGTGCGCTGACGGGGCGCCGGCGAGCAGGTTGACCCGTCCTGCCGAAAAGGCATACCTTTCGCAAAGAGGAGCGCGGGTCACCGGACCTGCGGGAGGAGGCCCCATGCAGATCACCGAAGAGACCCTCACTGTCGCCGGTTGCCGCGTTCCCGTGCGCCGCAAGGGCGCCGGTGCGCCGCTCCTGTTCATGCACGGCGCGGCCGATGGCGGCGTCTGGCTGCCGGTCCTCGACAGGCTCGCCGACACCTGCGAGGTGATTGCGCCCGAGCATCCGGGCTTCGGCCAGGCGGACACGCCCGACTGGCTGGACGGGATCGGCGACCTCGCCTTCTTCTACCTCGAGTTCGTGCGCGAGCTGGGCGTGGGCCCGGTGCACGTCGTCGGCGCCTCGATCGGCGGCTGGATCGCCGCCGAGATGGCGGTGCGCGAGCCGCCCGCGCTTGCCTCCATGACCCTCTCCGCCCCCGCGGGCATCGCGGTGAAGGGCGCGCCGAAGGGGGACCTGTTCCTCTGGTCCCCGGAGGAGACGCAGCGCCGCCTGTTCAGCGATCCCGCCGTCGCGGAGGCGATGCCGCAGGCCGAGGGCGATCCGATGCTGGTGCAGATGAAGAACCGCGAGGCGACCGCCCGGCTGGGGTGGAATCCGCGGCTGCACAATCCCGACCTGCGCAAGTGGCTGCACCGCGCCCGCGTGCCGACGCTCATCGTCTGGGGCGCGGACGACCAGCTGCTGCCGCCGGTGGAGGGCGAAGCGTTCCGCGACCTGATCCCCGGCGCCCGGCTCGAGGTGCTGGCGGGCTGCGGACACCTGCCGCATGTCGAGCGGGCGGACGCCTTCGCGGACCTGACGCTGGCGCACCTCGCCGGCGCGCAGCCCGTCGCGGCCTAGTCGTCGGCCCCGGGAAGATGGATGATCGAATAGAGATGCCCGGCCATCGCCGCCTCGGCCCAGTCGGGGTTGCGGGCCTTCAGGGCGTCGATGATCTGCCGGTGCTGGACATGGGTCCGGCGGGTGCGGTCCTCGACCGGCTCGGAATACCGGTTGAAGATCGAGGCCGGCAGCTCCAGCGACGAGGCGAGAATCCTGTCCAGCCGCGGGCTGTCCGCGGCGGCGGCGATGATGCCGTGGAACTCGTTGTTCAGCTCGTCGAACAGGGCGAGATGCTCGTGCCAGCCGAACTCAGCGAAGGCCGCCTCGAGCCGGGCCTCGACGTCTTCCAGCCGGGCGAGGTCGGCCTCGCTGATGCGCCGCGCCGCGCGGCGGGCGCCGTGGCCCTCCAGCTTGCCGCGCAGGCGGAACACCTCGGCCACGTCCTCCAGCGAGAACTCGGCGACGTGCCCGCGGCGATAGCGCTCCAGCACGACGAGGCCTTCGGCGCTCAGCCGGGTCAGCGCCTCGCGCACGGGCGTGCGGCTGACGCCGATCCGCTCGGCCAGGCGCGCCTCGCGCAGCGATTCCCCCGGCGTCAACTCGCCGGTGATGATCGCGTGGCGGATGAAGCGGTAGGCGGTGTCGACGGCGCCGGTCGCGTCGGTCTGGTCAATGGCGCTCACGGGGTCCTCTCGATGGCGTCGGTCGATGTTAGGGGACGCGCCGCGGCGCGCCAAGGCGGGGTGTCATGAAGCTGGAACCGGGGCAGCGGGCCTACGTCACCGGCGCGGGGTCCGGTATCGGCCGGGCGCTGTGCCTGCGGCTGGCGCGGCGGGGCGTCGCAGTCGCGGCCTGCGACATCCGCGCCGAGGCGGCGGAAGAGACGGCCGGACTGGTCATGGCCGACGGCGGCACGGCGCGAAGCTACGCCCTCGACGTCAGCGACGCGGACGCGGTGATGGAGACGGCGGACCGGATCGAGGCGGAGATGGGCGAGGTCTCCCTCGTCTTCAACAATGCCGGCGTGGCGATGCACGGGGTGAAGATCCACCAGCTGACGATGGCGGAATGGGACTGGGTGATCGGCGTGAACCTCTACGGCGTGATCCACGGCATCCGCGCCTGGGTCCCCCGGTTGGTGGAGCGGGGGCGGCCGGCGCACGTGATCAACACCGCGTCGCTGGCCGGCTTCCAGGTGAACCCGGACTTCCTGACCGGCGCCTACTCGATGACGAAGTACGCCGTCGTCGCGCTCAGCGAGACGCTGGAGCTGGAGCTGAAGGAGCATCCCATCGGCATCTCGGTCGTCTGCCCGGCGGCGGTCGCCTCCGGCATCCACCTCTCCGGCCGCGCCCGGCCCGAGCGGCTCGGCGGCCCGGCGGAGCGGGAGGCGAACCACTTCCTCGGCGATCTCGTGAAGGACGGCCAGACCCCGGACGAGATCGCCGGCAAGGTGCTGGCGGCGGTGGAGGAGGGGCGGATGTTCGTCTTCACCCACCCCGAGACGAAGGCCTGGCTGGAGCGGCGGTTCACCCGCGTCCTCGGCGCCTACGAGCCGCCGCTGGTGGCGCCCGAGGAGGAGCGCAGCGATGCGGGATGACGTGGTGCCCCCCGGCCGGCCGCTGATCGTCGGCCTCGGCGGCACCAGCCGCCCCGGCTCGTCGTCCGAACGCGCCCTGACGCTGGCGCTGGACCGCTGCCGCGCCCGCGGCTGCGCGACCGAGACGGTGGTCGGCCCGCTCCTCGACCTGCCCGGCTTCGATCCGACCGACCCGCACCGGACGCCGGCGGCGCTGCGGCTGATCCGCCTGCTGCGGGAGTGCGAGGGCGTCATCGTCTCGACCCCCAGCTACCACGGCGGCTTCTCGGGCCTCATCAAGAACGCGCTCGACTATACCGAGGACATGGCCCGCGATCCCGCGCCCTACCTGCAGGACCGCCCCGTCGGAATCCTCGTCACCGCCTATGGTGCGCAAGGCATGGGCACGGCGCTGTCGGCGATGCGTTCCGTCGTGCACGCGCTGCGCGGCTGGCCGACGCCCTACGGCGCCACCATCGACTCCACCGCGAAGCCGTTCGCGGGAGAGCCGCCCGCGCCGGTCGTGGCGCAGATCCACCGCGTCGCCGACCAGGTCGCCGACTTCGTCTTCATGCGCCGCGCCACCATGCCGGCCCACCGGGAGGAGAGGACATGAGCACAGAGACCAGCACCCGCGAGGTGCGCGACGAGTTCTACGGGCGCCTGAAGGAGCAGGAGCTGGCACCGCTCTGGGAGGTGCTGAAGGGCCTCCTGCCGTCCGAGCCGAAATCGAAGGCCGGCATCCATCGCTGGCGGTACCAAGACGTCCGCCCGCTGCTGATGGAATCGGGCCGCCTGCTGACGGCGGAGGAGGCCGAGCGGCGGGTGCTGGTGCTGGAGAACCCCGCCTTCCGCGGGATGAGCCGGGCCACCTCGACGATGTATGCCGGCATCCAGCTGATCCTGCCGGGCGAGACGGCGCCGGCGCACCGGCACACGCCGTCGGCCCTGCGCTTCATCCTCGAGGGGGAGGGGGCGTTCACCGCCGTCGGCGGCGAGCGGACGACGATGCGGCGGGGCGATTTCGTCATCACCCCGTCCTGGGCCTGGCACGACCACGGCGCCGAGGGCGACACGCCCTGCGCCTGGCTCGACGGCCTCGACCTGCCGCTGGTGCAGTTCTTCGAGGCGGGCTTCAACGAGCACTACAACGACGAGCGCCAGTCGATCAGCCGCCCCGAGGGCGACAGCGCCGCGCGCTACGGCTCGGGCATGCTGCCGCTGAAACCGGAGAGCCGGTACGGCCTGACGACGCCGATCTTCAACTATCCCTGGGAGCGGACGCGCGAGGCGCTGGCCGGCGCAGCGGCGGGCGGCGCGCCGGACCCGCACGAGGCGGTGAGCCTGCGCTACGCCAACCCGCTCGACGGCGGCTGGGCGATGCCGACGATGTCGGCCTGGATGATGCACGTCCCCGCGGGGTTCGAGACGGCGCGCATGCGCTCCACCGACGGGATCGTCATGTGCCTCGCCGAGGGCGCGCTGACGGCGGAGATCGGCGACCAGACGATCGACCTGGACGAGAGCGACGTCGCCATCGCGCCGGGCTGGACGTGGCGCCGGTTCCGGGCGGCGAAGGACAGCTTCCTGTTCTGCTTCTCCGACCGGGTGGCGCAGGAGAAACTGGGTCTTTGGCGTGAGGAGAAGGGCTGATGCGGCTGTGCCGGTACGATGGGGGCCGCCTCGGCGTGGTCCGGGGCGACATGGTTCACGACGTGACGGACGTGCTGGAGCATCTTCCGCCGCTTTCCTGGCCCTGCCCGCCGGGCGATCACCTGATGAACCACTGGGACGAGATGCGCCCTCGGATCGAGGCGGCGGCCGAGCGGGCCGAGGGGCGGCCGGTCGCCGACGTCTCGCTGCTGTCGCCGGTCGCGAACCCGGGCAAGATCGTCGCCGCGCCGGTGAACTACCAGCTGCACCTCGACGAGAGCCGGGCGGACACCGGCATCAACTTCGGCACCGAGATCAAGACGATCCACGATTACGGCGTCTTCCTGAAGGCGACGTCGTCGCTGATCGGCGCCGGCGACAAGGTCGTGGTCGACTGGGACGACCGCCGCACCGACCACGAGATCGAGCTGGCGCTCGTCATCGGCAAGCGCGGCTTCCGCATCGCCGAGGAGGACGCGCTGTCCCATGTCGCCGGCTACATGATCGGCCTCGACATGACGATCCGCGGGACAGAGGACCGCTCGTTCCGCAAGTCTCTCGACACGTTCACCGTGCTCGGCCCGCACATGGTGACCGCCGACGAGATCGGGGATCCCGCCGGCCTTGGCTTCGCGCTGACCGTCAACGGCGAGCCGCGGCAGGCGTCGAACACATCGCTGCTGATCCTGAACGTGCCGCAGCTGATCGCCTACGCCTCGAAGGCCTACACCCTGCACCCGGGCGACGTCATCATGACCGGCACGCCCGAGGGCGTGGCGCCGGTGAAGCCGGGCGACACGATCCATGCGCGGATCGACAAGGTCGGCGAGATGAGCGTGGCGGTGGGCTGATGCCTCTCGACCCCGTCGCCACGGCAATCTCGCCGATCGAGGAGATCCTCGCCGACGCGCGGGCGGGGAAGATGTTCGTCCTGGTCGATCACGAGGACCGCGAGAACGAGGGCGACCTGGTCATCCCCGCCAGCTTCGCCACGCCCGAGGCGATCAACTTCATGGCCCGCCACGGCCGCGGGCTCATCTGCCTCGCCCTCACGGCCGATCGGGTGGACGCGCTGGGGCTGAAGCTGATGGTCTCGAACAACGCCTCGCGGCACGAGACGGCGTTCACCGTCTCGATCGAGGCGCGGGAGGGGATCACGACCGGCATCTCGGCGCACGATCGGGCGCGGACGGTGGCGGTGGCGATCGACCCCGGCAAGACCGGCGCCGACATCGCGACGCCGGGCCACGTCTTTCCGCTGCGCGCCCGCGACGGCGGCGTGCTGGTCCGGGCCGGCCATACCGAAGCGGCAGTGGACGTCGCTCGCCTCGCCGGGCTGCCGCCCGCCGGCGTGATCTGCGAGATCATGAAGGAGGACGGGTCGATGGCTCGCCTTCCCGACCTGATCCGCTTCGCGGCCGAACACGACCTGAGGATTGGCACGATCAGCGATCTCATCGCCTACCGCCTGCGCACCGACAGCCTGGTGACCGAGACCGAGAGCCGGGCCGTCACCTCGGCGTACGGCGGGGAATGGCAGATGCGCGTCTTCCTCGACCGGGTGAAGGGCGCCGAGCATATCGCCCTCACCAAGGGCGACGTCGGCGACGGGCGGCCGGTGCTGGTGCGCATGCACGTCCTTGACCCCGTGGAGGACGTCCTCGGCGTGCGCTCGCGCGGGTTCGACCTGGCCGAGCACGCGATGCGCGACATCGCCGAGGCGGGGCGGGGCGTGATGGTGCTGCTGCGCGACACGCGGATGAAGCTGGACCGCACCGGAGGGACCGCACCCACGGTGGTCCGGGACTACGGCGTCGGCGCGCAGATCCTCGCGGCGCTGGGCGTGCACGAGATCGACCTTCTGACCAAGGGCGCGGGGGTACGGCCCATCGCGCTCGACGGCTACGACCTGTCGATCCGGTCGGTGCGGCAGATCACCTGACCGCTACTTCGCGTGCGCCGCCTCGCGGTTCCTGGCATAGCCGAGGCGGGCGGAGAGGCGGTCGGTCACCTCCAGCAGCGCGCTCGCCGTGGCCTTGCGGCGCTGCCCGGTCACCGCCTTGTCCGGCCCGAGGAGCGTGACGGTCGCGAGGATGCGCCCGGTATGGTCGAACACCGGCGCGGCCATCGCGGCGAAGTTGGCGTTGATGTTGTTCGTCGACATCGCGAAGCCTCGCTCGCGCACCTCCTCGGTCACGGCCTCGAGGCTGCCCGCGTCGATCGGGTCGTATCGGTCCTTCCAGGCCGGGTCGTCGCGGCCGCGGCCCTCCAGCTCCTCGCGCAGGATCGGGCCAGTCTCGGACTCCGGCAGGTAGGCGAGGAAGACCTGTCCCGTGGCCGAGGCGGCCAGCGGCAGCACGTAGCCCAGCCGCACGGCGAGCGAGCCCTGGCGGTGGCCGTCGACCTTGGACACGATGCCGGGCCCGCGGTTGCCCCAGAGCGAGAGGTAGCTGGCGAAGCCGGTCGCCTGCTGCAGCGAGGTCAGCTCCTCGCGCGACATGTCCACGACGTCGAGCTGGCGCAGCGCCGAGTGGCCGAGCTGGATCGCGAACGAGCCGAGGCCGTAGTGGCCGGTGACCGGATCCTGCCGGGCGAGGCCCTCGCGGATGAAGCTGACGAGGTAGAGGTGCGCCTTGGACGGCGGCATGCCCGCGGCGGCGGCGATGTCGCGCAGCGGCATCGGCGATTCCGCAGCCTCCATGACCCGGATCACCTTGAAGCCCACCTCGATGGACTGGATCCGGCGTTGCCCGGCCTCGTCGTTCCTGTCGCGCTTCATGTCAGCTCCGGTCGGTCGCGTGCGGCCGTCCGGCGGGGCGGGGCCGAGGCGGCGCAACGAGGCGCCGATGGGCGTGGGTACGGCCATCGCAGCCGACCGGCAACATCCGCCCCCGGTCACTGGGCGCCGGGCGATGCGTTTGCGGGAACGTGCGGTCTGACGGCAACGGGCTACTTGTGCGGTGGGCGCCCCCGGACGGGCCGGGTGGACGGGACGGGTTCGACATCATCCTATCCGGTTGGACGGATGCGGCAAGCGGGGGTGCGCGATGGCACGGATGACGGGGGGCGAGGCGATCGCGGCGACGGTGGCGGCGCACGGGATCGACACGGTCTACGGCCTGCCGGGCGCGCAGGTCTACGGCCTGTTCGACGCGCTCCACCGGCAGGAGCTGCGCGTCGTCACCCCGCGGCACGAGCAGACCTGCGGCTACATGGCCCTCGGCCGCTTCAAGGCGACAGGCGCACCATCCGCGTACGCCGTGGTGCCGGGGCCGGGCGTCCTCAACACCGGCGCCGCTCTCCTGACCGCGTGGGGCTGCAACGCCGAGGTGCTGTGCCTGACCGGGCAGGTGCCGCGCGCCTTCCTCGGCCGGGGGCGGGGCCACCTGCACGAGATGCGCGACCAGCGCGGGACGCTGGAGGGGATGGCGAAGGCCGCCCTGCACGCGGGGTCGGTCGCGGAGGCGGGCGGCATGGTGGCCGAGGCGTTCCGCCTGATGCGCTCCGGCCGGCCGGGGCCGGTCGCGGTGGAGATGCCGTGGGACGTCTTTCTCGACACGGCGGAGACAGAGGCCGGAGGGCGGCTCGACGCCGATCCCGATCCCGATCCCGGCGACGCGGTCGGCGCGGCGGCCGCCGCCATCGCGCGGGCCGAGCGGCCGATGATCTTCGTCGGGTCCGGCGCGCTCGGGGCCGAGGCGCTGGTGACCGAACTGGCGGAGAGGATCGGCGCGCCGGCCGTCGCCTTCCGTTCGGGGCGCGGCGTGGTGCCGAACGCGCATGCGCTCGGCCTTACCGTCGCCGAGGCGCGGCACCTCTGGGCCGAGGTGGACTGCCTCATCGGCATCGGCACGCGGCTGGAAGTGCCGGGCTGGCGCTGGACGGCGCGGCCCGAGGTGCCGGTCGTCCGCATCGACATCGACGCGGCCGAGCTGGAGCGCACGCCGGACGCCCTCGCCCTCCACGGCCGCGCCGCACCGACCGTGGCGGCGCTGATCGAGGCGGTCCCGGCGGCGATGCGCACGCCGTGGCGCGAGCGGATCGCGGCGGCGCGGGAGCGGACGGCGGGCGAGATCGGCGCCGCGCCGCACGTCGGCCACCTGAGGGCGATCCGCGAGGTCCTGCCGCCGGACGGGATCTTCGTGGAGGAGATCTGCCAGGCCGGTTTCTCCTCGCTCTTCGCCTTCCCGGTGGAGAAGCCGCGGACCTTCCTGTCGTCCGGCTACCAGGGCACCCTCGGTTCGGGCTATCCGATGGCCCTCGGCGCCGCCGACGCCCGGCCGGACGTGCCGGTCGTCTCCATCGCTGGCGACGGCGGCTTCATGTTCGTGGCGCAGGAGCTGGCGACCGCCGCGCGCTACGGCCTCGGCGTGGTGTCGGTGGTGTTCGACAACGGCGCGTTCGGCAACGTGAGGCGGGACCAGGTGGAGCGGTTCGGCGGCCGCCTGGTGGGGTCGGAGCTGGAGAACCCGGACTTCGCCGCGCTGGCCGAGGTGTTCGGCGTCCGTGCGGCCCGGGCGGACAGCCCGGAGGCCTTGCGCGCCGCGCTCACGGTCGCGCTCGAGGCGGGCGGGCCGTGGCTGGTGCACGTGCCGGTCACGGGGGCGGAGCCGAGCCCCTGGCCGTTCCTGGGGAGTGCGTGAGCGGAGCACGCCGGAGGGTCGGGCGGGCCTCTCGCAAGGGCCGCCCGAAGCCGATCGGGGCCCCGGGTCGAGCCCGGGACGGGCGGCAACGATTGTCCCGCCCCGGCCTTGAGCCGGGGCCCCGATGGGGGTGGCGGGACGTCGATAGGGTGGTCGGAGTGGATCGGGGTCCCGGGTCGAGCCCGGGACGGGTGCTGCCTGAAAGGGTGTCCCGCCCCGGCCCTGAGCCGGGGCCCCGAAGGGCTTGGAGAGGTTGTCCGGTGCCGATCGAGGTCCCGGGGCAGGCCCGGGACGGGCGGTCCTGTGGCGGCAGTTTCCCGCCCCGGCCTTGAGCCGGGGCCCCGATGGGGGTGGCGGGACGTCGATAGGGTGGTCGGAGTGGATCGGGGTCCCGGGTCGAGCCCGGGACGGGTGCTGCCTGAAAAGGCTGTCCCGCCCCGGCCCTGAGCCGGGGCCTCGAAGGGCTTGGCGAGGTTGTCCGGTGCCGATCGAGGTCCCGGGTCAAGCCCGGGACGGGCGGTCCTGTGGCGGCGGTTTCCCGCCCCGGCCTTGAGCCGGGGCGCCGACGAAGCTTGGCGCGCCCCCGCATCGTAGGATGGTTTTCAACCCATCACTCCACCCCTACCGCCACTTCCTGACCGCCGGGTCCAGCCCGAACAGCCGCGCCGCATTCAGCCCCAGTATGTTCCGCTTCGCCGTCTCGGACAGGAACGGCAGGTCCACGATCTCCTGCGGGAGGTCGAAGTCGAAATGCGGCCAGTCCGACGCGAAGAGGAGCTGGGTCTCGGCGTTGATCATCTTCAGCGTCAGCTCCAGCGCCTCCATGTTGGAGGTCTCCATCGGCTGGGTCGTGTACCAGCAGTTCTGGCGCATGTACTCGCTCGGCCGCCTGGTCAGGTGCGGCGCCTCGGACGGGCGCATCAGGTACTGATCGTCCAGGCGCTGCATCAGGAACGGGATCCAGGCCAGCCCCGACTCCACCCAGATCGACTTCAGCCCCGGAAACCTCTCGGGGATGCCGTTCAGGACCCAGTTCGTCATGTGCACCATGTTGCACCAGACGAACCCCAGCGCGTGCATGCCGAGGAAGCGGTTCACCGTGGCGAGCGACGGATCCTGCCAGTGGTACGCCGCATGGAAGGCGATCGGCAGCCCGCGCTCCTGCAGCATCGCGTAGGTGCGCATGTAGTCGTTGTGGTGCACCGGCTTGTGCCGCACCGACGGCACGCAGAAGCCGATGATGCCGGGCTGGCCGGCGAATTCCTCGACCGTCCGCTCCGCCTCTTCCGGCACGTTGAACGGCAGGTAGGCCAGCGTCTTGATCCGGTCGTCCGCCTTCAGCACCCGGTCGATGAGCCAGCGGTTGTAGGCGCGGCCGAGATAGACCTCCATCTCGGGCTGGGGATGCAGGCCGAGGGTGAGCATCGGGGTGGGGAACAGCACCATGTAGTCGACGCCGAGCGACTCCATCGCCCGCCGCGTCAGCGTCACGTCGCGGTGGACGGAGGTGTCGTCCACCTTTTCCCGCACCCCGGCCTGGTGCGGGATGCGCCCGCCGACGTCCTGGTACTTGAGCCCGAGGTCGCCGTTCAGCCCGTAGGGCGGCGCGCCGGTCTTCTCCTGCTGGTACAGCAGCGCCTGGTGGCGGATCACCGGGTCCTCGATGTACTCGCACAGCTCGGCCCACGAGACCGTCTCGACGTGATGGGCGTCCACGTCGCAGACCAGCCAGTCCTGCAGGCCGCGCGCCTCGGCGCCGGCCCTCGCATGGGCGAGCTGGTCGCGGGTGTCGGTGAAGACGTCGATCTCCTGGACCTTCAGCGCCTCGGCGCGGCGGGAAACCGTCTGGTCCATGCTCAAACCTCGTCCGGGCGGCGGCGGTAGAACAGGGCGAGCTCCATCGGCCCCAGATGGAGCGCCCGCAGGATTTCCGAGACCGCGGTCAGCGCCTCGGTCGGGGTGACGACGTCGCCCTCGCCCGAGAGCGGGCGGAAGGTCCGCTCCTCGCCGTCGGTGCGGGCGGCGTAGAGGCGGATCGCCGCCGTCATCAGGTGCGCGATCGCCTCGTCCGGAACGCGCGACGCCTCGCCGTCCCTCACCAGCGCGGCGCTGTCGGCGTCGAGCCGGGCGGCGGCCTCCTCGATCCAGGCGTAGGCGTCGTTGCGGAGCGGCTCAGAGGACGACATAGACCGCCTCCTCGGTGACCCGCAGCCGCGCCGGGCGCAGCTTCATCCGGCTGCCCTGGCTGGCGCCGGTGGCGAGGTCGAACTCCCAGCCGTGCCACGGGCAGGCGACCTGCATCCGCGTCTCGTCGTAGGCGAGGGTGCGCGTCGTGCCGTCGGCCTGCAGCGGCTCGGTGACGCGGGGATAGACCCGGCCCTGGCAGACTGGCCCCTGCCGGTGCGGGCAGACATTGTGCCACGCCTTCAAGGCGCCGCCGATCCGGAAGACGCCGATCTCGACCCCGTCGCAGCTGACCACGCGGCGGCCGCCTTCGGCAATCTCGGCCGGGTGGCCGACATGGTACTCCATTGCTCTCCTCCGCCGCGTTCAGTAATGTTGAATACGTTCATCATTATGCTACCGCGGACAAGGTGAGGGGACAAGAAGGGGTCATGGACGGACCGCAGGGAATCCGGTCGGTGGAAACGGGGCTCGCGCTCCTCGGCATCGTCGCGGCAGGGGCAGGGCCGATGCGCCTGTCCGAGGTCGCGGCGGCCGCACGCACCAGCCCCAGCCGGGCACGGGGCTACCTCGTCAGCCTCGTCCGCGCCGGCTACGTCGCGCAGGACGGGGCGGGGCGCTACGCGCTCGGCGCCGCCGCGCTGGATCTCGGCCTCGTCGCCCTCGGCCGGCTCGACGCGCTCGCCGCCTGCCGCGCCGCGATGGCGCCGCTCGCGGCCGAACTGGGCGAGACGGTGGCGCTGTCGCTCTGGTCCGAGAGGGGGCCGGTGGTGGTCGACAAGATCGAGAGCGGGGACCGCATCTACGAGGTGCGCGTCGGTGCGGCGGTGACGCTCTGGCCGACCGCGACGGGGCGGGTGTTCCTTGCCTGGCTGTCGCCGGGGCGGTGGGAGGGGCTGCTGGATCTGCCGGCCGGGGAGCATGAGAGGTTGCCCGCGCTGCTGGACGAGACTCGCGCCGCCGGTGTCGCCGGCACGCTGCCGGCGACGGTGCCCGGCTTCTCCGCCCTCGCCGCGCCCGTTCTCGACCATCGCGGCGAGCTGCGCGCCGTCCTGACCGTCCTCGGCCGGGCCGAAAGCTTCGACATCGGGCGAGACGGGGCCGCCGCGGCCGCGCTGCGCGCCGCCGCCGAGGGTGCGTCGCGGGCGCTGGGCCACCGGGCCGGAGCCTGACAGGCGTATCAGGTTGCCTTACATACGCGCCGCCCCTAGCGTCCGGGACGTGGCCGGCAGGGAGGCAATGGGATGCAGGAAGTCTGGCGCGGCGGCGTGGCGGCCTGGGAGTGCGACGACAACGGGCACCTCAACTCCCGCTTCTACGTCGCGCATGCGATGTCGGGCCTCGCGGTCCTGTTCGCCCGGCTCGGTCTGCCGGGGCTGTTCGCACCCGGCTCGGCGACGACGCTGCTGCCGCGCGACGTGCACATCCGCTATCACCGCGAGTCCGCCGCCGGCACGGCGCTGCGAATGGAGGGCGGACTGCTTTCTGTCGGGGAGGCGGGGGCCGACGCGGTGTTCGTGATCTCCGAAGTGGGCGGGGGCGACCTGCGGGCAACCGTGCGACTGGGAGTCTCCAATGTCGACGCCGCCTCGCTCGGCCCCGCCGGGTGGCCGGCCGGGGCGCTTCGCGACCTCCCCCTCGTCGACCTTCCCGCCGCCGCTGCCCCCCGCGGCGTCGCGCCCGCGCCCGCGGAGACGGCCGCGTCGCTGGAAAGGGCCGAGGCGCTTGGCCTCGTCCCCATCGGCCTGGGCGCGATCGGGCCGGCGCATCTCGACGCGTTCGGCCGGATGGCGCCGCACATCGCGCTCGGCCTCGTCAGCGACGGCATCCGCACCCTCAGCGCCCCCTTGCGCAAGATCGTCCTCTCCCACGCCGACCCGCGCCCGTCCCGGGTCGGCGGGGCGGTCCTCGAGATGCGGGTGGTGCACCACGCCTGGCCCCGGGCCGGCGACCTCTACGACATCCGCTCCGGCCTCGACGGGGTGGAGAAGAACGTGAGGTCGATGACGAGCTGGATCCTCGACCCGGTCAGCGGCCGCCCCTGGGCGAGCCTGCAGGCCATAGGCGTCGATTTCGACCTGGAGGCGCGGCGGATCGTACCGATCGCCGAGGCGGCGCGGGCGGAGCTGTTGGAGCGGGTGGTGCCGGGTCTGGGGCTCTGATCGCCGGAGTGGATCGGGAGGGCAGGGTCTGGCCGGGGGCAGACGCTCCGACATCGAGGTGGGGCACTTGATCCCACCACCCCCGGACGATCTTCAGCGTCTCGCAGGTGGCACGGAAGCGTCTGGCCGGGGGGCGGCCAGACGCTGCCCGGGCCGCTTCGCGGCTGTTCCGGGCAGGGGAGGCGGCAGGTGCCTTGCAACAGCCCGCTGGATTACACCGGATCGGGCTAGCGGAACCGCTCGGCCGTCGCGACCGAGTTGAGGAGCGCCGCCAATTCCTTGCGCGTCGCCAGCGACGCCTCGGGCGCGCGGATCAGGAACGCCTTCACCGCCCGCACGACCGCGACCGAATTGCCGGCGAGGCCGGCCGCCGCCGCCTCGACCGTCTCGTCCAGCGCGGCGTCGTCCGCCACCTTGCCGATGAGGCCGATCGCCTTCGCCTCGTCCGCGCTCACCGCGTCCCGCGTCAGCACCATCCGCGCCAGCGTCGCCCGGCCGACCCGGTCGGCAAGGGCGTCCATCACCAGCGTCGGCGCGATGTCGTGGTTCATCTCGGGCACCACGAACGTGGCCGAGCGGCCGGCGATGGCCACGTCCGCCAGCGCGGCGAGGGCGCAGCCGACGCCGGCCGCCTTGCCCTGCACCCGCGCGATCACCGGGACCGGGACCGAGCGCAGCGCGGCGTAGAAGTCGAGGACCGGCTCCGAGATGAGCGCCCGCAGGTCGACCGCGGTCATCTGCGTGCCCTTGGGCGGCATCACCGACGCCCGCCCGGTGCAGAAATCCGCGCCCGCGGCCGACATCACGACCACCCGCGTCTCCGCCGGCAGGTCCGCCAGCCGCGCCGCGATCTCGGTCGCCATGTCCGGCGTCAGCGCGTTGCCCGCGTCCGGCCGGTCCAGCGCGATGCGGAGGATCCCGCCCTCCGCCTCGATCCTGACGTCGCTCATCCCCGGCTCTCCTCGATCGCCTGCCAAATCCTCAGGGGCGTCACCGGCATCTCCAGGTGCCGCACCCCGTACTCCGCCAGCGCGTCCGCCACCGCGTTGGTGCAGGTGGCGAGCGCGGGCGTCGTGCCGCCCTCGCCGCCGGGGCGGAAGCCCATCGGGTGGCTCGTCGCCGGCACCTCGCTGAGGTCGGTCGTGAACATCGGGAAGTCCCCGGCGCGCGGCAGCTGGTAGTCCATCAGCGAGCCGGTAACGTTCTGCCCCATCTCGTCGAAGGCGTAGCCCTCGAACAGCGCCTGACCGACGCCCTGCGCGATCCCGCCGTGGGTCTGGCCGTGCAGGATCATCGGGTTCAGCGCCCGCCCCACATCGTCGACCGAGGTGTAGCGCACGATCTCGTAGGCGCCGGTGTCGGGGTCGATCTCCAGCTCGCACACCGCGGCGCCGTAGGGAAAGGCGAGGCCGGCCGTCACCTTGTCGCCCACCGCCGCGATGGGGCCGCGCAGGTCTTCGGGCAGGTCGTCCGACGCCTCGGCCGCGCCGGCGAGGTCGAAGAGGTGGGTCACCACGTTGCTGTCGGCGAGGCGCAGGTAACCGTCCGAGAACTCGACGTCGCCCGCCTCGGCGCCGTTCAGCGCGGCGAAGACCGCCCTGGCCCGCGCGATCACGCCGCGGCTCGCCTCGTCCATGACGATGGAGCCGAAGCGGAGCGACCGGCCGGAATGCGACCCGCCGCCGGCGAGGACCACGTCGGTGTCGCCGGTGCGGATCGTCACCTCGTCCACCTCGAGGCCCAGCCAGTCCGCGACCAGCTGTGCGAACGCGGTCCGGTGCCCTTGCCCCGTATCCTGGGTGCCGAGCACGACCTCGACCCGCCGCTCGCCGGGGATCACCGTCACCTCGGCCCGCTCGCGCGGGATGCCGCCCGTGCCTTCGATGTAGTTGGCGAAGCCGAAGCCGAGGCGCTTGCCTCGCGCCCGCGCCTTTTCGCGCCGGGCGGGGAGGCCGGCATGGTCCGCCAGCTCCAGCGCGCGGTCCATCGCGGCGATGTGGTCGCCGCTGTCGTAGGTGATGCCGAACGGGTTGGTGTAGGGGAACGCCTCGCGCGGGATCATGTTGCGGCGGCGCAGCTCGATCGGATCGAAACCGCATTCGCGGGCGGCGAGGTCGACGAGGCGCTCGATCGCGTACATCGCCTCGGGCCGGCCGGCGCTGCGGTAGGGGATCGTCGGCGGCGTGTTGGTCAGCACGGCCCGCGCCGTGGCATGGGCGACCGGCACCCGGTAGAGGCCGGTCATCAGCTGGATGCCCTTGTTCAGCGGCACGTAGGACGCGGTATGCGCGCCGATGTTCGAGGTGTTGACCGCCTTCAGGGCGAGGAAGGTGCCGTCCTCGTCCATCCCCAGCTCGACCCGGACGTGCAGGTCGCGGGCTTGGTAGTCGGTGGAAAACGCCTCCGACCGCTCGACCAGGTGCTTCACCGGGCGGCCGGTCTGCCGCGCGGCGTGGGCGATGACGACGAACTCGGGATAGGTCGCGTTGCGGGTGCCGAAATTGCCGCCGACGTCGCCGGGGGCGACGATGCGCACCCGCTCCACCGGCAGGCCGAGGGTCTGGGCGATGCTCTCGCGCATCTGCACGACGCCGGTCCCGCCGGAGCAGCGGACGGTGACGCGGCCGTCCTCCTCCACCCAGGCGGCGGAGCTGCGCGGCTCCATGTGGACGCCGGTCACGCGGTTGATCTGGCTGTCGAAGACGACGCGATGCGCGGCGCCGGCGAGGGCGGCGTCGGTCGCCGCTTCGTCGCCGATCTCGGCCTCGAGGGCGAGGTTGCCGGGCACGTGGTCCCAGAGCTGCGGCGCGCCGTCCTCCAGCGCGGCGAGGGCGGAGGTGACGGCCGGCAGCTCCTCCCACTCCGCCTCGATCAGCTCGGCCGCGTCCTTGGCGGCGGCGACGCTGTCCGCGATCACGGCGGCGAACGGCTCCCCGGCAAAGCGGCTGCGGTCCAGGATCAGCGGCGGGTGGTCCGTCCGCGCCCGCTCCGACCCGTCGCGGTTCTTCAGCGCGATGTCGGCGCCGGTGAGGGACGAGCCGACGACGTGGGGGATCGCGCCGATGCCGGCGGCCTGCAGGTCGGCGCCGGTGAGCACCGCGACCACGCCCGGCATCTCGCGCGCGGCCGAGACGTCTATGGAGACGAGACGGGCATGAGCATAGGGCGCGCGGGCGAAGACCGCCCACGTCGCGTCCGGCAGGTGGATGTCGTCGGCGTAGTCGCCCTGCCCGCGCAGCAGGCGCAGATCCTCCTTGCGCCGCACGCCGGTCCCGATCAGCGTCATCGGATGCGCCTCCTCCCTGGCCCTCCCGACGGTCCTAACGTCCGATCATGACGAACGCAATGCGTCATCGTCAAAACGTCAGGCGACGTCCGTCCCGCGGTTGAGTACGAAGCCCCGCCCGCGCGCCAGGAAGTCCTGCCACAGCCGGCCGACCCGGTCCGGCTGGTCGACCTCGATGGAATGGGCGGCGTCGAAGACGAAGACGCGCTGGGACTGGCGGATCTCGCGCTTCAGCGTCGCGGCGGCCTCGGGCGGCACGACCGGATCCTCGGTGCCGATCAGGATCAGCGTCGTCGCCTCGATCTCGCCGAGGCGGGCGACCATGTCCGCGTCCTCGCGCTCCAGCCCGCCGGAATAGCGCCCGTAGGCGGCGGCGTTGCCGGCGCGGACCTCCGCGCTCTTCGGCGCCGTGTCGATCCGGTCGGGGTGGGCGTAGAGCGCCCGCTGCAGCGCCTCGGGGTCGGCGGGCAGGCCGCCCTTGCCGCCAAAGCGCAGGCCCGCGGGCACCTGCAGTATCAGGTGATCGACGAGGTCCGGCGCCTCGATGGCGAGCCACTGGGCGACCCACGCGCCGAAGGAGGCGCCGATGACGTCGAGCCGTTCGATCTGCTGCGCCCGGATGAAGTCCGCGACCAGCGCGGCGTAGGCGCGGACGCTGTCCACACCCTCCAGCGCGTCGGTGCCGTCGAAGCCGGGCGCGATCGGCGCGAGAACGCGGTGCGTCTCCGTCAGGTTGCGCAGGGGCCGCGACGGGGCCAGGCCGGCGGCGGCATGAAGGTACAGGACCGGTTTGCCGGCGCCGGCCTCGTGCCAGTGAAGGGTGCCCTGCGGCAGGTCCGCGGTGCGGGGGGTGAAGTCCATGCGCGGGTCCCTCAGGCGAATTCGGGGCGGACGCGGTCGCGGAACAGCTCCATCCCGCGGCGGACCACCGTGGCGGGCATGTTGCCCACGCGGTTGGTGAGGTTGAGGATGCCGCAGCCCAGTTCCTGCTGCAGCCGGCGGATCTGCCGCACCACGCTCTCCGGGCCGCCGCAGATGATCGAGCCGGCCTCCACCTGCTCGGCCACCGAGCGGCCGCGCAGCGCCTTGAGCCGGGTCTGGAAGCTGTCGCCGATGTCCTGCCCCTGGTAGTAGCGCGACTGCTGCAGCACCAGCTGCTGCGCCTCGCGCTGCGGTCGCATCAGGGTGTGGTGGAAATAGGCCTGCGCCTTCTCCATGTGGGCGAAGGCCTCCTCGTCGGTGTCGGCGAGGCAGAATTGCTGGCCGACGAGGATGTCGTCCGCCTTCGGCTCCCACCCGTAGCCGTTCGAGACGGTGCGGAAGTGCTCCACCGCCTCGCGGGCGCTACCCAGGTCCTTGATCAGCGTGATCCCCATGATCGCCCGCATCTTGGCGACGTATTCCGCCGACTCGGCGTTCGAGGCGGACATCAGGATGCGCGGATGCGGTTTCTGGATCGGCTTGGGCCAGACCGACACGGCGGGGAACTGCCAGTGCTCGCCCTCCCAGCCGAAGGGCTCGTCCTCGGTCCAGCATTTCAGGATCAGTTCGGTCGCCTCGCGCAGGCGGGAGCGGCTCTCGGACGGGGGGACGTTGTAGCCGACATATTCGTGCGGGATGCCGCGCAGGAAGCCGGCGATCAGCCGCCCGCCCGACATCACGTCGAGCACGGCATATTCCTCGGCCACCCGCACCGGGTTCAGCAGCGGCAGGAGGTTCCCCATCACCGCCACGTTCGCCCGCTTCGACCGCATGGCGAGGTTGCTGGCGACGAGGTTGGGGTTCGGGTTCAGGCCGTAGGGGCTGTAATGGTGCTCGTTGCAGCCGATCCAGTCGAAGCCGTGATCCTCGGCGTCCAGCAGCTCTCCCACATATTCGTGGTAGAGGTCGTGGACCCTGCGGCTGTCGACCCGCGCGGTCGAGACCGGCCATTCGTGCGGCTCGGTGTCGAAGTCGGGGTAGGGCATCAGGTGGAAGAAGCTGAACCTCACGACGCGGCCTCCATCTGCGCCACCGCTCCGGCCTCGCGGAGCGCAGGCATCACGTGGGCGGCGAAGGTCTCCATGTTCTTGCGGGTCAGGTCGGCGGGCAGGGTGCCGAACTGGAGCATCGTCAGGAGATGCCCGAAGCCGATCTCGCGGTGGCACTCCAGCAGCCGGTCGCGCACCGTCTGCGGCGAGCCGCAGATGAACTTGCCGTCGGCGATGACGCTGTCGATCGTCTGCTTGGTCGACTGCGCGGCCTTGGCCTTCATCGCGCCGACCATCGATTTCACCGAGGTGTAGCCGGGTGGCAGCAGCATCTCCATCGGCATGCGCAGCAGCTTCTGCAGGAAGGCCTCGATATGGGGCTTCGCCTCCTGCCGCGCCTGTTCGTCGGTGTCGGCGACGTAGACCGGCAGCGACCAGCCGAGCTTGTCGTCCGTCGCCTCCCAGCCGTTGCGCCGCGCGGTCTCGCGGTACTGGTTCATGTATTTCGCGACGGTGGAGACCGAACTGAAGGTCTGAAGGTAGGTGTAGCGACGCGATGGGTGGGCGGCCCATTCGATCGTCTCGGTCGAGCCCTGGCTCGGCACCCAGATCGGCGGATGCGGGTCGTCCTGGTAGACCCGCGGCCAGACGTTCACGTAGTCGAACCGGTAGTGCTTGCCCTCGAACCGGGTCGGCCCGGGCTCTGTCCAGGCCTGTACGATCAGGTCGTGCGCCTCGTGGAAGCGTTCGTGGCTGAAGGCGGGGTTCACGCCCCAGGAGTGGTACTCGGCGCCGATGCCGCGGACCATGCCGGCGATCAGCCGCCCGCCGGTAATGTTGTCGATCATCGCGAACTCCTCCGCGATGGTCAGCGGGTTGTTCACCAGGGGCAGAGCGCGGCCGAGGACGGCGATCTTCACCCGCTTGGTTGCGCGGGCCAGCGCGCCGGCCATGACGCCGGGGATGGGCATCAGGCCGTAGGCGTTCGAATGGTGCTCGTTCACGCAGATGCCGTCGAAGCCCAACTTCTCGGCATATTCCAGCTCGTCCAGGTAGCGGTTGTAGAGGGCGTGGCCCTTCTTCGGATCGTAGTAGGTGTTGGGCAGCGTGACCCAGGCCGAGTCGTGATGCTCGTCGTAGGCGAGGTCGAGATCCGCGTACGGCATCAGGTGCATGAAGTAGAATTTCATCTCTCGCCACTCCTCCGCGGGCAGGACGTCTCGTCCCGAAAATGTATAACTTTCCGCGACCGGTCAACCGAAATACAGTATCTAACCGCGTTCGACATTATCCAAGTTTCCTTGGTATTTTCGCGCTGTAGCGATGATTGCAGTGGCATGGGCCGTTCCGATCTCTGGTATGCCTTTGCCTTTCGACGCGGGTTCGACGATGCCTGAAACGGCAAAAGGTATGCACTTGACCCACCCCCACCCCCGCTGTCTAAGTCGGGGAGACCGGCGCGCAGGGCCGCCGGCCCAACGGGAGGATCCGCCTTGACCGCACCCATCCGCCAGCGGGCGGCCCGCCGCCCATGAAGGACGCGCGCCCCGACAGCGGCTTTGCCGCAGAGGAGATCCTCGGCCGGCTCAAGGCCTCCGGAATCGACGTCCTGCTCGCCAACGGCGGCACCGATTTCCCCTCGATCATCGAGGCCCTCGCCGGCCAGGCCGAGAGCGGCATCGAAATGCCCGAGGCCCTCGTCGTCACCCACGAGGGCGTCGCGCTGGGAATGGCGCACGGCTACTACCTCGCCAGCGGGAAGCCCGCGGCGGTGATGGTGCACGTCAACGTCGGCCTCGCGAACGCGGTGATGGGTCTCATCAACGCCGCTTCGGACCGGATTCCGGTGCTGATGCTGTCGGGCCGGACGCCGCTGACCGAGGCGGGCCGCTTCGGCAGCCGCAACAGCCCGATCCACTGGGGACAGGAGATGCGCGACCAAGCGGCGATGATCCGCGAGGTCGTGAAGTGGGATTACGAGCTGCGCTACCCCGAGCAGGGCGTGCTGGCCGTCGACCGCGCCCTTTCGGTCGCCCAGTCAGAGCCGAAGGGGCCCGTCTACCTCAGCCTGCCGCGCGAGGTGCTGGCCGAGGCCGCGCCCGCCGGCGGCCGCGCCGCCGCCCCGCCGCCCGCGCCCGTCGCCTACGGCGCGCCGCCGCCGGACCTCGTCGCCGAGGCGGCCCGGATCCTCGCGCAGGCCGAGCGGCCCGTCATCATCACCCAAGGAATCGACGTCCGCGGCTTCGAGCCGCTCGCGGGCCTGGCCGAGCGCTGGGCGCTGCCGGTCGTCGAATACTGGTCGACCCGGCAGGCGCTGCCGACCTCGCACCCGATGCATGGCGGGCGCGAGCCGACGGATTGGGTGAAGGACGCCGACGCGATCCTGACCGTGGATGCGATGGTGCCGTGGATCACCGACCACGTACAGCCGCCCGAGGGTTGCAGGGTCATCGCCCTCGGCCCCGACCCGTCGTTCCGCGCCGCGCCGATGCGCAGCTTCCCGGCCGACCTGACGCTCGCCGGCGGCACGCTGGCCGGGCTGCAGGCACTCGACGCCGCGATGGGAGAGCCGCCGGCCGAGCGGACGGACGCCCTCGCCGCCCGCCGCGAGCGGGTCTCGGCGCTGCGCGACGACCGCGTGGTAGATGCAGTAAAACGCGCCGAGGCCGGCTCCGGCACTCCGATGAGCCCGGCCTGGGTCGGCAGGTGCCTGAACGAGGCGGCGGGGCCGGAGGCGATCTACTTCAACGAGCTCGGCATCGACCCGACCGTGATGCAGTTCGACGAGCCCGGTACCTTCTTCTCGTCGCCGCTGTCGGGCGGCCTCGGCTGGGGCCTGCCGGCCGCGATGGGCGCCGCGCTCGCCGACCGCTCGCGCACCGTCATCGCCTGCGTCGGCGACGGCAGCTACATGTTCGCCAACCCCGTCGCCTGCCACCAGACCTGCGCCGCGCACGGCCTGCCGGTGCTGACGGTCGTGTTCAACAACGGCATCTGGAACGCGGTCCGCCGCTCCACCCTCTACATGTATCCCGACGGCAAGGCCGCGGCCGCGAACGTCATGCCGATCACCGCGCTCGAGGGCGGGACCGACCACGCCGCCATCGCCCGCGCCCACGGCGCCCATGCCGAGAGGGTGTCCGACGGCGCCGACCTGCCCGCCGCGATCGGGCGGGCGCTCGCCGCGACGAAGGCCGGACAGCAGGCGCTCCTCGAGGTGATGGTGAGCTACTAGGGTGGCCGATCCCGACAGCGCGCGACTGGCCCGGCTGCGCCGCAGCCACCCGACGCTCGCCGATCTCGAGCGCAGCGCGCGCCGCCGCATCCCCCGCTTCGCCTACGATTTCATCCAGGGCGGGGCGGGCGACGACAGCGGCGCGGCCCGCAACCGCCGCGCGCTGGCCGACGTGCAGTTGGTCCCGCGCTACGGCGTCGAGGTGGGCAAGGTCGACACGTCCGTGACCCTGTTCGGCCGGCGCTACGCCGCCCCCGTCGGCATCGGCCCGGTGGGGATGGACGGGCTGATGTGGCCGGGCGCGACGCGCCTGCTGGCCGAGGCGGCGCAGCGTCACGGGCTGCCGTACCTGTGCGGCACGCTGGCGACCGAAACGATCGAGACGGTCTGCGCTCTGGCGCCCGACGTGACGTGGTTCCAGCTGTATCCGATGCCGGCCGAGGATCACCGCCTGTCGCTCGACCTCGCCTGGCGGGCCTGGAACGCAGGCGCGCACGTCCTGGCGGCCACGCTCGACGTGCCGGTGCGAACCAAGCGGCCGCGCGACCTGCGCAACGGCTTCACCATGCCGTTCCGGCTGCGCCCGCGCTTCGCCGCGCAGGCGGCGATGGCGTGGCCCTGGATGATGGCGCTCGCCAAGGCGGGGGTGCCGACCTTCGCCAACATCGAGCGCTACAGCGGCACCGAGGATCCGGCCGCCTTCGTCGGGCGCAACGTCGGCGGCGGCTTCTCGTGGGAGGCGCTGGCGCGGCTGCGCGACGCCTGGCCGCGGGCGATGATGGTCAAGGGCGTGCTGCATCCGGCGGATGCCGAACGGGCGGTGCGCCTCGGGATCGACGGCATCCTCGTCTCGAACCACGGCGGACGGCAGTTCGACGCGGCGCCCGCGGCGGCCGACGTGCTGCCGGCGATCGCGGCGGCGGTGGGCGACCGGGCGACGGTGATGCTGGACAGCGGCATCGCGTCGGGCGTCGACGTCCTGCGGGCGATGGCGCTGGGGGCGCAGGGCGCGCTGTCGGGGCGGGCGTTCCTGCTGGCCATGGCCGGGATCGGCGATCTCGGCGCCCGGCACATGGCGGCGGCGCTGATGGAAGAGCTGGAGACGGCCTGCGCCCAGTGCGGCCTGACCTCGCCCGAGGACGCGCCGTCGCTGGCGCGGCGGCATCCGGGCGCATGGACGGCGCAGGAATTCGGGCCGGCGCCCGCCACGGATACACAGACGGAGGCAGCGGAATGAAGGTCAGGGACGCGATCGCCGAGATCCTGCGGCGCGAGGGGATCCAGACCCTCTTCGGCTACCCGGTGAACCACGCGCTGGAGAGCGCGGCCGAGATCGGCATCCGTCCGATCATCGTCCGGCAGGAGCGGACGGGCCTGCACATGGCCGACGCGATGTCGCGCCTGTCCTCCGGCCGGTCGCCCGGCGTGTTCGCGATGCAGCTGGGCCCGGGGACCGAGAACGCCTTCGGCGGCATCGCGCAGGCCTACTCGGAATCGGTGCCGATCCTCGTCCTGCCGATGGGCTACGCCCGGGCCGAGGCGCATGTCGATCCCAACTTCTACGCGTCGCGCTCGATGCGGGACATCACCAAGTCGGCCGAACCGCTCACCTCCGCCGCGCAGCTACCGGCGGTGTTCCGCCGCGCCTTCTCGCGCCTGCGCAACGGCCGGGGCGGGCCGGTGCTGGTCGAGATCCCGAACGACATGTGGAACGACGAGGTGCCGGAGCCGCTGGACTACCGCCCGGTGCTGGCGACCCTCTACGGGCCGGACCCGGACGCCGTGGCCGCCGCAGCCGCGCTGCTGCGGACGGCCCGGCGGCCGGTGATCTATGCCGGGCAGGGCGTGCACTACGCCGGCGCCTGGGACGAGCTGCGCACGCTGGCCGAGCGGCTGTCGATCCCGGTCTGCACCTCGCTGGAAGGCAAGAGCGCGTTCGACGAGACGCATCCCCTCGCCCTCGGCTCCGGCGGGGCGGCGATCCCGCGGACGGTGCGGCACTTCCTCGACGAGTCGGACGTGATCCTGGGGCTCGGCTGCTCCTTCACCGCCACCGCCTTCGGGGTGGCGATGCCGGCGGGCAAGCGGGTGATCCATGCGACGCTGGATCCGGCGCACGTCAACAAGGACGTGGAGGCCGAGATCGCGCTGGTGGGCGACGCCCAACTGACGCTGCAGGCTCTGCTCGCCGCGCTGAACGGGGTGCAGACGCCCGACCCGGCGCCGGTTCATGCCGAGATCGCGAAGGTCCGCGAGGACTGGCTGGCCGAGTGGATGCCGAAGCTGACGCTGGACGAGGCGCCGCTGTCACCCTACCGCGTGCTGTGGGACCTGCAGCAGACGGTCGACGTCGCGCGCACGATCATCACCCACGATGCCGGCAGCCCGCGGGACCAGCTGTCGCCGTTCTGGCGCTCCACCGTGCCCCTGTCCTACATCGGCTGGGGGAAGTCGACGCAGCTGGGCTACGGCCTCGGCCTCGCGATGGGAGCCAAGCTGGCGCACCCGGACCGGCTGTGTATCAACGTGTGGGGCGACGCGGCGATCGGCTTCACCGGCATGGATTTCGAGACCGCGGTGCGCGAGCGGATCCCGATCCTGTCGATCCTGCTCAACAACTTCTCCATGGCGATGGAGCTGCCGATCATGCCGGTCTCGACCGAGCGCTACCGCTCCACCGACATCTCCGGCGACTACGCCGCCTTCGCCCGCGCCCTCGGCGGCCACGGCGAGCGGGTGACCGAGCCGTCGGAGATCGTCCCCGCGATCCGCCGCGGCATCGCGGCGACGGAGGCCGGACAGCCGGCGCTGATCGAGTTCATCACCGCCAAGGAGATCGCCCGCTCGCGCTATCACGCGAAGACCGGGGCATGAGCGTCGGGCACCTCCTCGAGCGCCTGTCGCCGCTGCTGGGCGCGCGGCTGACGACGGCGCCGGGAATGCTGGAGCAGCATTCCCACGACATGTCCCGTCAGACCCCGCGCCTGCCGGATGCCGTGGCCGCGCCCGAGAGCGAGGCGGAGGTGCAGGAGATCGTCCGCGCCTGCGCGGCGCTCGGCGTGCCGATCGTGCCGAAGGGCGCGGGATCCTCGATGGAGGGGCACACGATCCCGGTGCGGGGCGGCCTGGTGCTGGACCTGTCGCGGATGAACCGGATCCTCGCGGTGAACGACGCCGACTTCGATGCCGTCGTGCAGCCGGGGGTGACGCGCAAGCAGCTGAACGCCTACCTGCGGGACCGCGGGCTGATGTTCACCGTCGATCCCGGCGCCGACGCCAGCCTCGGCGGCATGACCGCGACCCGGGCGTCCGGCACGACCGCGGTGCGCTACGGCACGATGCGCGAGACGGTGGTGGCGCTGCGGGCGGTGCTGGCGTCCGGCGAGGTGATCGTCAGCGGGCGGCGGACCCGCAAGAGCAGCACGGGGTACGACCTGACGAAGCTGTTCGTGGGATCCGAGGGCACGCTGGGGATCGTCACCGAAGTGACCGTGCGCCTGCACCCGATCCCCGAGACCATCGCCTCGGCGGTCTGCGCCTTCGAGACGATGGCGGGGGCGGTGGAGACGGTGGTCGAGACGATGCAGGCCGGCCTGCCGGTCGCGCGGATCGAGTTCCTCGACGAGGTGGCGGTGGACGCCGCCAACGCCCATGCCGGCCTCGGCCTGCGCCGCGCGCCGACGCTGTTCCTGGAGTTCCACGGCTCGCCCGCGGGCGTCGCCGAACAGTCCGAGGTGGTGGCGGCGCTGGCGGCCGGCAACGGCGGCTCGGACTTCGCCTGGTCGACGCTGACCGAAGAGCGCGAGCGGCTGTGGAAGGCGCGGCACGAGACGATCTGGTCGAACCAGTCGCTGCGTCCGGGCTGCAGGACCTACACCACGGACGTCTGCGTTCCGATCTCGCGCCTCGCCGAGGCGGTGCTGGCGGCGCGGGCGGACGCGGATACCGCGCCGTTCCCGGTGAAGATCATCGGCCATGTCGGCGACGGCAACTTCCATGTCGGCTACCTCATCAAGCCGGAGATCGCCGAGGAACTGGCCGAGGCGGAGCGGCTGGCCGAACGCCTGTACCAGCGCACGATGGACATGGGCGGCACCTTCTCGGGCGAGCACGGGGTGGGGATCTCCAAGCTGAAGTACCTGCGGCGCGAGCATGGCGACGCCACGGTCGAGGCGATGAAGGCGCTGAAGGCGGCGCTGGATCCGGCGGGGATCATGAACCCGGGCAAGCTGGGGCAGGAGGGGTAGGTTCGGCGCGGCTGAACTTTCAGCCGCGGGCAGAACGAAATTCATCGAATTTCGTTCGCGCTCCGGCCGCGGCGTCGGGCGGGGTGGAGAGGTCGCGGTCAGCTCCGGTTCACCAAAGCAGCGCCTGCCTCGACGCCACCATCGCCTGATCTTTGCCCTGGCGGACCCGTTCTCCGGCATCAAGGAAAATAGCCGTATCCCCGCCCGGGGCGGGCGGGGCGCCTCGGCGATTTTCCATGACCCCGGAGAACGGGCCCGCCTGTTCGGGCTCAGGCGATGGTGGCTCCGAAGCAGGGTCTGCGGCGGGCGGTCAGCCGAGGAGGGCGCGGGCGATGATCTCGAGCTGGATCTCGTTGGTGCCGCCGAAGATGCTCTGTGCCCGCGAGGCGAGGTAGGCGGGCACGGCGACCTTGCGGGCCTCGTCCAGCGGGTCCTCGGGGGGCAGGTCGTGGAGGGGGCGATGCGGCTCCCACCGCAGGTCGCCGGCGGCGTGGGCGGTGAGTTCGGCGATGGCCTGGCGGATGCGGCTGCGCTCGATCTTCATCACGCTGGCGGCGACGGCGCCGGGGGCGCCGCCCGCCTCGGCCTCGCCGAGGGCCGTCAGCTCCAGCATGTCGTTGGCGTCGATGTCGGTGCCGATCCGGGCGAAGCGGGCGCGGACCAGCGGGTCGTCGAACGGCCGGCCGGCGGGGCCGGGCGCGGCGAGCAGGCGGTGGGCGCGGGCGTGGAGGGCGCGCAGGAGCCCGCCGGCGAAGCTGCCGCCGCGTTCGAACTCCAGGAGGTACCGGGCGATCTGCCAGCCCTGGCCCTCGTCGCCGACGCGTTCGGCGACGGGCACGCGGACGCCGTCGAGGAAGACCTGGTTGAACTCGTGACTGCCGTCGATCGAGGTGATGGGCCGGACCGTCACGCCGGGCGCGTCCATCGCGATCAGCAGGAACGACAGGCCGGCCTGCCTTTTCCCCTCGTCGGAGGTGCGCACCAGCGCGAACATGCGGCTCGCCGCGTGGGCGTGGGTGGTCCAGATCTTCGTGCCGGTGACGACGTAATCGTCGCCGTCGCGGACCGCGCGGGTCTTCAGCGAGGCGAGGTCGGAGCCGGCGCCGGGTTCGGAGTAGCCCTGCGCCCAGAGGTCGGCGCCGGAGAGGATCCCGGGCAGGTGACGGGCCTGCTGGTCCTTCGTACCGTAGCGCATCAGAACCGGTGCCAGCATCTTGAGGCCGGCGGAGCGGAAGTGCGGCTCTCCCGCGCGCTCGCATTCCTGGTCGAACAGGTAGCGGCGCGTGAGGGACCAGCCGGGGCCGCCATGCTCCGCCGGCCAGGCGGGGGCGGCCCAGCCCTTGGCCGCGAGGATCGCCTGCCACCGCCGGCCGACGGCGGGCTCGGCGAGGAAGCCGGGGGTCAGGCGCTCGGCCCGGTGCAGCTCGTCCGGCAGGGATGCGGAGAGGAAGGCGCGGACCTCGTCCCCGAAGGCGGCGTCGGCGGGGCCGATCTCCAGGTTCATCTCCTCGTCGTCCGCCGGGCCGGCGCGGACCAGGCCGTCGGCGACGACCGGATCGAGGGCGTCGGCATAGCCGCTGAGGTGCCCGTCCGTCGTGCCCCAGCGCCGCTCGAACGCGTAAAGGCGGCGGAGCGCGCGGCCAAGCGGCAGTTCCTCGGTCACGCCCATCGCGCCGTGCAGCTGGATCGCCTCGTGCGCGACCTGCCGGGCGAGGCGGCCGACCTTGGCGCGGGCGCCGGAGACGGCGCGGGCGCGGGTGGCGGGGTCGTGGACGGAGAGGGTGGCGAGGAGGGTGGAGGCGCGGGCCTCGCGGCACATCACCGCCATCTCGGCGACCCGGTGCCGCAGCGCCTGGAACGCGGAGAGGGGCTTGCCGAACTGCTCTCGCGTGGTGAGGTGGGCGATCGTGGCGGCGAGGAGGGCGTCCATCGTGCCGACGGCATCGGCGCAGGCGGCGGCGTTGGCGCGGTCGTGGGCGAGGGAGAGGGCGTCCGTAGGGTCGGCGTCGCCCAGCCGTTCGGCGGGGGTGCCTGCGAGCGTCAGGTCGGCGGCGGGGCCGTCGACGGCTTGGCAGGGGGTGAGGGTCAGGCCGGGGGCGCCGGGGCGGACGAGGAAGAGGGCGGGGCCGGCGGAGGTCGCGGCGGTGACGAGGAAGAGGCCCGCCTCGGCGCCGCCGGGGATGAGGGGCTTCGTCCCGCTCAGGCGCCAGCCGGCGCTGTCGGGCGCGGCGCGGGTCGCGAGGGCGCCTGCGGGGTTCTCGTCATGGGCGAGGGCGGGGCGGACGCGGCCGGCCGCGATCTCCGGCAGGAGGGCGGCCTGCTGCTCTTTCGTGCCGAGGGCCGCGATCAGCGGCGCGGCGAGGATGCAGGTGGCGATCCAGGGCTCGCGGCGGACGGCGCGGCCAAGCTCCTCGGCGACGACGGCGATCTCGGCCGGCGAAGCGCCGCCATGCGCCTCGGGCAGGGCGAGGCCGAGCAGGCCCATCTCGGCCAACGCGGGCCAGAGGTCCGCCGGCGGGGACTCCAGCCGACGGCGCAGCGTGTCGCGCAGGAGGACCTGCGCCTCGGTCGGGACGAGGCGCATTCAGCGGCTGTAGGTGCCGTGGCCGGGGCGGTAGGTCTTGTCGTCGAGGAACTGCTTCAGCCCCTGCTCGCGGCCGCGTTCGGGATCGACGAAGGTGGTCTGGTCGGCCTTGGCGGTCAGGTACTCGGCCGCCTGCTCCCAGTCCATGTAGCGGGCGTACTTGTAGGCCAGGCGCGCCTGCCGCAGGACGGTGGGGTTCTTGTCCAGCAGCACCTTCGCCAGCTCCACCGTGCGGGCGCGCAGGCGGTCGGCCGGGACCGCCTCGTTCACCAGGCCGAGCGTCTCGGCCCTGGCGCCGTCGAACTTCTCGCCCGTCATGACGTAGTACATCGCCTTGCGGTCGTTCATCAGGGTCGAGATCGCCTTGGACACGACGCCGCCGGGGATGACGCCCCAGTTGATCTCTGACAGGCCGAAGGTCGCGTCCTCGGCCGCGATGGCAAGGTCGCAGCAGATCAGCGGCGTGAAGGCGCCGCCGAAGCAGTAGCCGTTCACCATCGCGATCGTCGGCTTGGCGTAGTGCATGAGGCTGCGCCACTGCCAGGCCCGTGTGGAGCGGTAGGCGCGCATCCTCTCGACGTCGGAGACGCCGTCGGTGGCGCGGAAGAAGTCCTTCAGGTCCATGCCGGCCGAGAAGGCCTCGCCCACGCCGGTCAGGACGATGACGCCGCAGCGGTCGTCCACCTCCAGCGCGTCGAGGACGCGGTTCATGTCCTCGGCGAGGCCGACGCTCATGGCGTTGCGCTTCTCGGGGCGGTTCAGTTGCACCCAGGCGATGCCGTCCTCGATCTCCACGAGGACGTTGTCTGCGGCGAGGGGGTCCATGGCGTTCTCCGTCACGACTGGCTGACCGACTTGGTCACGAGGTAGGCGTCCATCCCCTCGGTCCCGCCCTCGCTGCCGTAGCCGGACTGCTTGACGCCGCCGAAGGGGGTTTCCGCCATCGAGATGAACGGGTTGTTGATGCCGATCATGCCGGCCTCGACCTCGTCCGCGATCCGCTGGGCGGTGCGGCCCGAGGCGGTGAAGGCATAGGCGGCGAGGCCGAAGGGCAGGCGGTTCGCCCGCTCGATCGCCTCGTCGAGGGAGGCGACGGGGGCGGTCACGGCGACCGGGCCGAAGGGCTCGTTGTTCATGATGTCCGCGTCCTCGGGCACGTTCGCGAGGACGGTGGGGCGGTAGAAATTGCCGCGGTTGCCGACAGGTTCGCCGCCGGTGGCGAGGCGGGCGCCGCGGTCCACCGCGTCGGCGACCATCCGGCCCATCGCCTCGACCCGGCGGGGATTGGCGAGGGGGCCCATCTGAGTGCCGTCGGCGAGGCCGTCGCCGACCTGCAGCGCCTCGGCTGCCCGGGCGAAGCCGTCGACGAAGCGGTCGTGCAGGCTCTCATGGACGTAGAAGCGGGTGGGCGAGATGCAGACCTGGCCGGCGTTGCGGAACTTCTGCTGCACCAGCGTCGCGATGGCGTGGTCGAGGTCGGCATCCTCGGCCACCAGAACCGGCGCGTGGCCGCCCAGCTCCATCGTCGCGCGCTTGACGCCGGCCTTCGCGGCGAGCTCGGCGAGGTGCTGGCCGACGGGGATCGAGCCGGTGAAGGTGATCTTGCGGATCTCGGGAGCGAAGATCAGCCGCGCGGACACCTCGCCCGGGACGCCGTGGACGACGTTGAGCACGCCGGGCGGCAGGCCCGCGTCGGTCAGCGCGCGGGCGATGGCGAGGACGGTCGAGGGCGTCTCCTCGGACGGCTTGATGACCATCGTGCAGCCGGTGGCCAGGGCGGCGGCGATCTTGCGCGACGGGATCACGCCGGGGAAGTTCCAGGGCGTGAAGGCGGCGACGGGGCCGACCGGCTCGCGCCGGACGGTCCAAAGGACGCCGGGCACGCGGGACGGGACGACCCGGCCATAGGTGCGGCGGCCCTCGTCGGCGGTGAAGTCGATGATGTCGGCCGCGATCATGATCTCGGCCCGGGATTCGGCCAGCGGCTTGCCCTGCTCGACGGTCATCGCACGGGCCAGCGGCTCCACCCGCTCGCGCAGCAGCTGGGCGCCCTTGCGCAGGATCTGCGCCCGGTCGTAGGCGGGCGTCCGGCGCCAGCCGGGGAAGGCGCGGGCGGCCGCGGCCGCTGCGCGGTCGAGGTCTGCCTCGGTGGCGTGGGGCAGGGCGGCGATGGCCTCGCCGGTGGCGGGGTTCAGCACGTCCTCGGTGGTGCGGCCCTCGGGGCCGAGCCAGTCGCCGTCGACGAGAAGGTCGAGGGAAGGGTGGTCGCTCATGGAGCCTCCGTCACGATCAGGGCGTCGAGCGCCACGGCGCCGTCCGCGTGGACGACGAGGGGGTTGATGTCGACTTCGAGAATCCCGGGCTGCGCCCGCATCAGGCGCCCCAGCGCAACGATCACATCGGCGACGGCGCCGGTATCCCGCGCCGGCTGGCCGCGGAAGGCACCGAGGAGCGGGGCGGCCCGCAGGCGGCCGAGCTCGGCCAGCGCGCCGGCGCGGTCGATGGTGGCGGGCATCAGCCGGCTGTCCTTCAGCGCCTCGATCCAGACGCCGCCGAGGCCGACGAGGATCACCGGACCCCAGTCGGGATCGCGGCGGGCGCCGACGACCAGCTCCAGCCCCGGCTCGGCCATCCGCTCCACCAGGACGCCGTCGAGGCGGAGGTCGGGGGCGGCCTTGGCGAGGTTGGCGTGCAGGCGGTCCCAGCCGTCCCGCACCGCGGCCTCTCCGGAGAGGTTGAGGAGGACCCCGCCCGCGTCGCTCTTGTGGCCGAGGTCGGCGGCCTGCGCCTTCAGGACGACCGGCCCGCCGAGGCGCGCGGCGATGGCGGCGGCCTCGTCGGCGCTCGTCGCGAACGCACCGTCGGGGACGGGCACGTCGAGGGCGCGCAGGACGTCCTTGCCCTCGTGCTCGGGCAGGACGCCGCCGCGGGGGAGCGCGACCGGCAGCGGCTCCGCTTGCGGGCGGTCCAGCGCGGCGAGCGCCTCGGCGTGGTCGGCGATCACCTTCATCGCGCGCATCGCCCGCTCGGGCGAGCGGAAGAACGGGATGCCGCTGTCGCGGACCATGTTCATGAACGTCTCGTCGAGGGGATACTCGTCGCCGATGATGCACAGGATCAGCGGCTTGTCCGCCTCGCGGTAGACCGGCAGCATCGACTCCGCCTTCTTCACCTGCATCGGCGGCGAGCCGCCCGCATGGGCCTGCAGCACCATGCCGACGCCCGGATCGCTGAGCATGATCCGCGCCGAGGCGCCGAAGATGTCGGGATTGGAGAAACCGGTCGTGCCGACGTCGAACGGGTTGTCGACGGCGACGTAGGGCGGAACCTGCTCGGTCAGCTGCGCATGCACGTCCGGCGCCAGCTCGGCCAGCGGCAGGCCGACCTCCTCGCAGAAGTCGAAGGCGAGTCCGCGGATCGCGCCGGAATTGGTGACGATGCCGGCGCGGCCCGGACGGGGGCGGGGGAAGCGGACGAGGATCGCGCAGACGTCGAACATCTCGTCGAGCGTGTCCACGACGACCACGCCCTCGGCACGGGCCAGCGCCTGCATCACCGCGTGATCGCCGGCCAGTGCGCCGGTGTGCGACAGCGCCGCCTTGCGCCCACGGGCGCTGCGGCCGGGGTGCAGCATGACGATGGGCCGCCCGGCCTGCCGCGCCTCGCGCGCCAGCTCCAGGAAGCGGCGCGGGTCGCGCAGCTGCTCGACATAGACGGCGATCACCGCGTTGCCGGGATCGGCCAGCTCGTGCGCGATCACGTCCTCGGCCCCGATCGAGGCCTCGTTGCCCGTCGCCACCACGTCCGAGATCGCGACGCCGCGGCCTTGCAGGGCGAACCGGATATTGGCGGCCGTCGCCCCGCTCTGCGCCACGATGGCGACGCGGGGGGCGGGGCCGGCGGGGCGCGGCTCCACCGGCTCGAAGGTGAGGGGGATGCCGCGGGTGTAGTTGGTGTAGCCCATGCAATTCGGGCCGAGGAGGAGGACGCCGGCGTCGTCGCACAGGCGCGCCAGCTCCTCCTGCTGACGGCGGCCCTCGTCCGACGCCTCGGCGAAGCCGGAGGTGTAGATGACGATGGCGCCCACCTGCCGGGCGATGGCCGCCTCGACCGACTCGGCGATGACGGCCTGCGGCACGATCAGCACGGCGACGTCGAGGCCGGCGGGCAGGTCGGCGATGGTCTTGACGCAGGGCCGGCCGCGGATCTCGTCCTTCGACCGGCTGACGAGGTGGATCTCGCCGTCGAAGCCGAACGCCTCGAGGTTCGCCAAGACGCCGCCGCCGATCGAGGTCGGCTCGGGCTGCGCGCCGACGATGGCGATGGAGCGGGGCTCCAGAAGCCGCGCCAGTCCGCCGGTGCGTGCGTCCGCGGGGATCGCCTCTGCGCTCATGGTGCCTCCCGTCCTCATCCTCGCGGCGGCAATATCAGGAGTCCGTATATGCCGTCAATCAGCCTCGACCGAGGAACGGCATCGAGACCGGCAGGATCGTCGCCTCATAGAGGTTCACGTCCGCCGGCAGCGTCGCCATCAGGACGACCAGCCGCGCGACGTCCTCCGCCTTCATGGAGCCGGGGCGGGGGCGGTCGGTGATGCCCGGCACGAGATTGCTCTCGGTGCTGCCGGGGTGGAACGTCGAGACCGCGATCCCGTGCTCGCGCCCGTCCAGGGCGAGCGAATGGGTGAGGCCGGCGAGGCCGAACTTGCTGGCGGCGTAGGCGGCGGTGTGCGGGCGCGGCACCTTGGCCGAGATGCTGCCGACGTTCACGATCCGCCCGCCCCGGCCGGTTTCGATCATCGCCCGCAGCGCCGCCCGCCCGCACAGGAAGGCGGAGGTGAGGTTGATGTCGATCACCTCGGACCACCGCGCGAGGGTGAGGTCCGCCGTTGGCGTGTGGTCCGCGATCCCGGCGTTGCAGACGACGAGGTCGGGCGGGCCGAACGCCTCGGCGCAGCGGGCGAAGAGCGCCTCGACCTGTCCCTCGTCGGTCACGTCGGTCGGCAAGGCGAGGCCGGTGCCGCCCGCCGCGCCGATCTCGGCGGCGAGCGCGTCCAGGCGGTCCGCGCTGCGGGCGGCGAGGATGACCCGGGCGCCTTCCGCCGCGAGGGCGCGGGCGATGGCGTGACCGATTCCCGAGCTGGCGCCAGTGACGATGGCGATCCGTCCTTCGAGCGATGTCATGGGCGACCTCCTCCTCCCGGTTACCGGAAATTGTATCCCAACCTGCAGCGTGGCTGCCGAAGTGAGGCACGCAGCCGCCTAACGTGTCAACGAAACTTCGTCATCGTATAATCGGGTGCGGGAAAATCGAATGTCGATCTTGCATACCTTCGGCGCCATTTCGGGCAGGAAAAATTGGCGTTCTGCGCGGTTTTCCGCGACTGTCCGGCGGCTGCAGGCGTCGGTGGACCCGTCAGTTTTGTCTTGACGCAAGGGGGCGCCCCCTTTCTGATACCTGTATACCAAGCGGCGTCGGGCCGCGGGCGAGGCGCCTGCGGACCGGGCCGCCGGAGGGAGGCTGAGGCGGACGCGCGGGAGGCGCGCCGCGGCAGGGCGAGGGGCCGAGACAGGTCGCCGCCGGAGACGACTTCACAGGGAGGAAAACAGATGACCAAGTGGAAGATGAACCTGTCGCGCCGGATGGCCATGGGCCTGATGGGCGCGACGATGCTGACCGGATCGCTCGCGGCACCCGCCTTCGCGCAGGACGATTTCCCAAGCGAGACGATCACCTTCGTATGCGCGTTCCCGGCCGGCAGCGGCGCCGACGTGCTCGTGCGCTACCTCGCCGAGGCGGTGTCCGAAACGTCGGGCGCGACGGTCATCGTCGAGAACAAGGCCGGCGCCGCCGGCAACATCGCGGCCGAGTTCACCGCGCGCGCGGACCCCGACGGCTACACCGTCTACGTCCATGCCGGGTCGTCCACCGCGATGAACTACCACCTGTGGAACAACCCGCCGATCGACCCGCGCACCGACCTGCGCGGCGTCGCCGCGATCAACCGGCAGCCGTTCTACATCCTCGTCCCCGCGGATTCGCCGCACCAGACGATCGAGGACCTGAACGCGTTCCTGCTCGAGGCGGGCGAGGATGCGACCTACTCAACCACCGCCACCTCGGGCCGCGTCCTCGGCGCCGCCTACGTGCAGGCGCTGGGCGTGAACCCGGTCGAGGTGCAGTACGCCACCGGCCCCGACGCCCTCGTCGACCTGATGTCGGGCGCGGTGGATTTCGGCGTCGCCGATCCGGTCTTCGCCATGGTCCACGCCGAGGACGGCACCATGCGGGTGCTCGCAACCGGCGCGGGCGAGCGGATGGGCATCGCGCCCGACATCCCGACGCTGGTGGAGAGCGGCCTCGACGTCGCGCAGATCGGCTGGTGGGCCGCCTGGGTGCCGGCCGAGACGCCGGACGACGTGGTGATGAAGCTGAACGAGATGTTCCAGGCCGCCCTCGAGGACGAGGAGACGACCGCGTTCCTGAACTCGATGGGCGGGGACGTCTGGGTCGCCTCGCCCGAGGAAGTGGACGCCATGATGGTGGAGTCGGTGGACGAGGCGGAAGAGCTCGTCGAGATCGCCGACCTGCCCAAGAACTGACGGCCGCCTGAGGCGCCGCGCGGCGGGGGTCCTCCCACAGGACCCCCGCCATACGTCCGAGGCCCGGCAGAGGCCATTTGCGGGAGCAGTCCTTGCGCAATCTCAACAAAATCGACGTCCTCGCCGGCCTGTTCGTGCTGGTGATCGCCGCCCTGTCCCTGTTCGAGGCCTCCGGCCTGGCCATGGGATCGGCCCGCAGCATGGGTCCGGGTTACTTTCCCTTCTACATCGGCCTCATCATGGTGGTCATCGGGATCGCCCTGATCCTGCAGGGCCGTCGCCCGGTCGAGGAGGCGCCCGAGTTCGGCAACCTGCCGTCGGCGCGCTCGATCCTTCTCGTGCTCGCCGCCGTCACCTCCTTCGCCCTGATGATCGAGCGGTTCGGCCTGGTGCCGGCGACCGCGGTGGCGGTGTTCCTCGGCACGCTGGCCGACCGCGAATCCTCGCTCCTTCAGAAACTCATCCTCACGATCGTCGTGCCCGTCGTCTGCGTCCTGATCTTCAAGATCGGCCTCAGCATGTCGGTCGACGTGTTCCGGTGGCGGCCATGATGTCCGATTTCTTCGCCAACCTCTCGCTCGGCTTCTCGGTCGCGCTCAGCGCCGCGGGCCTCGGCTGGTGCTTCATCGGGGTCGCGCTCGGCACCTTCGTCGGCGTCCTGCCCGGCATCGGCGCCCTGGCCGCGATCGCGCTGTTGCTGCCGCTGACCTTCGGGCTGGAGCCGACCTACGCGCTGATCATGCTGGCCGGCATCTACTACGGCTCGAACTACGGCGGCGGGATCGCGTCGATCCTGCTGAACCTGCCGGGCACGCCGACCTCGGCCGTGACCTGCATCGACGGCTACCCGATGGCCAGGAACGGCCGGGCGGGCGTCGCCCTGTTCACCACCGCCACGGCGTCGTTCTTCGGCAGCGCGATCGGCATGATCATCATGGCGATCTTCTCGCCGATGCTCGCCGCCGCCGCGCTGAGGTTCAGCGCACCGGAGTACTTCTCGCTGATGGTCCTCGGCCTCGTCGCCGCGGCGATGCTGGGATCGGGATCGCCGTTCAGGGCGCTGGCGATGATCTTCTTCGGCCTGATCCTCGGCCTCGTCGGGCGCGACCTGACGTCCGGCCTGCTGCGCTTCACCTACGGCGTGGACGAGCTGTACGAGGGCCTGCCTCTGGTCGCGATCGCGCTCGGCATTTTCGGCCTGCCCGAGATCATCCGCAACGCGGGACACCTTCAGCGCTCGCGCATCCGGTCGAAGGACATCACCTTCGCCTCGATGATCCCGACCCGCGACGAGGTGAAGCGCGCGGTCCCGGCCGCCATCCGCGGCACCGGCCTCGGCGCGTTCTTCGGCGCGCTGCCCGGGACCGGCGGCCTGCTGGCAAGCTTCATGTCCTACGCGCTGGAGAAGAAGGTCTCGAAGCACCCCGAACGGTTCGGCAAGGGCGCGATCGAAGGCGTCGCGGGGCCCGAGGCGGCGAACAACTCGGCCGTCCAGACCGCGTTCATCCCGACGCTGACCCTCGGCATCCCCGGCGACGTCATCATGGCGATCATGATGGGGGCGATGATCATCCACGGCATCCAGCCCGGCGCGCAGGTCCTGACCTCGCACCCGGACCTGTTCTGGGGCCTCACGGCGAGCTTCCTCGTCGGCAACCTGATGCTGCTGATCCTCAACATCCCGCTGATCGGGATGTGGGTGCGGATCCTGTCGATCCCCTACTCGGTCCTGTACCCGTTCATCATCGCCTTCATCTGCATCGGCGTCTATTCGGTGAACGGCAGCGTGGTGGACCTCGGCGTCCTGCTGTTCTTCGGCCTGCTCGGCTGCGTCATGCAGTACCTGAAGTTCGAGCCGGCGCCGCTGGTCCTCGGCCTCATCCTCGGGCCGATGCTGGAGCAGAACCTGCGGCGCGGCCTGCAGCTGTACCGCGGCGACTATACCGAGTTCCTGACCCGGCCGATCAGCGCCACGTTCCTGCTGATCTCGCTCTTCATCATCGTCTGGTCGTTCTGGGGCGCGATGAAGACGCGCCGGATGCGCCGCCAGATGCGCGCCGCCGAGGAGCAGGCGGCCGAGTAGGGCGCGCCTTTCCGAAGGGTCGAGGAACGGCCGCCCCACCCGGGCGGCCGTTCGCGTTGGGAGCTCTCGGGGGGCGGGACGAACGGCCTGGGATGCGAGCAGGCCGCCCCGGGAGGGCGGCTTTCCTTCGAACCAAAAAGGCCGCCCCGTCGGGGGCGGCCCTGCATCTCTCGCCGATGGCGCCGGATCAGCTGTCGCGGTCGTAGGCGCCGAGGCCGGGCTTGTAGCGCTTCTCGTCGATGAACTGCGCCATGCCCTTCACGTCGCCCTGCTCGGGGTCGCGGAACTTCGTCGCGTCGGCCTTGGCCATCAGGTACTCCAGCGCCTGCTCCCAGCCCATCTGGCGGACATGGTGATACGCGCTCTTGGCCGCGCGCAGGACGTGGGGGTTCTTCTGGCGGAGCGTCGCTGCGAGCTTCTCGACCTCGCCGCGCAGCGCCTCGCGCGGGACGGCGCGGTTCACCAGCCGCATTTCGGCGGCCTGGCGACCGTCGAACGTCTCGCCGGTCATGATGTAGTACATCGCGTCGCGCTGGGGCATGACCATGCTGACCGACTTGGTCACGATGCCGGCGGGGATGATGCCCCAGTTGATCTCGGACAGGCCGAAGGTCGCGTCCTCGGCCGTGATGGCGAGGTCGCAGCCGACCAGCACCTGGAACGCCCCGCCGAAGCACCAGCCGTTCACCATCGCGATCGTCGGCTTGCGGTAGTGCATCAGCCGCCGCCACTGCCAGGCGGCGTTCTGGGCGAACAGGCGCTCGCGCTCGTGCGGGGGCCAGCCCTCGGTCTCGCGGAAGTATTCCTTCAGATCCTGCCCGGCCGAGAACGCCTCGCCGGCGCCGGTGATGACCAGAACCTCGGCGGCCGGGTCGCCCTCCAGCGCGTCGAGGACGGCGGTCATTTCGCGCACGATGGCGGGGTTGATGGCGTTACGCTTGTCGGGGCGGTTCAGCGTGACCCAGGCGACGCCGTCGGTCACCTCGACCGTCACCGCCTCGCCCCAGCCCCGCGCTGTCTCTGCCTGCGTCATTGTCCGGCCCTCCCTGGCCCGCTAGGATCGGCCAGGAGGATATAAGGAGGCCTGATACTGTCAACGGAGAACGACATCGAAACGGACAGGGCGGCGGCGCGCCGGCCGCGCACGATCTACCTGTTGAACCAGCTGAACCTGATGATCCGCCGGGCCCTCGACGACGGGCTGCGGCCGCACGGGCTGAACGGGCTGCAGTACACGATCCTGACGCTGGTGCGCGACCGCGGGCAGATGTCCTCGGCCGAGCTGTCGCGGCGGTTCTTCGTCACGCCGCAGACGATGAACGAGAGCGTGACGGCGCTGGAGCGGCGGGGCCTCATCGTCCGGCGCGAGAGCGAGGCGAACCGGCGCATCCTGCTGGCCGAGGTGACCGACGAGGCGCGGGCGCTGCTGCGTGAGTGCGACGGCATCGCCGACGCGGCCGAGCGCGCGGTGTTCGGCGACATGGACCGCGCCGAGACGGAGCGGCTGAACGACCTCCTCCGGGCGCGGATCGCGCGGCTGCGAGACGGCTGAATGTTGCGCGATGTATAATCGCGTTTGATAAGGTGAAGCGGGCTGTCTAGACTTCGCCGGGACACATCCCCGGGAGGACGACAATGACCGCCACCACGCGCGCGCCGGCCGACGGCACGGCCCTGGATCTCGACCGCTTTCGCCTGCGCCGGTTCCTCGACGAGCTTGCCGCCGAAGGCGAGCTCGACATCCGGGAGGAGCCGGTCGACCTCGCCGACGTGGCGGCGATCCTGCAATCGAGCGAGAAGGCGGTCCTGTTCCGCCAGGCCGGGCCGGAGAAGCAGGAGCTGGCCGGCAACGTCGTCGGCTCGCGCGCGCGGCTGGCCCGCGCCTTCGGCGTGCCCGCGGCGGACGTCGCCCGCGAGGTGAAGCGGCGCCTGTCCAACGCGCCCGAGCTGGTGGAGCTGACCCGCGCCGAGGCGCCGGTGCAGGAGGAGGTGCTGGAGGGCGACGCGGCGGACCTGCTGACGCTGCCGGTCCACCTGCAGCACGGGCTGGACGGCGCGCCCTACATCTCGGCCACCATCGACTACACCGCCGACCCGGCGACCGGCCGGCGCAATTGCGGGATGCGGCGGCTGATGCTGCGCGGGCCGCGGACCGCGGGCGTCGACCTGATCGCGCCGTCGGACCTGCGGGTCATGTACATGGCCGCGAGCGCGAGGGGCGAGCGGGTGCCGGTCGCCTACGTCGTCGGCTGCCACCCGATCGACATGGTCTCGGCGGTGATGAAGGAGCCGCGGGACGAGCTGGCGCTGATCTCGTCGCTCCGCGGTGCGCCGCTGCCGGTGGTGAAGTGCGTGACGAACGACCTGATGGTCCCCGCCGACGCCGAGATGGTGATCGAGGGCTACTTCCACGAGGCCGGCTACGTCGAGAAGGAAGGGCCCTACGGCGAGTACCTGGGCTACTACGGCGGGGTGAAGACGAACCCGGTCTTCCACGTCACCGCGATCACCCGCCGCCGCGACGCGGTGTTCCAGACGGCGACGATCTCGGGCAACCGCATGGACCTGACCGACACCTCCAACCTGGAGGCGCTGCGGATGGAGATGGCGGTCTGGTCGGCGCTGGAAGGCGTCGCGCGCCAGCCGGTCGCGGTCTACGCGCCGGTCTCGGCCGGCGGGTCGATGTCGATGCGCTTCTCGATCCGGCCGACCTATCCGGGCGAGGCGCGCTCGGCCCTCTATGCCGTGCTCGGCGCGGTAGGGGTGAAGAACGTCTTCGTCATGAACGAGGACATCGACGTGTTCGACGACAAGCAGGTGGAATGGGCCTTCGGGACGCGGTTCCAGGCGGACCGGGATCTGGTGATCGCGACCGGCGTGCGGCTGTCGCCGCTGGATCCGTCGCTGCACGGGGCGCGGACCGGGGCGAAGGCGGGCTACGATCTGACCTGGCCGATGGAGCACGCGGACCGCTGGGAGCTGCAGACCCCGGCGGCGCCGACCTACGAGGGCGCGCGGTTCGACAGCCTGGAGGCGGCGCTGCGGGACGGGCCGAAGCGGTTCGAGGAGCTGATGGCGGCGACCGGCAGCCGCGACGGGCGCGAGATCGTGCGTGCGCTGGACGGGCTGCGGGGGCAGGGGCTCGATCGCGACGATCGCGGGCGGTACTTCCTCGGCTGACGGTGGCTGACGGCGGCTGGCGGTAGACGGCAGAAATTTCGTCGAAATTTCGCCCGGGGGGCAGAACGAAATTCATCGAATTTCGTTCGCGCTCCGGCCGCGGCGTCGGGCGGGGTGGTGGCGTCGCGGTCAGCTCCGGTTCACCAAAGCAGCGCCTGCCTCGGAGCCACCATCGCCTGATCCTCGCCCTGGCGGCCCCGTCGTCCGGCGTCAAGGAAAATAGCCGTATCCCCGCCCGGAGCGGGCGGGGCCCCTCGGCGATTTTCCGTGACCCCGGCCGCCGGGCCCGCCTTCACGGGCTCAGGCGATGGTGGCTCCGAATCAGGGTCTGCGGCGGGGGCGGGTGCCCCTCCCGGGTGGCAGGGGTCAGGCGCTGATCTGCAGCTGCGTCGCGTCGTACTCGAACAGCCAGTCGTAGCGCATGCGGACCTTCTCGGGCTCCCACTCGCGCTCGACATATTCCACCGCGCCCACCGGGTCGGCGAGAGCCTGGTTGTGGAAGCGGTGCAGGTTGGCCTGGCTGCCGCGGACGATGGCGGCGGTACGCTCGTTTCGCAGGCCCTCGTAGGTCTGCAGCGCGACCTCGGGGTCGTCCGCCGCCTCGAGGCAGCGGGCGAGGATGAGGCCGTCCTCGATCGCCATGATCGCGCCCTGGGCGAGGAAGGGCAGCGTCGGGTGGCAGGCGTCGCCGAGCAGCGTCACGCGCCCTTCGGTCCATTTCGGCAGCGGCTCGCGCTCCACCAGCGCCCAGCGGAAGGGGGTGTCGAGCGTGTCGATGATCTCGTGGATCAGCGGGTGCCAGCCGGCGAAGTCCGCCTTGCACTCCTCGATCGTGCCCGCCTCGGTCCAGCTCTCGCTCTTCCATTCGCGGTTCTCGGTCAGGCCGACGAAGTTCAGCAGCTCGTTGCCGCGGATCGGGTAGGTGATGACGTGGCCGCCGGGGCCGACCCAGTTGGTGCCGACGGGGCGCTGCAGCTCGGGCGAGAGCCGGTCCATGGGGGCGAGGCCGCGCCAGGCCATGAGGCCGGTGAAGCGCGCCTGCGGCGAGGAGAACATCTGCGAGCGCAGGCGGGAATGGACGCCGTCGCAGCCGATCAGGACGTCGGCCTCGAAGGAGCGTCCGTCCTCGAGGGTCAGCGTGACGCGCCCGTCGCCCTGGGTGAAGCCGGCGGCGCGGGCGTTCAGCACCACGGCATCGGGCTTCAGCCGCTTCACGGCCTCGTAGAGGACGCGGTGCAGATCGCCGCGGTGCACCATCCAGTAGGGCGCGCCGAAGCGGCGGACGGAATCCTGGCCGAGGTCGAACAGCTTCCACCGCTGGCCGGTGTTCCAGATCCGCACTTCCTTGGCCGCGGCATCGCAGACGATGGGGGCCAGCTCGTCCTCCAGCCCCAGCTCGATCAGCACGCGGCTGCCGTTGGCGGCGATCTGGATGCCGGCGCCCAGCTCCTTCAGCTCGGGCGCCTGCTCGAACACCGTGACGTCGAAGCCGCGCTGCAACAGCGCGAGCGCCGCGGTGAGGCCGCCGATCCCGGCGCCGGCGATCATGACTTCCGTGCTGTCGCTCATCCTGTGGTCCCTCCGCACGTCTCCATTCTACTGGAGGCAGTATTGTATGTTAATATCAAACCCGGTCGCCCGCGAGGCCATGGCGGTCCAGCCACTCCTCGACGGTGGCGATGCACTCGGCGAGGAGGCCCGGCTGGCCGAGGTAGTAGTGCGTGGCCGCGGGGATCTCGTGGTAGCTGGCGTCCAGCGTGGCGAGCGCGGCGCGGATCGCCGGGTTGTGGGTCGCGGGCACCGCGTCGTCGGCGCCGTTCACGATCTGCAGGACCGGCGTGCGGTGGATGCGCGCGGCGTTCAGCGGGCCCTTGGCGTTCGACAGGTCGTAGCTCCACTGGCTGAGCCAGGAGCGCAGGGTCGAATAGCGGGCGAGACCGACGGGGCCGACGTTCACCGTGCGCGGGTCGCCCATGTAGGTCCAGCCGGGCTTGCGGCCGTTGGGGTCGAGCGTGGGGTCGAGCCAGCGGACGTCGCACATCGTGCGGTGGGTGACGAAGGCGCGCTCCACCTCGGCCGTGTCGCGGCGGCGCAGATCCTCGAGCAGCTGCTGCGCCCAGGCGGTGATGCGCCGGTTGCGCGCCACCTGCGCCTCGCGGAAGCGGCGGACGAAGCCGGCGGAGTAGGGGGGCTGGTGGGGGCAGTCGGCGGCGTAGATGTCGAACTCGGGGTCGCGCCGGTCGGGATCGGTCTCGTCGAGGACGGAGGGGTCCAGCCATTCGGTCAGCGTCTCGGCCCGGCTGAGGTGGGCGGCGATGAAGATGACGCCGTCGGCGGGCTGCAGGCCCGCGGTGGTCAGGTCCACGGGATCGCCGGCGGGGGAGTGGGTGATCGACGGGCTCTCGGCCTCGGCCTGGTAAAAGAGGGACAACGAGCCGCCGCCGGACCAGCCGACGAGGACGACCTTCTCGTAGCCCAGCGTCTCGCGGGCGTGGCGCATCCAGGCGCCGAGGTCGAGGGCGACCTTCTCCATGATGAGCGCGCTGTCGTTGCGGGCGTAACGGCTGGCGGCGCACAGGACGTGGTAGCCGGCATCGGCCAGCGCCATCGGCATCGGCAACAGCTGCAGCGTCGAGGTCGGGTGCATGAAGATCAGCACCGTCCGGGACGGCGTGTCGCCGGCGAGGAGCTGCCCCTCGAGGTTCACCTTGCCGGAATTGCCGGCGAAGCCGTACACCTCGGTCGCCTTGGTCGTCTCGGCGAACGAGACGATCTGCAGGCTGCGCCGCCAGTCGGTCTTGGTCATGTGGTCTGCCCGTCCCTCGTTGGGCGGGCCCGGCCGGGGCCGGACCCGCCGGTCGTTCCTTACTCGGTCCCGCCGGCCAGCAGCGCGTCCTGGCGCGCCTGGTCCTCGTCCGTCCACATGCCCTGCTCCTTGTAGAAGGCGATGGCGGCGTCGTGGTACGGGATCACCGGGGCGGAGGTGACGGCCGCCTCGGGGGTGAAGCCGGCGAGGCTGGGATGCACGCCCTGCAGTTCCTCGCCCGCGGCGAGCATGCCCTCGAGCAGCGCGGTCACGGTGGCGTCGTCGACGTCGGCGTTCGCCACGACGTAGGTGTCGTAGCTGAGCAGGTTGGTGTCGCCGATCACGCCGGGCGCGGCGCCGTCGGGCGCGGTGGAGATGCGGGCGCCCGGGAACACGTACTCCTGGAAGATCGCCTCGTTCTCGGGCGTGTTCGGCACCGACAGGTAGCGCACGCCGATCTGGCTGTCCGCCTCGCGGGCGCGGGGCTGGCCGACCGAGGCCCAGGTGGCGTCGAGCCGGTCGGCGACCAGCGCATCGATGCCGTCGTTGGCGCCGGTCACCGGCACCGGGGTCACGTCGTCCCAGGTCAGCCCCTGCGTCGTCAGCGTCGCCAGCAGCGAGTTGCCGATCGACAGGTGCCCGCCGAAGTCGGACGAGATGCGGGCGCCGGCGAGGTCCTCGTAGCTCTGGATCGGGCCGTCGGCGCGGACCAGCATGCCGAGCTGCAGCGACGCGTCGCCCGAGCGGATCAGGCGCAGGTTGGTGTAGGCGGTCTCGGCCTCGTTCTCGCCGGAATAGGCCTGGTAGGCGCTGTTCGCGCTCATCACGCCGGTCGCGACCTCGCCGGTATCCACCACCGGCGCCCAGGCGGCGGGGCCGGCATAGGTGCGGACGATCACGTTGACGTCCGAGTTCTGGCTCACCGCGTTGGCGATGGCGCTGCCGACGGTGTTGAAGGTGGTGCCGGGCTGGTCGGTCGCCATCGCGATGGTCTGCGCGGCGGCGCCGACGGGCAGGGCCGTGAGGGCCAGCGCGGCGGCGAGGCTCCTGAGATCGGTGGTCATGTCGTCCTCCCTGTGACGGTTGTGGTCGTGGCGGGGGCCGGCCCGTCGCGGCGCGCCGCGATCCAGGTGCCGGCGGTCATCAGCGCGAGGCCGGCGAGGCCGACGACGTTCGCGATCAGCGTGGCGGTGCCGACGAACGGCGACAGCATCGCGGCGAGTCCGAGCGCGATGAACAGCGCGCGCGGCACGAGGCCGAGCGGGCGGAAGAGGAAGCCGACGAGGCCGGCGGCGATCGCGGCGACGCCGATGCAGGCGGTGCCGAAGGCGAGCGCGACCTGCACCGGCCCGCCCTGCATGAGCAGACCCGGGCTCCACGGGAACACGAAGGGCAGAAGGTACGCGGCGATGCCGTAGCGCATGCCCGCGATGGCCGTCGGCCAGAACGGGGCGCGGGCGATGGAGGCGGCGGTGAAGGTCGCGAAGCACACCGGCGGCGTGATCATCGACAGCATGCCCATGTAGAAGATGAACATGTGCGCGGCGAGCCGGTCGACGCCCAGCTGCACAAGCGCCGGCGCCACCAGGACTGCGAGCATCGTGTAGATCACCGCCGTCGGCAGGGCCATCCCGAGGATGACGCAGACGAGGCCGGTCATGACGAGGATCAGGATCACCTCGTCGCCGGCGAGCGCCAGCAGGATCGACGACATCGAGAAGCCGAGGCCGGACAGCTGGATCGCGCCGATCACCACGCCCGCGATGGCGGTGAGGACGAGGATGTTCGCGACCGTCTGTCCGGTGGAGACGACCGCGTTCCACAGGACCCGCAGGCCGGGACGGGCGCTGGGGGTGATGAGGCCCATCACGAGCGCGGTCCCGGCGGCGGCGAGGCCGGCGCGGCCGGGCGACCAGTAGGCGAACATGATCGTCCAGATCAGCACAGCGAGCGGCACCAGCAGAAGGTGCAGCCGGCGCAGCGTCGGCGCCCAGCGGGGCAGCGCCTCGCGCGGGACGCCCTTGAGGCCCCGGGCCGCCGCCTCGAGATCCACCTGCACGAACACCGCGACGTAGTAGAGGATCGCGGGCAGCAGGGCGGCGAGAACGACGGTGGAGTAGGGGATCGACAGGAAGTCGGCCATCAGGAACGCCGTGATGCCCATGACCGGCGGCATGATCTGCCCGCCGGTGGAGGCGACCGCCTCGATCGCGGCGGCGTGCTGGCGGGGATAGCCCGCCTTCTCCATCATCGGGATCGAGATTGGGCCGACGATGGCGACGTTCGACACCGCGCTGCCCGAGACGGTGCCGAACAGCGTCGAGGCGCCGACCGACACCTTGGCCGGCCCGCCGCGGAAGCGGCCCATGCCCAGCATCGCGAGGTCGGTGATGAAGGTGTCGCCCTTCACCGCCTTCAGGATCGCGCCGAACAGGATGAAGGTCGCGATCGTGTTCGCCGCGACGTTCAGCGGCGTGCCGAGGATCGAGTTGGTGTCGAGGTAGACGTAGACCGCGATCCTCTCCCAGCTCGACGGCGGAACGGCGAAGACGCCGGGCATCAGGTCGCCGAAACGGGCGTAGAGGATGAAGAACAGCGCCACGACGACCAGCGTCCAGCCGATCAGCCGGCGCGTCGCCTCGGCGATCAGCGCGACGGCGAGGACGCCGAGGCCGATGCGCAGCGGCTCCAGCGACGACAGCTCGTGCACCAGGGTACGGAAGTTGACGACGACGTAGCCGGTCACGACCAGCGCGCCGGCCGCCAGGATCCAGTCGTGGACGGGCACCCGGTCGCCCGGCTCGGCGGTGCGGGCCTTCACGTTCAGGAACGTCGCGGCGAGGCCGAGGCCCAGCATCGCGGCGAGGAACTGCTCGTTGAAGATCAGGACGCCGACGTAGTGCTGCGCCTCCACCGCCCAGAGGGCGGCGGCGAGGACCGGCAGGACGAAGGCGGCCTGGCCGATGCCGCGGGACAGCCCCGACAGGCGCCGGATCCGGCCGGCATCGCCCTCTTCCTCGGCCCCCGCGACGCGGGAGGCCTGCGCTTCGGTGGTGCCGAGATCACTCATCGCCGTTCGTCCACAACCCGTCGGCCGTCCGGCCGAGCCGTCCCTCCGCCCGGAGGCGGTCGAACACCTCCAGGATCTCGCGCCCGTCGCGGGTGCCGATGGCGACCATCAGCGCCTCGTACGTCTTGGGCCCGTCCGCCAGCGCCGCCTCGACGCTGTCGAAGGCTCCGCCCTCCCAGGTCGGCGCCTTGGGGATCCGCGCCTCCAGCGAGGCGGCGACGTCGGGCGGCATGGTGCAGTCGAATCCGGCCTTGGAGCCGGTCCGTGCCCCCGCAAGCGAGGGGTCGAGGGGCAGGGTGCGCAGCCCGTCCATCAGGACGAGGTCGCGCCCCGCCTGGAATCGCGTCGCCAGCGCCCAGTCGCACTGCCGGTCCGAGAAGATGTCGATGTCGGGATCGTAGACGAAGACGTGCTTGACGTTCGCCAGCGCGCCGAAGGCGGCGGCGATGGCGTTGCGCGCCTCGCCCGGCACCCGCTGGCGCATCGAGACGCGCACGTTGAACATGCCGCCCGAGGCGGTGGTCGCGTGCACGTTCAATGGCTCGCGGATCGCCGTCTCCAGCGCCCGCCAGATCGCCACCTCGGTCCGCAGCGCGATCAGCTGCGCGCTGTCCGTCGTCTCCATGTCGCGGCCGGCGATGGTCGAGGTCTGGAAGATCGCGTCGCGCCGGTGCGTCACGGCGGTCAGGTGGAAGACCGGGTTGCGCTTGACCCCGCCGTAGTAGCCGAGGAACTCGCCGTAGGGTCCCTCCGCCTCCACGTGGCCGGCGGGGTCGAGGTAGCCTTCCAGCACGTATTCCGCGTCGGCGGGAACCATCAGGTCGTTGGTCACGCACTTCACCACCGGCAGCGGCCCGTCGCGGAGCGAGGCGATCAGCCCCACCTCGTCGCGCGGGATCCGCATGGTGGCGGCGATGTGGTCGACCGGGTGGCTGCCGACGACGAAAGCGACGGGCAGCGGCTGGCCCGTCTTCGCGACCTTCTCGTACAGCGCCTTGAGGTCGCTGGGAGAGACGAGATCGACCCCCGCCTCGCGCCGCCCGCGCAGCATCAGGCGGCGGATGCCGACGTTGGTGAGGCCGGTGTCGGGATCGGCCGCCACGTCCATCGCGGACGAGATGTAGAGGCCGCCGTCCATGCCGTGCTGCAGGTGGACGGGCAGGGCGGCGAAGTCCGCCTCCTCGCCCTGGAGCACGACCTGCTGCACCGGGGCGGCGTCGCGCGGGATCTCGGCGGTGCCGGGACTGCGGGTCAGCCGATCGAGCACCGTCGGCAGCAGGTTCGGCACGTCGGTGTCGAAGGCCATCGCGATCCGGGCGCGGCTGCCGGCGAGGTTGCCGATCAGCGGCGCGCCGCCGGCATCTTCGAACAGGACGGCCTTCGGATTGCCCTCCAGCGCCGCGGCCACGTCGCCGAGCGCGGTCGCTCCTTCCCGCACCTCCAGCTCCCCGGTCGCCGCGAGGCGGCCCAGAAAGGGGCGCAAGGCAAAGCGGTCGAGGCCGCCGGTATCGACGTCGTGCGCGGTATCCATGATCCTCCCGGCGATGGATTTGTCTTTATCACATCGCGTTTGACCATGGACGAATCCCGAGCCGGGGTCAACCGCCGCCGTCCCGCCTCCCGGAAACGCGAACGGCGACCCCGAAGGGCCGCCGTCCGGCGATCGCCGCCTCGTCCCCGGGCCGGATCAGGCAGCTCGTTCGGCGTTCAGCTTCTTCTTCTTTTCCGTCCACTTGGCGAGCTCGCCGTGGGCTTCCTTGGCCTGCTGCTCCAGGTAGCCGGGCTCGTCCACGCGGGCCGTCACCTCGAGGCGCAGGCCGTTGGGGTCGAAGAAGTAGATCGAGTTGATGAAATGGTGATCGACGAGGTCGGTCGTCTTGACGCCGGCATCGTTCAGGCGCTGGCGCATCGCCAGCACCTCGTCGACGCTGTCCACCTCGACCGCGAAGTGCATCACCCAGTCGGGCGTGTTGGGCGAGGGCTTGGGCATCTCGTTCTCGCCGAGGTCGAAGAAGGCGATGTAGCTGCCGTCGCCCATCTCGAAGAAGAAGTGCGAGTACGGCTTCTCCTCGCCGGTGGACGGGACCTTGTCGGCCATCATGCAGGCGACCAGCGGCAGGCCGAGGATGTCCTCGTAGAAGGCCCGCGTCTCCTCGCCATCGCGGCAGGGAAAGGAATAATGGTAGAGGCCCTTGATCTTGGGGGGCTGGGTCATCTTGGTGCTCCTCCTCATGGTCGCGCGCACGGATGGCGCATCGGTCTGTTGACAAGATAGCCGTCCCGGCCGACGCTCCTGTCCTCTCCGAGGGGGGACAAGATGGGATCGGCCTTCGACGACGCGGCGCCCCTGGTGGCGGCGGTGGGCGGCCCGGGCTTCGGCGCGGCGCTGATGGCGCTGCTGCACGGTCGGGCGGGGGCGGACCTCTGCTCGGTCTTCACCGTGGACGACGGCCCGCCGGTGACGCTTGTCGCCGAGAGCGCGGCGCCCGGCGCCTCGCCCTTCGCGCGGATCGCCTCGCTGCGCTACGTGCAGCGCTACTGGCGCCGGGACACCGCGGCGCTGTCGACGCTCGGCCGGGCGCACCGCAGCGTGCAGGTGCTGAAGCGGCCGGCGGGGGGCATCGGCGACCTCGACTACCAGCGCGAATGCTACGGCGAGGGCGGCGTCGCCGAGCGGCTGTCGCTGTACCGCGCGGGGCGGCCGGCGATCATCGCCAACGCCTACCGCGCCAGCGCGACCGGCCGGTTCGAGCCGGGCCACATCGCGGCCTTCACCGAGATGTCGGGCTTCCTGCACGCCGCCATCGCCCGGCACGCGGACCTGCTGTCGGCCCGCCCCGCCGCCGGGCCGGAGGATGTCGCCCGCCGCCTCGCCGGCTCCGGCCTCAGCCGGCGCGAGGCGGAGGTCGCGGCACTGCATGCGCGGGGGGAGGAGCAGGGCCGTATCGCAGAGCGGCTTGGCGTCGCCGAGAGCAGCGTCGTGACCTACCGGCGGCGCGCCTGCCAGAAACTCGGCGTCTCGGGCCGGGCGCAGTTGCGGGAGAGGCTGGAGGGGCTGACGGGACCGGGGTGAGGCGGCGACCGCGGGACGGCTTGCATACGAGGCGGCGTCGCCCGGTACCGATCGGGGCCCCGGGTCAGGTCCGGGGCGGGTGATCTTTGTCGCTAACGTGCAAGCTCTGCGCCTTTTTTTTCCCGATCTGCGGGTCACTCAGGCAGGGATCGTGCTAGCGCTCCCCGTCCCGGGCTTGACCCGGGACCTCGCTCGACAACCCGGGCGCTCGCGGAACGGCAGGCCGCCCTCAGCCCGCCCTCACGGCATCGAGCCGCGCAAGAAACGTCTCCACCAGCCCCGATGGAAAGGACGTTCCCAGCCCCGCCGCATAGCCCTCCAGACTCCGCGCCGCCGCCTCCCGCACCGGCCGGCCCGTCTCGGCCGGCGCGATCTCCAGCCGCTCCAGCAGCTCCTGCTCGGCGCGCTCCGAGTCCAGCTCGACCTTCTTGATCCGGTTGCGCAGGCTCTCCTGCGCCTCCCGGTCCGGCAGCAGCTCCGCCCCTTTCAGCACCCGCCTGACGTCGCGCAGCGGCGCCACGACGGTGCGCCGCCACGGCGCGACCGCGGCGTCCACTGCCGCCACCCCGGCGGCGTCCAGGGCTTCGCCACGGCCGGCGCGCCACAGCAGGTACAGCAGCACGTTCACGTCGGCGCCGAGCTCGTCCTGCGCCGCCAGGCAGGCCGCCTGCACCGCGTCGTCGCCGTAGAAGGTCAGCGAGAAATCCCAGAACCGCATCTGTCCCTCCTCGGGGCGGGTCCGCCCGTCCTGTCCGGTATGGGCATGCCGGACCGGCCAAGCAAGCTCACGGCGCGGGCAGGGCGCCCGGCCCGCAATCCAGCGCACCACCACATGCTCCCCTATCTTGCCCCAAATACCTCCGGGGTGAATGCGCCGTCAGGCGCAGAGGGGCAGCGCCCCTTTCCCGGTCCCCCGGGTTGGACGGCCTCGGCGGCCGCCCCGCCCGCGACCTGCCGGCTTGCCGTCGGCGCCGTCTCGTGACCATCTGCACCCCGCGTCGCCCGTTGCGAGTCCGTCCGATGACCACCACCGCCACCACCACCGTCTTCCGCCCCCGCACGCACCTCGCCGTCCTCGCGGTCCTCGGCGTGACGCACCTGCTGAACGACCTGATGCAGTCGGTGATCCCGGCGGCCTACCCGATCCTCAAGAATGATTTCGGCCTCGACTTCGTGCAGATCGGCCTGATCACGCTGACCTTCCAGATCGCGGGTTCGCTGCTGCAGCCGGTGATGGGCCTGGTGACGGACCGCTACCCGGCGCCCTATTCGCCGGTCGTGGGGATGATGTTCACCCTGTCGGGCCTCGTCTGCCTCGCCTTCGCGGGCAGCTACGCGGCGATCCTGATGGCGGTGGCGCTGATCGGCATCGGTTCGTCCATCTTCCACCCCGAGGCGACGCGGATGGCGCGCTACGCCGCCGGCGACCGGCAAGGGCTGGCGCAAGGCATCTTCCAGGTGGGCGGACAGGCGGGCGGCGCGCTCGGCCCGGTGTTCGCCGCGCTGATCATCGTGCCATGGGGGCAGGGGAGCCTCGCCTGGTTCGCGGTCGTGGCGTTGATGGCGATGCTGCTGCTGACCTGGATCGGCAGCAAGCAGCGTCTCATCAGCCAGGAGTTCGCCGACAACCGCGCCCGCCGCAGCAAGGAGCGGACGGTGGCGCCGCACGCCACCTCCACGATCATCATCGGCCTCGTCGTGCTGACGGTCCTGATGTTCACCAAGAACGCCTACGGCGAGAGCTTCCGCTCGTTCTACACCTTCTACCTGATCGAGAGGTTCGGCCTGTCGATCCCGGCCTCGCAGATGATGCTGTTCGTGTTCCTGATCTCGGCGGCGGTGGGCGTTCTGATCGGTGGCATCGTCGGCGACGCGATCGGCCGGCAGCGGATCATCTGGATCTCGGTGCTGGGGCCGCTGCCGCTGACGCTGATCCTTCCTTACGCGGATCTCTTCTGGACCGGCGTGCTGACGATCCTCATCAACCTGGTGATGGCGAGCGCCTTCGCCTCGATCCTGATCTACGCGATGGACCTCTTGCCGAACCGGATCGGCCTGATCGGCGGGCTGTTCTACGGGCTGAACTTCGGCCTCGGCGGCATCGCGGCGGCGATCCTCGGCGTGATGGCGGACAGCTACGGAGTGGAGACGGTGTACCGCGTCTGCTCGTTCCTGCCGCTGGCGGGGCTGCTGGCGTGGTTCCTGCCGCCTCTGGACGAGAGGCGCTAGCGGGATATCGACCGCGGCGGGCGGCGGGCTATCTTGAGCACGGTATCGTTACATCGGTGCCGGGTTCCGCCATGCTGCTTCGCCTCCTTCTCGTCCTTTCCGCCCTCGCGGCGCTTCCCGCCGCGGCGCTGGAAAGCTTCCGCTTCGCCTCCATCGACGGGGGCGAGTACGACATGGCCGACTGGGCGGGGCGGCCCGTGCTGGTCGCCAACACCGCCTCGCTCTGCGCCTTCACCTCGCAGTACGGCGATCTGCAGGACCTCTACGACGCCTACCGCGACCGCGGCCTCGTCGTCCTCGCCGTGCCGTCGGACGACTTCCGGCAGGAGCTGGGCAGCGAGGCGGAGGTGCGCGACTTCTGCGCCATGACCTTCGGCCTCGACCTGCCGATGACCGAGATCACCCACGTCGTCGGCGACGCGGCGCATCCGTTCTACGCCTGGGTCGCGGCGGAGACCGGGTTCGTGCCGGGCTGGAACTTCAACAAGGTGCTGGTCGGGCCGGACGGCGCGGTGGTGGCGAGCTGGGGCTCGACCGTGGGGCCGACCTCGCCGGCCATCGTGTCGGCGGTCGAGGCGGCGCTGTCGCCCGGATGATCGCCGCCCCATGAGCGTCGCGCACGGCCCGCTCTTCATCGGGCACGAGATCTACCGCCGCTCGTCCTACGGCGGATGGCACCCGCTGCGCATCCCCCGCGTCTCGACGGTCATGGACCTGTCCCGCGCGCTGGGCTGGCTGCCGGCGCCGCGCTTCGTCACCAGCCCGCGCGCCAGGCCCGCCGCGCTGCACGCCTTCCACACGCCGGACTACGTCGCCGCCCTGCGGGCCGCCGAGGCGGCGCAGGCGGTGAGCGCGGAGGTCCGCGCCCGCCACAACATCGGCACCCACGCCAATCCGGTCTTCCCCGAGATGTTCCGCCGCCCCGCCACCTCCGCCGGGGCGGCGTTTCTGGCCGGGGAGCTGCTGGCGCAGGGCGGCACCGTCTACGCGCCCGCCTGCGGCACGCACCACGCCTTTCCCGACTACGCGAACGGCTTCTGCTACTTCAACGATCCGGTCCTCGCGATCCTGTCGCTGCGGCGGCAGGGTGTGCGCCGGATCGGCTATGTCGACATCGACGCGCACCACCCCGACGGGGTGGAGGCGGCGCTGGGGCAGGACCCCGACACGCTGATGATCTCGGTCCACGAGGAGAACCGCTGGCCGCGGACCGGTGCGCTGGGCGATGTCGGCGGGGGCGGGGTCTACAACCTGCCGGTGCCGCGGGGCTGCCACGACGACGAGATGGCCCTCGCGCGCGAGGCGCTGATCCTGCCGGCCGTGAGCGACTTCCGGCCCGACGCGATCGTCCTGCAATGCGGCGCCGATGCCGTGCTGGAGGATCCGCAATCGAAGATGGCCCTGTCGAACAACGCCCACTGGGCGATCGCCGCGGCCCTACGGCCGCTGGCGCCGCGGATGCTGGCTCTGGGCGGCGGCGGGTACAACCCGTGGTCCGTCGGCCGCCTCTGGACCGGCCTCTGGGGCACGCTCGCGGGCGAGGAGATCCCGGACCGCCTGCCGCCCGCCGCCGAGGCTGTCCTGCGCGCCCTGACCTGGCCCGGCCCGACCCGCACCCGCGTCCCGCCCGAACCGTGGCTCACGACCCTGCGCGACCCGCCCCGCGGCGGCCCCATAGGCGACGAGGTCCGCACCCGCGTGGCCGCGCTGCACGAGCGGCTGAAGGTCTGGGTCTGAGGGGAGGGGCCGGGGAAGGGATGGAGGCGAGTACCGGAATCGAACCGGTGTGCACGGATTTGCAATCCGCTGCGTAACCACTCCGCCAACTCGCCGAAGGTCTGCGCCGTATAGCATGACCGCGGAGGCGCGCAAGGGCGGCGGCGGGGCCACAGGGTGTGCCGCGCGTGTCATCGGCCGTTGCCGGCCCCGGTGGGCTGTGGCATCACGGGGGCCGACGTCATTCCGAACCGATGAGTTCAGCCCGTGGTCGATTTCGCAACCCGCCGCCGCATGATGGTCGACACCCAGGTGCGGCCGTCCGACGTCACCAAGTATCCGATCATCGAGGCGATGCTGAACGTCCCGCGGGAGGCCTACGTGCCGCAGGGGCGCCGCGAGGCCGCCTACATGGGCGAGAGCATCCCTCTCGGCGGCGACCGGGTGATCCTCGAGCCGCGGACCTTCGCCAAGTTCCTCGACGGGATGGAGATCCGGCCCGGCGACGTGGTTCTCGACGTCGGCTGCGGGCTTGGCTACTCGACCGCGATCCTCGCCTGGCTGGCCGAATTCGTCGTCGGCGTCGAGGACGATGCCGGCCGCGCCGAGGAGGCGCAGGCGACGCTGTCGGATCAGGGCGTGGACAACGCTGCGGTCATCGAGGGGCCGCTCGAGGCGGGGCACGCCAAGGGCGGGCCATACGACGTGATCCTGATCGAGGGCGCGGTAGAGCAGGTGCCGCAGGCGCTGCTGGATCAGCTCAAGGACGGCGGCCGGATCGGTGCGATCTTCGCCGAGGCGGGCCTCGGGACCGCGCGCATCGGATACAAGACGGACGGCCGGGTCGGCTGGCGCTATGCGTTCAACGCAGGCGCGCCGGTCCTGAGCGGGTTCCGCACGACGGCCGCGTTCAGCTTCTGAACGGCGCGGTCCTTGGCGAGGCAGGCGCCGGAACGGGTGCCGCGAGCAGGAGATCATGGGCGATGCTGAGACGTCTGGGACGACAGGGCAGGCGGGCGGCCGCGGCGCTCGCAGTGGCGGCGGTGATGGCCGCGCCGGCAGCGGCCGAGACGATCGCCGACGCGCTGGCCTTCGGCTACGAGGCTTCGGGCCTCCTGGAGCAGAACCGTGCCCTGCTGCGCGCCGCGGACGAGGACGTGGCGCAGGCGGTGGGCGCGCTCCTGCCGGTGGTCAACTGGTCGGCCTCGACCCAGTTCAACGCGCCGCGGACCGCGTTTCAGGACGACGTCGGCGACCAGATCACCGCCAACCTCCAGCTGACGGCGCAGATCACCCTCTATGACGGCGGCGCGAACCGCCTGGCCGTCGACGCGCAGAAGGAGCTGGTCCTCGCGACCCGCGCCTCGCTGCGCTCGGTCGAGCTGGACATCCTGCTGCGGATCGCGGCGGCCTACATGGAGGTGCGCCGCAACACGGAATTCGTGACGCTGCGGCAGAACAACCTCCGTCTCATCACGCAGGAGCTGCGCGCCGCCGAGGACCGTTTCGAGGTGGGCGAGGTGACGCGCACCGACGTGAGCCTCGCCGAGGCGCGGCTTGCCGCGGCCCGCAGCCTGCTGGCCGCCGAGGAAGGCGCGCTCGCCCGCGCGGTGGCCGAGTACGCCGCCGCCGTGGGCCGGGCGCCCGGCAACCTCTCGCCCGCCGGCCCGGTCTCGGTGCCGGCGACGCTGGACGAGGCGCAGGACATCGCGGTCCGGACCCATCCGGCGATCGACGAGGCGCGTCACAACGTGTCGGCGGCCGAGATCAACATCGCTCGCGCCGAGGCGGCGATGCGGCCGAACCTGACGCTGCAGGGATCGGTCTCGACCGACCTCGAGGGGAACGAGCGGGCGGGCGTCGGCCTCAACCTCTCGGGCCCGATCTACCAGGGCGGGCGTCTGGCCAGTGCGGTGCGCCAGATCATGGCCCGCCGCGACGCGGCCCGGTCGGGCCTGCACCTGTCGGTCCAGGGCGTGACGCAGAACGTGGCCAACGCCTGGACCCAGCTCGAGGTGGCCCGCGCCAGCGCCGTCGCCCTCGACCAGCAGGTCCGCGCCGCGACCGTCGCCTTCCGGTCCGTCCGCGAGGAGGCGACGCTGGGCGCGCGCACCACGCTCGACGTGCTGAACGCCGAGCAGGAGCTGCTGGACGCCCGCGCCAACCTCGTCTCGTCCCAGGTGGACGAGACGATCGCGACCTACAGCCTTCTCGCCGCGATGGGGCTGCTGACGGCCGAGCATCTGGGCCTGCGCGTCCAGATCTACGACCCCGCCGCCTACTACAACCTCGTGCGCAACGCCCCGCCGGCGCTGTCCGAGCAGGGGCGCGCCCTTGACCGCGTGCTCGAATCGATCGGCCGGAACTGATCGCAATTCTTCGCAACGGTTGTGACGGAGACGCCTCGCGCCTAGAATGGGCGCGGGGCGCAAGGCAGGTGAACAATGCCGGATCAGGCAACCAATACAGACATCGAGGACGTGCTGTCCTCGATCCGCAGGCTCGTCACGATGGGGGACCGGGCACAGCCGGCCCCCGCCAACCGGGCGGAGTCCGGGGCGCTGGTCCTGACGCCCGCGCTGCGAATCGCGCGCGATGCGTCCGTTCCGCCGCAGATGGAAACGGACGACGCGGCCGGGGGGGCGGACGGCGAAGCGGCTGACGATGTGCCCGAAGCCGGCGTAGCCACGGCGGCGGCCGATCCGGCCGACGAGGCGAAGCCGCTCTCCCTCGGGCCGTTCGCGGCCGACGATGGCGCGGACGACGAGGACGACGCACCCGCGATGCCGCCCGCCGCGACGCTGGGCCTGCCCGACCGGTCGATGCTCGAGGCGACCATCGCCGAGCTGGAGGCCGCCGTGACCCGCCAGGTCCAGGACTGGGAACCGGACGGCAGCGAGGNCGAGCCGGTCATGGACTGGGCCGGGGCCGAGGCGTCCGAGGCCGCCTTCATCTCGAGCCGGGCGCAGCGCCGCGCCGCTGCCGTGGTGCCGCCGGACGCCGTGGAGGATATCCGTCCGTCCGATGACGCCGCCCCGGTCGAGGAGGTCTCGTCGGCGGAGGTCGCCGCTGTGGCCGCCCCCCCAGCGTCCCTGGATATGGCGCCCGAGGCTCCGGCCCCCGCCGCTCCGCAGCAGGCCGCCGTGGCGCCACAGCTCGACGAGGCCGCGCTGCGCCGCCTGGTGGCCGAGGTCCTGCGGGAGGAGCTGGCGGGCGAACTGGGCGAGCGGATCACGCGGAACGTGCGCCGTCTGGTCCGGCGCGAGATCCACCGCTCCTTTTCGGGCGACCTCAGCTGACCTCGCCCGCGAGGGCGAGGATGGCATCGACGTCGAGCGCCGCCTCCATCTGCGCGGCGAGCGCGTCCAGCACCGTCTCCACCCCCGCCCAGTAGCCCGGCCCCGCCTCCGGCGCGGCGCCCAGCCGCGCGAGGTAGGCGCGGCGGAAGCCGTCGGCGGCGAAGAGGCCGTGCAGATAGCAGCCCGCCACCAGCCCGTCGGGCGAGGCCGCGCCCTCGGGGCGTCCGTCCACGCGCAGCCACGCGCGCGCGGTGTCCGGGCCCGTCGTCTCGCCGATATGGATCTCGTAGCCCTCGACCGCCTCGCCCGAGGCGACCTCGTGCGCGGCGGTGATCGACAGCCGCTTTTCGGGCCGCATCACCGTCTCGACGTCCAGCAATCCCAGCCCCTCGACCGTGCCGGGCGGCCCCTCGATCCCGCCGGGGTCCGCCACCCGCCGGCCGAGCATCTGGTAGCCCCCGCAGATGCCCAGCACCCGGCCGCCGCGGCGCAGGTGGGCGCGGATGTCGATGTCCCAGCCTTCGCGGCGGATCAGGGCGAGGTCGGCGATCGTGCTCTTGGAGCCGGGGATGAGGATCAGGTTCGCGTCGCCGGGCAGGGCGCGGCCGGGCGGCACGATCTCGACCGTGACGCCGGGATCCGCGGACAGGGGGTCGAGGTCGTCGAAGTTCGCGATCCGCCCCAGCCGCGGCACCGCGATCCTCAGCGCGCCGCCGGGGCGCGAGGCGATGTCGAGGATGTCCTCGGCCGGCAGGCGCCAGGCGTCGGCGAACCACGGCAGCACCCCGAGCGGCCGCCAGCCGGTATGGTCCGCGATGGCCGTCACGCCGTCCGCGAACAGCGACGGGTCGCCCCGGAACTTGTTGACGAGAAAGCCGCGGATGCGGGCGCGATCCGCCGGGTCGAGCACCGCAGCGGTGCCGACGAGCTGCGCGATCACGCCGCCGCGGTCTATGTCGCCCGCCAGGATCACCGGCACGCCGGCCGCCTCGGCGAAGCCCATGTTGGCGATGTCGCCGGCCCGCAGGTTCACCTCCGCCGGGCTGCCCGCGCCCTCGACCACCACCAGGTCCGCAGTCGCGGCGAGCCGGCGGAAGCTGTCCAGCACCGGCGCCATCAGCGAGGGTTTCAGCGCCGCGTAGTCCCGCGCGGCGACGGTCGCCACCCGGCGGCCCTGCACGACCACCTGCGCGCCGACCTCGCTCTCGGGCTTCAGCAGGACGGGGTTCATGTCGGTCAGCGGCGCGCGCCCCGCGGCGCGGGCCTGCAGCGCCTGCGCGCGGCCGATCTCGCCCCCGTCTTCGGTGACGGCGGCGTTGTTCGACATGTTCTGCGGCTTGAACGGCGCCACCGAAAGGCCGCGGCGCAGCGCCGCCCGCGCGAGTCCGGCCACGATCAGCGACTTGCCGACGTTGGAGCCCGCGCCCTGGATCATGATCGCCCGTGCCATGGCGCCTTCGATAGGGGGCCGGGCGGGGCGAGGGAAGGGGGCCCGGAAACGACGAACGCGGCCCCCGATGGGGACCGCGTTCGTCATTCGGCAGCTTCAGTGTCGATCAGGCGGCGCGGGCCTCGGCCTCGGCGGCCTCGGCGGCGGCAGCCGCGTGGCGACGCTCGCTCTCTTCGCGGGACAGCGCGACCGAGGTCCGCACACCGCGGCCCACGAAGTCCATCAGGCCGGTCACGACCCGCTCGTTCGGGTCGATGCCGGCGCAGGTCAGCACCTCGCGCCCGTCGCGCGAGCGCGCCCACCGAGCGATCTGCTCGGGGCCGTTGCCGTACTTCTTGTCGTCGGCGATCGCATCGTCGAGCGCGGCGAGCACCACGGCGGCAAACAGCTTGCGGGCGCGGTTGCCCTGCTCGTTGTTGTACGCGGTGCCGTCAACGAAATCGGTCATGCTCCGTCCTTTTTTTGTTGCTCTTGATCCACCCCGGGGGTCGGCGCAATATGCCTACTTCGGACTGATTCTGCCCCCCTTTTCAGGAATGGCAGCCATGCGCGAGGTGCATATCTCGTCGTGGGCAGACCCGTCATATCGCTGACGCCCCCAGCATCATCGAGCAACATATAGAGTCTGTCATCGTTCCATCAAGAAATTGCCAACGCGGCGACATGATGATTGACCGACAGGCCCTAAGAGAAAGGTAACGCATGACGCCCCTTGAGCGTGCTCATCTCGTCGCCGCGGTCCGCAAGGCGGCCGCCGATCAGGTCCTGCCCCGCTTCCGCCGTCTGGACGAGGGCGAGGTGCAGACCAAGACCGGGCCGGCCGACCTCGTCACCGTTGCCGACACCGAGGCAGAGGCCGCGCTGACCGGGGCGGTGCGCAGCCTCTGGCCGGATGCGCTGGTCGTGGGCGAGGAGGCGACGGAGGAGCGGCCGGACCTGCCGGAGGGCCTGGCCGATGCCGCGCGGGCGGTGGTGATAGACCCTGTCGACGGGACCTGGAACTTCCGCGCCGGGATCGCCGCCTTCGGCATGATCCTCGCGGTGACGGAAGGCGGGCGCACCGTCTGGGGGCTGCTGCACGATCCGGTCTGCGACGACGGGATCGAGGCGGCGGAGGACGGCCCGGCGGAGCTGATCCGGTCGGACGCAAGCCGGGTCACGCTGGCGACATCCAGGGAGAACCGGCCGGAGCGGATGACCGGCTTCGTCCCCCTCGGCCTCGCGCCCGCCGCGCTGCGCCCCGCGCTCGCCGCGACGATGCCGCGCTTCGCCCGGGCGACGTCGCTGCGATGCTCGGCGCACGAGTACCGCGTCATCGCCTCCGGTCACGCCGAGTTCGCGCTGTCTCTGCAGCTGAAACCGTGGGACCACCTCGCCGGCGCGCTGATCGTGCGCCGCGCCGGCGGCGTCGCGCGCACGCTGGACGGGATGGAGTACGGGCCGGGCGTCACGGAGGGCCCGTTGCTGGTCGCCGGGTCGGAGGAAGCGTGGCACGCGGCGGCGGAGATCTTCCGCCCGGTCTTCAGACCCGCCTGACCGTCGCCTCGCCCGCGCGCATCTCGCCCTCGGCCCGGTCGTAGCGCAGCCACGCGATCGCCCGATCGCCGGCGCGGGTGAGTAGCGTGCCGGCCTCCTTGCCGTCCGCCTCGATCGGGGTCCCGGTCCCGGCCGGCCCCTCGACCGTCACCGCGGCGAGGCCCTTTCGCAGCTCGGTCTTGTGCTTCATCCGGGCCGTCACCTCCTGCCCGACGTAACAGCCCTTGCGGAAATCGACGCCGTGCAGCCGCTCGAACCCGGCCTCGAGGATGTAGCTGTCGGGCGTCAGCTCCACCCCCGCCTCGGGCACCAGATGCTCCACCCGCAGCGCGTCCCAGTCGGTGCCGTCGTCGCCGCCCTCCGCACCGTAGAGCCGCCAGCCGAGCGCGGTGTGCCGCGGGTCGGGGAGGGCGCCGTCGGGGGCGGGGCCGGTGCCGCGGCGGACGCGCAGCTCCGTCTCCTCCAGCGCGACCTTCGCGCGCAGCTTGTACATCGTCAGGCGCTGCATGAGGTCGGGTGCCAGCGCCGCGTCGACGTCGATCAGCAGCCGCTCCGCCTCGCCGACGACGAAGAAGTCGGCGATGTACTTGCCCTGCGGCGTCAGGAGGGCGGCGTAGACGATGCCGCCGGGTTCCGCGCGGCGCACGTCGTTCGTGACGAGGTTCTGCAGGAACTCCACCCGGTCCTCGCCGCTCACCGCGATGATCGTCCGTTCGCCCATGATCGCCTCCGTTGTTGGTTGCCCGTCAGGTGGGGGCGGCCTGCGCCCGGTGCAACTCGGCATAGGCGCCGCCGCGCGCGATCAGCTCGTCGTGGGAGCCCTGCTGCACGACGCGCCCCCGCTCCATCACCACGATGGAGTGCGCGCGCCGCACCGTCGACAGGCGGTGCGCGATGACCAGCGTCGTCCGGCCGGCGGCGAGGCGGTCCAGCGCCTCCTGCACCACCGCCTCCGAGCGGCTGTCGAGGGCGCTCGTCGCCTCGTCCAGCAGCAGGATCGGCGTGTCCCGCAAGAGCGCCCGGGCAATGGCGACGCGCTGCCGCTGGCCGCCCGACAGGGCCGAGCCGCGGGGACCGGCGGGCGCGTCGAGGCCGCCCGCGAGTTGCGGCAGGAAGTCGGCGACATGCGCCGCCTGCAGCACCTCCTCCAGCCGCGCGGGACTGACGTCGGTGCGGCCGAGCAGGATGTTGTCGCGCACGCTCTCGTCGAAGAGGAGGGCGTCCTGGGTGACGACGGAGAACAGGCCGCGCAGGTCGGGCAGGGCCATCTGGCGGGTGGGAACGCCGCCGATCGTCACCTCGCCCGACACCGGGTCCACCAGCCGCGTCAGGAGGCCGAACACCGTGCTCTTGCCCGCGCCCGAAGGGCCGACCAGCGCCGTCGTCTCGCCCGCCCGGGCGGTGAAGGTGGCGCCGTGCAGCACGGTCAGGTCGCCATAGGCGGCGGTGACGTCGTCCAGCACGATCTCCGGCGCACCGGCCGGCGCCGGCGTCGTCACCGCGGGCGTGGCGAGGCCGGGACGTTCGTCCAGGATCGCGCGCAGTCGCTCCATCGACGCGGCCGCCGCCTGCCACTGGCCGGAAAGGTTGCCGAGACGGCGGAGCGGCTCGAACATCAGGCTCATCGCGGTGAAGAAGGCGAGGAACTCGCCGAGGGACTTGCCGCCGGCGAGGATCTGGCTGCCGCCGTAGAGCAGGACGGCGAAGGCGCCGAGGCCGGACATGATGTCCATCAGCGCCGGGATCGCGGCCTGCCCGCGGGCGGTCTTGACCTCGACCGACACACGCTCGTCCATCAGCCGGCGGAAGCGGGCGGCCTGATAGGCTTCGAGCGCGTTCAGCTTGATCGGTGCGACGCCGTGGAACACCTCGTCGAGGCGCACCGACATCCGCCCCGCCACCTCGCGCGCGGCGCGGGCGCGGCGGCGGACGTAGGCCTGCGCCAGCAGCGACGGCACCACGAGGATCGGGATGCCGAGAAGGGCGACGAGCGTCCAGCGCCAGTCGACGCTGAGCGCGACGGCGGTGAGTGCGATCACGGACACCAGATCGCGGCCGAAGCCGGTGATGATCGACGTCCAGACCGCGTTGATCGCGGTCACGTCGCCCTGCACCCGCTCCACCAGGTAGCCGGGCGGGTTCCTCTGGTGCCAGCCGACGTCGAGGACCATCAGGTGCCCCATCAGGTCGGACCGCAGGTCCGCCGCCGCCACCTCGCGTACCCGCGTCAGCAGCACCCGCTGGCCGAGCGAGCAGATCGCGCGGACGAGGAAGACGCCGAAGACGGCGCCCGCGACCCACGTCAGCGCGCCTGCGTTGCCGCCGACGAAGATGCGGTCGAACATCGGCTCCACCAGCCGGGCGAGGACGCCCAGCATCGCGCCCTCCACCGCCATCAGCGCGGCGCCGGCGGCGAGGCGGCCCTTGTGCCGGCGCAGGTAGTCGCGCCACAGCCAGCCGAGGAGCGAGGACAGCCGACCGCCGGTCTCCCGCTGCGCGCTCACGTCCGCCCCCGCGTCGCGAGGTAGCTGCGGGTGACCTCCTGGGGGTCGTACTCGGTCCGTATCCACTCCTCGATGCCGATTGGCCCCTTGTCGGCCAGCCGGGCCGCGTAGACGTCCAGGATATGGTCGAGGATCCCGGTCGAGGCTCGCCGGATGTGCAGGTAGCGCAACGACAGCTCGCGGCGCGCCTCCTCGACCGTCGCGCCGTCGATGGCGAGGCGGTACAGCGCCGCCGCCATGCCGGCGCGGTCGGCGCCGGACTTGCAGTGCATCAGGAACGGCTTCTCCACCTGCCGGAACGTCTCGATCACCTGCAGGATCTGCGCGCGGCTGGCCGCGGCGCGCGGCAGCAGCTTCACGTCGTGCAGCGTGAGGCCGGCCTCGGCGCAGGCGTGGCGCAGCATCCGGTAGTAGGGATCGCTCTCGTGCGGGCCCCGCAGGTTCACCACGGACCTGATGCCGTGGTCGCGGAGGTATCGGCGCAGGCGCGGCAGGGTCGGGTGGTTGCTGCGGTAGACGCCGTCGGAGACCCGGCCGAAATTGTGCCAGAACAGCCGCAGGACCGCATAGTCGCGCAGCTGGAAGCGGATGCGGTCGATCAGCGTCGGCGCCTCTGGCGCCGCCTTGGGAGGGGCGGGGCTCATGCGCGTTCCCTTGCGGGAAAACGCCGCGCGGGGCAAGGCGGCGGGCCGGGGCGCGTTGACCTCGCCGTGGCGCCGGCTAGGGTCGCGCCGACGCATCCACCCGGACCTTTCCCATGCTCTCCCACGGCCGCCCCTACCTCGCCATTCCCGGCCCCTCCGTCATTCCCGATCGCGTGCTGCAGGCGATGCATCGGCCGGCGCCCAACATCTATACCGGCGAGCTGCACGAGATCACGGACAGCATCATCCCCGACCTCAAGGCCGTCGCCCGCACCTCGGGCCATGCCGCGATCTACATCGGCAACGGCCATGCGGGGTGGGAGGCCGCGCTGTCCAACGTGGTCGCCGAGGGCGAGACGGTGCTGGTCCTCGTCACCGGCCGCTTCGGCCACGGCTGGGGCGATTGCGCCCGCGGCCTCGGCGCCGATGTCGAGGTGATGGATTTCGGCCAGACCGCGCCGGTGGACCCGGCGAAGGTGGAAGAGCGGCTGACGGCCGACGGCGGCCACCGGATCAAGGCGGTGCTGGCCGTTCACGTGGACACCGCGACCTCCGTCCGCTCCGACGTCGCCGCGATCCGCGCCGCGATGGACCGCGCGGGGCACCCCGCGCTCCTCATGGTGGACTGCATCGCCTCTCTCGGCTGCGACCGGTTCGAGATGGACGAGTGGGGCGCCGACGTGATGGTCACGGCCTGCCAGAAGGGGCTGATGACGCCGCCGGGCCTGACCTTCGTCTTCTTCAACGACCGCGCGGCCGAGGTGCGGCGGGCGATGAAGCGGGTCACCCGCTACTGGGACTGGCGGCCGCGGACCGAGACCGAGGCCTATTACCAGTATTTCTGCGGCACCGCGCCGACGCATCACATCTACGGCCTGCGCGCCGCCCTCGACATGATCGGCGAGGAGGGGATCGAGAACGTCTGGGCCCGCCACCGCGCCCACGCGGGCGCCGTCTGGGCCGCGTTCGAGCGGTGGAGCGAGGGCGGGCCGCTGCGCCTCAACGTCGCCGATCCCGAGCATCGCAGCTGGGCCGTCACCTCGTGCTTCGCGGGGGGAGAGGTCGCCGATCGCCTGCGGGCGTGGTGCGAGGACAATGCAGGGCTGATCCTCGGCATCGGGCTGGGGCGGGAGCCGACCACCGCCTGGTTCCGCATCGGCCACATGGGTCACGTGAACCCGCCGATGATCCTCGGCGCCCTGTCGACGATCGAGGCCGGCCTGACCGCTCTGCAGGTCCCCCACGGCGCGGGGGCGCTCGAGGCGGCGGCGCGGTCGCTGGCCGGCTAGGTCAGCGCCGCATGCGGAGCGAGCGGAGCCGGACGCCCGCTTCGCACATCGCCGCGGTCAGCAGGACCCAGACGAACCCCGCGACCGCGGCCAGCGTGAGGAAGGCCATGAAGAGGATCACCCCGGTCGTGGCGAGGAAGGCCGCAGTGTAGTCCGGAACCCGGCCCGGCGGTGTGCGCTCGTCCATCCTGTCGCCCTCGCGCCTTTCCGCCCGCGATCTAGCGCCCGGGCGGTCCAATTCACGTCGCCGCCGCGCCCTCCCGCGCCGCCGCCAGGGCCTCCGGCAGCGCCCGCTCCAGCAGGTCCAGGTCGGCGGGCGTGCCGCAGCTGATGCGGATGCAGCGATCCTCGGGCGGGGCGAACGGCTTGCGGACGAAGACGTCCCGCTCGGTCAGCGCCGCCAGCACCGCCCGCGCGAACGCGCCGTCGGCGCCGCAGTCGAGCGTGACGAAGTTCGTGGCGGACGGCAGGGGCGTCAGTCCGCAGGCGCGGCCGATGGCGGCGATCCGCTCGCGCGTGGCGGCCACCTCGGCCTGCACATGCGCCAGCCACTCCGCATCGGCGAGCGCGGCGAGGGCGCCGGCCTGGCTCACCCGGCTCATCCCGAAATGGTCGCGGACCTTGTCGTAGGCCGTGATCTGCTCCGCCGCCCCGATGACGTAGCCGACCCGCGCCCCGGCGAGGCCGTAGGCCTTGGAAAAGGTGCGGAAGCGCAGCACCCGCGGATCGTCCGGGTCGATCGGCGGCGCCATGCCCTCGGGCGCGAACTCGACATAGGCCTCGTCGAGGAGGAGGAGCGCGCCGTCCGGCACCGCGTCGATCATCCGCGAGACTGTGGCCGCGTCGTGCCACGTACCCATCGGGTTGTCGGGGTTGGCGATGTAGATCAGCCGCGCGCCGACCTCCGCCGCCGTCGCGATCAGCGCCTCGGGGTCCTCGGCATCCTCGCGGTACGGCACCTTGTGCATCGCCGCGCCGAAGCCGGCGACGTGGTAGTCGAAGGTCGGATAGGCGCCGGCCGAGCTGACGACCGGCGTGCCGGGGCCGCAATAGAGCCGCACCGTCAGGCCGAGCAGGCCGTCGATGCCGGGGCCGACCATGACGTTCGCGGGGCGGATGCGGTGATGCGCGGCGAGCGCATGGCGCAGGTCGTGGCTCTCGGGGTCGCCGTACATCCAGGTGTCCCGCGCCGCGTCCGCCATCGCCTGCACGGCGCGGGGGGAGGGGCCGAAGACGCTCTCGTTCGCGCCGAGGCGGGCGGCGAAGCGGCGGCCGCGGGTGCGCTCCTGCGCCTCGGGGCCGACGAACGGGACCTTGGCGGGCAGCGAGGCGGCGAGCGGTGTCAGGCGGGGATCGGACATGGCCGCATGAAGGGCGGCGGGCGGGGGCGGGTCAAGGGGCGGCGCGCGGGTTCCGCGGCGCGCCATGTGGAGGTACAGGCCTTCTCCAGTCGGGAGGCAGGTCAGGCGGAGCCGGCCGGGTCCGGACCGGCCGGGCCGGGGCCGGTCGCCGATGCGAGGTCAGCCACGCATGAACTTGCGGCGGGAGTCCATGGCGAGCGCGTGCCGCAGCTCCAACTGCGCCAGCCCGGCCATCGCGGCCTTGCGCTCGGCGGGATCGCCATGTGGTCCTTGTGAGCCGCGATCTCCTTGCGGATCGCGATCTCGGGCGGTAGCACGCCGGCCTCGGCCATGATGCGGAAGCCCACCTCCTCGACGATGTCGCCGGCACCCTGTCCGGGCCTTTCGGGCAACGGCTTGCCTGCGCCGGGCAGGTTGCGGAACTGCCCCCCGGCCTCCGCCTTCCGGATCTGGCGTTCGACGAGCTCGTTGATGGCGCGGGTCATGGGCGTTTTCCTCGACACAATGAATGTGGGGTCCAGGAGTGCCTCCGGCAATGCGGCACGGCCGCACGGCAGGGGGGGGATTGCCCTTCCGGCCCTCTGCGGCGCGGCGACACTTCCCCGCGCCTCTCGTCCCGGCCTTGAGCCGGGAACTCGATCGGTCTCGTAGGGCGGCCCCGGGTCAAGCCCGGGGCGGGGTCTCCTGGGTTGCTGGGCGGCGTCCGTCCCGGTCTTCAGCCGGCAACTGTAACCTCAGGGGTTGGCTGTCGCGTAGTCCTTGGCGTCGCGGAGCATGGCGTTGAGGACGGTGAGGAGCTTGCGTGCGACGGCGATGATGGCCTGCTTGGGACGCTTTCCGGCGGCCTCGAGGCGGGCGCGGAAGGCGGCGAAGGCAGGGTCCCGGCGCGAGGCCTGCAGGCCGGCGAGGTAGAGCAGCGAGCGGATCACCGGTCGGCCGCCGGCGATCCT
>NZ_KB902291.1 GCF_000379485.1 Wenxinia marina DSM 24838
GAAGGACCTTGGGCTCGGTGGCCAGACGGGCCGGTCCGGTCTGCGGATGATGCACGTCGATCCACCGCTTCGAGACGTCGACGCCGATGCACTCTTCTGTCATGATCTTCTCCTGTCCCTGTCGGTGCGGGGTCTGGTCACGCAGCCCCAAGCAACTGTTCAGGTTGACGATCCAAAGGCGGACGGCTCCCGCGCCGGCTCGCGGGCTCCAAGCCCTGGGACCTCACGGGATGCCGTCCGCCACCAGCACATTGACATGATTTCGTTAGACAGGGACCTCGCGCAGGTTCGAAAGAGGCCCCGGCTCGGGGCCGGGGCGGGCTGCTCCCTCACGCGTCCGGCGGGACCAGGCCCAGGCCGCGGAGGTAGACGCCGATCCCGCTCTCCAGCAGGTCCTCCGGCGGGAACGGGCTCTTGGTCCCCGGCGAGCCGCGGGCGAACAGCTCCACGACGCCGTGCGACAACGCCCAGATGTGGGCCGAGAACATCTGCGGCGGCGGCCGGCGCTCCGCCGGGATGTGCTCGCTCAGCTTCTCGGCGGCGTGCTGCAGCACCCCCAGGGCGCGGTTCGCGGCCTTTGCGAGCGCGGCGGTCCGCTGGATCGAGATGCCGCTCTCGAACATCGCCACGTAGTGGCCCGGATATTTCCGCGCGAACGCCAGGTAGGCCCGGCCCGTCCGCTCGAACGCCGCCAGCGCCGAGGGCTTGCCGTCGTCGTAGGCGTAGTCGAGCAGGTCGGCGAAGATCTCGTAGCCCTGCAGCGCCGCTTCGGCGATCAGATCCTCGCGCCCCTCGAAATGGCGGTAGACCGCGGCGGGCGTCACCCCGGCCTCGCGCGCCGCCTCGGAGAGGGTGAAGCCGGTCGGCCCCTTCTCCTCGATCAGCCGCAGCGAGGCGTCGACCAGCGCCTGGCGCAGGTTGCCGTGGTGATAGCCCTGCTTGCCCACGTCACCCCGCCCAGAGGTCCGGTCCGCCGACGAGCTTGGGGTCCGGCGCGCCGACCACGTCGGCCCGCTTGCCGGTGTAGTCGAGCCCGGCAAGGACGGACCGGATCACCGCGAGACGTGACCGGCGCTTGTCGTCGCCCCTGACGACGGTCCAGGGCGCCGTCTCCGAATGGGTCCGGCTCAGCGTCTCGCCGATGGCGGCGGTGTAGGCGTCCCACTTGCGCAGCCCGTCCACGTCCACCTGGCTGAGCTTCCACTGCTTCAAGGGATCGCTCTCGCGGTCGAGGAACCGCTCCAGCTGGGTGGCGCGGCCGACGTTCAGCCAGAACTTGCGGAAATGGACGCCTTCCTCGACCAGCAGCTTCTCGAACGGGCCGACCTGGTTGAACCAGTCCTCGCGCTCCTGCGGGGTGCAGAAGCCGAACACGTGCTCGACCACGCCCCGGTTGTACCACGAGCGGTCGAAGAGGACGATCTCGCCCGCCGTCGGGAACTGCGCGACGTAGCGCTGGAAGTACCATTGCCCGCGCTCGGCCTCGGTCGGCTTGGGCAGGGCGACGACGCGGGCGCCGCGGGGGTTCAGGTTCTCGGTCAGGCGCTGGATGGTGCCGCCCTTGCCGGCGGCGTCGCGGCCCTCGAAGACGAGGAGGATGCGCGCGCCGGTCGCCTTGACCCACGCCTGCATCTTCACGAGCTCGATCTGGAGCGCATCCATCTCGTCCTCGTACTTCGATTTCTTCATCCGCGTGGGATAGGGAAAGCGGTCGTTCGCCACGTCGCCCTTGCCGGACTCGGCGATCGCGCGGCGCACCTCGTCCGGGGCCTCGGACTCGAGGTAGCGCGTGATCGCGCCGTCGAACGGCAGTGCGCCGGGGTCGGTCATAAGTGAAAGTCCTTTACATGCCCGCCCAATATGGGCGGCCGGATCCCTCAGCGCAATCCGGCCCGCGCCGCGGCCCGGTCCACCGCCGCCGCGACCGCGTCCATGGCGGCGCGGTGCGGCATGTGGCCCATGCCGTCCAGCACCGTCAGGTCGGCGCCTTGGATCGCCTGCGACAGCGGGATCGAGTGGATGCCGATTGGCACGATCGTGTCGGCGTCGCCGTGGACGATCTCGACGGGCAGGTGGAGGGACGGATACCGCGGCTCCATCTCCACCACGTGCGGGCGCAGGGCGTTCACCTGCCGGGCGTTCGCGCGGAAGCGGCCGGGCGAGAGGATCAGCGCGGCGCCGGCCTCGTCGACGTAGCCCTCGGGCTCGGGCTGGGGGGCGAACACGCTCTCGATCGCGGCCGCCACCTGGCCGCGGGTCGCGGCGGCGGCGACGAGGGCGGGAACGACGGCGCCGCCGAGGCGGCTGTCGGTCGCCCTGTAGAGCGTGCCCAGCCCCCCGGGCCACGGCATCGCGACGCCCGAGACGTCGATCAGGCCCGCCGCCTCCTCGTCCAGCGCCCAGGCGAGCGCGACCGCGCCGCCGTAGGAATGGCCGAGGACGAGCGGCCGCTCGGCCCCCAGCGCCCGCGCGGCGGCGGCGAGGAGGCGGGCCTGCTCCGCCGGGCTCTCGGCGGCGAGCGTGAACGGGTCCGCGTAGGCCGGGTCGGTGCGGCCGGTATAGCCGAGGCCGGGCCGGTCGAAGGCTATGACGCGGTAGCGGTCCTGCAGCCGCGCGATCAGGGGCAGGAACTCCCGCAGGTTGCCGCTGGCGCCGTGGATCAGCACGAGGTCCGGTCCGTCGCCGCGCACCAGCGCGTGCACCGGCACGCCGTCCACGTCGAGGATCCGGCCGATCGGCGGATACATCGCCTCGACACTCCGGGTCCGTGCCCCGGCCCGCCACCAGACGACCGCGACGAGCAGGGCGAGGAGGATCAGGAGGCTAACGGCCAATCGCATCGAGGTCGTACGGCGTGGTCTGGTAGATCTGGTTGATCCAGTTGCCGTAGAGCAGGTGGGCGTGGCTGCGCCACCGGTTCTGCGGCGGCCGGGCCGGGTCGTCGTCCGGGTAGTAGCCCGGCGGCACCTCGATCGGCGTGCCGGCGGCGACGTCGCGGTCGTACTCCTCCTTCAGCGTGCCGGAATCGTATTCGAGGTGGTTGATGATGTAGAGGGCGCGTCGCTCGGGATCGTCGACGAGACAAGGGCCGGTCACGTCGGAGGTCAGCAGCGTCTTGAGCCCCGCGGCGTCGATGTCCTCCTGCCGCATCTCCGTCCACCGGCTGACCGGCATCACGCAATCGTCCGAGAACCCGCGCAGGTACGGCGAGGCGGGGTCGAGGTTCTGGTGACGGAAGCAGCCGAAGGCCTTCTTCGGCAGGGCGTGCTTGTAGATGCCGTGCAGGTGCCAGGCCATCGCCATCCCGCCCCAGCAGACGCCGAAGGTGGAATGCACGTTCGTCTGTGTCCAGTCGAAGACCTGCCGCAGCTCGTCCCAGTAGGTCACCTCCTCGAACGGCAGATGCTCGATCGGGGCGCCGGTGATGATGAGGCCGTCGAACCGCTCGCCGCTCGCCGCCACGTCCGAGAAGGGACGGTAGAAGGTCTCCATGTGGTCGGCCGCGGTGTTCTTCGTCTGGTGCTCGCTCATGCGGATCAGGCTCAGCTCGATCTGCAGGGGCGTGGAGCCGATCAGCCGGGCGAACTGGTTCTCCGTCTGGATCTTCTTCGGCATGAGGTTGAGGAGGCCGATCCGCAGCGGACGGATGTCCTGCCGCATCGCCTGATCCTCCGACATGACCATGACGCCCTCGCGGGAGAGGACGTCGTAGGCGGGTAGGTCGGCGGGCAGCTTGATCGGCATGAGGACGGGTCCGGAGATGCGAGAGGCCGATGTAGGCCCGGGGCGCGCGAGGGGCAAGCCTGCGGCCGCCGGGAGGGGGCGCGAAGAAATTTCGAAGAAATTTCTTCTGGGCCGCAGAACGAAATTCGACGAATTTCGTTCGCGCCCTTCGACGTCTCAGGGCAGGGCCGCCGCCACCGCCTCGATCACCTCGGCCTCGGTGCGGACCCCGTCGAACGCCGCTGCTGGCACCGTCACGCCCCAGCGCTCCGCCATCGCGCGGTAGCGGGGCTGGCGGTGCGCCAGCGCGCGGGCGTAGGTCCAGCGGACGAAGGCGTCGGGGTCCACCGCGTCCGGCGCGTTCCCGGACTCGGCGAGATACTCGTCCCACGCGGCGGTGAGGAACGCCGGCTGATAGGCCATCGGCTTGGGCGCGCGGTCGAACCGCTTCACCAGTTCGAAGGTGTGGGCGTCCGTCCCCTCGATCCAGACCGGCAGGACATGGGCCGACAGTTCGCGCATGATGGGATCGTCCGGATCGTCCGGATCGACCCATTCGCAGATCGACCCCCCGGTATCGCAGACGAAGTGCGGATAGCCGTACAGGGCCTCGGCCCGCTCGATGAAGTGGGCGGTGTCCATCAGCGTCGCGATCTCGGCGCGGCGGAACTCCTCCTGCCGCTTGCGGAACGTCTCGATCGAGTGCCCGCCCCTGGCCGGGTCGCCCGGCTTGCCGAGGTAGGTCGAGACCGGCGCGAGGTTCGAGAAGGTGATGTTGGAGCCGATGTAGATGGAATCCGACAGCAGCAGGTCGCGCAGGAACGGCACCTGCATCGCGTGGCGCTTGGCATTGTCGGCGATCAGCTCGCCCATGTAGCGGGTGCCGATGCGGTAATCGACCGAGTAGTGGAACCAGCCGCCCGCGCCCCGCAGGACCGAGCTGACATGCGTCTTGCCGAGGCCGGACATGCCGAACAGCAGCAGTCTCTTGCGGGGTGCGCTGCGCCATTCGTCGGCGGTCCGGTAGATCATGGGCGATGCCTAGCCGGGCGGGATGTCCTTTGCCAGCGGCTTTCGCCGCAGGAGGCGCCCTTCCAGGACCGCGAGGCCGAGGGCGAGGAGGGCGAAGCCGGCGTAGGCGCTGCCGTGGAGCGCCTCGCCCCGGACCAGCGCGCCGAGGACGATGGCGACGGGCGCGACCAGCAGGGTGGCCAGCATGGCATTGCCGCTGCCGGCCGAGGAGAGGATGCGCCAGTAGAACAGGTACGCGATGCCGGTCGCGGCGACCGAGATGTAGGCGACCGCGGCCCAGCCCGAGGCGGGCAGAGAGGCCGGCGGCGCCCCCTCGACCGCGAGGGCCAGCGGGATCGCGACGAGGGACGAGCCGGTGAGCATCCCGGCCGAGGCCGCGAGCGACGGCTCGCCCCGCAGCATCGTCCGCCCCCAGACGCCGGCGAAGGCGTAGCTCACCGTGGCGCCGACGATGGCGAGCTGGCCGAGCGAGCGGGGATCGAACGAGGTCAGCGCCGACGGCCCGATCGCCGTCGCGACGCCGACGAAGCCGAGCGCGACGCCGGCTGCCCGCCGCGCCGTCAGCCGCTCGTCCGCGAGCAGCAGTGCGGCGACCAGCACGCCCCAGACGGCGGTCGAGGCGTTGACGATGGCGGCGAGGCCGGTCTCGACGAACTGCTGGCCCCAGGCGATCAGCCCGAACGGGATGACGTTGTTGAGCAGGCCCATCCCCAGATACGCCCACCAGCGCCGCGGCGACGGCCGCGGCAGGCGCAGCGCCAGCAGGATCAGCCACAGCGTCAGCGCCCCGAGCGACACCCGCGCGGCGACGATCTGGAACGGGCCGATGGAGTCGAGCGCGACGCGGATGGCGAGGAACGAGCCGCCCCAGATGCAGGCGAGCGAGAGGAGGTCGATCCAGGTGCGGGCGGTGAGGGCGGCGGGCATGGCCGCCGGTGTGGCCGCGCCCGCCGGTGGGGTCAATCCGGTCCCTGCGACATGCGACGGGCCCCGGCGATGCGGGGCCCGTCACGTCCGCCGGTGGCGGGGATCAGAAGCGGAAGCCGACCGTCAGGCCCGCCGACAGGGCGTCGTTGTCGGTGAACTCGGCGCGCGCCTCGTCCGGCGTGCCGGTCTCGGGCATCGCGTCGCCGAGCCAGGTGTAGCGCACGCCGCCCGACAGGACGATGTCGCCCACCGTGTAGGCCGCGCCCAGCTGCAGCGAGTAGTTGCCATTCGTCGGCGACAGCGGCGAGACCAGGTCGTCCGACCCCTCGCCCTCGTATCCGACCGCGACCGAGGCGGAGAACGCGTCGCTGAAGCGGCGGCCGACGCCGACGCTGTAGGACGTGTTGCTCTCGATCTCGGTCAGGCTGTCCATGTCCCGCAGGCCGCCGTCCTGCGCGGTGTCGAAGAAAACCGGCGAGACGATGACGTCCTCGTACTTCGCGTAGCGCACGTTCGCGAACAGCAGCGTGTCCTGCGCGATGCCGGTCTGGAAGTCGATGTTGATCGCCTCGGGCGTGTTGACCGTGGTGGTCGACGTCGCCGACAGCGCCGGGTTCAGGACGTTCACGGGGACGCCGCCGAGAGTCTCGGTCGTCTCGAACTCGTGCTCCATCGAGGAATGGTAGGTGACCGCCAGCCGCAGGGCGATGTCCGGCCGCTCGTAGGCGGCGCCGACCACGTAGCCCCAGGCGTCGCTCTCCTCGAGCTGGACGTTGTAGCCGTTCAGCGTCGGAGCCGGGGCCGTGGGATCGAACGGGGTGCCGTAGGCGAGGCCGGACAGCGTGATCTCGGCGTCGAGGCGCTCGCGCACCACGCCGGCATGGACGCTGAACGCGTCGTTGATCCGGAAGCGGCCGAGGGCGGTGATCGCGCCGGAGTCCAGCCGTGCCTCGGTCCCGCCGAGGGCGGTCGCGGCCGGAGAGCCGCCGTACAGGACGTCCGCGCCGAAGGGCTGGTCGAAGATCACCGCGAAGGACATCTGCGTGCCGATATCCATCTTCACCGCGGCGCCGAACTGCGAGTAGTCCTCGCCGACGTCGTCGTAGTCGTAGCCCGGGAACGGCGGGCTGAGGTCCGAGCCGGTGACGTCCGGCACGATCCGCCCGAAGCTGAGCTCGGCGTAGTTGCCGTCCTCGAACAGCACGGTGATGTCCTGGTTCGACCGGTCGAGGCCGACAGCCCCGGCGGCACCCGCGGTCAGCAGAAGGGCCGCCCCGCTGGACAGAAGATGTTTCATGATGTCCCTCGTCACGTGAGTGTGTGATCCTCGTGACAACCGTTGGTCGCAGGGTCGCAATCGGTCAATCAATGACGCGGCGTTACGGCCAGATCGCAGGATTTGCGTAACCTTTTGGGCTCACGTCCGCCCGCGCGTGAGGTTCAGCCAGTTGGCGAAGACGATGACGCCCGCGCCGAGGAAGACGAACGGGTCCAGCGGCTCGGCATAGACCAGCATCCCGATCACGGCGACCAGCGGCAGGCGGGCGAAGTCGATCGGCATGACGAGGCTGGCGGGCGCCAGCGACAGCGCGGTCGTCAGGCAGAAATGCGCGACGAGGCCGGCGACGGAGATCAGGAGGACATAAGGAAGGGCCGCGGTCGAGGGCACCGCGATGGCGCCGTCGATGCCGGCGCAGACGAGGCCGAGGACGGCCTGCATCACCGTCAGCCAGAACAGGATCGAGGTCACCGTCTCGGTCCGCGTCAGCCGGCGGGTGAAGAGCGCCGAGAAGGCGAAGCCGATGGCCGCGAGCGCGGCGGCGATCAGGCCGGGGCTCAGCGTCTCGGCGCTGGGGCGCGCGACGATCAGGATGCCGCAGAAGCCGATGGCGGCGGAGGCGAGGCCGACCTTCGTGATCCGCTCGGACAGGACCAGCGGGGCGAGGAGGATCGCCCAGATCGGCTGGGTGAACTCCAGCGCGAAGACCTGCGCCAGCGGCGCGGCGGTGATGGCGAAGAACCACAGGTTCTGCCCCGAGAAGTGCGCGACGTTCCGCAGCCCGTGCAGGCCCATCCGGTGCGCCCGGATCTGCCCGCGCGTGCCGAAGGCGGATGCGGCGGCCAGCACGATCAGGATGCCGGCGAGGCTGCGGTACAGCATGATCTCGAACGTATCGAGCTCCACGCTCACCGCGCGGCCGGCCAGCGCCATCGAGGTGAAGGACACGATGGCCCCGGTCATCCAGAGGCCGGCCCGCAGCAGCGGGACCGGCGCCGTGGCGGCGGCGGTCATGCCTCGTCCGTCGTCATCTCGCGCCGGATGGCCGCGGTGCGGCGGCCCCATTCGCTGTCCCTCGTCCGGGCCTGGTGCGCCTCGAACGCGGCGCGGTCGGCGAAGCGCTCGCGCACCTCCCAGATCGTCGTGCCGGGCAGCTCCTCGACCTCGAACATCTCGCAGCCGGGTTCCTCGCGGGTCAGGCGCACATGCTCGGGCAGCAGGTCGCGCACCAGGGCCGCCTCGGCGGCGTCGGCGCAGATCAGGCGGCCGGTGACGGTGAAGGGCATGGCGGGTCCTCCCAGCGGTGCGGGCGGACCATGCGGCGGGGCGGGGGCGGGCGCAAGGGCGCGGTCAGTCGAGGAAGCGCTCTGGCAGGTCGTCCTCGCGGCCCAGGAGGGCGGCGACGGACCAGAGCGTGCCGCGGGCGACGTTCAGGCCCCAGGCGGCGGCTTCGCGGGCGAGGCGGCCGGCGACGAAGGCGGGGTCGCGGTTGGCAATGGGCGAGGACTGGCAGATCGCGTCGGGCGCGCGGCCGGCCCAGGCGAAGCTCGCCCAGCTGCGCCACAGGTGGTAGCCCTCGGTCACGACCACGAAGGTCTCGTCGGGCGACAGCATCGCCAGCGAATAGGCGGCGTTCTCGAGCGTCGAATCGCTTCGGATCTCGGCCCGCGCCGCGCCCGGGGGCACGCCTTCGGCGACGGCGATCCGAGCCATCTCGTCGGCGACGATCGGCGTCCGGCCGCCGTTCCGTCCGCTGAAGATCAGCGTGGCGACCTTCCCGGAGGTCTGCAGCCCCGCGCCGGCGAGCGTCCGGTCGAGGCCGCCCTCCGAGAGCCCGCGGAACCGGCCCAGCCCCTCGCCGAGGACCACCGCCGCGTCCCAGCGCCCGTCCAGATCGGCGCAGCGCGGCGATAGCGCCATCGACCCCGAGACCGCCAGGGCGGGGAGCAGCAGCGCCAGCAAGGCCAGCCAGCCGAGGCGGCGGAGCGCCCGCCTCACTCCCACTCGATGGTGCCGGGGGGCTTGGACGTGATGTCGTAGGTCACCCGGTTGATGCCCTTCACCTCGTTGATGATCCGCGTCGCGGTCTCGGAGAGGAAGTCGTGGCTGAACGGGTAGTAGTCGGCGGTCATGCCGTCGACGGAGGTCACGGCGCGCAGCGCGCAGGCATAGTCGTAGGTCCGCCCGTCGCCCATGACGCCCACGGTCCGCACCGGCAGGATCGCGACGAAGGCCTGCCAGATCTCGTCGTACAGGCCGTGGCGGCGGATCTGGTCGATGTAGACCGCGTCCGCCTTGCGCAGGATGTCGAGCTTGGCGCGCGTGATCTCGCCCGGGCAGCGGATGGCGAGGCCGGGGCCGGGAAAGGGGTGACGGCCGATGAAATGCGCCGGCAGGCCGAGCTCGCGGCCGAGCGCGCGAACCTCGTCCTTGAAGAGCTCGCGCAGCGGCTCGACCAGCTTGAGCCCCATCTTCTCGGGCAGGCCGCCCACATTGTGGTGGCTCTTGATGGTGACCGAGGGGCCGCCGGCGAAGCTGACGCTCTCGATCACGTCGGGGTAGAGCGTGCCCTGAGCGAGGAAGCGGGCGCCCTCAATCCCGTCGGCGTATTTCTGGAACACGTCGATGAACAGGCGGCCGATCGTCTTGCGCTTGGTCTCGGGGTCGCTGACGCCCTCGAGCGCGCCGAGGAACAGGTCCTGCTCCTGCGCGTGGATCACGTGCAGGTTCATGTGGTCGCGGAACATGCCCACGACCTCCTCGGCCTCGTTCAGGCGCAGCAGGCCGTGGTCGACGAAGACGCAGGTCAGCTGGTCGCCCACCGCCTCGTGGATCAGCGCGGCGGCGACGGACGAATCGACGCCGCCGGACAGGGCGCAGATCACTTTGGCGTCGCCCACCTGCTCGCGGATCATGCGCACCGCTTCCTCGCGGTAGGCGCCCATCGTCCAGTCGCCGGAGAAACCTGCGGCGCGGACGAAGTTCTCGTACAGCTGCGACCCACGGGGCGTGTGGTGCACCTCGGGGTGGAACTGCACGGCGTAGAAGTGGCGGCCCGGGTCGGCGGTGATCGCGAATGGCGCGCCGGGCGAGGTGCCGAAGACGCGGAATCCGGGGGCGATCTCGGCCACGTGGTCGCCGTGGCTCATCCAGACCTGCTCGCGGCCGGTGGAGAACCAGCCCTCCAGCAGGTCCAGCTTCTCGTCCGCCGGGGTGACGAAGGCACGGCCGAACTCGGCGGTGCCGTCGCCGGACAGGACCTTGCCGCCCAGCTCTTCCATCATCACCTGCTGGCCGTAGCAGATGCCGAGGATCGGCACCCCCAGCTCGAACACCTCGCGCGGGGGACGGGGCGAGCCGGGACGCGTCACGCTGTCGGGGCCGCCCGAGAGGATCACCGCCTTCGGCGCCTTCTCGGCCAGCATCGCGGCGGTGACGTTCTGGAACGGGTGGATCTCGCAGTAGACGTTCAGCTCGCGCAGGCGGCGCGCGATCAGCTGCGTCACCTGGGAGCCGAAGTCGATGATGAGGAGCAGGTCGTGGGCGTCGCCGGGCAGGGTCATGCCCCTGCCTCTAGGGCCGCGCCCCGGGCGAGGCAAGGCCCGCGCGGCGCGCTGGCGCACCGCCGGCCGGAGGGATCGGCTGGTCGGGAACGACCGGGCCGCGACGGAGTTGAGCGGTTGATGCGGACCGCGCCGGTCCCGCGCACCCACCGACACGAAGCGAAGGAGGAGGCCATGAACGACCTCGAAGCACTCTTCAAGCACTTCCTGAGAGACATCTACTACGCCGAGAAGCAGATCCTGAAGACCCTGCCCAAGATGGCGCGCAAGGCCGACTCCGACGAACTGAAGGAGGCGTTCGAGCATCATCGCGAAGAGACCGAGGAGCAGATCGAGAACCTCGAGAAGGTGTTCGAGCAGCTCGGCCTGAAAGCCCGCGGCGTCACCTGCGAGGCGATCCAGGGCATCATCGAGGAAGGCAAGGAGATCATGGAGGAGGCGGAGGACGGGGATACCCGCGACGCCGGCATGATCGCCGCCGCGCAGGCGGTGGAGCATTACGAGATCACCCGCTACGGCACCATGATCGCGTGGGCCAAGACGCTCGGCTACACCGACGCGGTGCCGCTGCTGGAGGCGAACCTCAAGCAGGAATATTCCGCCGACGACAAGCTGACGAACCTGGCCACCTCGACGCTGAACCGCGAAGCGGCCTGACCCCTCGGCGCGCCCCCTCCGGGGCGCGCCCGCACCCGGGCCGGTGGCGGGCGACGCCGCCGGTCCGGGCGACCCTCACCCCGCGACATGTCGTTTTTCCCCCCACGGCGGCGCAAACCCGCCGCGGCTTGCGGACCGCAACCGCTAAGAGGGCGGGAAACCGCAGCCTCCCGAGGGGTCCGATACCATGAGCGAAGTCAGTGCCCGCAGGCGGGGCGGCGGCGGCGCGGCGCGCCGGGCCGAGCGTACCGCGATCAGCGTCGAGACCGCCCGCTTCATCGAGCGCAACATCCCGAACTTCGAGGTGCTGGACGAGGAGGCGCTGCAGGTCATCGAGCACAACGCCGAGACCGTGCTCGAGGAGATCGGCGTCAACTTCGTCGAGAACCCGGCCGCGCTGGAACTCTGGCGCCAGGCCGGCGCCGACATCCAGGGCGAGCGGGTGCGCTTCCCCCGCGGCCTCGCCCGCGAGCTGTGCCGCACGGCGCCCTCCACCTTTACCCAGCACGCCCGCAACCCGCAGCGGAGCGTCGAGATCGGCGGGCGGAACCTCGTCCTCGCCCCGGTCTACGGCCCGCCCTTCGTGCGCGACGCCGACGGCGGCCGGCGCTACGCCACGATCGAGGATTTCCGCAACTTCGTGAAGCTCGGCTACATGTCGAAGTGGCTGCACCATTCCGGCGGCACCGTGTGCGAGCCAACGGACGTGCCGGTGAACAAGCGCCACCTCGACATGCTGCACGCCCACATGACGCTGTCCGACAAGCCGTTCATGGGCTCGGTCACCGAACCCAGCCGGGCGCAGGATTCGGTCGACATGTGCGGCATCCTCTTCGGCGAGGAGTTCGTGCAGGCGAACACGGTGATGACCTCGCTCATCAACATCAACTCGCCGCTGACCTTCGACGGGATCATGATGGGCGCGCTCGAGGTGTTCGCCCGCAACAACCAGGCCGCGATCATCTCGCCCTTCATCGTCGGCGGCGCGATGGCGCCGGTGACGGTGGCGGGGACGCTGACGCAGGTCCTGGCCGAGGTGCTGGCCGGCGTGGCCTACAGCCAGCTGGTGCGCAAGGGTGCGCCGGTGATCTTCGGCGCCTTCGTCACCTCGATCGACATGAACTCCGGCGCGCCGACCTTCGGCACGCCCGAGGCCTCGCTCATCACCTACGGCGCGGGGCAGCTGGCCCGGCGGATGGGTCTGCCCTACCGCTCGGCCGGCGCGTTCTGCGGGTCCAAGTTGCCCGACGCGCAGGCGGCGTACGAGAGCGCGAACTCGCTGAACATGGGCCTGCTCGCCGGCGTCAACTTCATGCTGCACGCCTGCGGCTGGCTCGAGGGCGGCCTCGTCGCCTCCTACGAGAAGTTCGTGATGGACGCCGACCAGCTGGGCGTGCTGCACGGCCTCGCCCGCGGCGTCGACCTGTCCGAGAACGGGCAGGGGATGGACGCGCTGCGCGAGGTGGGGCCGGGGGGCCACTACCTCGGCTGCGCGCACACGCAGGCGAACTTCAAGAGCGCGTTCTGGCGGACCGACCTCCTCGACTACAAGCCGTTCGAGACGTGGGAGGAGGAGGGCGCCCGCGATACCCAGGCGCTCGCCGCGATCCGCGTGCGCCGGCAGCTCGAGACCTACCGCCAGCCTGACCTCGACCCCGGCATCAACGAGGCGCTCGCGGACTACGTCGCCAGGCGCAAGGCCTCGATGCCCGACGCCTTCATCTGATCGCCCCCGATGGGCCCGCCCGCGCGCGGGCGGGAGAGGTCGCGCAGGAGCGCGGCCTCACCCATCAGCGCGATGAGCGTCTCGACGTGCACGGCGACCTTGTAGTCCGCCGTCCCCGACCGGCGCTGTTCGTCCAGTTCCACCTCGCGGTCCAGGAGCCGCATCAGCGCCGGCCCCGGACGGCCCGGCGCCGCCCCGCCCAGCACGCGCGGCAGCACCCTGAGGCGATCATAATCCTCCAGCCCGTACCGCGCCGCGCTCACCAGGAGTCGCGGCCGCCGAAGCGCCTTCACTCGTGTCTGCAGGTCTTCCATTCGCGCGCACTCCTTCCCCAAGGCGACGGCGACAAAGTTGCACGAATCGAACCACTGTTGCGCGATCGGCCGCAGGCCGCTCCGCACATGCAGACATTGTAAATCAAATGGAAACAGTCTTCCGCTGTGGTTCGAAATGTTAAGCTTTGGGTAACCAACTCAACCGTAGGTTTAGTGCTCCTGCAGCGGGAGCGGCAGGGGATGAAGACGGGGATTGGGAACATGGGCGGAACGGACAGGTCCGGTCCCGGCGAGGGGTTGCCGGACTGGGTGCCACAAGCGGCGCGGCATTACCTCGCGCATACCGAGGAGGGGCTGTCGATCCGGCAGCTGGCCCGTCGGGCGGACGTCCACGCCTCCACCGTCCTGCGCCAGATCCGGCGGACGGAGGGGCGGCGGGACGACCCGCTGGTCGACGATGGATTGCGGGCGCTGGCCCGCGACGCACGGTCGGCAGGACGGCAGCGCAAGGAGACGAGGATGGGAGCAAGGGTCGGACCCGGCGAGGCGGCGGGCGCGCAGAGGGTGCCGGGCGCGGACGAGATCGAGAGCCACGCGGCGCGGATCCTCCGCCGGCTCGCCGAAAGCGGCGCCGTGCTCGCGGTGGCCCGCGACATGGAGATGGGCGTCGTCGTCCGCGAATCTCCGGACGGCACGCCGCAGCGCACGGCGGTGGTCGGGCGTGGGATCGCGCAGGCGATGGCGCTGCGCGACTGGGTGGCGCCCGTCGATCCCGCGGCGCGGATCGTCCGCTACCGCATCACCGCGACCGGGCGGACCGCGCTGAAGGAGCTGCTCGCCCGTGCCGATCCGGCGCCGTCCGGCCTCGCCGAGGCGCGGGCCGGCTTCGACCGGCGGGGCGCGGATCCCGTGGACGACACGCTCCTCCGTCACGCCCGCAGCGCGATGCCCGAAAGTCCGCTCGTCGCGCTTGCCCGGCGGCGCGACCGGCACGGCGGCTACTTCCTGCCGCGGGACCTCGTCGCGGCGGGAGAGCGCCTGCGCGAGGATTACGAACTGGCGCAGATGGGCCCGCAGAAGGGAACCGACTGGCGCGCCGTCCTCGCCGGAGAGACGCCGCCCGCGGTCGGCCGGTCCGCCGATCCCGGCACCGCCGCGGCGGGCCGGCTCGCCGCCGCCCTGGCGGACCTCGGTCCCGGCCTCGGGGACGTGGTGCTGCGGTGCTGCTGCCTCCTCGAAGGGCTCGAGAGCCTGGAATCGTCGCTCGGCTGGTCGGCTCGTTCGGGCAAGGTCGTCCTGCGGATCGCGCTGCAGCGGCTGCGGCGCCACTACGACGAGACCGGGGGCCGGTTCGGCCCGATGATCGGCTGAGGACGGCCGACGGCGATTGACCGCGGCGATTGGCGGTGCACGTTCGCAGGGCATGAAATCTCTCGCCGCAGCGCTCTTCCTCATGGCCGCCCCGGCCGCCGCCGACCCGGCCGCCGTCGAGCAGGCCTTCAGCGACTGGGTTGCGGCCAACCAGGCCGAACCGGCGACGCTGGCCGTCCTGGACGACGGCGCGGTGGTCCGGCAGGCGGGCCTCGGAGCGGACGCGGCGGCGCCCCGACCGCTGGCGAGCCTGTCCAAGCCGATCACCGCCGCCTGCGTTTCGGCGCTGGTGGAGGAAGGGACGCTCGCCTGGACCGACACCGCCGGCGACTGGCTCGGCCAGAGAGGCCCCGGGAGCGCCGCCCGCCTCGCCGACCTCGTCACCCACGGCTCCGGCATCGGCCCCGACGAGACCCAGGGCGACGCGGCACTCGCCGCCGCGCAGGAGCCGCAGACGGCCGGCGTCGCCGCCCGCGCCTTGTCGCGGCCCCTCGCCGCGGAGCCGGGCACATACGCCTACAACAACGAGAACTACGCCATCCTCGGCGCCGTTATCGAGGCGGCGACCGGCGAGGCCTACGACGAGGCGTGCCGGACCCGCGTCCTCGATCCCGCCGGCGTGACCGGCCGGATCGGCGGCCGCTGGGCCGCCCACGGGCCGTGGGGCGGGTGGGAGATGTCGGCGCCCGACTATGCCCGTCTGATCCGCTGGATCGCCGACCGTCCGGCAATGGACGCGCCTGCGCTCGCCATGGGCGGCGGGGTACTGTCGACGCAGGGGCTGCTGCGGCGGGAGAGCGGCATCGCCTGGGGCTTCGGCCTGCTCTGCTGGAACGGCCGGGCGAACGGCGCCTACGCCGTCGCCCATCCCGACGGGCCGGCCATAGCGGTGACCTTCACCGGCTGCCCGGACGACGCGGCGCTTCAGTCTCTCGACGCGGCGCTCTTCGAGGCGGCGACGAAGTAGGCGACTCACGGTCCGTCCGGGTAGGATGGGGTGGCGGTTTCGTATAGCGTCCCAGGAATATGCCCAGCAGACGTCGCCCATCCGCGGACGAGGGGCCCCGGTTCCGCGCACCGGCGGGACGCCCGCGGCGGTGCCCCGGTCGCAGACCGCTTCCGACGAAAAGACGGCCGGGTTGCAGCACGTCCCGGATGGCATCGGGCAGCCAGCCATGCCGCCACCCTGTCGGACCCGGAGACCGGCCGTGTTCCCGGACCGCGCCACCCGGTGCGCGGCCGCCGCCGCCGTGACGGCCCTCGTACCGTGCGGCCTGATGCCGGACACCCTGATCGACACCGCCGAGGGCTGGCGCCCGGCCTCGGCCCTCGTCCGCGGGACCGAGGTCCATACCGTCGATGGCGGCCTGCGCTCCGTCGCCGCGGTCCGCCAGCTCGCCGGGCCCGGCGATGCGATCCGGATTCCCGGCGGCAGCTTCGGCGCCGACGACGAGACCTGGCTCTCGCCCGGCCAGATGATCCTGCTCGACACCGGCGCCGCGATGGGCCGGCTGAACGTCCCCGTCGCGCTGGTCCGGGCCGGGCACCTCGTCGGCCATCGCGGCGTCCGCCGCGGCCGCGCGCCGTCCGACCTGCTGTTCCAGCCGGTCCTGCAGGAGGAGGAGGTGCTCTTCGCCTCGACCGGCCTGCGGCTCTTCGCCCCGGGCCGGACCACCGACCTGGAGCCGCAATCCTACCCCGTCCTGACCCACGAAGAGCTGCGCGAGGTCCTGAGATGAGCCATGCGCCCGCCGCGGACCGCCCATTCGCCGCAGCCGCCGCGGTTGGCAGGGCCCCGCGACGGGTATAGGTAACCCTCACGCCCTGACAGGAGCCGACATGAGCCCCCGCGACCTCAGGATCCCCGGCGAGCGCCACCCCGAGAAGGCGCACCGCCCCGACAGCGCCGCCCAGCCGCGCAAGCCGGACTGGATCCGCGTGAAGGCGCCGACCAGCGCCGGCTACCGCGAGACCCGCGACATCATCCGCGAGCACCGCCTGTCCACCGTGTGCGAGGAGGCGGGTTGCCCGAACGTGGGCGAATGCTGGTCCCAGGGCCACGCCACGATGATGATCATGGGCGAGATCTGCACCCGCGGCTGCACCTTCTGCAACGTCGCCACCGGCCGGCCCGACGCGCTCGACGTGTTCGAGCCGGGGCGCGTGGCCGATGCGGTGAAGAAGCTGGGCCTCAGCCACGTCGTCATCACCTCCGTCGACCGCGACGACGTGGACGATGGCGGGGCCGAGCACTTCGCCCAGACGATCCGCGCCATCCGGCGGCAGGCGCCGGACACCACGATCGAGATCCTGACGCCCGATTTCCTGCGCTGCGGGCCCGAGGCGCTGGAGGTGGTCGTCGCGGCGAAGCCCGACGTCTTCAACCACAACCTCGAGACCGTGCCGGGCCTCTACCCGTCGGTCCGTCCCGGCGCACGCTACTTCCACTCGCTGCGCCTGTTGCAACGGGTGAAGGAGCTGGACCCGGCGATGTTCACCAAGTCCGGCCTGATGGTCGGCCTCGGCGAGACGGCCGAGCAGGTCCGCCAGGTGATGGACGACATGCGCGCCGCCGACATCGATTTCCTGACCATCGGCCAGTACCTGCAACCGACGCCCAAGCACCACGCGGTGGAGAAGTTCGTGACGCCGGACGAGTTCGCCGCCCTGGAGCGGTCGGCCTACGGCAAGGGGTTCCTGATGGTCTCGGCGACGCCGCTGACGCGATCCAGCTACCATGCGGGCGACGATTTCGCCCGCCTGCGCGCCAGCCGCGAGCGCCAGCTGGCCGCCCGCCCCGCGCCGGCGTGAGGGCGCTCGCCGCGTTCGCCGTCACCGCGCTCGCCGCCTGTGCGGCGGACCCGCCGGACCGCGGCGAGGTGCTGATCGTCGGCGACAGCGTCATGGCGTGGAACCGCCTGTCCGGCCAGTCGGTGGGCGACGTTATCGCGGCGGAGACGGGCCTCGCGGTCGCCAACGCCGCCGTGCCGGGCGCCGGGTTCCTGGACGGCGCCCCGTTCGCGCCCATCGGCACGCAGTACGCCGACGCGCCGGGCCGGCGCACCGTGGTGATCGCGGGCGGCGCCAACGACCTGCGGGGCACCTGCGGCTGCGAGAGCGGCTGCGCGCCGGTCCTGGACGCGCTCATCTCGGGCGGGGAGGGCGCGATCCCCGACGCGGCGCGGCGCGCGCTGTCGGACGGGGCGGACGTGATTCTCGTCGGCTACTATTCCGCGCCCGTCGGCGGCGGGCCGTTCTCGGTCTGCTCGGAGGAACTGGGTGACCTCGACGCCCGGCTCGCCGCGTTCGCCGAGGCGACGGACGGGGTGCGTTTCGTCGATCCGGACGACGCGATCGACCCGGCCCGGACGTCGCTCTACGACGACGACCGGACCCATCCCTCGCCCGAGGGGTCGGCCCGGATCGGCGCGCTGATCGCGGCAGAAATCGCAGAGGACAGCTGAAGGGCCCGCGCTTAACCCCGCCGTAAGGCGGGGCGGGGCAGGGTGACCGGGTCCGTTCCCCGAAAGGTCAGCCCATGATCCGACTCGCCGCAATTCTCTCGCTCGTCGCCTCCGCCGCCCTCGCCGCCCCCGGTTCGGGCGCGACCGCCGCCACCGGTCCGCACCTCGGTGCGCTGGTCACGGGCGGCCTCCTCGGAGCGCTGTTCATGGCGGCGCCGTCCCTGCCGCGGCCGCCGCGCCTTCTGCACCGCCGCAGGCGGGCCCGGGCCTGACCGGGTTCGCGAACCGGCCTTCGGCGATACTTGCCCGATAAGAAGATCGGTTGACCGACAGGTTTCGCCTTGCGGTTTTCGCCGCAGCCCCGGCTCTCCACATCTGTCTCGCTCTGCCACGGCGCCCGAAAGCAGTGGCCGCAGGCCGGCCCGCGGGGGCGGGTCGCGAAACGCCGAGGCGCGTTGCGTGAAACGCGGCGGGCGGCTTCCGGTGTCCTTGCGCCTACGCCCCTGCCGCGCGGCGGGCGGCGGCGCGGCGGACGGCCGGGACCTGCAGGGCGAGGCCGAGGGTGCGCAGGATCAGGCGCTGCCGCCATGGCTCCTTCGACTGCACCGCGCGCCGCACCCGTTCGGTCAGGCGGATCACGCGGGCCGCCTCGGGATGCCGCGCCGCCTCGTAGCCGTCCACCTCGCCCGACGAGATCCGCGCCGCGAGGTCCGCCGCATCCGCTATGCCGAGGTTCATCCCCCGCCCGCCGACCGGCGAGTGGCAGTGGGCCGCGTCCCCGGCGAGGCAGACCCGTCCGACGCGGAACGACGGCGCCTGTCGCACCGAGATGCGGAAGGTGCCGGTGCTGCGGATGGCCGACACCGCCATCGGCACCGGCAGAGCCGCCAGCGCGTCGGGATCGCTCGCGATGACGCGGAACCGCGCCCGCTCCAGCGGGACCACGACCGCGACCTCGCCGCCGGGCTTGAAGAAGCCGTGGAACCAGCGCGGGTCGGGCCAGCCGGGCGCGTCCACGTCCGCGATCGACCAGGTCTCCGGCAGATCGTAGCCTTCGAACGGCAGGCCGAGGGCGCCGCGCACGGCGCTGTGGACCCCGTCGGCGCCGATGACCCAGTCGTACTCCGCCGTCTCGCTAGCGACCGTGGCGCGTACGACGTCGCCGTCCTGCTCCAGCCCCTCGAAGGTCGTGCCGTACTCCACGGCGCCGCCCTCGCGCCGCAGCGCCGCCGCGAGATGCGCCTCGGTCCGGTCCTGGGCGAGGCCCCAGAGGCGGCTGTCCTCGCTATGGCCCAGCGGCAGGCGGCCGATCTCGCGCCGGCCGTCGTGCAGGATCGCGCCCTCGAACGGGATCGCCTCCTCGGCGATGGCCTTCGCCGCGCCGGACGGCGCGAGGAGGTCGAGCGTGCGGGACTGGATGCCGACGGCGCGGCTGAACGGCGACGGCGTGGCCCGCTTCTCGACGATCCGCGGGACGAGGCCGCGGCGGGCGAGTTCCACCGCGGCGGTGAGGCCGGTCGGCCCGGCGCCGACGACGAGGATGCGCATGGGGGGATGCCTTCTGCCCGTGCCGGCGCGATCCTGCGTCCGGCGCGGGCGACAGTCAAACTGGCGGCGTCATTCGACCGCCGGCACCGCCTTAACGTAGGCCGCGATGGCCGCGAGATCCTCGTCCGGCAGCTGGCTGACGTTTCGGATCACCTCGGCCATCTCGCCGCCGGCGCTGTCGAACTCGGGCGTGAAGCCGCTGTCGAGGTAGGCGGCGATGTCGTTCTCGGACCAGGACAGCCCGCCCGGCGTGATGTTCGGGATCGTCCCGTCGCCCGCCGGGTGCGGCGCTCCGCCCAGCCAGCGCCCGGTGTCGAGCTGCCCGAACGGGCCGCGCGGCGTGTGGCACTCGCCGCAATGGCCCAGCGCCTCGACGAGGTACTGCCCCTCGGCCGCCTGACCTTCCAGCCCCGGCACGATCCAGTCGTCCGAGAGGTACATCAGCTTCCACAGCCCGATGCCGCGGCGGATGTTGAAGGGAAAGCCCACCTCGTGCGGCTGACTCGGCGTCGCGTCGGCGGGCAGGGTGCGCAGGTGGGCGATCAGGTCGACCACGTCCTGCGGCTCGGCGCGGATGTAAGTCGTGTAGGGGAAGGCGGGGTAGTAGTGCGCGCCCTCGGGCGAGATGCCGCGCATGACGGCGTTCGCGATCTCGGCGTCCGTCCAGTCGCCGATGCCGGCCTCCGGGTCCTGGCTGATGTTCGGCGCGACGAAGGTGCCGAAGGGCGAGGCGAAGCGCTGGCCCCCGACGAGGACCGGCGCCTCCGCCGCCTCGGCGTCGGGCGCCGTGTGGCACCCGGCGCAGCCGGCGGCGTGGAAGATGCGGGCGCCCCGTTCGGCGTCGCCCTCGAGATCGGCCAGCGTCTCCGCCGGCAGCGGGTCGGGCGCGGACAGCACCCACCCGCCGGCCGCGACGGCGACCGCCAGGACGAGGACGCCGCCGAGGAGCCGCATCAGTTGTCGGACTGCCGGAAGTCCTCGTGGCAGCTGCCGCAGGCCTGCCCGACGGGGCCGAGCCCGGCCTGCATCGCCTCGAGCCCGTCGCCGGCCACCTGGACCAGCCCGGCCGCCGCCTCGTCCAGCTGATCGACGTGGGCCTGGAACTCCTCGGGGTTCTCCCAGATCGCGGGCAGCGCGCGGCTGTCCTCGATCTCGCCCGCCGCGGTGCCCTCGGGCCAGTAGAAGCGGTGCGACATCGAGGCGAGCGCGGCGAGGTTGTCGGCCGCGGCCTGGGCCGTTTCGGCGTCGTACTCCATGTTGCCGCGGGCCATGCCGCCGAGGACGCCGACCATCATGCCCTGCAGCTCCATGTGCGACTGACGCGCCTCGACGGCCGCTTCCAGCGGGTCCTGCTGGGCGAGGGCGACGCCCCCGGAAAGGATGACGGCGGCTGACAAGATCGTGAGTTTGCGCATGTTTCCGGCTCCCGGTGGCTGCGATGGCTTGCCCCCACGGTAGCTCGGCGGCGACATAGGGCCAGACGGCAATTGTGCGGATGGCCCCTTCGGAAATGCAGAGTGCGAACTGGGACGATTTCCGCTTCGTGCTGGCGGTGGCCGAGGCCGGCTCGGTCGGCAGCGCCGCCCGCGTGCTGGGAGTGAACCACGCCACCGTGCTGCGCCGGATCGCGGCGTTCGAGACGGCGCACGGCACGCAGCTGTTCCTGAGGACGGCGCAGGGCTACACCGTCCGGCCCGAGCAGCTGGCGGTGATCGAGGCCCTGCGCGAGACGGCCCGCGCGGTCGACGGCGTCGCCCGGACCATCCGCGGCCGGCGCAGCGCCGGGGCGACCCGGTTGCGCATCACCTCCACCGACACGTTCTGCGGGACCGTCCTGCCGCCGCTCCTCGCGCGGCTGCGGCGGGAGACTCCGGGCCTGTCGATCGACGTGGCGACCACGAACGTCGTGCTCGACCTCGGCCGGATGGACGCGGACATGACTGTTCGCCCCGCGCTGCAGCTGCCGGCCGACCTCGTCGGGGCGCCGGCGGGGCGGCTGCGCTTCGCCGTCTACGGGGCGGCGGAGGGCGGTGCGGATGCGTGGCTGGGGCTGCGGGGCATGCTGTCCCGCGCGCCGGCGGCGGCAGAGCTGGAGCGTCTGCTGGACGGCGAGACGCCGGAATGCGGCGCCGACAGTTTCGTCACGCTGCGCGAGCTGATCGCCGCGGGGCAGGGGCGGACGTACCTGCCGACGATCCTCGGCGACCCCGACCCCCGCATCGTGCGCGAGGACGGGCCGCCCGAGGTATCGGTGCCGGTCTGGGTGGCGCTGCACGGCGCCCTGTCCGACAGCCCGCGTCTGGTCGCGCTGCGCGACACGCTGGCCGGCTGGCTGCGGGACGCGCTCGGCGCCTCTAGCGGACGATCCGGCCGCCCGCCCGCTCGGGCGTGAGCCAGTCGGGCCAGCCCCAGACCTGCTCCACCGCCCAGAGAAGGACGCAGACGCCCACGACGGCGAGGACCAGCAGGATGCGGCTCAGGGGCGGCGGGTGCCGCGCCCACCGCGCCATCCGGAGGAGCCACAGCGGGTTCACGTGAACCTCACCTTGCCGATGAAGGGCAGGTTGCGGTTGCGCTGCGCGTAGTCGATCCCGTAGCCGACGACAAACTCGTCCGGAATCTCGAAGCCGGTCCAGTCCGCCTTCACCGCCGTCTCGCGCCGCGTCGGCTTGTCGAGAAGCGCGATGGTCTTCAGCCGCCGCGGCTGGCGCGCGGTCAGCAGGCCGATGACGTGGTGCAGGGTGAAGCCGGTGTCGACGATGTCCTCGACGACCAGCACGTCGCGATCCTCGATGCCGCCTCGCAGGTCCTTGAGAATCCGCACCTCGCGGCTCGACTCCATGGAATCGCCGTAGGAGCTCGCCTCGATGAAGTCGACCTCGACCGGCAGGTCCAGCTCGCGCACCAGGTCGGCGATGAACACGAACGAGCCGCGCAGCAGGCCGACGACGACGAGCTTGTCGGTGCCGTCGAACTCGGCCCGGATGTCGCGCGCCAGCGCCTCGATCCGGGCGGCGATCGACTTGGCCGAGATCATCTCGTCGATGACGTAGGGCTGATCCGCCATCCGTTCCTCCCACGGGGTTCCGCGGCCGCTTCTAGCCCCATCGGCACCGCGATTCACAGGGCAAAGTGCCGCCGGCCCGCGGCGATCCGCCTCTTGAAACCGCGGCCCCGGCAATGACATGGAAGGGCGAGCCGCCTGACGGGAGCGCCATGCCGACCCATTCCGAGACCCGCGTGCTGCCCTACAGCGCGCAAGCGATGTACGACCTCGTCGCCGACGTGCCGTCCTATCCGCAGTTCCTGCCCTGGACCGCGGCCGCCCGGATTCGCAGCCGCGAGGACAAGGGCGACCACGAGGAGATGCACGCCGACCTCGTGATCTCGTTCAAGGTGTTCCGCGAGAGCTTCGGCAGCCGGGTGCTCCTCTGGCCCGCGGAGAAGCGGATCGACACCGCCTATATCGACGGTCCGTTCAAGCACATGGAGAGCCGGTGGGGATTCCGCGACGTGGAGGGCGGCTGCGAGGTCAGCTTCCACGTCGATTTCGAGTTCAGGAACCGGCTGCTGCAGGGCGCGGCGAACATGTTCTTCATGGAGGCGATGAGCCGGATCGTCCGCGCCTTCGAGCGCCGCGCAAAGGAGCTTTACGGGTAGGGCGGGTGAAACCCACCGCCGGCCCCGTCACCCGCCCCCCGTCGCCCCGATCAGCAGCCGCAGCGCGTGGTCGCGCGCCGCCGCCCGCACCTCGGCCCGGCCCAGCGCCCCGAACTCCACCGTCTCGGTCCGCAGGTCGCCGAACGCGGCGAGGCCGAAGCAGACCCGCCCCTCTGGCTTGTGGTCCGAGCCGCCGGGCCCCGCGATGCCGGTGATCGACACCGCGATGTCCGCGCCCGACTGCGCCAGCGCGCCCGCCGCCATCTCGGCCGCGACCTCCTCGGACACCGCGCCGCGGGCGGAGAGGGTGGCGTCGCGCACGCCCAGCATCTGCACCTTGGCGGCGTTGGTGTAGGTCACGAAGCCGCGGTCGAAGATCGCGGACGATCCGGCGACGTCGGTGATCGCCGCCGCGACCATTCCGCCGGTGCAGCTCTCGGCGGCGGCGATCGTCAGTCCCCGCGCCCCGGCCGCGCGCAGGAGGTCTTCGGCGAGGCTCATGCCAGCAGCCAGACGTGGAACAGCGCGGCGAGGATCACCACGCCCACCGCGGCGATGGCGCCGGCGATCAGGTCGTCGCCCATGACGCCCCAGACGTCGCCGCGCCGGTCGGCCCAGCCGACGGGCCCGGGCTTCCAGATGTCGAACAGGCGGAACAGGAGGAACGCCGCGACCCAGCCGGGCCAGAGCGCGGTGTAGGCGGCGCCGACGTGCCAGGCGCCGAAGGCGACGGGCATCAGCGCGATCCACTGGCCCGCCACCTCGTCGATCACGACGTGCGAGGGATCCTCCGCCCCGCTCGCCGCGACCTCCTCCCGGATCGCGGGCAGGCCGACGGCGATGGCGAGCACCGTCGCGGCGAGCAGCAGGAACGGCCCGCCGATCCAGAGCAGCGGCAGCGCCACGACCAGCGCCGCGAGCGAGCCCCAGGTGCCGGGGCCGGGGCGCATGAGGCCGGCGCCGAAGAAGACCGCGATCCATCTCACGGCCGCACCAGCGTCGCGGTGGCGAGCGCCGCGATCCCTTCCTCGCGGCCGGTGAAGCCCAGCCGCTCGCTCGTCGTCGCCTTCACGCTCACCCGCTCCACCTCGATGCCCATCACCTCGGCCAGCGCAGCCCGCATGGCATCGGCATGGTGGCCGACCTTCGGCCGCTCGCAGACCAGCGTGACGTCGGCATGGGTCAGGCGCCAGCCGCCGTCCCGCGCCAGCCCCGCGGCATGGGCGAGGAAGACGCGGCTGTCGGCGCCCTTCCATTGCTGGTCGCTGGGGGGGAAGTGCCGGCCGATGTCGCCCGCCGCGAGCGCGCCGTAGATCGCGTCGGTCAGCGCATGCATGCCCACGTCGGCGTCCGAATGGCCCTGCAGGCCGCGCCCGTGGGGCACCTTCACGCCGCACAGCATCACGTGGTCGCCGTCGCCGAAGCGGTGGACGTCGTAGCCATTGCCCGTCCTCACATCCATCGCGGCCAGCTCCCTCTCGGCCCGGGCGAAGTCGCCGGGCTCGGTGATCTTGAAGTTGCGCTCGTCGCCCGGAACGATGGCGACGTCCAGCCCGGCGGCAAGCGCCACCGCCACGTCGTCGGCCGCGCCCGGCCCATGCGCCTGATGCGCCGCCCGGATCGCCGCGGTGTGGAAGCCCTGCGGCGTCTGCGCCCGCCAGAGGCCGCTGCGGTCCTGCAGGCCGGTGACCTTGCCGTCGGCCCCGGTCCAGAGCGCGTCGGTCACGGCGAGCGCCGGCGCGGCGGCGGGCGCGGTGTCCAGCGCGCCCAGCACCCGGTCGATGATCTCGGGCGGCAGGCCGCAGCGGGCGGCGTCGTGGATCAGCACGCGGTCGGCGTCCACCGCCGCGAGCCCGGCAAGGACCGAGGCCGACCGCTCCGCGCCGCCGGTCACCAGCGTCGCCCGCCGGTCCAGCCCCAGCGCCCGTGCGCGGTCCAGATCGTCCTCGGCCACCACCAGCACGATTCCGTCCACCCGCGGATGCGCGTCGAAGATGGCGAGCGTGCGCTCCACCACCGTCCGGCCGGCAAGGCGCCGCCACTGTTTCGGCAGGCAGCCCCCGGCGCGGAGGCCGCGCCCGGCGGCGACGATCACGGCGGCTGTTGTCATCGTCCTCGCGCCCTGTCCCACGGCCTGCCGGTCGTGATACGCGGTGCGGAAGGGCCGTGCAAACGCCCGTCGCGCAGGGGCGTGACTGCCTAAAATACGGGCGGTTCGCGTTTCAGCGGAGTCTGACGTAGAGACGCGCGTTGTTCGGCGACGCGCCGCGGCCTAGATCGAACCCGAAGCTTAACGATTGAGCATTCGACCATAATCTTGGCGACATCTCCGACCCATATCCCGTTTCCGCCCGGCCCCCCGGTCGCACTGGCCCCGCTCGCCGGGATCACCGACCTGCCGTTCCGGCGGCTCGTCGCGTCCTTCGGCGCCGGCTGGGTCGTGTCCGAGATGGTGGCGAGCCAGGAGATGGTGGAGGCCAAGCCGTCGGTCCGCGCCCGGGCCGAACTCGGCCTCGGCGACGGGCGGACGGCGGTGCAGCTGGCCGGGCGCGATCCGCGCTGGATGGCCGAGGCGGCGCGGATGGTCGAAGGGCAGGGCGCCGCGATCATCGACATCAACATGGGCTGCCCGGCCAAGAAGGTGACGGGGGGGCTGTCGGGGTCCGCGCTGATGCGAGACCTCGACCATGCGCTGAGCCTGATCGAGGCGGTCGTCGGCGCGGTCTCGGTCCCCGTGACGCTGAAGACCCGCCTCGGCTGGGACGATGCCAGCCTCAACGCCGCCGACCTCGCCCGCCGGGCCGAGGGGGCGGGCATCCGGCAGATCGTGATCCACGGGCGGACCCGCTGCCAGTTCTACAAGGGCGCCGCCGACTGGGCGGCGATCGGCGCGGTGAAGGAGGCGGTGACGATTCCCGTGATTGCGAACGGCGACATCGTCGATGCCGGCACCGCGCGGGCGGCGTTGAAGGCCTCCGGCGCCGACGGCGTGATGGTCGGACGCGGGGCGCAGGGCGCGCCGTGGCGGCTGGCGCAGATCGCCCACGCGCTGCACGGCACGCCGGCGCCGCAGGTGCCGCGCGGCCGGGCGCTGGCCGACATGGTCGCGGGCCACTACGAGGCGATGCTCTCCTTCTACGGCCGCGACCTCGGGATCCGTGTCGCCCGCAAGCACCTGGGCTGGTACATGGACCTCGCCGCGACGCCGGGCGCGCTGCGGCGCGAGATCCTGACCGAGAGGATCCCCGCCGGCGTACTCGGCCGCCTGCCGCTGGCGCTGGACGGCGAAAGGCTCGCGGCATGATCGTCGACGCGGCGCTCTGGAACTCGCTGCCGGTCCCTGCGCTGCTCATCGCGCCCGACGACACGATCGCCGAGACCAACACGGCGGCCGAGCTGTTCCTCAACCTCTCGTCCCGCGCGCTGATCGGCGCGGTCGTCTGGGACAAGGTGGCGATCGACGCCGCCCTCGAGGAGCCGTTCGCCCGCGCCCGCGAGCAGGGCTCGTCCCTCTTCGTGAACGACGTCGACGTGGGCTCGGGCGAGCGCCCGCCGCTCCAGTGCAACCTGCAGTTCGCGCCCCTGCAGGGCTCGGACGGCAAGATGCTGATGATGATCTCCCCGCGCGAGATCGCGAGTCGGATGACCCAGAACGCCCTGTCGGGCAAGGCGGCGAAGTCCGCGATCGGCATGGCCGAGATGCTGGCGCACGAGATCAAGAACCCGCTGGCCGGGATCACCGGCGCGGCGCAGCTGCTGTCGATGAACCTCGAGAACGGGGACCTGGAGTTGACGGGCCTGATCGTCGACGAGTGCCGCCGCATCGTGAAGCTGCTGGAGCAGGTGGAGCAGTTCGGCAACCTGAGACCGCCCGTCCTGCGCCCGGTGAACCTGCACGACGTGCTCGACAAGGCGCGGGCCTCGGCCGCCGTGGGCTTCGGCGCGCACATGGCCTTCGTCGAGGATTACGACCCCTCGCTGCCGCAGACGCTGGCGGACGCCGACCAGCTGCAGCAGGTGTTCCTGAACCTCCTCAAGAACGCGTCCGAGGCAGGAGAGGCGGGTGGCACGATCCGCCTGCACACCTTCTACGAGCCCAGCCTGCGCGTGCGCCGCCCCGACGGCAGCCGCGCGCGGTTGCCCTTGCAGGTGGAGATCATCGACGACGGCCCCGGCTTGCCGCCGGAGATCGCCGGCGACATCTTCGAGCCCTTCGTGTCCGGCCGCGAGAACGGCACCGGCCTCGGCCTCGCCCTCGTGGCCAAGCTGATCGGCGAGACCGGCGGCTGGATCAGCGTCGACTCGGTCCCCGGACGCACCGTTTTCCGCATCTCGCTCCCCCGTGCGCCGCAGGGTGCGGCGGACGAGGAGCCCCCAGCAGGAGCCGAATGATGGATGGCACCGTCCTCGTCGCCGACGACGACCGCACGATCCGCACCGTTCTGACGCAGGCGCTGACCCGCGCCGGCTGCAAGGTGCACGCGACCTCGTCGCTGGTGACGCTGATGCGCTGGGTGGACGAGGGCAAGGGCGACCTCGTCATCTCGGACGTGGTCATGCCCGACGGCAACGGCCTCGACCAGCTGCCGAAGATCGCCGAGGCGCGGCCGGGCCTGCCGGTGATCGTCATCAGCGCGCAGAACACGATCATGACCGCGATCCAGGCCGCCGAGAAGGAGGCCTACGACTACCTGCCCAAGCCCTTCGACCTGCCCGACCTGATGAAGCGCGCCGCCCGCGCGCTGGAGGTCAAGCGCCGCACGCCGGCGCCGCGGGCCGAGGCGGCGGGCGAGTCGGGCGACCTGCCGCTGGTGGGACGCACGCCGGCGATGCAGGCCCTGTACCGCCTCGTCGCGCGGGTGATGAACACGCCGCTGCCGGTCCTCATCACCGGCGAGAGCGGGACCGGCAAGTCGCTGATCGCCCGCGCGATCCACGACTTCTCGGACCGCCGCTCGCTGCCCTTCGTCGTGGCGGGCGCCGCCGACCTGCAGGGCATGGACGGCCCCTCGACGGTACTGGCGCGGGCCAAGGGCGGCTCGATCCTGTTCGACGAGGTCGGCGACCTCGACGACGAACTGCAGGGCCGGATCGTGCGGATGCTGGACACGCTGACCGACGGCGGTCCGCGGGTGATGGCGACGTCGCAGACCAGCCTGTCGCAGCGGATGGAGGACGGAGAGTTCCGCGAGGACCTGTTCTACCGCCTCTCCGGCGTGACGCTGACGGTCCCGTCCCTGCGCGAACGGGTGGACGACATTCCGCTCCTGTCCGAGCATTTCCTCGCCCGGGCCGAGCGGGACGGGTTTCCGGTCCGCCGGCTCGGCGCCCCCGCGCTCGACCTGGTGCGCGCCTATTCCTGGCCCGGCAACGTCCGCCAGCTGGAGAACGCGCTGCGCCGCCTCGTCGCCACGTCCTCCGAAGAGGAGATCACCCGCGCCGAGGTGGAGGCCGTCCTCGGCAGCCAGCCCGCGATCGAGCCGTTGAAGGGCGGCGGGTCGGGCGAGAAGCTGTCGGCCTCGGTCGGCAAGCACCTGCGGCGCTACTTCGACCTGCATGGCGGCGTGCTGCCGCCGCCCGGCCTGTATCAGCGGATTCTCAAGGAAGTGGAGATGCCGCTGATCGAGATCGCTCTAGACGCGACCGGCGGCAATCAGGCCAGATGTGCCGATCTCCTCGGCATCAACCGCAATACCTTGCGCAAGAAGATCACCGATCTGGATATTCGCGTGACACGGCGGCGCAAGTTGATGTAAAAGGGCAACAGGCCCGTGACACCCCAGCCATAGGGGCGCGCGGGGCGCGCCGGCGGGGGGAGCCTCCGGCGTTTTTCGAGGCGTCGAGAAGGCAAAGAGCCTGGTGCAGCGGTCCCTGACCGGACAGTCCCTGACCCGATTCAACCGCTGGCGCCGCCAGCGGCGGGTGCAGAACGTCGCCACGATCGGGCTGGTGATTCTCGGGCCGGCGCTGGCCGTGCTGACCTACATCGTTCTCGGCCCGCTCGATCAGAACGCGTCGGCCCCGGCGCTGCGCCTCGTCCTGCTCGCCGACCTCGTCTACGTCCTCGCGCTCGCCGCGATGGTGGTGATGCGGATGATGCAGGTCATCGCCAGCCGCCGCCGCCGCTCCGCCGGATCGCGGCTGCACCTACGTTTGACCGGGGCCTTTGCGCTGCTGGCGCTGATCCCCACCGTGACCGTCGCCGTCTTTTCGGTCCTGACCATCAACATCGGCCTCGAAGGCTGGTTCTCGGACCGCGTCCGCAACGTTGTGGGCTCGTCCCTGCAGGCCGCCCAAGCCTACGAGGAGGAGCACCGGCAGGAGGTCGGCCGCGATGCCCGGGCGCTGGCCGAGGTGCTGGACCGCGAGCGGCGGGCGAACTTCTTCATGAACGACGGCGAGGTGCGGCAGCTGCTCGGGCGGCTGCAGCCGCAGATCGAGCGCGGCCTCAGCGAGGTCTACGTCGTCGACGGCACCGGCGAGATCCGCGTCCGCGGCCCGTCCTCCTACGAGTTCGACTTCGAGCAGCCCCCGCCCGAGGCCTTCGTCACCGCCGCGGCCGAGGGGATCGCGGTGCTGGAGGACTGGGACAACAACGAGTTCCGGGCCCTCCTGCCGCTGTCCGCCTTCGTCGATCGCTACCTCTATGTGACCCGCGAGGTGGATGGCGAGATCCTCGCCCTCCTCGACGAGACGCAGGCGACGGTGAACCTGTACGAGCAGCTGGAGGCCGACCGCGGACGCCTGCTGTTCGAGTTCGGTCTCCTCTATCTCGGCTTCGCGGCCCTCCTGATCCTCGCCGCCACCTGGCTGGGCCTGTGGTTCGCCGAGCGGCTGTCGAAACCCGTCGGCCGCCTCGTCAGCGCCAGCCAGCGGGTCGGGGCAGGGGACCTCGATGTGCGCGTGATCGAGGACGAGGGCGACGACGAGATCAGCCAGCTCGGCCGCGACTTCAACAAGATGACCGAGCAGCTGAACGCGCAGCGCCAGACCCTGCTGGAGAACACCCGCCAGATCGAGCGCCGCCGGCGGCTGTTCGACTCCGTCCTGTCCTCCATCACCTCCGGCGTCGTCGGCCTCGACCCCGAGGGGCGCGTCACCTTCGCCAACCGCTCGGCCCGGCGCTTGCTCATCATGGGCGAGGCGCAGGAGGACATGGCGCTGCCCGTGGCCATCCCCGAGTTCGGCCACCTGTTCCACCAGCTCCGCGACGAGGGGCGCGAGGTCGCGCAGGAGCAGATCAACCTCGTCCGCATGGGCAAGCAGGAGAGCCTGCTCGTCCGGATGAGCCCCCGCCGCAGCGAGGACGGCGAGCTGGAGGGCTACGTCGTCGCCTTCGACGACGTGACCGACCTCGTCAGCGCGCAGCGGATGGCCGCCTGGGGCGACGTGGCGCGGCGCATCGCGCACGAGATCAAGAACCCGCTGACGCCGATCCAGCTGTCGGCCGAGCGGATCAAGCGCAAGTTCCGCGCCGCCGTGGGCGACGACGCCGACAAGCTGGACAACATGACCGACGTGATCGTGCGGCAGACCAACGACCTGCGCCGGATCGTCGACGAGTTCTCGAAATTCGCCCGCATGCCCGAGCCCGAGCGGCGCAAGTCCGACCTCTCGGCCCTGCTCCGCGACGCGGTGACCCTGCAGGAGGCGGGCCAGCCCGAGGTGGCCTTCGCCGCCGAGATTCCCGAGACGCCGGTCTGGGCCGACGTCGACCAGGGCATGATCTCCCAGGCGCTGACCAACCTCATCAAGAACGCCGGCGAGGCGATCGAGAGCCGCCGCGAGGCGGGCACGGACGACGCCCCCGGCGAGATCCGCGTGAACATGGCGCTGGAGCCGGGCGCGGCGGTCCTGACGATCGCCGACAACGGCGTCGGCCTGCCCGAGGACCGGGCGCGCCTGTTCGAGCCGTACGTGACGACCCGCGACAAGGGCACCGGCCTCGGCCTGCCCATCGTGAAGAAGATCATCGAGGAACACGGGGGGACGCTCACCCTCGAGGACGCAGAGCCGTTCGCGGAGGGCGCCCGCCGCGGCGCCAGGGCGGTCATCCGCCTGCCGCTGGCCCTGTCGGTCTCGGGCGCCGGCCAGCCCCCCGAAAAAGAAACAGCGTGAGGTAACCATGGGCGACATTCTGATCACCGACGACGAGCGGGACATCCGCGAGCTGATCTCGGACATCCTCGAGGACGAGGGCTACACCACCCGCCTCGCCGGCACGTCCGACCAGTGCATGGCCGAGATCGCGAAGGAGAAGCCGTCGCTGATGATCCTCGACATCTGGCTCAAGGACAGCCGGATGGACGGGATCGACATCCTGAAAAGCGTGAAGCGCGACCACCCCGACATCCCGATCGTCATCATCTCGGGCCACGGCAACATCGAGATCGCGGTCGCGGCGATCAAGCAGGGCGCCTACGACTTCATCGAGAAGCCGTTCAACATCGACCAGCTGCTCGTCGTGATCCGCCGCGCGATGGAGACGTCCTCGCTCCGCCGCGAGAACCAGGAACTGAAGCGCGGGCCCGTCGCGCCCGCGGTGATGCTGGGCGACAGCGGGTCCTTCCGCGCGCTGCGGGCGCAGCTCGACAAGGTGACGAAGTCGAACGGCCGCGTGATGCTGTCCGGCCAGCCCGGATCGGGCAAGGAGACCGCCGCCCGCTACATCCACGCCAATTCCGGCCGCGCCTCGGGGCCGTTCGTCACGGTGTCCTCCGCGTCGGTGGAGCCGGACCGGATGGAAGAGGTCCTGTTCGGCCGCGAGAGCCCGGGCAAGGGCATCGAGAAGGGCCTGCTGGAGCAGGCGGATGGCGGCATCGTCTATTTCGACGAGATCGCCGACATGCCCTCCGGCACCCAGTCCAAGATCCTGCGCGTCCTCACCGACCAGTCGTTCCAGCGCGTCGGCGGCACCGACAAGGTGCAGGTCGACCTGCGCGTCATCTCCTCCACCACCCGCGACCTCAAGGCGCTGATCGACGCCGGGAGCTTCCGGCAGGAGCTGTTCCACCGCCTGAACGTGGTGCCGATCACCGTCCCAGGGCTGGAGGACCGGCGCGAGGACATTCCGCTGCTGGCCGAGCACTTCATCGCCGAGTTCAACCGCGCCCAGGGCCTGCCGCTGCGCGCGCTGGCCGAGGACGCGCGGGCGCTGCTGCAGACGATGGTCTGGCCCGGCAACGTCCGGCAGCTGCGCAACGTGGTCGAGCGCGTCCTGATCCTGGGCGAGCCCCACGGCGACATCACCGCCCGCGAGCTGCCGACGATGGAGGAGGCCGCCGGCGAGGAGGGCCGCGTGGTCCTGTCCGGCTCTTTGGCGACGATGCCGCTGCGCGAGGCCCGCGAGGCGTTCGAGCGCGAGTACCTGCTGACCCAGATCAACCGCTTCGGCGGCAACATCTCCCGCACCGCCGCCTTCGTCGGGATGGAGCGCTCGGCCCTGCACCGCAAGCTGAAGAGCCTCGGCGTGGTGACGGGGGCGAAGGGGAGCGGCCGGGTGGCGTTCGTGGGGGAGGAGGGGTGAGGGTACTCAATCGTCATTGAAGTATTGGCGGCGAGGCAATCTGACATTCGGCCTCGCCTTTCCAATGCGCTTCAAGGCCTCGTTGTGGACGTCCTTAGAAACACGCGGAATTAGGCCGCCCTTTAGCAGATTATCCATATGGGCTTTTATGGCCTCTTCGCGAGCCTGTTGAGCCGCCCCAATCAAGAGCACGATGATTAGCGCGATGCCGCCGATGACCCACCACATCTACACGGCACCAATCTCGCCACACCCGTTCATCGCTCTCTACTCCCCTGTCCAAACGGCCCCGATTAAAATGGAGACAGTCACCAGTATGCCAAGGAAAGTGATGATGTTCACTCGGCCCCCCAGCGACAGCACGGAGAATATTACGGCTCCAGACGCGCCGGCGACGCTTGCAACATACGCAATCCCGACTCCCGCGAATGGTATCACACCTACTTGCCAGTATCCCAGATAGTACGACAGTGCTGCCAGTAGCGCGGCAAGAAAAAGGCCAAATATGTACTTCACTTTTCGTGCCTCCATCGCTGCAAAACACTAGTGGGCTGATTTGCTGCAGACAACGCTTTTGCGACGCTGACATGATTTCCGTAGCACACGTCCACCTTGCCCTCACCCCCGGCCTCCGCCAAACCACCCTCGCTCCCCCATGACCCCCGCCCCCCGCAAGCGCCCCCGCCGTATCCTGTCGGTCCACGGCCGCCGGGCGGCGTGCGTGATCACCGGGCGGGGGGCGCCGCTCATCCTGCTGCATGGCGGGGCGTTCGATCATGCGGACCTCGCGTGGGGGCCGGTGATCCCGGGGCTGGCGCGGGTGGCGCGAGTCCATGCGCCGGATCTGCCGGGCTATGGCGGCAGCGCGACGCTGGGGCCGGTGCAGACGATCCCCGATCTCGGCCGCTGGGTGCTGGCGCTGATGGACCGGCTGGGGCTCGCCCGCGCCTCGGTCGCGGGGCTGTCGATGGGCGGCGGCGTCGCGCTGTGGCTGGCGCTGAACGCGCCCGGGCGGGTGGAGCGGCTGGTCCTCGTCTCCTCCTACGGCCTGATGGAGCGCGCGCCCTTCCACGCGCTCGCCCGCCGCTCGGCCACCTCGCCGCTGCGGCCTCTGGTCTACCACCTGTCGGGCGCCAGCGCGGTGCTGACGCGGGCGGGCCTCGCCTCGGCCTTCGCGAACCCGTTCGCCGCGCCCGCCGCGACCGTCGCCGCGGTGCGCGCCGTCGCGCGCGAGCAGGCGCGGCGGCAGAGCTTCGGCGCCTTCCTGCGGGGCGAGATGGGGCCGGCCGGCACGACGACGTGCTTCACCCGCGACCTCGCCCGCGTGGCGCAGCCCGTGCTGCTGCTGCACGGCACGCGCGACCCGCTGGTGCCGGTCCGCCACGCCCGCGACGCCGCGCGCGCCCTGCCGCGCGCCCGCCTCGTCGAGATGCCGTCCGGCCACTGGCCGATCCAGGAATTTCCCCAGCGCAGCGCCCGGCTGATCGCCGGCTTCCTCGGCCGGCGCTGACAGCCCGTGCACCTTGCCCCCACCCCCCGCCTCCGCCATACCGGCCCCATGACGCCAAACCCCAAGGGACGCGCATGAAGGTCATCATCTGCGGGGCCGGGCAGGTGGGGTGGCAGATCGCCAAGCACCTGTCGGGAGAGCGCAACGACGTCACCGTCGTCGACAACAACGCCGACCTGATCCGGCGCGCGACGGACACGCTCGACGTCAGCGGCATCCACGGCCATGCCAGCTACCCGGACGTGCTGGAGCGTGCGGGCGCGCGGGACGCGGACATGATCATCGCCGCGACGCACAGCGACGAGGTGAACATGGTCACCTGCCAGGTGGCCCACTCGGTCTTCTCGATCCGGCGCAAGATCGCGCGCCTGCGCGCGAAGTCCTACCTCGACGCGATCTACTCCGACCTCTACCGCCGCGACCACATGCCCATCGACGTGGTGATCTCGCCCGAGAGCGAGGTCGCCGAGGCGGCGCTGCAGCGGATCGCGGCGCCCGCGACCTTCGACACCGAGAGCTTTCTCGACGGGCGGGCGCAGCTTCTGGGCATCCAGATCGACGAGAGCTGCCCGGTCATCAACACCCCGCTGCGCCAGCTGACCGACCTGTTCTCGACGCTGCGCGCCATCGTGGTCGGCATCCGCCGGGGCGGCCAGCTCTTCGCCCCCGCGGCGGGCGACCAGATCTTCGCAGGCGACGAGATCTACGTCTTCACCGTGACCGAGGACATGGCTCGCACGCTGGAGATCTTCGGCAAGACCCAGACCAAGATGGAGCGCGTCGTCATCATCGGCGGCGGCAATGTCGGCCGCGCCGTCGCCCGCGCACTCGAGAGCCGGACCGACCGGGTGCGCGTCAAGGTGATCGAGCGCACCCGCGCCATCGCCGAGCGGGCGGCCGATGCGCTGGACCGGACGATCGTGCTGAACGGCGACGGCCTCGACGCCGACCTGCTGGAGGAGGCGGGGGTGGCCAAGGCGGACGCGGTCCTGGTCGTCACCGACGACGACAAGACGAACCTGCTGGCGAGCGTGCGGGCCAAGGGCATGGGCGCCAAGACGGCGATCTGCCTGATGAACGACCCCACGCTCGTCCCGCTGCTCGCCGACCTCGAGATCGATGCCTACATCAACCCGCGCGCCGTGACCGTGTCCTCGATCCTGCGCCACATCCGCCACGGCCGGGTGCGCAACGTCTATTCCATCGGCGACGCCGAGGCCGAGCTGATCGAGGCGCAAGTCCTCGGCACCTCGCCCATCGCCGGCCAGCGGATCCGCGACATCGAATTTCCCGAAGGCGTCCTCGTCGGAGGCGTTATGAAGGGCGACCGGGTGGTGAAGCCGGACGGCGCCCTGCGGATCGACGAGGGGGACGTGATCGCGATCTTCGCGATGGCCGCCGACGTGCCCGAGGTGGAGCGCCTGCTGCAGGTCTCCATCGACTACTTCTAGATGGCGCGCGCGCCGGCCTCCCGCGCCCCCGCGCGTCCTGGCAGCCGGCTGGCCGAGCTGCCGTTCTTCGTCCTGCTCATGGGCCTGTGCTCGGCCGCCGGCCTGCTGCCGGCCGTCCATGCGCTGACCCGCGGCGACCGGGCCACCGGCCTGATCTTCCTCGCCGCCGCCGCCATCGGGGCCGGGCTGACGCTGATCCTCGCGCTCGCCACCGCCACCGGGCGGGCGCGGCCGGGGACGCGGGACCAGCTGTTCACGCTGGTCATGGCGTTCGCGGTGCTGCCCGTCCTCCTAGCCGTACCGCTGATGATCGCCGTGGGGGACACCACGCTGCTGCGCTCCTGGTTCGAGATGGTGTCGAGCCTGACGACCACTGGCGCCACCGTGTTCGACCGCGTCGATCGCCTGAACCCGTCGCTGCACCTGTGGCGGGCGACAGTCGGCTGGCTGGGCGGGTTCCTGATGTGGGTGATGGCCTTCGCAGTGCTGGCGCCGATGAACATCGGCGGCTTCGAGGTGCGCCATGCGCGCGGCTTCGGCGAAGGCGGTACCGCCCGCGTGGTGATGCGCGCCGCCGACCCGTCCGAGAGGCTGGCGCGATACGCCGCCCGCCTGCTGCCGATCTACGTCGGGCTGACCGCGGTGCTGTGGCTCGGCCTGCTGGTGGCGGGGGAGGTGCCGATCGTGGCGATCTGCCACGCGATGTCGACCCTCTCGACCTCGGGCATCTCGCCCATCGGCGGCGTGCCGTTCGGTGCCTCGGGGATCGAGGGCGAGGTGCTGATCTTCCTCTTCATGGCCTTCGCCGTGTCGCGCCTGACCTGGTCCCGCGGCCTCCTCCCCGGCGATCACGACCGCCTCATCGACGATCCCGAAGTGCGGCTGGCGGCGATCCTCATCGGCTCGGTCACCTTGTTCCTGTTCGCGCGGCACTTCCTCGGCGCCGGCGAGGCCCCGGCGGAGACGGAGTTCGCGGCGGCCGCGACCGCGCTCTGGGGCGCGCTCTTCACCGTCGCCTCGTTCCTGACGACGACGGGGTTCGAGAGCTACTGGTGGATCGGCGCGGCGGACTGGTCCGGGCTGCGCACGCCCGGCTTCGTGCTGATCGGCCTCGCCATCGTCGGCGGCGGCGTCGCGACGACCGCGGGCGGGGTGAAGCTGTTGCGGATCTACGCGCTCGCCCGCCACGGAGAGCGCGAGCTGGAGCGGCTGATCCATCCGCACTCCATCGGCGGCTCGGGCGTCGAATCGCGCCGGGTGCGGAAGGAGGGGGCGCGGATGGCGTGGATCTTCTTCATGCTGTTCGCGATGTCGATCTTCATCGTGATGGGCGCGCTGGCGCTGACCGGGGTGCAGTTCGAGACGGCGCTGGTCCTTGCCGTCTCGGCGCTGTCCACCACCGGGCCGCTCGCCCACGTCGCGGCCGAGCATCCGGTCTCGTACGCCGGGATTCCCGACACCGCGAAGGCGATCCTCGCTGCGGCAATGGTCGTCGGCCGGCTCGAGGCGCTGGCGCTGATCGCGCTTCTCAACCCGGAATTGTGGCGCAACTGAACCGCCCGGCCACCGCTCGACAAATCGGGGCTGGAATCCCCGCGGCCCTTCCGCATACTGTCGGTCCGAACGAGGAAACGATGCCGGCCGCCGCATGGCCGCAAGAATAAAAAAGGACCCGGCCACGCATGGCTTCGGACAAGCAGAACCTGCAGGACGCGTTTCTCAACCACGTCCGCAAGACCAAGGTCCCCGTCACCATCTTCCTCATCAACGGGGTCAAGCTGCAGGGCGTGATCACGTGGTTCGATTCGTTCTGCGTCCTGCTGCGCCGGGACGGCCAGTCGCAGCTGGTCTACAAGAGCGCGATCTCCACGATCATGCCGTCCCAGCCCGTGAACCTCTACGACGGCGACGAGTCCTGATTGCCAGAGCATGACCCGCCCGTCACCCGGGCGTGGGTGATCCACCCCGAGATCCGCGCCGACCGCGACCGGCGCGAGGCGGAGCCCGCGCTGGACGAAGCCGTGGCACTCGCCGCCGCGCTGCCCGGCCTCGACGTGGTCGGGTCCGAGATCGTGCGCCTGCCGCGCCGCCATCCCGGCATGCTGTTCGGCACCGGCAAGATCGAAGAGCTGAAGACCCGTCTCAAGGCGGCGGAGGTCGAGCTGGTGCTGATCGACGGCCATGTCGGCCCGGTCCAGCAGCGCAACCTCGAGAAGGAGTGGGGCGTGAAGCTCCTCGACCGGACGGGGCTGATCCTGGAGATCTTCTCGGACCGCGCCCGCACCCGCGAGGGCGTGCTGCAGGTCGAGATGGCGGCGCTGACCTACCAGCGCACCCGCCTCGTCCGCGCCTGGACCCACCTTGAGCGGCAGCGCGGCGGCCTCGGCTTCGTCGGCGGCCCCGGCGAGACTCAGATCGAGGCGGACCGCCGCGCCATCGACGAGCAGCTGGTGCGCCTCAAGCGGCAGCTGGAGAAGGTGGTGAAGACCCGCACCCTGCACCGCGAGGCGCGGGCAAAGGTGCCGTTCCCGATCGTCGCCCTTGTCGGCTACACCAACGCCGGCAAGTCGACGCTGTTCAACCGCCTGACCGGGTCCGAGGTGTTCGCCAAGGACATGCTGTTCGCGACGCTCGACCCGACGATGCGGCGGATCGCGCTGCCGACGGGCGAGGACATCATCCTGTCCGACACGGTCGGCTTCATCTCGGACCTGCCGACCGAGCTGGTGGCCGCCTTCCGCGCCACGCTGGAGGAGGTGCTGGACGCCGACCTGGTCTGCCACGTGCGCGACATCTCGCACCCGCAGACCGAGGAGCAGGCCGAGGACGTCGCCGCGATCCTGACCAGCCTCGGCGTCGGCGAGGCGACGCCGCAGATCGAGGTCTGGAACAAGATCGACCTGATCCCGGCGGACGAGCGCGACGCCGCCTTCGCCCGCGCCGGCCGCCGGGGCGAGATCCACGCGATCTCTGCCCTGACCGGCGAGGGCGTGGCCGAGCTGATGGTCGCGATCGCCGAGCGTCTGCGCCCGCCGACGGTGACCGACACGATCCGGCTGTCCTTTGCCGCGGGGCGCGAGCGGGCCTGGCTGCACGAGGAGGGCGTGGTCGAGGACGAACGCCAGACGGATGAGGGCTATTCCCTCACCGTCCGCTGGACGGAGCGCCAGAAGGACCGTTTCCGGCGCCTGTAGGGTGGGTGAAACCCACCGTGGCCGACGGACGGTGGGTTTCACCCACCCTACATCCTGCGGCCCTCGAAGGGCCCGCCCGGGGCCCTGACGGCAAGGGCGCGCCCGGCTGAGCGGGGTCCCGGCTCGGGGGCCGGGACGGGTCACCGTCGCCCGATCGCACCCGCTCGATGAACCGACGGTGGCTGCCGCTCGTACACTCTCCGACCAGCCATCCGGAGCCGCCATGAACCTCGTCATCCTCTACGTCGCCTCGGCCGTGATATTCCTCGGGCTCGACGCGGTGGGCCTGCGGTTCATCGTAAAGCCCGCATTCGAAAAGCAGCTGGGCGACTGGCTCCTCGACAGCCCGCGCTACGGGCCGGCGGTGGTGTTCTACCTGTTCTACGTGGCGGGCCTTCTCTACTTCGTCTCCTGGCCGGCGGTGACGGGCGACTGGAGCGTGGGGCGGATGTTCCTCGTCGGCGCGTTCTTCGGCGCGGTCGCCTACGGCACCTACGAGTTCTCGAATCTCGCGACGCTGGGGCGCTGGACGTGGGGCATGGTGGGGATCGACCTGGTCTGGGGGACGCTGCTGACGGGCGTCACCGCCGCCGCCGGCGTTTGGATCGCGCGCGCCTTCGAGTGAGGGCAGGGCGGAGGGCCGTCCTCAGGCAGACGCCGCCCCGGCCCTGAGCCGGGGGCCTCTGCGGAAGGGGCGCCTGATCCATCGTGGCCCCGGATCACGTCCGGGGCGGGCCGCCTGCCTACTCCTCGGGGATCAGCCGCGTCACGCCCACAGCCGCCGCCCGCGCCAGCGCGGGGTCGAGGGACATCGGCAGGTACTCGCCGCGGCGCCACAGCTCGCCCATGTCGTCGTAGTGGCGCGACAGGAAGTGGCCGGACTGGCCGGTCGAGGTGATGAAGACGGACGAATCCGGGTCGGCGAAATCGTAGACGCCGCGGTAGCCGGCGGCGTGGACGTTGCGGAACGGATGCTCGGGCTCGCCGGAGGTGCGGCCCCGCATCAGCGTGTTGTCCCCGCCCGAGGTGGACTGCACGATGTTCACGAACCAGTTGATGACGGGCGCATCGCCCAGCACCTGGTGCTCGTGCACCGCCTCGTGTGCATCGCCCCAGCGCAGCGATTCCAGCTGCGTGCCGTAGGTCTCGCCGATCCAGACCAGCGCATCGTCGAGGGCCATCCGCGCGATGTCGGGGCAGGTCTCCACCGGGGCGGACTGGATGACGTCGCACCAGGCGGCGGCGCCGCTCTCGTCGCGGAACACCCGCTCGATGAACAGCGGCTCCACGTGCGCGAACTCGTCCGCGAGGGGCCCGAGCTCGTCGCGGATCAGCCGGTCCTGCAGCGCGCGCAGCCACGCGGCGTAGATCAGCGGCTCGGGCTGGTGCTCGTTCATCTCGCCGTTCCACTCGGCCAGCAGCGCCAGCGCGCGCTCCCGCTGCCGCTCGGGCGTGCCGTCGGGCGCGGCCTCGCCGGTGAACCAGAGCTCGGCCCCCATCAGCGGCAGCAGCGACCGGGCGGTGAAGCTGACCGTGTCGAGCTGCGCCTCGATGAAGCTCTCGCGGGTGTGGACCTGCCGGGCCTGCAGCAGGAACCGCCAGCGGTTGATCCGCTGCGTGTCGCCCCACAGGAAAGAGACGTGGTCGGGGAAGGGACGGTCGACGACCTTGTTGTTGGTGTTGCCGACGATGCCGCCCGCGGGTTCCGAGACGCCGGGATTGGCGGAATAGGGGAACGTGCCCTGCCAGCGGTTCTGCGGCAGGTAGCCGTAGGTGGGGATGCGCCCCTCGCTCTGATGCTCGGGGTCCCGGCGGGGCATCGCGCCGATCAGCTGGATCGCGACACGGTTGCGGTCGGCCAGCGTCAGCATCTGCGAGGGCGCCACGAACAGCTCGCCCGCGCGGAGGCCCTCTTCGACGCCGTGGGCGGCCATCAGGCGCATGCCGGCGGTCATCGTGGTGTCGTCCTCGCTGAGCGCGGTCCAGGCGACCGAGGTGACGTGGCCCGGCGGGCGTATGGTGCCGAGGTCGAAGGCGTCGGGCGGCAGGACCGGGCCGTTCGACGTGCGCTGCAGCACTTCGGTCACCGAAGGCGCGTCCTTGACGACGATGATGCTCTCGCGGGTCTCGAAATCCTCCCAGCCGCCCGGGCCGCGGTACTGGCCGGTATCGCGGGGGTTCACCTCCTCGATGTAGACGTCGGTGTCGTCGAGGTAGGACGAGGTGATGCCCCAGCCGAGGTCCGCGCTGCGGCCGCTGAGGATCAGCGGGATCCCCGGGATGGTGCCGCCGATCACGCCGCCGTCCGACAGTTCCAGCCGGGCGAGGTACCAGATCGACGGCGCGGTCAGGGCGAGGTGCGGATCGTTCGCGAGCAGAGTGGATTCCGAGGCGGAGCGGCTGATCCCGGCGGCCCAGCCGTTCGACGCGCCCTCCAGCCCGCGGGGCGAGACCGGCGACAGGAAGGAGTGGTCCGGCGTGGTGTTCGCGGCGTAGCGCGGCACGTCGTCCACGAGGCTGGCATACTGGGGCAGGGCGATCAGCCCGTCCCCCGGCGCCTCGGGCAGGATGTCGGCCACCCGCTCTCCCGGCAGCATCAGCGAGACCCGCGCCCGCAGCACCTCTTCCGACAGGTGCGCGTTCAGCTGCAGCGCCATCAGCTTGAGGATCACCAGCGAGTCCGCGGGCGTCCACGGCGCGACGGCATGGTTGAACAGCCACATCTCGGGCGCGCCGCGACCGCGCGCACCCTCGTTCACCTCCTCCAGCCAGGCGTTCACCCCGGCGGCGTAGGCGTCGAGCGCGGCCTGGGTGCCGGGGTCCTGGTCCTCGTACGAGCGGACCGCGGCGGTGTAGAGGTCGAGGTGCCGCAGCAGGCGGTCGGTGGACAGGGTCCGCGGCCCGAACAGCTCGCTCAGGCGGCCCTGCGCTGTGCGGCGCAGCATGATCATCTGCCACAGGCGATCCTGCGCGTGGGCCCAGCCGAGGGCGAAGAACACGTCCTCGTCGGTCTCGCCGAAGATGTGGGGCACGTCGGCGTTGTCGCGCACGATCTCGACCGGTGCGTCGATGCCGGCGACTGCCTCGGTCGCGTCGTAGTCGGGGAGCGAGCGGGCGGCGAACCAGTAGACCAGCGTCACCGCGAGCACGAACAGGACGACGATCCCGGTGGCGATCCGCAGGAGCCAGCGAAAGACGAGGAGCATGGGCGGCCTGCTTGACGGACGGTGCCGGTCGGGTAGGTACCGAAAGGGTCCGCGGATGGAAAGGCCCGAGGGAGGGGCGATCACGATGGCGAAATGCGCGTTTCTGGGTCTCGGCGTCATGGGCTACCCGATGGCGGGTCATCTGGTGAAGGCGGGCCACGAGGTGACCGTCTACAACCGGACCGCGGCGAAGGCCGAGGCCTGGGCGGCGCAGCATGGCGGTCGCACCGCGGCGACGCCGCGCGACGCCGCCGAGGGGGTCGACTTCGTGATGGCCTGCGTCGGCAATGACGACGACCTGCGCGAGATCGCCTCGGGCGAGGAGGGCGCGCTGGCCGGGATGGCGGATGGCGCGGTCTTCGTCGACCACACGACCGTCTCGGCGCTGGTGACGCGCGAGCTGGCCGAGGCGGCGGCGGGCAGGGGCGTCGCGTGGATCGACGCGCCGGTCTCGGGCGGTCAGGCCGGCGCCGAGAACGGTCAGCTCGTCGTGATGTGCGGCGGGCCCCAGGACGCCTACGACCGGGCCGAGCCGGTGATCGCGGCCTACGCCAAGGCCTGCCGGCGGCTGGGCGACACCGGGGCCGGGCAGCTGACCAAGATGGTGAACCAGATCTGCATCGCGGGCCTCGTGCAGGGCCTGTCCGAGGGCCTGCACTTCGCCGAGAAGGCGGGTCTCGACGGCCGCGCGGTGGTCGAGGTGATCGCGGGCGGCGCCGCGGGGTCGTGGCAGATGCAGAACCGCCATGGCACCATGCTCGACGACGAATTCGAGCATGGTTTCGCCGTCGACTGGATGCGCAAGGACCTGGGCATCTGCCTCGCCACCGCGGACGAGGTGGGGGCGTCGCTGCCGGTGACGGCGCTGGTCGACCAGTTTTACAAGGACGTGCAGAAGATGGGCGGCGGCCGCTGGGACACGTCCTCGCTGATCCAGCGGCTGCGCTCGGCGGGGTGATGCCGACGTTGCGCACCTGCAACGGTTCGGGCCGGCGGGGCGGGAAAGCCTGACTTTCGCGCAGCCCGGTTTCCATGTCTGACGTTGTCGCCAGGACGGGGCCGAAAGACCCCGCTGACGACATCGAAGCAGAATGCGAGACAGACAGATGAAACACCTTCTTGGCACCGCCGCCGCCCTGACCCTGACCGCCGGCGCCGCCGCCGCCGGCGGCATGGCCGACCCCGCCCCGACCCCGATCGTGACCGCCCCCGTCGTCGTCACCCCGCCGCCGGCGCCCGCCGCGGACTGGAGCGGCTTCTACGGCGGTCTGTCCTACGGCGTGGGCAGCGCCGAGTTCGGCGACGGCGATGATCCGTTCGAATACGACACCTCCGGTTTCGGCGGGCAGGTCGGTTACCTCTTCGACTTCGGCCGCATCGTGGCCGGTGCCGAGGTCCAGTACTTCGCCGGCGAATACGAGCTGGTAGACAGCGACACCGCCTTCGACGCCGGGCTGACGCGGGCGAAGGCGATCGTCGGCTACGACGCCGGCCGCTTCATGCCCTACGCCTTCGTCGGGGCGTCGATGCTGGACATCGACGACCTGGACGAGAGCTACAACGGCTACAACTACGGTGTCGGCGCCGAATACATGGTGAGCAACCGCTTCAGCATCGGCGCGGAATACGGCCGCGACGAGTTCGACGACGAGGAGCTGAGCTCCGACCTGGTGTCGATCCGGGCGAACTTCCGGTTCTGATCCGAGTCTCCGGGACGACAGGAGGGCCGCCCTTGGGGCGGCCCTTTTCATTCGGCCCGCGGTCGCTGAGCGGAACCGCGTCGATGACGACCCGCCCCGGCCCTGAGCCGGGGCCTCGATGGGGCGGGGTGCATCATCTCGGCGGGGCCCCGGCTCAAGGCCGGGGCGAAGTCCGCCACCGCTCACCGTTCCGGCACCAGCCCGCGCGGCGAGAACCGCAGCACCAGCAGCAGGATCACGCCCATCGTCAGCAGCCGCATGTGCGCCGCGCTGTCCTGAAGGTGACCCTTCAGCCAGGAGCCGTCGGGCATGCCGGCGGTGATCGTGGTCATCAGCCACAGGCCGATCGGCTCCACCATCACCCACAGCCACCAGACCAGCATCCCGCCCAGCACCGCGCCGTAGTTGTTGCCGGACCCGCCGACGATCACCATCACCCAGACGAGGAAGGTGAAGCGCAGGGGCTGGTACGTGCCCGGCGTCAGCTGCCCGTCCAGCGTCGTCATCATCGCGCCGGCGATGCCGCAGACGGCGGATCCGAGGATGAAGACCTGTAGGTGCCGGCGGGTGACGTCCTTGCCCATCGCCTCGGCCGCGACCTCGTTGTCGCGGATCGCCCGCATCATCCGGCCCCACGGAGAGGCCAGCGCCCGCTGCGCGAGCCACAGCAGGATCAGCAGGACCGCGGCGAAGAGGCCGGAATAGAGAACCTTCACCCACAGCGTCGAGGCGGTCACGACGTCCAGACCGACCGCGTTCGCGCGCTCCGCGAACCCGGCGCTGGCCTGCAGGTCCACCTCGTAGGGCACGGGCCGCGGGATGCCGATGACGTTCTTCACGCCGCGGGCCAGCCAGTCCTCGTTCTTCATCACCGCGATCACGATCTCGGCGATGCCCAGCGTCGCGATGGCGAGGTAGTCGGACCGCAGGCCGAGGGAGACCTTGCCGATCACCCAGGCCCCGCCGGCCGCGATCAGCCCGCCCACCGGCCAGGCCAGCAGGACGGGCAGGCCGAGGCCGCCGAGATAGCCGGTGGAGGCCGGGTTCACCGCCTCGACCGCGCCGACGCCGCCGTCGAAGACCTCGCGGTAGACAAGCCAGCCCACCAGCAGCACCGCCGCCACCGCCAGCGCCCGCATCCGGCCCCTGGCCATCCGGGTCCACAGCAGCACCGCCGCGACCACCGTCGCCGCGCCGAGCGCGAGGCCGAGGAGCAGCCGCACCCCGCCCGCCGCCCACGCCTCGCCCACGGGCGGCATCGCGACGAGCACCGCCGCCAGACCGCCGAGCGCGACGAAGCCCATGACGCCCACGTTGAAGAGACCGGCGAACCCCCACTGCAGGTTCACCCCCAGCGCCATAACGCCCGAGATCAGCCCCATGTTCAGGATCGTCAGAGCGAGGTTCCAGCCCTGCAGCAGGCCGGTGCCGACGATCAGCGCCGCCATCAGCGCATACAGGATCAGACCGCGGCTCATACCGATTGCCCCCGGAACAGGCCCGTAGGCCGGAAGAGAAGGACGAGGACGAGGATCGCGAACGAGACCGCGAACTTGTAGTCCGTCGAGAGAAGCTGGACGAGGCCCTCCGGCTCCCACCCCTCGGGGGCGAGATAGCCGAGGACCTTCTTCCACGGGTAGGTCAGCGTCACCTCCGAGAAGGCAATGAGGAACCCGCCGGCGATGGCGCCGAGGGGGCTGCCGAGGCCGCCGACGATGGCGGCGGCGAAGATCGGCAGCAGGAGCTGGAAGTAGGTGAAGGCCTTGAAGCTCTTGTCGAGGCCGTAGAGCACGCCTGCCGTCGTCGCCAGCGCCGCGACGATGATCCAGGTGACCGCGACCACCTTCTCGGGGTTGATGCCGGACAGCAGCGCGAGATCCTCGTTGTCCGAGAACGCCCGCATCGATTTGCCGGTGCGGGTGCGGTTGAGGAACCAGAACAGCAGCGCCACGGCGACTGCCGCGGTGGCCAGCGTGATGACCTGCGGCACCCGGATCACCAGCCCCTCGTCGAGGCCCGACCAGTCGCGGAAGTCCCGCGCGTTCACGAGATAGCGGGCGCCGTCGGCGAAGCCGATGTCGTCGACCCCGATGATGAAGCGCACCACGCCGTTCATCACGAACATCACCCCCATCGACACGATGACGAGGATCACCGGCGCCGCCTTCTGCGTGCGGTAGAAGCGGTAGACGGCCCGGTCGGTGCCGAGGACGAACAGCGCGGTCCCGAGGATGCCGACCGGCAGCGCCAGCAGCGCCGTCGGCAGCACGCCGAAGGTGACCCCCGCCGCCTGCAGCCCCCATGTGGCGAGGATCGTCGCCATGGTCCCGAACGCCATCGTGTCGCCGTGGGCGAAGTTCGAGAAGCGCAGGATGCCGTAGATCAGCGTCACCCCCAGCGCCCCCAGCGCCAGCTGGGCGCCGTAGGCGAGGCCGGGAACGACCACGTAGTTCAGGAGCGCGACCAGCGCGTTCATCAGCTCCATCTGTCGGCGTCCGTCCTCTTGTCCCGCTTCATCCGGCCCCCACGCACGAGAGCATCCGCGTCACCGACCACAGGCTCTCGCCCATCGTCTGCTTGACCCAGACGAGGCTGGAGGGCCCGGCCGGGATCAGCCATTCGCGGCTGTCCTCGGTCGTCCATTCCATAGCGCCGAAGGCGCCGTCCTGCAGCGCCTCGACCTCGCGCTGCTCGATCAGGATGGAGACGACGTTGATCGTGCCTTCGGTGCGGAGCGGTTCGATGACGATGGGGACGCTCCCGCCGGCGGTGCAGGCGCCCGTTGGGTCGCACTCCGAGACGATCTCGCAGGTCAGGTCTTGCACCGCGCCTTCCGCCAGGGCGGAGACCGGTGACAGGACCGCGACGATCGCAAGGGCCTGAAGCTTCATTTCGAATCCTCCACCGGTGTCTGGTCGCATCTCCGACACCGAAGTGCCGCGACCCGCGCGTTCATCACCTTGTCCATCCGGCGACCTCGCTGCAGATGCCGGCATAGGTCAGCCGGTTCGTATAGTCGGTATAGCGGCGCAGGCCATCCGGATAGATCAGCGCGTCGACGGCGCCGTCGCGGCCGATCGAGATCTGCCAGATCGCCGCGTCCTGCCGGCCACCGACGCTCCAACCTTCGCTGGTGACCCGGTAGCTCGTCTCCGCCCCGCCTTCTGTGAAGTGGATCACGGGATGGCTTTCCCCCGGATAGATCGCGGAGGACAGTCTCACCCGCCCCCGATCGGTCTCGAACGTGCCGGAGCGCAGCGCCACCGCCCGTCCCAGGCCCGCCATGTCGAGGGTGAGGGAGTCTCGCGGGCAGGGCGTCGGATCGCAGGTTCGCGACAGGGTGCACGCCGCCGCCGGTGCGGCGGTCGCGACGACAGCGAGGGCGGCGAGGGCATGGCGCATCCTCATCCCCCCAGGAAGGTCCGCCGCACGACCGGGTCGGCCAGCAACTCGTCGCCGGTGCCGGTATGGGCGTTGCCGCCCTGCACCAGCACGTAGCCGATGTCGGCGATCTCCAGCGCCTGTCGGGCGTTCTGCTCCACCATCAGGATCGTGACGCCGGTGCGGGCGACCTCGATGATCCGGTCGAACAGCTCGTCCATGACGATGGGCGAGACGCCGGCGGTCGGCTCGTCCAGCATCAGCACCTTGGGCTGGGTCATCAGCGCGCGGCCGACGGCGACCTGCTGGCGCTGGCCCCCCGACAGCTCTCCCGCGGCCTGCCGTCGCTTTTCCTTGAGGATGGGAAAGAGGTCGTAGACCTGCGCCATCGTGCCGGAGATGTCGTCGCGGCGGAGGAACGCGCCCATCTCGAGGTTCTCCTCGACGCTCATCGAGGTGAAGATGTTCTGCGTCTGGGGAACGAAGGCCATGCCCTTGGCGACGCGGTCCTGCGGCGACAGCGCGGTGATGTCCTCGCCGTCGATCACGACGCGGCCCTCGCGCAGCGACAGCATCCCGAAGATCGCCTTCATCGCAGTCGACTTGCCGGCGCCGTTCGGGCCGACGATGACGGCGATCTTGCCCTTGTCGACCGCGACGGTGCAGCCGTTGAGGATGTCCGCGCCGCGGCCGTAGCCGCCGGTCATTGCCTCGCCGATCAGGAACGGCGTGCCGCCGGCCGCCCGCGGGTCGCCGGACGGGTAGGGCGGCGTCAAAGGCTCGTTCGACCGGGTGATCGAGCGGTCCTCGTTGCCGCGGGCGCCGTATGCGCTGTCGCTCACTCGTCGCCCTCCGGCCAGGTCACGGCCTCGAGCGCCGCCTGGTGCAGCAGGGCGTGCGCCTCGGTCATGTATTCCTCGCCCTCGGCGACGGTGCTGACGAACAGCGTCCCCGACGCGTCCCCCATCAGCGTCAGGGCCATCGTGGTCGGCCGGCCGATCGCGCCGGGGCCGTCGTGGGCATGATCGTCCAGCTCGTGCTCGCCCTCGGTCAGATCCTCGGCCACGCGGAACGCGAAGCGGACCGCCGGCGCGGGAAGACCCGAGGGCCGGTCCTCGATCAGCGGGACGAACCCGTGGATGTCGCCGCCGATGGCGAGTTCGGCCATGTCGTTCAGCCGCGCGCGCAGGGTCGCGACCGGATCGTCGCCGAGGTCCATCGGCTCCGCCGCCTCGACCATCACGACGCGGCCGGCCCCGTCGCGGAAGGCCACGATCCCGAAATGGTCCGGCGCCGGCGTCAGGAGTTGCGGCATGTCCTCGGGACAGAACTGCGCGCCTTGCCCGACGTCCTCGCATGCCGCGGCGGTGCCTGCCGAAAAGGCCAGCGACGCCAGCGCGTTGCGCGCCGCAGCGAATGTCGCGGGGCCCCTCATGCCGGCGCCTTGTTCTTGAGGCCGGTGCCGAGATAGGCCTCGATCACGGCCTCGTTCTGCATGATGTCCGAGGCCGAACCCTCGGCCAGCACCTTGCCCTCGGCCATCACGATGACCGGGTCGCAGAGGCGGCCGATGAAGTCCATGTCGTGCTCGATGACGCAGAAGGTGTAGCCGCGCTCCTTGTTCAGCCGCACGATGGCGTCGCCGATCGTGTTCAGCAGCGTCCGGTTCACGCCGGCGCCGACCTCGTCGAGGAACACGATCTTGGCGTCCACCATCATCGTCCGGCCCAGCTCCAGCAGCTTCTTCTGCCCGCCCGACAGGTTGCCCGCCTTCTCGTCCGCGAGGTGCGAGATCGTGAGGAAGTCGAGGACCTCGTCGGCCTGTTTCGCCAGCGCCCGCTCTTCCTGCGCGATCCGGCCGCGGCCGAACCAGGCGGACCAGAGCCGCTCTCCCGACTGCCCGCCCGGGACCATCATCAGGTTCTCGCGCACGGTCATGGAGGCGAACTCGTGGGCGATCTGGAAGGTGCGCAGCAGGCCCTTGTGGAACAGGGCGTGCGGCGGCAGGCCGGTGATATCCTCGCCCTCCATCGTCACGGTGCCGCTGGTCGGCGGCAGCCGGCCGGCGATGACGTTGAACAGGGTGGTCTTGCCGGCGCCGTTGGGACCGATCAGGCCCGTGATCGTGCCCCTGGCGATCTCCAGCGACGCGCCGTCCACGGCGTGGAAGCCGCCGAAATGCTTGTGAAGGGTCTCGACGCGGATCAAGCGCTTGGCCGTCTCTTGTGATGTGAAAAGGGCGGCCCGGAACGTCCGGACCGCCCCGCATTCAGCCCCGACTCAGCGGAACTGCACGGTCTCGTAGCCACCGTCGGTGATGGTGTACTCGCGGTAGGTACCCGCGGCCTCGCCCGGGCCGATCAGCTCGACCCCGGAGGCGCCCTGGTAGTCGATGTCGGTGCCGGCCGCGATGAGCTCCAGCGCCTTGGCGATCTCGCCGGGCAGGATCACCTCGCCCGGGGCGTTCGCCACGTCGAGGACGTGCTCGGCCGCCGCCGCGCCGTTCGCTTCGCCGGCCGCAGCCATTGCGAGGATCAGCAGCGCCGCCGCGTCGTAGCTCTCGCGGGTGAACGAGCTTTCGCCGTTGATGCCGGCCTCTTCGGTGATCGCCAGGAAGGCATCCGCGCCCTCGCCCTCGGCCCACGGGACCGAGCCGTAGCTGCCGGCGATGTCGGCGCCGAGGTCGGTGACGAACTGGTCGCCGTACATGCCGTCGCCCATGACGAAGGTATCGAACGCGCCGGTGTCGAGGGCGTTCTGGATGATGCCCTTGCCGCCGCCGTCGGAGTAGCCGAACACCGCCAGCACCTCACCACCCGCCGCGGCGAGCGCGCCGACCTCGGCCGAGTAGTCGGCCTTGCCGTCCTCGTGCGGGGCCGAGATCGTGACCGTGCCGCCGTTCGCCTCGAACGACGCGGCGAACGCGTCGGCCAGGCCCTTGCCGTAGTCGTTGTTGGTGTAGGTGATCGCGACCTCGGTCACGCCCTTGTCAGCGAGGATCGCGGCCAGCACCTCGCCCTGGCGGGCGTCGGAGGGGGCGGTGCGGAAGAACAGGCCGTTGTCCTCGGTTGTCGACAGCGCGGGCGAGGTGGCGGCGGGCGAGATCATCGGCACGCCGTTCGGCACGGCGACGTTCGACAGCGCGGCGCCGGTGACGCCCGAGCAGTCGGCGCCCATGATCGCGACGACGCCGTCGGCGGTCACGAGACGCTCGGCCGCGGCGGTGGCCGCCTGCGCGTCGATGCAGGTCGCGTCGGCGCGGACCGGCTCGATCATCATGCCGCCGAGGATGCCGCCGGCGTCGTTGGCCTCCTGGATCGCCAGCTCGGCGCTGTCGGCCATCTGCGGCGTCAGGCTTTCGATCGGGCCGGTGAAGCTGAGCAGGATGCCCATCTTGACGGTGTCGTCCTGCGCGCTGGCCGTGCCCGCGACGAGCGCGGTCGCCGCGGAGGCGAGAAGCAGTCTCTTCATGGTGGTCTCCCTGTTTTCGTCTTGCGACGTCGTCTTTTGTGTGCCGGAGGCTACGCGGACCTCCGGCGATTGTGAAGATGTCAGAGAGGGATTGCCCCTGCGGAACGGAGGCGACGTCAGCGGGTGAGGATCAGCCGGCCGCCCGAGATCTCGATGTGGGCGAAGCGGTTCAGGTAGCCCATCCCGAGGAGCGAGAAGTCGAGGTTTCCGTCGTTCACCACCGCGGCCACGCCGTCGTCGACGATGGGACCGAGGCGGATCTCGTCCAGCTGCACCGGCGCGGTGCGGACCATCCCGTTGGCCGTCTGGGCGGCGCCCCAGTAGTCCAGGGTCGCGGGGTCGAGTCCGACCCGCGCGGCGTCCTCGCGGCTGAGGACGATCTCGCTCGCGCCGGTGTCGACGACGAACTTCACCGGCACGCCGTTCACGTCCGCCGTCAGGTGGTAGTGCCCGTCGCGGCCGAGCGGCGCCTCGATCCGGCCGTCCGCCAGCAGCTGCTGGCCGGGCGCGACGGTGCCGCGGATGTCGCTCCACATGCCGTAGGCCGCGATCACGCCGACGAAGATCAGGGCCCACAGCATCAGCGCCCGCAGGGTGGGGCCGAGATTGCCGCGGTGGGATGCGAAGTAGTAGCCCGCGATCGCCGCCCCGAGGAGGCCGAGATACAGGACCTGCGCGATGTCGTTTCCGGTCATGCCGGACATATGGGGCTCAACCGCCGAAGCCGGAAGAGACGAGACCGTCGAGAATGAACTGCACGGCGAGCGCCGCGAGAAGCATGCCCAGGACGCGGGTGATGACGTTGATTCCGGTCTTGCCCAGCGCGTTCGCGATGAACGGCGAGGCGAGGAACGCCAGGAACACGATCCCGAGATTGAGAGCGAGAACCACGCCGAGCGCCACGATCCCCGCCGGGCCGTCGGCGCTGGAGGCGAGAAGGATGATCGTCGTGATCAGGCCCGGCCCGACGATCAGCGGCATGGCGAGCGGAAAGACCGACGGGTCGTGGTCGGAGGCGGCCGCCTCGCCGGTATTGTCGCTGCGCCGCTTCTGCCGCCGCTCGAACAGCATGTCGAGCGCGGTCAGGAACAGCAGCACGCCGCCCGCGACGCGGAAGGCGGGTATGGAGATGCCGATGAAGCCGAGGACCGCCTCGCCGAGGAACAGGAACGCCGTCATCAGCGCCGCCGCCACGAGACAGGCGCGCACGCCGATCGCCCGCCTTTCGGCCGCGCTGTTGTCATGGGTCAGCGCGATGAACAGCGGCACCATGCCCGGCGCGTCGATGATGACGAAGAGCGTAGTGAAGGCGGTGATGAGGGACGTCCAGTCGGTCATGTGCGCCGCCTAGCACGGGCGGGCGCCGCCGCGCCACTTCGCTGTCGCGTCAGAGGGCCTTCAGCGCGCCGGTGAGGTCGCCGTAGCCGGTCGGCCGCCGCTCGAAGGCGAGGCCGAGGCGGCGGGCGCAGTCCTCCGCCTTCGCCGTCAGGGCAGGGTCGTCGGTCTGCGCCTGGTAGACGAGGGTGCGGTAGTGCCCGAAATACATGTCCCGAAGCTCGGGGTGCCGGTCGAGGCCGAGAGGCCGCCAGACGAAGGCGTCGAACTGCCGGCACAGGAAGTCGGTCAGGTAGAAGGCGTCGATCTCGTCCCGCGCCGCGAAGTCCGCGTTGCCCTCGAAGAAGCTGTAGCAGTGCGGGCCCTCGATCATCTGCACGCCGAGCCGGTCGCAGGTGGCCTGCAGCATCCCGCCGGTGCCACAATCGGCGTAGGCGACGAAGACGTCGTCGTAGTCGTCCCGGCGGCGCGTCACGGCGTCCTCCACCGCGGACGGGATCCGCTCGGGGTGGTTGTGCAGGATCGCGGGCAGGCATTGAAGGTCGAGGTGGTGCAGCCCGTTCGCGTCGCGGATCGCGAGGATCTCGCGCGCCAGCGCGCCGCAGGCGAGGACCAGGACGCGGCCCGTCCCCTCCGGCGCCTTGCCGTCCGTCGTGAGGGCGGCGTCCGTCAGCGTCACTTCAGCCGCACCGCGGTGCCGTAGGCGACGATCTCGGAGGCGCCCGACATGATGGAGGACGTCTCGAGGCGGCAGGCCACCACGGCGTCGGCGCCGAGCGCGCGGGCGGCCTCGATCATCCGGTCCATCGCCTGCTCGCGCGCGCCGGCGAGCATCGAGGAATAGGACTTCACCTCGCCGCCGACGAGGTTGCGCAGGCCCGCCACGATGTCGGTGCCGATATGCTTGGCCCGGACCGTCGCGCCGCGGACGAGGCCCAGCGCCTCGGCCACCTCGCGCCCGGGGACGCCGTCGGTCGTGACCACCAGCATCAGTGCTTCACCTCGTCGTAGCGGTCGTCGTCGGGGTCGCTCCGCCGCTCGGAGATGGCGCGGAGCACGATGTAGAGGATGAGCGCTCCGGGAATGGCGAGGCCCAGGGTGGCCCAGGCCGGCAACGCGACGGAGGCGACGACGAGGGAGGCGAGCCAGACGGTGACGCCTGCGGCGGCGATCACGAGGACGAGGATCAGGACGAGGCGTTCGAGGGGCATGGGCGGGCTCCTTTCCCATCAGATATAGGGGGAGGAAGGGGCCGGCGAAAGCGGCCGCGCGCCGGGAGCCATGGTGTGCAGCCCGCCCCGGCCTCGAGCCGGGGCCCCGCCCAGCCGGAGGCGCGGACCGTTGCGAGGCCCCGGCTCAGGGCCGCGGCGGAGGGGCCACCCGCGTGGCGGGACCGAAGCGGCGCAGGACGGTTCGGCCCGGATCGCCCCGCCCCGGCCTTGAGCCTGGGCCCCGCCGATCCCGGGCGCCAGGCCCCGGCGCAGGTGCGGGGCGGAGGGGGCCTATTGCGTGGCGGGGCCGAAGCGGCGTGGGGCGATCCGCCCCGGATCGTCCCGCCCCGGCCTTGAGCCGGGGCCTCGCCGATCCCGGGGCGCCAAGCCGCGCGAGGCCCCGGCTCGGGGCCGGGGCGGGTAGTCCCGGGGGTGGGCGCTCCGCCCCGGGGGCAATGGCGCATTACGCCCCGCCGCCGGTCTCCTCTTCCAGGAAGTCGGTGAACGCCTCCCAGCTCTCGGAGTCGGCGCGGGCCTGGTAGCGGTCGGAGCCCTCGACGGTGAAGGCGTGGGGCGCGCCGGAATAGATCTCCACCGTGTAGGTGTTTCCGGCTGCCTCGAACTCCTGCATCAGGGTCTGCACCGCCGACAGGGGCACCGATTCGTCCGCGCCGCCGTGCAGGACCAGGACGGGCGGCTCGTCGCCGTCCCAGGACTGGCCCTCGGGCGTCTCGATCGAGCCGTGGAACGACGCGTAGCCGACCGCTTCGCCGGCCATGTCCGACCGCGCCATCTCCAGCGCGACGCCGCCGCCGAAGCAGTAGCCCATGACGACCAGCGACTCCGCGTCCGACTGCCCGCGCGCGGCGGCGAGGCCGGCCTCGATCAGCGTCCGCATCTTCTCGCGATCGCCGGTCAGCTCGCTGGTCGCGGCGATGTTCTGCTCCATCGTGCCGGCCTCGGTGTCGGCGCCGTACATGTCGAGCGCGAAGGCGTCGTAGCCGAGGTCTGCCAGCATGTCGGCGCGGCCGCGTTCGTAGTCGTCGAGGCCGTCCCAGTCATGGGCGATGAGGACGAGGCCATGCGGGTCCTCGGCGGCGGCGAAGTAGCCGGTATATTCCACCCCGCCCACGTCGTAGGTGACGTCGTCGGCGAGGGCGGGCGAGGCGGCGAGGGCCGCAAGGATGGCGAGACGGGACATCGGAGGTTCCTCCTTGGCATGGGCCGATGCGCCGGACGGTGGTCCGGACGCTCCATCGGTCAACCGCCCCGCGGGCCGGGCGCGGTCACGCCTGCGTTGGGTGCGCCCCCGACGCCCCCTTTCCCGTGGCCGCCATCGCGCCTAACACTTCCCCCCGGATCCGATGGAAGGAGGCGCCGCGTGGAGCTCAAGGAATATCCCGACGCCGAGATGATGATGCTCGACCTCGCCGACCGGCTGGCGAGCGAGCTGCGGACGGCGCTGACGTCGCACGAACATGCCTCGCTGGCGGTGCCCGGCGGCACGACGCCCGGCCCGGTCTTCGACAGCCTGTGCGGCGCGGACCTCGACTGGGACCGCGTCCACGTCTTCCTGACGGACGAGCGCTGGGTGCCGGAGGACTCGCCCCGGTCGAACACCGCGCTGGTGCGGCGCCGCCTGCTGACCGAGCGGGCGGCGGCGGCGACCTACGTGCCGCTCTATGCCGGGACCGAGACGCCCGAGGAGGCGCTGGAGCAGCTGGAGGCGACGTTCGCGCCCGAGATGCCGATCTCGGTCCTGCTGCTGGGGATGGGGGCGGACATGCACACCGCGTCGATCTTCCCCGGCGCCGACCGGCTGGACGACGCGTTGCACGGGAGCGCGTTGCTGGTGCCGATGCGGGCGCCGGGCGCGGCCGAGCCGCGGATCACGCTGTCGGCGCGGGCGCTGCGGGACGCGCTGTCCACGCACATCGTCATCACCGGCGCCGACAAGCGCGAGGCGCTGGAGAAGGCGCGGCGGCTGACGCCCGAGGAGGCGCCGGTGGCGGCGGTCCTGAAGGGCGCCACCGTCCACTGGGCCGAGAGCTGAGGGGTCAGCCCCGCAGCGCGGCGAGGTGGGCGGCGCAGCCGACGAGGGCGGCGTAGTCGTCCTCGACCACCGCGACGCCGAAATTGCGCATGAAGCCGGCGAAGCGGCCCTTGTCGCGGAACGCGTCGGCGAAGCCGAACTCGGACAGGTAGGGCGTGATCGCCCGCGCCACGCCACCGACGAGGTAGACCCCGCCGAACGGCAGCTGGATCAGCGCGAGGTTGCCGGCGACCATGCCGAGGAACTCCACCACCACGCGCACCGCCTCGCGCGCACGGGCGTCGCGGCCGCCGGCGCAGGCCGCGGCGATCTCGGCCGCCGTCAGCTCGCGGGGATCGCCCGCCTCCTCGCCGAGCCAGGCGTAGACCCGCTCCAGCCCGCGGCCGGAGAGAACGTCTTCCACCGCCGGAAAGCCGTGCGCGGTCGACACGTAGCGGCAGAGCCGCATGTCGGTCTCGTTCCGGACGGGCAGGTTCACGTGGCCGGATTCGGACGGCGCGACGAGGCGGCCGGCATCGGTCTCGAACACCGGCGCGGCGTTGAAGCCGGTGCCGACGCCGATGACCAGCTTGGCCGCGTGTTCGCTCGCCGGAGGGAAGTCGAGGATCGTGCGCACGTTGCCGGCGTCGAGGAATCCCAGCGCGTGGCCCTGGGCCTGCAGGTCGTTCAGGATCGCCACAGTCTCGGCCCGCGTGGCGCGGCCGAGCGTCGCCTTGTCGATGGTCCAGTCGAGGTTGGTCAGCGTCGCGCGCCCGTCGCGCACCGGCCCCGCCGCCGCCACGCAGGCGGCGGCGCAGTCGACGTCGTCCTCTTCCTCGATGAAGCGGCGCAGCACGCTGTCAAGGCCGGCGAAGTCGGCGTTGCGGTAGCGGCGCACCGTCTGCGGCAGGATCGTCCGGCCGTCGGCCAGGGCGACGCGGGTGTTGGTGCCGCCGATGTCGGCGACCAGCGACAGGGTGTTCGGCGGATGGGCCATGATCGTCTCCTTCGCGGGTCCCGGGCGGGCGCGTCGTCGCCCTGATACGGCGCGGGCAGGGGCGGGCGCAAGCGATGCCGGCCCGGGCCCATGCTGCAACTGCGAACATTCCCAAAGACTTCCGGGCACGCGGCCGCAGCGGGCCAGATTGACAGTGCGGGGAAGTTCGGTGACTCTCCCCCTGTCCGATGGGCATGCGGGCGCTAGCATCCTGCTGCACCACATCGTTCAACGAGCGCGGCGCTCAAGCCCGCGCGAAGATGGGAGGATATCTCTGATGATCTCGAAAGCACTCTGGACGGGTGCCGCCCTCGGCGCGCTGGTCGCCGGGTCCGCCTCGGCGCAGGACCTGATGTTCCCGCCGGGCGAAGGCGCCTTCAACTGGGACAGCTACACCTCGTTCGCCGACAGCCACGACCTTTCGGGCGAGCAGGTGACGGTGTTCGGCCCCTGGCTCGGCCCCGACCAGGAAGCGGTCGAGGCGGTGCTGGCCTACTTCGCCGACGCCACCGGCGCCGACGTGCGCTACACCGGCTCGGACAGCTTCGAGCAGCAGATCGTGATCGACGCCGAGGCCGGCTCGGCCCCGAACGTCGCCGTGTTCCCGCAGCCCGGCCTGGCCGCCGACCTCGCGGCCCGCGGCTTCCTGACGCCCCTCGGCGACGAGGCGGCGAGCTGGATGTCCGAGAACTACGCCGCCGGCGACAGCTGGGTCGATCTCGGCACCTACGAGGGCGCCGACGGGTCCGAGGCGTTCTATGCGTTCCCCTACAAGGCCGACCTGAAGTCGCTGGTCTGGTACGTCCCCGAGAACTTCGAGGATGCCGGCTACGAAGTCCCCGAGACGATGGAAGAGCTGAAGGCCCTGACCGAGCAGATCGCCGCGGACGGCGAGACGCCCTGGTGCATCGGGCTGGGCTCGGGCGGCGCGACCGGCTGGCCGGCGACCGACTGGGTCGAGGACCTGATGCTGCGCACCGCCAGTCCCGAGACCTACGACCAGTGGGTGACCAACGAGATCCCGTTCACCGACCCCGCGGTCGTGAACGCGATCAACGAGTTCGGCTGGTTCCTGCAGGACGACTACGTCGCCGGCGGGCAGGGCGCGGTCGCCTCGACCGACTTCCGCGACAGCCCCAAGGGCCTCTTCGACAGCCCGCCGCAATGCTACATGCACCGGCAGGCGTCGTTCATCCCGGCCTTCTTCCCGGAAGGGACCGAAGTGGGCGTCGATGCCGACTTCTTCTACTTCCCGGCCTACGAGAGCGAGGACCTCGGCTCGCCGGTGCTCGGCGCCGGCACGCTGTTCGCGATCACCGAAGACAGCCCGGGCGCGCAGGCGCTGATCGAGTTCCTGCAGACCCCGATCGCGCACGAGGTGTGGATGGCCGTTCCCGGCCAGGGCTTCCTGACGCCGCTGACCAGCGCCAACCCCGAGACCTACTCGGACGACACCCGCCGCCAGTTCGGCGAGATCCTGACGAGCGCGACGACGTTCCGCTTCGACGGCTCCGACCTGATGCCGGGCGGCGTCGGCGCGGGGTCGTTCTGGACCGGCATGGTCGACTTCGCGGGAGGCGAGTCGGCCGAGCAGGTCGCGCAGGAGATCCAGGACAGCTGGGACTCGCTGCAGTGATCCGGCGGGGCTGACGCCCCGTAGCATCGACAAAGGGGCCGGCCCGCGCGTCCGGGCCGGCCCGCAAAGAACGCCGCAGAAGTGGTGACGAGGGAGGAGTGAGGGCATGAATCCTGCTCTGCAGGGTCTTCTGACCATCGTGTTCGGCGTCGGCGGCTGCGTCGCCTACTTCTACTTCTCCAACATCTTCCTCGACAAAGTCCTGTTTCCCGCCCGCGGCGAGAATGCGGGCAGGAATATCAACCGCGCCAACATGGTGCGGCCATGGCTGTTCCTGTTCCCCGCGCTGTTCGTCCTCGGCCTCTACCTGGCCTACCCGGTGGTCGAGACCATGCGCCTGTCGCTGACAGAGCGCGTCCCCGGCGGCTCGGTTTGGGTCGGCCTCGACAACTACACCCAGATGGCCTCGGAGCCGAAGTTCTGGGAGGCGATGAGCAACAACCTGCTGTGGCTGGTGGTCGTGCCCGCGGCCTCGACCGCGTTCGGCCTTCTGGTGGCGCAGCTGACCGACCGGATCGGCTGGGGCGCGTTCGCCAAGTCGCTGATCTTCATGCCGATGGCGATCTCGTTCGTCGGCGCGGCGGTGATCTTCAAGCTGGTCTACGACACCCGCCCCGCGGGCGCCGAGCAGATCGGCATCCTCAACGCCGTCTGGCTGACCTTCGACGGCGGCGTCTGGTCGGTGATCGTGCTCAAGATCGTGCCGGCGCTGCTCATCCTCGCCTTCGGCGCGGCGGTCGCCTACCTCGGCTACATCGCCGTCCGCCCCATGTGGCAGAGCCGCCCGGGCCCGCGCATGGGCGCCGCGGCGATGATCCTGCGGGTGATCCTTGCAATCGTGGCGCTGTGGCTGGTCTGGACCAGCGTCAGCGGCCTGATCTCGCTGCTGTCCGCGACGCCGCCCTACGGCGTGCCGCAGACGTGGCTGACGATCCCGTTCTACAACAACTTCTTCCTGATGATCGTGCTGGTCTGGATCCAGACAGGCTTCGCCATGGTCATCCTGTCGGCGGCGCTCCGCGGCATCCCGGAAGAGACGGTCGAGGCCGCCATCGTGGACGGCGCCAACCCGTTCCAGATCTTCTTCCAGATCAAGGTGCCGCAGATCATGTCGACGATCGTCGTGGTCTGGACCACGATCACCATCGTCGTCCTCAAGGTCTTCGACATCGTCTTCGCCATGACCAACGGCCAGTGGGAGACGCAGGTGCTGGCCAACTACATGTACGACAAGCTGTTCCGCGCCAACGACTGGGGCGTCGGCTCGGCCGCGGCGATGGTCATCATGCTGATGGTCACGCCGATCCTCGTCTGGAATGTCTACAACGCCCGCAAGGAGATGCGGTGATGCCGGGCCGGGGGAGGGCGCGACATGGATAACATCGCAGGAACGAAATCCTCGCTGACCTGGGCGGTACACATCTCGGTCGCGCTTCTCGTCCTGCTGTGGGTCTTCCCGACGGTCGGCCTGCTGGTCTCGTCCTTCCGCACGGCGGACCAGATCTCGTCCTCCGGCTGGTGGAAGTCGATGTTCCCCGCCGAGCAGACGCTGCAGCTGCGCACCGCGGGCACCGACGAGGCGGTGCAGGCGGACGGCGTCTGGGTGATCGAGGGCAACCTCTACGACGTCGAGGGGATCGACCCCCTGCCGATCAGCACCTGGGGCGTGTCGTCCCGCGACGTGGCCGCCTTCGTGCCCGGCGACGAGGCCGCGCCGGGCGACGGCGAGACGATGGTGGTGCAGGAGAACGGCGACTACGTCTACACCAGCGCCGAAGAGCCGAGCGGGCGGGGCCAGCGGGTTTTCGTCACCGCCTCCGTTCCGCCGGAATTCACCCTCGACAACTACGAGCAGGTCCTCTTCTCCGGCAACACGACGGACTCGATGGCCAAGGCCTTCTTCAACACGCTGACGGTGACGATCCCGGCCACGATCATCCCGATCCTCGTCGCCGCCTTCGCGGCCTACGCGCTGGCCTGGATGGACTTCCCCGGCCGGGCGCTGCTGATCGCCGCCATCGTCGCGCTGCTCGTCGTGCCGCTGCAGCTGGCGCTGATCCCGCTGCTCAAGCTGCACACCGACATCGGCATCGGGAAGGGCTACGTGGGCGTCTGGCTCGCGCATACCGGCTTCGGCATGCCGCTCGCGATATACCTGTTGCGCAACTACATGGTCGGCCTGCCGCGGGACATCATCGAGAACGCCAAGGTCGACGGCGCGACGGACTTCCAGATCTTCACCAAGATCATCCTGCCGCTGTCGTTCCCGGCGCTCGCCTCCTTCGCGATCTTCCAGTTCCTGTGGACCTGGAACGACCTTCTCGTCGCCATCGTGTTCCTGATCGACGCGACCGGGGACACGACCGTGATGACCCGGCAGATCGTGGAGCTGCTGGGCACCCGCGGCGGCAACTGGGAGATCCTGGCGACGGCGGCGTTCGTGTCGATCGCGGTCCCGCTCGTCGTCTTCTTCGCCATGCAACGTTATCTGGTCCGCGGCCTCCTGGCCGGATCGGTCAAGTAAGAGCCGAAAAGGGGGAGGGCGCCCGATGGCCGATCTGAAACTGAAGAACGTCGAGAAGACCTACGGCGGCACCGTCGACGTCCTGCGGGACATCAACCTCGACATCAAGCAGGGCGAGTTGGTCGTCTTCGTCGGCCCGTCCGGGTGCGGCAAGTCCACGCTGCTGCGGATGATCGCGGGGCTTGAGAAGATCACCGGCGGCACGCTCGAGATCGACGGGCGGGTGGTGAACGACATGCCCCCGGCCGAGCGGGGCATCGCGATGGTGTTCCAGTCCTACGCGCTCTACCCGCACATGACCGTGCGCGACAACATGAGCTTCGCCCTCAAGCTCGCCAAGAAGACCCCGCAGGAGATCGAGACCGCGGTGGGCCGGGCCGCCCGGATCCTGCAGCTGGAGCCGTACCTGGACCGCCTGCCCAAGGCCCTCTCGGGCGGCCAGCGCCAGCGCGTCGCCATCGGCCGCTCCATCGTGCGCGATCCCAAGGTCTACCTCTTCGACGAGCCGCTCTCGAACCTCGACGCCGCGCTGCGGGTCGCCACCCGGATCGAGATCGCGCAGCTGAAGGAGTCGATGCCGAACTCGACGATGATCTACGTCACCCACGACCAGGTGGAGGCGATGACGCTGGCCACCCGGATCGTCGTGCTGGCGAACAAGGGCATCAGCCAGGTCGGCACCCCGCTGGAGCTGTACGAGCGGCCCGAGAACGAGTTCGTGGCCCAGTTCATCGGCTCGCCCGCCATGAACCTGCTGCCGGGCGAGATCGTCGAGATCGGCGCGCAGACCACCGTCCGGCTGGAGGGCGGCGGCACGGCCGTGTCCGCCGTGCCGACGCAGGCGGCGGACAAGGGCCTGAAGGTGAACGTCGGCGTCCGGCCCGAGGACATGGTCGAGGCGGCCGAGGGCGCGCCCTTCATCTTCGAGGGCCAGGTCGCGATCACCGAGGCCCTCGGCGAGGTGACGATCCTCTACTTCGAGAAGGTGAACGGCGCCGACCCCGTCATCGCCAAGCTCGCCGGCATCCACCGCGACCTGCGCGGCCGGAACGTCAAGCTGACGGCGGTGCCGGAGAAGGTGCAGGTCTTCGCGAACGGGCGGTCGCTGTATTACCGGTGAGGGGACCGGCCGTCGCGGTGGGTTTCACCCACCCTACGGAAGCGGGGTAGGGTGGGTGAAACCCACCGACCCCGTCACACCCCCGTCAGGAGGATATCCAGCGTCCGCACGACCTCGTCCCGCTGGCCGTCGGCATTGAAGAGGAACGTCCCGAGCTCGCTCGGCGCCAGGGACGCCACGAAGCAGGACGTCAGATGGCAGCTCGGGTCGCCGGACGTAATGATCGGTTCCAGTCCGCGGATGCCGGTCCGTCGTTCGCCGACCTCCTGCGGCGAGGGGTGTCGGGCTGGAAGGTGACGGACGTCGTGGCCTTGGGCATCGGTGCCTCCGCTCGCGCGGATCCTGTATGGCGTCCTCACGGTGTATCGTCACTGGTCCCGCATGCCCCGTCCCGCCGCAATGCGGTCGCGGAACTTGTCCACGCGGGCCGCGCGCGTCTCGGACTTCTTCGCCCCGCCGATGTGGAGGGCGTATTCCCGCTGCCGCCCCGGCGTCAGGCTGTTCCAGCCGTCCTGAAGCGCCGGGTCGGCGTCGAGCGCGTCGACCAGCTCGTCGCACAGGTCCAGCTCCGGCGGGCCCTCGACCTTCAGGCCCTTGCGTTCGACCTCGGCCGCGCTGGCGACGAGCGCCCGGACGGCGCCCGCCAGCCGCTCCACGTCCGCGACCGAGCGGAACACCACCCGCAGGGCGGAGCGGGTGTTCTCGCCCTGGCTTTCCAGTACGCCCTCGGGGTCGTCGAGCAGGGCACCCTTGAAGAACATCAGCGCGAGAAAATGCTTGAACGGCTGGATGATGGCGATATTGCCGTCCGCCGTTCCGTAGGTCGGCTTGCCCCACTTGATCTCTTCCCGCAGGCCGGCGCCCAGCAGCACGCGGCGGAGCGCCCGCGCTTCCGGGCCCCACGTGTCGCGATCCTCGAACCAGTCGTCCGCCCTGGCCATCGAACCGTCTTGTCCGGCCGGATCAGTAGGGAACATCTTCCAGCGCCCCGTCCGCGTTCATCTGCGCGTAGAGCAGCCCCTCGCGCAGCCCCCGGTCGGCGACCGACAGCCGGTCGGTGGGCCAGAGCCGCATCAGCGTCTGCAGGATCGCCGAGCCGGACATGATCAGCGCCTGCCGGTCCTTGCCGATGCGTGGATCGTTGCGCCGTCCCTCGGGTCCGAGCGTCAGGTAGTCGCGGATCACCGCGTCGATCTGGTCCGAGGTCATGCGCAGCCCGTCCACCTTGGTCCGGTCGTAGCGCTTGAGCCCCAGGTGCGAGGCGGCGACGGTCGTCACGGTCCCCGAGGTACCGATGATCTGGAACCCCTCGCGCGCCTGCTCCAGCGCCGAGGGCGCGAAGGCGGAGAGGTTCTCCTCGAAGAACCAGCTCATCAGCGCGAAGCGCGCGGCGTCGTTCTCGACGTCGGCGAACTGGTCGCGCAGGGTCGCGACGCCGAGGGGCACGCTGATCCAGTCGACGACCTTGGCCGCCTGGAACGGTCCGGGATCGGCGCGGAAGCCGGCGTGCAGGCGCATGATGGCGCGGGGCCGCTCGCGCTGGGGGACCTTGGTGAGGTCGATCCAGACAAGCTCGGTCGAGCCGCCGCCGATGTCGACCACCAGCAGCTGCTCGGTCCGGGTCGAGACGAGGGGCGCGCAGGAGATGACGGCCAGGCGGGCCTCTTCCTCCGGCTCGATGATCTCCAGGTCCAGTCCCGTCTCGCGCTGCACCTGCGCAAGGAACGCCTTGCCGTTCTTGGCGCGCCGGCAGGCCTCGGTCGCGACGAGGCGCATCCGCGTGACCTTGTGGCGGGCGATCTTCTGGCGGCAGATCCGCAGCGCGTTCAGCGTCCGCTGCATGGATGAACGCGACAGACGGCCCGTCGTCTCCAGCCCGTAGCCGAGCTGGACCGACTTGGAGAAGCTGTCGACCACGTGGAACTGGCTGCCCTTCGGCTGCGCGATGAGCATCCGGCAGCTGTTGGTTCCCAAGTCCAGCGCCGCGTACAGCGTCGCCGGGTCGGGTGGTCTGGGCGCGGGGCTCTCGACCGCTCTGGGGAATGCGCCCGCGCGTATGGGACGCTTGGGCGCCATGTCGAAACGCCCTCCGAACGAGTTCCCTCCAACCTACGGATCGCGCGGCGCCGGTGCAAGGCTTCGCCCCGGCAGAAGTCGCATCCCGTCGCTGGCGGCGCGGCAGATGTCGAAAACGGATGCAGCCGCGGCAGGGCACGCTAGTATCAGGCGCTGGAAGGGCCGACGCCGGCCCGCGAGGAGGACAACGCCCCATGCCCGACGTCACGGTCGTCTACTGGCGCGACATTCCGGCCCAGGTCATCGTCGGCCGGGGCAGGGGCGGCGCGAAGGTCCAGCTGGCCGAGCGGTTCGAGCAGGCGATCGACCGCGCCGCGATGAAGGCCGGCGCCCGCGACACCGACGCCTACCTCGCCGAGTGGCGCAAGGCGCCCGAGGGCGCCGCGGAGGGCGAGCCCGAGGCGGTGGCCCGCGCCCGCGCCGACGCGATCGAGGCCGAATACGACGACACCCGCCTTCGGGCCCTCATCGACAATGACGGCCGCGCGGCGTGAGCCGCGGCCCCCGCTTCAAGGAGACGCTGATGTCCGTTCTGTCCTTCCTGCGCCGCAAGGACGCGCCCGCCACCACCACCGGCTCCGGCGAGCTCGAGGAATTTCTGCAGGGCTACTCGATCGAGGTGATGCCCCGCACCGCCGAGAAGGTCGAGGATTTCCGCGCGATCCTGCCCGCCGGCACCCGCGTCTACATCGCCCACATCGAGGGCACCCCGATCGAGGATATGGTCGCCACCGCCGCCCGCATCCGGGCCGAGGGGTTCGAACCGATGCCGCACTTCCCCGCGCGCATCGTGAAGGACGCCGCGACCCTGCAGGAGTGGATCGCCCGCTACCAGGACGCGGCCGACGTGAAGCAGGGCCTGATCCTCGCCGGCGGGGTGAAGGAGCCGGTGGGCGAGTTCCATTCGTCGATCCAGATGCTGGAGACCGGGCTTTTCGACCAGCACGGCTTCACCCGCCTGCACGTCGCCGGCCACCCCGAGGGCAACCGCGACATCGACCCCGATGGGTCCGACCGAATGGTCTCGGAAGCGCTGCGCTGGAAGCAGGCCTTCAGCGAGCGGACCGACGCGCAGATGGCTCTGGCGACGCAGTTCTCGTTCGATGCGGGGCCGATCATCGAATGGGCCGACCGCATCGCCGCCGAAGGCATCCAGCTGCCCATCCACATCGGCATCGCCGGCCCGGCCAAGCTGCAGACCCTCATCAAGTTCGCCATCGCCTGCGGCGTCGGCCCTTCGCTCAAGGTCCTGCAGAAGCGGGCGATGGACGTGACCAAGCTGGTCATGCCCTACGAGCCGGACGAGGTGCTGACCGCGCTCGCCGCGCACAAGGCGGCGCATCCCGGCTTCGGGATCGAGCAGGTGCATTTCTTCCCGCTGGGCGGGATCAAGACCTGCGCCAAGTGGGTGACCGAGAACGGGGGCGCCGCGGGCGTGCCGGCGGCCGCCTCGGCGTGACGGTCCGCGCGCTTCTCTTCGATCTCGACGGCACCATGCTGGACACCGACCCGATCCACGAGGCGGTGTTCCGCGACCTCCTCGCGCCGCGGGGTATTGCCGTCGACCGCGCCTTCTACATGGAGGCGATCCACGGCCGGCTGAACGTCGACTTCTTCGCCGAATACCTGCCGGACGAGCCCGATCCGCAAGGCCTGTCCGAGCGCAAGGAGGCCGAGTTCCGCGACCGCCTGCCGCGGCCCTATCCGGCGGCGCCGGGCGCCGCGCGGCTGATCCGCGAGGCAGCGGCCCGCGGCACGCCGATGGCGGTCGTGACCAACGCGATGCGCCTCAACGCCGAGGCGATGCTGGAGGCGATCGGCCTGGCGGACGCCTTCGCCACCATCGTCGTCGGAGAGGAGTGCGCCCGCGCCAAGCCGCACCCCGCCCCCTACCTCGCCGCCTGCGACGCCCTCCGCGTTGCGCCTGGCGATGCGGTCGCGTTCGAGGATAGCCCCTCGGGCCTCGCCTCCGCCGCCGCCGCCGGCTGCAGGGTCGTCGGCGTCCGCTCCGCCCTCACCGACGCCGCGCTGCGCGCGGCCGGCGCCCACCTCACGATCCGGGACTTCGAAGACCCGGGACTCGACCAGTTGCTCGAAAGGACCCCCACGTGACCCGCACCGTCGTCGAATCCAAGACCAAGACCGCCATCATCGGCTTCGACCAGCCGTTCTGCGTCATCGGCGAGCGGATCAATCCGACCGGCCGCAAGAAGCTGGCGGCCGAGCTGGAGGCCGGGGACTTCTCCACCGTCGAGAAGGACGCCGTCGCGCAGGTCGCGTGCGGCGCGACCGTCCTCGATGTGAACGCCGGCGTCGTCTACAACTCCAACCCCAACCCGAACGAGACCGAACCGCCGCTCATGACGAAGATGATCGAGCTGGTGCAGGGCCTCGTGGAGGTGCCGCTGTGCATCGACTCCTCGGTGCCCGCCGCGCTGGAGGCCGGCCTCGCCGCCTGCGAGGGGCGTCCGCTGGTGAACTCCGTCACCGGCGAGGAGGAGCGGATGGAGTTCGTCCTGCCGCTGGTGAAGAAGTACAACGTGCCCGTCGTCGCGATCTCGAACGACGACACCGGCATCTCCGAGGACCCCGACGTGCGCTTCGCCGTGGCGAAGAAGATCGTGGAGCGGGCGGCGGACTACGGCATCCCGGCGCACGACATCGTCGTCGACCCCCTTGTGATGCCGGTGGGCGCGATGGGGACGGCCGGCCTGCAGGTCTTCACGCTCGTCCGCAAGCTGCGGGAGGAGCTGGGCGTGAACACGACCTGCGGCGCGTCCAACATCTCGTTCGGGCTGCCGAACCGGCACGGGATCAACAATGCCTTCCTGCCGATGGCCGCCTCGGCCGGCATGACGTCGGCGATCATGAATCCCTGCGCCCTGCCGGTGCCGGCGTCGAAGATCGCCGAGAAGCGGGCCGAGGTGGAGGCGGCGGGCATCGTCCTGCCCGAGGGGCTGGACGACGAGACGTTCCTGACGCTCTTCAACCTCGGCTCCACCCAGGCCCGGCCGGGCAAGGAGATGGAGGCGATCCGCGCCGCCAACTTCCTGCTGAACAACGACCCCTCCGGCGCCGACTGGATCCGCTTCAACCGCCCCGCGGGCGCCGCCGCCGGCGAAGGCCGGGGCGGCCGCGCGGGCGGCCGGCGGCGGCGGGCGGGGTAAGGTTCGGAGGCGGTCCGAGCGCTACCCTTCGGCGTAGACTGCGCGCCCCGGCCTTGAGCCGGCAACTGTAACCTCAGGGGTTGGCTGTCGCGTAGTCCTTGGCGTCGCGGAGCATGGCGTTGAGGACGGTGAGGAGCTTGCGTGCGACGGCGATGATGGCCTGCTTGGGACGCTTTCCGGCGGCCTCGAGGCGGGCGCGGAAGGCGGCGAAGGCAGGGTCCCGGCGCGAGGCCTGCAGGCCGGCGAGGTAGAGCAGCGAGCGGATCACCGGTCGGCCGCCGGCGATCCTGCGGGGCGGGCTGCGCATCCCGGAGTCGCGCGCGACCGGCGCCAGTCCCGCCAGCGCGGCGATGCGTCGTCGGTCGAGTTTGCCGAGTTCGGGCATCTCGG
>NZ_KB902292.1 GCF_000379485.1 Wenxinia marina DSM 24838
TCGACTGGACGCTTTCGGCCGAGACCGAGCGGCTCTACCTGCGCTCCGGCGCCAGTCTCGACGGAACCGGGAATGCGTCGAGCAACCACATGACCGGGAACAGCGGGCGAAACATCCTCGCCGGTNTCGGCGGCGNGGATACGCTGGACGGGCGCGGCGGCGACGACACGATCATCGGCGGAGCGGGCGACGACGTGCTGCTGGGCGGGACGGGCGTTGATCTGTTCGTCTTCCGGGACGGCGACGGCGTGGACACCATCGGCGATTTCAAAGCCGGCAGCGGCGGCGAGGTGCTCCGCTTCGAGGACCACGCCGGTTACGAGACGCTTACCGAGACGGCCGAGGGCGTTCTCGTCACGCTGGGCGGGGGCGACGCCGTGTTGCTTGCGGGACTGCAGGCTTCGGACCTTGTCGCGTATAACTTCGAGTTCATTTGACATGGCCCGTAATAACGAAATTCGAAAATGACCCTTTGATAGCCAAGGACAGGGATGCAGATCGAGATATCTGGGTGCTTGCCGGGCTTATCGGCTCTGACACGGTTCCTGCCAATACCGGTCTCGGATGGTACTAGGATGCCATGGTAGATATGATCTCCCAGCACGATCACTAACCAGCGGCGCTTTCCGAAACAGTTCGTTAATATTCTGAGCGTTGAAAGATGCCGCTCAAGGTGTCAAACTTCCGAGATTGTGTGTGAAGCTGTACCCCGGCATACGACGTATGGACACGGGGGGGGGGCAGAGGGTTGGCAACAGTCTTCCAAAATTCAGGTGGCTGGCCTGTACGAAAGACCGGCCAGAGCGATCAGCGCGACGTTACGGAAAATCTAGGCGGGCTTACGGCCTTCGCTTCCATGTGGGCAATCGCAGCACTCTTCAGCATGGGCGGCGACTACGGCGCACTGAACTTCGACAAGGGCCTATTGTACGCACTGCCCGCCTGGGGCATCGTCCTGCTGAGCATCCTGCTGATCCGCCGACCCCATAGTAGCGCATTGCTCTTCGCGCTGGCGGCATTTGTCGTTGTACTGTACGCGCTTCGCTCGCCTGTCGCCTCCAACAACAAGACCATCACAATGGTAATGGACTTGGCGATCCTGCTGAGCGGCGGTTATCTCTATTGGAAGTCCAGTGACGGTCGTATTGACCGGGAGCAGCTATACGAGCAGATCCGGGTCGTCGCACGGGCTTTGCTCGCGATCATGTACTTCTACGGCATCTTCCATAAGATCAACACCGATTTCCTAGATCCGGAGGTGAGCTGCGCGGTCGGACTCTACGCACCGCTCGCCAGCCCGTTCGGACTCGAAGACAATATTTATGGTCGTTACCTCGCCATTTATGCGACGTTCATTATCGAGGGCATCGCCATCATCTCGCTGTATTGGCGAAAATACTTTGCAGTCGGTTTCCTTCTTGCTCTGCTTTTTCATTTCATCATCCCGATTTCAGCGTTCTCCTGGTACATGGACTTCTCGAGCCTCGTGTTCGCGCTATACGTCCTCAGCATTCCGCGCGAGGTCAGCGCAACGGCCCATGCCACGGTCCATTCGGCCTTTTCTGCCGTCGCCAGTCGGGCGGCTCCCTTCGGCAAGGAACTGATCGGACTGACGGTTTTCGGTCTAGCCATTCTAGTGGTCGTCGTGCTCGACTTCGCTTATGGAGAGCGGTCTTGGGGGCTGATGCGCCACTCCATCGGCATCCTGATGTGGACCGTTTTCGGTTCCGTCGCCATGTTCATTCTGGCGGAGTCGGCGCTGAGACATCTTCCTTATACTGGCAGGCATTCGGCACGTCAGCCCGCCTGGCTTTTCGTCATTCCGACACTCTTCTTCCTGTCCTGTCTGTCGCCATATCTCGGGCTTAAGACGGAGAGCTCAATCAACATGTTCTCCAATCTTCATACCGAGGGGGGACAAACCAACCACCTTCTTTTCGACGAGCCCCCGTACCTGTTTGGCTATCAGAGAGACGTCGTGCGCATAGTCGACGCCTCGGACGGGCCGATGCGTCAGCGTGCCGAGGATGGTCAGCAGGTTGTGCTGTTCGCGCTCAGAGATTACCTCCGGCAGAACCCTGACGCCTGGGTCAGCTACGAACTGGACGGGACCCTGCACGAAGCAGTGACGCGAGCGAATTTCGCAGTGCAGCCTGGCCTTATCGAACGCAACCTCCTGCCTTTCAAGTTGGTGGATTTCGAAAGGCCCAAAGTCTGCACTCACTAACCGGTCGCCATGGCGGACATGCCCACCTGGGAGCAAGAAAATGCCGGAAGACGTTAGAATGGAACGTGCCGCCTTCGGCCGATTCGCCGACTCGCCCACAGTCAGGTCATCGTTCGCCATTCGTATGAAACAGATTTGTCTGCTTGGTTTCGCCGTGGCCATCGCCGCAAGTGTCGTCAGCGCCATCGCCAACTTGCCGGTCATCACCGGATGCGGATTCTATGCGCATTGCGATGTCGAGATCGCAGGGTTCGACAATGAAATCGACGAGCAGTAGCGGCGTACCTGAGGCCTCGCTCATAGTCTACGACGGCGAGTGCGTGTTCTGTCAGAACTACGTCAGGTTCGTCCGCCTACGTGAAACGGTCGGGCCTATCGAGCTTATCGACGCCAGGAGCGGCGACCACAGGGTCCGGGCCTTCCAGAGGCAGGGGTACGACCTCAACGAGGGCATGTTATTCGTGCACAACGGCACGGTCCATCACGGGGCCGACGCGGTGCACAAGATGGCACTGCTGTCATCCTCCTCGGGGCTGGCCAACCGGATGAACCAAGTTGTGCTCTCGAATGGCACCTTAGCGAGGCTGATCTATCCGGTCTTAAAAGCCGGTCGCCGCATCACGCTTCTTGCGCGGGGGCGCCGGCAGATCGCCCCACCCGACGAAGAGGGGTAGCGGTTCTGAACGAGGCAAACCTGCATCCACCCTCTCGATTTCATCCGATTCCGTTCGGAATCGGTAGGGCGCCGGATGAAGACGCGGTACGGGAGTCCGAGTGGTGGGGTGTCTGCGCCGATCCGGCAAGCCATTTTGACGGCGGCAATCTTGTTAGAGGGTGAGGGACATCGTTACTCCGGAGCAGATCGCGGCCCCCGTGTCGCCGAAAGGCTGGCGAGACGATGGCCGATGGGAGACCGCGACGAACTCCACCGGCGGTGCGGGTCGACTTCCCGTGTTGGACGGTCTGCGCGGAACTGCGGCGTTCGTGGTCATCATCTACCATTATCTCTGTCTTGCGCACCCGCGACTGACGCCCTCGATGTCCGAGGCGCCGAATGCCATTGTCGACACGCCGATCAACCTCGCGGTCAACGGGGCCTTCGCCGTCGCGATCTTCTTCGTTCTTTCCGGGTTCGTGATCGCGCGAAGCGCGGACAGGCGACGCGAAACAGTGATGCGTGCGCTGGTCGCGCGCTACCTGCGCCTTGCGCTGCCAGCCGCGGCCAGCTGCCTGCTGGCATGGGCGCTGTTGACGATGCTGCCCAACGCCACGAGCGAGCTGCGGAACGATCCGGAGTTTTCGTCGCGATGGCTTGAGTACACATACCAAGGCGACATTGGCTCTCCTGTCAGAGCGGTGTACAACGGCATGATCGGGATATTCGAGCATGGATTTTCCCGCTGGAACAACGCTCTGTGGACCTTGAAGATCGAACTGTTCGGCTCGTTCGCAGTTCTTCTGACCTTCATGCTGACGTCGGGAATGCCGCGGTTTGCGATGCTGGTGATCGGAAGCGTCGTGCTCCCCAGTCTCACGGAGCCGTCCTACATCGCCTTCGGCCTAGGGGCGATTCTCTACGAGGGTCATCGGGTCGGCATGTTCACGCGAAAGGCGGAAGTCGGATGGAACGCGACCGTGCCATTCGTCCTGTTGCTCGTAACCGGTCTGTTGCTCGCCTTTCCGGGGGGCGGCTTCCACGATCGGGTCGGTCTGCCGCACGTGCCACCGGACTGGCGTATCGGCGGCTCGCGCGGCTACCTCCACGTCTTCGCGGCCGCACTCGTGATCCTTTGCCTGCTGATTTCCCCGGCCACCGCGCGGCCCTTCAGCTCGCCGATTCTCCTCTGGCTCGGGCGGGTGTCGTTTGGGCTGTATCTTGTTCATGTGCCTATCCTCTACACCGTCGTCGCGCACCTCCACCTTGACACGAGCTTTGGCACGATTCTGATCGCGGCTATATTCCTCGCGATCTGCCTCGCATTGGCCGAAATCTTCACGCGACTGATCGACATTCCGACGCTGCGTCTGTGCTCGCGAATCCGTTCCCTCGGAACTTCGAAAGGATGATGGCGTGTTAACCACCGACCCGGACGCTGTGATCGGCCAGTCATACGATGTCGTCATTATCGGGAGTGGTTTCGGATCGGCCTTCTTTCTAGGCGAGCTACTGGAAGGCGATCCGACGGCACGAGTGCTCGTGCTGGAATGGGGCGACTACAACACGCTCGACTGGCAGCTCGAAAACGGAAGAAACTCCACCTTTCCGCCGGAGAACACATATAGGAGCTCGTCCGGCAAGGCCTGGAACTACACTATCGGACTTGGAGGCGGAACTAATTGCTGGTTCGGCCAGACTCCGCGCATGCATCCGACGGACTTTCGACTGAAATCGGCCTATGGCGTCGGCAACGATTGGCCCCTCGATTACGGCTCACTTGAGCCGTACTATGTCGAGGCCGAGCGGATAATGTCGGTGTCCGGCGACGCGGATATGGCCCATATCATGCCGAGATCGGCGCCATTCCCGCAGCCGCCACACCGGCCATCCCTGCCGGACCGCCTGATGAAAGAAGCCCGTCCCGAAACACACTTCATCATGCCCACTGCCCGTGCGCGCTTGGCGACGGATACGCGGCCGGCCTGCTGCGCGTCGATGCGATGCAACCTCTGCCCCATCGGCGCGAAGTTCACGGCTCAGAACGGCCTGATGCCACTATTCGAGAACGACCGCGTCGTCACACTGACAGGAGCCGAAGTCCGAGAACTCGAGAGCGCAGGCAACACGGTCTCGGCGGTCCGCTTCCGATCGGGCGGGCAAGACTACCGGATCGAAGCAGATCTTTTCGTTCTCGGCGCAAATGCCATCCAGAGCCCGGCCATCCTGCTCCGATCCGGTTTGGGGGGGGGCAAGACGGGGCTGGGCCTGCATGAAGCTCTTGGCGCGGCATTCGAGGCGACCTTGGATGGCATCGACAACTTTGACGGCAGCACAATCACGACAGGGCTCGACTTCTCGCTCTACGACGGCGCACATCGCAGCGATGTCGGCGCCGCGATGATCTATTTTGAGAATCGATGGTCGCACGGCATGCGCGCCGTGCCGGGGCGGATGAGGCAGACGCTACCGCTGGTGGTGGTGACAGAGGACCTCCTCGACGATCGCAACGCCGTGACCATCGATGGCGAGGGCACCGCACACGTGGACTACGTCGGGCCGTCTGACTATGCCCGAAACGGAATGTCCCTAGCAAAAGAGCGGCTCGGTGACGTGCTGTCTCCCCTCCCCGTCGAAGACATACTGTTCCACGGGTACCGCGAGACGGAATCTCACCTGCAAGGTACGCTGAGGATGGGCACGGATGCGAACGACTCGGTCGTGGACGCAGGCATGGTTCATCACAGATTGCGGAATCTCGTCGTGGTCGGTACGTCGACCTTCCCCACCTGTTCCTGCGCCAACCCCAGCCTTACGGCCGCTGCCCTGTCCATCCGGAGTGCAAGGATGCTTCTGAAATGACCCAGCCAACGCGCAGAGCCGTCATCGCTGCGGGTACCAGCCTCATCGTGGCAGGAGCCGTCACCGGAGTGGCGATCGGACGGGATGTCCCGATGACCGATCTCTTTCGTAGGGTTCTCGAGAGGTATCTGGGACACCTGAACATGCCGGACGACGACCTTGATCAATTTGCAAATGCGTTTTCAGAGCGACGGGGCTGGCAAGTGCCTCACGGTAAGCTCGCCTCCGGGTACGAGGCAGCTCATATCGTTGGCCTGCCGGAGATGTCGCGTCGGATCCTGCCGGCCGAATACAATCGACGGCTCGAAGCGTTCGACCGCCATCTCCTTGGCGATTTCTACCTCTATACCACGATTGGGTACAGAGAAGACCCGCAGGAAGAGGTTTATTACTTGGGACCGACCCCATGCCAGAATCCATTTGCGGAATTCGCGGCATGACCATTCCCATCTCATCCCTGACGCCCGGTCGACCGCCGGTGCATCCGGTCGTTCACTGATGGCGCACGTCACGGCAATCGTTCCGACCTACAACCGCGCCGCATTGATGGTCGATTGCATAGACTCTCTCCTTGAGCAGAGCCGCCCCCCCGACCGAGTGCTTGTCGTGGACGACGGCTCCACCGACGATACGGTCGAAAGGCTTCGGTCCTACGCGAGCCGGATCCACTTCGTCACGCAGAAGAACAGCGGCAAGTCGGCGGCACTGAACCACGGCCTCTCCGTCGTGGGACAGACGGACTACATCTGGATTTGCGATGACGACGACATCGCCGACCGGCTAGGGCTCGAGCGTCTGCTGGACTGTGCTATGGGCCATCCCCAAGCACCATTCGTCTATGGAACCTACAAGAGGTTCCGTGACACGCCTAGCGGGCGGGTCTTCGAGGACGCGCCGTTCGAAGGGCGAGAGGGAGAAGACTCCTTCTTGATCCAAAGCCTCGAGGAGACTTTCGCCTTCCAGTTCGCCCAATTGGTGAAGCGCGAAACGTACGAGGCCGTTGGTCCATTCCGAGCGGACCTGCCCCGCTCGATCGACTTTGAGATGAACATCCGCCTCGCTCGCTACGGCGTACCTGTCCGGATCCCCGACGTCATCTTCTTCCAGCGGATCCACAGCGGAGATCGGGGGCCCGCAAGCGCGCGGTTCAAAGCCGACGAGGCCCTAAGCAAGTGGGCGCGCTTCGGCGCGCAGATTACGCGGGACGCAACTGCCAGCCTGGAGCTTGCAAGCCTCCGACCCTATTTCGCGCGCGATTGGAGTGGGGATGACGCCAAGCGGTCCGAACTCTTGCAGCGAGGATTGATCTTCGCGCAGCGGATGATGTGGTCCGAGGCGCTCGATGACCTAGAGGCGTGCGCATCCTTGGCACCTGCCGGGACACTACCCTCGAGAGGCGAAATCCAGATCGCTGAATCCGTCGTTCGAGCGCGTCTAGCGCTCATTGCCCTTCAGAAGGATAAGGCCGCAATGCGACGCTTGAGGGACCTCCACCGCCGGAGCGACTACGCGCGTCTCATCGTGTCTGCCGCCATGCGTCCGTTGGTCTGGAATGCCCGCAAAAGCTTGCGAGAGGGTCTGCGGCGCGAAGCCGCGAGTTTCCTGCAGACCCTAATCTTCGTCCTCGGACCGGCGGGTGCCCTCCGTCGGATCCGCGCGAGCCTCGTCTCAGGTCGGCCAGCCGGGCAGTGATAAGACAGGAGCAGGACGACTGACACCCCATCTCTCCATGTTCGACCCGCCCAAAGGGCCGACCGGTCAATCCGTTAGCCGGGGGCTCTTTTCGACGGGCATGGCGCAGGCGATCCGTATCGTCCTTCAGATGGTTTCTGTCATCGTACTGTCGCGACTCCTGTCGCCCGACGATTTCGGGCTAGTCGCGATGACGACGCCGATCATCGTCTTCATGGGGTTCTTCCAGAACCTCGGCCTCACGCAAGCGACGGTCCAGCGTGAGCGGATCGGCCACGACGAGGTCAATTTCCTTTTCTGGATCAACATAGCCGCAAGCGTGGCGGTCGCCTTGATCGTGATCCTGATCTCGCCGCTCGCGGCGGCCTTCTATGCAGAGCCGAGGATAGGACCCCTGATCGCCGCCATGGCTCTGCCCGTCCTGCTGACTGGTGCGTCCGCCCAACATCTGGCACTCCTCAACAGACGGATGATGTTCGATCGTCTTGCGATCATCGAGACGTTGGCCGGCGTTGCCAATCTCGTCGTCGCGATCGTCTGGGCATGGCTGTCACCAACCTACTGGGCCCTCTGGGGAGCCTCAGCCGCGACCGCCGTGGTCATGCTGATCTGCAGCATCACCAGCAACCCCTGGCGCCCGACCCGGCCGGGGTTCGCCTCGGATGGTTTGCAGATGGTCGTGTTCGGCGCCGATCTCACCGGATTCAGCCTGTCGAACTTCTTTGCGAGAAACTTCGACAACGTTCTAATCGGGCGCGTCTGGGGCGGCGTGGAATTGGGCTATTACGAGCGGGCCTACAAGCTGCTTCTGTTTCCGCTGCAACAGATCACCAATCCGCTGTCGAGAGTGATGGTGCCGACGCTATCACGGATGCAGGCGGAACCGGCCAGGTACCGTGTCGCCTACTTGCGCGTAATCCGGCTCGTCCTATTCCTTGTTCTGCCCGGCGTGGCCATGGGAATAGCATCTGCCGACATACTCGTTCCCTTCCTGCTCGGCGAGCAATGGCGTCCTAGCGCTGCAATGTTCGCTGCGCTGGGCTTCGCCGGCCTGGTCCAGCCCCTCAACAATCCCGCAGGTTGGCTGTTCATCAGTCAAGGTAGGTCGCGCGAATTCCTCTACCTTGGGATCGCGACCGCCAGCCTTGCCGTGGCTGCATTCTCCATCGGGATCTTCTGGGGCGCGGTCGGCGTAGCGGTCGCCTACGCGATCAGCGAATACCTTAAAACACCTGTTCTTTGGTGGTATGTCGGCCGGCAGGGCCCGATCGGAGCCCGAGACATTCTGACCGAATGCTGGCCGTTCGTTTTTGGGGCCCATCTTGCCGTCGGAATTCTTTGGCTGATGCATCAGCACCTACCTGCATCGCCAGCGCATCACCTTATCGCCGCGACCTTGATGGCATATATTACCGTGGCCTGTGTCGCTGCCTTGACCGCTTCGGGCAAACAGGCCTTTCGAGAATTGGCCCTAATTTTTGCCGCTGGGCTGCGCCGTTTGCCGCTTCCGGCGAAGTAATCGAGAAGAGACCGCCATGCAGTACCGCTCAATTGCCGATATGAACGATACGATCGTTCGCAACTTGCACCGCTTGCCGAAGGATATTGATCTCGTCGTCGGCGTTCCGCGAAGCGGAATTCTTGCCGCAAACCTGTTTTGCCTTGTGACGAATATCCCGATGACTGACCTTGACAGTTTTCTGGAGGGAAAGATTTACACGTCCGGCGTCTCGCCGAAGCGACGGGAGGCCCTGGATCGGGGAATTTCCGACATGCGGCGGATACTGGTGCTGGACGACAGTATCAACGGCGGGCGGGCAATGCTCGCCGCGAGAAAGAGGATCGAGGACGCCCACTTGAGCGACAACGTGATGATGGCGGCGGTCTATGGCGCCCAGCCAGATCACAAGGAAGCCGATTTCGTCTTCGAGGTTGTGGCAAGACCACGCGTATTCCAATGGAACCTCATGCACCATGAAGTTCTGGAAAGAAGCTGTGTGGATATCGATGGGGTCCTGTGCTTCGATCCGACGGAGGAGGAGAACGACGACGGCGCACGCTACGAGGATTTCATTTCGCGCGCGCTTCCCTTGCACGTTCCCACGAAGCGCCTCGGCACGTTGGTGACAAGTCGGCTCGAGAAGTACCGTACCTCAACCGAGGCATGGTTGAAGAAGCACCGGATCGAGTATGGCGAGCTCGTCATGCTGGATCTTCCGAGCAAGGCGGAACGGCAGCGCCTCAAGTCGCATGGCAGTTTCAAGGGGAGCGTCTATCGAAATTCCGACGCTCAGCTCTTCATCGAAAGCGAACCGGCGCAGGCCGAAGCCATAGCGCGGATTTCGGGCAAGCCCGTCTTCTGTGTCGAATCTCAACAAATGTACTATGCCGAACCTCTGACGCCGGCTGCCCTGCGCCAGAAACTCAGAACAATGCCGTCGAGACTTCGAGAATCTCGACGAACTTCGAAGCAGCGGATGAAGGAGATCGCGCGAGGGCTTCTAGGGGAAGAGAGCTATGCGCGCTTGAAGAACGTCGTCAAGCGCCCCGCCATCGGCGACTGACGACCGGTAGATACCGCACGGCCTCCGTCAGTTCACCTAGTGATGCGACCGCTCAGGCCGCATTCGGCCTCCTTAAAATGACGCCCGGCGTGCCGACGCCAGCAATTTTGAAGAGAATGGACCAGAACTGTCGGACCGCCGCGAGATTTCCTGATGTTATGCTGTCGCGAATAATCCAGACGGTGGGGCGGAGAAAATCAGACACGATTTCACGTCCGAGATCGGACCGCCCGTAGATTTCGGACAACTTGTTGATCGCAGCGTCATCCAATTCCAGCGTCCGCCAAATCTCCGGCTGATGGATCACGGAGTAGAGTAGTTGGCTCTCCTCCATCGTGAGCTTGTCATCTCCAAGCCGTTCCGCAGCGCCCAGATCCTCCGCGGCCACTTCCCAGAATGCCCGCTTTCCGAATATTACGGCACGCTGGATCAACGCCGCCCGCTGGCCGTTAGGCTGGCCGATGGCAAAAGTGGGCGTAAAGTCGTCGAGCGGAAGGTCGGCCAGGAGCCGCTCGAAGATAATGCGGTCGTATGCCAACCATTTGTCGACGCTCTCGGACGCATCAAACACGGTCGACTCACTACCGCGTTCGGCCTCATGCTCGCGGTAGTAGAAGATGATCTCAGGCACATAGGCGCCAGCGTAGGCTTGACTCAACCGCAGCATCATATCGTAGTCTTGGGATCGGATCAGCTGTTCTTCGAAATTTCCCAAGGCGACGTAGACTTCGCGGCGTACCAGGCAGGCGAACTGCAGGATGAACATTCCCTCGAGGAAATTGATCTTCAGATTCGGCTCTTCATGGCGGCGTCGGTAATCAGGATCGCTGAAGATTTTTTCACCGGTATCGTCAACCTGGAAGCTTCGGTAATCGCCGAATACGTAGGCGACGCTTGGGTTCTCGGCGAACCCCCGCATCATCGCCTCCAGCCCCCCTGCCGCGGCGATATCGTCGTCGTCGCAGATCCACACGTAGTCTCCCGTGACCATGGAAAGAGCGAGGTTCAGTGCACTTGATTTTCCACCGTTCTCCTTTCTTACGTAGGAGACCGCCGGTGCGTAGCGGGAAACGATTTCGGCCGTATTGTCCGTCGAGCCGTCGTCGACAACGAGGATCTGATCGGGTGGGCGGGTCTGCGAAAGCAGGCTGTCCAAGCATTCGGCGAGAAGCGCCGACCTGTTGAATGTCGGCACAATTGCAGAAACCGTTTCTTTGTCTTTCGCTTCAGTCTCGGGCATTCAACTCACACCTTAATCTTTACAATATGGCCTGATTTGGCCTGGCTTGCGCGGCTTTACTCGGCAAAAGGCTGTGACCTCGGGATCGGTAGTGTCTATTCATTCTGACCGACGAGACCGGTACGCTTACCCTCGACATTGCCTGGCCGCAACGGTTCAGGATGGAGAAGCGACATGAGTCTCGCCGTGTCGAATCCCTCCGTGCTTCCACTGGCCGCTACCCGACCGTCAAAAAGCAGAATGTACTCGTCGCATGACGAGATTACGGCGGCGGTGTGGCTGATGATTATGGTCGTAAGGCCCCCCGGCAGCTTGCGGAGCATATCGAGGATCGTGACTTCGGACATGACGTCCATCGCATTCGTCGCCTCGTCCAGGATCAGGACGTCGGGGTCCCGAACGAGGGCCCGTGAAAGCGCGATGCGCTGTCTTTGTCCAGCCGAGAGGTTGCTCCCGCGGTGTCCCACCTCGTAGGAATATCCTCCGGGCAGAGACTTGATGAAGTCCGACGCATCGGCCCGTTCGGCGGCCCGTTCGATCGCGGCTCGATCGGCGTGGGGATCCCCGTAACGGATGTTCTCCTCCACGCTGCCTTCGATCAGGTCCAATTCGGGTCCCACAACGGCGACGCGTGACAGCCAGCCCGCAAGGTCCTCATCCATCAGGTCCCGGCCGTCGACCGTCACGCGGCCACGTGTCGGCCGATAAAGGCCGCAAAGAAGAGCGACGACGGTTGACTTTCCCGATCCCGAACGGCCGATGATGGCCGTCGCCCTGCCGGCCGGAATGACGAAATCCACGGATTTCAGCCCCCCCTCGTCGGTGGCGCCATAACGGAAGTCCACGTCTTCCAGAGCGATCCGATCTTTCAGCCGAGACTTGACGGGTCGTGGACCCGAAGACGATGTGGTGCGGCCGCCCGCGCCGGTTCCCGCACGTGACAGCCAAGCCACCTCATCGAGCGAGCCGGACCAGCCCCTGAGCTGAGCGAGCGCGGTCTGGATGGAACGCACCTGCGGTTGCAGCCTGTAGAGCATGACGATGAACGTCGCCACGACTGGGAATGGAATGCCGATGCGCCACGCTATCAGCGCGGCCATGAAGAATATGAGGGAATAGGCGACCTCCGTCAGCGGACCAAGCGCCGCCTGCCCGCGGCTCAACGAGAACACCGCTTGCCTGACTTCGTCTGAGTTTCCGGCGAAGCGATCGCTCTCCATGTCCTGCCTGCCGTAGAGACGTATGAGCCGCCAGCCTTCGACAAGGTGCAGCATCCTCGCCGCAAGGCTCTTGTTTTTTGCGGCCACGACCTCACCCTGCCGCCGGAAGTTGGCCGTAAGGCGTTGAATGGCACCTTGGACCAGAATCAGTCCCGACAGCACCACGACCGTGAGAGTCGGAGACAGCGCGAACAGGAAGATAACGAAGATCAGGCTCGCCGATGCGGCGACCGAGATGGCAAGAAGGTTGCCCACCGCGTCCGCGGCCCGCCAGCTTTCGTTAGAGATCGCATTCAGGACGCGGTGCGGAGGTTCACGACTCAGAAACAGACTGTCTGCGTCGAGCAGAGATTTCGTCAGCTGCCGGCGCAGACGGTCCCCCGAATGACCGTAGATCCACGCCAGAAGGGTGGCGTTCCCGTAGGCGACGAGATTCTTAAGCAGGATCAGGATTACGATTGCGACGCCAAGAAACAGCGCCCTGTTCTCCTGAGGTAGCATTCCATCCAGTGGTCCGGGCAGAATTCGCGAAGGTGCCTCTGCGGATTGCGAGATTAGTTCCAGAAGGGGAACCAACAGTCCGATTCCCAACCCTTCAAGCACGGTTCCCATCAGGCCGAGCGCGATGACCGGGGGAAACCATTTCCAAACTGGTGTGAGAATCGGATCGAGGGCCTGATGCACGCCCAAGCTTGCCAGGAGGCGAGCCGCGAACCTGGAACCCGGTCGGGACCTCGGCCGTGCCATCTCGTTCGGATACATCAGACACACCCCTAGGTTGCTTAACGACCTTTGGCTCTCGCCACTTCCACTCACAGAGCGGTTACCAATGGATGATGCCGCGCGAGAGAGCTTGACCCTATGCCGGATCTGAGCAACGTCGATAAGACGTGTTTTGAAACATTCTATCTCGCGGATTGGATGGCTTACCTCGAATGGCACTCATATCCGTGATTCTTCCAGTGCACGACGCAGTGGACTACCTTCCGACGGCGGCAGCAAGCCTCTCGGCCCAATCCCATTCAGACTTCGAGATCATTGCCATCGACGACGGTTCGACCGACGGGTCCGGCCAAGTGCTTGAACGTTGGAAGGCGAGAGAACCGCGTTTGCGCACGATGCGGCGCGAGAACCGCGGTCTGATCAGCACGCTCAATGAAGCCATCGGGATGGCTTCCGGCAGATATCTCGCGCGGATGGATGCGGACGACTTCGCGTTCGCATCCCGTCTTGGCGCGCAGTTCGACGCTTTCTCGGAGGACCCCAATCTGGTGGTCTGCGGTACCAACTTCGTCACGCTGCTTCCAAACGGGCGGGCCATTCCGGCCGACCCCGACGTCCAGACAAGTCACCGCGAACTGAGGATCGCCTCGCGATTCTACACCTCGCTTCGGCACCCGACGGTCATGATCGACCGGGAGCGAGCCGGTCCCGAGCCGATCTACGATAAGGCCTATCCGCACGCCGAGGATTTTGATCTGTTCCGCAGACTGGCAGAGGTCGGAAATATCCGGCAATTGCCTGTTCCGCATCTCGCCTACAGGCTGCACGCCGGCAGCGTCTCCGCCCGGAGACGGAAGCAGATGGAAGAGACCCACGTTCGCATCCTCGAGGAATCGCTCGCACGGCACTACCCCGACGCTGCCGGAACGGGCTTTGCAGATGTCTTCAACAACGGGACCGAAGACTCCGCCGCGCGGTCTGGTGAGATGGTGCGCAGGCTGGTCGCGCTGGAGCGATCGCAGCCGCAGGACGAGCAAGCGGCATACTCGAAGGCCGTCCTGACCACGATCTACTTCATTTATGCCAGCTACACCGATGCTGGCCGGTTCGACCTCGCCCGCCGTTTCCTCGAAGCGTCCAACTCCTGGAAGTTCATCCGCCGCCGGGAGCGGCCGTTGCTCGCAGCCAGCCTACAATGGCGATGGCCCGGCGCAGCCGGCTTCGCCATTTTGAAGGAAGTCGATCGTCTAGCCGCTCGGATACGTTATCCCCGCGCGGGAAAACTCGTGCCCGAACTCGATAACCTGCGGTCCCTGGCGCCTGATGGGCAGCCATGAGGCGACCCGGGTCCAGCGATTTTAGAGTCAGCGTCATAGTAGCGACCCGCAATCGGCCTCGCGCCATGTCGGAGTGCTATGCCTCAATATTGGAGGCGTCGGCAGTTTATCCCGTTGTCGAGATCGAACTCATCATCGTGGACAACGCCCCTGAGCCAGGCGGCGAATTCGTGCTGCCCGAGCGGCGGGCATCCATGCCCAGCGGGACCGCCGGGAGTTGGCGGGGCGATCGGGTCGAAGCGAGTGTCATCCAGCTTGCGAGACCCGGACTCTCCGCAGCTCGGAACGTCGGGCTCGCGGCCTGTACAGGGTCCGTGATCGTCCTCATCGACGATGATTGTCGTCTGAGAAAGGACTATTTCAAGGCGTTGGACAATGTTGTGTCAAACTATCCCGATGGCCACGAAGGAAAGGCGCTCCTCCTACTCGGCGGACGAGTGGAGCTCGGGGATCCGCTGGACTTGCCGTTCACCATTCGGCCGCTGGATGAGCGGGAGGTCTACAGGCGCGACGTTCACCCCGGGGGCTTCGTTCCCGGATGCAACTGCGTGATGACCCGCGCGACGCTCGAGCGCCTCGGGGGGTTCGACGAGTATCTGGGCGCCGGCACGCCGCTCCGGTCGGGCGAAGACACGGACTACCTCATTCGTGCGGTCGAGGCCGGCGTGACGGTCGAGTGCCTTCCTCAAATTGTTGTCCGGCACTATCATGGCCGCCGCTCCCACGACGAGGTCGCGAAGCTCCACTACGGCTATGCCTTCGGTAACGGCGCTCTGTACGTCAAATACAGAAGGACCGCGCCTTGGCTTGCAAAACATTTCTACTGGACGTTGCGCAGCGCCGTGCGAGAGAGATTCGGGGGTCCGTCATTCGACACGCGGAACAAGCTGACGTATCAGTCAACACTGCGCGGAAACATCTCGGGAGCGGGCGCCTACATCAAAGAGAGACTAACCGGGGCATCTCGCAGTAAGGTCACTCTGCCAAAGGGTTACCGACCGCAGATCGACTCGATCCGGGCGGTCGCGGCCGGTTTCGTCCTTCTCTCCCATTTGTGGCTGAATTCGACGGAATTCGGCCATCTGGGAATTCGGGCCTTCTTCGTCTTGAGCGGCTTCTTGATCACCGCGCAGCTGATCGAGCGGCCGCGCCTCACCGATTTCTATTGGCGACGGGCGGCCCGCCTATTGCCCGCGTTCTTCCTGGCCTTGGGTCTGGCTCTGTTTCTGGATTCGACTGGAGCGCGGCAGTGGTGGCAGTTCCATTTCGCCCAGATCACCAATTTTCTGGTCTACCGGTTGGGAGACTGGGGGCCGGTCTGGCCGATCGGGCATTTCTGGACCTTGAACGTCGAGGCTCAATTCTATGTCGCCTGGCCCCTGATTTTCCTCTTTCTGCCGAGATCCTACCAGATCTTGGCCGTACTGGGCCTCATCCTGGCGGCCGTCGCGTTTCGAGTCGTGGCCCTGGCCGCAGGCTTCGATTCCTTCATCAACGTGCTCCCGCCGGCCTCTTTCGACGCACTCGGGATGGGGGCGCTGATGACCCTGATGCCGCTTCCGCTACTGCTTCGCGCCGGGATACTGTTGTCTCCGACGCTGGCGGGAGTCGCGCTCCTCCCGGCCGTCCTCGACGCGCCCTGGCTGTGGCAGCTATGCGAGACGCTCTCGATCATTCCGCTGGGGGCTCTGGTCATAGCCGCAACGCGGAACGAACTTCCCCTCCCGAAAGGCACTCTCCTGCCCGCATTGGGGCGGATCAGCTATGGGATCTATCTGTACCACATGATACTTTGGGGCTGGATCGCCACGCGCTTCGACCTAGAGCCCAGCCTGTTCGTCCTGCTCGGCGTCGGCGGTCTCACGGTCGCGGTCGCCTGGTTCTCTCATCGTCTCATTGAAAAACCGCTGCAGAAAGCTCTCGTAAGAGCCGGTTCTGTTCGCAAGAAATACTCTTAGGCGAACTAGATCGTCCGACCCCAGCTAGGGCCCGGACGTACCGACGCGACAATTTCCTGATACGATCATGTTGGCCCGTGGGGTAGCTCAGTCGTCCGATAGACTCCGGATCCTGCGCGTGCGATAGAACCACCGGACCCTCTGTAGATTACGCATTTGGCGCGGTCGTGCTTCTAACGGTACGTCCTACGGGGACTGACCGCCATAGCAGCGAGTTTGAAATGCCGTGTATTCTCTATCTGGTGCATAACCTCGACGATCCAGCCGTCTGGCGGCGCGTCGAAATGCTCGAGGCCGGCGGGGCCGAGGTGCGGATTGCAGGCTTCCGCCGCGGTTCCGGCTCCCTGCCACGTCCAGCCATTGAACTTGGCAGGACGGCAAACGCGAGGATGGCGCAGCGAGTCGCGGTTGTTCTGAGGAACAGGCTTGCTATGAACCCCACGCTGCTGACCGGGCCTCGTCCCGACGTCATTATGGCCCGGAATCTCGAGGTTCTCGCCTTGGCGGCGCCTCTCCGTAAACGTCTCGCTGGTCGCCGGCCCCTCCCTCTCGTATACGAGGTGCTGGACATTCATGGCATGATGATCGGCGAGGGTGTCAGGGCAAGGATGATGCGGCGCGTCGAACGCCGCCTCTGTCGCGAAGTCGATCGGCTGATCGTTTCTTCCCCGGCCTTCGTAGAAAATTATTTCCTGACTTATGGCCAATGCGACGCGCCGGTCAGCTTGGTAGAGAACAAGGTCTGGGCTGCGAACCCCGACGCGCTCATTCCCGGCCCTCGCGATACGTCTCTCACCCGGCCTATCCGCATTGGGTGGTTCGGCGTCCTTCGCTGTAGGTTCTCGTTGCACTGCCTCGACGCAGTGACACGCGCGATGCCGGAGCAGGTGACGGTATCTCTGAGGGGCCGCCCCGCGCTAGACGAAATTCCCGACTTCCATTCGATCATCGACGCGAACCCGCAGCTGGAGTTCGGGGGGCCTTACGCCTACCCCGCTGATCTTCCCGACATCTATGGGGATGTCGACCTGGCATGGCTGGTGGACCGATACGAGGCCGGCGCCAATTCCGAATGGCTACTACCGAACAGGCTTTACGAAAGCGGACTGACCGGGGTCCCGCCAATCGGCCTGAATGGGACCGAAATCGGTCATCGCATCGAACGCGACGACATCGGGCTCGTCCTGGCGAGTGCGACCAGCGAAGCTACCGTCAAGATCCTGCGCAACGTCACCGCCGAGACGCTTCAGGCGTTGCAGCGCCGTCACCAAGCCATTCCAAGGGATGCCTGGGTCGCGAGCGAGGCGGAGTGCCGCGAGCTCGTACGTGTCCTCACCGGCCACTCCGCGGCGACCGGACCGAGACCGAAGCCGCAGACCGCAGAAGTTGGCCAGGACGCGCAGCCGAGTGATCGGGATAATCGGGGTCGGGCCGCCACGATCGCCGGGAACCTGACCACCGCCCCCGCTGATGCCCATGGGTCGGGAGAACCAGGTACAGAAAGCGTCCTTGTCGTAGTGCCCACCTACAACGAGGTGGACCATATCAGCGGCGTCATCGATGAGATCCTTCCGCAGATCAGGCGCCTCGGCAGTGGCAAGGGGAGGCTCGTGATTGCGGATGGCGGATCGACCGACGGCACTCAGGCTGTCGTCGAGTCCCGCGCGTCGGCAGCGACAGAGACCGAGGTGCACCTGATACACAACTCGGAACGCCTGCAGGGCGCAGGAGTGAACCTTGCGGTGGCCAGGTTCGGAGAGGGTATGAAATGGCTTCTCCGAATGGACGCCCATGCCGGCTATCCGGACGACTACCTTGAGAAGCTTCTGGAAGATGCCGAGGATACCGGCGCCGATTGTGTGGTGGTCGCAATGACGGCGGTCGGAGAAACTGCATTGCACCGCGTGATCGCCGTTACTCAGAATTCGCCGATCGGGAACGGGGGCTCGGCTCACCGCAAAGCTGGAAAAGGCGCCTTCGTGGATCACGGGCATCACGCGCTGATGCGTTTGGAAATCTTTCGAAGCGTCGGCGGTTATGACAAGACCTTCTCTCACAACGAGGACGCGGAGCTGGACTTGCGGATCGGGCAAGCGGGCCACCGGATCTGGCTGTCCGGGCGGACGGGACTGAACTACGTCCCGCGTCGGACTCTTTCGGCGCTTGGCCGGCAGTACTTCAACTTTGGGCGTGGGCGGGCGCGAACACTTGCCAAGCACCGCGTCCGGCCGAGGCTTCGCCAGCTCGCAATGATATCCTTGGCCCCAGCGGTCGGATTTGCACTCGCCGGGCTCATCGTCGGGGCGGCAGGTGCCGAGGCGGCCTACCTGCTGGCCATACCAGCCTCGCTCTGGCTGGCGGCCTGCCTCGTTGGTGGGGCAGTCGTCGCGGCTTCGTGCAAAGACTTCTCGGTTCTCCTCGCAGGTCCGATCGCAGCTCTGATGCATTTTTCCTGGTCGATCGGCTACTGGCAACAGACCTTGGCCGGACCTCGTCCAGACACGGGCAGTTCCGCATCGGCACCGCTGCGACAGATCGCGCCGGCCGCGCCCGGGCCCGTCCTCGTCGGGATTTGTACGTTCTGCCGTCCCGAGATCATTGACACGCTCGAGTCCTTGGAAACGCAAATTCTTCCCGAAGGCGTCACGATCTCGATCGTCGTGGCCGACAACGAAACGTCACCAGCGGCTAAATCGCTCGTCGAGGAATTTGCCGCTCGCTCGCGCCATGACGTGACATACCTCCATGCACCCGCCCGAAACATATCGATCGCGAGAAACGCCATTCTTGATACCGCCATGTCCCGCGGCATCGACAGACTCGCGTTTCTCGACGACGATGAACGGTCACCCGAACAATGGATCTCCGCCCTTCTGTCACGGCTGGCTGGTGGCGATTGCGATGTCGTTGTCGGCCCGGTCAGGGCAGTCTACGAACCGGATGCGCCTGCCTGGATGCGGCGGCGGAGAATTCATGACACCGATCCAGAGTTGGGCCCGGACGGGCGGCCAATCGCTGGCCACAGCTGTAATGTGCTAATGGATCTGTCGTCACCGCCGATAAGAGGACTACGGTTCGATCTTGCTCGCGGTCGGACAGGCGGCGAGGACACGGCATTCTTTGAAATGGCACGTCGGGCCGGTGCACGACTGGCTCTGTCGCGTGAAGCGGTTCTTTATGAGCGGGTGCCCCCGGAACGCACGCGGCTCGGCTGGCTCCTGAAGCGGCGTTTCAGGATGGGACAGACCCACGGCGGCCTTCTGAAGGAGAGTGCAGATGCCGTCGGGCTTGTCCGGCACTTCCTCGTGACGCTTCTCAAGATAGCATGGTGCATGGGAGCGACGGCGATCTTCGCATTCGTCGAAGGCAGACGGAAACAGGCGATCCTTCGCGGCGGTCTTCACATTGGAGTTCTGACCGCGCTGGCGGGGTATGGAACCGTAGAAATCTACGGTGGTGATCCGAAGACGTCTGGGTAGTGGACAACTGAGTGTTGCAACGACGTTTCACCCGCCGCGCCTTGTTTATCCTCCAGATTTTGACGTTTTGTTAATAACTGTCCTGCCATATTGTCACCTCGCAACCTGAGGTAGCTAATACATGGCGCTGGGAAATTTCATCTGCGGTCTCATCGTAGCAGCGAGTTTTGCTGCTCTTGCCGGCATGGTCGCAGGCTTCTCGACCCTCAGGACGGTGCTTTTCGTCTACTCCACAATCGTCCTTGTGCAGGTCGCCTACGCCCTCGCCATTACCATGATCGTCCTGCGTAAGGTCCACAGATCGTCGAGTGGTGCGGTTAAGGGTCACCAGAGGGACACGGGCGGACTCGCCTGATCAGGCGGACCCATCCGTCACCTCGCTTATCGTCTCGAGCGAGATGTTCCCGTCGGCTATCCGAAAGACCCGGCTAGAATAGGACAGCATAGATGTCTGGTGCTTGATGAGCAGCACGGCCACGTCAGATCCAAGTTTCCGATCGACTGCCCGATCCGACGTTGGTTGAACTCTCCACAGCCGATGTTCCTTCGTCGAGGATCAGAAGTGAAGGTTTCCGCTACATGGCCCGCGCGATCGAGATCCTCTGCCGCTCACCGCCGGACGGCAGACCGGCTCGCTCACCCACTCGCGCGGCCTCGCCGCGGCGAGGCAGTGCCTCATCAGGATGGGGCTCAAGCCCTACGAAGCACACCTCCAGCGGTGGCTGGTCAAGTCGCTACATCAACAGCATTTCGTTCGAACCGACCGCTATGGGGCGTTGACCTTCACCACGGCCTAAGGCAGCTAGGAACACTTGGGCTGTCCGAGGTCAGTCCATTGCTTGAACAATAGCAGGTCGGTCAGTCACGAGGGCGTTACCTATCCCTACCCCGCCCCCACCGACGGCGCGCTCCTGGCCGCGATGAGCTCGGTTTGTGGCCTGGCAAAGCACGAGTCCTCTAGGTCTCACTTGATGATCTCCGCGGCCGCCGTCGCCGCAGCAGGCCCGCGCACCGCATGGAGAGGCGGGCAGACTTTCTCCGCCTTCGCTCGACTCTCGATTTCGCGCTTAATGTGCTCTACGTTCTTCAAGGAAAATCAGATCGCCTCGCCTTGCTCGGAATGACCTCTGAAGAGACTTGCCCTGCTAGTCGTAAATCCGACTCAACTGGGGCCGACCCTGCACCGTCAGCGCTACTTGCTGTGGCAGCTCAACGGCTCGCGTCCCCTGCCCTTTCTCAGGGATGCGATCGCAAGCATCCGATCTGAGGCTCTGCGCTCCGGTCTCGAGTGGGTCTCGTCCAGGACCCGTTATGGGAAAAAAGAGAAATGACTGAGACCATCGCCGACGTTACGGCCATCATCGCAGCGTTCAACGCGCAGGCAACTATTGGTCGCTCCGTGCAATCGGCCTTGTTTCAACCGGAAACCGCAGAGGTTCTCGTCATTGACGATGCTTCGCAGGATGGTACGCGAGACGTGGTCACCGAAATCGCCGGGTCCGACGCCCGCGTCCGTCTGATCGCCATGCAGCGGAACGGCGGACCGGCCGTTGCGAGGAACCGGGGATTGGACGAGGCGGCCCACGACCGGATCGCAATTCTTGATTCTGACGACCTTTTTCTGCCGTCACGGTTGTCGCGACTCTATATGGCCGGCGCGGCGGAGATCATCGCCGACAACATCGTTTTTGCCAATCCCGACAAAGTCGACGAGGTGATACGCCGCGACTGGGGCTCCTCCCCTCCAGGCTTCGCCAACGTCAGTGCAGAAGATTTTGTGCGGGGGAACCTAAGGCGGCATGGTTTGGCGCGCGGCGAACTGGGATTTCTCAAACCGGTTCTTTCGCTCAATTTTCTTCGCAAACACGGACTGCGATATGACGAAACGCTTCGCCTCGGCGAGGACTACGACCTCTACTTGCGAATGCTTCTGGCTGGAGCGCGCATGAGGCTGACGCGCGCTCCCGGCTACTTGGCAATGATCCGCGAGTCCTCGCTCAGCGCGCGGCACACGACGGAGGATCTTTTAAACCTGCACGAAGTATTCGGTCGGCATCTCGACGCAGCAACGGATCCCGGCCTAGTGTCCGCGATCCGGGCATATCGAAAGGAGATCCGGGTCCGACTCGACCATCGGCGCGTATTGGACTTCAAACGCAACCGCGGCGCGTTTGCTGCCTTGACCTATGCATTCGGCCGGCCGGGCCGGCCGGGGCCCGTTCTGGCGGCTATCGCACGGGACAAGCTTAGAATATCGTCGACGGCGGCGAAGGAAGCGTCGGAGGAGGGGTTCCGCCTGCTTCTGAGTTAGACTTTATGTCTATCCGTCAGGCATCCGGTGCCCGGTGTCGTCGTAGTGCACTATACGCGAAGTCTCGGGATCCGGCAGGTAGCCCAAGGCGCGTTCTCCCGCCGCTCCGACCACGTGCAGCTCGAGGACCCCCTTCGAATGTTCTGTCGCCAGACTGCAGGCAAGATACCGATCGATCGCGCCACCGTCGAGCCCGGGCGGCGGGGGGACATCGAGTCTCAGCGTCGTCGCCGGCAGGTCCGGCGGAGCCGGCATGCCCGCCCCCACGAGAAGGATCGGCCGTGTTTCCGTTTCCGGCACCGACCGGGCCAGGTGGGCTGCTCTCCGTCTGCGATCCATGAGGCTGTCGAGGAGATGCAAGGCGAGCCGCGGTGATTTCACAAGGGCGGCGAGAGCGGCAAACGCACGCCGACCCTTGATCTGACCGACGAGGCGCTCGTAACGACATGCTTGGCCGAGTAGACGAAGGCGACGGTCCAGGGCGTGGCGGGTTTCGCGGTCGATCACGCGATCCTTGCCGATTCGATCCATCGCCGACATCCGGCGATCCAGAGCATCCACAGAAAGGCGGTGGGAAATAGATTCGGAATGCCGGCGATAAAGGTAGCTGGGATCAGGTATCAACCGGTATACTGCGCCACCAAGGAGAAGACGCAGACAAAGGTCGAAGTCCTCTCCAATCGTCAGGACTTCGTCGTAGCGCAAATTGGCAAGGCAATCGCGGCGTATTAGCGGCTTCAGGTAACCGAGAGAAGTCGTGCCGCTAAATCCCATATCGCTCAGCAGCAGGTCGACGGCCGTGATCTGCGGAAGTGAGTCTGCGCGGCTACCCAGAACGGTCCGACCGGCTGCCGTCGGGGTCCCAAAAGGGACGAGGTCGTCGGCGATCATATCTGCGTTCATCGCGTCCGCTGCAGCGAGAAGGCGCTCGATACGCGACGGATGAACAAGGTCATCCGAATCTACCACCGCGATCCAGGTCCCGCTGGACGCATCGAGGGCGACGTTGCGAGCGGCAGCCGGTCCCAAGTTCTTGCCCAGCGTGATCGGCTTTAGCCGTGCATCCAAGGCTGCCTCGTGTCGGAGGATCTCAGCGCTGCCGTCCTGCGAGTTGTCGTCGACAACGATCAGTTCGATCTGTCGGTAAGTCTGAGCGAGAACAGAACGGATCGCCGCTTGCAGGAACGGAGCGCCGCGGTAATTCGGCATGATGACCGACACGAGTGGAGGCACGGCGAAATCGCCGGACTGCCGACGATCGGAACCGCCTTCGATCTGCAAACCGCTCAAGAGGTTTCGCTGGACCTTAGGACTGCGGGTATCGTCCTCAACAGAATGCCGATGTCGGTCTTCATGCAAGTCCGGGACACGTAGAGCCGGTCGAAAGCGATCCGCCGGCCGTAGCTCGTCCGGCTCCTGCCGCTGACCTGCCAGAGACCTGTCACGCCCGGCCGTGCCTGCACGTAATAACGCGCTGACATTCCGTAGCGCTGCAGTTCCAGTTCTACGACGGGACGCGGTCCGACAAGGCTCATGTCGCCCTTGAGCACATTGAATAGCTGCGGCAGTTCATCGAGACTTAACTTCCTCAGATACCGGCCCACCGTCGTCACACGAGGATCGAACGCAAGCTTCTGCGTCGTTTCCCATTCAAGACGGGCCTCTGGGTGAGTGTCCAGCCAACGGCTTAAGACGACGTCGCCATCTGCACGCATCGTCCGAAACTTGTAGCACTTGAACCTGCGGTTGTCGTATCCAACCCGCGAATGACCATAGAGCGCCCCACCCGACGAAGTGAGTGTCACAAGAAGCGCTAGCCAGACGAACATCGGCGCAAGCACCAATATCAAGATCAGCGCAATGGAAATGTCCATCAGTCGCTTCGAACGCCCTCCGGCAGGTTCGTGCATGCTTTTGCTAAGCCCGTCTGGCATTGCAAAGGTAACACTTGGCACGACCAATCCGGGCCTGACGTGCACACGGTTTAGGGTCAGGCTCTTCATACAATCCAGTCCTTCAAACAACCAACAAGTAAGGACGGCTTCAACCGTTGAATACGAACGAGGCCGTGCAAGTGAAGTTTTGCACGTCGATCGCCCTCGGCCGGGCCGCCCCATTTCTGCCTAAATAACGCCTTAATGGGGCCAAGGCAAACCTTGTTGGACAGCGGAGCTTCAGGAATCCGTGGGCAGACAAATTTTGTGCCCACTGGAAGCTTAAATGCCTATAAAATAACGGTTCTGAGCCTCCCAGGTCCGTTCGCCAAGCTCGGAAACAGTCTGTTTCTCCACTAGACCTGATCGGGAGAAAGGGTCGGCGTAGGCCGTTGACGGTCGCGCGGACGCAACGACAGGATCGTTAGCATAGGAGCGCTCGGTGCTACCTTAACCTGCCGTCCACGGGACCGGCAGCAGCCAAGCGAAAACCTTGCAGGAGAGAAGGCGTTTCTACCGATCGTTGGTCTGCCGAGTTGCACGAGGGCCGCGCCTCGGGCCGCCGCGGCACGTTCTTCGATATCAATGGGCCTGCGCTCCCTATCGGTCTGCACCAACCTCGGATCGAGCTCGGAACTCGATTGGCTTGCAAAGCTGTCGAGGTTGATCTCAGCGAACAGTTCGACCGAAAAGATGTCGCCTTCGACGAACTCTTCCGGCCGGATCTAGAGCGAGCCCTGCCGCTACTCCGTGGCAAGCGGCTCCGTCTGGTCGATGCCGGGACCTTCGTCACCTTCATTTTGAGCAGGCTCCGCGGTGCGAGCTCCGTAGTCGCCGATGCTGGCGTCCGATGTGCCTTGCTCCGTCGGTGACTCAAGTCCAACCGCATCCGGACCCTCAAGACCGAGCGAAATGACGCCCTGACCCATGTCTTGCGCCAGGACGACTTCTATTACGTCACCGCTCCTGATGAAGGTGTCCCGATCAGCCGCGATGTGTTCGACACTTCCGCCGCTCACCCTCGTGATGTTGAATTCGGGCAACCCGTCGACACTGGATCGTATCAGTCCGGTGCCGGTATCGAGCGCCTCTGAATAGAGGGCAGCTTCAGTCTCCATCTCGACCCGCAATCTCTCGACCGCGCTCCGCTGCTGCAGTAACCCCTCGACAAGATCCAGCTCGCGAGAGTTGATGAGCTGAAGGCGATCACGCGCTGCGTCGTTCAGGTCCTGCTCCGCGTTGAGGCGAGCCGTCTCGAGTTCGAGCCGCCTTACCTGCTGATCTGCGACCTGTCGTTCCAGTCCGCTTAGTCTATCCGCGCGGGAAAGGCCCTGATTTACCAGGTTCTCCGCGACCGACAGTTCCTCATTCAACAGGTCGAGCTGTTCGTCGCGAAGCTCGAGCTGTCGATCGAAACGGGAGATCTGTTCGCGCAGCAGCGTCTCGAGTTCGGCGATCTGCGCAAGCGAGGCGTCGATTGCCGACTCGCGCGATATCATGATCTGCCGTTCTTGCTGGATGATTTGCACGCCCATGGGGAATTCGGCAAGCTCGTCGGGAACGACGATGTCGCGATCCTCGAGTTCCGCGGACAACCGCGCCACTGTGGCAAGTCGCCGAAACAGTTCGAGCTGAAGGACCCTGTAGCGGCCCATCGAGTAGACCGCGTCGCGGTCACCCCTCATGAGGAGCGAAGACCCGCCAGGCAGACCGCCGGCCTGGCCAATTGCCTGGAGCACGGTCATTCCGGGTATGTAGTCGTAGGCACCCGGCGCGCGAACATCACCCGACACGAAGTAGGTACCGTAGTCGACGATTGTCACGCCCGCCTGCATGTAGCCACTGAGACCAAGCTGCTGCTGTACCCTCTCGACGATCTCATCGGACACCTCCGCCGTGGTGCGACTGTTCACGTCGAGAGCGCCCACGACGGGCAGGTTCAGTATTCCGTCGGGACCGATGACAAATTCGCCGCCAAGTGTGTCCCACGCCGTGTAGGATTCGGTCAGGGGATCCCAGCGGCCGATCTTAAGGAGGACGCTTTGGTTGGGCGCGAGCGAGAAAGCGTCGCCCGGGAGTGTGTCCGCCGATTGGGCGAAGGATGCCGTCGCGGTTCCGAGGACCGCCAGCGCTGCGGTCCTCAGAAGAGACAGGGTCCGAAAAACAAGGTCAGGCATAGGTCTCACGTTCTTCGAAACTGCGATGGCTCATGTATCGGCGGGCGTTCGTGACATCAGCCCCGTCCAGAACGGTAGTCAGCAACGTGTCGGCGAAGCTTTCCCGGTCCTTCAGAGCATCCGACAGATAATCCGGCAGTACCTTACCCCAAGGAATTAGCAGGACTGTTGCGTCGCAGGCGAGAGGCTGAACCTTCAAGTTCCCAGCCGAGGTCAGAGGCGGCAGCACGGTAAGGATGTAGCGGTAGTTATCCTTCAGATCGTCTTCAACCATCGTTTCGTCGCCTTGAAACTCTATGCCGTCGGCGCGTTCAGGATTGGCGCGTACGGCGTTGAGCGAAATTCGGTGGGGACTTCCCGGAATGCCCGTTTTGGTATGTCTTCTTCGAGCTCCGGTATCGGGAATCACGACGAGAACCTTTTGCCTGGAGTCCTTAGCCAGTCGCTCCGCCAATTCGTCCACGAAATCGGACTGGCCGCGGATCGTGTCGTCTAGGGGAGCGATGCCGATCAGCTTCGGCCCCCCGCGCACAGCACTCTCGCAAATTCTCGCTACGCGATCCAAGGTACGGGTCCGAGTACTGCGATCGGTTCGGCTTGACTTACCTCGAGGGATCAGCCCGGCGCACCCCACTCCCACAATCTCCCGCACGGCCGAGGGAGTACGAAGCGGCTTCGATCTCATTTCGCGCATGGCAGCGATCATCATGCCGATGAATCCCCCGAGGAAAGCGCCTGCCAAGAGCATGGCCCTCTTTTGAGGGCTGGAGGGTGCCGCAGGAACCTCCGCTTCGGTTATGACCTTAACTGCGGCAATCGGGAAACCTTGCTGCTGGCTCGCGACTTCGTAGCGCTGGAGGTACTGGCGGTGGATCGCGTCAAACGTCTGCGCACGCGCCTCGAGCTGCTGCAAATGGCCGCGGAGGGAATAGTCGAGGTTTCCGCTCGAGGTGGCTGCATCGAGATCGCCTCGCAGCGAGTTCTCCCGGCTGAGCGCGACATTGTAGGCGATACGCGCCGCTTCGGTCGCCTGATCGAGTTCAAGACGATTGGTTTCCTCAAGGTCCGTCAGGGCCTGCTTCAACTGCAGGGCCTGCGGATGATCTTCGCCGAACTGTGCGACGAGCCGGCGGTAGCGGAGTTGGGTGTCGATATATTCCCGCCTGAGGTCCTGAGAAGCGAGGCTCTCTCCCTCCACCGCATCTGGAACGGCAACGACGGTCGCGCCGTCTTCCGCCTGCTCCCGCAGCGACTCCAAGCTTAAATACTGAGCCTGCCGTTCCGCAGTCGCTGCCGCCGCCGAGACAAGCTGGCTGGCTAGTTCAGAGATCTGCTGTTCGTTTAGAAGCTCACCCCGGACGGAATAGAGGTCGTTGTCCTGTCTGAACTGCTGGAGGTTCGAGGCGGCTTCGAGGCTCAGTTGTTCCAAAACGTCGATCCGTTCCTCTAGCCAGTCCGCCGCATTGCCTGCGACCTCACCTGTCGCTTCTAGCTGAAAGCGTTCGTATACCGCACCGTAGGCCCGTGCGATCTGAGTGGCGCGAATGGGGTCGACGTCGCGGACGGCGATTTCGATTACGAAGCTCAATCCCACACGCCGCACCTCAATCCGCGACCGGAGGAGCCGGGCGGCGATCTCGCGGGGGGAAAGTGCTTGCACCTCCTGCAGAACCGCCTCCGCCGTCGCCCCCTGGCCGGTCTCCGTGCTGTTTGGCATTGTGGTAGCGGGCGCCGCCGGGGTCAGGACCTGCCGGATCGGATCTAACACAGCCGAGACCGATGCGAGAATCCCCGGGACAAGATCGGTCGGAGGCGACAGGAACATGGCATCCTCGTCGAGGTCAAGACGATCGACCACGCCTAAGGCTACGGCCTGCGACTTGATTATCTCGATCTCGCTCTGCACAGCCGAATCCGAGCGAATGGCGCTTGGCAGCGGTGAGACTTCATTGAGAAGTTCGGCTCTCTCCGCGTCCAGAAGGACGGTTTCGACCGCGGTATATTGCGGCACAGTTCCGAGAATGATCAGAACGGCGACCGTGATGCCTAAGACGGCGGAACTGACGATCACGAATATCTGCCGGCGGACGGCACGCAGGAGGCGACCGATGTCAATCTCCCCTCGGATATCCGATCCATGGGTCGGAGGAGCGGGGATTGCCCCACCGATACGATCGTCACTCACGGGGGCTACCTTTGTGTCTGACCTTAAAGGGTGACGCGTCTCATAAAAAACCGTCATCACGTGACTCCTCAGTAAGCCGGCAGAGCGGTGACATGTTCGCCACCGACGGCATTTCGAGCCCGCGTGACCCGAAGATGATCAAACAGATGCAGCAACACGAAACTCACGAGAAACGTCCCTGCCGTATACGAAGTGATGAAGTCCACCTCAGACACCGACCTGAGAAGAAAAAGTAGGGCAAGCGCGGCACACAGGACGACCGAACCATTCGCTCTGGCCGCAACGAGCGCCCGCATGGGCAAGACCAGAAGAAGCACGCAGATCGCAGATATCGCGCCGAGCCCCAGAAGGCCGAGGTCTACGAAGGACTGAACCAGAAGATTGTGGAAGTGGAACCCCGTCCGACCCGTGATGTAGAACTCATCCCACAGCCGCTCGGCATCGGGCCGTCCGGCGACCCAGAACGCGTTGTATCCTAGTCCGAGGATCGGACGCGCGCCTCCGATCTCGATCGCCTGGTTCCAGAGATACGTCCGGCCCGTCAGCGTAGCATCCTTGCCGAAGGCGGCAAGGACCGCGTCGAAAGCGCCGGCCCGGTAGGCTGTGATTGCTGTCGCTAAGGCGCCGCTGACCAGCAGCGTCACCGCGGCACGGCGTTGCATGGGCGCCAGGGCGACGATGATCCGGGCAAGGAAAAAAGTTGCGAGCGCCGCCCCGGCGGTCAACAACGAAGTCGCCGAGTCCGAAAGGAACATCAATCTGGCCGAAATGACGGTTGTGATCACCGCGAAGATTACGACGGGCCGAGGGGCCCGGAAGAGACCAATCAGCGACAGAGAGAAGATGATGGCCAGCGTCGCTTGGTAGCCGAGTTGGTTCTTGGAGGCAAAGGCACCCGTGAAGGCGTAGGTGCCATCGATGAAGTCATAGGAATAACCTCCGTTAATCATCGAGTAGATCATGATAAACAAGCCGCCGATCGACCCGCCGAGCGCAAGGTTCGGCACCGACGTCATCCGGGCAGCTATCAGTGCGCAGGCGACGGTCGTGCCGTACTGGATGGAGGAACGTAGTGTCGTCGAGGGGGCCTCGCTCCAGATCACGGACGCCACGAACAGCGCTGAGACGCCGAGAAGCGCCAGGACCGGCCAGGGACGTCGCAGAAGGAGCCACGGCGCGAACATCAGCGGCCCAAACCAGACGCTATAGAAAAGCAGGATCGACACCTGCCCCAACCGTGTCGAATAGGCGAACACGAACAGCGACAACGCGATGGCGGGCACCACGTACCAGGCGTTGCAGTCCGGATTCAGGATACGTTTCTTGTCGACCCTCATTGACCGCGCGCCACCAAAACCGACCGGCGCCGCCTGCCGCCGACGCTCCGGAAAGTGACGGAAACCCTCTCGTCCGAGGGCGCAGAACAGGCAGCGGACGCCGGACTCATTCGGATTCGATCGAGCTGGTCGTCGCCACCTCAGCCTCGCAGAGCACCGAGCCCTCGAAGTGACAATCGTGGCCGAGGGGGGTGTAAGCGACCCAGTCGACCCTCATTTGCTGAGGGGCGGAGGCGGGGTCGAAACTGCCCATCCATTCGACCAGTTGATCGGTCGACCAGATGCTGAGATAGATCTTCTGAACCAGGTTCGGGATGTTGTCTCCTTCCACCTCCCGAACTAGGTCGCCATCAATGTACCATTGTATGCTATCCGATCGCCAAGTCATTGAATAGGTTCGGAAGCTGTCGTCGGCGGGCATGTCGACGAGTTCCTCGTGGTCGTGCTCATCCCCACGATGGAAGTTGGTCTGCAGGACCGGGCTTCGCGGCGCAATGAACTCGAAGTCGATTTCGTTGTGGACCTGGTTCTGAGGCGCGCCGACGAAGGTGAAGAAATTCGCGTTCAGGCCAGTCGCGAACGGGATCTGCGCACGCATCTCGAACGTCCCGTAGCCGTAGCGCCCCTCGCTCTGGATCTCTGCGCAAGCGAGTGACACATCGGCGTCTTGGACATCGGCATCCGTGATGGACAAGACAAGTTGACCATCCGTGACCGCGACGTTGCGTCTCGACCAGAGGCAGTTCTGATGGCTGCCGTTCGACCAGCCATCGGACACGAACCACCGCCCGGCGTCGAGACGGTCGAAATTGTCGAGGAATTCACCCTCGGCAGCCGACGCAGGACAGCTTCCGGCAAGTGCTAAGACCAGTGCTATACAGCGAGCCGTCCTGCTCATCTCGTCATCCCTTACCAAGTTTCGCCCACCCCTGCGAACCCGCGAACCGATGCGCATGCAGGCTGAGCCAGGGCTGGCGTAGTTTCCAAGTATTTTCCAGCCTTGAATGTTCAAAAGCCAGAGAGAAGCTCCTGTGCTTCGCGCGCAGGGAGCTTTTTGAGCAAAACCTCTCTAGGGGTTGCTGTAAGACGAACACGAACGGTGCTGTCAGACTAACGCAAACCAGTCTCAGTTTGCCGCGGATGAGCTGCCCCTACCCCGCGTAGTGAACCGCACCGGGTTTTGAACCGCCCCAGGTTTCCCGGAGGCTGGTTGGTTTGGGTTACGCAGCTTGCGGCTGCATGTCGATCTGCGCGTAGTAGGCGGCCTCTGCCTCGGCTGGCGGGATATGACTGATCGGCGCGCGCAGGCGGCGGTTGTTGTGAGGGGCCAGTGCGCCACTGATTCCAGCACGGCCCCGAACGAGACGAAGCCCCGCCAGGTCGCCACGTAGGTGAAGTCACTCACCCAAAGCCGGTTGGGCGCCGCGGCCTGGAACTGCCGGTTCACCTTGTCGCGCGGGCATGGCTGGGCCGGGTCAGGGATCGTCGTCCTGATCCGCTTGCCGCGGACGACGCCTTGCAAGCCCATGGCGCGCATCAGCCTCTCCACCGTGCAACGCGCGACGTCGAAGCCTTCCCGCAGCAGTTGGCGCCAGGCCTTCCGGGTGCCGTAGACGCCGAAGTTCTCGGCATGGACGCGGGCGATCTCGACCCGCAGCTCGGCGTCCCGCTTGGCGCGATCGGGCAGTCGAGAAGGATCGTCCTTTCGCGCCCGGTGCGCGTGATACGTCGAAGGGGCGATCGGCAACTGGCGGCAGATCGGCTCGACCCCGTAGGGCGCCCGATGGTCGTCGATGAACGCGATCATCGCTTCAATGGGCGGTCGAGCTCCGCCTGCGCAAAAACGCGTGCGCCAATGTCTCTCGGACCATTGGCGATCCATCGGCACACCCTTCCTGAGGATCTCGTTGGCCTGGCGGAGCTCCCGCACCTCGCGCTCCAGCGTCTTCACCCGCGCCGCCTCCTCAGCTCGAGCTTCGGCACCTGGCACCACTGCCCGCTCAGCCTCGCGCACCCACCGCCGCAGCGTCTCCGCCGTGCAACCGATCTTCGGCGCGATCGACTTGATCGCCGCCCACTGGCTCCCATGGTCGGCCGCGTGATCGCCCACCATCCGAACCGCCCGTTCGCGCACCTCAGGCGCGTATCTCACTGATGTCGTCCCCATGGCTCCGTCCTCTCACAGGCTGAAGCCCTTGGGAAACCCGGTGCGGTTCATTTCCCGATGGTGTCCCAGCTCGTGGTGTAGCTGATGGCGGGCCTCGCGCTCTGTTGCGGGCCGAGCAGGTCAGTCGCGCTGCGCAGCAGGCAGGCTGACCATGACATCATCGCAGACCGGCGCGAGCGTTTCCAGCGTCAGGTAACGGCCGCGCTGGACGGTCCATTCTTCAGTCTGCTCCATCAGGATCGCGTCGACGAGCCTGCGGATCGAGCTCTCATTCGGGAAGATGCCAACGATATCGGTGCGCCGCTTGATCTCGCCGTTCAGGCGCTCGATCGGATTTGTGCTGTGAAGCTTGGCGCGGTGCTGGGCCGGGAAGGTCATGTAGGCCAGCAAGGGTGCTGTCAGACTAATGCGAACCAGTCTCAGTTTGCGGCGGACGAGCTTCCCCTACCCCGCATAGAGGCCGCGCCACTCCTCTAATGCGGCGGTGCGGTTCGTCCTGAAGATGGATCGGCTAGAGAGGCTGCGCTCGAGATTGAAGTGGTTGTAGACGGAGGAGTGGACGGCGGCGAACTTTTGACGACTTCGCATCCGCCGGAAGCGAAGAATCGCCCTCTCCCGCCTTCGGAGCGGCAGGTGTGAGTTCTCTGCCCTGTTGTTGATCCAACGACCATCCAACTGCTGCTTGCCCTGCAGGTCGAGTTGTCGAAGGGCGGCTCCGTAGGTCCGGAGCCGGTCGGTGACCAGGACTTCTGGCCGACCGTGTCGGCGCAGCAGTTTCTTCAGGAAACGCAGGGCTGCCGCGCGATCCCGGGTCTTGGTGACGACCGCCTCCAGCACCTCGCCCTCGTGGTCGATGGCGCGCCAGAGGTAGTGCGTCTTGCCGCTGATCTTCACGAAGACCTTGTCGAGGTGCCACTGCCATCTGCTGGACCGCAGGCTCTGTATTCGGCACCGCCGGATCTCCGCCGCGAACATCGGCCCGAACCTGTTCCACCAGTAGCGCACGGTGTCGTGGCTGACCTCGATGCCGCGCTCATGCAGGAGGTCCTCGACGTTCCTGAGCGAGAGCGGGAAGCGGACATACAGCATCACCGCCAGGCGGATGATCTCGGGGCTGGTCTTGAAGTAACGGAACGGGTTCGGCTGGGTCATCCGACGAGGCAAGGTCCGCACCCTGCCCCGCTCAAGCGGTTCTTCTGACAGTCCCCCTCACGCGATGTGATTGTCTAGTTGTCGAAGCAGCTCTCCACTGTCGCAACCCAGCGGTCGGCATAGTCCGCCCATTCATCGGGCGCGTCGACCCGGGTGCCGACCTCAAGACTCTTGGCCCGCGGATCGACCAGAAGGACGGAGCCGATGGACGTCCCGGTCGCGCCGTCGGCCGCGATGACGTGGCGGCCCGTGGCGGCGGCCAGCATCCCGGACAGCAGGCGATTGGCCGCCATCGGCCCCTCCAGAACGACCGGACCTTCGGCTCCGGTCAATCGCAGGCAGGTCGCCGTCATGCCGGCGAGGTAGAACGATGCGGCCGCCGTCCGCTTGCCAGGGCTCAGGTCGACCTCCGGCACCGTCCAGCGCGCGGCGCGGCCGGCGAACGGGCCCGAGCCCGGCTCCACCGCCGGCAGCAGCATCGCTGCGCGGGAGAGGACGGACGCCACCTCCGCCTCCGTCGGGGCGGGCCCCTCCCCCGCCACGCGTTCGAACTCGCGCCCGCCCATGAAGCGGGCGGACGGCACGGGGGCGCCGGTGGCGGCGACGTTGATCAGCGTGTCCCGCGCAGGATCAAGGGCGGGCACGGCGCTGCCGACCGCCATCGAGATCACCCAGGTGCCGGTCGAGACGACCGCGAAGGGCGGGGTCCGGCCGAGGAGGTGGGGGTAGAGCGAGGCGTTGGAATCGTGGATGCCGCAGACGACCGGCGTCCCGGGCAACAGGCCGGTCCGTGCCGCCACCTCCGGCAGGACCGGCCCCAGCACATTGTCCGCCCGCGCCAGCGGAGCGAACGGCAGGCCGAGCCGGTCCTTCAGCGCGCTGAACCGCCCCGCCACCGGCTCCCACAGGTCGGTGTGGCAGCCGAGGGACGTCGCCTCGCAGCGCCAGACGCCGGTGAGCCGGCCGCTCCAGTATTGCGGGTAGGTCACCACCTGCGCCACGCGGTCCCGCAGGCCGGGATCGACCGCCAGCTGCCAGTGCAGTTGCGCGCCGAGGTTCAGGCCCATCGGCAGGCGGGGCGAGCCGGTCGCCTCGAAGGGTGGGCGGATGGCGTCGTACTCCACCGCCACCCCATCCGGCCCGTCATGCTCGTAATCCAGCATCGGCGCCGCCAGCCCGCCGCCTGCGTCCAGCAGCACCGCCGACGCCCCGTGGGCCGTCACGCTGATCGCGTCCACCCCGTGCGCCGCCTGCAGCTCCGCCAGCGCGCCGAGGATGAAGTCCCAGAGGCCGTTCAGGTCGAAGTGCGGCCAGGGCGGCCCCGGCTGCACCAGGTTGGGCGTCCGTCGCACCGCCACTTCGGTCAGCGTCCCGGTATCGACCAGCGCCACCTTGGCGTTGGTCTTGCCGACATCAACGACGGCGACCCTCATGGCATGTGGAAGACGCATCTCAGCGGCACCGCCACCGGTTCATTGTCCGCCTGCGTCTCCATGATGTCCGCCATGTGGGCCCACCAGCGGCGCATCACCTCGTGTTGCGGCAACGCGTCCATGCCGTGATCGTCGGTCCGCCACAGGACGCCGAACAGCATGTGCGTCTCCTCGTCGAGGTGGATCGAGTAGTCCGACACGCCTGCGTCGCGCAGCAGCGCCACCAGCTCGGGCCAGATCGCGTCGTGGCGCCGCTCGTACTCCGCCGCCATGCCGGGGTTCAGCCGCATCCGGAACGCGTGTTTCTCGCTCATCTGCGCCTCCACATCCCCCACAGCCGCGGCAACGCGATCACCCCGATCAGCAACAGGCCGACGAAGATCGACATCACGATGCCCGGCACGTTCAGCAGGCCGAGGCCGAACGTCACCAGCCCCATCACGAACGCCGCGATCACCACGCCAGGGATCGACCCCGAGCCGCCGAGGATGTTCACGCCGCCGAGGACGACCATCGTCACCACCTCCAGCTCCCACCCCGTCGCGATGGACGGCCGGGTGGAGCCGAGGCGCGAGGTCAGGCAGACCGCCGCGACCCCGGACATGAGGCCCGTCAGCAGGAACAGCACGAACTTCACCCGCGCCACGCGGATGCCCGAGAACAGCGCGCCCGTCGGGTTGTTGCCGATGGCGTAGACGGCACGGCCGAAGTTGGTGCGGTGCAGGACCACGTAGTAGATCAGCGCCAGCGCGGCGAAGAGCACCAGCTCGATCGAGATGACCCAGAATGCGTAGCCGCGTCCGAACCACGAGAACCCGGACGGGTAGCCTCCGTAGGCCTGGTCGCCGAGGACGATGTAGCTGATCCCGCGGAACAGGCTCATCGTGCCGATGGTGACCACGATCGACGGCAGGCCGAAGCCGGTCACCAGCAGCCCGTTGAACGCCCCGCACATGAGCCCTGTGCCGAGGCCGATCAGGACCAGCACCGGCACGCCCACGTCCAGCTGCGCCGCCGCCCCCATCGCGGTCGAGGCCAGCGCCAGGATCGACGCGACCGAGAGGTCGATCTCGCCCGCGATGATCAGCAGCGCCATCGCGAAGGCGATCATCGCCTTCTCGGTGAAGTTGAACGTCGCGTCGCTGAGGTTCCAGGCGTTCAGGAAGTACGGCGAGGCGAAGGAGTTGGCGACGAAGATCGCCACCGCCACCGCCAGCAGCAGCACCTCCCAGCGCTTCGCCAGCCGCGCCGCCGGTCCTTCGAGCCGGTCGGGGATGTGGCGGCGCTGCTCGTTCACCAGGGTCGCGTCCGTCATGCCGTCCCCTCCGCGCGCTTGAGGATGATCCGCCCCCGGCCGCGCCCGCGGCGGGCGTTGAAGGCGACCGCGACCACGATGGCGGTGCCCGAGATCGCCATCTGCCAGAACGGCGAGATGCCGACGACCGGCAGGGCGTTCTTCACGATGCCGAGGAACAGCGCCCCCAGCAGCGTGCCGACGACCGTCCCCGCCCCGCCGGCGATGGAGATGCCGCCGATCACGCAGGCCGCCACCACCTCCAGCTCGAACCCGCCGGCGATGTCGACGTAGGCGACCTGGTAGCGCGCGACCCAGAGGTAGCCGGTGAGGCCGGCGAGCGCGCCCGACAGGACGAACGCCAGGAACTGGGTCCGCCCCACGTCGATCCCGGCATACACGGCCGCGTTCGGATTGCCGCCGACGGCGTAGAAGGCGCGGCCCAGCGGCGTGCGGGCGATCATCAGGACGAACAGGATCACGGCGATGACCGCGATCCAGCCGAGGACCGGCAGGCCGAGGAATGTCGCCCGGGGGAAGCCGGTGAAGCCGGGGGTCATCTCGTGCGCGTTCACCCACTCCCCGCCCGAGATCACGAAGATCACGCCGCGATAGATCGTCATCGTCCCCAGCGTCACCACGATCGGCGGGATCGTCAGCTTCCAGACGAGGAGGCCGTTGATCGCACCCATCGCCGCCCCCATCGCCAGCACGAGGGCGAGGATGACCGGCAGCGGCACGCCCGGTATCGTGCTGTTGATCAGCGCGCAGACCATGCCCGTCAGGGCCAGGTTCGCGGCGACCGACAGGTCGATGCAGCGGGTCAGGATCACGACCGTCTGGCCCAGCGCCAGCAGGATCAGCGGCGCGGTGTCGTTGAACACCCGGGCCAGGTTGTCCGGCGCCACGAAGGCCGGGAAGCGGCCGGCGATCAGCACCAGCAGCAGGCCGATGATCCCGACCAGCAGCGCCTCGCGGGATTTCAGGACGCTCATGCCGTGCCCCTTATGCCGGCGGCATGCCGCACCAGCGTCTCTGGCGTCAGGTCCTCGCCCTCCAGCTCCGCCACCATCAGCCCCTCACGCATCACGATGACCCGGTCGGACATGCCGAGGATCTCCGGGATCTCCGAGCTGACCATGATCACCGCCAGCCCCTCCGCCGCCAGCTCGGCCATGAAGGCGTGGACGGCGGCCTTCGACCCGATGTCGATCCCCTTGGTCGGCTCGTCGAGGATGATCACCCGCGGCTGCGTCGCCAACCACTTGGCGATCACCACCTTCTGCTGGTTGCCCCCCGACAGCGTGCCGACGTCCTGGTCGAGCGCGGCCGCGCGCAGCTCCAGCCGCTCGGCATAGCGCCGGGCCAGCGCGAACTCCTCGGCCATCCGCAGGAAGCCGCGGCGCGACGTCTGCGCCAGCGACGGCAGCGAGACGTTCTGGACGATCGGCAGGCCGATGATCGCGCCCTGTCGGCCGCGGTCCTCGGGGACATAGACGATGCCGTGCGCGATGGCGTCGGCGGGCGAGCGCGGTGCCACCGCCTGCCCGCCCACCGTGAGCGTCCCGGCCGAGGGGCGAGTGATGCCGAAGATCGCCTGCATCAGCTCGGACCGCCCGGCGCCGACGAGGCCGTAGAAGCCGAGGATCTCGCCCCGCCGCAGCGCGAACGAGATGCCGTCGAACTCGGTCGGATGCGCGAAGCCCTCGACGCGCAGCACCTCGTCCCCCGGCGCGCGGGTCCGCTTGGGGAAGATCTGGTCGACCGACCGGCCGACCATCATCCGCACCAGCTCGCCCTCGCCGACGTCGGCCATCAGGCCGGAGCCCACGTGGCTCCCGTCACGGAAGACGGTGTAGCGGTCGGCGATGCGGAAGATCTCGTCGAACTTGTGGCTGATGAACAGGATCGCGCGGCCTTCTTCCTTCAGCCGCTCGACCAGCGCGTACAGCTCCTCGATCTCCTTCTGCGACAGCGCCGCCGTCGGCTCGTCCATCACGACGACGCGGGCGTCGACCGACAGCGCGCGGGCGATGGCGACGAGATGCTTGGACGCGATGCCCAGCTCCTTCAGCGGCGTCATCGGATCGAGGGGGGCGTCTATCCGGTCGAGAATCTCGCGCGTCCGCGCCCGGATCGCGGGCCAGTCGATCAGGCCCCACCGCGTCCGCGGGGCGTGGCCGATGAAGATGTTCTCGGCGACGGTCAGCTCGTCGAACAGCACCGTCTCCTGGTGGATGGCGGTGATCCCGGCGGCGGTCGCGGCCTGCGCCGAGGGGAACGTCACCGCCCGTCCGTCGAGGCGGATCGTGCCGCCGTCCGGCTGGTAGATGCCGGTCAGCACCTTGACGATGGTGGACTTGCCGGCGCCGTTCTCGCCGACGAGGGCGGTCACCTGCCCCGGATACAGCTCCAGCGACACCTCCGAGAGCGCGGTGACGCCCGGAAAGGTCTTGGTGATGCCGGACAGTGCCAGCACCGGCGCGACCGCGACCTCGGCCTTCTTGTCCACCTGCATCAGCATGACCGCGTGTCCGGACAGCCCCGGCGCGGGGCCGATCCCCGCGCCGGGACGGGCATCAGAAGATGTCCTTGAACTCGTCGATGTTCGACGCATCGTAGGTGAACGGGTCGGCCATCGCGCCCTCGCTGTTGTCGTCGAGCGTGAGCGTGCCCATCCGGCCCATCGGGATCTCCGCCCCCGGCGCCGCCTCGGCCTGATCGGTGGCCAGCGCATAGGCCAGCATCGTCGCCGAGTAGCCGAGGTCGATCGGGTTCCAGATCGCGAAGGACTGCGAGGCGCCGGATTCGATCGCGCCCGCCATCTCGGACGGCAGGCCGAGGCCGGTCACGTTCACCTGCCCGACCTTGCCCGCATCTTCGACCGCCCGCGCGGCGGCGACGATGCCGACGGAGGTCGGCGCGATGATCGCGTCGAGGTCGGGATAGGTCTGCATCAGGCCCTGCGCCTCGCGGTAGGACTTGTCGGCGAGGTCGTCGCCGTAGACCGTCGCGACCACCTCGATGCCCGGGTAGTTGCCCATGACCGCGTTCATTTCCTCGATCCAGGTGTTCTGGTTCGTGGCGGTGGCGCTGGCCGACAGGATCGCGACCTGCCCGCCGTCCGGCAGGTGGTCGGCGGCGAGCTTGATGATCATGTTGCCGATCAGCGCGTTCGAGGACGGGTTCAGGTGCATCTCGCGGCCCTCGGGTGCGACGCCGGAATCCCAGCTGATGACCGTGATCCCCCGCTCCATCGCCCGCTGCAGCGCCGGCACCAGCGCGTCGGTGTCGTTCGCGCTGACGGCGATGGCGTCGACCTGCTGGGCGATGAGGGAGTTGATCACCTCGATCTGCCCCTCGGCCGTGGTGTCGGTCGGGCCGGTGTAGATCAGCTCCACGTTGCCTAGCTCGTCCGCCGCCTCCTGTGCGCCCTCCGCCGCGGCCTCGAAGAAGCCGATGCCCAGCGCCTTCACGACCAGCGCGATGCGCACCGTGTCGTCCTGCGCGGACGCCGCGCCGCCGGCAAGGGCCAGCGCGGCCAGCGCCGCGCCCCCGAACAGTCTCCTCGTCATGCCCATGAACGTCTCCTCCCTGTCATGGTCCGGGGCCGGGTCAGGCCCCCTTTTCCGCCGCAGCGGCGCCGCTCGCCGCCACGATCAGCCTCACGTCCGCCGCCTCCAGCATCGCCGCGGCGCGGTCGGAAATCCCCTCGTCCGTGATCACCACGTCGATCCGGTGCAGTGGGCACAGGACCAGGCTGGAGCGGTTCTCGAACTTGCTGCTGTCCACCAGCACCACCAGCTCGTCCGCCTGCCCGATCAACTTCTGCTCGGCCTGGATCAGCAGCGGGTCCGCCTCCATCAGCCCCAGCGGCCCGAGGCCCTGCGCGCCCATGAACATCCGCCGGGCGTAGAAATTGCGCGTCACGTCGTTCTCGAACGGCGAGAGGATGATGTTCTGCTCGCGGTAGATCGCGCCGCCCGACAGCATGATCGTGTTCTTGGAATGCTTCAGCAGGTGCTCGGCGATCGGGAACGAGTTGGTGAACACCTGCAGCCGCCGCGTCGCCAGCGGATGCACCATCTGAAAGGTCGTCGTGCCGCCGTTGATGATGATCGGCTCGCCGTCCTCGCAGAGGTCCGCGGCGGCGCGGGCGATCGCCTGCTTCTGCGCCGTGTGGCGCGTCGCGTTCACCGCGAAGGTGCGCCCGGCGAGGCCGACGAAGTGCGGCGGCGCGATCGCCTCCGCCCCGCCTCGCACCCGGCGCAACTTCTTCTGGACGTGCAGGGCGGCGATGTCGCGGCGGATCGTCGCCTCGCTGGCGCCGGTCAGCTGGCAGAGGTCGGGCACGGTCACGACCGGCCTGTCCTGGACGGCCGACAGGATGACGCGGTGGCGCTCCGTCTCGTGCATCGATTCCTCCCTGAGGTCCGACGTTGCGGAGGCGCCCCTCTTCTGTCAATCAGTTTCAATCATAGTCAATCATGCTGCGTCGCAGAATGACTGGATGTGAGCGGTTAAGATTGACATTCCGTCGCACCCGCCCCACAGATCGACCGGACGGGCGGTCGCCGCCCGCAGGGAGGACTCGCCATGCTCAAGCGCGCCGCACTGCTGGAGAACGCGTGGGACGACGCCCGCGCCGCCACGATGAGCGAGCCCGAAAAGCTGCTCTACCGCTCCAACCTCCTCGGCGCCGACAAGAGGATCACCAACTACGGCGGCGGCAACACCTCGGCCAAGGTCACCGAACGCGACCCTCTCACTGGAGAGCCGGTGGAGGTGCTGTGGGTCAAGGGCTCCGGCGGCGACGTGGGGTCGATCAGGCTCGACGGCTTCGCCACGCTCTACATGGACAAGCTGCGCGCGCTGAAGGGCGTCTACCGCGGGTCCGCGCACGAGGACGAGATGGTGGGCTACCTGCCCCACTGCACCTTCGCCCTGAACCCCCGCGCCGCCTCCATCGATACGCCGCTGCACGCCTACGTGCCGAAGGCCCATGTCGACCACATGCACCCCGACGCGATCATCGCCATCGCGGCATCCCGGGACTCGCAGCGCCTGACCGAAGAGATCTTCGGCGGCGAGATCGGCTGGCTGCCGTGGAAGCGCCCGGGCTACGAGCTCGGCCTGTGGCTGGAGAAGTTCTGCCTGGAGAACCCGCAGGCCAAGGGCGTGGTCCTGGAATCACACGGCCTGTTCACCTGGGCCGACGACGCGAAGGACTGCTACGAGCTGACGCTGGAGATCATCAACCGCGCCATCGCCTACTTCGACCGGAACGAGGCGCGCAAGCCCTTCGGCGGCCCGGTCCACAAGAGCCTGAAGGCCGATGAGCGGCGCGCAGTCGCCGCCCGGCTGATGCCGGCGATCCGCGGCTTCGTCTCGGGCAATCAGCACATGGTCGGCCATTTCGACGACCAGGACGCGGTGCTGGACTTCGTCAACGCCGCCGACATGCCTGCCCTCGCTGCGCTCGGCACCTCCTGCCCCGACCACTTCCTGCGAACCAAGATCCGCCCGCTGGTCGTCGACTTCGACCCCGCGACCCCCGACACCGACGCCGTGATCGACGGCCTGTCCGCCCAGATCGTCGCCTACCGCGACGACTACGCGGCCTATTACGAACGCTGCAGGCGCCCGGACAGCCCGCCGATGCGCGACCCCAACGCGGTGGTCTACCTCGTCCCCGGCGTCGGCATGATCACCTTCGCAAAGGACAAGGCGACGGCCCGCATCTCGGGCGAGTTCTACGTCAACGCGATCAACGTCATGCGCGGCGCCTCCTCGGTCAGCGAGTATGTCGGCCTGCCCGAGCAGGAGGCGTTCGACATCGAATACTGGCTGCTGGAAGAGGCGAAGCTCCAGCGCATGCCAAAGCCGAAATCCCTCGCTGGCCGCGTCGCGCTCGTCACCGGCGGCGCCGGCGGCATCGGCTCCGCCACCGCCGCGCGCTACCTCTCCGAGGGCGCGTGCGTCGTGCTGGCCGACATCGCCGAGGACCAGCTGGCCGCGACGAAGGACCGCCTCGTGCAGCAGTTCGGCGCCGACGTGGTGCGGACGGTCACGATGAACGTCACCGACGAGGGCGCCGTGGCACGGGCGTTCACGGAGGCGAGCGTGGAGTTCGGCGGGATCGACATCCTCGTCTCCAACGCCGGCATCGCCTCCTCCGCCCCGATCGAGGAGACGACGCTGGAGCTGTGGGACCGCAACCTGTCGATCCTGTCCACCGGCTACTTCCTCGTCAGCCGCGAGGCGTTCCGCCTGATGCGCCGGCAGGGCCTCGGCGGCGCGGTGGTGTTCGTCGCCTCCAAGAACGGCCTCGCCGCCTCGCCCAACGCGTCGGCCTACTGCACCGCCAAGGCGTCCGAGATCCACCTCGCCCGCTGCCTCGCGCTGGAAGGCGCGGACGCCGGCATCCGGGTGAACGTGGTGAACCCCGACGCCGTCCTGCGCGGCTCCCGCATCTGGGAGGGCGAGTGGCTGGATCAGCGCGCCTCGACCTACGGCACCGACAAGGAGGGGCTGGAGGAGATGTACCGCAACCGCTCGCTCCTCAAGCGGTCGGTCCTGCCCGAGGACATCGCCGAGGCGGCGTACTTCCTGGCGTCCGACGCCAGCGCCAAGTCCACCGGCAACATCATCAATGTGGACGCCGGCAACAAGGAAGCGTTCACGCGGTAGGCGCGCCGCAGGGGAGGAGGACACGATGACCCGCACCTATGACGACGCCCGCCATGCCTTCGCCGCGTGGGACGTGGACGCCGAGGCGGCGATCGAGCGGCTGGCGACGATCCCGATCTCGGTGCATTGCTGGCAGGGCGACGACGTGGTCGGTTTCGAGGGAAAGAGCGGCACCTCTGGCGGCGGCATCCAGGCAACCGGCAACCATCCGGGCCGGGCGCGCAATCCGACGGAGCTGCGGGCGGACCTGGAATTCGCCTACCGCAACATCCCCGGCAAGCACCGCCTCAACCTCCATGCCTTCTACATGGACACCGAGGAGACGCCGGACCGGGACGAGATCGAGTACCGCCACTTCGCGCCGTGGGTCGACTGGGCGAAGGATCAGGGCCTCGGGCTCGACTTCAACCCGACCTTCTTCGCGCACCAGAAGGCGGACGACAACCTGACCCTGTCGCACCCCGACGCCGGCATCCGCGATTTCTGGATCGAGCACGGCCGCCGCACCCGCGAGATCGCGGACCGGATGGGGGCCGAGCTGGGCAGTCCCTGCATCAACAACATCTGGGTCCCCGACGGCTACAAGGACATCCCCGTCGACCGCATGGCGGCGCGGCGGCGGCTGGAGGCGTCGCTGGACGCGATGCTGGCCGAGGACCGGCCCCACATGCGCGACGCGGTCGAGAGCAAGCTCTTCGGCATCGGCGTCGAGGCCTGCACCGTCGGCAGCCACGAATTCTACCTCGGCTACGCGATCCGGCGCGGCACGCTGCTCTGCCTCGACATGGGGCACTTCCACCCGACCGAGAACATCGCCGACAAGCTGTCGGCCGTCGCACTGTCGCTGGACGAGATCCTGCTGCATGTCAGCCGACCGATGCGCTGGGACAGCGACCACGTGATCCTGCAGAACGACGACATCCTGCAGATGGCGCAGGAGCTGGTCTTCGCCGACCTTCTGGAAAAGACCCATATCGGCCTCGACTTCTTCGACGCCACGATCAGCCGGACCGCGGCGTGGGTCATCGGCGTGCGCAACATGCAGAAGGCGCTGCTGCGCGCCCTGCTGCTGCCGCAGGCCCGGCTGAAGGAGGTGGAGGCGCGGCTCGACGGCACCGCTCGGCTGCTGCTGACGGAAGAGGCGCGGGACCTGCCGTTCGCCGCCGTCTGGGCCGAGTTCTGCGAACGCCAGGACGTCGCCGCCGGCCAACCCCTGATCGCCGAGCTGGAGCGCTACCAGTCCTCCGTCGCGGGCCGCGGCTGAGACGGTGTGGATGCGCCGGACGTCAGATGCTGCCGCGCGGGACGAAGCGCGGCGCGACCAGCCGGTGCTCGGGTGTGGTGCGACCCTCGATGCGGTCCAGAAGAAGGGTCACGGCGATACCGCCGAGACGACCGGGGTCCTGATCGACGCTCGCCAGGCCGATCAGCGGCAGCGCCCCGACCGGGGAATTGTCGTAGCCCGCGATGGCGAGATCGCCCGGCACGTCGAGGCCGCGCATCCGGGCCGCGTTCAGCAGCGGCACCGCGAAGAGGTCGGACCAGATGACCATCGCGCGGGGCCGGTCCGCCGCGACCAGGAGCTGGTCGAACACCGACGGATCGGACGGGGCGAAGCCGCCGGACCCGTGCCGGATGATCCTGGCCCGGTCGGACAGCCCCGCCTGTGCCATCGCGTCGAGGTATCCCGCCTCGCGCTGCCGACCCACCGCCGTCGCATGGTCCGGCGCCTCGTCGTAGCTGAGAAACGCGATGTCGCGGTGTCCCCGCTCCACCATCGCCCGGACGGCGAGGGCGGCGCCGGCCCGGTCGTCGGAATTGACCGTGTCGAAGGCGCGGGCGTCCGGCTGGTGGTGCGCCACCGCGACGACCGGGATCTGCGCCGCCACCCTCTCCAGTTCCTCCCCCTCGATCCGGGGCGCGATGAGCAGGAGACCGTCCATCCGGTAGTCGATCATCGATTCGATGAGCGTGGTCTCGATCGCCGTCGCACTGTGGCCGAGACCGATCAGCGCCTTGTAGCGCGAGGCCCCGAGCGCGGCGTTCACGCCGTCGACGACCAGCGACAGGAACGGGTTGGATATCTCGATCAGCAGGATGCCGATCGTGTAGGTCCGCCCCCGCATCCCCCGCGCCGCGACCGAGGGGCGATAGCCCAGGCGGCCGATCGACGCCTCCACCTTGGTCCGCAGCGCCTCGCTGACGCCGTAGGCGTCACGCAGGACCTTGGACACGGCCGCAACCGAGACGCCGGCATCCTCGGCGACCGTGCGGATCGTCACGCGGCCGGAGCCGCCCTGGGTCGCTGTCTTGCTCATCGGACACCGCATAGCGGGAAACGAATCGTTGATCGAGAGGCAGGCCTGTAGAAGGATACACGTATAACGGTGCACATACGACCGGGAGGGGCGGAGAGGCACCGGAGGGAGGAGACGGGGATGAGCCTGGACACGGCGGCAGCAGCGCGCACGACCGCGTCGCACGAGGTAGCGTTCGACGCGAAACTGATCGCGCCGGACCCGCAGCCCGAGCGCGAGGGCCCCGCGGCCCGCGTCGGCCGCGCGTTCGACCTCGCCGAGGTGCCGAAGGATGCGCGCCTGCGGATCTCCGCCCTCGGCCTCTACCGGGCGTTCCTAAACGGCCGGCGCGTGGGCGACGATTACCTGACGCCGGGCTGGACCTGCTACGACGACCGGATCGCCTATCAGGACTACGACGTCGCGGACCTGCTGCAGGCGGGGACCAACCGGCTCGACATCTGGCTCGGCGACGGCTGGTACCGGGGTAAGCTGATGTGGCCGCCGATGCCGGCGGTGAACACCTGGGGCGACACGGTCGCCGCCATCGCCGAGCTGACGGCGGGCGGCGAGGTCCTGGTCGCCACCGAGGGCGACTGGGAGAGCGGGACGACGCCCGTCACCGCGCAGGGCATCTACCACGGAGAGGACGCCGACGGCGGCCGCGCGCCGACCGCTACCGGGGGCGTTGCGGTGCTCGACCTGACCCCGACCTTCGTCCCGCACGAGACGGGCGCGGTGAAGGCGCTGGACCCGATCCTCCCGGTGGAGAGCTGGCAGGCCGGCGGGGCGACGATCCACGATTTCGGCCAAAACGCCGGCGCCGTGGTCCGCCTAACGGTGCAGGGTACGAAGGGCGCCACGGTCCGCGTCAGCCACTCGGAGATTCTCGGCCCCGACCGGCAGTTCGACAATCGCAACTACCGCGCCGCGCGGGCCGAGTTTCGCTACACGCTCGGCGGCGACGGCGCCGAGAGGTGGGAGCCGGTCTTCACCTTCTTCGGCTTCCGCTATGCGCGGGTCGAGATCGAGGGCGACGCCGAGGTCACGAAGATCGAAATGGTCCCCCTCACCTCAGTTCCCGACCTGGCGGGCGGGTTCGAGTGCGGCGTGCCGGAGGTGAACCGGCTGGTCCTGAACACCATCTGGTCGCAGCGGTCGAACTTCATCGAGGTCCCGACCGACTGCCCGCAGCGGGACGAGCGGCTGGGCTGGACCGGCGACGCGCAGGTCTTCGCCGGGACCGCCTGCTGGCTGGCCGACTGCGAGACGTTCCTCAAGAAGTACCTGCGCGACGTCTGCCACGACCAGCGCGAGGACGGCGCGGTGCCGCATTTCTCGCCCGACCCGACGCGGATGATCCCGGTCCGTACCCGCACCGACTGGGGCGGCGACGGGGCGGAACAGGTCTGGGCCGGCTCCACCGGCTGGGGCGACGTGATCACCATCATCCCGTGGCAGCTGTACCTGCATTACGGCGATGTCGGCGTGCTGGAAGAGAACTTCCCGGCGATGCTGCGCTGGCTCGACTACCTGTGGTCGATCTCGGACGGGCCGATCATCCGGCCGCACGCGGTCTGGGGGCAGAAGGGCTTCACCTTCGGCGATTGGCTGCAGCCGGTGGGCGACAACCGCAAGCCGCGGCCGACCATCGCCGACGATTGCGCGGCGACGATCTACCACTTCATCTCGACCGAGCTGGCGGCGCGGATCGCCGGCATCCTCGGCCGCGCGGACGAGCAGGCCCGCCTGACGGAGCGGGCGGAGGAGATCCGGACCGCCTTCGGCGCGGAATACTTCACCTCCACCGGCCGGATCGCGCACAACGATCAGACCTCGTGGGCGCTGGCCTTCCTGTATGGCCTGGTCCCGGACGAGCACCGGGAGGCGGGCCGGGCCTACTTCCGCCGGGTGGTGGAGGATGCCGAGCACCTGATCGGCACCGGCTTCATCGGCACCCCTGCCCTGCTGCCGGCGCTGACGAAGCTGGGCATGACCGACCTCGCCGAGAAGGTGTTCCTGAACCGCAAGGTGCCGGGCTGGCTCTACCAGGTGGAGCGTGGCGCGACGACGATCTGGGAGAGGTGGGACGCGCTGGGGCCGGACGGCACGATCTACGACCCCGACATGAACAGCTACAACCACTACGCCTACGGCGCGGTCTGCCAGTGGCTGTTCGAGGAGGTCGCGGGCGTGGCCCCCGACCCCGAGGCGCCCGGCTTCGACCGGGTGCGCCTGTCGCCCCGCATCCTGCCCGCCCTCGGGCACGTGACGATGTGGCACGAGTGCCGGCACGGCCGGATCGAGGCGGCCTGGCGGATCGAGGGAGGGCACGTGACCTACACCGTCACCCTGCCGGAGGGCTGCGAGGGGGTGGCCGCCGAGGAGATCGGCGGTGGCACCTACGGCCCCGGCACCCACGAAATCGTCTTCGACGCGCCGGAGGCGTAATCGGAGAGGAGACGCCGGCCCCGGCCGGGACAACAGGGAGGAGACACGACATGACCAACAGACTGACCCGCTCCACCGCGCTCGCCACGCTGCTGGCGCTCTCGGGCGGCGCCCTGTCGGCGCAGGAGCTGAGCGTCCTGATCGACAACAACGCCGCGACGCAGGCCGCGTTCGACGCGCTGATCGCCGCCTACACCGAGCAGAACCCCGACGTCAGCTTCGACATCGAGCTGCGGCCCGGCGGCGGCGAGGGCGACAACATCGTCAAGACCCGCCTCGCCACCGGCGAGATGGCGGACATCTTCAGCTACAATTCCGGCTCGCTGTTCCAGGCGCTGCGCCCCGACCGCACGCTCGTCGCCATCGGCGACCTGCCGAACGTCGCGGCGCTGAACGAGTCGTTCCTGCAGACCGTCATGGACGGCGAGGGCAACGTCTACGGTGTGCCCTACGAGGCGGCGATGGGCGGCGGGATCCTCTACCACGTGCCGACCTACGAGGAGCTGGGCCTCGAGGTGCCGACGACCTGGGAAGAGTTCATGGCGAACAACGCCGTGATCGCCGAGCAGACCGACAAGGCGCCGGTGATCCAGACCTACCGCGACACCTGGACCAGCCAGCTGTTCGTGTTGGCGGACTACTTCAACGTCCAGGCCGCCAATCCCGACTTCGCCGAACAATACACGGCCAACCAGGCGCACTACGCCGATACGCCGGCGGCGCAGGCGGGCTTCCAGCGGCTGCAGGAGGTGTACGAGGCGGGCTACCTGAACGAGGATTTCGGCGCCGCCAGCTTCGACGACGGCCTGCGCATGGTCGCCACCGGCGAGGGCGTGCATTACCCGATGCTCACATTCTCGCTCGGGTCGATCCAGCAGAACAATCCCGACCTGATCGACGACGTCGGCTTCTTCGCACAGCCCGGCGACAGCGCGGACAGCAACGGCCTGACGATCTGGCTGCCGGCCGCGGTCTACATCCCGCAATCCAGCGACAACATCGACGCGGCGAAGGACTTCCTGAACTTCGTCGCCTCGCCCGAGGGCTGCGCCGCGATCGTCGCCGCCAACGGCGCGACCGGGCCGATGCTGGTCCCGAACTGCGACCTGCCGGAGGACGTGCCGACGGCGGTGTCGGACATGCTGCCCTACTTCGAGCGCGAGGGCGGCACCGCGCCGGCGCTGGAATTCCTGTCGCCGGTGAAGGGCCCGGCGCTGGAGCAGCTGACGGTCGAGGTGGGCAGCGGCATCCGCGACGCCGCCTCGGCGGCCGAGCTGTACGACCAGGACGTCGCCAAGCAGGCCCGCCAGCTGGGTCTCGAAGGCTGGTGACCCTCCCCACCGGCTGAACACCGGAGCCCGCCGTCCCAGCGGCGGGCTCCACGCCTCGCAGACAGGACAGATGCAGCGCCGCTCGCCCTACCCCTACTGGTTCCTTCTCCCCGCGGGCACGATCTTCGCGGTGTTCTTCCTCGTGCCGACGGTCGCGTCCTTCTACTTCTCGCTGACCTACTGGGACCCGTTCGAGGCCCGGTTCGCGGGGTTCGAGAACTACCAGCAGTTCTTCTCAGAGCCGTTCCTCGCCCGCGGCGTGATGAACACGCTGATCTTCGCCGTCCTGACCTCGGGCCTGAAGACCGTCCTCGGCCTCCTCCTCGCCGTGCTCCTGACCTCCGGCCTTCTCGGCCAGTCGCTGCTGCGCTCGGTCGTGTTCTTCCCGGTGCTCGTCTCGACCATCGGCGTCGGCCTGCTGTTCCAGGAGCTGATGCATCCGACAGAGGGCGCGATCAACGTCGCGCTCGAGGCGGTCGGCATTGACGGGCCGGGCTGGCTGACCAATCCCTCGCTCGCCCTCGTCTCGGTCGCGCTGGTCGACGTCTGGCGCGGCGTCGGTCTCGCCACGCTGATCTACATCGCCGGCCTCGCGACCATCTCGCCCGACTATTACGAGGCGGCGCGGATCGACGGCGCGACCCGGTGGCAGCAGTTCTGGCGCGTGACCGTGCCGCTGGTCCGGCCCGCGACGACGACCGTCATCATCCTGTCGCTGATCGGCGGCCTGCGCCTGTTCGACCTGATCTGGGCGATGACGCGCGGCGGGCCCGGCTTCGCCTCGGACGTGCTGGCGAGCGTGATCTACAAGCAGTACCAGGCCGGCTTCTGGGGCCTCAGCACCGCCGGCAACGTGATCCTGTTCCTCCTGATCGCCCTCCTCATCGTGCCGCTGGCGCTGCACCTCAACCGGCGCGAGGCGGACCTGTGAGGCCGCGCCAGGTCATCCTCGGGATCGTCTCGATGGCTGTCGCCTTCGTGATCTTCGTGATCCCGTTCCTGCTGGTGATCTTCACAGCCGGCAAGACCGCCGCCGACGCATCGCAGATCGACTTCACCCCGCCCGTCCGCTGGCAGTTCTGGCAGAACCTCGTCGACGTGGTGCAGACCCGCGACTACCAGCTGCTGCTGGCCTACTGGAACTCGACGGTGATCACCGTCGGCGCGATCGCCGGGCTGGTGATCTTCGGCGCGATGGTCGGCTACGTCATGCAGCGCCGGGACACGCGCCTCACCCGGGCGCTCTACTTCGTCGTCCTGTCCGGCCTGATGATCCCGCCCGCGGTGGTGCCGACGATCTGGCTGCTGCAGGAAATCAACCTGTTCAAGACGCTGCACGGGATGATCCTGATCCAGATCGCCTACGGGCTGGGGTTCACCGTCCTGCTCTACCGCTCGTTCATCGCGGCGATCCCGCGCGACCTCGACGAGGCGGCGATCATCGACGGCGGCACGCCGCTGCAGATCTTCTTCCGGGTGATCCTGCCGCTGCTGAAGCCTGTCACCGTGACGATCATCGTCGTGCAGGCGATCGCCATCTTCAACGACTTCACCCACCCCCTCTACTACCTGCCGGGGGCCGAGAACGTGACGGTGCAGATCACGCTCTACAACTTCCAGAGCCAGTTCGTGAGCCAGCTGAACCTGCTGTTCATGAACATCCTTCTCATCACGATCCCGCCGCTGCTGGTGTTCGTGTTCTTCAACCGCCAGATCGTCGCCGGCATGACGGCGGGCGGGGTCAAGGGGTAGCGCATGTCCGACGTCGTCCTGAAGGGCCTGCGCAAGAGCTTCGGCGCGCTCGAGGTGATCAAGGGGGTCGACCTGCATGTCGCGTCAGGCGAGTTCTGCGTCTTCGTCGGCCCGTCCGGGTGCGGCAAGTCCACGCTGCTGCGGATGATCTCGGGCCTGGAGGAGCAGACCTCCGGCATGATCGAGATCGGCGGCCGCGACGTCAGCCGGGCCGAGCCGAAGGACCGCGGCATCGCGATGGTGTTCCAGTCCTACGCCCTCTACCCCCACCTGACCGTGCGCGAGAACATCGGCTTCGGCCTGTCGCTCGCCCGCCGGCCGAAGGCCGAGATCGCCGAGAAGGTGGCCGAGGTGGCGCGGGTCCTGCAGCTGGAGGACTACCTCGACCGCAAGCCAAAGGCGCTGTCCGGCGGCCAGCGCCAGCGCGTCGCCATCGGCCGGTCGATCATCCGCGACCCGCAGGTCTTCCTGTTCGACGAGCCGCTGTCGAACCTCGACGCGGCGCTGCGCGCCCAGATGCGGATCGAGCTCACAGAACTGCATGCCCGCCTCGGCACCACGATGATCTACGTCACCCATGACCAGGTCGAGGCGATGACCATGGCCGACAAGATCGTGGTGCTCAACGGCGGCCGGATCGAGCAGGTCGGCGCGCCGATGGACCTCTACGATAATCCCGCGACCCCGTTCGTCGCCGGATTCATCGGCTCGCCGAAGATGAACCTCTACGAGGGCGAGACTGCCCGCGCCCTCGGCGCCGGGTCGGTCTACGGCATCCGGCCCGAGCACGTGACCCTGTCCGAGAGCGGGGGCCTGTGGACCGGCACGGTCCGCCATGTCGAACGCCTCGGCGCCGACTCCATCATCCATATCGAAGCGACCGGCCTCGGCCCCCTCGTCGCGCGCGTCGAGGGCCACCGCGCCTTCGCGCCGGGCCAGATTGTCCACGCCAGCCCGATCGATGGCCGGGAAGTGCGCTACTAGGCCTTGCCGGGACCCTTCGATCGATTAGCCAGCTTCCTCGCTGTCAGGGCGGCTATACGCGTCGATCTCGATGGCTGCTGTATCTGTGACCTGCCACTGACCTGCCACGGGATTTTTCCTCCACGGCCGATTAGAGTCCGCCCCAACTTGAGGACGGATAATGAAGCGCACGAGATTCACGGATGAGCAGATCATCGGCATCCTGGGCGAGCACGAGGCAGGCGCGAAGTGCGCCGATCTGTGCCGCAAGCACGGCATGTCGGAAGGCACCTTCTACAACTGGAAGGCCAAGTTCGGCGGCATGACGGTGTCGGAGGCCAAGCGGCTGAAGACGCTCGAGGACGAGAACGCGAAGCTGAAGAAGCTGCTGGCGGAACAGATGCTGGATCTGGCTGCGATGAAGGAGCTGGTTTCAAAAAAGTGGTGACGCCTGTCGTGAAGCGCGAAGCTGTCGCGCACCTCAAGGCCCTGCTCGGGCTATCGGAACAGCGGGCGTGTCGGATTGTGGGGGCAGATCGCAAGATGGTCCGCTACCAGGCGCAGCGTGCACCGGACACGGTGCTGCGTGGGCGGTTGCGGGAGCTGGCCAACGAGCGCCGACGGTTCGGCTATCGGCGGCTCTTCGTGCTGCTGCGGCGCGAGGGCGAGCCTTCCGGCATCAACCGGATCTATCGGCTCTACCGCGAGGAAGGGCTGTCGGTGCGCAAGCGAAAGGCGGGCGCAAGGCTTTCGGAACGCGAGCCCCGATCCTGGTCGAGGCGCGAGCCAATGCGCGCTGGTCGCTGGATTTCGTCCATGACCAGTTCGCAAGCGGCCAGCGCTTTCGGGTGCTCAACGTCGTCGACGATGTTACCCGGGAGTGCCTCGCGGCGATCCGTTCGCCATCGGCCTCGAACCGGTGGCGGCGCGATGGCTCACCCTCGATCTCGGGGCGCCGAGTGGCGCGTGAACTGACGGCCCTGATCGAGCGCCGCGGAAAGCCGGGGATGATCGTCTCTGACAACGGCACCGAACTGACCAGTAACGCGATATTAACCTTCGCTGCCACCCAGAGGATCGAGTGGCACTACGTCGCGCCAGGCAAGCCGATCCAAAACGGCTTCGTGGAGAGCTTCAACGGGCAGATGCGGGACGAGCTGCTCAACGAGACGATGTTCCGCAACCTGGCCCACGCGCGGATCGTGATCACCGCCTGGGCTACCGACTAGAATACCGAACGCCCGCACTCGGCCTTGAATTACCAAGCCCCGGCTGACTAAGCGCGGAGCCTAACCACCGCAATCGCCCGCCCCGCTGCGCGAGATGAAAGCTCCGCGCGTCGGGCGATTACTCAAACCGCGCCAACCGGCGTAAATACCGACCGGGCTCCAATCGCGGTTGGATGAAAGTTCAGTGGCAGGTCACCGAGTGTGAACTGGCGAGGAAAAAGGAGCCCGTATCGGGGTGATCGGCTCCCAAAAGGGACCCTCTGATGCGGGTGGTCCATCGTGCTCCTGAGGAAGTCGGGAGCCGAGTTTGGGATGCTGGTGGTGGAAGCGATTGCGAAGACCCGTCGGGCGTATTTTCAAGACAGGAAGCCGATCAAGCGGCACTGTGAACCGCGCCGGGTTTGCCGGAGGCTGTTTGATGTTAGCTACGCGGCCATGGTTTGCGTTTCCAGAGCTGCGTAGAAGTTGGCTTCGGCCTCTGCCGGCGGGATGTTTCCGATGGGTTCCAGCAGGCGGCGGGTGTTGAACCAGTCGATCCATTCGAGGGTGGCGTATTCGAGGGCGTCGAAGCTGCGCCATGGGCCGCGGCGGTGGATGACCTCGGCCTTGAACAGGCCGTTGATCGTCTCTGCGAGCGCGTTGTCATACGAGTCGCCGACGCTGCCGACCGAGGGCTCGATCCCGGCCTCGGCCAGGCGCTCGGTGTATCGGATTGACAGGTATTGGGCGGTCTCAACCGGTCGTCGCAACTTGGCCAGTTTCCGCATGCTCGAGGACGGCGTCCAGTGCCTCCGCCGGGGTTCTCCACCCGAGCGTCTTGCGGGGTCGCCCATTGAGCGCGGCGGCGACGGCCTCGAGGTCATCGGGACTGTGCAGGCTGAGATCGGTGCCTTTCGGGAAGTATTGGCGGAGCAGACCGTTGGTGTTCTCGTTCGTGCCGCGCTGCCACGGGCTGTGGGGATCGCAGAAGTAGACCGGCAGATCCGCGGCGACGGTCAATTCGGCATGGCGGGCCATCTCCGCCCCCTGATCCCATGACAGGGA
>NZ_KB902293.1 GCF_000379485.1 Wenxinia marina DSM 24838
CCTCGCCGGCCTGCAGGCCTCGCGCCGGGACCCTGCCTTCGCCGCCTTCCGCGCCCGCCTCGAGGCCGCCGGAAAGCGTCCCAAGCAGGCCATCATCGCCGTCGCACGCAAGCTCCTCACCGTCCTCAACGCCATGCTCCGCGACGCCAAGGACTACGCGACAGCCAACCCCTGAGGTTACAGTTGCCGGGTCGAGCCCGGGACGGGCATCCTTCACACGGCCGACGCCCACTCTCCGCCGCGCATCACCGGCGTGGCGGTGCCGTCCGCGTCCAGCCCGTCGATGTCGATCTCGGCGCTGCCGATCATCCAGTCCACGTGGATGATGGACGAGTTCCCGCCCGCCGCCGCCAGCGCCTCCTCGGACAGCGACGTGTCCCTGAAGCAGCCGGAATAGCACTGCCCGAGTGCGATGTGGCTCGCCGCGTTCTCGTCGAACAGCGTGTTGTAGAACAGCAGCCCCGACTGCGAGATCGGCGAGGAATGCGGCACCAGCGCCACCTCTCCGAGGCGGCGGGCGCCCTCGTCGCTGGCGAGCAGCTGCTGCAGGACCGCCTCGCCCTTCGTGGCCTTCGCCTCGACGATGGCGCCGCCCTCGAAGCGGACCTCGATCCCCTCGATCAGGCTGCCCTGGTGAGCGAGCGGCTTGCTGGCGCGGACCGTGCCCTCGGCGCGGCGGGCGTGGGGCGTGGTGAAGACCTCCTCGGTCGGGATGTTCGGATTGCAGACGACGCCGTTCTTCGCCTTAGACGCGCCGCCCCGCCAGGCGTGACCGTCGGCGAGGCCGAGGGTGAAGTCGGTGCCGGGGCCGCTGTAGCGCAGGGCGTGGAACTGGCGGTCGGTCAGCCAGCGCTGCCGCGCCTCCAGCTCGGCGTTGTGCGCCTGCCATGCCGCGACCGGATCGGGCTCGTTCAGTCGCGAGGCGGCGAAGATCGCCTTGGCCAGCGCATCGACGGCTTCGGCGTCCGGCAGGTCGGGGAAGACCTGTTTCGCCCAGGCGGTGCCGGGATAGGCGACGATCGACCAGTTGATGTCGTGCTCGACGATGTGCTTCATCGCCGGCTTGTAGGCGAGGGAGTTCGCCTTGCCGGCGCGGGCCACCTTGGCGGCATCCTCGCCCGACAGCAGCATCGGGTTGTCGCCCGAAATCGCCATCCGCGCCGCGCCACCCGCGAACGCCTCGGCCATGCCCTTGTACAGCCAGCCCGGCGCCCGGTCGAAGCTCTCGTCAGCGGCGTTCCGGTAGCGGGCCAGCGTCACCCCCTCGTCCGCGAGGATCGGCGTCACGAGGCCGGCACCGGCGCGGTAGGCGGCGGCGGCGACGCGGCGCACCAGCGGCAGCGCGCCGGTGGGGGCGGTGAGGACGAGGTCCTGCCCGGGCTGCAGGTTCAGCCCCACCTTCACCGCCACCTCGGCGAGGCGGTCGAGCATCTGCGGATCGGGGGTCAGGTCGGCGACGGCGGGGTCCATCTTCGGCGCTCCTTCGGTCTTCGGGTCGTGCCAGACCTAGGCCGCGACACGGACGGGCGCCAGCCTGCCGTCGCGGGGCAATTCGCTCGTCAGGTACGTCTGCGCCATTGACCTGCGAATCACCCCTCCGCTATATGTTGCGAACGGCGGGGCGCCGGACCTACTCCTAGCATTCCCGGCACCCCCACGAAGGCGCAAGACGCGACCGCACTTCCGGGCGTGAGTTATGACGGCGGGGACAAACGGGGGCCGAACCAACGGCCCCCTCCCGCTCCTGCCGACCCGTCACGCCGACGGCAGACCGCGCGCCGGCGTATTTGGGTGACATGCGAAGGGGGAGCGCTCGGCCTCCGTTTCCGGCGTCAGACCCGGCCCCAGCCGGGCGACTGCATCTCGGCCAGCCGGCTCGCCGTGCGGCCGAACTCGAAGCTCCCCTCGCCCTCGACGTACAGCATCTCCGGCGGGGCCGCGGCGGAACAGAACAGCGCGACCTTGCCCTCGTATAGCGCGTCGACCAGCGTCACGAACCGCTTCGCCTGGTTGAAGTTGTCGGCGGACAGCTGCGGGATCTCGTCGATCAGCAGCACCCGCGCCACCTCGGCCAGCGCCAGGTAGTCGGCGGGGCCGAGGGGGCGGCCGCACAGGTCGTAGAAGGTGGCGCGTGCGGCGCCGTCGTGGAAGGCGGGGATCTCGACCTCGCGGCCGAGCACGCGCAGCACCTCGGGCCGGCTCTCGCCGCCGGTCAGATCCTGCCAGACGGCGTTCATCGCCGACCGCGCGTCCGCCCCGAGCGGGGTGAAATAGCGCCGGTCGTCGCCGCCCCGGCCCTGCCGGTGGTCGGCGCCGGCGCCGATTTCCACCACCTCCATCCGCTCCTTCAGGAGCTGGATGAAGGGCAGGAAGATCTGCCGGTTCAGGCCGTCCTTGTAGAGGTCGTCCGGCGGGCGGTTCGAGGTGGTGACGACGGTCACCCCGGCGTCGAACAGGCGCTGGAACAGCCGGCCGACGATCATCGCGTCGGTGATGTCGGTGATCTGCATCTCGTCGAAGGCGAGGAAGCGCACGCCCTCGGCGATATCCTCGGCCACCGGTTTGATGGCGTCGTCGACACCGCGCTTGCGGGCCTCGGTCATGCCGCGGTGGACGCGCTGCATGAAGGCGTGGAAGTGCTGCCGCTCCTTCGGGACGTCCACCTCGGCGAAGGCGAGGTCCATCAGCATCGACTTGCCGCGCCCGACGCCGCCCCAGAGGTAGAGGCCCTTCACCGGCTCGGGCTGCCTGCGGCCGAAGAGGCTGCGCTTGGCGGGGCGGGAGTCGGCGAGTTCGGCGACGATCCGGTCGAGATGCGGCAGCACGGCCTCCTGCACCGGGTCCGCCGTGAGGTGCCCCTCTTCGATCCGGGCGCGGTATCTGTCGCTGACGCTCATGGCGGGCAGAGGTAGCCCGGTCGGGAGCGGGAGGAAAGGCGAGGCGAAGGCGGGGCATCCCTCGGCAGAAGTCGGAACGCGGGACGGAGGGCGGCGTCTGGCCGCGGTCAGACGCTCCGACGTGTCGGTATCGGCGCTTTATCTCGCCGCCCCGCACGACTTCGACCGTCTCGCAGGTGGCGCGGAAGCGTCTGGCCGGGGGGCGGCCAGACGCTGCCCGGGCCGCTTCGCGGCTGATTCCGGGCGGGGGCTCGGACGCGAACACGTCCCGGTTCAACCAGGCGGCGCTCGTCGCGACACCCGTCCCGGGCTCGACCCGGGACCTCGCGCAGCTTGGCTCCGGGCCCCGGGTCAGGCCCGGGGCGTGCGTCAAGGGTGGCAGGGGTCGCGGCAAGCCGCACCGCCCCTATCGCAGCTCCACCTCCGCCCGGGCGCTGCGGCCCTCCGCGTCGATCACCGTCAGCGCGGCGAAGCCCGGCCCCAGCCCGTCGACCCAGACCTCGCGGCGGTGCGTGCGCGCCACCGGCGCGCCGTCGGCCAGCCAGACGAACGGCCCGGTGCCGTCGCGGACGCGCAGCGCAAGTCCCTCGCCCTCGACCACCGCGCCGTCGGGCGGGAAGGCGATGGCGGGGGAGTCGGGGTCCGCCACTTCCGGCGGGCGGAAGCGGCGGAGCGGCGGCGGCAGGTCGGCATTGCCGACGATGAGCGTCGCGGCGGGCGGCGGCGGCAGCGGCTCCACCGGGCCCAGCCGCTCGAACGCGGCGAACATGACCGGCGCGGCGAGGCCGCCGCCGAAGGCGCCGGGCACCGGCGTGCCGTCCGCCCGGCCCATCCAGACGCCGACGAGGTGCCGCCCGTCGAAGCCCATCGCCCAGGCGTCGCGGTGGCCGTAGGAGGTGCCGGTCTTGAACGCCACGCCATCGGCGCGGACACCGTGGGGGCGCGGCGTCTCGCGCAGGATGTCGGCGACCTGCCAAGCGGCGGTGTCGGCCATCAGGCGGGCGGGGCGCCAGCCCTCCGACCTCTCGGGCCGGGCGCGCAGGTCGATGGCGCGGCCGCCGTTGGCGATGCCGCCGTAGGTCTCCATCAGGTCAGTGAGGGTCATCCCGAGCCCGCCGAGGATCACGGCCAGCCCCGGCGCCTCGCCCCGGGGCAGGCGCGGCTCGGCCCCCGCGCGACGGAGCGCGGCCATCAGGTGCGGCACGCCGAGGGCGTCGGCCACGCTGACCGCCGGCACGTTCAGCGACCATTGCAGCGCCTGCCGCACCCGCACCTCGCCGCGGTAGAGGCCGTCGAAGTTCTGCGGCCGGTAGCCGTCGAAATCGACCGGCCGGTCGGCGATCAGCGTCTCGGGGTGCAGCAGGCCGCGGTCGAAGGCGAGGCCGTAGATCAGCGGCTTCAGCGTCGAGCCGGGGGAACGGGGGGCGACCGTCATGTCGACGAAGCCCTGCCGCAGGTCGCCCTCGTAGGCGGCGGAGCCGACGCTCGCCAGGATTTCGCCGGTCGTGTGGTCCGCGACCATCAGCGCGACCTGCAGCCGCTCCGGCCCTTCCGCCACCGTCTCCGCCGCCAGCGCCTCCAGCCGGGTCTGCAGGTCCGCGTCGATCGTGGTGCGGTGGACCGGCGCGAGCGGGTCCCCGATCAGCAGGCGGTCGGCGAGGTGCGGCGCCAGCAGCGGGAACGGCCGGCGGACGGCGGGCGAGGGTTCGGTGAGGGCGGCGCGGGCGGCGTCGCCGGTGAGGATGCCGTCCCGGACCATCCGGGCGAGCACGCGGTCGCGGGCGGCGTGGGCGGCCTGCGGGTGGCGGTCGGGGCGCCGGCTCTCGGGCGCCTGCGGGATCGCAACGAGGAGGGCAGCCTCGGCCTCGGTCAGCCGCGCCGGCGGGCGGCCGAACCAGGCGTAGCTGGCGGCGCGCACGCCCTCGAGGTTGCCGCCGAAGGGCGCGCGGTCGAGGTAGAGGCTGAGGATCTGCTCCTTGGTCAGCACCCGCTCCAGCGCCAGCGCGACGCGCATCTGCCGCAGCTTGCCCTGCCACGCGCCGGTGCCCGAATCCTCCAGCAGGCGGGCGACCTGCATCGTCAGGGTGGACCCGCCGGAGACGATGCCGCCATTTCGGACCGCCTGGTAGACGGCGCGGGTCATGGCGCGCAGGTCGACGCCGCCATGGTTCCAGAACCGCTTGTCCTCGTAGCGGACGAGCATGTCGATGTAGCCGGGATCGACCTCCGTCAGCGTCGCTGCGAGACGCCAGCGGCCGTCGTCGACCGTGTAGGCGCGCAGGAGCGTACCGTCGCGGGCGAGGACCTCGGTCGAGTAGGTCGTCGCGAGCGGCGGCAGGACGGTGGCGTCGATCCAGCGGTCGAAGGCGTCGCGGGCGGCGGCGGTCGCCCAGAGGACGAGCGCCAGCGCGACGAGCCAGCCGGCGCCGGTGCGGGGGCGGCGGGTGCGGGTGCGGGTCATGGGACGAGGCAAATCTCGGCTCGGTCAGCCTTTCCGCGTCGCAGTACCGACCAGCCCGGAATCAGCCGCGCAAGCGGCCCGGGCAGCGTCTGGCCGCCCCCCGGCCAGACGCTTCCTCGCCACCTGCGCATCACCTCAATGTCGTCCGGGGCGGCGAGATAAAACGCGGACCCCGACCGTCGGAGCGTCTGTCCGCGGCCAGACGCTGCCCTCCGTCGCACTTCTGGACGGGAAGGAGCCGTCACTGCGTCACCGTCACCGTCCCGCTCTCCGTGCGGGCACGCATCTGCGGGCGGTACATGTCCTCGACGCTCGCCGCGGCGTGGTGGTACGTCCCCGGCGTCACGGCGCGGACGATGTAGGCCAGCCGGAACGGCTCGTCCGAACGCCAGTTCACGGCGCCGAGGAACCGGTCCTGCCGGAACTCGGCCGTCTCGCCGCGGACCGGGTCCAGCCAGTCCATCGCCCGGATGTCGCCGCCGCGCAGCAGGTTCGGGTTGTCGATCTCGAACCCCGCCGGGAGCGGGTCGGTCACCATCAGCCGCGCCTCCTGCCGGCCGAACGGTTGCACCGTCAGGACGACGACGAGGCGGGCGCCGGCGGCGACGCTCTCGGGCGAGGCGGGCGCGCCCTCCAGCGTGTAGTATTCGCGCGTGATCGCATAGCCGTTGCCGCCCGCGGGCTCCGGCTCGGCCGGGACGCCGAAGGTGGTGACCGTCAGCTCGATCCCGTCGTCCGTGTTGGCGACCAGCAGCGGATCGGCCCCCTCCCCGTCCTGCCGCAAGCGCACCAAGAGGCCGGCCGGCGGCGCGCCGTTCACCAGCACGCCCGTCGCGCGCATGTCGTCGACGAGGGCGTTGGCCGCCATCAGCTGCCACACCGCCTCCTGCGTGGACACGGGGCCGCCCGCGACCGGCAGCCGCGCGGCGAGCGCCTCGCGGTTCACCGCGTCGGAGCCGACCTCGACCGCCAGCGCCAGCACGGCGGCGGCGTCGCGGCGCTGGGTGCCGTAGTCGGCGCGCCAGATCGAGACGTCGGGCTCCGGCGGGGCGTTCAGCAGCATCCCCTGCGCCTGCCGGAACATCGCGTCGGCCCGCAGCTGGTCGCCGTAGGTCGCCAGCGCGGCGCCGAGCTGGGCGGAGCCGAGCGGCGTGGTGAAGGCCTGGCTCCGCTCGTCCACGTAGTAGCGCAGGTCGCCCACCGCCGCCGCGCCCTCGCGGGCCAGCACCAGGAGGGCGTAGGCGATGTCCTCGCCGCCGGTCTCGAAGTCGCCGGCGTAGTTCACCTGGTTGCGCAGGTTGTCGATCGCGCTGGCGAACGCGGTCTCGGGCACATCGTGCCCGCGCGCGCGGGCGCGGGACAGGAAGTCGGTCACGTAGGCGTCGAGCCACAGGTCGCCCGAGGACGGCCCCCACATGCCGAAGGCACCGTTCGCCGACTGGTTGGCGAGGATGGCGAGGATCGCGCGATCGATCCGCTCCTCCAGCTCCGCCTCGGTGCCGAGGCCCAGCGCCTCCGCCACGTCGTTCACGTAGAGGAGCGGCAGGGCGCGGGACGTCAGCTGCTCGGTACAGCCGTAGGGATAGCGGTCGAGCGTGGCGAGAAGGCCGGGCGCGTCGAACCGCGCCAGCGGGCCGACCGACAGGGTGGCGGTGCCGGAGCCTTCGCGCAGGCCGGCAAAGACCTGGTCGTCGAAGGTGAAGGTCTGGTCCGGGCCGAGGGTCAGGCGCGAGGTGCGGCTGATCTCGGGGTCCTGGTACTGGACCGGGATGGTCAGCTCCTTGACGTAGCGGGCGCCATCGGGGTCCGTCAGGGCGATCTCGATGGTCGCCAGCCCCGGCTCCCCGGCGGTCAGCGGGATGCGCAGGGCGGTCTTTGCGCCCTCGGCGATCTGCACGGCGCCGGGGACGGACGCCTGATCCAGCGTCACGCCGTCGGCCGAAAGGTCGAGGCCGAAGCCGCCGGTCGGGCCTTCGGTATGGACGATCTCCAGCAGCAGCCGGCTCTCGTCGCCGGGCGTCAGGAAGCGGGGGACGCTGGCGGTCACCACGACCGGGTCGCGGACCACCACGTCCTGCGACGCGCTGCCGACGCCGCGCGGGCTCCACGCCACGGCCATCAGGCGGACGGTGCCGTTGAAGGCGGGCATGCGGAACGTCGCCTGAGCGGTCCCGTCGGCGCCGACCTCCACCGGGCCGGTGAAGTAGGCGACCAGCTCCTCGGTCGGGGGCGGCGCCTCCATCCGCATCTGGCCGCCGGCGTCGCCGCCGGTGCGGACGATGCCCTGCGCCCCGGTCATGCCGTCGATCAGCCGGCCGTAGACATCGCGCAGCTCCACGCCGAGGCGGCGCTGGCCGAAATAATGGCCTTCGGGGTCCGGCGCCTCGAAACCGGTGAGGTTGAGAATGCCGACATCGACGGCGGCGAGCGTGACGTACGCCGTCTCGCCCGGCGCCACGCCCTCGACCTGCACCGCCACCTCCAGCGGCGCGCGGGGCGCCGCCTCGCCGACGACGGACACCGCCACGTCCAGATCCCGCTCGCCCGGCGCCACCGGCGCGTAGGCGAGGCCAAGCGCGCGCGAGGGGTTGCGGCTTTCGCCGAGATCCATCGGGCGGATGACGCTGGCGGTAACGTAGGCGCCGGCGCCCCACTCCTCGGTCACCGGCAGCTCGATCACGGTTTCTCCGGCGGGCACCTCGACCGTCCGCAGGCCGATCACCCGGTCGGACAGGACGGAGATGACGGCGAGGCCCGGCTCGCGCGGGACGAGGCGCAGGCGGGCGGTGTCGCCGACGGCGTAGTCCTCGGCGTCGAGGGACAGCTCCAGGAAGTCGGGGCTGTCGCCGGCGTCGGCGGCGCCGTACCAGCCGGCCCAGAACTCGGTCGAGGCGGCGGCGTAGGGGTTGCCGACGCGCTCCACCACCAGCTCGTAATGGCCCCATTCCACCGGCGCGGACACCTCCACCGGCTGCGCGCCCAGCGTCTCGGTGCCGCTGGCCACCCGCTCGCGCCGGGTCACGGGCTCCCAGTTCCACGAGCCGCCGACCTGGTACCACTGGTAGCGGCGGTCGATGCGATTGACGGACCACTCCACCTGCATCGGCTGTGGCGCGAGGTCCGGGCCGAGGCCGATCAGCGCGAAGCGGGCCTCGGAGCCTTCGGGCGCCACGTCCTCGAACAGCGGCTTCATCCCGATCACCGGCAGCGCGGGCGCGACCGGGGCGGTCAGGCGGCGCTCCACCGGGCGGCCGGAGCCTTCGGACAGGCGGGTGACGAAGGTCGCCTGCAGCGGCTGGGCGGCGTCCTCGGCCTGCGGCAGGTCCAGCGGCAGCGTCACGGTGCCGTCAGGGCCGGTGACGGCGCTGGTCTGGAACGGCTCGATCCGGGTACGGAACGGCTCGTCGTAGCGGCCGAAGGCGTAGCCGGGCCAGCCCTCCACCTCGTCCGTGGCGGAAAGGACCAGCTCGCCCTCGACCGGCAGGTCGGCGGCGGGCGGGCCGAACAGGTAGCGCGCCTCGATGCCGAGGGTCGCGGGCTGGCCGAGCGTCAGCGGGCCGGCGGAGGCCAGGTCGAAGTCGATGCGCTCGGGCAGGAAATCCTCGACCAGCACGCTGTCGGTCGCCAGCGGCTCGGCGTCCACGTCGGCCTTCACCTCGATCCGCCAGGTCCCGCGGGGCGCGTTGGCGGCGACCGGCATCGCGAAGACGTGCCCGCCGGCGGCGTCATCCAGCGAGGCGTGGCGGGAATATTCCACGCCGTCGGGGCGGTAGAGGATGGCCGTCAGCGGCACGCCCTCCACCGCGGCGACGGTCGGGTCCCGCATCAGGGCGGTGAAATACACCGTCTCGCCCGCGCGGTAGGCGCCGCGGTCGGTGGTGAGGAAGACGTCGATCGGCCCCGCCGGCTCGCGCCCCTCGACGCCGCGGTCGGAGAGGTCGAAGGCCGGGTCGGTCAGCGACAGGAAGGCCATGTCGTCGCCGAGGCTGGCGGTCACCAGCGCCGGCTGCGCCGCTCCGGTGCCGCGGGTCAGGCCGGCGGCGAAGCGCGCGACGCCGTCGGCATCCGTCGTCGCCGTGCCGAGGACGGCGTTGCCCTCGGAGATCAGCTGGACCTCGGCCCCTTCCAGCGCCGAGGCGTCGGCGAGCGAGCGCAGCGCGACGGTCAGGCCGTCGCTCCCCTCCCACGTGGCGATGCCGAGGTCGGAGAGGATGAACCACTGGGTCGCGGGCGGCACGTCGTAGGGGTCGGCGTCGGGAATCGCGGCGGTCAGGACGTAGAGGCCCGGCTCCTGCCCCTCAAGCGCCTCGGTCATCGGCAGGCGGGTCAGGATATCGCGGTTCAGCTCCTGCCCGACCTCGGCGGAGCCCTCCCAGACGACCGTGCCGATCTCCTCCCGGAAGTAGCCCTCCTGCCAGGCGTAGAGCGGATCGCGGAACAGCCCCTCCTGCATGGTGCGGACGATCTGGCGGTCCGAGACGTGGGCGAGCGCCAGCTCGATCTCGCCGACGTTCACCGTCTCGACCGGAAGGGCCGGCTCGCCGGTGGCGGGCAGGATGTAGGCGCGGGAGGTGAAGCGCACGGCAGGCGAACGGTCGCGGACGTAGAGGCTCAGCTCGACGTTGCGGGCCAGCGTCTCGCCGGTGGCCGCGGGCAGCCCCTCACGCAGGACGACGCGGTACCGCTCGCCGTGCGAGACGCCGTCGATGCACAGCTCGCGGCCCTCCGCCTCCACCGTGAAGGCCGGGTCGGGCAGCTGGACGTAGGGGTCGTAGTCGACGCCGGCCTGCACGAGATCCTCGTTGAAGACGACGCAGAGGCGCGGCGCGGCGCTGTCGCTCTCCACCTCGGTCTCGGCGACGCGGAAGCCGTACAGGCCCTGCGCCCGCTCCAGCGCCGCCTCGGCGTCGCGGCGCGGATCGGTGGCGAGGGCGAGGCGGAGGGCGGGGATCATCGCGCGGCCGCGGTCCGCGTCCTCCAGCATGTCGGCCATCTCGATCAGGATCGTCGCCCGCAGCGCAGGCTCGCCGGCGCGCAGATATGCGTTGATCACCGCCGGCAGCGCCCGTTCCCGGGCGGTGGCGCGGGCGGCGTCGTCGAGCGTGCCGAGGGTGGCGCCGAGGCGGCCGTATTCGAGCCACAGGTCCGCCCGGTCCTCCACCGACAACGCCGCGCCGACGAACCGGAACGCGCCCAGCTCGTCCCCCGCGGCGCGGCGGGCGTCGGCGGTGTCGAGGAGCTGCGGGGCGGTGAAGCCGTCGGAGGAGTGATAGCGGCCGATCATCTCGGCCAGTTCGCGCGCCTGCGCCAGGTCGCCCTCCTCGAGGAACGACAGCTCTGCCGCGCGGGTCGGGGCGGCGTTCAGGATCGCGGGCGCGGTGCGGAAGACGGTGCCGGAGATCGCGCCGTCATAGGGCGCGGTCGCGCCGGCGCCGGACTTGATGAAGCAGGAATTGCTGCGCTGGTTGAAGGTGAAGGCGCCGCACTGGTCGTCGGACAGGCAGGCCTGCTGGCAGGCGTCCAGCGTGGTGTCGAAGTAGCTGGCCCGGTCGCCGCCTGGGAAGTCCACGTTGCGCGAGATCGCGATCCGGCGGTCGGGGACCGGCGAGAGCTCCTGCGCGTGGACGGCGGGGGCGGCGACGAGAAGGGCGAGGCAGAGCGACAGGACGGCGCGCATGGGGAAACGACTCCGAAATCAATGGAGCGACGGTCGCACGCGGGGGGATTCGCTTCAATGAGTCGGGTGTGCAGGTTTTCCGCACTTTCCGGGGGAGCGCTATCGGATGACAGGACGCCTCGCGGTGTGAAACCCGATGCCGAGCGACCGGCGGCGGGACGTGGCCGCCCCTGGGTGGGCGCTGCGCGACTTCGATGGTCCGCGATTTATCTGGCCACCCCGGACGACGGTCGTCCGTCTCGAAACGTTGCAGAAGCGCCCGCCCCCCGGGAGGGGCGGACGCGGCCCGTCGCTGGTCGCGCCGGGCCGGTCGGGGCGATACGGCGACGCTTCTACGGGTAGGGTGGGTGAAACCCACCCTACGTATCCTTCAGGACCTCCAGGAACGCGTCGCCGAACCGCTCGGCCTTCTGCGGTCCCATGCCGGGGATCCGCTCCAGCGCGGCGATGTCGCCCGGCCGCCCTTCCGCGATGTGCCGCAGGGTCGCGCTGGTGCAGTTCAGCGGCTTGCCCGTCCCGTCCGGGCCGCGCGCGAGCCGCAGCTGGGCCTCGTGCAGGCGGTCGAACACCGCCCCCTCGGGCCGGCCGGCCAGGCGCATCCGCGCGGGATGCACCTCCGCCGCCGCGCCGGTGATCACCTCGAGGAACGCGCGGCCGTAGCTGTCCAGCTTCTTCGCGCCGACGCCGCCGATCCGGGCCATCTCGTCCAGGGTCGTCGGCCGCCGCTCGGCCATCTCGATCAGCGTCCTGTCGTTGAAGACGATGTAGGCCGGCACGCCCTGCGCCTCGGCCAGGAATCGCCGCTTGGCCTTCAGCGCGGACAGCAGCGGCGCGTCCTCGTCCGACACCATCGCCTGCACCCGCGGCTGGGCGCGGAGCTGCATCGTGTCGCGGCGGAGCGTCACCTCCTCCTCGCCCTTCAGGATCGGGCGGGCGCGGTCGGTCATGCGCAGGCCACCGTGTCGCTCGGGGTCGGGGCGCATCAGGTCGAGGCCGAGCATCTGGCGGAAGATGCCCTGCCACTGGCGCTTGTCCCACTCGCGGCCGACGCCGAAGGTCGGCAGGCCGTCGTGCCCGCGCTGGCGCACCTTGTCGGTCAGGGTGCCGGTGAGGACGTCGATCAGGTGCCCGGCGCCGAAGCTCTCGCCCGTCCGCAGCGCCGCGGACAGGGCCATCCGCACCGGCGTCGTCGCGTCGAACGTTTCGGGCGGGGTGTCGCACAGGTCGCAGTTGCCGCAATCGCCGGGCGCGGTCTCGCCGAAATAGGCGAGGAGGCCGCGCCGCCGGCAGCCGAGCGACTCGGCCAGCCCCAGCAGCGCGTTCAGCCGGCCGTGGTCGGCCATCCGCCGCTCGGGCGGGGCGAGTCCCTCGTCGATCTGCGACCTACGGTAGCGGATGTCGTCCTGGCCGTAGAGCGTCAGCGTCTCGGCCGGGGCGCCGTCGCGGCCGGCGCGGCCGATCTCCTGGTAGTAGGACTCGATCGACTTCGGCAGGTCGGCGTGGGCGACCCAGCGGATGTCGGGCTTGTCGATGCCCATGCCGAAGGCGATCGTGGCGCAGACGATGAGGCCGTCCTCGCGCTGGAACCGCGTCTCGGCATCGCGGCGCGCCTCGGCCTCCATCCCGCCGTGATAGCTGATCGCCTCGTGGCCCGCCTCGCTGAGGGCGCGGGCCAGCGTCTCGGTCTTGGCCCGCGTGCCGCAGTAGACGATGCCGGACTGGCCCTTGCGGGCGCCGGCGAAGGCGAGGATCTGCTCGCGCGGGCGGTCCTTCACGGCGAAGGCGAGGTGGATGTTCGGGCGGTCGAAGCCGCGCAGGAACATTGCCGGCTCGTGCCCGGCGAACAGCTTCTCGACGATCTCGACCCGGGTCTCGGCGTCGGCCGTCGCGGTGAAGGCGGCGAGAGGGACGTCCAGCGTGCGCCGCAGCTCGCCGATGCGCAGGTAGTCGGGGCGGAAGTCGTGGCCCCACTGGCTGACGCAATGCGCCTCGTCCACGGCGAGGGCGGTGACGCCGATCCGCTTCAGGGCCTGCACCACGCCGCCGACGGCCAGGCGTTCGGGCGCCATGTAGAGCAGCTTCAGCCGGCCCTCGTTGGCCGCGTCCCAGACCGCGTCCGTCTCTTCCGGCGTGTTGCCGGAGGTGAGTGCGCCCGCCTCGACCCCCGCCTCGCGCAGGCCGCGGACCTGGTCGCGCATCAGGGCGATCAGCGGCGAGATGACGACGGTCACGCCGTCCCGCATCAGCGCCGGAAGCTGGAAGCACAGCGACTTGCCGCCGCCCGTCGGCATGATGGCGAGGACGTCGCGGCCGCCCGCCACCGCCTCCACCACCTCGTCCTGGCCCGGCCGGAATCCGTCGAATCCGAAGACCTCTCGCAGGAGCGGGACAGCGTTCATGGGAATGGGATGGCCTGCTGGAGTCGTTAACCGCTCGTTGAGCGTGACTCTACACCGGTTGCCAAACGGTGAACAGACGGCGGGCCGCGACGGCGGGTCGCGCCAAGAGCCCGTTCCCGTGGTAGGATGGGCCGGGGAGGATACGACGATGGCGCTCGATTTCTGGTACTCGATCGGCAGTACCTACAGCTACCTCACGGTCCTGCGGCTCGGCCGCGTCGAGGAGGAGACCGGCCTGCGCTTCCGCTGGCGCCCGTTCGACGTGCGGCGGGTGATGACCGCGCAGAACAACATCCCGTTCAAGGACAAGCCGGTGAAGGCCGCCTACATGTGGCGCGACATCGAACGTCGCGCGGCGCGTTACGGCCTGTCGCCGCGCCTGCCGGCGCCCTACCCGCTGCCGGGACTCGTCCTCGCGAACCGGGTCGCGCTACTGGGCATGGAGGAAGGATGGGGCGTGGCCTACACCCGCGCCACCTATCGCCGCTGGTTCGAGGCAGGCGAGCCGGCGGGGGAGGAGCCGAACCTTTCCGCCAGCCTCGCCGCGGCCGGGCAGGACGCGGCGCGGGTGCTGGCCGACGCGGGATCGGACCGCGTCGCCGCCGCGCTGGACGCCGCGACGGACGAGGCGATGGCGCTCGGCGTCTTCGGCTCTCCGACGTTCGTGGTGGATGGCGAGGTGTTCTGGGGCGACGACCGGCTGGAGGACGCCATCGCGTGGCATCGCGAGCGGCCGGAATGAGAAAGGGCCGCCCCCGGGGCGGCCCTCTCGTTGGCTGCGGAGGCGGGGCCTACTCGCCCTCGGCCTCTTCGCCACCGCCCAGCGAGGCGAGGTAGGCATAGATGTCGTGGGCCTGCTGCTCGTCGCGGACCTGGTAGGCCATCTTGCCGCGGGCGCGGCGGTCGTCCAGCGCCTCGCGCAGGAAGCCGGTCGGGTCCTGGATGTAGGCGACGAAGTTCTCTTCCTCCCACACCACGCCCGTCTCGCCGTAGGCGACCAGCGAATCGCTGTAGTTGAAGTCCTCGACGGTGCCGGGCTGGCGGCCGACGATGCCGTAGAGGTTCGGACCGGTCCGGGCGTTGCGGCCGGCGAGAGTCTCGCCCTCCTCGTTCACGACGACGTGGCAGGCCACGCACTGCCGGCCGAACTGCGCCTCGCCGGCGGCGGCGTCGCCGGTCGGCGCGTCCTGCGCGAGGACCGCGGTTCCGGACAGGACCGCCATCGCGGCGACTGCTGCGACTCGTTTCATGTTTCGTCTCCCAGATTCTGAGGAATGACCGATGCCCCAATTGCGGCGGAGCATAACGCGGCCACGGCCGCGGTCCACCCATGGCCCGACGTCCGGCGTGCCTTGGCGGTTCCCTGCAGGAAAGCTATCTGGCGCCTGTGACGAGAGGCGGCGGGAGACCCCGATGGCGAAAGATCACAGGGGCGCGGACGACGCCGAACGCCCGATCCCGGCCTGGCTGGACGGTGTCCTGACGCCCGTCGGCAAGCTCGAGGTGCATCAGCGGGGCCTGCGTCACAAGGCGGTGAGCGTGTTCGTCCTGCGGGACGGCCTGCTCCTGCTGCAGCGGCGGGCGGCGGGCAAGTACCACACGCCCGGCCTCTGGGCGAATACCTGCTGCACGCACCCCGACTGGGACGAGAGCGGCGCCGACTGCGCCGTCCGCCGACTGCGCGAGGAGCTGGGGATCGAGGGGCTGGAGGTGGAGCCGCGCGGCACCGTGGAATACCGCGCCGACGTGGGCGGCGGCCTGACCGAGCACGAGGTGGTCGAGATGTTCGCGGCGCAGGCGCCGGACGGGCTGGAAGTGCGGCCCGACCCCGCCGAGGTGATGGAGGTGCGCTGGATCGCGCCGGAGGCTCTGGCGGACGAGGTCGCGGCGCGGCCCGAAGCGTTCGTGCCGTGGCTGCGCATCTACCTCGACCGCCACGCGGCCATGATCTTCGGCGATTGACGTGAGCGTCGCCGCGGGATAGGCGGCACGCCCTCTTCGCCCACCGCCCCGGACCGCTCCCATGCCCCGCGCCCTCGGTGTCGATTTCGGCACGTCCAACACGTCCGCCGCATGGGCAGACGCCGGCATCCCCCGCTTGATCGAGCTGGAGCCGGGGCGGACCTCGATCCCGACGGCGGTTTTCCTCGACTTCGGCAGCGGCGAGATGCTGTTCGGCGAGGCGGCGGTGGCCGCCCTGGTCGAAGGCCGCGAGGGACGGTTCCTCAGGGCGCTGAAACGGGTGCTGGGCAGTGCGCTGATGCGCGAGCGGCGCCAGCTGCTGAACCGCCGGATGACGCTGGTGGAGCTGGTGGGAGAGGTGCTGGCGCTGGTGAAGGCGCGGGCCGAGGCGGCGACGGGCGAACGGTTCGACGCCGTTCTGGCCGGACGACCGGTGCGGTTCCAGGAGGATCCGGCCCGGGACGCGCAGGCGGCCGTCGATCTGGGCGAGGCGTACCGGCTCGCCGGGTTCAGCTCGGTGGACTGGCTGGCGGAGCCGGAGGCGGCGGCGCTGGCGGCCGGGGTCGAGGACGGCGTCGGCCTCGTCGTGGACGTGGGCGGCGGCACCTCGGACTTCACGCTGTTCCGCGCCCAAGGCGGCGTGCCGCGCACGATCCTCAGCCGCGGCGTGCGGGTCGGCGGCACCGACGCCGACCGTGCCGTCTCGCTTTCGCGGGTGATGCCGCGGCTCGGCTACGGCGGCCTGCTGCGGGCCGAACTGGGGAGCGACCTGCACGCCGCGCCGCAGGCGCCGTTCCAGGACATGGCGACGTGGGAGAAGATCGGCTTCCTGCAGACCCCGCAGATGGCGCGCGAAGCGGCCCGCTGGGTCCGCCTCGCCGACCGGCCGGAGCTGTTCGAGAGATTCCGCACCCTGCTGGACAACCAGCTCGGCTTCGACGTCGCCTTCGCGGTGGAGGCCGGCAAGATCGCCGCCAACGGCGGCGCGGCGACCGTCGACCTCGGCGAGCTGGAGCCGGGCCTGTCGGTCCCGCTCGACGCGGGCGACCTCAACCGCGACCTCGCGCCCCTCGCCGACAGGGTGGTCGAGGCGGCTGCGGAGACGCTGGCCGCGGCGGGGACCGACCCGGCCGAGGTGACGCACATCGTCTATGTCGGCGGCTCGTCCCTCCTTGGCGCGATCCGCACGAGGATCGAGGCGCTGTGCCCCGCCGCCCAGCCCATCGAAACCGCGGCATTCACCGCGGTCGCCGAGGGGCTGGCGCGGGCGACGGCCTAGGCGGCCTGCTTCAGCACCAGCGCCGGCGAGGTCACGTCGATCCCCAGCGCCCGGCCGACGGCGTAGTTCGTCAGCCGCCCGGCATGGACGTTCAGCCCGGCGAGGAGGTGCGGATCGGCCTCGCACGCCGCGCGCCAGCCCTTGTCGGCGAGCGCCAGCATGAACGGCATAGTGGCGTTCCCCAGCGCGATGGTCGAGGTGCGCGGGACCGCGCCCGGCATGTTGGCGACGCAGTAATGCATGATCCCGTCCACCTCGTAGACCGGGTCCTCGTGCGTCGTGGCGTGGGACGTCTCGAAGCAGCCGCCCTGGTCGATGGCGACGTCCACCAGCGCCGCGCCGGGCTTCAGCTCGGACAGCTGCGCGCGGCTGAGGAGCTTGGGCGCCGCGGCGCCGGGGATCAGCACGGCGCCGACGATCATGTCGGCCTGCCGGGCGAGGTCGATGGTGTTGCCGGCGCTGGCATAGGCGGTGCGGAAGACGCCACCGAAGACATCGTCGAGATAGCGCAGCCGCGGCAGCGAGCGGTCGAGGACGGTCACGTCCGCGCCCATGCCGGCGGCGATCCGCGCCGCCTGGGTGCCGACCACGCCTCCGCCGATGACGAGGACGCGCCCCGGCCCGACGCCCGGCACGCCGCCCAGCAGCACGCCGCGGCCGCCGTTGGCCTTCTGCAGCGTCCAGGCGCCGACCTGCGGCGCCAGCCGGCCCGCCACCTCGGACATCGGCGCCAGCAGCGGCAGGCCGCCGCGGTCGTCGGTGACGGTCTCGTAGGCGATGCAGGTGGCACCGGAATGCATCAGGTCGCGGGTCTGGTCCGGATCGGGCGCGAGGTGGAGGTAGGTGAAGAGGATCTGCCCCTCGCGCAGCATCGCCCGCTCGGGCGCCTGCGGCTCCTTCACCTTCACGATCATCTCGGCGGCGGCGAAGATTTCCTCCGCCGTGCCGGCGATCTGCGCGCCGGCGGCGACGTAGTCCTCGTCGGTGAAACCGGCGCCGACGCCGGCCCCGGCCTGAACGGTGACGGTGTGGCCGTGGACGACGGCCTCGTGCACGGCGTTGGGCGTCAGGCCGACGCGGTATTCCTGCGGCTTGATCTCCGTCGGGCATCCGATGTGCATATTGTCCTCCCTTTTTCGCGGATCCTGCCGCCCCGCGCTTGCAATTGCGGCCCTAATCCGGCTGGCTGCCGCGGGCATTTCGGCGATCCGTGCGCCAAGGGGGGAAGTTGTCGAACAATCGTGCGCCGCTGGAACTCGACGCGATCGACGAACGCATCCTCGCGGCGCTCCAGCGGTCGGGTCGGATGTCGAACGCCGACCTGGCCGAGGCGGTGCACCTCTCCGCCTCCGCCTGCCACCGGCGGGTGCAGCGGCTGGAGAAGGTCGGCGCGATCCGCGGCTACGTGGCGCTGCTGGACGCCAAGCGGCTGGGCTGGCCGACGACGGTGTTCGTCGAGATCACGCTGTCGGGGCAGGCCGACGAGGTGCTGGACGCGTTCGAGAAGGCGGTCGCGCGGGTGCCCGAGGTGCTGGAGTGCCACCTGATGGCGGGATCGGCCGACTACCTGCTGAAGGTCGTCGCCCGCGACACCGAGGATTTCGCCCGCCTGCACCGCCGCGCGCTGGCGACCCTGCCGGGGGTCGCGCAGCTGCAGTCCAGCTTCGCTCTGCGCCGGGTGCGCGAGACGACGGCGCTGCCGGTCTGACGGGTCACGACCGCGCCAGCGGGTCCGGCGCGACGTTGCCGCCGCACAGGAGGACCGCCACCCTTTCGTCCGGTGCTGGGACGTACGCGCCGCACATCAGCGCCGCGAGAGCGGTGGCACCCGCCGGCTCCACCAGCAGGCGGTGGGTGCGCCAGAGCGCCGTCTGCGCCGCCGCGATCGCCTCGTCCGGCACCAGCGCGACCTCGATGCCGCGGGCCGAGGCGAGGGCGTGGCACATCCGCCCGATCGTCCGCGCGCCCAGCGCGTTGGCCGCGATGCCGCCGACCTCGACCTGTGCGTCCGGACCGTCGCGCAGCGCGGTGGCCAGCGTCGGGGCCTGCTCCGGCTCCACCGCCACGACGCGGCGGCGGTCCCCCCACCACGCCAGTGCGCCCGCGATCAGGCCGCCGCCGCCGACCGCGATCAGGACCGTGTCGGCGTCCAGCCCCTGCGCGTCCCATTCGCGGAACGTCGTCCCCTGCCCCGTCACCGTGGCCGGCGCGTCGTAGGCGTGGATCTGCATCGCGCCGCTCTCGGCCTCGAAGTCCTGCGCCACGACGAGGGCGTCGGCGTAGCCGCCGGGAACGATCATGAGGTCGGCGCCGGTCTCGCGGATCAGCGCGATCTTGGCGGGGCCCGCCACTTCGGGCACGAAGATCTTCGCGCGGTGGCCGAGCGTGCGCGCCGCGAGGGCCACCGCCGCGCCGTGGTTGCCGCCCGACGCCGCGACGACGCCCGCGGCCGGCACCGGGCCGGACAGCAGCGTATTGAACGCGCCGCGCACCTTGAAGCTGCCGGTGAGCTGGGCCTGCTCCAGCTTCAGCACCACCGGGCGGCTCCACAGGGCGGCGCTCTCCATCACCGGCGTCACCGCGACATGGCCGGCGATCCGCTTCGCGGCGGCCTCGATCCCCTCACGTGCTGGCATGTCTTCGGTCCCCCCCCGTTGGACAATGGCGAGCAAGCCTGCCATCACCCCCACGCTTAGACAAGGACGCCGCCGAGATGCACGACGAGCACCGCCGCCACCCCTTCCGCGACAGCCGCGAGGACCGCCGCACCGCCGAGGGCGTGCCCCATACGCCGCAGACCCGCTCGCCGTCCTACCGCCTCGCCTTCACCGACGAGGACTTTCTCACGCGCGAGGATCTGCGGCCCATCCGCCTGCAGCTGGAGCTGCTGAAGCCCGAGCTGGCGATGAACGAGGCCGGGATCGACTCGACCGTCGTCCTGTTCGGCGGCGCCCGGATTCCCGCGCCCGAGCGGCGCGAGACGGCGCGGACGCCCGGCCTCGCCGCGCTGGCCGAGTATTACGACGAGGCGCGGATCTTCGCGAAGAAGATGACGGAGAAATCGCTCGCCAGTGGCGGCCGGGACCACGTCGTCGTCACCGGCGGCGGCCCGGGCGTCATGGAAGCGGGCAACCGCGGCGCCGAGGAGGCGGGCGGCCGGTCCATCGGCCTCAACATCGTGCTGCCGCACGAGCAGGCGCCGAACCGCTACGTGACGCCGGAGCTGGCGTTCAACTTCCACTACTTCGCGATCCGCAAGATGCACTTCCTGATGCGGGCGTGCGCGGTCTGCGTCTTTCCCGGCGGCTTCGGCACGCTGGACGAGCTGTTCGAGTGCCTGACGCTGATCCAGACCGGCCGCATGGCGCGGGTGCCGGTCCTGCTGTTCGGGCGCGAGTTCTGGGAGCGGATCGTCGACTTCCGTGCGCTGGCCGACGCGGGGACGATCTCGGAGATCGACCTCGACCTCTTCGCCTTCGTCGAGACGGCGGACGAGGCGATCGCGGCGATCGACAGCTGGCCGGGCGCCGGCACCAAGCGGCACGACATCCCGGGGCGTTGAGGCCCACCGGCCTCAGGCCGTCAGCGGGACCGTCTCCTCGATGAACGCATAGCTCTCGGCATTGATGTCGCCGGACCAGCGCCAGAGCGCGACCATGCCCTCGGGGCCGGTGCGGAAGGCGTGGGGCATCCGGCTGGGATGGTGGATCGCCTCGCCGGGGCCGCGGTCGCGCGTGTCCTCGCCGGCGGTCCACAGGGCCCGGCCGGCGACGATGACGTAGGTCTCGTCCGCATCGTGGGTGTGCAGCGGGTAGTAGCTGTTCGGCCGCTGGTAGAGGAGGCCGAGGCGCTGGTCGGGCGAGGGGATCGGCCCGGCGGGATCGAGCAGCGTCAGCACGGCGCAGATCGCCGCCGCCTCCTCGGTCATCTGCGCGCCCACCGGGTTCGCGCCCCACGGCAGCACGTCCATCGCGGCGAGCGTCGCCTGCGCGACGGAGTGGTCGGACCCGGCGAGGCAGGCGCGGATCATCGCGTCGAGGGCGCAGGGCGCCTCGGGCCCGACGGCGGTGGGCTGCGGGGTGGAGAGGAGCGCGTTGGCGACGCGCGGCCCCTCGGGGTCTTCCTCGGCGCGGTAGACGTCGGCGATGGCGGCGAGGAGGGCGTCGTGGAAGGGATGCATGGGCGGCGGCTCCGGGGCGGACTTCGCCGCCTATCGGACGATTCCGCCCCGCCCGCGCCACCGATCGCGACGTGCCCCCGTCGCAAACGAGGAAGGGCCGCGCGGTGGCGGCCCCTCGGCCGGATCGTGCCCCAGGGCGCGGGCCGGACGCCGTGCCCCGAGCGCGGCCCGCCCACGATGTCTGCGCGGACATCGTGGGCAGCGAGCCGGCCTCAGACCATGTCGAAGGACAGCGTCTTGACCTGCCCGAACATGCCCGTCGCCTTGAGCTTGTCGATCACCGGCGCCGGCACCGGGTCGTCGATGTAGAGCAGCGCGATTGCCTCGCCGTTCCGGGCGTTCCGGCCCAGCGTGAAGTTCGCGATGTTGATGCCGTTCTCGCCCATCGTGACGCCGAGCGTGCCGATGATGCCCGGGACGTCCTCGTTCGTGGTGTACAGCATGTGCTGGCCGATCTCGGCGTCGATGTTGATGCCCTTGATCTGGATGAACCGCGGCTTGCCGTCGCTGAACACCGTGCCCGCGATCGACCTCTCGCGCTTCTCCGTCTTCACCGTGACCTTGATGTAGGCCTCGAACGCGCCCGACTGCTCCTGCCGGGTGGTGGAGATCTGGATCCCCTGGTCCCGGGCGATGACGGGGGCGGAGACCATGTTCACGTCCGGGTTCCGCCGCCGCATGATGCCGGCGATCACGGCGCAGTTCAGCGCGCCGAGGTTCATCGTCGCGACCTCGCCGTCGTACAGGACGTTGATCGCCTTGATCGGCTCGTCCGTCATCTGGCCGATGAAGTTGCCCAGGTGTCCCGCCAGCTTCACCCACGGGCCCATCACCTTGGCCTCCTCGGCGGTGACCGAGGGCATGTTCAGCGCGTTCTGCACCGCCCCGGTCAGCAGGTAGTCCGACATCTGCTCGGCCACCTGAAGGGCGACGTTCTCCTGCGCCTCGGTCGTGGCGGCGCCGAGGTGCGGGGTCACGACGACGTTCGGCAGGTTGAAGAGCGGGCTGGCGGTGGCGGGCTCCTCGGCGAACACGTCGAAGGCGGCGCCGGCGACGCGGCCGTCCTTCAGCGCGTCGGCCAGCGCCGCCTCGTCCACCAGCCCGCCGCGGGCGCAGTTGACGATGCGCACGCCCGGCTTGAGCTTGGCGATGTTCTCGGCGCTCAGGATGTTGCGGGTCTGGTCGGTCAGCGGGACGTGCAGGGTGATGAAGTCCGACCGCTTCAACAGGTCGTCCAGCTCCACCTTCTCGACCCCGATCTCGGTCGCGCGTTCCTCGGACAGGAACGGATCGTAGGCGATCACCTTCATCCGCAGGCCGAGGGCGCGGTCGATGACGATGGAGCCGATGTTGCCGGCGCCGATGACGCCGAGGGTCTTGTGCGTCAGCTCCACCCCCATGAAGCGGGACTTCTCCCACTTGCCGGCGTGGGTGGAGGTCGACGCCTCGGGGATCTGCCGGGCGACGGCGAACATCATCGCGATGGCGTGCTCGGCCGTGGTGATGGAGTTTCCGAAGGGCGTGTTCATCACGATGATGCCCTTCTTCGACGCGGCCGGAATGTCGACGTTGTCGACGCCGATGCCGGCGCGGCCGATCACCTTGAGGTTGGTCGCCTCGGCGATGACCTTCTCGGTGACCTTGGTGGCGGAGCGGATGGCGAGGCCGTCATAGTCACCGATGACGGCGAGGAGCGCGTCCTTGTCCTTGCCGAGCTCGGGGCGGAAGTCGACCTCGACGCCGCGGTCGCGGAAGATCTGCACGGCGGCGTCAGAGAGCTTGTCGGAAATGAGAACCCTGGGGGCCATGTGGTCAGTCCTTCGAAGGGAGAGCGAAGGAAATTCGACGAATTTCCTTCTGTGTCCGGGCCAAATTTCTAGAAATTTGGCCCTGAAATCAGGTTGTCAGGCTGCGGCCGCCTGCGCCGCGATCTCGGCGTGGAACGCCCAGTCCAACCACGGCAGCATCGCCTCGATGTCCGCCGTCTCGACCGTCGCGCCGCACCAGATGCGCAGGCCTGGCGGCGCGTCGCGGTAGGCGCCGACGTCGAGCGCGATGCCCTCCGCCTCCAGCCGCTTGGCGACCGCCTTGGCGAAGGCCGCGCCGTCGGCGATGCGCGGGTCGGTGAAGCGCAGGCAGACGCTGGTGTTCGACCGCGTGGCCGGATCCTCGGCGAGGTTGGCGATCCAGTCGCGGGCGTCGCAGAAGTCCCAGATCGCGCGGGCGTTGGCGTCGGCGCGGGCGATCAGCGCCGGCAGGCCGCCGATCGACTGGCCCCAGTCCAGCGCGAACAGGTAGTCCTCGACGCACAGCATCGAAGGCGTGTTGATCGTCTCGCCCCTGAAGATGCCGTCGATAAGCTTGCCGCCCTTGGTGAGGCGGAAGATCTTGGGCAGCGGCCAGGCGGGGGTGTAGCTTTCCAGCCGCTCGACGGCGCGGGGGGAGAGGACGATCATCCCGTGCGCCGCCTCGCCGCCCATCACCTTCTGCCAGGAGAAGGTGACGACATCGAGCTTGTCCCACGGCAGGTCCTGCGCGAAGGCGGCCGAGGTCGCGTCGCAGATCGTGAGGCCAGCGCGGTCCGCCGGGATCGCGTCGCCGTTCGGGACGCGGACGCCCGAGGTGGTGCCGTTCCAGGTGAAGACGACGTCGGTGTCCCAGTCCACGGCGGCGAGGTCGACGATCCGGCCGTACTCGGCGGTCGTCACCTGCGCGTCCAGCTTGAGCTGCTTCACCACGTCGGTGACCCAGCCCGCGCCGAAGCTCTCCCACGCCAGCATCGTCGCGGGGCGGGCGCCGAGCAGCGACCACATCGCCATCTCGACCGCGCCGGTGTCCGAGGCCGGCACGATGCCGACGCGGTAACCCTCGGGCACGCCGAGCATCTCGGCCGTCAGGTCGATGGCGCGCTTCAGCCGCTCCTTGCCGATGCCGGCGCGGTGCGACCGGCCGAGCGGGGCGGAGGCGAGCGCCTCGGGCGTCCAGGTGGGGGGCTTGGCGCAGGGGCCGGAGGAGAAGCGCGGATTCACGGGTTTCGTGGCCGGCCGCGCGGCCGGGATGTCGGTGACCATCTCTGATACCCTCACAGATATACGCCCCTCGTTGGGGAGGGGTGTCCCGCCGCCGGGACTACGCCGCCCCCAGCATTTCCGCAATATCCGCCGATGCCTTCCTTGCAGGTGCCTGCGTCGAAATGCGGGACGAAGCGGGAACGGAAGTTTCCTATCGGCACAAATCTGACACAGCCGGTTCGCGCGATGTTCCCCGGCCTATTATCACCCTTCACTGGGGGGTGGCGGCATGAACGCGCCGCGGTCCTTCTCTGCCCTGGCCAAGCGTGAACACGTCCGCGCCTCCCGGATGCTGGGCTTCGCCCTCACGACGCACGACTTCGACGGCTGGGACGCCTTCGCCCTGGTCTGCGCCGCCCGGCTGACGGCGAGCGAGCGGGCGGCGATGGCCTGGGCCTCGCTGCGCAGCCTCGACCCTGACGACGCGATGGCGGTGGTGATGACCGCCCTGCCGGCGGCCGGTGCCCCGATGCCCCCTTGGACGGACCCGCTTGAGGATGCGGAGTGGTGGACGAGCCGGGCCTCGCCGGACGAGCTGCGGGCCTACCTCGCCGCGATCTTCAACGCGCTGCCCCGGATGGACCGCGAGGACTTCCTTGCCTTCGCGCAGGGGAGGGACGCGGCGTGAACGTCTACACCGACTTTCAGCGCCGCCTCGACCGCCGCCGGACCGGCCCGGCGGATGGTGCGCGGCGCATCCACAACGGCTGGCAAGAGCAGTACGACGGCACGGACGGCACCTGGTTTGGGATCGGGCCGAGCGACGACTCGGACGAGGCGTTTCTCGCCGCTGGCGCCCCGGACCCGAACGCCCGGACGTCGGCTTTCTACTCGGCCGCCGCGCTCAAGGGGAAGGCGGTCCCGCCCCGGCAATGGCTGGTGCACGACCTGGTGCCGCAGAAGACCGTGACGCTGTTCAGCGGCGACGGCGGGACCGGCAAGAGCCTGCTGGCCCTGCAACTGGCGGTGGCGGTGGCGGCGCAGACGGGATGGATCGGCAACGCCGTGACCGCGGGCCGGGCGATCTACCTCTCGGCCGAAGACGACGACGACGAGCTGCACCGCCGCCTGGACGATATCTTGCGCGCCGAGGGCCGCAGCTATGACGACGTGTCGGGCCTCACCCTCCGGTCACTGGCGGGGGAAAGCGCCCTGCTGGCGATGGAGACGCAGATCGAGCTGATCGCGTCCGAGCTGTTCAAGGAGCTGGACGCGCAGGCGGCCGAGGAGGCCCCGGCGCTGATCGTGATCGACACGCTCGCCGACGTGTATCCCGCGAACGAGAACGACCGCGCCAAGGTCCGTCAGTTCGTCGGCATCCTCCGGGGGCTGGCGATCAAGCGGCGGTGCGCGGTGATGCTGCTGGGGCATCCGTCCCTCACCGGCATGGCGTCGGGCACGGGGGCGTCAGGTTCGACCGCCTGGAACAACAGCGTCCGGTCCCGCCTGTACCTCTCCCGCATCGCCGATGACGGCTATGAGCCCGACCCCGACGCCCGCGTCCTGCGGACGATGAAGGCGAACTACGGGCGGGTCGGCGGCGAGATCAACGTCCGGTGGGAAGCCGGCGCCTTCCGGGCGCAGGAACAGCCGCAAGGCCTCGACAAGATGGCGGCCGGCGCGAAGGCCGAGCGGGTGTTCCTGGCGCTCCTGGACGAGATGACGGCGCAGGGCCGGCGGGTGAACGCGGCAGGCGGCACGACCTACGCCCCCAAGGTGTTCGCCGCTCACCCCGACGCCGAGGGCATCTCCAAGCGGGCTTTCGGGGCGGCGATGGAGACGCTGTTCAGCCGCGGGATCATCCGCAAGGCCGAGGATGGCCCGGCCTCCCGGCGCGTGTCCTTCATCGCGAGGGCCGACCAGTGAACGCCTTCAACCCCCCTTCATCCCCCCCCTTCACCCCCGGTTCGCAAGTGCCTTCATCCCCCTATTCATCCCCCCTTCAACCCCCTAGCCACACACACCCCCATACCCCCTACGGGCTGCGCGCCCCTTCGAGGCGGCGCGCGCCCGTTCAGATTGGTCCCAATGCCCGGCGCTGCGGGTGGGGGGGCTTCGGGGGGCGCGGTCTTCCTCTCTCGCTCACAACTCAAAGGTCCACCTTGAGCAACCTCGCCGCGGCCTCCATTTGCACCGCCGCCTTCTCAAAGACTCGTCGGGCGATCGTCCATCCAGCTGTGTCGAACGCAAGATGCGTTTCGTTCGTATCGGATGCTACAAAGGAAAGGTTTCCATCTATTGCATCGATGGCAGCGAGAGCACTTAAGACCTCAGTTAAAGATGTAGTGTTGACGTACCCCATTTCCGACATCATCGATAATGTCACGGTTCTCCGAGACCTTGCGCGATATGCGAGTTCATCGGCTTTAGGACCGTCCATACCACTCGTTCTTCGAAAGTACTCCGCAGCGTTCATCAACTCTGCCTTGACTGCTTCGGTGGTGGCCCTCCGTTTCGAGGCAAGGAGGTTCTCGTCTCTTTTCCTCGCCAAATACCCATTCAAAAGTTGGGCCGCTATAACTCCGCTAAATCCAATTAGTCCGACAATTGCAGTCTGGAATTGCATTATAAAGCCCAACCAGTCCATTTCTTGCCCCTCTCGTTGTTGCGAGGCAGAAGGATGAAACCTTCCAATTCCGCCAAGCGGTTCATTGCCTCCCTAAAGGTGCCGACCGGCCCCTCGGCTGGCAAGCCGCTCAATCTGGCCCCGTTTCAGAAGCGGTTCATCGACGGCGCGCTCGCCGACGGGGTGAACGTGGGCGTCCTGTCGGTCGGCCGGGGCAACGGCAAGTCGGCCCTGTCCGGCGGCGTGGCGCTGGCGGCGCTTCTCGGCGAGATCGACGCGCAGCCCCGCCGGGAAGTCCTCTTGGCCGCGAACTCGCGGGATCAGGCGCGTGTGGTCTTCGACTACATCGTCGGCCTGGCCGACAGCCTGCCGGACGAGGTGCGGGGGCGCCTGACGCTCCGCAAGTCGCCGCGGCTGGAGATCGAGCTGGAGGACGAGACGGGGCCGCATCTGATCCGCGCGATCGCGGCGGACGGGCGGACCATCCTCGGCACCTCGCCGACGCTGGCGATCCTGGACGAGCGCGGGCACTGGCCGGCGGACAAGGGGGATGCGCTGGAACACGCGCTGCTGTCCGGCCTCGGCAAGCGGGGCGGGCGGGCGCTGATCATCTCGACCTCGGCCGCCTCGGACGCGCACCCGTTCAGCGTCTGGCTGGACGAGGACGCGCCCGGCGTCTACCGGCAGGAACACCGCCCCCCGCCCGGCCTGCCGGCCGATGACCTCGCCAGCATCCGGGAAGCGAACCCCGGCGCGGCCTATGGCATCGGCGCCTCTCTGGAGTGGCTGGAGGGGCAGGCGCGCCGGGCGATCAAGCGCGGCGGAAGCACCCTGACGAGCTTCCGCCTCTACAACCGCAATGAGCGCGTCTCGGCCGAAAACCGGGACGTGCTGCTGACGGTGGACGAGTGGCTCGCCTGCGAAGCAGGCGACGTGCCGGCGCGCACCGGATCGGTGGTGGTCGGGATCGACCTCGGCGGCTCCGCATCAATGACGGCGGCGGCGTTGTACTGGCCCGAGTCGGGCCGCCTGGAGGTGCGGGGCTGGTTCCCGTCGCAGCCGGGCCTACTCGACCGCGGGCAGGCCGATGGCGTCGGCGCCCGGTATGTCGAGATGGGCGAGCGCGGCGAGCTGACGACGCTGGGCGCGGCGACGGTGCCGGTGGCGCCGTGGCTGGCCGAGGTGATGCGCCATATCGAGGGCGAACCCGTCTCGGCCCTGATCGCGGACCGCTTCAAGCAAGCCGAACTCGGCGAGGCGATGGACCGGGCGGGCGTAAGGTGCCCGATCATCTGGCGCGGCATGGGCTTCAAGGACGGCGGCGAGGACGTGGACCGCTTCCGTCGCGCCGCCTTCGACGGGCAGGTGATCACGGCGCCGTCGCTGCTGCTGCGCTCGGCGATGGCCGATGCCGTCGTCCTGCGCGACCCCGCGAACAACATGAAGCTCGCGAAGGCGCGCAGCCTCGGCCGGATCGACGCGGCGGCGGCGGCGGTCCTGGCGGTGGCCGAGGGCGCCCGGATCACCGCGCGCGGCGAGCGCAAGGCCGGGAGGGTGTTCTGGGCATGAACCTCCGCAAGCAATACGCGGCGCACTCGCGCCGGATTACGCGCCAGCCCCGGTGGAAGGCGCTCCGCGAGGCGGTGAAGGATCGCGACGGCTGGGCATGCGTCCTGTGCGGCGCCCGGACCCGCCTGGAGGTGGATCACGTGAAGCCGGTCCGCGACTGGCCGGAACTCGCCTGGGACATGGGCAACCTGCAGACGCTTTGCTGCCGCTGCCATTCCCGAAAAACCCGCGTCGAAATCGGCCTCGGCCGTGAGAACCCCGCCCGCGAGGCGTGGAAGAAGCTGGCCCGTTCGGGCCTCAACGAGCAGTGAAAGGAAATCCCATGCTCGACTCTGTGAAGATCAGCCGGCGGCAGTCGGAAATCCGCCAGACCCTCTCGGGGCTGGTGGCGAAAGAGGCGCCCTCCGAGGACGAGACGCGCCAGATGGACGAACTCGACCGCGAGTATCGTTCCAACGAGACCCGGTTCCGGGCGGCCCTGGTGGCCGAGGACACTGAACGCCGCGAGGCGGGCGCCGAGCTGGAGACTCGCGCGGATCGCGAGTGGGCGCAGATGGTCGCCGGTTTCGAGCTGCGGCAGGTGGCGCTCCACCTGGACGAGGGCCGGGCGATGACCGGACGGACGGCCGAGATCGTGACGGAGCTGCGCGAGTCCGGCGGCTACCGCGGCGTCCCGGTGCCGTGGGAGGCGCTGGAACAGCGGGCCGGCGAGACCGTCTCGACCGGCACGCCCGACCCGATCGAGACTCGGCCGATCATCGACCGCCTGTTTCCCGACAGCGTGGCGGCCCGCATGGGCGCGCAGATGGTCAGCATCGACCACGGCGAGGTGGAGTGGCCGGTGGTGACGCAGGGCGCGACCGTCGCCTGGCAGTCGTCGGAGACGGGCAGCACGGGCGCCGCGCAGGCGTTCCAGACGACCGACCGCGCACTGGCGCCGGATCACACCCTCGGCTGCCAGATGAAGATCACGCGGAAGGCGTTGAAGCAGTCCGGCGCGGCCCTGGAGGCGGCGGTGCGGCGGGACATGAACTCGGCAATCTCGGTGGAGATGGATCGCGTCGTGTTCCTCGGCTCCGGTGCCTCCGGCGAGCCGCTGGGCGTGATCGCGGGCGCCGCGACCTACGGCATCAGCTCGACCGCGATCGGCGCGGCCGGCACCTGGGCGGCCTTCCGGGCGGCGGTGGTGCGGTTCATGACCGCGAGCGCGTCGAACGGCCCCGGCGGCGTCCGGGCGCTGATCCGGCCCGAGATGTGGGACGCCTTCGACGGCGCCTATGTCACCGGCACCGCGATCACGGAATGGGACCGGCTGCTCAAGTCGATCCCGGCCGGCAACATCGCCATGTCGCACAACGCCCTCGCCGATCCGGCGGGCGACCCGCTGGCGGTGTCGTCGCTGCTGACGACCTCGGCCGGCGGCGTGCCCCCGATCTTCGTCGGGAAATGGGGCGCCGTGGATCTGATCCGCGACCCCTACACCGACGCGCAGTCGGGTGGGCTGCGGATCACGGCGCTGGCCACGATGGACGTGACCGTAGCGCGGCCCGCGCAACTGGAGCTGCTGACCGGAATCCAGATCGAGGCGGCGGAGTGATGCTGACGGGCGCCCCCTTCGGAGGCGAACTTGAACTGCGGGCGGGGCGCGGAAAAGCGCGCCGCTTGCGGGGCACGTTCCCTTACAATCGGCGTGCGGTCTTGTCCGATGGCGGCAAGGCCGGGCGCCCGCGCAAAGAGGTGATCGCCCCCCGTGCGTTCGCCTACCGGATCGACCGACCTGACGAGGATATCCACGTCCTGGTCGGGCACTCCTACGACCGGCCCCTCGCCTCGCGCGGGGCCGGCACCCTCGACATTCGCGACAGCGCCGAGGCGGTCACGTTCGACGCCGAGATAGTGCCGGAGGTGGTCGACACGCCCTATGGGGCCGATTTCCTCGGCGCCTTCGCGGCGGGGCTGATCCGCGGCGTATCGCCCGGCTTCCGCATCCCGCCGCCGGTCACGGTGCCGGACGCCGAGAAGGTGGAGGAAGAGGACCCGTCCGAGGGCCGCGCGCTGATCCGCACCATCTTCGCGGCGCTGCTGTACGAACTGAGCTTCGTCACGGTCGCGGCCTACCGCGAGGCGCAGGCGGAGGAACGGTCCTGGGAACTCACGCCGAAGGGAGTGGCGGTCCCGAGGCGCTATTCGGGGGCGGCAAGATGGCGGTGACGGTGGAACAGGTGGAGGCGATCCCGGACGAGTATCCGGACGCCCCGGCGGGCCTCTCGGCGAAGGCGGCGGCCCTCGACCCGGCGCCGCTCTGGCAGCGGATCGAGGCGTGGACCTCCGTTCGCTGGACGGCCCGCGAGGTGGTGTGGACGGTGGAGGGCGAAGGCGCCTGGACGGTGCCGCTGGCGCCCGCGACCGTGACCTCGGCCGAGGTGTGGGAAAGCGGTGCCTGGTCATCGCTGACCCTCACGGCCGGCCCCTACGGCTTCGAGATGGCCGGCGACGGCCCCTATCGCATCACGGCGACCGTGGGCGGGGGCGATCCCGACGTGCCGGCGGCGGTCCTGGAGGCGTTCCGGCGGCTGGCGGAGTATTCGGCCGAGATCGGGGTCTATGACCTGACGCACGGCCGGGCCGGCGCGGCGGGCGTGGATACTGCGATCGGCGGCTCGCTCAAGATCGGATTCGAGCGCACCGCGACCTGGGCGGCGCGGGCGATGGTGAACAGCGGCGCGGCGGACCTGCTGCGCCCGTGGCGGAGGGCCGCGTGATGGGCTTCATGGACTTGTTCCGGCGGAAAGAGCCGGTGGAGGCGCGTTCCTCCGGTGCCGGCTACACCGCCGCGATCATGGCGGCGCGCGAGGCGTATATCAGCGGATCGTCCGGACTGGCCGAGCTGACCGGCACCGTCCAGACGTGCGTGAGCCTCTGGGAAGGCGCCTTCGCCCTCGCCGATGTGGACGGGGCACCGATGCTGACTCGCGCCACGATGGCCCGCACGGCGCGGGCGCTGGCGCTACGCGGCGAGGCGGTGTGGCTGATCGACGGCGACCGTGTGGTGCCGGTGTCCGATTGGGACATCTCGACCCGCGACGGCGAGCCGCGGGCCTACCGCCTGTCGGTGCCGGACGCGGGCGGCGGGACGCGCCGGACGGCGCTGGCGGCCGAGGTGCTGCACTTCCGCGGATCGGTCGACATCTCGGCGCCGTGGGCGGGGTCCGCGCCGCTGCGGCGGGCCCGGCTGACGGCGAGCCTGCTGCACGCCCTGGAGACGGCGCTGGGGGAGGTGTACGACACCGCCCCCCTCGGCTCGCAGATCGTGCCGTTCCCCGAGACGGACGCGCCGCAGATGGAGCGGCTGACGCGTTCGTTCCGCGGCTCGCGCGGCCGGGTGCTGGTGCGGGAGAGCGTGAACGTCTCGGCCGCGGGCGGGCCGACGCCGACAGTGGACTGGCAACCCCGCGACCTGTCGCCGGACCTGTCCAAGAGCATGACGCGGGAGAGCCTGGAGGCGGCGCAGGCCGGCGTCCTGGCGGCGTTCGGAGTGCTGCCGGCGATGCTGACCGACAAGGCGCAGGGGCCGCTTATCCGCGAGGCGCAGAGGCACCTGGCGACGTGGGTGTTGCAGCCGATGGCGGAGCTGCTGGCGGAGGAAGCGTCCGGCAAGCTGGGCGGCCCCGTGGCGATCGACGTTCACCGGCCGTTGCAGAGCTTCGACGCGGGCGGATCGGCACGCGCGGCGGCGGGCATGATCCAGGCGCTCGCGCAGGCCAAGGACGCCGGCCTCGGGCCGGCGGCGGTGGCGGCGGTGTTCGGCGCGCTGGACTGGTCGGAAGCCTTGAAGGGGCCGGACTGATGGGCGGTTTCAAGATCCTCAGCATGACGCTGCATCGTGATCCGCACATCACGGCTACAGGCATCGCCTGTGTCGCCGCCCTCGACGTGCAGATCGGCCCCGTGGCGCTTCTGGACTGCACCCTGGCCCGCTACGACTCGGGCGACTTCGACCTCTGGCCGCCGCGGGCGCGGTCGTCGCGCAAGACCAGCGCGATCACGATCGAGAAGGGGGCGAGGAAGGAGATCAGGGAGGCGGCGGTGGCCGCCTACCGGGCGCTGGGCGGGGACGTGATGGCGGAGGGGTAGTTACTGAGGGCGCTGAGGCTGCCGCTACTCTAACCTGCTAGGGATTGAAGAATCTGTTGACCCGTCGCACGCGGATTAGCGGCGCAAGTAGCGCGAAACCGTTCTAGCGTAGTGCTTCTATTTGTGTGTAGACCACCAATCGCGCGATCATATCCAATCAGATAGCCCCAAGTCATACCTTGTAACGCGATATCGGTTGCGTCAGTCCACGAGCCGTCAATGATATAGATCACTTCGCCGCACGGCCGGGTTGCATACAACAGACTTGCACGATGGTTGGAGTAATCAGCTTGGATAGGACCGGCGGACAACAGCGCCGCGATAACGAGAAAAATCCGCATTGCATATCTCCGCCGTGCTGTGTCGCCCAAGTTTGGAATGCTCGATTGCCTCTCGTCAAGACGAGTCCACCCGTCTACGCGCGTAGACGGGTCCACCGCCGGGCCGCATATGTTACCGGGTGCCGCCCGGAGGGCTTGACCTGGCCGAGCAATCTGCGGAAATATGTCCGTGGGCGTGAGAACCCGGACCGAGATAGACAGACATCGTTGGCGCGATCCCTGTCGAACGACGCGAGCATTGGCGTGCGCGCGACCACGGCCACCATAGGCCGGGGCTGCGGCGCCATACAAGACCCTCGCGGGGAAATCGTCGCGCCTGTCTCTCGGCAGGTTCTCACCGCCCCGGCGCCCGTCCGCCACGGGCATCGGCCGTGAGAAGCCGCAACCGAGAGACCGACCCCATGAACACGATGACCAAGACGCGGCACGTCCTGTCCGACGCCGACCGCGCCGAAATCCGCGATAACCTGCGCCTCGCCCTGGACTAGATCGAGACGGGCGCCCTCGACTTCATCAGCCTGCGGCAGGCGGTGCGCTGCCAGCGGGCGGCGCTCAAGGTGGCGCATCGCGCGATGGAGGCGGCCCGATGAACCGCCGCGAGCTGATCCTCGGCGCCGCCGCCGTTCCCTTCGTGCCGCCCTTCGACGGCGCCCCGGCGCTGGCCGGCACCCTTCCTCCAGCTGAGGCGGCGATCGTCGCTCATGTCCGGCAGATCGGGCACATCCTGCGGGAGACGGCGCCCGGTCATGTCCGGGGCTTCTCGTTCGCCACGGGCGAGGACGGCTTGCCGGACCCGGCGACGGTCTGGGCAACGTGCCACGTCGGCGAGTGGCAGGGCGGGCTGTGGGGGCATTTGCAGCACATTCGCCCTGCGGTGCGGCCGGGCTGGCGGCGGAGTGAGCGCGCAGGGGCTTGACCGGGAAACGTATCTCCCGCATAAGGAGCGGGAAACACATTTCCCGGAGTGCCCGTGATGGACTTTCTCGCCCACAACATGCCGGCCGGTGAGTTTTCCGAACTCACCGGCATTCCCGTCGATACACTGCGCGACTGGCGCAAGCGCGGAATCGGGGCCTCTATCTGCCAGCCCCATCCCAACGGCAACGGACGCTGGGTCTACTCGCAACAGGGCGGAATGATCGTCCATCTTGCGCAACGCCTCGTCGCGATCGGCTGGGAATGGAAGCTGGCGATGGACCTCGCTTACTTCGCCGCGGCCCACCTGACGGGCAAGGCGCTCTATGGATCGACGCCGAACGCCGGCGGCTACGGCGACCGCTACATCGTCTTCGCGCGCGCAAGCGACGGCGCCTCCAAGCTGTTCAGCGGCCCCGACGCATCGCGGGCGCTCGAAGCGTGGGCGGGAGACCTCGATTTCCCGATGGTTGAGGTGATCGACCTCGACGCGATCATGGCCGAACTGCCCGCTCGCTTTCGCAAGGGGCTCGACACCCTGAAAGAAGTCTTCGCCAACTGATGACCCGCCCCGCCCTCCTGCCCGAGACGACGACGCCGGAAGACCTGGCGGCACACCTCGGGGTGGCGGTGCGGACGTTGAAAGACCGCGCGAAGGAAATCGGCGCCTATCGGAAGATCGGCGCGACGTGGTTCTTTCTGCCCGAAGACGTGGCGGCCATTATGGAGGCATCGCGCCCATGTCCCTCACGCTCTACCGACGCGGCGAAATCTGGCACTACCGCGGGACCGTCGCTGGAAGGCGACTACGGCGATCTACGGGCACGGCTGACCGCGAAAGGGCGGAGCGGATCGCGGCGGAAGCCGAAGCCCGGGAATGGCGCCGTCATCTCGATGGACCGGGCGCGGGGCTGACGATGGCGCAAGCGTTCCTCGCCTACCTCGACGCCGGCAAGCCCGACCGCTTCCTCGGACCCATCGCCGACCATTTCAGGGACACGCCCGTCCGGCACGTCACGGGCGAGGTGATCCGGCAGGCGGCCCGAAAGCTCTACCCCGGCGCCAACCCGGCGACCTGGAACCGGCAGGTGATCAAGCCGGCGCAGGCCGCGATCAACCACGCGGCCGAACTGGGCCTCTGCCCCCGGATCAGTGTGAAGCGCTTCCCGGAGACGCCGGAAGAGAAGACGCCGGCCGACCTCGCATGGATCAACGACTTCGCTTCGCAGGCGACGGCCGACCGGCTTCCGCAGCTCGCCGCACTCGCCCTGTTCATGTTCGGCACGGGCGCCCGCGTCGGGGAAGCCTGCGCGCTCACCTGGGCCGACGTGGACCTCTCCGAGGCGACGGCGACGATCCGCATGGCGAAGCCGACCCCGTGGGTCCGGACCGCGCACCTTCCGCCCCGTGTCGTCGCCGCGCTGGCGAACCTGCCGACGAACCGGAACCCGGCAGACCTGGTGTTCGGCTATGCCGGCCGAGGCAGCGTGACGAAGGTGTGGAACAACGTCTCGGCGCGGGCGAAGATCGCGGCCCTGACCCCGCACTGCTGTCGGCACGGCTTCGCGACGACGATGCTCCGGGCCGGCTTTGACGTGAAGACGGTGGCCAAGCGGGGCGGGTGGAAGGACGCGGCGACGGTGCTGCGGATCTACGCTCACGCCCTTGAAGACGCGACCGTCACCGACCGCCTGTTTGACACAGAACCGGCACACAAGTCCGGCGCAAAATCCGCAAGCACCGAAAAACGCAAAGGAAATCGAGCATGAGCACCGTCCCTCGTTGGGGAGGGGTGTCCCGCCGCACGGCTTATTGCGGCGGCGGGGGGCCGGCAATCGGGATTCGGGGGGCGGAGGTGCGGTTTCGCGCGGGACCGGGGCGCGGGTGTCGCCTATCGGAAACTTCAGCGCGTCGTCGTGAGGTCGCTGGGGGCGCTGCCCCCGCCGCGGCATGCGCCGCGACTCCCCCGGAGGTATTTGGAGCAAGATAGGAGCAATGGGGCGGGCTTGCCTTCGGCGGCGGGAGGGGTTTCACAAGGGGCACCCGGCCGGGAGCGCGCATCCATGTTCACCGTCACCCTTCTGACCTCGCCCGAGGAGCGGGCGCTGAGCGGCGCTCTGGTGGAGTCGCTGCGCAACGCCTGGGGCGGGGGCGAGGTGCGGTGGCTGTCGGTGGACGAGGTGGCCGAGTTCGACGTGCCCGCGCGGCCGGGGAACGAGGCGGAAGTCCGGGCCGACCTGCAGCCGGGCGGGACCGACCTGATCGTCCAGCCGGCGGCGGGTCGGCGAAGGCGGATGCTGCTGGCCGACATGGACAGCACGATGATCCGGCAGGAATGCATCGACGAACTCGCCGCAGAGGCGGGCGTCGGCGAGCGCGTCGCCGAGATCACCGCACGGGCGATGAACGGCGAGCTCGACTTCGAGGGCGCGCTCTTGGAGCGGGTGGCGCTGCTGAAGGGGCTGGACGAGGCGGTCATCCACCACGTGCTGGAGCACCGGATCACCTACATGCCGGGCGGGTTCGAGCTGGTGGCCACGATGAAGGCGGCGGGCGCGCACACGGTGCTGGTTTCGGGCGGGTTCACCGCCTTCGCCTCGCGGGTGGCGGCGGCGCTGGGATTCCATGAGCATCGGGCGAACGTGCTGCTGGCCGAAGGCGGGCGGCTGACCGGCGACGTGGCGCGGCCGATCCTCGGGCGCGAGGCCAAGGTGGCGGCGCTGGAGGAGGTGACGGCGCGGCTGGGGATCGATGCCGCGGACGTGCTGGCGGTCGGCGACGGGGCGAACGACCTCGGGATGCTGGGGCGCGCCGGGACGGGCGTGGCGCTGCACGCCAAGCCCGCGGTGCAGGCGCAGGCGCGGATCGTCGTGAACCACGGCGACCTCTCGGCGCTTCTGTTCCTGCAGGGCTATGCCAGATCGGAGTTCGTGACGTGACCCTCTACGCCGTCGGCGACATCCACGGGCAGCTGGGGCAGCTGGAGCTGGCGCTCGCGCGGATCGAGGCGGACGGCGGGCCGGACGCGCGGGTGGTGTTCGTCGGCGACTACACCGACCGCGGGCCGGACTCGCGCGGGGTGCTCGACCTGCTGGTCGAGGGGCTGACGGCGGGCCGGAACTGGGTGGCGATCAAGGGCAACCACGACCGGATGTTCCAGCGGTTCCTCGAGATGGGCGAGGTGCACGACGACCGGATCGCGTCCGGCAAGGGCTGGCTGCACCGGGCGCTGGGCGGGCAGCGGACGCTAGCCTCCTACGCCGACCCGGAGGCCGCGTCGTTTGCGCATCCTGCGAACGGCGGGATCGAGACGCTGCTGTCCTACGACGTCGAGATCGACGGCGGCGACCGGCTGGAACGGGTCGCCGAGGCGGCGCGCGCGGCGGTGCCGGACGCGCACCTGCGCTTCCTGCAGGAGCGGCCCCTGATGCACCGGGAGGGCGAGTTGCTCTTTGTCCATGCGGGCGTGCGGCCGGGGGTGGCGCTGGACGCGCAGGACGAGGACGACCTGCTGTGGATCCGCGATCCGTTCCTCATGGACGAGCGCGATCACGGGCCGCTGATCGTCCACGGGCACACCGCGCTGGATGCGCCGGAGGCCTATCCGAACCGCGTCAACATCGACGGCGGGGCCGGCTACGGGCGGGAGCTGGTACCTGTGGCGTTCGAGGGGCGGGAGGCGTTCGCGCTGACGGCGGCGGAGCGGGAGCGGTTGCGGCCGGCGTGAGGGGGGCGACACGGGTTGCGCAGGGCGCAGCGGTGGGTTTCACCCACCCTACCCAGGCGCTCCCGGCCCGGGCCTGACCCGGGGCCCCGAACCGGGAGGGGGACCGCGTGCGGCGCGAGGCCCCGGCCCGGGGGCCGGGGCGGGTGGTCCTGAGGCGTTCCGGGCGGACCCCCGACCAGCGTCAGTCCTTCGCCCGCTCCACGTACGAGTTGTCCTCGGTGTTGATGACGATCCGGGTGCCGACGCCGATGTGCGGCGGGACCATCACCCGCAGGCCGTTGTCCACCATCGCCGGCTTGTAGGACGAGGACGCGGTCTGGCCCTTCACCACCGGCTCGGTCTCGGTGATCTCGACCGTCATCTTCTGCGGCAGCTCGATCGAGATCGCGACGCCGTTGTGGGTGGCGAGGTGCACCAGCATGCCGTCCTGCAGGTAGACCTTGGCGTCGCCGATGACGTCGGGATGGACCGCGACCTGCTCGTAGCTCTCGGGCTCCATGAAGTGGTAGCCCTCGCCGTCCTCGTAGAGGAACTGGTACTGCTTCTCCTCGACGTGGGCCCGCTCCACCTGCTCGGTCGTCTTCCAGCGCTCGGAGACCTTCGTGCCGTCCGAGATGCGGCGCATGTCGACCTGGGTCACGGGCGTGCCCTTGCCGGGGTGGAAGTTCTGGGCGGTGAGGACGACGTACAGCTTGTCGTCGATTTCCAGCACGTTGCCCTTGCGGACCTGCGAGGCGATGACTTTCACGGCGCGGCGTTCCTTGTCCTGGATCGGGGCGCGCGGTAGGGCGCGCGGGAATGGGTCGGGCGTCCGCCTACCCGAAATCCGGCGGCTTCGCCAGAGGGGGCCATATGGGCGACACGCCCTGGTGGGACGAGGGACGGCACGCCGACCGACGGCCGCTCCTGCTGGCGCGGAACCGCATCGTGGCGGCGGTCCGGGACTGGTTCGCGGCCGAGGGATTCACCGAGGTGGAGCCGGCCGGGCTCGCCGTCTCGCCGGGGAACGAGGCGCACCTGCACGCCTTCCAAACCCTGGCGCTGGACGACGCGGGGGGCGCCGCGGCGCGGTACCTGCACACCTCTCCCGAGTTTGCGATGAAGAAGCTGCTGGCGGCGGGCGAGACGCGGATCTTCGCGCTGTCGAAGGTCTGGCGCAACCGCGAGCGGGGGCCGCTGCACGCGTCGGAATTCACCATGCTGGAATGGTACCGCGCCGGCGCGCCGTACGAGGCGCTGATGGAGGATTGCGCCGCGATCCTGTCCCGCGCGGCGGAGGCGGCGGGGAGCGGCGTGCTGCGCTGGCGGAGCGCGGAATGCGATCCGTTCGCGGCGCCCGAGCGGGTGGCGCTGCACGAGGCGCTGGCGGCGGCGACGGGGATCGACCTCCTCGCCACGATCCGGGACGACGGGACGACGGACCGGGACGCGCTGGCCGCCGCGGCGGGGCCGATGGCGGCGGCGGACGACGACTGGTCGGACATCCTGTCCAAGCTGCTGGTCGCCCATGTCGAGCCGCGCCTCGGGCACGGGCGGGCGACGGTGCTCGACCGCTATCCGGCGGCGGAGGCCGCGCTGGCGCGGCGGGTCCCCGGCGATCCGCGACTGGCGGAGCGGTTCGAGCTATATGCCTGCGGCGTCGAGCTGGCGAACGGCTTCGGCGAGCTGACCGACCCGGCCGAGCAGCGGGCCCGGTTCGAGGCCGAGATGGACCTCAAGGCCGCCCGCTACGGCGAGCGCTATCCGCTGGACGAGGACTTCCTCGCCGCCCTCTCCGCGATGCCTCCGGCGAGCGGCATCGCGCTGGGGTTCGACCGGCTGGTCACGCTGGCGACCGGGGCGCCCGGCGTCGAGGCGGTCATGTGGACCCCGCCCGCCTGAGTGGCAGCGTCGCGCGGGCGGAGTCCGGTCGCCGCGTATTTGAGTGACATGCAATGGGGCAGTTCACGCGCTGTTAACCAAGGTGCGGCGCCCTGGTCCCGCGGTACAGGCTGGCGAGCCGATGACCGCGACGTGCAACGGAGCCCCGTCGCCGATAGCGGGCCGACCCCGTGAGGCGGCGGCGGGGTGCGAGAGTCCTGTCCATTGCATGTCCGACAAATACGCCGGCCGGACGTCGGTCACGAGCGCTCCGTCGGGACTTCGCCGGGCCGTCGGTCGTGGTATTCTGCCTCCCAGAGGTGCCGCCATGCCCGACTGCCGCAAGATCCGCCCTGATTCGGCCTACGACGGGAAGCAGGGCTTCTCCTATTTCGCCGGGATCGCGCGCGAGACGGTGGGGGCGCAGGGGATCTGTATGCACCTCCTCACCATCCCGCCGGGCGGGCGGGCGAAGGCGCACAAGCACGCGACCCACGAGACCGCCATCTACGTGCTGGAGGGGCGGGCGCGGATGTACTGGGGCGAGCGGCTGCAGCACGTGATGGAGACGGAGGCGGGCGATCTGGTCTACATCCCCGCCGACGTGCCGCACCTGCCGATCAATTCATCGGGCGAGACGGTGCGCGCCGTCGTCGCCCGGACCGATCCGCACGAGCAGGAGAGCGTGGTCCTGTTGCCGGAGCTCGAGGCGCTGGTGCGTCCATAGGGTGGGTGGACCCCACCACTGCCGGACGGCCGGTGGGTTGCACCCACCCTACGCAAGCAGGCGCTGTCCGTCCGTCGCGGAGACCGTCGCCTCCACGATCTGCCCCTCCGGCTGATCCGCCGCGAAATCCACCTCGGCGAACTGCTCGGTCCGGCCCATGCGCGGGCTCTCCATCAGCACCCGGTGCGGGCGGCCGACCTGCTCCGCCAGGTGCCGCGCCGCCGCCGCCTCGCCGGCGGCGCGAAGGCGCGCGGCGCGGGTCTTGATCGCGCGGCCGTCGACCTGCGGCATCCGGGCGGCCGGGGTGCCGGGGCGGGGCGAGTAGGGGAAGACGTGCAGCCAGGTGAGGTCGCACGCCTCGACCATGCGGAGCGAGTTCTCGAACGCCGCCTCGGTCTCGGTCGGGAAGCCCGCGATGATGTCGGCGCCGAAGGCGATGTCGGGGCGGCGGCGGCGGGCCTCCTGCACGAAGTTCACGGCGTCCTCCGACAGGTGCCGGCGCTTCATCCGCTTCAGGATCAGGTCGTCGCCGTGCTGCAGCGACAGGTGCAGGTGCGGCATGAGGCGCGGCTCGGCCAGCGCGTCCATCAGCGCCGGGTCGGCCTCGATGGAGTCGATGGAGGACAGGCGCAGGCGCGGCAGGTCGGGCACCAGTCTCAGGATGCGCTGCACCAGGTCTCCCAGCGGCGGGCGGCCGGGGAGGTCGGCGCCCCAGGAGGTGAGGTCGACGCCGGTCAAGACGACCTCGTTGTACCCCGCCGCCACCAGCCGGCCGATCTGCTGCACCACGACCCCGGCGGGGACCGAGCGCGAGTTGCCGCGGCCGTAGGGAATGATGCAGAAGGTGCAGCGGTGGTCGCAGCCGTTCTGGATCTGCACGTAGGCGCGGGAGCGGGAGCCGAAGCCGTCGATCAGGTGGCCGGCCGTCTCGGTCACTGACATGATGTCGTCGACTTGCACCCGTTCCGTCCCGCCCGCGGCGAGGCCGGCCCAGGCGGCGGGGTCCATCTTCTCGGCGTTGCCGAGGACGCGGTCGACCTCGGGCATGGCGGCGAAGGTCTGCGGTTCGATCTGCGCGGCGCAGCCGGTGACAACGAGCGTCGCGTCCGGGTGGGCGCGGCGCAGGCGGCGGATCTCCTGCCGGGCCTTGCGCACCGCCTCGGCGGTGACGGCGCAGGTGTTGACGACGACGGTGCCGTGGGCGCCGGCCTCGGCGGCGAGCGCCTTCATCGCCTCGGATTCGTAGGCGTTGAGGCGGCAGCCGAGGGTGGCGAAGATCGGGGCGGCCATGTCCTTCATCGGGGCGCCGTCAGCCATGCCAGACCCCGTCGAACACGTGCGCCACCGGGCCGGTCATCCAGACGCCGTCATCGCGCCAGTCCACGACCAGCTCGCCGCCATCCAGCACGATCTCCACCCGACGGCCGGTCAGCCCGCGCCGGTGCGCCGCGACCGCGACCGCGCAGGAGGACGAGCCGGAGGCGAGGGTGATCCCGGTCCCCCGTTCCCACACCCGCATCCGCAGCCGGTCGGGGGCGATCCGAGACGCGAACTGTACGTTGGTGCGCTGCGGAAACAGCGGGTCATGCTCCCACTTCGGCCCGAGGCGCATCAGGTCCACCGCGTCGGCGTCGTCCACGAAGAAGGTGCAGTGCGGGTTGCCCATGCCCGTCGCCACCGGCGCGCCCTCCAGCGGCAGGGACAGCGTGTCGGCCTCGTGCGCCAGCGGGATGTCGCGCCAGCAGGTCTGCGGCGCGCCCATGTTGACCGAGGTCATTCCGTCGGCCTCTCGCCGGGCCGACAGCGTTCCCCGCTCGGTCAGCAGCGTCAGCGCGCCCGTCCCCCGCCGCGCCATCTCCCACGCCGCGATGCACCGGGTGGCGTTGCCGCAGGCGGCGGACAGCGATCCGTCGGCGTTCCAGAAGGTCAGGCTCAGCGCCTCGCCCTCCGCCTCGATCCGCGCCAGCTGGTCGAAGCCGACGCCCCGGTGCCGATCCGCCATCGCCCGCGCCAGCGCGGCGTCCACCGTCCGGCCGCCGCTCCGGGCGTCGATCACGACGAAGTCGTTGCCGAGGCCGTGCATCTTCATGAACGGCAGGCCGGGGGGCGCGGATGTTTCCATGGGCCGGGCCTCTACACCGAACGCCCTCCCGTTTCCAGTAGGCGCCGGTTTGGGTCTTGACCCCCTCCGGCGCCCCGACTAAGTGCCTCCCCCGTGGGCCGTTAGCTCAGTTGGTAGAGCAACTGACTTTTAATCAGTAGGTCGCTGGTTCGAACCCAGCACGGCTCACCACTTTTCCCGGACTGGACGAGAGATGGCGGTACCAACGCCACCCCCGCCCCGCGATCCGGTCGGCCGGCGGGATCGCCGCCGGCCGGGGACGCGACTCAGCCGACCTCCTCGGCCGTGATCGTGTAGGCGAAGGTATCGGGGGACAGCTCGTCGCGCCATGCGCCGCCGACTTCGGCCTGCGGGTACATCAGGAACGGCACCGGGCCGAAGGAGGCGCCGGGCAGCACCACGTCGTGGGCGTCGTTGAAGGCGATCCAGTTGCCCTCGGAGGCGCCGAACAGGGCGGCGCGGACGTCGGCGACGACCGGATCGGCGAGGGGGCGCGCCGCCGGCGGCTCCTCCAGCGCGACCTTGCGGACGTCGGCGGGGTCGGCGGGGACCCAGCCGGCGCCGTCCAGGAACACCTCCGCCCGGCAATGCTGCGCCCTGGTCACGTCGGACGAGCCGGCGCCGAGGCTGCGGTAGTCGAACGCCGACGGCGCGACGCGCAGACCGTAGAGGTCGCGCGCCGGCAGGCCGGCGGCGCGGGCGAGGCCGACGAACAGGGCGTTAAGGTCGGCGCACTTGCCGGTCAGGTCGCCGGTATGCAGCATCGAGGCGACGTCGCCGAGGCCGCAGCCGCGGGTCTCGGGATCGCGCTCGGTGCTCTCGACGACCCAATTATACAGGCGCTCGGCCTTGCGGCGGTCGCTCCACGTCCAGCCGACGATGCTCTCCGCCGTCTCGCGGACGATGCCGTCGGTGGGGATGAGGTCGGTCGGGGCGGTGTAGCGGGCGCGCTCGGCCTCGGTGAGGGTCGCGCCGGTGTCGGCGCCCGGGTCGACGCGGCGGTCGCGGGTGGCGACGGTGGAGACGACCTCCAGCACCGCGTCGGCGTCGGCGGCGTCCCAGACGGCGTGGACGAAGGAGAGGTCCTGCTCCGCGTCCTCCACCAGCGCCACCTGCGCGTCCGGCGCGCTCCAGGTGGTCTCGCCCGGCCGCGACCAGCCTTCGGCGGCGAGGGAGGGCACGGGGACCCAGGCCTGCGCCGGGGCGCCGCTGCGCGGCAGCACGACGCGCGTGGTCACGCGGAAGGTGCGCCAGTCGCCGGGGGTCGGCGCGTAGAGGGCGGCGGCCCCGCGGGGCAGGGCGACGAGGGCGGCGGCGGCGCCGGAGGCGAGGACGGAGCGGCGGGTCAGCATGGCAGGGTCTCCCGGGATCAGGGTCAGGCGGCGTATAAGAGCACGGGCACGCAACGGAAAGGGCGCCGTCGGGGGGACCGAAGGCCACGGATGGGACGTCGGGCCGAGAAACGCCGGAGCCAGCGTCTGGTCCGAGGTCCCGTCACCCCCTTTCCGGTGAGGACATGGGCGAACCTCCCGAAACCCATCTGCTACCGTGTCTGCGAGGGCGCCTTGAACTGTGATGCAACGGACCTGGGATCGGTGGGACGCTTTTCCCTGCGGCACGGGCGGTCTATGACGGCCCTCGCCGACAGGAGGACGCCCGATGCCGCACTACCGCTCCCGCACCACCACGCATGGACGCAACATGGCCGGGGCCCGGGGCCTCTGGCGCGCGACCGGCATGAAGGACGGCGACTTCGGCAAGCCGATCATCGCCATCGTCAACTCCTTCACCCAGTTCGTCCCCGGCCACGTCCACCTCAAGGACCTCGGCCAGATGGTCGCCCGCGAGGTCGAGAAGGCCGGCGGCGTGGCGAAGGAGTTCAACACCATCGCCGTCGACGACGGCATCGCGATGGGCCACGACGGGATGCTGTACTCGCTGCCCAGCCGCGAGATCATCGCCGACAGCGTGGAATACATGGTGAACGCGCACTGCGCCGACGCGATGGTCTGCATCTCGAATTGCGACAAGATCACCCCCGGCATGCTGAATGCGGCGATGCGGCTGAACATCCCGGTCGTGTTCGTCAGCGGCGGGCCGATGGAGGCGGGCAAGGTCGTCCTCAAGGGCAAGGAGCAGGCGCTCGACCTCGTGGACGCGATGGTCGCGGCCGCCGACGACAGCTACACCGACGAGGAAGTGCAGAGCATCGAGGCCGCCGCCTGCCCCACCTGCGGCTCGTGCTCGGGCATGTTCACCGCGAACTCGATGAACTGCCTGACCGAGGCGCTTGGCCTGTCCCTGCCCGGCAACGGCTCCACCCTCGCCACCCACGCCGACCGGCAGCGCCTGTTCGTGGAGGCGGGGCACCTGATCGTCGACCTCGCCCGCCGCTACTACGAGGGCGAGGACGCCTCGGTCCTGCCGCGCAACATCGCGACCTTCGCCGCGTTCGAGAACGCGATGAGCCTCGACATCGCGATGGGCGGGTCGACCAACACGGTGCTGCACCTGCTGGCCGCCGCACACGAGGGCGGCGTCGACTTCACGATGGCCGACATCGACCGCCTGTCCCGCAAGGTGCCCTGCCTGTGCAAGGTCGCGCCGGCCAAGTCCGACGTGCACATGGAGGACGTCCACCGCGCCGGCGGCATCATGGCGATCCTGGGCGAGCTGGACCGCGCCGGCCTCCTCGACACGTCGGTCGGGTCGGTCCACGCCGAAAGCCTCGCCGCCGCGCTCGACCGCTGGGACGTGTCGCGCACCAACAGCGACAGCGTGCGCGACTTCTTCATGGCCGCGCCGGGCGGCGTGCCGACGCAGACCGCGTTCAGTCAGTCGCGCCGCTACACCGAGCTGGATCTCGACCGGGCGAAGGGCGTGATCCGCGACCGCGACCACGCCTTCAGCCAGGATGGCGGCCTCGCCGTGCTCTACGGCAACCTCGCCGAGGACGGCTGCATCGTGAAGACGGCCGGCGTCGACGAGTCGATCCTGACCTTCACCGGCACTGCCCGCGTGTTCGAGAGCCAGGACGATGCCGTCAGCGGCATCCTCACCGGCAAGGTGAAAGAGGGCGAGGTCGTCCTCATCCGCTACGAGGGGCCGCGCGGCGGGCCGGGGATGCAGGAGATGCTGTATCCGACCAGCTACTTGAAATCGAAGGGGCTGGGGAAAGCCTGCGCCCTCGTCACCGACGGCCGCTTCTCGGGCGGCTCGTCGGGCCTGTCGATCGGCCACGTCTCGCCCGAGGCGGCCGAGGGCGGGCTGATCGGCCTCGTCGAGACCGGGGACGTGATCGAGATCGACATCCCGGCCCGGACCATCCACCTCGCCGTGGACGACGCGACGCTGGCCGCGCGGCGGGCGGCGCAGGAGGAGGCGGGCTGGCAGCCGGCGCAGCCGCGCAAGCGCAAGGTGACGGCGGCGCTGCGGGCCTATGCGGCGCTGACGACCAGCGCCGCGCGGGGCGCGGTCCGCGACATCTGAGCCCGCGCCGCGGCGTGGCGCTTGGGTCGCGCTGACGGGGACTCGGCCGGGCGCGCGCTTGGCAGGGGCGCCCGGCGTCGGCAGAGTGACCGCGGGCAGGGATGGAGACGGGCATGAAACGGACCTTCGCAGCGCTGGCGGCACTCGCAGTGGCCCCCGGACTGGCGGCGGCGCAGGTCGCGGACGGGCTCTACGAGATCGGCCAGTGCGCTGGCGTGTCGGACGCGCAGGCACGGCTGTCCGGGTCGGTCATCGAGTTCTGGGAATCGCGCTGCGACCTGACGGTCCCGGTCAACGTCCGCGACATGGGCGGCGCGACGCTCTACGACGCGGTCTGCACCGGCGAGGGACAGGAGTGGAGCCGGCGGATGCTGCTGATGCAGGGCCCGGACGGCCGCCTCGTCGTCGTGCAGGCCGGCTTCGCCACGACCTACCAGCGCTGCGACTGATCAGCGGCGGCGCAGCGTCTCGCCTTCGTCCAGCTTGGGCGTCAGCTCCACCATCCGCTCGTGGGGGGCGTCAGGATCGGCGTGGCGGCCCGCGACGATCTCGGCCGCCTTGGCGCCGATCTCGCGCCGGCAGGCGTCCATCGTGGCGAGACGCATGGGCAGCCCGTCCAGCAGTTCCACCCCGTTGAACCCGGCGAGGCCCATCCGGGCCGGCACCTCGATCCCCTGCGCCTGCAGCTCCAGAAGGCCGCCGGCGCCGATCATGTCGTTGGAGTAGTACAGGAAATCGAGGTCGGGCGTGCGCTGCAGCATCGCCCGCGTCAACTCCCGCCCCTTCGCCAGCGCCGAGCCGCCCGAGTAGAATTCCTGGTCCGCGATCTCGATCCCGGCCTTGCCGAGCGTGCGGGTGAAGCCCTCGAACCGCTTCCGCGCGCGGTGGTCGAGCGGCATCTTGGTGCCGAGAAAGCCGATCCGGCGGTAGCCCTCGGCGATGATCGCCTCGGCCATGAAGCGGCCGGCGCGGCGGTGGCTGATGCCGACGCAGGCGTCCACCGGCTCGCCGTCGGTGTCCATGATCTCGACCACCGGGCAGCCGGCGCTGCGCAGCATGGCGCGGACCGCGTCGCTGTGCTCGATGCCGGCGATGATGACGCCGGACGGCCGCCAGGACAGCAGCTCGTAGACGACCTTCTCCTCCTTCTCGGGGAGGTAGTCGGTGACGCCGACGACCGGCTGCAGCTCGGTCCCCGCCAGCACCTCGGACACGCCGGCCAGCACTTCGGGAAAGACCATGTTGCGCAGCGACGGGACGATGACGCCGACGAGGTTCACCCGGCTGGAGGCGAGAGAGCCGGCGATCCGGTTCGGCACGTAGCCGAGGCGCTTGGCCGCCTCCTGCACCTTCTCGCGGGTGGCGGGACTGACATCGCCCATACCGCGCAGCACCCGGCTCACCGTCATCTCGCTGACGCCCGATGCCTCGGAGACGTCGCGCAGGGTCAGGGGACGGCGGGGCGGAGGCACGGGCGATCTCGGTCCGAAATTTCGTTCCGCCCCGGCTTACCGCCTCGCCCCGCGCTTGTCCAAGACGTTGACGGACCGTCGCCGGGCGGGCATTGAAGGGTCCGGTCGGTCCCGTGGCTCAACTGGATAGAGCAGCCCCCTCCTAAGGGGCAGGTTGCAGGTTCGAATCCTGCCGGGATCACCATTCTCCCCCACAACCGACATGTCAGAAAAAGGAGATGCATGCGCAGCGCGCAGCAATAGCGTGCGCAAGGCCTGTCAAGCAGCATCTTCGTCAATTCAGCCGCCAGTGGCGAAGGCCAAAGAATCTCCTTGTTTTACTGCTTCTTCGTCTCGTTCGCGCGAAACCTTGCGACCGCTCGGTCGACGGACGCCCGCGCATAGACCCGCTCGACGGCACCGCTACTTGTGCTCACCGCCTCAACACCCTGCGCCGTGAAGATCGACGCCAGCCGTCGCCAGTTCAGTCCGGTGGCCTCGCCCGCCGTCTGGAGGCTGTAGAACCGGCGGTGGAAGCTGTCGGCATCGGTCGGGAGGATCCTGATGTGAACCCGCCCGGTCCTGGGGTCCACGACATCGGACGCGGTCATCAGACCCTCGTCGATCATCGACTGAATAGCCCCTGCGCCTCTCACGCCGATGCTCGTCCCGAATGCGGATGGGGACAAACCGGCGTGCTGCGGCGGCCTGAACCTCTCCTCAACGGCGGCGGCCAGGACTCGGAGCGCCCCGTAGCCGTTGGCCCCTTCCGCCAGACCCGCGACAAGCTGCCCCCGCTCGATCAGTCGGAACAGGTCCGAAAGCGGCGCACGATATCTCGCGGCGGCATCCTGCGGGTGGAGCCACCCGGCGACGTCGGCCTTCAGCGGGCGTGCCGCTGCTGCAAGCCGCGAGACGATGGCGAGACCATCCTGCACCGCCCACGCCCGGCGTATATTCGCAGCCTCGATCCTCGGTCGGATGAGGCCCTCATCGACGAGCGCATCGAACTGGGTCTCGGACGCCCCCATCGCTTCCCGCACCTGAGCGAGGTGAACGAGCTCGGAGATCATGGGGGTCATGCGATCCAGCTTCTCCGCTGGAAAGACGATCGTCGCGTCCGATTGATCACTGTCGCCAGGAATCACCCCCTGGGCTACGAGCAGCCTTCGGAGCGTCCCCTCGTCCTCCCCTGTTTCCTCCGCTGCCGACGCCAGAGAGTGGAGCCGGCGGCGCTCGACAACCCGACCCAGGACCATTTCTCCGGCGGCCACCGGCCAAGTCCGCAGCACCTTCTCGCGCACGATGTCGCGGAAGAAATCGAACCCGTCGTCCGTGTTCAGTCCTGTCCTGAGGCCAGCATACAGGGGACCGAGCACCGTGGATCTCCGGTCGGAAAGCTGACGGCTGGCCAGCAGATCGTCGAGGAAATCTTCGAAGGCATTCTTGCCATCTGACAGCAGCGCGAACCCAGCCGAATACGCGTCATGTATCGACCGGGCATCCTCCGCCACTGCGTCGCCGCCCTGTCCGAGCCGAAGTCCGACGAGGTAACACATAGTCGCTGCCACGTTGATCGGATGCCCGCCAAGGCTGCTGTCATCCTCTCCCGACGCCAGGCTCGTGTCGAGCCACCGGTCATACGGTGTCGGCTCGAGTTCCGCTTGCTGGATTGAACGCTGACTGATTTCATCTGCGAGCTCGGCGAGCCGAGCCTGAATGTCGTAACGGTGTCTTGGCCTCCTCTCCGTCCAGAGCGGCGCCAAGGCACGCTCATGGTGCAGGCAAACAAGGGTGTGTCGCAGGAGCCATGCTCCGGACATCGCCATAAAGCCGAGCGGGTCACGGTGGAGTGACGCTTCATGCAAGCATTGCGGACAACCGCGGACGACGGGGCTCCGGATGGCGCGCGACACCAGCGTGTCGCCCCGATACATCATCCTGACCCCTGCCAGGGGTCGCCCAGTCCACGAAACGAGCTCAGCACCTGCTTCAGCGTCGAGACCGGCAAGCTGCATGAGCTGATCCATAACCCCTTCGTCGAGGGCCAGCATCTTGTTCAGCGGCAGTGCCAGGTCATGCGAAAACTCCGCGAGGTTAACGCCATTCACCGCGGCCAGGCGGCCAGCGAAGGAGAAGGCCGTCTCTCGGTCGATGGGTTCGACGCTCAGGGTCAGGCGAGTTCGGATGTGAGAGCCTCCTTGTAGTGGGGCGAGACTACCCGTGCGAGAGGAGACTTCTACCCGCGCTGAGACGGGAAAGCTGACCTTCGCTGTGGCCAGAGCGAAGATCGCTGAAGGGCGGGGAGCTGTCGTTCGCTGCGCCCGCGAGCCAATGTCGCGGAAGGGCGGAGAGCGGACGATCGCTGCGTCAGCGACCAACGTCCAGGAAGGGCGGGAAGCAGCCGTTCACTGCACTGAGCGCCGAAGTCGTAGAAGGGCGGGAAGCGGTCCTTCGCTGCACCAAGCAGTAAGGACCGCTCCGGAACCGCTGCAGCCCCGCTGCTTATCGGAGCGCCGAACGTTCGAGATCACAGACAGACAGGCAGACAGACAACACATCTCGGCCAAGCTTTTCAGCGCCGCGTGATCAGGTTAGAGAGTCATGAACCGAACGATACGGCGGGCTAGAGCTCGGCTTATTTGTAGCCGGTGCCGTCGACCTGCCCGGGGATGAAGGGCGCAGTTATTGCACATCGAGCGCATCCAAATTGAGGAAGGATTTCTCAACGGCTTCGACGTGTCGCCGAAGGTTGGGCTCAACGTCATCATCGGCGCGCGCGGCACGGGTAAGACCTCGCTGATCGAGCTCATCCGCTTTTGTCTGAATGTCGATGGCTATACCCCGGAGACCGGCCGCCGCAGCCACGAACACGCGCTCTCCGTGCTGGGTTCGGGTCAGATCACGCTGACGCTGGTCGATGGAGATCGACGCATCGTGGTTTCGCGATCGGCGAACTAAGCGACCCCCCGCACGTCCGGAGCGTTCCTGCCGCCGATTATCCTGTCGCAGACAGAAATCGAGACAGTGGGACTTCAGCCCGGCGGTCGACTCCGGTTGCTGGACGGGTTTCTCGGCGATCAGCGCTCGATCGCCGCAGCGGAAGCGGATGCGATTGCAACGGTTCGCTCAGTGACCGCGGAAGCGGACGCGATGCGCAAGGATATCGAAAAGCTCAACGCCCAGCTTTCCGAGCTGCCCAGCATTGAAGATCAATTGGCGCAGCTCGCGCCGCATGAGCAACAGCTTGCGGCCTTGTCCGCTGTCGCTCAGGCCAAGGCTGAGCAACTGAACGCCCTCTCTGATACAATTTCGGTCAAGGGTGTCGCCTCGGCGGCGGTGCAGAGGTTCCGAGCAGCGGTGGCGAAATGGCGGGATGCGCTCGCCCCCGTCCAGGCGATGGCCGCAGCCGAGGTGTGGCCGGCCAATGCCGGAGCCGACGCCCTGGGCGACGTGCGGACCCGCGTCGCGACGGCCCATCGGTACATTGCAGCCGCCCTTGAGGAACTTGCAGCTGTCGAGGCCACCACGGGGCAGATCGCATCGAGATTCGAGGCCGAGAAGATCGGCTATGAGGATCAGGCGCGTGCGTTACGCCGTGACATAGAAGGGTTCCAGACCGGCGCGGGCGACATCGCGCGGCGCGGCCACGCACTCCGCGAGCGAAAGGCGCAATTGGAGTCGCTGCGCGGCGTCCTCTCGACCCGTATCGCAGCTATGCAGTCCGCGGCGGCTCGGCGTTCGGCGGCATTGGACGTTTTGGAAGCGGCCCGGACGCAACGGTACGAAGCGCGCGCCCAGGCAGCGAACCGGCTAAACCAGGTGCTGGGGCCGCGCATCCGCGTCGCGATCATGCGCGGTGGTCTAACCAACGCATTCGCGGCGACGCTGACCGATGCGCTGCGCGGGAGCGGCCTGCGCTACAATGACATGGTCGGCACCCTAGCGCAGCGGATAAGCCCTCGCGAACTGCTCGAGGCGGTCGAAAATGACGATTACGACCTCGTCGCCACGCGCGGGTCGCTGTCGCTGGATCGTGCCGCCAAGACCGTGCTGGCGCTTAAGGAGGCCGATCTCGGCTCGATCGCGACGGTGCCGGTCGAGGACTATGTCACTTTCTCACTGTTGGATGGCGCGGACCACAAGGACATCGCCGATCTCTCGACAGGGCAACGCTGCACCGTGATCCTGCCGCTGGTTCTGCGACACGTCGACCGGCTGCTAATTGTCGATCAACCGGAAGACCATATCGACAATGCATTCATTGCCGATACTCTGATCAAGGCCATCCTCGCGCGCCCAGCCAATGGCCAGCTTATCTTCTCGACCCACAACGCCAACATCCCCGTGCTCGGCAACGCGGACTTCGTTGTGCAACTAGAGTCGGATGGTCGCCGTGGTTTCCCTTTGGTCGCCGCGCCGCTGTCGTCGGCCAACGTGGTTCAGGCTATCAGCTCAGTCATGGAGGGAGGCGCAGAAGCTTTCCGGCGCCGCGCTGCCTTCTATGCGCAGCCACGCCTATGACGCGCGAGGAGGCTCTTGCCCAACTGGGCGCTTCTTCGGCGCATCTGCGCGGCCAAGCCGCCCGCGCGCTCGGAACGCTAGGGCGAAGCGGCGACCTGACCCGGTTGCGCAAAGCGCTTAAGGCTGAGACCGTCTCGCACGTCAACTACGCTCTGCAGGACACGATCCGGCGGCTGGCGCACCAGCAACAGCCGGACCTGCTTACCGTTGACGATGCCGATGTGATCCCCGGGGAGGTCCGCCAGCAGATCTATGGCCAAGCGGTCGAGTGGATTACGGGCTTCCTCCTGCACGAAATCGCTTCGTCGATCGGGCTGGTGCGGCTAGCGGGGAGGCGCGAACTCGGCGAGTTCTGGGACGACTCGGAGACTAAGCGCCACCTAGAGTCGGTCAATCGCGTGTTCGAGGCGATCGAGACGCTGAAGAATGCGGCAGCGGTGCCGAGGCCGGAGCAATTCGACCTCGCGGCCCTGATCGACGAGCTAATAAGCACCTATCCCCCTAAGACCACCGAGTGGATTTCCACGATCGGCGCGCGGCCATGCTTGATCAGGGGCGACCCGTCGCTGATCCGAATGGTGTTGGTGAATGGTCTGCGCAATGCCGTCGAAGCCCAGGAGACGGCCGGCCGTGCGCCGCAGCCGCACGACGTGACCGTAAGTTGGGGCGAGACCGACGTCGACTACTGGGTCTCCGTGCTCGACCATGGCGCAGGAATAAACGGCCCCGTCGAGACAGCGTTCGAGATTGGCAATTCGACCAAGAAGAATCACACCGGCTTTGGGCTCGCGATCGCACGACAGGCAGTCGAAACGATGATCGGTTCTCTTGTGCTTGAACCGGCGAAGGACGGCGGCGCGCTCTATACCGCACGGTGGCGTAAATGACCGCCTTCGTTCTGATCGTCGAGGATGACGACGAATATGTCGTTGAGATCCTCAAGATTCTCGAGGGTCTCGGTGCCCCCTATAGGCCTGTTGTTGCGCAGACCCGTGATGAAGCGCGTGCGCGGCTCGATAGCGAATTCTTCGACTTCGCCATTCTCGACCTGAAGATTCCGACAAGCGAAAAGACGCTCGATCTTGATCCGGGGCATGGGAAGACGATATTCCACCACGCGCGTCGGGTTACGCCCGGCACAAAGCTGCTAGTTCTGACCTCCTCGCCGTCGGACGACTTCATCGCTGACCTTCTGACGCAGAAGCATGACGCCGACATCTGGGGCGAGGGCGCAAAGGTCGACACGGTCGAATTTCTGCGCAAAATCGACATCGACAGGGCCCCCGAGAGCATTGGCAAGGTACTCCACGCCATCCATGCGCTGGACGGGGTGGAGCTCGACCTGCGCGCGGTGAACCTCGATACCGGCGAGGATCGGCTGGTCCGCATCTTTGCCAAGCGTGCTCTGCCCCCTGAGAACTGGACAGCGCGAAGCTGGAGTTTTCGGCTACGCTTCCCTGGCTGGGACAGGAGCGGAATCGGATGAAGGCATCGAGGTTCACGGAGGCGCAGAAGGCGTTCGTGCTGAAGCAGGGTGAGGAAGGGACGCCGGTCGCGGAGATCTGCCGCAAGGCGGGGATCAGCCAGGCGACCTACTTCAACTGGAAGAAGCGATACGGCGGCCTGCTGCCCGACGAGATGCGGCGGCTGAAGGCGCTGGAAGACGAGAACGCGCGGCTGAAGAAGATC
>NZ_KB902294.1 GCF_000379485.1 Wenxinia marina DSM 24838
TCCCTGTCATGGGATCAGGGGGCGGAGATGGCCCGCCATGCCGAATTGACCGTCGCCGCGGATCTGCCGGTCTACTTCTGCGATCCCCACAGCCCGTGGCAGCGCGGCACGAACGAGAACACCAACGGTCTGCTCCGCCAATACTTCCCGAAAGGCACCGATCTCAGCCTGCACAGTCCCGATGACCTCGAGGCCGTCGCCGCCGCGCTCAATGGGCGACCCCGCAAGACGCTCGGGTGGAGAACCCCGGCGGAGGCACTGGACGCCGTCCTCGAGCATGCGGAAACTGGCCAAGTTGCGACGACCGGTTGAGACCGCCCAATACCTGTCAATCCGATACACCGAGCGCCTGGCCGAGGCCGGGATCGAGCCCTCGGTCGGCAGCGTCGGCGACTCGTATGACAACGCGCTCGCAGAGACGATCAACGGCCTGTTCAAGGCCGAGGTCATCCACCGCCGCGGCCCATGGCGCAGCTTCGACGCCCTCGAATACGCCACCCTCGAATGGATCGACTGGTTCAACACCCGCCGCCTGCTGGAACCCATCGGAAACATCCCGCCGGCAGAGGCCGAAGCCAACTTCTACGCAGCTCTGGAAACGCAAACCATGGCCGCGTAGCTAACATCAAACAGCCTCCGGCACATCGACGCTCGCAACCCAAAGCGGACGTTCGGGCATCCCTATTCGTCCCAAGTGCGCTCGCCCACCGAATAGAGGAAGGTGGCCGACTAAGTCAGGACCATGAAGCCTGCCAGCGACTGCATCATGCCGATCATCCGGATGGGTCCGGCGGTCTCGATCTGGGTGTAGCCGAGCGTGGCGAAGTTGATGCCCGAGAAGTAGATCAGTCCGCTCCATTCGTGGTCGTAGCCGCCGCCGAGGGTTCCGAACGCGGCCCACTGGAGGATCGCCCAGTAGATCACCGCGAAGGCGAGAACCTCGAGGGTGTGGAGCGCGAGAAGACCGAGGAACGTCCCGAGGATCGCAGCCTGCGGACTGCCGACGCGCCGCTTTATCGCGCGGATGCCCAGCAGCCCGTAATGATGAAAGGCGCCGAGGGCTGCGACGAGGAGGAAGCCGGTAAGAAGAGCCATCGTTGTAACTCCATGAGGGACGGGGGCGCGGCGGTCTGGTCTTCGGGCCTCCGCTGCGATCCTGAACCTGCGGGCCGGGAAGGCCCCCCTCGCGCCCGGGTCAGCCAGTGCAGGAAAGGTGCCCGCGGAAGCCGGCGCCGTAGGCCTCTCCGGCGGACATGAGGAGGTCGACGTAATCGTCCTCGCCCGTGGGGCGCAGCTCTGCCGTGAGAGGGCCGGCGGTTAGGGTGCCGCCGGAGGCGTCCACGGTCCCGTCCAGACGCACAAGGTCGCCGCTGATCCGCAACAACGCCGCTGGCGCGCCGTCTACGGTGCCGGTCACGAGGACCGGCGGGCTTTCATCGGTGTAGAAGTAGCGGCAGGCCGCGCCGTCCGCGAAGACCCGGTCGATCTCTTCCTCGGTCAGGAATTCGGGGTCGATCCCGGCGAGGGCTTCCGTGCGCAGCGCCTCCTCGGCGGGGACCAGCTCCACGGACGCGGCGCCCTGGATCGGCGCTGCCGCCTCCGCGCCGGTGTCGAGGTCGGCGATCAGCCAGCGCATCTCGGCGATCTCCTTGTCCTGGGCGTAGATGATGTCTTCGGCGAGGCGGCGCACCCGGGGGTCGGTGATCTCTGCCCGGGTGGAGGTCATGATCGCGATGGAATGGTGCGGGATCATCGCGGACATGTAGCTGCGGTCCTGCACGGTGACCTGGCTGCGCACCAGCCAGAGCGCCAGGGCGAAGACCACGACCGAGCCGGCGAAGATGGCGGCGTTGACGGCTTTGCTGGAATACATCGACAGCATGAAGGCCAGCATGATGAAGGCCATCACCGCCCCCATGACCAGCGCCATCCAGGCCCGCGTCTCGGACCAGAAGATGTGCTCCAGCTGGTAGGTGTTCAGATACATCAGCCCGAACATGACGATCGTGGAGGTCGCGATCATTGCGGCAAAGCGCCAGTAGGACATGGGGTGTCTCCTTCCGTCTCGTATCCGTCCAGCCGCCGGCCCCGGTCCGGACGGCCTGATGGAGACGGAACGACCTTCCCGCCTTGGAAGGTTCCGGCGGACGGGCGGGCGGCCGGCGCCGCCCGCCGGCGCCGGGGGTCAGGGGACGAGACTCTCCTGATAGGCGCGCTCGCGCTCCGGCCAGGTGCTCTTGATCCAGGCGAGGACGGCCTTGATCTCGGCATCCGACAGGACGTCGCCGAAGCCGGGCATGTCGCTCTCGTAGCCGCCGCCCACGACGGCAGACGTCCCCTCCCGGATGATGCGGACCAGCAGGTCGTCGGGATGGTGCCAGGTATGCCCGCTCGCGTCATGGGGCGGCGCGGGGAGCCGGCCGGAGGGCAGCGGCGTGCGCCAGTCCGGCTGGCCCCCCAGTTCTGCGCCGTGGCAGGCGGCGCAGTGCGCCTCGTAGAGGGCGCGTCCCTCGGCGAGGGTCCGGGCGTCGGGCGGGGCGGTGTCGCTCGCCCCGCTGCCGGCCCATAGGAGAAGTGCGCCGGCCCCGAGGCCGACGCCCGCCAGGATCGCGACCTTCGGCGTCACTCGGCGTTCTCGGCGATCCAGTCCCGCAGGAAGGCGATCTCCGCCTCCTGCGCCGCGATGATCTCCTCGGCGAGCTGCCGCAGGTCGGGGTCCTCGCCGTGCTCGAGCACGATCCGCGCCATGTCGATGGCACCCTGGTGGTGCCCGATCATGCCGCGCGCGAAGTCGATGTCGGCGTCGTCGCTGAACTCGATGTCCATCGCGGAATGCATGGCCATGTTGGCCGCGCGGTAGGCCTCGGTCGACGGCGCCCCCTCCAGCGGGGCCGCGTCCGCCGACATGTGCCCGCCGTGACCGGCGATCTCGTCGGAGCCGGCTGTGGCCATCTCGTCCATCATCTGCCGCATCATGTCCTGCATCATGGGGCGCATCATCGCCTCCATGCCGGCGCGCATGTCCTCGGATATCATGCTGTCCTGCATCATCGGCATGGCCTCGTCGCCGTGGGCCCCGTGATCCTCCATCTGGGCGAGCACGCCCGCCGGCACCGCAAGGGCAAGGGCGAGCCCGCCCGCCAGCCATCGTCCGCGTGTCATCGTCGTATGTCCTCCTGTGAAGATGTGGGACCCGCCGGTCAGGCGGCCCGGGTCACGCCGTAGCCTTCCGCTTCCACCGCGCGCTGCACCGCGGAGGGATCGGCCGCGCTGTCGACCGTGACGCGGTCCGCCGCGCGGTCCACCGTCACTTTCGCCGCAGGGTCGACCGCGTGGATCGCCCGGGTCACGGCCGCCTCGCAATGTCCGCAGGTCATGCCCGTCACATTCAGGTTCATCATCTCATCACTCCTCGTGGGATGTCCGACAGGAGATGTCGGGTCTTCCCACATGGGAAGGTCAAGACGCGGCCGGACACAAATTTGCGGGCTTGACCTTCCCATCATGGGAGACCCTATCTAAGGGGTCGACCGCAAGACTCGGGAGGCTTTCATGCCGGACGGACAGCAGGACATCGACACGAGGGACTCAGGCGTCCTCTTCGACACCGGCATCGAGGGCATGACCTGCGCGTCATGCGTGGGGCGCGTCGAACGCGCCCTCGGCAAGGTGCCGGGGGTGACGGAGGCGAGCGTCAACCTCGCCACAGGCCGAGCACGGGTCCGCGCGGCGCCGGGGACCGGGATCGGCGCCATCGTCGAGACTGTCGAAGCGACGGGATACCAGCCGCGGCTGGAGCAGGTGACCCTCGCGGTCGACGGCATGACGTGCGCCTCGTGCGTCGGCCGGGTGGAGCGGGCGCTGAAGGCGGTCCCGGGCGTCCTCGACGCGTCGGTGAACCTCGCCGCGGGCGCGGCGGCCGTGCGGGTGCCGGCGGGCGCCGTCAGCGCGGGCGACCTCGTCGCCGCCGTGGGACGGGTCGGATACGAGGCGAAGCCCGCCAGCGGCAGCCGCGAGGAGCGGGCGGAGCGGCAGGCTGCCCGCGACGAGGATGCGCAGCACCTGCGCCGGCAGCTGATCCTCGCGGCCGTGTTGACGCTGCCCGTCGTGGTGCTGGACATGGGCAGCCACCTGGTGCCCGCCTACCACCACTGGCTGCTGGGAATGATGAGCCAGCAGACGATCCACCTGATCCTCTTCGCGCTCGCCACGGTGGTGCTGTTCGGGCCGGGATGGCAGTTCCACGCCAGGGGCTGGCCGGCGCTGCTACTCGGCGCCCCCGACATGAACAGTCTCGTCGCGCTCGGCACGTCGGCGGCGTGGGGCTATTCGGTGGTCGCGACCTTCGTCCCCGGTCTCCTGCCGGCGGGCGCGACCGGCGTCTATTTTGAGGCGGCGGCGGTGATCGTGACGCTGATCCTCCTTGGCCGGTGGCTCGAGGCGCTGGCCCGCGGCCGCACCTCGGCGGCCATCACCGGCCTGCTGAAGCTGCAGGCCAGGACGGCGCGCGTCCTGCAGGGTGGCGACGAGCGCGACGTGCCGATCGAGGAGGTCGTCGTCGGCGACACGATCCGGGTCCGCCCGGGCGAGAAGATCCCGGTCGACGGGCTGGTGCTGGACGGGTCGAGCTTCGTCGACGAGGCGATGATCAGCGGCGAGCCGGTGCCGGTGCAGAAGGGCGAGGGCCACGAGGTGATCGGCGGCACGATCAACCGCACCGGCACCTTCACCTACCGCGCCACCCGGGTCGGCGCCGACACGCTGCTCGCCCAGATCGTCCGCATGGTCGAGGAGGCGCAGGGCGACAAGCTGCCGATCCAGGCGTTGGTCGACAGGGTGACGCTGTGGTTCGTGCCGGCCGTCATGGCGGCGGCGGCGCTGACCTTCGCCGTCTGGCTGGTCTTCGGGCCGGTTCCGGCGCTGACCTTTGCCGTCGTCAATGCCGTGGCTGTGCTCATCATCGCCTGCCCCTGCGCGATGGGCCTCGCCACGCCGACCTCGATCATGGTCGGCACCGGCAAGGCGGCCGAGCTCGGCATCCTGTTCCGCCGCGGCGAGGCGCTGCAGACGCTGCGGGGTGCGCAGGTGATCGCGCTCGACAAGACCGGCACGCTGACCCGTGGCCGGCCCGAGCTGACCGACCTGGACGTCGCGGACGGATTCGACCGGGACGAGGTGCTGCGCCTCGTCGGCGCGGTCGAGGCGGCGTCGGAGCATCCGATCGCCGAGGCCATCGTCGCCGCCGCCCGCGCCGCGGGCGCCGCCCTGCCCGAGGCGCGGGACTTCGACGCGCGGCCGGGCTTCGGCGTGACGGCGACCGTCGACGGCCACAGGGTCGTCGCCGGGGCCGACCGGCTGATGCGCGAGACGGGGCTCGACCTCGCCCCGTTCGCCGAGACGGCGAAGCGCCTCGGCAGCGAAGGCAAGTCGCCGCTCTACGCCGCGATCGACGGGCGGCTGGCCGCTATCCTCGCCGTGGCCGACCCGATCAAGGACACGACGCCGCAGGCGATCCGGGCGCTTCGGGCGCTGGGGCTGAGGGTCGCGATGATCACCGGCGACAATGCCGGCACGGCCCAGGCCATCGCCACCCATCTCGGCATCGACGAGGTGGTGGCCGAGGTGCTGCCGGGCGGCAAGGTGGATGCGGTCAAGACGCTGCAGGAGAACGGCACCCGCGTCGCCTTCGTCGGCGACGGCATCAACGACGCCCCGGCGCTGGCTCAGGCCGACATCGGCATCGCCATCGGCACCGGCACCGACATCGCCATCGAGGCGGCCGAGGTCGTGCTGATGTCCGGCGATCTGCGCGGTGTCGTCGACGCGCTCGCGCTCAGCCAGGCGACGATGGCGAACATCAAGCAGAACCTCGGCTGGGCCTTCGCCTACAACGCCGCGCTGATCCCGCTGGCCGCGGGGGCGCTGTGGCCGGCCTTCGGCATCCTCTTGTCGCCGGTCTTCGCCGCCCTCGCGATGGCGCTGTCCAGCGTCAGCGTGCTGACCAACGCGCTGCGGCTGAAGCGCTTCGCCCCGCCCCGCGTCGCGACACGCGACGCCGACGGAGCCCGTCCCGCCACTGCCTGATAGAGGAGGCACCCATGAACATCGGCGACGCGGCCCGGGCCTCGGGCGTGAACCAGAAGATGATCCGCTACTACGAGAGCATCGGGTTGATCGGGGACGTCGCGCGCAGCGCGAACGGCTACCGGACCTATACGCATAACGACATCCACACCCTCGCCTTCGTCCGCCGCGCCCGCCGGCTCGGCTTCTCGATCGAGCAAATCCAGGCGCTGATGACTCTCTGGCGCGACAAGGAGCGGTCGAGCGCCGAGGTCAAGGCGATCGCACAGGGCCATATCGACGAGCTTCAGGCGAAGATCGAGGAGCTGGCGGAGATGCGCCGCACGCTGGAGCACCTCGTCTCCTGCTGCGCTGGCGACGACCGCCCCGACTGCCCGATCCTCGACGGCCTTTCCGCGAATGTAGATGCGGCCAGTGCTCTGGCCGGGGTAAGCCCTCGGGGTCACCCGTGACTGAATCCGCACGGTCTATAGCTTCCGTTCAACGGCGTCCTCGGCAGACGGCGCTGCCGGCCCGGAGCGGACGTTCGAGCGGCGGTGCCACTGAGGCCCCTCACGGCCCAGACCGGACGTTCGGCCCGGTTGGATGAGACCGGAACTTCCGGTCCGGAGCGGACCTTCGCTGCAGCAGCACCTCTCCGGCAACGCCGGACGGGCCCCTCAACCGAGTTCTCGTGATTTTCCGGGTGCAAGGCCAGCCGGAACTGTGCATAATCACTATCGCATTCAGTTTAGCTGTTCCCGATGAAGTATCGCCCCGAAATCGACGGCATCCGCGCCATTGCGGTCGTCTCCGTCATCTTCTACCATGCGGGGGCTCCGATCCCCGGCGGCTTCGTTGGGGTGGACATATTCTTTGTCCTGTCAGGCTATCTTATAACATCGCTTCTATTGCGCGATCTTGAGCGTGGCACGTTTTCGATCGCTGATTTCTACGAGCGCCGCGCACGCCGCATCCTCCCTGCTCTGTTTGTGGTGATTGCCGCCTGCCTGCCTCTTTCCCTCTGGATCATGTCGCCCGATCAAATAGCCCGGTTCGGAAGGTCCGTCGTGGGGGCGGCGCTTTTCATGTCCAACGTATTTTTCTGGCGAGAGGGCGGCTATTTCGACGTTTCTGCCGAACTCAAACCGCTGTTGCACACTTGGACCCTCGCGGTCGAGGAGCAGTATTATCTTCTATTCCCGCCTGCGCTCTGGTGGGCATGGAAGTTCTGCCGAAGAGTAGCGTTTTGGTTAATCCTCGGGACAGCGCTCGCCAGCTTCGGGCTCGCGCTCTGGACTTCGGGTGAGTTTGCAACCGCGTCCTTCTTCCTGACTCCGACGCGCGTCTGGGAGCTCCTAGCCGGGTCACTCTGCGCCTTCTCAGCGCTGCCGCGCATCCGGTGGCTGGGGGAGTTTGGTGTCGGCCTGATCCTGACCTCGCTGGTCGTCATCAACGAAAGTATGCTGTGGCCCGGCTTCTGGACGCTCCTGCCGGTAATCGGGACGACGCTTGTGGTATTGTTCTGTCAACCTGGCGGCCTCGCTCACTTGGCCCTTTCAACGCGTTTTATGGTCGGGATCGGTTTGATCTCCTACAGCGGCTATCTCTGGCACGCGCCACTCTTCGCCTTCTTGCATCTGCGCGCCCCGGAGCTTGTCACCCCTGCTATCATGGGGCTCCTGATCGCACTGACCTTCATGCTTGCCTGGGCGACATGGCGCTACGTGGAGCAACCATTTCGGGCGGGGCACGGTCGGCCGGCGGCAATTTTAACTGGACGGGCACCCCTACTTGCGGCTTCCGCTGCTGGGCTGATGGTTGCCGCGATACTTGGGGTGTTCGGATGGCAGAGCGGTGATCGACTCGCTGCGCTTAGATACTCCACGCCCCAACTGACGTTCTTTGACAGCATCGAGGCAAGCCCGATGCGCAGCGCGTGCCACTCACTGTCGGCCGATGCTATCCCGCTAGATCAGCACTGCGTTTATCGAGGTGCGACCGCCCCCACTTGGGCCGTGCTCGGAAATTCCCACGGCGTCGAACTCGCCTATGCACTCGCCAGACATCTAGAGGGAGATGGCGAAGCCCTGCTGCACGCGACCATCAGCGCGTGCTCTGTCGCCTTTCAGCAGGGGCCGGTTTCGGACTGCAGAAATTGGATCGAGAGCCGCGCCGCGATGATCCGAGCAATCGACACCATCGCCCATGTCGTCATCGCTTTTCGTGTCGATACCAACGGCCCGTTGGAAAACCGGGCGCTTGCCGACCTCACGACCTATCTAGCTGAGGGCGGCCGTGACGTGATCGTGGCGCTACAGGCCCCGCGCCTGCCCGCCGATATCGCGAGCATGGCGCCGCGTATGGACGATAGCGGGAATGTGCCTGGCGCGCCCACGGCGGAGTGGCGGGAAACTATGGCCCCGGTGCGAGAGGTGCTTGAGGGGGTGCCCCCGACCGTGCAGGTGGTCGACTTGGCTGACGCGTTTTGCGACCCGGCAGATTGCTACGCGGCCAAGGGCGGGGCTGCACTGTTCTTCGACTCTCATCATATGTCCTTGGCAGGCGCCGACCTTGCTGCAGAATTGATCTTGTCTAGGAACACCGGACCTGACGCGGATTAGATGAGACTCACCCACCCCCCGCCGCCGCGAACGCTGACTTGGGGAAAGTCCGCTTCCCGGGTGCTGTCAGACTAATGCGAACCAGTCTCAGTTTGCGGCGGACGAGCTTCCCCTACCCCGCGTAGAGGCCGCGCCACTCCTCTAATGCGGCGGTGCGGTTCGTCCTGAAAATGGTTCGGCTGGAGAGACTGCGCTCGAGATTGAAGTGGTTGTAGACGGAGGAGTGGACGGCGGCGAACTTCTGAAGACTTCGCATTCGCCGGAAACGAAGCATCGCCCTCTCCCGTCGTCGAAGCGGCAGGTGGGAGTTCTCCGCCCTGTTGTTGATCCAGCGGCCATCCGACTGCTGCCTGCCCTGCAGGTCCAGTTGCCGAAGGGCAGCGCCGTAGGTCCGCAGCCTGTCGGTGACCAGGATCTCTGGCCGGCCGTGGCGGCGAAGCAGTTTCTTCAGGAAACGTAAGGCTGCCGCGCGATCCCGGGTCTTGGTGACCACCGCCTCCAAGACCTCGCCCTCGTGGTCGACGGCGCGCCAGAGGTAGTGCGTCTTGCCGTTGATCTTCACGAAGACCTCGTCGAGGTGCCACTGCCATCTGCTGGACCGCAGGCTCTGTATTCGGCGCCGCCGGATCTCCGCCGCGAACATCGGCCCGAACCTGTTCCACCAGTAGCGAATCGTCTCATGGCTGACCTCGATCCCGCGCTCATGCAGCAGGTCCTCGACGTTCCTGAGCGAGAGCGGGAAGCGGACATACAGCATCACCGCCAGGCGGATGATCTTGGGGCTGGTCTTGAAGTAGCGGAACGGGTTCGGCTGGGTCATGCGACGAGGATAGGTCCGCCCCCTGCCCCGCTCAAGCTGATTGCTCTGACAGAGCCTTCCCGACGCCTAGGCTTGGTGCTGGCTGTCACATCCGCGAAGCGTGCAAGGCGGATTCGATCGGGTAGGAGAAGATAATCCAGAGCGACGGGCAGGGTCCGGATCTTCGCTTTTCACCCTGCCTCAGCGCGTCCCGTGGCCGGCCCTGATGTTGAGCCGCATTCGCGGGTTCACAACCTGGTCGGACACATGGACGTTCCAGACCGCGGCGGTCGAGCCGGCCTCGTAGGCCGCGCGCAGCTCGGCGAAGCGCCCAAGCTCCGTCACCGTCTCCCCCGATAGCCCGAAGCCGCGCGCGATGGAGGCCAGATCCGTGCGCCCGAAGATCGCGCCGCTGTCGTCGATCCCGTCCTCGCGCAGCTTGTGGATCTCGGCCCCGTAGGCGCCATCGTTGGAACAGACCACGAGGAGCCGGATGCCCTGCCGGCGCAGGCATTCCAGTTCCTGCACGTGCATCAGCAGGCTGCCGTCGCCTTCGTACAGCACCACCCGACCGTCGCCGCGCGCCACCGCCACGCCGATGGCGTAGGAGATCGCGTTCCCGATGGCGCCGAAATCGCGCATGACATGGTAGCGGCCGGGCGTCTGCCCCCGCATCACGGTGTGGAAGTAGGACTGGTGGCCGGACCCGCTGACCACGTCCCAGTCGCCGGGGATCACGGCTTCCAGTTCCCCGAAGACCCGCCGCGGGTCGAGCGTTCCGGGTTCGACCTGATACTCGCTCGAATCGGCCGGTTCGTCTCGGATCCGCGCGGCCAGTGCGTCGCTGCGGAGCCGGGCCGCGGGCGCCGGACCCCTGCGGAGCCGGTCGGCGAGGCCGCGGGCGGCCAGCCGCGCGTCGGCGCGCAGGTAGGTATCGGCCGCACTGAGGCCTTCGCGCAGGCCCAGCGGCTCGGGGTCGATCTGCACGACATGTGCCGCGGGCGGTATCAGGCGGCCGCCATCGACGGTGTGATAGGTCAAGCTCGCCCCGATCGCCACAACGAGGTCGGCCTCGGCGAAGATCTCGCGCGCGATGCTGCGGGCAAAGCCGCCGGCCACGCCCAGCGAGAACGGATGGTCGTCGTAGAGACCGCGCGCCAGTAGCGTCGTGGACAGGAAGGCGCCGGACAGGTCTGCGACCTCGGCCACGTCGGTCTCCGCCCCGGCCGCCATGACGCCGCGCCCGGCGATGAGGATCGGGCAGCGCGCGGCCGCCAGCCGCTCGGCCAGCGCGTCGAGTTGCCCCGGATCGGGCGGCAGCGGCGGCGTCACCGGGATCAGGTCGTCGGACGGGACATAGGGGCCGATGTTCGGCATCGGCTGCTTCTGCAGGTCGTAGGGCACGGCCAGTACCACCGGCCGGCGTTCGTGCCGCGCGGTCCAGTACGCCTCGCGCACGTACTGGTGCATTCGGTCCGGGTGCAGGCCAGCGATGTAGTGCGCACCGCAGGTCGTCACCAGCGGCTGCTGGTCGATGGCCTGACCGTAGAACCGCGCCTTGAGCGGAACGTCGCCCGCCAGCACCACCACCGGGACGCGGCTGCGCGCGGCCGAGGCAAGCGCGGTGGTGATCTGGGTGATCCCCGGGCCGCAGGTGACCGACGCGACGCCCACCCCGCCGGTCGCGCTGGCATGGCCCATCGCCATGCCGACCGCGCAGTGCTCGTGCCGGGCGTGGACCGTGGTCACGCCCGGCAGGTTCTTCATCGCAGTGACCCAGTGCATGTTGCCGTCGCCCATCAGGACGAACTGGGCGGTCGTTCCTTCGGCACGGAAGGCCTCGGCCAGCGCCTGATAGATCGGTCGGTCCTGCATCGCGCTGTCCCCCTGCCCCCTCTGGCCAGTCTCAGAAGCCGCCGTAGCGGGTCTCGGCCCAGTCCTGCAGCCAGGTCATCGGTTCGCCGCTGAGACCCAGGGCACCGGCGAGCACACGGCCCGAGGCTTCGGCACCGATCAGCTGCGGATAGTCGCCCATGACCTCCTGCGCGGCGGCGCTGGTCAGGTCGGGGTGATCCATCGCATCGGCGATCGCGGCCTCGTAGACGGCGACGATGTCGTCGGGCGTCCCCTCGGGCAGCAGGATCATCTTGCCGGCGGTGACGCGGATGTCGAACAGCGACTTCCAGACCTGATACTCGATCCCGTCGAGCGGTTCGCCATGCACCGCCTCGTAGACCTCGAGGAAGGTCGGCACGTCGGGCGCCACGGGATCGCGGCCGATCACCCCGTCCTGTTCGTAGCCCATGGTGAAGAGTTGCTGAACCAGCCCCTCCTCAATCAGCGGCACGACCTCGTTGGCGTAGGACAGCATGGTGTCGTGGCGCATCTGGAATTCGCCCCGCTCCAGCCCGCCGCGGGATTCGCCGAGGCTAATGCCGAAGACGACCTGCGGCCGGATGCCCAAGAGGTCGTAGCTGAGCAGCACGCCGAGATCGGACGAGGTCAGCGTCTGCGCGGCGATGACCGGCGGGTTCTCGATCAAGGCGCGGATCGCCTCGACCGGGTCCTGGGGCAGGCCGCCGTCGTAGTCGCGGCGCGCGTAGACCACCGTGCCGGCGGGCGACGAGATGATCGGGATCATCGCGCCGAGGTCGTAGCGGACGGCAGGGTCCTGGAACACCTGATTGAGGATGGTGCTGGCGCCGATGGCCAGGATCGTGAGGCCATCGGGGTTCGCCGCGTTGACGAACTCGTTGGTGCCGACGATCGACCCGCCGCCCTCGACATTGCGCAGGAGCACCGTGGGAGCCCCCGGCAGCGTGTCCTGCAACGGTTGCACGAACAGGCGGGCAAAGGCCGTCGTGCCGCCGCCGGGGCCGTAGGGCACGATCATCTCGACCTCTTCTCCGGCGAAGTCGGTGTCCGACTGTGCCGCCAGCGGTCCCGCCGCAAGTGCAAAAGCAAGCCCTGCCACAGGCGCGGCCAGCCCGCGCCAGACATGGTCCATCCGGTTCCGGTGCATCATCGTCTCGTCCTCCCTGTCGGGCACCCGAACGCTCCTCCGCCCTGGTGCAGCTTCGAAAGGCTAGACCACGAATGGTATACCGTCCATCGATTCTCGGCCTGATGACACTACCAATCATGATTTTCGCAAGTATTCCATGAGACGCAGCTCAGGGGGGCAGGAAGCGGCGGCACAGCGCGTCCATCTCGGGCGCGTCGGCCCCGGCGAGGCGCGTCGCCTTGGCCCGGACCTGATCCGAGGAGAACGGCCGATCCGGAGTCCCGGCGAAGCTGTCCCGGGTTTCCGTCAGCCGGGTGCCGTCGCGCAATTCGAGCTCGAGATGCACGCCCCAGCCCTTGGCGCCGCCGCCGGGTCGCTCGGCCACGGCGATGCGCCGCATCAGGTCACAGATCCCCGGATCGGTCAGCGCGTCGTCCGAGAACGCGGCCGGATCCTCCGGGTCGCGATAGGCGGACAGGGCCAGCACGAAGGGCACGCTGTATTGCCCCAGCCCGATGTCCGACGGGGCCTTGCCCGCGTGATGCGACACGAGCTTCGCGCTGCCCTGAACAGCGATGCGGGCGATGTCGGCCCCGCCGAAGCCGCGCTCCGCCATCATCCCGCGCAGTGCCTCGACCGGGGCATGGGCGGTGATGTGGCAGGCATAGCGTTTCAGGCAGAGCGTCTCGAGTTCCCACCGGGTGCCGAGGCCCTCCAGCAGCGCGTCGGGCGCGGTGTCGGAACAGTAGGCGTCGAAGAACCCGTAGCGCCCTTCGATCACCGCATGGGGCGCCTCGAACCCGCGCGCGGCGAGCCGGGCCGCGAGGACGCCCGATTCCGCGGCGCGCCCAAGGTGCAGCCGTTTCACCATGCCGCCCTGCCCCGACGCCGCGAACGCCAGAAGGCCGGAGACGAGGGACCCTGCGATGCCCTGGGCCGAGGCGAGTTGCGAGGCCGACAGGCCCATCAGCCGGCCGCAGGCGATCGCCGCACCGAACGGGCCGGTCAGGCCGGGGGCGTGGAAACCGGATTTCTCCGGCGTGTGCAGGGTGGCCGCGCCGAGGCGGAACATTGTCTCGCACCCCGCGACGATGGCGCCGATCAGGTCGTCATCCGACGCGCCGACCGCCTGCGCCACGGCCAGCGCGGGCAGCGCCACCGTCGCGCCGGGGTGGACGCCTGCGCCCGGCTTGCGCAGGCTGTCGAGTTCGAAGGCATGGCAGAAGGCGCCCAGCGCCAGCGCCGCCTGCGGCGGGTGCAAGCGCAGGTCGGGTTCGCCGGGGATGCGGCAGGGTCCGCCGGACCCGGTGTCCACCGCCTCGGCCAGGATCATCCGCGACCAGGGCAGCCGGCGTCCGAACATGGCCGCGCCCAGCGCGTCGACCAGACAGTGCCGCGCGAGTTGCGCGACATGCGGCGGGATGTCGTCGGACCGCAGCCCGAGCGCGAAGGCGGCATGAGCCTCGGCGACCGTTGCGGCGGCCGGGGAGCGGTCTGCCATTTCGTCAGTTCCTTATGGTCTGCAAGAAGAGCGCGTCGTCCAGCACGACCCCTTCGCCCCGGGCCGCGGCCCGTTCCACGATGAGGCCGGCAAGCGCCGCGAACTGCGCACCGTGGATGTTGCCGCGTTCCGAGAAGGTGATCTGGCTGTCGTCGGTGCGTCCGCGGGACGGGTCGGCCAGCAGGTCCGCGAACATCACGCGCCGGTCGCGCGGAATGGCGTGGAAGCGGCGCGCGGTGCCCGCGCCTGCCTTTTCCCCGCCGAGCGCGAAGGTCACGCCTTCATCCTCGACCGCCCAGTCCGGCACTTCGAGCGGCCCCGACGCGGTGCCGAAGCGCAGCGCCCGGTCGATGCGGCCGTCGGCGACGGCATCGAGCGTGCCGCCGATGCAGGTCACATGGGTGCCGGGGTCGAGCGCCGCGCCGGGGACGACCGGGCCGATCGCGTTGGTGCAGGCCGACAGGATGTCAGCGTCCCGCACGGCGGCCTCGGCACTGTCCATCGCCTCGGCGTCGACCCCTTGGCGTGCCCGCGCCTCGGCGGCCAGCGCCTCGCTGTTGGCGCGGGTGGGAGCGTAGATGCGGACGCGGCGGATCGGCCGGACCTGCAGGATCGCGTCGATGTGGGTGCGCGCCATGCCGCCGGCGCCGAGGATGCCGAGGGTCGCCGCATCCTCGCGCGCCATGTAGCGCACGCCGAGCGCGGAATCCGCGCCGACCCGCATCTGCTGGATCAGCCCGTCATGGACGATGGCGCGGAGCGCGCCGTCCGTCATGTCGAACACCATCAGGAGGCCCATATAGGTGCCGGGTTCGACGCAGTACTTCTCCTTGCGCGGGCGGCCGTCGACGACGCGACGATAGATCACGTCGGATTTCACCCGCAGGCAGCCCCAGCGGTCGGGGCCGAGCCCCGCGGCCAAGCCCAGCTGCCAGCTGCGCCCGCCTTCCGTCTGCGGCGACTGGAAGTCGAGCCGCGGCGCGGTCAGCGAGCGGCTGGCGGCATAGGCGCGATACGCCCTGTCGAGCGCCGTGACGACATCCGCGGGCGACACCAGCCGGGCCACCGCGTCGTTGTCGAGGATCAGGGGCATCGGGCGGACCTTTCGACGGCGCGCGGGTCGAGGGACCCCGGCCGGAGCCGGGATCCCCCAGGCGAAGGTCAGTCGAGCGTGACGTCGTAGACCTCGAGCAGCCAATCGGTCAGCCACTGGCGCTGTTCGTCGCTCACCTCGGCCGCGCCGCGAAGCACGCCGGCGGCGGCCTCAATCCCGATGACCTGATCGTAGGGGCCGAGAACGTCCATAGCAGCCTGCCCCTGCAGGGCATCGCTGGCCATGGCCGCCGCGGCGGCGTCGGCATAGATCTGCAGGATCTCGTCCGGGGTGCCGGCCGGCAAGACGAACATCTTGGCCGCCATGACCCGGATGTCGAACAGCATCTTCCAGACGCTGTACTCGATCCCTTCGAGTGGCTTGCCGTGGACCATCTCGTAGACCTCGAGGAAGGTCGGAACCTCGGGCGCCATCGGGTCGCGTTCGATCACGCCGTTGCGTTCGTAGCCCAGCGTGAACAGGGGAGCCGTCGAGCCTTCCTCGATCATCGGCAGGACGCCTGCGGTCCAGGACGCCATGTTGTCGAAGTTGACCTGGAATTCGCCGCGTTCGTAGCCGCCGCGCGCATCGGCGTTCGACAGGCCGAAGACGGGGCGGATCTTGATCCCGAGGAGGTCGAGCGACACCAGCGTCGGCAGGTCCGCCGCGGTGGCACCGTCGCCGCCATAGACCGCCACGTTCTCCTGAAGGTAGGGAACATCATGAGCCGGATCGCCGGTCAGGCCGAAGTCGGTCCGCCCATAGACCACCACGCCGAAGGGCGAGGCGAGGAACGGCCGGAAGTTCGGCAGGTCGTAGCGGACGGCCGGGTTGCGCAGCAGGTACTGGAAGAAGGTGCCGGTGCCCAATGCGCCGATGGTCAGCCCGTCGGGTTCGGCATTCTGCGCGAATTCGTTGATGCCCACCACCGATCCGGCGCCTTCGACGTTGCGGATCAGGATCGTCGGCTGGCCCGGCAGCGCCTCGCCCAGCGGTCCGGCGAAGAGACGGGCGTGGATGGTGGAGCCGCCGCCCGCGCCATAGGGCACGATCATCTCGATTTCCTCGGGGGCGAACCCCTCCTGCGCGCGAAGCGGCAGCGGCAGGGTCGCCGCGGCGCCTAGCGCGAGGCTGCCTTTGAGAAAGCGGCGGCGGCTGCCGGTCGGTGTCGTGTTGGTCATGTCAGGTCTCCTCCCAAGAGTTTCTCTCGACCGGCCGTTGCGGACCGGACTTTCGTGTTCACGCGAAGGCGCGTGTCTCGCCTTGGCCCGCGCTGGCGTGGCGGGCGGCACTGCGGCCGGCGATGCGGCCGAAGGTGGCGCCCGACATCAGGCCGGTACCGCTCGCGTAGTTGTGGACGAACAGCCCGCCGACGATCTCGCCCGCGGCGTAGAGCCCGGCGATCGGGGCGCCGAACTCGGACTCGACGGCCGAGTCCGCCGTCACCTTGAGGCCGCCGAAGGTGAAGGTGATGCCGGTGGTGACGTGGTAGGCGTGGAACGGCGGGGTATCGATCGGGTTGGCCCAGTTCGTCTTCTCGACAGGCAGCCCCTCGGTCCTGCGGCCGTCGAGGACGTTCGGATCGAACGGGATGTCGGCACGGCAGGCGGCGTTGAAGTCGCGCACCGTGCGCAGGAACGCCTCGCTGTCGACGCCTTCAAGCTGCTCGGCCAGCCCCTCGATGGTGTCGGATTCGACCTTGGTCACGCGGCGGATGCGGTACTCGCCCCGCAGGAGGTGCCTGGTCTTCTCGTCGAAGACCTGCCAGGCGAACATGCCCGGCTGCTTCAGGATCTCGCCGCCATACTTGGCGTAGGTGTGCGAGTGGAAGTTGGCGCCCTCGTCGACATACCGTTGCCCCTTGGCGTTCACGAGGATGCCGAACGGGTAGTTGTGCTTCTGGAACTGGTCGCCGATGGCGAGGTCGCCGTAGGGCGGCGCATTCACGTCCCAGGCGACCGAATGGCAGCCCGACCAGTTGCCGTGGCTGCGCGCACCGATCGCCAGCGCCATGCGCAGGCCCGCGCCCATGTTGAACCGGGTGCCGCGCACCTTGGCCAGATCCCAGCCCGGCCCGAGATAGCGCGCGCGCATCTCGGGGTTCGACTCGAACCCGCCGCAGGCGAGGATCACGGCGCCGGCCGCAATCTCCACCCGTTCGCCCTCGCTCATCACCGCGACTCCCGTCACCCGGTCGCCCTCGCGCAGCAGTTCGACCGCCGGCGTCTCGTAGGCGATGGGGATATCGAGCGCCTCGGCCCGAGCATAGAGCGCGGTCAGCATCTCCGGCCCGCCGCCCGAGATGTGCAGGGCAAGACCGCCCCAGAACCGGAACTTCCCGTCGACCTTGTAGGCCTGCCGGCCGAGGCCGGGCCACATCTTGACGCCCTGCTGGCCGACCCACTTCGCGGTCTCCTTGCTCGACCGGACGAGGATTTCGCACAGCTCGGGATCAGTGCGGTACTGGGTCAGTTCGAACATGTCGTCGAAATACTGGTCCTCGGTGTAGGTCCCGAAGTCGATCTGGCTCAGATCCTCCTCCGCCATGGCCGGACAGATCTCGAGCAGATCCTCGACGCCGTCATAGGCGAACCGGAAGGCCCCGCCGGTGTAATGCGAATTGCCGCCGCGCTCGTCGAACGGGGCCGCCTCGAGGATCAGCGGACGCGCCCCGTTCTCCTTCGCCGAGATCGCGGCGCACAGGGCCGCATTGCCGGCGCCCACGACGATCACGTCGGGCCGGTACTGGCGCAGGTCGGTCGGGGTCATGTCAACTCCTCGGTGTCGGATGGATGGGATCAGGGGGCCACGCGGCGGGCCGGGTCGGCACCGGGCACGCGCAGCAGGTCTGACAGGGCGGCGATGTCCGGCTGGTCGGGCAGCGCCACGAGGGCCGACAGCAGCCGCTCGGCCCGAACGGGTCCGAGCGTGCGGCCGGCGCAGTCGCGGAACTTGTCATGCAGCGCGCCGGGGGGCAGCGGATGATTGCGGTCGCGGCCGACGGGCCGTTCGACACGGTGCCGCAGGACCCGACCGTCGGCGAGTGTCAGCGTGACTTCACCGAAGAAGTGCTCGGTCGTGTCCATCCGAGCGTCCGGGTGCGGCTCTGCCGTGATGCGGCCCATCAGACTGCGGATGTCGGGATCGGCGACGGCGGCATCGCTGAAATGATCGAGGCTGACGATGCCGTGCCGCAGCGCACGGGCCAGCACGTACTGGACCGAGAACTTGCCATCGAGGCCGCCCTTGGGCTTGGGCCGGTCGGTATGGCGCAGCCGGCGCGGATGCGTCCAGGACAGCACGTCCCTCACGTCCGCCTCGATCAGTCCATGGTCGGCGCGCAGCGCCAGAAGGGCGTCGATCGCCGGATGGGTGCTGGCACAGCAGGGGTGCCGCTTGAACGCCACGCCGGTTTCCACGATGTCGAAGGGGTCGGCAAACTGGGCCAGCACACGCTCGGGCACGTAGGTGCCGGGACCGTTCAGCACCTCGAAGAACCCGTGCGGATCGGTCAGGGCCTGGGGGTTGGCGGTCATCCCCTCGCGGGCCAGCAAGGCGGCGAACAGGCCGTTCCGGGCGCAATGGCCCACATGGAACGGCTTTGCCATCGTTCCGAAATTGGCCTTGAGCCCGGATGACATGGTGGCCGCCAGCGCCAGCGCGGCGGCGGTCCGGCCGGGGTCGAGCCGCATCAGGTGGGCCGAGGCGGCGGCGGCACCGAATACCCCCAGCGTCGCGGTCGGGTGCCAACCCTTTTCGTAGTGGTGGAAATTGACGGCGCGACCGATCCGTGTCTCCACCTCGAACCCTGCGACATAGGCAGCGATCAGCGCCTGACCCGATCCGCCCTCGGCCTCGGCCAGCGCCCAGAGCGCGGGCACGATGGGGGCCGAGGGATGCCCGCCCAGAGTGTTGGAGCAATCATCGAAATCGAGAGCGTGGCTCGCCGTGCCGTTCGAGAGCGCGGCGTCGAGCGGGCCGACGCCCGCGTCCGGCCGTCCGAACAGGGTCGCAGCACCACTGCCGGCGCCCCCCGCGGCCAAGGCGGCGCGGACTGCCCGGGTGGCAGGCTCGTCGAAGCCGGCAAGCGTGACGCCCACGGTGTCGAGGATCGCCTCGATCGCGGTGACAACCGCTGGGTCGGGGAGCGCCTCGAACCGGACCGCCAGAAGCCGCTCGGCCAGATCGTTCAGCATGGGACACCAACCGGGATTCGATTCGGACTTCTGATCATCACGTAGTGGTATACCATTTGCGGCAGTGACTGCACCAGCCCCCTTTGCGCCGCACCACTCTCTTGACCCCGCACGGCAGGAGGTGCCATCAGGCGACGAAGAGACTGGCCACTACGGTATACTGCTCGACCGGAGAAGTCCCTTTCAGGGATTGCCCAGAGGGTGTACCGGCAACCTCGACATGGCCCCGGACCGACGACGGAAGGGAACACGATGACCGACTGGCTTCTGAACCGCGCGGCGCGGCCGCCGGCCCCGGCGACGCTGCCGGCGCTGCTCGAGACCGGCGGAACCACCGCCGTCGCCGGGTGCTGGGACGGCATGTCCGCCCTTCTGGCGAAGCGGGCGGGCTTCGACGCGCTCTATCTGTCGGGCGCCGCGCTGTCGGCGTCGATGGCGCTGCCGGACCTCGGCCTTCTGACGATGGAGGACGTGACCCGCGCCGCCCGCACCGTCGTGCGCGCCAGCGGGCTGCCGCTGATCGTCGATGCCGACACCGGCTTTGGCGAGGCGCTGAACGTCATGCGCGCGGTGCGCGAACTGGAGGCGGCGGGCGCCGCGGCGATCCAGATCGAGGATCAGGACTTTCCCAAGAAGTGCGGCCACCTCAACGACAAGCGTCTGGTCCCGGCAGACGAGATGTGCCGCAAGGTCGCGGCCGCAAAGGCGGCTGCAGACAGCCTGCTGGTCTGCGCCCGCACCGACGCCGTCATGATCTCGCTCGACGAGGCGCTGACGCGGGCGCGGGCCTACGTGAACGCCGGCGCCGACATCGTCTTCGTCGAGGCGATGACCTCGGCCGAGATGGTGCGCGAGGTGCGCGCCGCGCTCGACATTCCGCTTCTGGGCAACATGACCGAGTTCGGCCGGACCCCGATCATCCCGCTGGCGGACTGGGCGGACTGGGGCGTCAACCTGGTGATCTACCCGGTCTCGGCGCTGCGGATCGCAAGCCGCGCGATGGAGGAGTTCTACAGCCGGCTCAAGGCCAACGGCGACGTCTCGGCCGACCTGCCGGCGATGATGACGCGGGCCGAGCTGTACGAGCGCATCCGCTACTTCGACTACGAGCACCTCGACGAGAGCATCGCCGCCACCGTTCTCCCCGACACTTCGGACCACTGACGGAGCCTGCCGCCATGACTGCCCATGCCGATTTCGACGACACCCATACGCGGCGCATCGCCGAATTCGTGTCGGGCCTGCGATACGAGGACATCCCCGGCAGCGTGCGCACCCGGATCAAGCTGCTGGTGCTCGATTCGCTGGGCTGCGCGCTCTACGGCGCGAACCTGCCGTGGACACGGATCCTGCAGGACACGCTGGGCCAGATTGACACATCGACAGCCTGTTCGGTCTGGGGCACGGCGCAACGGCTGTCCGCGCCCCATGCCGCACTGGTCAACGGGACGCAGGTTCAGGGCTTCGAGCTGGACGACGTGCACCGGGTCGGCGTGCTGCATGTCGGCGCGGTGACGCTGCCGGCACTGATCGCCGCGGTCGAGGGCGCCGGCCCGATCACCGGGCGCGAGTTCCTGACCGCGATCGTCGCGGGCTACGAGATCGGACCGCGTGTCGGCATCTGCATGGGGCAGGAGCATATCGGCCAGGGCTGGCACTCGGGCGCGACGCTGGGCGTGTTCTCGGCCGCAGCCGGCGCGGCGCGTGCGCTCGGGCTCGACGCCGACCGGACGCAGCATGCGCTGGGGATCGCGGGGACGCAGGCCGCCGGCCTCATGGCCGCGCAGTATGGCGCGATGGTGAAGCGGATGCACGCCGGGCGGTCCTCGCAGAGCGGCCTCTACGGCGCCCTGTTCGCGCGCGACGGCTTCACCGGGATCCGCGACGTGCTCGAGGCGCCCTATGGCGGCTTCTGCACCACCTTCTCGCGCTCCACCGACCGGTTCGATCTGGCGGAACTGTCGGATGGGCTGGGCGAGCGGTGGGAGACGGAGAAGATCGCGCTCAAGTTCTACTCCTGCGTCGGCAGCAACCATACGACGCTGGACGCCATCCGCATGATCCAGGCACGGCGGCCGTTCACTCTGGATGAACTGGACTCGATCGTCGTGCACGGCAGTCAGGTCACCGTGGACCACGTCGGCTGGCCCTACCGGCCCGAGGGGCTGACCTCGGCGCAACTGAACCTGCCGTTCTGCGTCGCGACGCTGCTGATCGAAGGCGACGTGTTCGTGGACCAGTTCACACCGGACGTCGTGGACAACGCCGATCGCATCGCCCTGTCGCGCAAGGTTACCTGCCGCGAGGATCCCGCGATCACCGCGCGCGGGTCGCAGTTCCGGCACATGGTCCGGGTGGAGATCCGCCTGATCGACGGCAGCGTCCACGAGGAAACCGTCGAGGCACCGCGCGGAAGCGAGAAGTCCTTCGCGACCGAGGCGGACATCGTGGAAAAGTTCATGAAGCTCGCCACCAAGGCCTTGCCCGAGGCTCAGGCCCGGCAACTGGTCGAGGCGGTGCTGGGGATGGACGACCTCGACGATGAGGGCACGCTGATCGACCTGCTCGCCTCGTCCTGACCGGGCGGCGGCGATGCGTGACAGGGTGTCCCTCTGGCTCCAGCGGGGTGCGGCGCTGGGGGCGGCGGCGGCCGCGGGGGCGCTGCTCGACAGCGTTGGCGTGCCACTGGCGTGGATCCTCGGCCCTCTGATCGCGACGGCGGCACTGTCGATCTTCGGCCGCCCGGTGCTCGCGACGGTGCGGATGCGGCGCGCGGGCCAACTGGTGATCGGGCTCGGGCTCGGGCTGAACATCACCGCCGCGCTTCTCGCCCAGATCGCGGTCTGGATCCCGGTGATGATCGTGATCGCGGTGACGGCCGCCTGCGTCACCGGGTTCTTCAGCGTCTTCTACGCTCATTTCGGCCGGCTCGACCGCAACACCGCCTACTTCGCGATGATGCCTGGCGGCCTGTCCGAGATGGCCAATATCGGTGCCGCAGCCGGTGCCAGGTCCGAGCCGATCGCCGTGGCGCAGACGGTACGGCTGGGCGTCGTCGTGCTCGTCCTGCCGCCGACGATCATCGCGCTCGGCATTCACGGCGACTTCGCAACCATCGTCACCGCCGCCGAAGTGCCCTACCCCGCGCTGCTGCCGCTGTTTCTGGTGGGGCTGGCGGGCGTCTACGGGATGCGCAGGCTGGGGGCCGCCAACCCGTGGATGCTGGGGGCGCTGGTCGCCGCGGCGGCGCTGTCCTCGGTCGACCTGATCGGAGGACATCTGCCGCAGTGGCTGTTCCTGTGCGGGCAATACCTGCTCGGGATGGCGGTCGGCGCCCGGTTCCGGCGCGACATCGTGGTGCGGCTGCCGCGGCTGTTCCTGCTGGGCGTGGTGTTCACCTTGCTGGTCACCGCCGCGCTGTTCGGTGTAGCCGCCCTGCTGTCGGCGGCGACCGGGCTCGACCTTGCCACCGCGGCGCTGGCCTCCTCCGCGGGGGGCATCGCCGAGATGGCGGTGACGGCTCAGGTGCTGCAGCTCAACGCGGCGCTGATCCTCGGCTTTCACGTGACCCGGGCGATTATGGTGAACGCCTTCTCGAGGACGATCCTCGACCTGCAGGTCCGGCTGAAGTTCCTGCCCGCGGTCGAGCGGCTGGAGGTCGCGCTCTTCGGACCTCGGCGCGAGGACTAGGGGCGCGGTCGCGGCAACCCCAGCACCCGGGTCGCGAGGATGTTGCGCTGGATGTCGTTGGTCCCCGAGGCGATCTGCGCGGGAAACATCGCGTAGAACGGGGCGAGCACGTCGATGGAGACGCCGCCGAAGTCCTGCTGTCCGGCGGTGCCGCCGGCCTCGCCCGCCGTCTCGATCAAGAACTCGGTCAGCCGCTGCGCGCAATCGCCGGCCCAGACCTTGAGTAACGATACTTCCGGTCCGGGCGTGGCCCCCGCACCGACGAGGCCAGCAAACCGGGCATAGGCGGATTTCAGGTCGGCAACGTCGAGGGTGACCGCCGCCAGCCGCGACCGGAACACGGGGTCGTCGTCCAGCCCGGTCGCCCGCGCCAGCGCCCGGGCGAGCTTCAGCGGCCCTTCTACCCGGCGCGGGCTGCCATTGTTCAGCCGCTCGAACCCCAGAAGAGACTTTGCCACGGTCCAGCCGCCATGCAGCGGCCCGACGAGGTTCTCGGCCGGCACCCGCACGGCGTCGAAGAACACCTCGCAGAACTCCTCGTGGCCGGCGATGTTGCGGATGGGGCGGACGGTGACGCCCGGGGTCGCGAGGTCGAGCAGGAAGAAGCTGAGGCCGGCCTGCTTCTTCGCCGCGGGATCGGTCCGGGCGAGCAGGAACATGTGCGTGGCATGGTGCGCCATCGTGGTCCAGATCTTGGAGCCGTCGATGACGTAGCCGTCGCCGTCGGGCACCGCGCGGGTGCGCAGGCTGGCCAGATCGGACCCTGCCTGCGGTTCGGAATAGCCCTGACACCAGATCGTTTCGTTCGACAGGATCCGCGGCAGCCAGTGCCGCTGCTGCGCCTCTGTGCCGTGTTGCATCAGCATCGGCCCGAGCATCACCGTGCCTTGATCGGGGTGGCGCATGATCCCGGCGCGTTCGCGTTCCTCGATGAAGATCAGCTGCCGCGCCGGCGACAGGCCCATGCCGCCCGCCGCGCGCGGCCAGGCCGGGGCCATCCATCCCTTGGCCACCATCAGCGCCAGCCAGTCCCGCAGTTCGCGGGGCGTGCCGCGGCGGCCCTTGTCCCGCAGATGCTGCGGGTAGTGCGCCTCAAAGAAGGCGCGCAGCCCGGCGCGGAACGCCGCCTCCGGACCGGCGTTCCAGTCCACGTCCAGGCGCGTGGTGGCGAGGTATTCGGGCGGCGGCGGCGGCAGGTCCGCGTCCGGCGCGTCGGGCGCGACCCGCGTCAGCGCATCGCAGCGCATCCGGTGCCGGTCGGCGGTCCCGTGCAGGGCGGCGAGCGACAGGATGCGGCGCAGGAACAGTCCGGCGTCGTGGTCATCGGTGACGCCGATGGCGCCGTGCAGCTTGATCGCCTCGCGCCCGATCAATAGCGCGGCGTGGCCGGTGCGGGCCTTGGCGCGGGATGCGGCGTGATCCAGCCGGTCGAGATCGGCTCCCTCGGCACAGTCTGCGTCTTCGAAGATCGCGACAGCCTCGGCCAGAGCCGCGCGCGACAGTTCCTTCTGGATGTAGAGATCGACAGCGCGGTGCTGCAGGGCCTGGAACGCGCCGATCGGCTGGCCGAACTGTTCCCGCAGGCGCATGTAGTCGAGCGTCAGGTCCAACGCCCGGTCCATGCAGGCGAAGAGTTCGGCCGCGGTCGCGATGACGGCCGCCGCGCGGGCCCGGCGGAGGGCGTCGGTCCCCGCCGCCCCTTCGGTGAGCAGGGCGCCGGCCGGCACCACGACATCGCGCAGATCCAGCCGGCCGGCGCAGGTGCCGTCGGCACGCGGTTCGGGCGTGACGGTCAGGCCCGGCGCATCGGGCGGCAGCGCGGCGATCAGGCCGCCGGGCGCGGCCAGCAGGAACAGGTCGGCACCGAGGGCGGCCGGAACATGGGCGACATGGCCCGAGAGCCGCCCGGCCCTGACCTCCAGCGTGCCCCCTGCGGCAACGACCGTCACCCGGCCGGCGACGATCGCCTGCAGAACGTCCGTCGCAGCCGCAGCGCCCGCCAGCACCGCCGCCTCGACCGCCACCGTGGCCAGAGGTTCGGGCGCGAGGCTGCGCGCCAACGGGTCGATTAGCGCCAGCGCGGCGGTCAGGCCGAGGCCCTGCCCGCCCGCATCCTCCCGCACCATGACGCCGGTCCAGCCCTGCGCCACCATCGCGTCCCAGATGTCCCGGTCGAACCCCGGCAGCGTGCCACGCAGCGCCCGGGCGCGGCCGGTGCCGGTCCCGGCGAACCGCGCCGCACTGTCGGACAGCATCGAGAGCAGCGCGTCGTCTGTCATGGTGCCCCGCGCGCCAGAAGGCCCGCTGCCTCGACCAGGGCGCCGGGGCCTTCGATCCCGTCCAGCGCGGCGAGCAGGCGCGTCGCCGTCGCCTCGCCCAGCACCGGGACCACCAGCGACAGGAACTTGCCGTCGATCCGCTCGCGGCCCATCGGGTTGTCGGGATGGCCGAGGAACAGCGTCGTCGTCTCGGTCAGGTGCGTCCCGTCGTCCAGCCAGACGTCGACGCGGGCCTGCGACTGGGGCTGGTCCGGCTGCGGGTGCAGTTCCACCACCGGCAGGATCGCCCGGACACGGGGGTCGCCCAGCATCGGCTCGGCAAAGTCGGTGGCGTCGAGGCGATAGCCGCACATCGCGGCCGCAAGGCAGAAGGCGACGCTGAACTTGGCCTCGAGCGGGGTCTGCGGGTCCATCCGGCCCGCGGTGAAGGGCGCGCTGCGGTGGACCCGGGTTGTGACGCGGACGATCCGCCGGCCGTTCAGGCGCGGCCCCAGCAGATGCCCGGCCTGGGCCGAGGCATGGGTCGCCCGGCAGCAGGCGAAGGGCTTGTAGCCGTTGCGCAGGATCAACCAGCGGTCGAGATCCAGCGGCGGCACCTCGACCGCGCCGTCCTGGATCATCGCCGGCAGCAGGCCGCGGCCGGGCTCGAACAGGTCGGTCGCGGCGGCGAGGCCGCTGGCAGCCAGATCGGCCGCGATCAGACCGTTCATGGCGGCGTGTCCGGCATGGAACGGTTTGGCATGGGTGCCGAAGGACGCCACGAGCCCGGACGAGGTCGTGGCGGCGGTGCCCAAGGCGCTGGCGGTGGCCGCAGGGTCCAGCCCGTGCAGCACTGCAGCGGCACCGGCGGCACCGACGACGCCGTGGATGCCGGTCGGATGAAACCCGCGCGCCTGCAGGTTGCGGCCGACCCCGTTGATGAAGCCGCCGCCGAGGCGGGCCATCGCCTCGAACCCCGCCACGAAAGCGGCCATCGCGCGGTCGCCCTCCTGCCCGCGGTCCTGCGCCAGCGCCAGCGCCGCCGACAGCACAGGAGCCGAGATGTGGCCCGATCCGTTCTCGTGCGTGTCATCGAAGTCGGTGGCATGAGCCATCGTGCCGTTGACGAGCGCCGCCAGCGGCGCGCCGGTCGTGCCGCCGGCGTAGATCCGTGCCCGGCCGGGCAGAGCCCAGCGGTCCGCCATCGTCCGGGTGGCGCGGGTGACAGCCTCGTCCGCGGCACCCACGGCGACGCCGATGTGGTCGATCAGCGCCTCGCGCGCGGCGGCGCGCACGTCGTCGGGAAGCGGCCGGTCCGCTGCGCCGGCGACATAGGCGGCCAGCGCGGCGCTGCGGGACGCATCAGTCATCGGCCACCTCGGCTTCGCCCCCGTCCAGCACCACGGCATCGCCCCGGGCCGGGATCCAGCCGCGGAACCGGTGCGGCCCGTCCGCCTGCCGCCAGAGCCCGATGTGCAGCCTGTCGCCCGGATAGACCGGCTTCGAGAACCGCGCCGCGATGCTGCGGAGGCGGAGGGGGTCGTAGTCGCAGAGCCGCGCGAGCACCGCATGCCCGGCCATGCCGAAGCTGGCGAGACCGTGCAGGATCGGCCGGTCGAAGCCGTTTCGCCGGGCCGTGTCGGGATCGACGTGCAGCGGGTTGCGGTCGCCCGACAGCCGGTACATCAGGCCGGCCTGCGGCAGCACGGGAATTTCCACCACCTCGTCCGGGGCGCGGTCGGGCATCGGTCTGGGCGGCTCGGCGGGCTCGGGCTGTCCGCCGAAGCCGCCGTCGCCGCGCTGCATGCTGGTCGACAGGACCGTGCAGAGCGGCTGGCCATCCGGGTCCGAGACGATCTCGCGCCGCGTGGTCACGAGCGCGGCCTTGCCCGGCCCCTTGTCGATGACCTCGGCCACCGTGTTGAGCGACCGCACCCGGCCTGCGACGGGAAGCGCCGCGTGCAGGTCGAGCCGGATCCCGGCATGGACGCTGCGCCCCGAAGAGCCGACATCGGCGCGGCGGATCCAGGCATGCGGCGCGGCGAGGATCGCGGCCATCGTCGGCAGGGCCTGCAGCCCCTCTTCCCAGACGAAGCGCAACTGGCGCGGGTCGAGCGGATCGGCGCCCAGACCGACGCCCAGCGCATAGAGCATCGTGTCGCGCTCGGACCATTCCATCGTCGTGACCGGGATCCGGTAGGCGGCGAGGCGTTCTGGGTCGAGCGGCATCAGTCCGTGCCCCCGAGCGCGATCAGGACATCGGCGGCGAGGACGCGGGTTCCGGCGACGAACACCGGGTTGATGTCGATGCTGGCGATCCGGTCGTGGTGGTCGGCGATCAGCCATGACAGCCGCACGACGACATCGGCCACCGAGTCGAGATCGGCCGCCGCCGCGCCGCGCCAACCCTCGAGCACGGGCCTGCCGCGCAGGCCGTCGAGCATCTCGCGGGCGGTCGAGAGGCCGACTGGCGCGAAGCCGTAGGCGGCGTCGCGCAGCAGTTCGGCGAGGATGCCGCCCATGCCGACAACGACGACAGGTCCGAAACAAGGGTCGTCCATGGCGCCGAGGATCAGTTCGGTCCCCTGCGCCATCTCCTGAAGCAGGACCCCGTCAGGCGGCAGGTCCGGGCAAGCGCGCGCCGCGGCCTCGGCCACTTCACGCGCGGCGGCGCGGACGGCGCCGAGGTCGGGCAGGTTCAGCCGCACCGCCCCGGCCTCGGTCTTGTGCGGCAGTCCGGCGGAGTTTGCCTTGACGGCCAGCGGATAGCGCAGGCCGTGGTCGGCCGGAACGGCTCCGGTGACGTGCAGCGCACGCACCTGCGGGATGCCGTAGGCGGCCAGCACGGCGCGCGCCTCGGCCTCGCTCAGGAAACCGGATCGGTCCGGCAGCGCGAGGTCCGCGCGGGGCACCGGCCGGGGGCCGGGATCCGCCGCCGGCGCGGCGCGGCGGGCGGCAAAGCGGACGAGCGCGCTGGCCGCCGTCGCGGCCCGGCCGACGGTCAGGAACCAAGGGACGCCTGCCGCATCGAGCGCCGCCTTCCCCTCGGCATGGTCCTCGGCCACCGTCGCAACCAGCACCGGCTTCCCCGACGCATCGCGGATCGCCGCCAGATCGCGGGCAGCGGCCGCCGATCCTGTCGTCTGGCCGGACCGGACCATCACCATGTCCACGCCGTCGTCGGCCAGCACGATCCCGGTCGCGACGTTGGACAGGCTGCGCCCGTCGCGACTGCCTTCGCCCGACAGGTCGACGGGATTGCCGGTGCCGGAGAACGGGCCAAGCCCGTCGCGCAGGGCGGCGCGTGTCGCGTCGGACCAGATCGGCAGCGTCAGCCCGGCCTCGGCAAAGCGGTCGGCGGCGATGACGCCGGCACCGCCCGACCCGCTGACCAGCCCGACGCGGGGCCCGCGCGGCAGCCGCCCGCCGATGAATCCGCGGGCCACGTCCACCAAATCCTCGTAGTCCCGCAACTCGATGATGCCGCTTTCGCGGAACGCGGCGCGGAACAGGTCGTAGCTGCTGGTCAGACTGGCCGTATGCGACGCGGCGGCGCTGCGGCCGGCCGGGGTGTTGCCAACCTTCCAGACGAGGATCGGCTTGCCGACTTCCAGCGCGCGGCGGCCGAGCGTCAGGAGCCGCCGTCCGTCGCGGGTGCCTTCGAGGAACAGCGTGACGATGCGCACGTCGTCGCGTTCGAGGAAATGGCCGGCGACGTCGAGCGCGTCCAGATCGACGCTGTTGCCAACCGACACGACATGGTTGAAGCCCAGCCCCTCGCGGCTGGCGTTGCGCAGGAGGGTGAAGCCGTAGCCCCCGCTCTGCGTCGCCATCGCCACCGGACCGACCGGATAGTCGCGGACGCGGAAGCCCTGGCCGAATCCGCAGTGGATCCGCTCGGGAATGTTGAGGACGCCCATGCAGTTCGGCCCGACCAGCCGGACGCCGGCATCATGCGCGACGCGGGCAAGGCCGGCCTCGAGCGCCTGACCCTCGGCGCCAGCCTCGCGGAAGCCGGACGACAGGATCACGGCGAAGCGGATCCCGCGCACGCCGCAGTCGCGGATCACGTCCGCCACCCGATGCGCTGCCACCGCGATCAGGGCCACGTCGCAGGGGTCGGGCACGTCCCGGACCGAGGGCACGCAGGGCAGGTCCATGACCCGGCTGCGGGTCGGGTTCACCGGATGGATGGCACCGGCGTAGCCGTAGCCGGTGAGGAAGGCCATCGGCTGGCCGCCGATCGAGCTTGGGTTTTCCGAGGCGCCGACCACAGCGATGCCCCGGGGCGAGATCAGCCGGCCAAGTTCGGGCGGGACGGCTGTCACGGCAGGTAGCCCTTGAACACGTCGCGGGTCAGGTCGAGGGGCACGAAGTTCGGCGCGAAGACGGGCATGACGTGGTCGGCGATGGTCTGCGCGGTCCAGCCTTCCGCGGTATGTGCTTGCCGGATGGGGCGGGGCTGGCTGAACAGGTACAGTTCATTGTCGCGGGTATAGAAGATCTGGCCCGAGACGCCGGCGGCACGGTCGCTCGCCAGATAGACCACGATCGGCGCGTTGCGTTCGGGAGGAATGGTGCGCCGGGCGGCGGCGCGGGCGCGCTGCTCGGGCGTTTCGGTCGGGATCGACTCGGTCATCCGGGTGAAGGCGGTGGGCGCCACGATGTTGGAGCGCACGTTGAACCGCCGCATGTCGACCGCGATCGCCTTGGACAGGCCCTGCAACCCCAGCTTGGCCGCGCCGTAATTCGCCTGTCCCATGCCGCCGATCAGCCCGGAGGTCGAGGCGATGTGGACATAGGCGCCGGATTCCTGCCGCCGGAACTCCGGAGCGGCTGCGCGCGAGACGTTGAAGCTGCCGGTCAGGATGACGGAGATCGACCGATCCCAGTCGTCGCGGGTCATCTTGTGGAAGATCGCGTCGCGCAGGATCGCGGCGTTGTTCACCACCGCGTCGATCCGGCCGAAGGTATCCATCGCCTGCGCGACGATCCGGTGCGCGCCGTCCCAGTCGGCGACGCTGTCCGTGTTGGCGACCGCCTCGCCGCCCGCCGCGCGGATGTCGGCGGCGGTCTGCTCGGCGGGGCCGGCATCGCCGCCTCCGTCCACCCCGCCGCCGTCCACGCCGACGCCGAGGTCGTTGACGACCACCCGCGCACCCTCGGCCGCCATCGCCATCGCGATGGCGCGTCCGATGCCGCGCCCCGCCCCCGTAACGAGGACCACCTTGCCCTCGACTGCCTTGTCCGCTGCCGTCATGTGCGTCCTCCCCTTCGGCCTCAGAAGCCCCAGTCGATAAGCGGCTCGACCATCGCCACGTCGAGCGTGTTCGTCAGCACGTAGAGAAAGACCGCCATCGCCAGCGCGCCGAAGACCGCCCCCATCCAGCGCACGCGGGCGATGCCGAACAGGAACATGCCCACGAACACCGGCGCCGCGATGGCAAAGCCCAGGATGGCGATCAGCCCCGCGAAGGCGACGAGGATCCCCGCGCCGTGCCACAGCGTGAGGTTGCTGCCCGTCGTGTCGAGCCCGAGGTCGCCGTCGTAGTGGATCGACGCACCCTCGGGGGCCCGGGCCAGCCGGTAGATCCCCACGATCATCAGGATCAGCGTGAGCACCGCCACGGTCACCGGAAACACCCGCCCGAGGAACCGCAGGTCCCACGTGTCGACGATCACGAACACCGGCACGAGCAGCAGCGCGGATGCGAACAGGACCTGCGGCAACCGGCGCGGCGACTTGCCTTCCATGTCGCCGATCTGGTCGCTGACCCGGGTCTTGCTGCGCCAGGCCATGTAGCCGGTCAGCGCCACCAGAATGAACAGACCGATTGACACCGGCCTGGTCAGGAAGCTGAAGCCGTAGATCTGCGTCGTGCGGTAAAACGCCGCCTCGAGCCCCGACGACAGGACGAATCCGATCAGGAAGGCCGGACGCGACCAGCCGAACCGCTTGAGGAAAATCGCGATGCCCCCGACCGCCAGCATGGTCAGAAGGTCGCCCCAGCTTTGCGTCGCCTGATAGGTCGCGAAGAACACGACGCAGATCAGGAACGGCGCGAGGAGGCGGTAGCGCACCGCGGTCAGGCGGGTGATCGGCGAGGCGAGCGCGAAGGCAATCCCGGCGCCGAAGATGTTGGCGACCGCGATCGACCAGATGATGGTGAAGGTGAGCGACAGGTTCTCCTCGACCATCTGCCGCCCCGGCGTGATGCCGATCAGGGTGAAGGCGGCGAGGACGAGAGCCATGGTCCCCGAGCCGGGGATGCCGAACAGCAGCGTCGGGATCAGCGCGCCGCCTTCCTTGGCGTTGTTCGCCGATTCAGGCGCGATCACGCCGCGGATGTCGCCCTTGCCGAACTGAGACTTGTCCTTGCTGGTCTGCACGACGTGGCCGTAGGCGACCCAGTCGATCACACTGCCGCCGATCCCCGGCAGTGCGCCGATGATGGTGCCGATCGCTGAGCAACGCAGCACGATCCACTTGTGGATCCACGTGTCCTTGAGCCCCTGCAGCCAACCCCGGCCCAGCAACGCCTTTTCCGCGATGTGCTCGCGCGTGCGCAGCACCTCTAGGATCTCCGGGATCGCGAACAGGCCGAGCGCCAGCACGATCAGTGGGATGCCGTCCGTCAGATAGAGGCTGCCGCCGGTCATCCGGTATTCCGCGGTCGCCGTCGCTGCGCCGACGCAGCCGACGAGGATGCCGAACCCGCAGCCGGCCAGTCCCTTGATGACGCTCGGGCCCGTCAGCATGCCGACGAGCACGAGTGCCAGCACGACGAGAAGGAGCTGCTCGCCGAACCCGATCATCAGGAGGATCGGCTTGGCGAAGAAGACCGCGAAGGTCAGGACGAACGCCCCGAAGACACCGCCCGCCATCGACGACATGAAGGCCGCCGACAGCGCCCGCGCACCCTCGCCCTTCTTCGCGAGCGGATAGCCGTCCACCACGGTGGCCTGCGCCGACGAACTTCCGGGGATGCCCATGAGCACCGATGGAAAGGTGTCCGAGGTGTTCACGACCGAGGTCATGCCGATGATCATCGCCAGGGCCGAGGTCTGATCCATGCCGTACATGAACGGCAGCACGAGGGCCATCGCGGTCAGACCGCCCAGGCCGGGCAGCAGGCCCACGGTCAGGCCAAGGACAACGCCGAACAGCAGATGCAGCAGGTGCTGGATCTGGAACAGTTCGAGGAACGCCGGCAGCGCAACGGTGCTGAGGACGTCAGGCATGTCGCTCACTTCCTTCTCCGGCAGGACCGGATGTTGAGTTGCGGGCGGCGCCTTCGGGCGCCGCCCGGCAATAGGATCAGAACGTCATCGAGTGGGTGTCCGCCAACCACTGGAGCAGCGCCGCCCGCGCCTCGTCCGAGATCACCGACGCCTGCCGGTGACCGCGGATCGCCGCCTCGCCCACCGCCTGCGGATAGCCCCCGAGTTCGAGCTGGAGGGTCGGATCCTCCATCTCGGGCCGGTTGACCACCCGCTCCATCGCCGCCTGATAGGTGGCAAGGATGTCATCAGGTGTGCCGGGCGGCAGCACGATGGTCTTCGCGGTGGACATGCGGATCGCGAACATCGCGTCCCAGACCTCGCGCTCGACGCCGGTCAGCGGCTCTCCATGGACCATCTCGTACAGTTCCATGCAGTGCGGCGTGTTGGGCAAGGTGGGATCGCGTTCCAGTTCACCCGCCTCGTTCAGGTAGCCCATGGTGAAGATCGGCACCATGAGGCCTTCGTCCATCATCGGCTTGAGCTCCGATTCCCAGCCGGCGAGGTTGTCGTAGTTGACCTGGCTTTCACCGCGTTCGAAGGCCTGCCGGCTTTCGCCGCGCGAGGTGCCCCAAACGCCGCGCACATCGACGCCGAGCAGGTCGTAGCAGTACATCACCGGCATGTCGGCCTTGGCCGGGCCGTCGCCGACATGGACGAAGGTGTTGTCCTGCAGAAGTTGCACGTCCGCGAGAGAGTCGCCGGTGAAGCCCGCATCGGCCCGGCCATAGGCGACCAGCCCGTAGGGCGAGGCGAGGATCGGCCGAAATTCCGACAGCGGGTACTCCACCGTCGGATCGCCCAGCAACGGCGCGAAGTAGCTGCCGGTGCCCAGTGCGGCGATCGTCAACCCGTCGGGCTCGGCGGTCTGGGTGAACTGGTTCAGCCCGCGGATCGACCCACCGCCCTCGACATTAGTGATGACGATGGTCGGATTCCCCGGAAGCTCCTGTTCGAGAAGGGGCGCGATGGCGCGTGCATGGGTACTGGACCCGCCGCCCGGCCCGTAGGGCACGATGAACTCGATGGTCTGACCGCTGAAATCTACGTCCTGCGCGGCGGCGGGAAGCGCCAGCGCCGCAGCGAACACGGCGGCGTGTAGGGATTGAAGTCGCATGGTCTCCTCCTCTGAGACGGGTCGGTCCTTGGGTCGGGACTCTTCCGGCCCCTTCGCAGTGTCGTCGCCGCCCGCCTCCTCCGCGGACGGCAGCGCATCGTCAGAACATCTCCTCCAGCAGGCCCAGCACCTCGGCCGCGTCGCGCGGCGGGCGCGGTGTCGGCGCCAGCGTGCGGTCCCGAAGCGTGAGTTCGGCGACCCGCGGCAGGTCCTCGTGCCGCACGCCCGCGTCCGACAGCGTCGTGGGCAGGCCCAGATCGGTCACCAGCGCCCGGACCCTAGCCTCGGCCTGCTCCGACGCATCGGTGTCCGAGGCGGCGAAGCGGATGCCCATCGCGGCGGCGATCCGGCGCTGCCGGTCCAGCGTCTCCGGCCGGTTGAACCGCATCATGTGGGGCAGCACGATCCCGCCGCTGATCCCGTGAGGCACGTGGGAGACCGCGCCAAGCTGGTGGCAGATGCCGTGGCCGAGGCCGATCCCGCCCTTGCCAGCGCCGAAGGCGGTCATCCAGTTCAGGAACTGCAGCCGGCCGCGCGCCGCGATGTCCTGCGGGTCCGCGAGCGAGGGCGCGAGATCGCGGAACACGATGGCGATGGCTTCGAGGCAGGTGCCTTCGATGAAGGGATTGGCGTTCCGCGCATAGAAGCGCTCGATCGCGTTCTGCAATGCCTTGACCCCGGTCGAGGCCCAGAGCCGGTGCGGTGTCTCGGCCGCCAGCACGGGGTCGAGCACGATCACCCGCGGCACCACGCCGGGGTCGATGAAGATGTCCTTGGACCCGGTCGCGTCGTCGGTGATCCCCATCGCCGACGAGAACTCGCCCGAGGTCAGCGTCGTCGGCACGGCGATCACTGGCGGCTTGCGGTTGGCCAGCCGGGGCACCGTGATCTTGCGGGTGCGGTAGTCGTAGTGCGCGCGCAGCGCATCAAGATCCTCGCCCTCGCCGAGGATCAGCGCGACGCCCTTCGTCCCGATGATGGCGCTGCCGCCGCCGATCCCGATCAGGCAATCGGCCTCTGCCGCGGCCGCGGCCGCGGCCGCGGCGAGGACGGTGCTGCGTGGGGAATGCTCCCCCATCTCCGCGAAGTGGCCGGCCAGCCGGTCGCCCAGCAGATCCTTGAGCCGCGCCACCTGAGCATTGCCGCCGAGCGTGCGGCCGGTGACGAGAAAGACCCGGCTGGCACCAAGCACCTCGACCTCGGCCGGGATCGCGTCGTGCAGCGTGCCGGGTCCGTAGACCACACGGGTGGCGGCGGGAATGTCGGCCTCGCCCATCGGCGCAGGAGTGTTGAACAGGGTCATTCGGAGCTTTCCCCCGCCGTGGCTCGCAGCCGTTCGAGGATCGACTGATCCTCGCCCAGCTTGCGGCTGGGCCAGCGGATCGTACGCTCGACGCCTTCGTAGACCATCGGACTGGTCGGCAGGGTCACCGGGCCATAGATCGGGTGGTCGATGTCGACCAGCGCGCCGCGGGCGTGCAGGTGCGGGTCCGTCATCACTTCGGACAGGTCGCGCACGGGCGCAGACGGCACGCCGACGGCCACCAGACCGCGGAACAGCGCATCCTTGGTGTAGTCCGCCGCCCAACCGGCAACCAGCGCATCGACCTCGTCGATCCGGGTCACCCGGTCGTACATCGTCGCATAGCGCGGGTCGTCGATCGCCCAGTCCTGGCCGAAGAACCGCGCCAGCGCATGCCACTGGTGTTCGTTGTTGGCGAGGATCGCGCACCAGCCGTCGCGGCAGGCATAGACGTTGTAGGGCGAGATCGACAATCCGCCGTGCCGGTTCCCGGTGCGAGGCGGTCGATCCCTGTGGGTGCCGCTCATCAGCCCCAGGTTCGAGGCCAGCGCCGGGTAGATCGCCTCGAACATTGAGACTTCGACCGCGCGGGCACGGCCGGTGCGCTCTCGGTCCAGCAGCGCCGTCACGATGGCACCATACAGGTGGACGCCGGCGTTGAAGTCGCAGACCGCCGGGCCGGCCTTGACCGGCGGATTGTCGGGAAACCCGGTGACATTCATCACGCCGCTCAGCGCCTGCACCGCAAGGTCCATCGCCGGGTAGTCGCGATAGGGACCGGTCGTGCCGAAGCCGGAGCTTGCCGCATAAATCAGTCGCGGATTGAGTTCGGCAAGCCGTTCGCGCGGGAACCCGAGCCGAGCCAGAACGCCGGGCCGGAAGTTCTCGACCAGCACATCCGAGGTCTCGATCAGCGCGGTCAGTTCCGCCTTGCCCGTGTCGGTCTTGAGGTCGAGTTCGACGAATTCCTTGCCCGAGTTGAGCATCGCGTGCGGGATGTGGGCGCCACCGCCGTCGCGCTGGCGACGACGGGTATGTTCGCCGCCGGGCGGCTCCACCTTGATGACCTCGGCTCCGGCCATCGCCATCAGGAAGGTGGCGTAGGGGCCGTTGTAGATCTGGGTCAAGTCGACGACGCGCAGGCCGCTGAGGGGTCCGTCCATCTCAGTGCCCCCCGAAGACCGGCTCGCGCCGTTCGGCAAAGGCCGCGCGGCCCTCGGTCGCGTCCAGACTGGCCAGCAGCGCGTGCTGCACCAGCTGTTCCATCCGCAGCCCTTCGGCGAGGGTCAGGTCCTGCGAGCGGATCGCCAGTTCCTTGGCCGCCTGCACCGCGAGGGGGGCGGCCGCCGCGATCCGGCGCGCGTAGCCCATGGCAGTGTCCATCACCCGGTCGCCCTCGACCACGTCGGTGACGAACCCCCAGCGACCCGCATCCTCGGCGCTCATCGTGTCTCCCAGCAGGAGCATCTTCATCGCGACAGCGTGGGGCAGTTGCCGCAGCAACCGCTGGGTGCCGCCGTTCGCGGCGATCACGCCGCGCCGGCCTTCGGGCAGGGAAAAGGTGGCGTGGCGTGCCGCGACGCGGATGTCGGTCGCCATGAGCAGGGTCATGCCGCCGCCGATGCAGGCCCCGTTGATCGCGGCGATCACCGGTTTCCAGATCTCCAGCCCGCGGGACGGGAGCGGACCCGCCTGCGTCGCCCATAGATCCTTTAGGCGCCGCTCGCGCCCCAGCCAGGCGCCGATGTCGGCCCCAGCGCAGAACGCCCGGTCGCCGGACCCGGTCAGGATGGCGCAGCGGATCGCGTCGTCGTCGCGGATCCGGACGAAGGCCTCGGACAGGGCGGCATAGTGGGCCGCGTCGAGCGCATTGCGCTTGTCCGGACGGTCGATGGTGACCGTCGCGACTCCGTCCGAGAGGGCGAGATCAACCGGCATCGGCGCTGGACCGCGACTTGAGCAGGCTACGCGCGACGACCATGCGCTGCACCTCGGACGGACCTTCGCCGACACGCTTCACCCGCAGTTCGCGGAACCAGCGTTCCAGGGGCATCTCTTCGGCGACGCCGAGCGCGCCGAACATCTGCACGCAGCGATCCACGACACGGAAGGCGGTCTCGGTGGCCGTGACCTTGGCCATCGAGGACCAGTAGCGGAGGTCGCCGCCGGTTTCGTGGACCATCGCGGCCTTGTAGACCAGCATCCGCGCCGCCTGCAGTTCCATCTCGCTGTCGGCGACCATCCACTGGATCGCCTGCTTGTCGGCCAGCTTGGTCTTGAACGTCTCGCGGTGCTTGACCCACTCGATCGCCATCTCGAGCGCTTCCTGCGCGACGCCGAGGGTGCCGGCGGCGTAGGGAATGCGGCCCTCAGTGGTCCATTTGGAGAAGACGGCGAAGCCCTTCCCTTCTTCCCCCAGCAGGTTCTCGACCGGGATCTTGGCGTTCTGGAAGGTGATCTCGAAGGGCGAATAGGCCCGCAGGACCGGGATCCTCCGCGTCGACACCCCGGGCGTATCCAGTTCGACAATGAAGGCCGAGATCCCGCCGCGGTCGCCCTGTTCGCCGGTGCGGGCGAAGACCATGCCCCAGGTTGCGTGCTGGATGCCCGAGATCCACATCTTGGTGCCGTTCAGGACGTAGTGGTCGCCCTGCCGTTCGGCCCGGGTCCGGATCGACCGCGCCGGGTCCGAGCCGCCGGTGGGTTCGGTCACGGCGGTGAAGACCTTGCGCCCCTCGAAGACCCCCGGCCGAGCGTATTTCTCGATCTGGTGGGGCGTCCCCCATTCGAACACCGTGTTCGGCACGTCGAACCCGATGGCACCGCAGGCCGGAATGTAGGCGCCCATCCGGCACCGGGCGGTTTCCTCGGCCACGACTGCCTGACCGAGCAGGCTGAGGCCCGCGCCGCCGTATTCGGTCGGCGAGCGGATACACCAGATGCCGATGTCCTTCGCCTTCTTCTGCAACGGCAGCAGCAGGTGGTCCGGAAGGTGGATCGCGTCGTGTTCCACCTGATCCTCGGCCGGCTTCACGTCCTGCCGCATGAAGCGGCGCGCCGTGTCGCGCACCATCACAAGCTCGTCCGAAAGCGGCCAGTCGCTCATCCGCAGTGTCCTCCGATTCCGGGTCCTGACCTTGCGGCCGCCCGGTATTCCATTATTGATTCGAGGCTAGTCTGCTTTGCGACGCGGCGTCAAAGACCATTGCCGCATGGGGTCATACCGAAGCGGCATGAGTCTATCAAATTACTGATTTATCAGTCTTTTTTGCGCTTCTCGAAGCGATCCAGCCCGGCTTTCCAGTCACCGGCGGCAAGATTCTGGTCTATTGCGGCAAGCTCTAGTCGTATACCACTCGTTAGATCGGTGGCCGCGCCCAGATCGACGGCCTGCTTGGTCAGGCGAATCGCAAGCTCCGGCGCGGCGGCGATGGCCGCCGCCGTCTCGCGACCGGCGGCGTCGAGATCGGCGGCCGCCACCACACGCGCGACCAGCCCGCGCGTCAGCGCCTCGGCCGCCGGCAAGTCGCGGCCGGTGAACAGCAGTTCCTTGGCCCCGCGAACGCCGATCGCCCGCTGCAGCCGCTGGGTGGCGCCGACGGTGCCCCACTTCGGCTCGGGAAAGCGGAACACCGTGCCCTCGGCGGCGACGATGAAGTCGGCAGCCATCGCGATTTCGCCCCCCGACCCGACGACTGCCCCGTGAACCAGCGCGATGACCGGCTTGCCGCAGCGTTCGATCGCCTCGTAGGCCGCGAAGGCGGCAAGGCGCCGCTGCCGGACCCAGGCGGCATCGCGGTCCTTGCGCTCCGACAGGTCCGCCCCGGCGCAGAAGACCGGGCCGGCACCCGAAATCAGAACCACCCGAACGTCGGGATCCGTGTCGAGCGCCATGATCGCGGCCGGCAGCGCCACGCAGGTTGCCAGATCGACCGCGTTGCGCTTGTGCGGGCGATTGAGGACGATCCGTGCCACCGGCCCGTCCTGCGTCACGGCAATGGGTTCGTCAGTGGTCATTCCGCCTCCCTGTATCCGCGCATCGCGATGTTGGCCTGCAGACCCGCCTCCATCGCGGCGTCGAAGTCGGCCTCCGCGACTTCATGGAACAGCCGCTTGGTCGCCTGCATCGCGACCAGCTTGGGCCGCGCGCAGGTTTCGGCCAGCGCGATCGCCGCGTCGAGCGCACTGCCTTCAGGGACCACGCGGTTGACGAGACCCGCAGCCAGCATCTCGGTCGCCGACAACATCCGCCCCGTCGCCACCAGTTCGAAGGCGAGCTTGCGGCCCATCTGACGGACAAGGTTCGTCATGACCAGCGCCGGCACCAGATCGTGCCGCAGTTCGGGGTAGCCGAACCGGGTCCCTTCGGCGGCGACGGCCATGTCGCACCCGATGGCGAGGCCTGCGCCACCGCCGACCGCAGCACCATGGATCGCCGACACGATGGGCTGCGGCACCTCGCGCAACAGACGGTGCAGCCGCGCGGTGAGCGCCGCCCGGTCCGCCACGAGATCGCCCTGCCCCGGCACGAGGTCCGCGAATTCGGCGGTATCGGCCCCGGCACAGAAGCCCCGGCCGGCCCCGGCCAACACGAGCGCGCGCACGTCCGGATTGCCGGCGGCGTCGTCCAGCGCCTCGCACAGCGCCCGGGTCAGGGGCGTGTCGAGCGCGTTCAGCTTGTGCGGACGGTTCAGCGTCAGGATGCGAACCGGCCCGCGCGTCTCGACTATCAGGACATCAGGCATCGGCCGCCTCCCTGCTTCGCCGGGACAGGCCCCAGCCCGACCGCGCGACCATGCTGCGCAGCGGCCGCCCCAAGGCGGCTTCGCAGGCGCGCGACGCCGCCTCGACCGCGTCGAGGTCGAGCCCGGTCGCGGTGCCTTCTTCCTCCAGCAGGTTGACCAGATCCTCGGTCGCGACGTTGCCGGTGAAGCCCTCGCCATAGACGATGCCGGCGGGATGCCCGCCGGTGCCGCCCATCGCGCTGTCGAGGTGGGTGCAGCCCGCCTCGAGCGCCGCCATGCAGTTGGCGAGCCCGGTGCCGCGGGTGTCGTGGAAATGCCCGACCGGGATCACGTCCGGCGCCGCCGCCCGGACGCGCGCGATCAGCGACGCGACCGACCGGGGCGTCGCCGTTCCGATGGTGTCGCCAAGGGTCACGAGGTCGGCGCCGAGGTCGGCGAAGCGGGCGGCATCCTCGGCCACGCGTCCGGGGTCGACGGCACCTTCGAACGAGCAGCCCCAGGCCATCGAGATCACGCCGACCAGGCGCACCTGCCCGCGTGCCGCCGCGGCCATCGCCTCGACCCGGTGCCATTGGTCTGCGCGGGTGGTGCGCAGATTGCGTGCGGTATGCGCCTCGGTCGCCGAGACCAGCAGGCTCAGTTCGTCCGCGCCATGTCCTGCCAGCAGATCTGTCAGCGCCCTGTCCACCGCGCGCTGGTTCGGGCAGGTGGCCTTGTACGCGACACCGGGTGGACGGGCAATTCCGCGCAGCACCTCCGAGGCGTCGGCGAAGGCCGGCACGTGGCCCGGATGGCTGTAGCTCGTCGCCTCGATCCGGGCGAACCCGGCGCGGGAAAAGCTGTCGATCAGCGCGACCTTGGTGGCGGTCGGGACATGGGCGGGCTCGTGCTGCAACCCGTCGCGGGCGAGGCATTCGCAGATCACCACATCGCGGGCGGTCATGGCGCAGGCTCCATCAGCGCCGCGAGCGCGGCGACGTCCGACATCCGGTCGAGCCGGCCCAGCGCGGCGAACAGGCGTTCGGCCCCCGCGGCACCGAGCCGCCCCGTCACGCAGCCCCGGAACTTGTCGCTGCGGTCGGCCTCGGTCATCGGCGCCTCGGGCGATCCCGGAGTGTGATCGACACGCACCTCGAACCGGCCGCGGACGGTGTCGATGGCGACGTCGGTCCAGCCCACCACGCCGGAGAAGGAGCCTTCGCCCGGCATCGGCACCCGCCGCACCCGGGTCATCAGGGCCTGCACCTCGGGCCGCCGGACGGCCGCATCTTCGAAACTTGCCAGCGTCACGCGCCCGTCGACGAGCGCCGCCGCGGCGCAGTATTCGATGCTGAACTTGGCCGACAGCCCGTCATTGGGCGCCCGATGGATCAGCGCCTTGTCGGCATCGGGCAGGAAGCCCACCGCGACGCCCCGCACGTCGTCCGCCGCGATGCCGTGGCGGGCGACAAGGTCGAAGATCCCGGCGAGCGCCCTGTGGTTGCCGTAGCAACAGGGCCAGCGCTTGACGTAGATTCCGGGCACGAAGATCTCCCACGGATCCCCCGGCACTGGCATTGGAGCGGGAGGCCCGTCGCCATAGGCGGCGAGGTAGCCCCGCGGTCCGTCGAAGATGTCCTCGGCCGCGGTCATGCCGGCGGCGGCCAGGTCGGCTGCGACGATTGCCGCACGGGCGGCGTGGCCGGCCTGAAACGGCTTGGCCATGGAGCCGAAGTTGCGCACCATGCCACCCGACTGGGCCGCGGCCAGACCGAAGGCCTGTGCCGTCGTGCGGGCGTCCAGTCCCTGCAGGCGGCAGGCCATCGCGGTGGCCGAGAAGACGCCAAGCGTCGCGGTCGGGTGCCAGCCCTTGCCGTAGTGCCCATGCCCGAGCGCGCGCGACAGCTTCCCCGCCACCTCGAGCGCCGCGACGAAGGCGGCGAGGAAGGTGGTTCCATCCACAGGCCGGCCCCGCCGCGACAGCGCCGCCGCCACCGCGAGACCCGTCGCGCAAAGCGGCACCGACGGGTGGCCGCACAGGCTCGGCAGGCTGTCGTCGAAGTCGAGCGCGTGCCCCGCAACGGCGTTGGCGAAGGCCGCGTCGGCCGGCGAGGTCGCCGCGCCCCGGCCCCAGAGCGGTGCGAGACCGGCCGCGCCGGGTGCTAGCGCGGCCGTGGCGGCGATGCGCGACGGCGGCTCGTCCAGTCCCGCGAGCGCGACGCCCAGCGTGTCGACGACGGCCGCCCGCGCCGCCGCGATCGCGGCCGCGGGGATCGCGGCAACCGGTGTGCCCGCGACGAATTCGGCCAAGGTCCGAGTGGCCGCCCCGTCCGGCACTGCGCCCGTGGAAGTGGCGGCATCGGGTCCTTCGGGTATTTCCATCGTCTGGTATACCATCTAGTCTATCCTCCAGTCCGTAGGATGTCGGGAGAGGGTGCCCGCGCCGGACACGGGCAGGAGGGTCGCGGCGTGGAGGTCCGGCAGCTTCGCTACTTCACCAGCGTCGCCCGCGAGGGCAGCTTCGGCCGCGCCGCCGCCCGGCTCAACGTGGCCCAGCCCGCGCTCAGCCGGCAGATCAAGAAGCTGGAAGAGGAACTCGGCGTCGAGTTGTTCGTGCGGCATGCGCACGGCATCACCCTGACGGCCGCCGCCCGCAGCCTCGCGCCCCGGGCGGAACACATCCTGGACGAGATCGACGGCTTTCGCCATGCGCTGCAACAGCCCGTGGCCGACGAGCGACGCTGCCTGCGGATCGGCGTCTCGCCCGGCACGGCAGAACTCCTCGCCTATCCGCTGTCGCAACTGGTCCAGCGGCGGCATCCGCACCTGACCTGCGAATTCGTGTCGATGCTGATGCCCGCGCGGGCCGACCTGCTTCTCGATGGGCAGATGGCCCTGTCCGTGATGAACCGTCCGCGGTCGCTGAACGGGCTGAGGATCCTGCCGCTGCTGCGCGAGCCCGTATGCCTGATCCACCGGCCCGACGACACCCGGTTCGACCCCGCCGCGATCGACATCGATACCCTGGCGGGGGTAGCGCTGATCCTTGGGGGGGACCGCAGTTCCGGCATCCGCTCGATCGTCGAGGAGGCGTTCTCCTCGCTCGGGCTGCGGCTGTCGGTGGCGGCCGTCGCCAATACCGCCGGCACCTGCAAGGCACTGGTCCGCGAAGGCGTCGGCCCCACGATCCATGTTGCGGCGATGGCGCGGGCCGAACTGGAGCGGGGCGAATTGTGCGCCGTGCCGATCCGCGGTCTGTATTCGGTCCGCGTCATCGCCATTTCCGAAGAGGCTGAGATGACACCGGACCTGTGCCTGATGATCGACACAGTGCGTGACTGCTTTGCGGATCTCGTGCGCTCGGGCCGCTGGCTCAAGGGCGAGATGATCGGCGTTCCGGCCGCGGCAGAGACCTGAACGCCCAGCCTGGGTGTGGGCGGTGTTCCGCATCTCAGACCGGCATCTTGCGGCCGCGCGGCGAGCGGACCCGGGTCGAGATCGGGAAGTCCCAGACCGCGGCGCGGTCCGCCGCCGAATAGCGCCCCAGCGCCGCGGCCACGCCGCCTGCACCGGGTGCCTCGCCGAGCAGGCCGTGGCCGCGGGCGATGCGGGCGAAATCCGGTCGGCCGAAGGTGGCGAGCCGGTCGGACAGACCGATGTTGCGCAGCTTGTGAATCTCGGCCCCATAGCCGCCGTCGTTCAGCGCGACGACGATCAGCCGTATCCCCTGACGCTCGATCGCCTCCAGTTCCTGAAGGTGCATCATCAGGCCGCCGTCGCCGTCGATCAGCACGACGTTGCCCGTGCCTCGCGCGGCCGCCACGCCGATCGCCATCGGAAGGCTCGACCCGATCGCGCCGAATTCGCGCAGGATATGGTGCCGTTCGGGCGGACGCCCGCGCATGTGCGACGGAAAGTAGGAGGAGTGGCCGGTGCCCGCGACGATGTCCCAGTCCTTCGGGATCGCCGCGTCGAGTTCCGCGACCACGGCCCGCGGATCGAGAAGCCCGTCCTCGATCTCGACCGCCTCGTCGGGACGCGGCGCGGCGATCCGCTGCAGCATCGAATCGCTGCGCCAGCCCAGCGCCGGGGCGGTCGCCGCGGTCAGAGCCTCGACCCCCAGCCGGGCATCGGCCCGCAGGAACGCCGCGGCCACCTGACGGCCATGCCTCAGGCCTGTCGGCGTGATGTCGATCTGCGCCACCTCGGCCTGCGGATAGAGCGTGCCGCCGTCGGTGGTGTACTGCGTCAGGCTGGCCCCGATGGCGAGCACGTGGCTCGCTTCGGCAAAGCAGCCGCGCGCGAGGTCGTTGGAGAATCCGCCCGCGACGCCGATGGCGAAGGGATCGTCGTCGAAGGCCCCCCGCGCCGGCAAGGTGGTCGACAGCAGCGCGCCGCACCGCTCCGCAAGCGTCCGGATCGCACCGCGCGCCTCCAGCGCGCCGCGCCCGACCAGAAGGACGGGCCGCGGAGCCCCGGCTAGCCAGCGGGCCAGCGCGTCCACCTCGTCGGGGTGCGGGGCGAGCGGCGCGAGCCGGGGGATCAGGTCGGTCGAGGGGACATAGGCCCGGTCGCGGGGCTGCGGCACCTTCATCAGATCGTAGGGCACGTTCAGGACAACGGGGACACGCTCCAGCCGGGCGGTGTGGAAAGCCTCCTGCACCCCGTCGGTCAGGAGCCGGCCCGACCGGACCGCGACGACGCGGGCGCCCGTGGCACGGGCGAGGCCGATCTGGTCCACCGTCTGATTGTACCAGCGCATCCCCGCCGGCGCATCCGCCGCCAGCACGACGAGGGGCACCCGCGCCTGCGCCGCCTGCGTCAGTGCCGTCAGGATCTGGGTGAAGCCGGGACCGCAGGTGACCGAGGCGACGCCGACCTTGCCGGTCGCGAAGTGGTAGCCGACCGCGGCCATCACCGCGCAGTGTTCGTGCCGGGCATCGACGGTCCGCACGCCGGGCCGGTCGTCCAGCGCCGTCGCCCAGAGCATCTGTCCGTGCCCCATCAACTGGAAATGGTGATCCGTCCCTTCGGCGACGAAGGCATCTGCCATCGCCTCCCAGCCGGGCTGGTCGGTCTGCACGGCCGCGCGGTCCTGGATCGTCATGCACCTTCCCCCCTTGGTTCGCCGTCATGGCGTTCGAGCTGCCCCTCCATCCGGCGGCGGCCGAGATGGGCGGCGACGGTCGCGAGGGCCAGCAGCACCATCGCGACGACGAGCGGCAGCCGCAGCCCTGCCGCGGTAGCGGCAAAGCCCATCACGAGCGCCCCGATCGCAGGCCCTCCCTTGATGATCATCGCGTAGACGCTCAGCACCCGGCCGCGCATCCGGTCCTCGACGTTCAGCTGGATCAGGGTCTGGGTGGAGATCGCCGAGGTGACGAGAAAGAACCCGGTGACGACCATTAGCGGCAGCGCGACGATCATCCCCGGCGCCATCGCGAAGACGATCAGCGAGGCGACGAGACCGTAGCAGCACAGGATCATGATCCAGACCAGCCCGGAGGCGCTGGGGCGCCCGGCCAGCCAGATGCCGCCCCCGACCGCCCCGATGCCGATCGCCGAGGTCAGCGCTGCGAGGTCGGTCGCCGTGCCGCCGAAGATCCGGCCCGCCCAGCCCGGCAACAGTTCCACCACGGGCCGGGCGAGAAGGCAGGTCGCGGTCAGAAGGCCCAGCACGACGGCCAGCCCCGGGGTGCGTGCCGCATAGCGCACGCCGGCCGCCGCCTCGGTGAACACGCCCTGTGCCGGCGGCCGTGGTGGCGGCGGCCGAAGCTCGCGGACCACCGCCAGCGCCGCGAACAACGCCAGAAACGACAGCGCATTGACGGTGAAGGCCCAGCCGACGCCGACGGTCGCGATGATGAGACCGGCCACCGCCGGGCCGACGAACCGCGCGAGGTTGAACGTCACCGACTTGATCGCGACGGCAGAGGTCAGCCGGTCGCGCTCGACCAGTTCCGACACCAGCGCCAGACGAAAGGGCTGCACGAAGGCGTCGACGAGGCCCAGCGCCAGCGTCATCCCGACGAGGACCCAGATCCCGGCAAGTCCGGCAAAATACAGCACCGCGAGAACCCCCGCGATCACCGCACCGAGCGCCTGCGCGAGCCGCATGATCCGGAGCCGGCTCCAGCGGTCGGCGGCGACGCCGGCGAAGGGCGCGATGACGACGGCCGGGAACAGGTCGGCGAAGGCGATCACGCCCAGCCATGCCGGCGACCCCGTCAACTGCCAGACCAGCCAGCCGGCAGCAACGCGCTGGGTCCAGGTGCCGATGAGGGAAATCGCGTTGCCGAGGATGTAGATGCCGAAGTTCGGCTCCAGCAGTGTGTCCAGCACCTTGCGGAAGTGGAGCCTTACGGACATCGGGACGATTCCTGCTGGAGCGGGGCCTCTCGGGCGCCGTGGGTGCTTTGGAAACTGTATACCGAAAATGTGGGCGCGCAAGATCGGTCGGGTCTTCCCGCCTGCGCTTCACCCGCAGCACCTTTTTATGAACGGTTTTTTTAATGAAGCGCCGTTGCCTGATGAGACGGGATAGGTATACCATTGGCGGGAAACAGGACCAGACCGCAGCCGGGAGGACAACGATGACGATCCGCAGCGCGGCCTGCATCGTCGGCGCCTTCGAGCATCCGACCCGGCACGCGCCGGACAAGAGCCACGCCCAGTTGCACGCCGAGGTCGCCGCCGGCGCCATCGCCGACGCGGGTCTGAGCCGCGACGACATCGACGGTTACTTCTGTTCCGGAGACGCCCCCGGCGGCCTGCAGTCGATGCTGAACTACCTGAACCTCACGGTCCGGCATGTGGACTCCACGGACATCGGCGGCGTGTCTCCGATCGTACAGGTCGCGCATGCGGCCGCGGCCATCGCGCTCGGCCGCTGCAACATCGCGCTGATCACGCTGGCAGGCCGGCCGCGGGCCGACCGGGTGAAGACCGGGACCGAGCCGCGAATCCGGCATGCCGCGGCGCCGGATGTGCAGTGGGAGTATCCCTACGCGGTCCCGACAGCCGCCAGTTATGCGCTGGCCGCGCGGCGCCACATGCACGAGTTTGGGACGACGTCGGAACAGCTCGCCTGGATCAAGGTCGCGGCCTCGCATCACGCCCAGCACAATCCGAATGCGGTGCTGCGGGACGTGGTGACGGTCGAGGATGTGGTGACCTCGCCTCTGGTCGCGGATCCGCTGCACCGGCTGGACTGCTGCGTCATCAGCGACGGCGGCGGGGCGGTCGTCGTCGCCCGGCCCGAGATCGCGCGGTCGCTGGCGCGCCCCGTGGTGCAGGTGCGGGGCGCGGGGGAGTCGACCGGACACCAGCACGGCGGTCTGATCGATCTGACCCGGACGGCCGCAGTGCGGAGCGGCCCCGCCGCCTTTGCCGAGGCCGGGGTGACGCCGGCCGACATCCGCTACATCTCGCTCTACGACAGCTTCACCATCACGGTGTTGCTGCAGCTTGAAGACCTCGGGTTCTGCGCCAAGGGCAAGGGCGGAGCCTTCGTCTCGGACGGGGCACTGATTTCGGGCGTCGGCCGGCTGCCGTTCAACACCGACGGTGGCGGGCTGTGCAACAATCATCCCGCCAATCGCGGCGGCATCACCAAGATCATCGAGGCCGTGCGGCAGCTGCGCGGCGAGGCGCATCCCGCGGTACAGGTCCCGGACTGCACCCTGGCGCTGGTCCACGGGACCGGTGGACAGCTGGCGACCCGCCACGGCGCCGGCACTCTCATCCTGGAGCGGGCGGCATGACGGCAGAGCGCGCGATCCCCCCGGTCCGCCCCGACCCCGAGAGCCTGCCGTTCTGGGAGGCTGCGCGCGAGGGGCGGTTCCTGCTGCGCCGCTGCAGCGCCTGCGGCCAGGCGCACTGGTTCCCGCGGACCCTCTGCCCCTTCTGCTGGAGCGGCGACACCGCCTGGGAAGAGGCCAGCGGCCTCGGCACCGTCTATTCCTGGACGGTGCTGCGCGCCGGAGCGGTGCCCAACATCGTGGCCTACGTCGAGTTGCGGGAAGGGCCGCGGATGCTGACCGATCTGGTGGAGGTCGAACCCGACGCGGTGGCCATCGGCCAGCTTGTCGAGGTGGTATTCCGCCCCACATCTGACCCCGACGGACCGCCGGTACCGATGTTCCGCCCGCGTTGAGGCCGGCACGGTGGCGGACCGGCATCGGTCTGGTATGCTGGCCAGGACGCGAGCCGCAGGAGAGACAAGGATGACCGGCCGGAATGCCATGCGCAAGCCAAGCGACGGCCCGCCGCTCGCGGAGCGCGCCTACGACGTCGTGCGCGAGGCCATCGAGTCGGGCAAGCTCGCGCCCGGGGACCGGATCTCGGAATATCGCGTCGCCGAATGGCTGGGCATCAGCCGCACCCCCGCGCGCGAGGGGCTGCGGCGACTCGAGGCCGAGGGGCTGCTGTCGGCGCATGGCGGCAACGGGCTGGTCGTGGTCTCGGTCGACGAGGACGCGCTGCGCGAGCTGTTCCTGACCCGCGAGGTTCTGGAAAGCGCGCTGGCGGCGCAGGCGGCGCTGAACGGGTCAGGCCCCGACCTTGCCGCGATCACCCGCCACGCCCGGGCCGAGGCGGCGCTCTTCGGCGACTGCGACCTGATGTACGCGCACAACAAGGTGTTCCACGAGCTGATCCGCCGCGCCGCGCACAACCGCTATCTGGCGAAGATGAGCGCGACGACGATGGACATGGTCACTGCCGACCGGCGCGGCTCGACCCTTCTGGTGCCCGAACGGCAGACCGAGGTCATCGCCGAACACGCCACTCTGGCCGAGGCGATCGCCGCGCGGCGCGCCGACGCGGCCGCGGCTGCCGCCGCACAGCACGTGCGCAACGCCTATGCCGCCCGACTGCGGATGGATTTGCCGGCACCGGGAAGTCCCGGCCGGATCTACCCCGGCCGCAAGGCGGCGGCGGGCTGACGCGCGCGGCGGCGCCATGCACGGGTCACCCTGTGCAGCTTTGGAGCGGACGTTCGGCGCCCGGGCGTTCATGCAGCCCCGCCTGAGGTTGGGACTTGTTCTCGCCAGGAAACCTCAACGCAGCAGGCTTGTCCCGCGTCTTCGTGACGTAGCTCTCCAGCGCCTCGCCGTCCTGGTCGACTGCCCGCCAGAGATAGTGCGTCTTGCCGTTGATCTTCACGAAGACCTCGTCGAGGTGCCACCTCCAGCGGCTGCTGCGCATCGCACCGACCCTGCGCCTGCGGATCTCGGCGGCGAACATCGGGCCGAACCGGTTCCACCAGTAGCGCACCGTCTCATGGCTGACCTCGATGCCCCGCTCGTGCAGCAGGTCCTCGACGTTCCGGAGCGAGAGCGGGTAGCGGATATAGAGCATCACCGCCAGGCGGATGATCTCTGGTGATGTCTTGAAGTATCGGAATGGGCTGCGCTGGGTCATGCGGCGAGGCTAGGCGCGCCCCCTGCCCCGCTCAAGATGGTTGCTCTGACAGAGCTGTCGCCGGATGTTGCGCTGGCCCATCCGCAGTCCGGCGTTGGATACGGCGGGAGCGGCCGTGATCACGATCTACCGAAATTGCGGCTTTTGCGGGCGGCGTAGCGCGCGTCCCTGGCAGCTTTTCGCTCCGCCTCGGTTGCTTCGGGCGTCACGGCTTTCGCTTGCTCCCGTTCGGCTTCGAGCGCCTTTTCACGCTTTTCGCGCTCGCCTTGCTTTTTGGCTTCTTCGGCGGCCGCCCGCTTGCTGGCGGCCTTTGCGTCCCGTTCCTCCCTACGGGCAGCTCGCGCCGCCAGGTCGGCATCATCAGGCTTCGGGGCCGCTTTCATCTTCTCGAGTGCCTTTTTCTTTGCACGAGCAGCCGCAGCCGCTCGGTCCTGAAAGCTGGGTTCCTTGAATCCCGTCATGTTATCTTCCTTTCCTGGTGTCCTGCTACTCGTGGTCCTTGGCAAACGCGGTCGCAACCAGCGGCTACGGCTCGTCCCGAAATGCCGCGGCGATTGAGCGGTTCAACAAATCTGGTCAGCTTCTGGTCTATCGGGTATGGCAGACATGTTCATGCACCCGATCGGTCGCTGGATGCCAGATCCGTCGGTGGTAGAGATTTCTTCCCTTGCGTAAAAAGCGGGCATTCACCCGCCCGAAGCCGTGCTCCGGTCACAGCGGCTACCGAAAGATCAAGGCGATCTGTTCCTCGCTCAGCAGCTTCCACTGACCGGGAACCATGCCATCAGGCAGCGCCAGACCGCCCACACGTTCGCGATGCAGTTTCTCGACCTGATTGCCGGTGGCAGCAAACATGCGGCGCACCTGATGGTATCGGCCCTCAGTCACAGTAAGCAGGGCTTCAGTTTCCGAGACCACTTCGAGTTCCGCAGGAGCCAGCGGCTTGTCCTCGCCCTCCAGCATCAATTGGCCTGAGGCAAAAAGGCCTCCTTCGGTGCCATCGAGCGGGCGGGCCAGCTTGGCACGATAGATCTTCTTGATGTGGCGCTTGGGGCTGATGACACGGTGCAGCAGGCCGCCATCATCGGTCAGCAACAGAAGACCCGACGTCTGCTTGTCCAGCCGACCGATGGTCGAGACCGCCGGATCACGCCGTTTCCAGCGCTCGGGCAGGACGTCATAGACCAATGCACCGTCTTCCTTGTGCGAACACGACATGCCCAAGGGCTTGTTCAAAAGGATGACCATGCCCGCGAGGGGATCGAGCGCCTCGCCGTCGATCTCCACTCGTGCCGGCAAATCTGGGGTGATAGGAATGCGCTTACTAACGTTCAGGGGATCGGCCGCATCCAGGGTTATACCGCCACGCTTGGCCATTCGCGCAATTTCCTTGCGCGAACCATAGCCCATGGAGGACGGGAGCTTGTCGACGCGGGAGGTCGGGATTTTAGCCATCCATCGGTTCCAAGGAGAGGTTGCTGATAAAGCAGCGCGCCTTCAGGTCAACGCCCGCCCCCATGTTGATCAGGATATCGGCCCGCCGCTGGCGCTGCAGATTGCGCAGGAACACCTGCAGATAAGCAATCCAGATGACAACCATGGAGCCGCTGAACAACGTCTGCAGCGCGCTCCCGTGCCTTCCCAGCCATTCCATTAAGTGGGTGAGCCCCCAAGTGATCCTGCCCCGAGAAAGTGGACGGGGTCAGGCCGCCATGCGCTCCATGTCGGCTGGTGAACGGTAGCCTATTGCGGAATGCAGGCGCCGTGAATTGTAGAAGCCCTCGATGTAGGCGAACAGATCCCGACGCGCCTCGTCGCGGGTGGCGTAGACACGGTGGTGCACCCGCTCGACCTTGAGGGTGTGGAAGAAGCTCTCCATGGGCGCGTTATCTAGGCAATTCCCCTTGCGACTCATCGAGGGCGTTATCTGCGCGGCGACAAGGGCTTGGCGATACTCGTCGGCGGCGTATTGGATGCCACGATCCGAATGCTGGATCAGACCGGGAGCCGGCCGCTGGCGTTTCACGGCCATGTCGAGCGCCTCGAGAGCGATCGAGGCATGCAGGGTCTCGCGCATGCTCCAGCCGACGACCTTGCGCGTGTGCATGTCGATCAGCGCGGCAAGGAAAAGCCAGCCTTCGCCGGTCCGGATGTAGGTCAGATCGGCCAGCCAGACCTGGTTCGGCGCGGTCGCCACGAAATTCCTGCGCAGCCTGTTCGGCGCGATCGGGTAATCATGGCGGCTGTCCGTTGTGCGGACGCGGCGTGGGATCGCGGCCAGCCCTCGTAGACCGGCCGCCCGCATGAGCCGCGCGATACGGTGGCGACCGACGCCACGACCTGCGGCGCGTAGAACGGCGTGAACGCGCGGCGCACCATAGCATCCCCCGCTTTCTGCGTGGGCCCGGCGGATATCGCCCAGGAGGGCCCGGTTCTCGACGCTGTTTGCTCTCGGGGCGACTCCGCCAGGCATAGTAGCCGCTGGCCGATACGCCGAGCACGGCGCAGATCCTGCGAACGGGCCAGAGATGGCGATGCTCATCAACAAACCCGAAGTTCATCGGGAGCCCTTTCCGAAGATGAGCGCGGCTTTTTTTAGGATATCACGCTCCATCTCGGCCCTCTGGAGTTCGCGCTTCAGGCGAGCATTCTCGGCTGCCAAATCCGCTGGAGACGGGCCCTGCGCCTGCGTGATGGGGCGCCGCGCCGGTCCCGTCTCCAGCGGGTCGAACCGGCTTATCCATCGCCGCAAGACCGTCTCGTGGAGACCGAGCTCGTCGGCCACCTGAATGATCGTCAGGCCGCTGGTGCGGGCCCCATCAACTGCCTCGCGTTTGAAGGCGTCGGGAAAATGACGCCGCATCTTGTTCTCCATCGAACACTCCTCTCCTGGCTCAGAAGCCTATCAGGGGTGTCCACTCAAGCGGGGCAGGATCATGCGCGGCGTCGCCCTCGGCCGCAAGTCATGGCTCTTCGCCGGCTCCGAACGCGGCGGCGACCGCGCCGCCTTCATGTATTCCCTGATCGTCACCGCAAAGCTGAACGACATCGATCCCCAGGCATGGCTGGCCGATGTCCTCGGCCGGCTGCCCGACATGACCGCTTCGCAGGTGCCGAACCTGCTCCCGTGGAACTGGCAGCTCTCGGACCATCGCGAAGCCGCCTGACGGCGGCCTATGCCGGATGATTACGCTTCAACGGCCGCTTCAGGGACGAGCTGCTCAACGAGGCGCTGTTCTCGAGCCTGCGGGACGCCCGCGAACAGATCCGGGCCTGGCAGGACGACTACAACCACCACCGCCCACATTCCGGCCTCGGGAACATCCCGCCGGCCGAGTTTGCAGAGAAGATCAGGCTGGAAATGCGTGCGGCATAGCCCCAGAAATCATGCTCTGCCCCCTGAGAACTGGACAGCGCGAAGCTGGAGTTTTCGGCTACGCTTCCCTGGCTGGGACAGGAGCGGAATCGGATGAAGGCATCGAGGTTCACGGAGGCGCAGAAGGCGTTCGTGCTGAAGCAGGGTGAGGAAGGGACGCCGGTCGCGGAGATCTGCCGCAAGGCGGGGATCAGCCAGGCGACCTACTTCAACTGGAAGAAGCGATACGGCGGCCTGCTGCCCGACGAGATGCGGCGGCTGAAGGCGCTGGAAGACGAGAACGCGCGGCTGAAGAAGAT
>NZ_KB902295.1 GCF_000379485.1 Wenxinia marina DSM 24838
AATCGAACCCACCCGAGCGGGTCGCGGCGTTGCATCGGACCTCCCGCGAGATTGTCGAGGCTGCCCGCCGCAGGCGGCGGGCGATCTCGCGCAAGCCGACACCCCGCGCCAGCAGCAGCGCGATCTCTTCACGTTCCTCAAGGCAGAGATAGCGCCGAGATGGCGGCGGCGCCGATGGCGCCAAATGCGAAGGGGGCATGCCGCCAGCCTCTCGAAACCACCGTGTTCCGACCGGCTGCGAGACACCGGCCCGCACGGCAGCTTCCTCGCTGGGAAGACCAAGAGCAATCAGGACCCAGAAGCGCTGGCGTTCAAACCGCTGCGCCACTCCGGGCCGCCCAGGAGAGCGCAGCTTTCGCCCCGTTGATCGTTCGGATTTTCGTCTGCTTGTCGTCATCGCAACCTCCTTTAACAAAGGTGTTGCGACGACCGGTTGAGACCGCCCAAGACGGCGCGCTTCGCCTGGGCCGTGATGGCCCGAAACGAGGCCTATCTGGCGAGCGCGCCGGCATGAGCTGAGACAAGATCCGCGGCAGGCGTCTGCCGCGGCCATGTGAGGATGATGATCAGCGGAACCGCAGCCAGGACACCCCGTGGTACTGTCTGGGCCTCTCAGCCCGCTCCTCTCTGATCAGGACCTCGTGCGCGGACTTCATCAAGGCCAGCGGTCATGCGAACCGCACCGAGGCCGGAGACATGACCGCACCGCTACGATCGGCACGCCGCCAAATCAGCACTTGCAGTCAGGGCCGTCCAGACATGACAGTCCCGTTAGGGCCATCCAGATAACAGTGCCCAGTTGACAGCCCATACGTGTACCCTCAACAGTTTTGAGGTTGGAGGGTGTCCACTCATGAGCACGCGGACAGATGGCGCCGTTGATCCGCCGGCCGCCCCGACCCCAGCCAATGGCATCAACGCCGAGGCGTCGGCCGGGTTCGCAGACGACGAGAACTGGATTGCCGGATTGCGATCTCGGCTGACCGCCGAAGTGGCCGTTCTCGCGATGGGGCCTGTGAATACCGGGCCATATATGCTCAGCGCCTTGTCGCCGCCCGACGCAACCCCGGGTGAAGGGTTGAGCGCGGCGCTCGATCATGCCGTCGCTCAGCGCAAGCCCATCGTGAAGAGCGGCTTTCTGGATCGCGGCGTGACCTCCTGCGCCATCGGGGTGCCGATCCTTCTCGACGGCGCGCTTCATGGCGTCGTCGCGGTGCAATTGCCGGTGCGGGCCGACCTCGACCTGCGCCGCGTCGTCGACGAGATCAGCTGGGCCCTGCCTGGCGTCCAGTTCGGCGTGCTCATGCGGCAGATGGCCGAGGGCGAATTGTCCCAGGCCAGGGCCCGGTCGGTGGTCGAGCTTCTCGCCGCGACCCTGGACGAGCCGCGCTGGACCGTCGCCGCCGCCACCGCCGTCACCGATCTGGCCAACCGGCTGGGCTGCGACCGGGTCGCGCTCGGCGTGCGCCGGCGGCTCCGGTCCAAGGTCGTCGCGCTCTCCCACTCCGGCGGCTTCTCCCGCAAGTCCGAACTCATGCAGCGCATCGCGGATGCGATGGACGAGGCGATCGACCAGGGCGGGCCGATCCTCCTGCCCGACGATGCCGCCGACAGGCTCACCCTCACGGCGGCCCATGACGCGCTCGGCGATCAAGGTGCACCGCGGGCGATCCTCACCGCGCCGCTTCGGCGCGACGGCCGGGTGACCGGCGCGCTCACGTTCGAGCGCACGGCGGCCAATCCCTTCCGGCCCGACGAGGTGGACCTCATCCAGGCGGTGGCGGGTGTGCTGGGGCCGGTGCTCGAGGAAAAGCGGCTGAACGACCGGCCGCTGCCGGTGAAGGCCGCGCAGAGTGTCGGTAACGGACTGGCGTGGACGATGGGCCCACGCAACGCTGGGCTGAAGGCAACGTTCGTCCTCTTAGCGCTAGCGGGGGTGCTGGCCTGGAACACCACCGTGCCGTTCCGGATCACGGCCGACGCCCGCGTCGAGGGCGCGATCCGGCGCGTGGTCGCCGCGCCGCTCGACGGTTACGTCTCCGCGGCTGCGGCGATCGCGGGCGACATCGTGCGCGAGGGCGACATGCTCGCCCAACTGGACGACCGGGATCTCCGGCTCGAACTGGCCCGGTGGGAGACGGTGCGCGCCCAGCGCCAACGGGAATACGAGACCGCCCTCGCCGAACGGGACCGCGCCGCCATCGGCATCGCCGCGACCCAGATCGAGCAGGCAGAGGCCGAGATCGCGCTTCTGAACGAACGCATCGCGCGGACCCAGATCCGCGCCCCCTTCGACGGCATCGTTCTGTCCGGCGATCTCGACCAGTCGGTCGGAGCGCCGGTCGCACGCGGCGAGGTCCTCTACGAGATCGCCCCGCTGGACGCCTACCGGATCGTTTTGTCGGTTGACGAACGCGACCTCGCCCTGGTGGAGCCTGAGCTGCGCGGCGAGGTGGTCCTGTCCGCCCTACCCGGCCGCGAATTCGCCATCGAGACGGGGCGCGTGACCTCGGTCGCGGGGGTCGAGGACGGCCGGAACGTGTTTCGCGTCGATGCCGAACTGGCCGAGCCCACGGACCTGCTGCGGCCCGGCATGGCGGGCGTGGCGAAGATCGGGATCGGCGAAAGGCCCTTCCCCGTGGTCTGGACCCGCGGCGTGGTCGACTGGCTGCGCCTGACCCTGTGGCGCTGGGCCCCGTGACGGAGTCGCTGCAAAGTCCCTCCTGGTACCGGGTCGCCGACCTCACCCCCCGGCTGCGCAGCCATGCGCAGGTCCACCGCGCCGTGTTCCGGAGCGAGGTCTGGTACGTCATCGAGGACCACGCGAGCGGCGCCTACCTGCGCGTGTCCGAGGCGGCCTGGCAGATCATCGGATTGATGAACGGCCGGCGCCGGATGGAGGACATCTGGCGCACCGCCGCCGAGGCGCTTGGCGATGACCTGCCCACGCAGCACGAGACGATGCAGCTTCTGATACGGTTGCATCGGGCCGACGTGCTGCACGCGGACATCCCCCCCGACATGGGCCGGCTGGTCGAACGGGGCGCACGGGATTCTCGGACCAAGCGGCTCGCCGGCCTGCGCAATCCACTGGCGATCCGGGTGCCGCTCTTCGATCCCGACGGGTTCGTGCGGGCGACCCATTGGCTCGTGCGGCCGCTCTTCGGCTGGTTCGGCCTCCTGCTCTGGCTGGGTGTCGTGGGCACCGGTCTGGTCTTGGCGCTGGCCGATATCGACGCCCTGCAGAACAACGTGGCCGACCGGGCGCTCAGCGCGGGCAACCTGCTTCTCGTCGTCGCGCTCTATCCTTTGGTCAAGGCCGTCCACGAACTCGGCCACGCCTATGCCGTCCGCCATTGGGGTGGCGAGGTCCACGAGATCGGGATCATGCTGCTGGTGTTCATGCCCGTTCCCTACGTCGACGCCTCCGCCTCTTCGGGCTTCCGGAACAAGTGGCACCGGGCGGGGGTCGCGGGCGCCGGGATCGTGGTGGAACTCTTCCTCGCCGGACTCGCGGCGATCCTCTGGACGCAGCTCGAGCCGGGATTGACGCGCGCGGCGGCGATGAACGTCATGTTGCTTGCGGGGCTGTCGACGCTGTTCTTCAATGGCAACCCGCTGCTGCGGTTCGACGGCTACTACGTCCTGGCCGATCTGGTCGAGATCCCCAATCTCGGGACGCGGTCGACACAGCACCTGAAGTATCTGGCCCAGAGATACCTCTTCGGGCTGAAGGACGCGCGCTCCCCCGCGATGGCGCGGGGCGAGGCGACCTGGTTCGTCGCCTACGGTATCCTGTCCCTGATCTACCGCTATTTCATCATGCTCGCGATCCTGCTCGTCGTCGCGAACCTGTTCTTCGAGATCGGCCTGGCGCTGGCGCTCTGGTCGGCGATCCTGCTTCTCGTCGTGCCGCTGGCCAAGGGGTTCTGGTTCGTCGTCGCCGACGGCCGGCTCGACGGGCGCAGGGGCCGGGCCGTCGCTGCCTCGGCCGGGATCGGCGCGATGTTCTTCTGGCTGATCTTCGTCCAGCCCGTGCCCTCGGCCACCATGGTGCAGGGCGTTGTGCGCGCACCCGATCAGTCGCTCGCCATCGCCGGGGCCGAGGGTTTCGTGGTCGAGCTTCTGGCCGAGCCGGGCCAGGATCTCGTGGCGGGCGCGCCGATCCTCAGGATTGAGGACCCCCTGATCGAAGCCCGGGTGGCCCTGGTCGAGAGCCAGATCGAGGAATTGCGGCTCCGCCGGATCCAGGCTCTGGCCGCCGACCGGGTGCAGGCCGATCTGATCTCGCAGGAGCTCGGTCTGGCCGAGCAGGCGCTCGCGCTCGCCGTCGAGCGGAGGGGCGAGCAGATCGTCACCGCGCCGATCGACGGCCGTCTGCTGATGCCCTCGGGCGAGGAGCTGATCGGCCGCTTCGCGCGCAAGGGCGAAACGCTGGCGTGGGTCATGGGCGACGCGCCTGGCCAGATCCGCGCCGTGATCCCCGAGGCCCGGATCGACCTCCTTCGTCTCGGCGTCGAGGACGTCCGCCTTCGCCTTGCGAGCCATCCCGACGAGGAGATCGCCGCGACGCTGAGCCGCGACCGTCCCGCGGCGGCGACCGAACTGCCGAGCCCGGCGCTGGGGCGGGCCGGCGGCGGGCCGATCCCGCTCGACCCGCGGGCGACGGATCGAGTCACGCCGGTCGGCATCGTCTTCACCGTCGATCTGACTCCCGCGGACGGCCGGCCCCTGACGGCGGTGGGGGAACGGGTCTACATCCGCTTCGACCACGGCGCGCGCCCGCTCGGCGAGCAGCTCTGGCGGGGCGTGCGGCAGGTCTTCCTGCGCGACCTCAATGTCTGAGCGCGCGCGCCGTGGCTAGCGGATGGCCGGCCTCGCCGGAAGGCGCCTTCTATCCGCGCGCGCCCGCGGCTCCCGCCCCCTCCCGGTTCGATCGCATGGTGGAGCGCGTGACGTCCCGCCCCCGCAGCGCCCTGCGGGCCCGTCCCTGGCGGACCTTCACCTGGCGGGTCCGTCTGCGACTGTCCCGCCTGGGACAGCTCGACGAGGCGGCCTTCGACGCGCATCTGACGGGGCTCGCGCACCGCCTCCGCCGCGCCCGGGCGCATCCCGGAGAGCGGCTGCTGGCCGAGGCGCTGGCCACGGTCTGCTCCGCCGCCGAGCGGACCCTCGGCATACGCCCCTACTGGACGCAGATGCTGGGGGCGCGGGCCGTCCTAAACGGCGCCGTCGCCGAGATGCAGACCGGCGAGGGCAAGACGCTGGCCCTCGCCCTCGCCGCCGGCTGCGCCGCGCTCGGCGGGCGAAAGGTGCACCTGATCACCGCCAACGACTACCTCGCCGGCCGCGACGCCGTGACGATGCGCCCGCTCTACACCCGGCTCGGCCTGACGGTGGACGCGGTGGAGGAAGGCATGGACGCCGAGAGCCGCCGCCGCGTCTTTTCCAGCGACATCGTCTATGCGTCGGGCAAGGAAGTGGCCTTTACCTTCCTGCGCGACCGGGTCGCCATGGGGTCGCGCACGGGCGATCTGGACATGCGGATGCGGGCCTTTCTCGACGACCGCGCCTTCCTCATGCCGGGGCTGCAGTTCGCGATCGTGGACGAGGCCGACAGCGTGATGATCGACGAGGCGCGTACGCCCCTGATCCTCTCGGTCCCTCCGGGCGACATCGAGGTCGAGGCCGAGACGGCGCGCGGGGCCGACCGGATCGCCGCCACGTTAACCGAGGGCCGCCACTTCCGTCTCGACCGGTCGCGACATCAGGTCGAGCTGACCGATCGAGGGCGGGCCGCCGTGGCCGACGCCGCCGACCAGTTGCCCGAGGGCTGGCGAGTCGGGCCGCTGCGCGAGGACGCCGTGCGCACCGCCCTTTCGGCCCGGCACATGCACGCGCTGGGCGAGCATTACATCCTGCGCGACGGCAAGGTGGAGATCGTTGACGAATACACCGGACGCGTCATGCCCGACCGAAGCTGGTCGGCGGGTCTGCACCAGGCCGTCGAGGCCAAGGAGGGGGTGGAGATCACCGCGCGCCGCGTCACTCTCGCGCAGATCACCTTCCAGCGCTTCTTCCGTCGCTACCTGCATGTCGGCGGCATGACCGGCACCGCGCGCGAGGCGGCCGGAGAGTTCTGGGAGGTCTACCGCCTTCCCGTCGTCTCGATTCCCACCTACCGCCGCTCCCGCCGCGAGACGTGGCGGACCCGGATCGCCGCGCAGGCCGAGACGAAATGGCGGCGCGTCGCGCGCCGGGCCGAGCGGCTGGCCCGGGCCGGCCGACCCGTCCTGATCGGCACACGCACCGTAGCAGCCTCGGATGCGGCGAGCGCGGCCCTTCAGAGACTGGGCGTGCCGCACCGCGTACTCAGCGCCGAACAGGATGCCGACGAGGCGGCGATCGTCGCCGAGGCCGGGCGCGCGGGCGCCGTGACCGTCGCCACCAACATGGCGGGGCGCGGCACCGACATCGTGCTGGACGCGCGGGCGCGGGCCGCGGGGGGTCTGCACGTCATCATGACCGAGCGCCATACCGCCCGTCGGATCGACCGGCAGTTGGCGGGCCGGGCCGGCCGCCAGGGCGATCCCGGCAGCTGGGAGGCGATCCTCTCCGCCGAGGACCCGCTGCTGATGGAGTTCGGCGGACGACTCGCCCGGCGAATGGCGCGGTTCGGCGGCGCGGCCGCCGCCCGCGCCATGTCGGCCGCCCAGGCCCGGGCCGAGACGCGTCATGCCCGCGCCCGCCGGCAGCTTCTCGAGCTTGACGAGAAGATGGCGGAGCACCTCTCCTTCACCGGAACCCCGGAATAGGAAACGGCGCCGCCGAGGCGACGCCGTTCTCAAATCCAAGAGCCGCTGCCGTTACAGCCCGTAGGTCGTCATGCTCGTCGTGCCCTCGGCCCGCCGGAACTGGCCCGACTCCGCATCATAGACCAGATAGTCGTCCGCGTCGGGCGTCGACCTGTCGGCGAGGAGCCAGGGGACATAGATCTCCGAGCGGGCGACGATGTCGAGATAGCTCGGGCTGACATTGTGCTGATCGAGGTCCGCCCCCCGCTCGTTCCATCTCGCAAACCTGTCCTTCTGCTGCGTGATCTCGCTCTTGCTGCCACTGGCCAAAGCCGTCTCGGTCCAGTCGATGACCTCCTTGGCGAGCGCCGGGTAGGCGACCGCCTCCCTTGTCGCGTTGAGCAGCGCGGCGACGGCGTGACGCATCAGCGCGTTCGCGCCTCCGCCGTTCAGGTCGAGCGCCTGCACGAGGGTCAGGTCGGCCAGCGCGGCAAACTCGGCCGGCACGTCGAAGACGTCGCCCACGCGCTGGCCGGGCTGGTAGATGAGCGCGCCGCTGTCGTCGCGCGGCCACGCCGACGCGCCCCAGCTCTGGGCGTTCGTCTTCCAGAAGCCGGGGGTGAGGCCCGCCGCGTCGCCATTGGCGACCCCGTGATGATGCGCCAGGTCGGTGTCGGTGACCACCTTCCCCTGATAGCTGGCGAATGCCGCGGCGGCGTTGCCGTAGTCCCCCACCGCGACCTTCGCGTCGACGACGCCCTCGGACGTGAAGAGCCAGGTCTCGCCAACGTCGAGCCTGCCGTCCCTGTCGGCATCGCCCGAGACGTAACGGGCGGCGAAGTCGTCGCTCACGTCGTCCGGGGTGCCGTTGTCGTCGATCACTGCGCTGGCCGGGTCGATCGTGAGTTCGACGTCTCCGGTATTGCTCAGCAGGTAGGTCCAGACGAGGTCGGTGCCGGCGAGGAAGAGCGGGCCCGGCACCGCGTTGGCGTCTTCGATCGAGGTCGGCGCCAGCACGTTCACGGCGTTGACCGCCTTGACCAGCTGGATCGACGCGGTCGGCGGTTCGATGCCCAAGATCCTGGCGATATCGCTGTCGGTTGCGACCCGACCGTCCTCGGCGTGGGCCACGGCGTTCGCGGTGTTGACGTAGCTGCCCACGCCGGCCGAGGCCGTCACCGCCCCCTGCGAGGTGAAGAGCCAGGTCTCTTCCGTGTCGAGCATGCCGTCGTCGTCGAGGTCGCCACCGACATAGACGGGCGAGAAGTCGTCCGACGCATCGGTGGTGCCGTGATCGTCGACGATGGCCGTGGCCTTGTCGACGGTCAGACCGATCTCGCCGGTATTGCCCAGCAGGTAGGTCCAGACGAGGGCCGTCCCTTCCCGCAAGGCGAGCGGGGTGTCATTGGCGTCCTCGGCCGCAGTCGGGTTCAGGGGATCGGCCGCATTGACGGCCTTCTGGAGCGAGATGCCGATGGCGGGCGGCGGGGTCAGCAACCCCCGGTAATGGGCGAGGTCGCTGTCCGTTGCCGTCCGGCCTGCCAGATCGGAGACGGTCACCACGGCCCGGTTGACGTAATCGCCCGCGGTCACGACACCGGTCGCCCGGAACAGCCAGGTCTCGCCGGCGCTGAGGAAGCCGTTGCCGTCGACGTCGCCCGAAACGTAGGTCGGGGCGAAGTCGTCCGACGGGTCCGAAACGGTCCCCGCATCGTCGACCAGCGCGTCGACGGTCAGCTCGCTCGGGCCCGTGTTCTCGACGCGGTAGGTCCAGACCGCATCGCTGCCGACGAGCAGGAGCGGCCCGGGTCCGATGTCTGCATCCTCGGACGCGGTCGGCGCGAGAGGATCGACGGCGTTAATCGCCTTTTCCAGGTCGACGGACGGCAGGGGTCCCACGACATAGCCGTAATGGTGGTTCCTGTCGCTGTCGCTGGCGGTCCGCAGATCCGCATCCGCGACCACGACTGTGGCCTCGTTGGCGTAAGCGCCCGTCGCCGCGATCCCGTCGAGACCGAAGAGCCAGGTTTCGGCGGTATCGAGCAATCCGTCCCCGTCGACGTCGCCCGAGACGTAGACCGGCGTGCGATCATCGACGGTGTCGGGGGTGCCCATGTCGTCGGTGAGCCGCGTGATGCGGACCGGGTCGCTGCCGAGGTTGTTGACCAGATAGGTCCAGCGCACCGTGCTGCCCGCCACGAGTGACGGACCGGGTCCGGTGTCGGCATCCTCCTCGTGGGTCGGGGCCAGCGGATTGACGGCGTTGATCGCCTTCTCGAGCCGCACCACCGGCGGCGGCGACGTCAGCGTCGTGCCGAAATGGTAGTTCATGTCGGTATCGCTCACGCCGCGCCCCGTCGGGGGCCGCGCGCTGACCGTGACCTCGTTGCTGTAGAGGCCCGACGTCACCTGCCGGTCGCCCACGCCCTCCGAAGTATAGAGCCAGGTCTCGCCGATATCGAGGATGCCGTTGGAGTCGATATCGCCCGAGACGTAGACCGGCGTGAAGCTGAAGGTGCCGGATTCGTCGGTGATCTTGACGTTCTTCAGCGCCTCGGAGCCCACGTTGCTGACCAGATAGGTCCAGCGCGCCGTGCCGCCCACGGCGATGCGCACGGCCTCGGCTTCGGTGTCGGCGTCCTCGGCCAGGGTCGGGAACCACGGATCGGCGGCGTTGACGGCCTTCTCGACCAGGATCGCCGGAGTGGTCTGTCCGGGCCGGCCCCGGCCCTCCGCCGGAGCGGTCGGAGTGGAGCCCGCGGCGGTCTGCAAGGGTTGACGTTGGGTGTCGTCCTCGGGCCCGCCGGCGCTGTCGAAGGCACCGCGGCCGTTGCCGGGCTGCGGATCGCGCGGTGCGCCGGTCTGGTCCTGCCAGGCCGGGTCGCGCTGGGTCACGAGGCCGATCGTGTCGATGATGTCGGCCCGATCCATGCCCGCGCCGGTCCCGCCGGCGAGGTCGATCAGGAACTCGACCACGTGGGGGGACGGCAGGCGGTTCACCGTCGGCGCGCCGAAGCGCGAGAACGGCACGATGTAGCTGTTGAACTCGCCCACCCAGTCGTACATCCGGTCGGTGCCGCTGTTGGCGATCAGGACGTCGCGCCCCGCGCCGCCGAAGCCGAAGTCGGCCGCGCCGCCGGTCGTCGCGGGCGTCAACGCGCTGTCCGACGTGTCGTTCAGCCCGCCATTCGTGCCGAGGTTGTCGTCCAGCTGGAGGTAGTCGTCGCCCCAGCCGCCGAACAGCCGGTCGTGCCCCGTGCCGCCGAAGATGGCGTCGTTGCCGTAGCCGCCGAAGATGGCGTCCTTTCCGTCCTCGATCAGCGTGCCGCCAGCGTCGAAGGTGAGGAAGTTGAGGTAGAAGTTCTCGATCCGCGGCCGCGGGTTTTCCGGGTCGTAGAAGGGCCGGTAGCTCGCCGTGATGACGTCGTAGAAGCCGTACAGGATTCCGGTCGAGGCATCGTAGGCCAACGGCGCGGCGTCGATCGGCCGGGTATCGAGGTAGAAGACCTCCAGCGCCTCGGCACCCGAGGCGGCATCGTCGCCCGCGCCGCCATGGACGAAGTCGTCGCCGAGCCCGCCGTAGAGGATGTCGTCGCCACCCTCCTGCGGCAGGATCGCGTCGACGGTGATCTTGAGCAGACCGTCGATGTCGATCACCGCGCCTGTCCAGGGACCGGGCAGAGCGATCGTCTGCTGACCCTCGGCGTCGATCCCGTTCAGCGGCTCGGCGATGCCGTTGCGGCTGACCCGGATCACGCCGTCGTCGCCGAGGAGACCGTCCTCGCCGGTGCCGCCGAAGAGCCGGTCATCGCCGATCCCGCCCTGGATCTGATCGTCGTGGCCGTTGCCGTAGACCACGTCGTTCCCGGTCATGGCGTGGATGACGTCGTCGCCGTCCTCGCCGAAGATCAGGTCGGACGCTCCGAGGTTGCCCGTCGAATTGCCCGGAGCGTAGTCGAGAAGGACCGTCGCCCGCGGAATGAGGCGCAAGGTCCCGCGCGAATGCGGATCCAGCGGATCATCCGGATCATTCCCGATGTCCGCCGCCTGATCGTAATTGTAGATCAGGTAGCCTCCGGCGGCGTTCACGAGCGTGAAGATGTTGCCGTTGTCGCCCAGAATCGTATCGGCATCGCGGCCATGGACCGCGATATCGGAGACCAGGCTGTCGGCCCCGGTGCCGAGTTCGTTGATCTCGATCTGCGGGCCCGACCCGCCGAAAACGATGTCGGACCCGTCCGGCCGCTGTCCCGGCGCCGTGAGCGTGTAGAGCGATGAGGAGCCGCCGATCAGATCGTCCTGGCCGAGGTTGCCGAAGATGACGTCGTTGCCGCCGCCGCCCTCGACGTAGTCCGAGCCGTCGGTGTCGCGCGAGAAGCTCGGCACATGGACCAGCCGGCCCTGGGCGTCGCGGCCCGCGCCGACGCGCGCCGCCAGGATTGCGCCGTCGCCCTGCACCGTGTCGTTGCCGAGCTGGGCGAATATCTTGTCGTGCGAGGCGCCGCCGGCGATGTCGTCGTCACCGTACTGCCCGTCGTTGCGCGCCTCCTGTGCCGTGTCGTGATAAAGCGCCCGTATCTCGAACCGGCTCCACGGCGTGCCGACGTGGCGCGGATCGCTGAAGCGGGTGGCGAGGTCGAGGTTCGCGCTGCCGTCGGCATCGTAGATGTTGCTCGCCGTGAGCTGGACGATACGTCCGTCCTGGCTGCGGACGTCGATATCGGCCGGCCGCTGGGTGAGACGCGCGTTGTCACCGAAGATCAGGTCCTGGGCTTCGCCGCCGTCGATCCGGTCGCCGCCGCGAAGTCCGCCTGCCGTCACCCGGTTGGCGCCGCCCATGAGCATGTCGGCCCCGTACCCGCCGAAGATCATGTCGTCGCCACCCTTGTCGATCTGCTCGGTCGAGACAGCGGTGATCACGTCGTACGAGGTGGTGCGGATGCGCAGCGGGGGTTCCGTGACATCGACGCGGCCGTGGTCGCCGAAGACGATATCGTCGCCCACGCCCGCGCGGATCGTGTCGTCGCCCACCACCATCCTGTCGCCGGAGGGTGACAGGAGCGCCCCCGAAACGGCCACGGTCAGGACCGGACCGGCGCGCAGGCGCTTTTGCGCCTCGGTCAGGCTGTCGTCGCTGTAGACGTCGAGATCGCCGAAGATGTCGACGTTGAAGCCGGAATCCCCCCAGATCTGATCGTGGCCGCCGCGGCCGAAGATCCGGTCGTTGCCGCCGCCGCCCGCGAGGTGATCGCCGAAATCGGAGCCCATGATGAGGTCGTCGTCCCCGCCGCCGAACGCGGTCACCTTGCCCACCGCCGCCCCGGCGGTGGCGAAGCCCTCGACGGTCCCGTCGGTCATCGCCGCGCCCGCTTCGACGCGGATGGTCAGCCCGTCGCCCGAAATGGCCTCGATCCGGTAGGTGCCGATCGCTCCGTCCGCGTCGCTGAGGATCACTTCCCGGCCGATGCGGAAGCCCGACGCGGCCCAGCTTTCCTCCGCCCGGATGGTGCGGTTCGCGGCATCGACCGTCAGTGCGCCGCTGACCCGAGCCGTCACGAGGATCTCGTCGCGGCCCGCCACCAGGAAGGGACCGGCCAGCGGCAGGACGAACCGGCTCTCGCGGTCCTTGTTCTTCTCCGAGGTGAAGGGCGGGAAGGGCTTCTTGCCGAAGTCGCGGCCCTGCGTGTCGTCGGGATCGCCCGAATAGAAGACGCCGTCCTGCGAGGTATCGCCATAGAGCACCAGCAGCGAGTCCGGGCCACCGCCGCCATCGACCATGATGCGGTCGCCGCCCGCCAGGCCGTCGTCGCCGATCCGGTTGCCGCCGCCGTGGATCGTGGTCAGGCGGCCGTAGATCGCGGGACGTCCCGCCTCGCCCTCGTCCGCGCCCTGCAGCGTGCCGTCGATCCGCAGGATGTCGTTGCCCTGCCCCATGAACAGGTTCAGCACCTCGATGCTGCTCTTGACCGGGTCGGTGACGTAGTTGCCGTTCGAGTCCACCCGCTGGGTGCCCCAAGAGATGCCGCCCGGCACAGTGGTCGGCTGACCGAAGGCCGCGTCCGGATTGGTCAGGTCGATGGCCATGCCGAAGCCCTTGAGCCCGGTCGAGGTCATGACGCCCGATTTGTCCTCGCGCGAACCGTCGTCGAAGATGTTCACCACGTCGATCTGCGCCATCTCGTCGGGCTGCGCGCCGATGCCGACGGGGGTGCCGGGGGTCTCGCCCGGCAGGATGATCGCCTGCACCAGCGTCCGGTCGGCCCCGCTCGATCCCCCCTCGATGCTGAGCGGTCCCTGGATCGCGGTCAGCAGATGCGGCCGCGAGGCGAAGGATCTCTTGTCCTGCAGGTTCGCAGGCAGCTCGTAGCCGTCGTTGGCCCGGACCGTGATGGTGACCTCGGCATCCCAGTTGGTCGCGTCGAAGCGGATGGCGTCGGCGACGCGAGTGACCTTGGCGGTCGCGGTCCCCGCGGTCACGCTGTCTCCCGGCACGAGGCGCAGGAACTCGCGATCCTGGTCGTCACGCTCCAGCAGCGCGATTTGGTAGATGCCGGCATTCGCCCCACTGTCGATCCGGATGCGATGCCCGGGCAGGAACCCGTCGGCGAGCCAGCTTCCGCCGTCGAGGCGAGTGATCGTGTCGCCCAGCGCCGAGTCGCCGAAGGCCAGATCGCCCAGATAGAACCCGTCGACCGACGCACGGGCGAGCTCGACCGATCCCGTCGTCTCGGCCGTCAGTCCGGCGGTCTCCAGCACCAGCCGGTCGGCGAAGACCCCCGCGATCGTCAGCGGACGCCCCTCGCCGGTGTCGTTGGCGGTGGTGCCGGAGATCGCGAGAAGGTCGCCGATCTCCCAGCCGTCGTCGAGGAACGACCCCTGGTCAGTCCGCTGGATCGTGTCGCCCGAGAAGGCGAAGCGCCCGGTCGAGACCTCGACGGTCTCGTAGACGCCCGCATCCACGTTGCGGATCAGGCGGTCCGCGCCGAGCGGGCCGATGGCCGAGACGATCTCGGTCTGGCCGTCGTCCAGCAGCGGAATCGTCACGACCTCGCCCGGCTCCGGCGCCTTGGCGAGCCGCAGCGTGTAGGTGTCGGTGGTGGTGGGCGTGACTCGGGTCTCGCCGCCGCTCTCGGTCACGACGACGCTCGGCGTGTCGTTGTCCAGGACCTTCACCGCGGCCTTCGCGGAGGCTACGTCCTCGAACGCGCCGCCGGTGGAGCTCACCGTCGCTTCGATCTGGAGCCCGCGCGGATCTTCGGGTGTGCTGTCGTCGATGGCGGTGATCTGCACCATCTGCATCGTCGCCCAATTCGTCGCATCGAAGGTGAGCGTCGTGGCCGAGAACGACAGCTGCCGCGCGGTATCGGGCGCGAGAAGCTCGGCCAGATCGACGGTGACGATCTCGCCCGGCTCGGGCGCCCGGCTGAGCGAGACCCCGATCTGATCCGTGAAGCCCCGCGGCCCCTCGAGGACGCGCGTGTCGGGGCCGGTCGGCGTCAGGATCACGTCCGCCTGATCGTTGTCGAGGACCGTGACCTCGACGTTGCGCACGGCCAGTTCGTCGTAGGTCGCCAACGCCTCGGCATCGCCGTCGGTGGCGGGCACGACCTTGACGGTGTGGCTCACCACGATCTTGCGCGTGCCTTCCGCCATGTCGTCGTCGACGGCGGAGAGCCAGACCGATTGGGCCTGGTCGTAGTTGGTGCTGTCGAACCGCAGGACGATGTCGCGGTTGGGCACGCTCTCGCCCGCGCCGTTGACCGGAACGGTGTGGAAGAAGCCGCTCGACGACTTGCCGAGCAGCACGCTGTCGCCACCGTCCGGCCGGCCGTTGCGGTCGGCGTCGACGAAGACGCGCGCCGCGCTCCTGGGATCGGAGGCGTCCTCGTCGTCGGACGAGCGGGACGCCGAAACGGTGACATAGACCACCGTTCCCGCCTTGATGGCCTGGTTCAGCGATATCTCGTAGCGGTCGAGGAAATCCCCCTCGCGGACGATGGAGGAATTGTCCTCCTCTCCGGCATCGTCGACCTCGCGGATGTCGATGGGGCCCGCGGTGGTGCCGCCGACCGTCAGCTCGACACCCTCGGCGGTCACGCCGGCATAGCTGCCGTTGCTGAGGACGCCATGGTTGATGACGCCGCTCGTGCCTTCGAGGCCGACCGACGTGATCGCCTTGGTGACGTCGCCGGCCACGTTGATCGTGTCGCTGCCGAGATTGCCGATGACCCGCACGGCAACGCCGATCGGCGTGCTCTGGACGAAGAACTCGTCGTCCCCCTCAAGCCCGTCGACCTCCAGCACCTCGACGTTCTCGAACGACACGTTGACGCCCGCGCCGAAGACGCCGTCTTCGCGGATCACGAAGGCGTCGCCGAACTCGGTGCCGAGGATCACGACCTTGTCGAAGCCCGTCCCGCCGTCGATGCTGACCGGCGCGTTCAGGTTGTAGCGGACAAGATCCTCGCCGGTGCCGGTGTTGATGATGTTGCGGCCCTCGACGGAATATTCGTCGATGATCTCCTCGAAGTTCTCGTCGGCCAGCGCGAAGGCCCGGACCACGAAGAGATCGTTGCCCGCGTCGCCTTCGAGCCGGATCTCGGCCTTGTTGGAATAGACGGTGAACGTGTCGTCGCCGTCGCCGCCCTTGGCGACCAGCGGCGACAGCGCACCCGACGTCAGGTAGCCGCGAGTCGTGCGGACCACCTCGGGCGGGGTGTCGCCCGGCGCAGCGCCGAGATGGAACGGCAGCCCGGCCGGATCGGAGGGGTCGGAGACGCCGTGCAGCTGGCCGATCTGGAAGCGGTCGCTGCCCATCCCGGCATCCAGCGTCGTGGTCGTGGAGTTGCCGTCGACGGCAAACATGTCGTCGCCGCCCAGGCCCAGCACGGACAGCCGCCCGTTGACCGCGCGGTCGTAGTTGATGCGCTGCACCGCACTCGGCCGATCGCTCGACGTCTGTGCCTGGCCGATCGCGTTGTCGAGCGACTGGTCGCCGCCGTCGGCGTCGGCGTGGAGCAGCGCGACGAAGGAGGGGCCGTCCGTCGTCCGCCCGGCGATCGAGGTGATGCGCCGCAGCAGGAACACGTCGGCGCCGTCGGATCCGGTGATCGCCAGCGTATCCGCGCCGTCGCCCGGCGCTCCGGTGTCGAGCACGTTGATCACGTAGTCGCGCTGGAGGCCGTAGGTGCCCGTCGTATTGACGACGACGACGTCGGTACCGGCCTGACCGTCGATGTCGAGCGCGTCCCGCAGGCCGTTGGCCCGGCCGGTGGTCATAGTCCGCAGGGTGTTGACGACGATCTCGTCCTCCTGCCCGCCGGTCCTGATGTAGCCTTGGGTGTCGAGCTGAAGGTCGTTGACGGTGACGAGGTCGACGTCCCGTCCGCCCCGCAGCAGGAAGCTGTCCCCGTTCTCGGTCCCGCGCGTCCTGATCTCGCCGCGCAGATCGACGTTGCTGCCGAAGCCGGGATCGGCCTCGGTCGAGGCGCGCTGACCCGTGCCCGTCCGGTCGGTGTCCACCTCCATGGTGATGGTCGTGCCCGCGATGATGCGCGAATTCGACTTCATGGCGACGTTGTCGCCGACCCACATGGCCGCCCAGAGGGCCGCGTTGACCTGGGCGAAGTCCACGCTCTCGGTCGTGTCCTGCCGGAGCAGGCGGCTGCCATCGGTGTCGAAGAGCAGGTCGTCCGCGGGGCTCGTCGTCGCGTTGGGCAGGCCGCGCGGCAGGATCGGCGTCGCCGCCTCGTCCGGGACGGTCAGTCGGACACGGCCGGTGATCGCGATGGCGCCGAGGAGTCTCATCTCGTCGGCCGTCTCGGTGATGAAAACGTCGCCCGTCGCGAAGGCATAGAGGCGGCCGCTGAACGGACCGACGATGCCGGTGTCGACGTCGAGGTCGTTGGCGAAGAGGCCGATCGAGCCGCCATTGGCGAATAGGTCGATATCGACGCCCGAGACGTCGGGCCGGACCGAGTTGGTCGCGTCGAGGATCGATCCGGATTCGGTGGCCAGGGTCACGTCGTCGGAAAGAGAGGCCACGTAGTTCAGCCGCAGGTCGCCCGCCGTCTCGCGGATGCGGATCTCGCCCGCGGCCGTGGCGGTGAGGTGGCCCGTCTGGGCCACGCCCAGCACCGTGTCGTGCAGGTTGGTCTCGACGAAGTCGGCGCGGCTGCCGATGGCGCCGGTTCCGGCCGTCATCGTGATGACGGTGCCGACCACATCCGCCGGATCCGCCGCCGAGGCGGACGCGTCGGTCGGGTCGCCGTCGAAGATTCCATCCGGAGCCGTCAGCGTCACCGTGCTCGCGGAGGAAACAACCTTGCCGATCAGCAGATCGTCGCCATCGGTGCTCCGCACCGCGTCGATCTCGGTCAGTGTGATCGCGCCGTTGGTGGCGGCATCGATGAAGTTGCCGGTCGTGCCGGTTGTGACGAGGTCGCCGATGATGTTGGTCGACGCGACGAGCGAGACACTGTTCTCGCCCGGATCGCGAAGGTCGAGACCGTCGGGGTCGATGCCCGCCAGGGTGATCCGGCTGCCGGCCTCGGCCAGCCCGACGCTCCAGGTGGTCGAGGCCAGTTCGACGGCATCGACATCGTAGCCCGACCCGCGGCCGAGCGAGGTCGAGACGCCGGACCGGTCGTCGTAGAAGAAGTTGTGGTAGGTCCCGTCGTCGCCGCTGTCGCCGTCCACCAGGACGCCCCGGCCGTTCAGGCTGGCGTTCTCTCGCAGGGCGGAGCGCATGAACAGCGTCAGCTCCCGCGCCGCCGCGATGACGCCGATGCTCACCGATGCCGACGACGCCGTCAGCGAACCGGTGCGGACGCGCAGGCCGAGATCGCCGAAGAATTCGTCGCCCGCGGCACCGTGGAACGCCTCGCTCTGGCTGTCCTGACGGACCAGATCGACACGCAGCCGCCCGGCGTCGCTGCCGACGTCTCCCTTGGTGGCCTCGACCCCGTGGAACAGCGAGACCGATTGGACCGACGTTCCGATCGCGAGGCTGGCGGCGCGCGTCAGGGTCAGGGTGTCGCCCTCGACCAAGGCCACCTGGAAGACCTCTCCGTCGGCCGCGAGGCCCGGCGATCCCACCCGGATCAGGCCGCGCTCGGCGACGCCCATCGCCGCCCAGTCGGCACCGTCGGTGCGCCGGATCGTCACCGCGCCGCTCGGTCCCGTGCCGACGACGATCTCGGTCTCGACCCGAGCCTCGGGCAGGAACTCGAAATCCTTGAAGCTGAGCGCGCGGCCGCCGTCGCCCATCGTGTTGGTCCGGATGATCGCGCCGTCCTCGATCCGGAGGTCGCCGTTCGCGACGAGGATGCGGGTCTCGCCGAACGGGTTCTCGAACGACGCCTGATCCACGTTGTCGCCGGACAGGATCACGTCCCCTGCCCCGAGCGCCCTGATGTCGATGAGGCTGTCGCCGAAGCCCTCCTTGATGGCGAGCTTCATGGCGCTGTCGGCACTGTCGCGATCGATGAGCCTCAGCCGTGCCTGGCCGGTCTCGTTAAGCATGTCGATGCGATTCACGATCAGGTCGTGATCCGACAGGTTCGTCAGCCGCACTTCATCGAAATTGCGCAGCACGCGCAGCTCGCCCCAGAACTTGGTCGCGCTCTCGTTCGTGAAGTCCTGCTCGATCCGGCCGTTGCCGATGTCCATGACGACGGAACCGGCATTCGTCGGCACGATGTTGGCCACCTCGATGACCGTCTCGCCACCCGAGGTGTAGCCGGCCGCGGTCCCGGATTCCTTGAAGACGAAATTGCCTGCCGCGTCCTTCAGCTTGACGTTGATCGCGCGCAGCACGTTGCCGTTGGAATCCACCACCAGTTCCGGCGAGGGGCCGGCGCTGATCTCGATGTCGCCGTCCCATTCGATGGTGGAGGCGATCCGGTCCTGACCGCTGTTGATGTTCGAACCGCCATTGGTGCCGGTGTCGACGCCGACATAGACCGCCATGTCGTTGTACCCGCTGAAGGTCCTCAGCTTGGTGAGGGGCACGTCGTTCGGGTGGACGTTCACGTTGCCGACGAGGCGCGGCGCGGCGAATACGGTGACGCCGGCGTCGGCGTCGACCAGGGAGTTGTTCCAGAGGGTGTTGTCGAACTCCTTGGTGCCCGCGCCGATGCCGTAGAAGACCGCCTTGCCGTCGGTCGTCATCGAGGTATTGCGCTGATCGACCTCGAAGTCGACGCCGTAGCGGCCGCGGATCAGCGTGCCGTCCACCAGCGCGTTGTTGCCCGTGACCCCCTCGACGAAGACGCCGGTCTCGATGTCGAGCTCGTTGTCGATCGTGGCGCGGGTGCCGCCGAACAGCCCGCCCGCCTCGGCGCGGGCGTAGCTGTACATGCTGGTATTGCCGCCGAGATCGGCGCTGCTGCCGAGGGCCGGCACGATGCCCAGATTGGCGGTGACGTCGACGGTGCCGGCGTCGATCTCGGCGCCCACGCCGATGACCGAAACGGTCTGGATGTCAGCGATGTTGTCGCCGTGCGCGCCGGCGCCGGCGATCAGGCCGCCGCCGTCCGCGATGGTGGTGTTCGACGTCTCGAAGTCGCTCTGCGAGAACTGACGGTAGTTGCCGGTCGCGTTGATCGTGACGTGCTGAGCCTGGACCTGGGTCGAGGGCTCGGTCGATTCGTTGCTGCCCCCCTGCGCGAGAAGCTGGTGGTTGGTGCCGCCGGCGGCGCTGGACGTCAGGCGTTGAAGTCCGCCGATCGCGGTGGTGCTGAAACTGTCGAGTTCGACGTCGCCCTCGGTGTTGGCGACGTAGATGCCGCCGCCCCCGCCGTTCGAGGCGTAGCCGAGGGCGTCGCTGTCCACGAGCGACGACAGCGTGACGTCGCCGCGCGCGGTGACGAGGTCGGAGTCGATGAAGGCCTGCGCCTCGTTCACCACCTGGACGTCGATGGAAGGGAAGGCGAAGGCCAGCGCCCCGCCGCCGCCGCCCCGCGCATCGGCCTTGGTCTGGCCGTCGAACGCGACGAAGACCGTGTCGCGCAGCGACAGACCCTCGTCGGACTGCAGGCCGAGGTCGGTGTCGTCCGTCGGATTGTCGGGAAGAAGGTCGAGATCGAGGATGAACTCGTGGCGGGCCGCGGCGGCGGAGGTCAGGTCGATCTCCACCCGGTCGAGGGTGTGCGACCCGGTCAGGTTCACCGGAACGACGGTCCCGCCCTCCAGCGTGACGGTGGTCGAGGACGAGAAGGTGACGGCGTTGCCGTCCTGATCCACGAGCCCGAACCCGTCGGCGAGAGCCTGCGATCCGGTCTGGTCGATGTAATAGGTCTTGCCCTCGGTCAGCCCGACCAACGCCTGCGACGAGGCGCGCGTCAGCGAATGCACGGTCGTCTTTTCGTTCGCGCTCGCGTCGGCGGGGATGACCGGACGGACGAGCTCCTGCGCCGTGACCGGAATGATGACGTTGCCGGCATTGTCTTCGAGCCCGACCGCCTCGTGATAGGTCGCGGCGAGGCGCAGCGAATAGGCGGTGTCGGCGATGACGTAATAGCCCCGGCCCGACACGAGGCCGCCGATCGTCTCGCCCTTGACCGCCTCGTAGATCACCAGTTCGCCAGTGGTGAAGCCGTGGCCAACGTCGAAATCGCCGTCGCCGTCCGTGTCGCGCCCGGTGAAGATCGTGTTGTTGTCCGTCTCGACCGTGTCCGGGTTGTCGCCGCCGGTCAGTTCGACCTCATTGCCGCTGAACGCGACGTCGACGAGGTTGTGGGCGAAGGTGCTGGCATGTTGCGCGGCGTTGTAGGTGACGGCCTGACCGTCGTCGAAGGGCACCGTGCCGGTCGGATCGATCTGGTTCGAACTGACGACCGAGCCCGAGAAGCTCAGCCGGTCGTCGGCCGCGTTGAAGACGGAATCCGCCGCCGCGACCCGGATCGTGTAGTCGTCGACCACCCGCACGCGATAGCTGCTGCCGTCGACGAGGCCGCCGATATCCGCGCCATCGACTGACCGGTAGACGACCGTGGCATTGTCGGTGAAGCGGTGCTTGGTCGCGAAGGTGATGGTGTCGAAATCGAGATCGACGCTGTCCGAGTTCTCGCCGGACGCCCCAATTTCGACCACCGCGCCGAGCCGGAAATCGTTGGTGCTGGTCACGCCGGCGTCGTTGGCATTGACGCTGACGACGGCGTAGAGACCGTTCGCCCCGCCCGCGTTCACGAGTTGGACGGTATCGCCGTCGCCGAGCCCGTGCCGCTCGTAGGTGACGGCGTTGGTCGACGCGCTCATGCCGACGGCTTCGGAGGGCGCGGGCAGGTTGCCGGGGATGACGTCGGCGCTGACGAGGACGTTCGACGCCTCGACCTGGCTCATGCTGCCGAGGAAGGCCTCGACGTCGTTGTTGGCCTCGGCGTTCGAGATCGCGGCGCCCACGTCGATGCCGCCGCCGCCGGAGGCCTGCGACTTCGACTTGGCCTCGCCGATGACGTTCACCGCGGTGATGCGCAGATCGCCCGAGAGGATGGCCTTCGCCCCGGCGTCGAGGAACGAGGCGGTCTCGGTATTGGTGAGGGCGTTGGTCTCCACCCCCCGGCCGCCCAGGGCCGCGGCGGAGACGACGAGGTTCTCCGTCCCCGATCCCGCCTGGCTCGTCGTCTCGACCGTGAGGTTGCGCGCGGCCACCTCGGCGTTCGCGCCGACCCAGGCCATCGAGGTGGCGTTGACCGTGGAATCGGCCAGCAGCACCGCGACGGCGAACCCGCCGCCGGAGCCCACCTCGCCCTCGCCGAAGGCGTAGTCGCGCAGCGTGTCGGACTTGACCGTCACGTCGTTGGTCACGTCGACTATGGAATTCGCGCCGAGATAGGCTTCGGCGGTCGCGTCGGCGGTCCCGTCGTCCGAGCCGACCCAGGCGGTCGCGGTGGTCCCCGCGCCGCCGCCGATCTGCACGCTGACGATCAGCATGTCGACCGTGGCTTCCCGCTTGGTCGCCTCCACCTCCACCGTCAGGCTGTCGCCCACGATCTCGGAGGAAGCGCCGGTATAGGCCGCGAGCGTGGTCTGGACCGTCGCCGTGGGCAGGAGCGCGGCGATCGCAATCGCGCCGCCCGACCCGCCGTGGGCATAGGCGAAGGCATCGCTCGATTCGGTCGCCTTGATCTCGACGTCGCCCCCGTCGCGCAGCCAAGTCGCCGCGCCGCCTGTTGTGCCGTCCGTGCGCCCGAAGATCGCCTCGGTGTAGCCGCTGATGAAGGCGTCGGCATCGCCACCGCCGCCCGCCCCGAGGGAGACCGCCGCCGCGAGCGTGTCGGTATCGGCGTCGCGGAAGGCGTCCGCCGTCACCTCGACGTCGCCGCCGGTGATCTGCGTCCCGCTGCCGATGACGGCGCTCGTGTTCCGGCTCACGTCGGTTTCGGCCAGCATCGCGGCGATGGCCACGGTGAGGCTGCCCGACACGCCGAGCACTTCGGCCTCGGCGGTGCTGTCGGCCTCGGCATGAACCCGTGTCCTGCCGGAAACGGTGAGCGTCGTCGCCTCGCTCGACGTCGCCCCGCGGGCGGCGCCGATATAGGCCGCCGTGGTGCCCGAGACATCCGCCTCGGCATTGGTCCCGACACCGGTGACGCCGAGGCTGAAGCCGAACGGACGCCCTCGGGCATAGGAATCCTCGAGCGAATCCGCCTGAACATCGACATCGTGGGCGATAATGGTCGACCCGCTCTGGATCCGGGCCGTGGTGTCGCCGCTCACCGTCGCGGGGCTGACCACCGCGGCCGCGCCGGCCGTCGCCGTCACCGCGATCGCGATGCCTTCGGAATTCGCGTAGTGGGACGACGTCGCGTGCACGTCGATCTCGCCCGTGCCGTCGCCGTTGCGAACCGCCGTCACGCTCGGCCGGGAGGTCACGCCGCTCTCGTGCCCGATGGAGGCCAGGGTGCTCCGGCTGTAGGTCGCCTCGCCACCGGCGCCGCCGCCGCCGTAGGACCCGACCGCGACGGAGACCAGATCCTGGTCCACCGTTCCGGAACTGTCGGCCGTCACCCGGACGTTGCGGCCGGTCACGTTGGCGCCGCCGGTGATCGCGCCGGTCACGGTCCCGGACACGATCGCGTCGGCCAGCATGACCGAGATCGACAGCGCGCCGAGCGATCCGCCCTGCGCTTCGGCCTTGGCGTCGCTCGTCGCGTCGGCGTCCACGAGGACGTCGCCGCTGACGGAGATCTCGCCGCCGGTGATCCTGGCGATCGTGTCGCTCTTGACCTCGGCCGAGCTTTCGACGCCCGCGCCGCTCGCGAGGATCGAGAGCGACGCCGCGACGCCCTGCGCCTTCACCACGTCCTGATCGGAATCGGCGATGACGGAGAGTGTCTGGCCCTTTGCCACGTTGGTGCCGGTCATCGTCGCCGAGACGTCGCGATCGATCTCGTTGTCGATCAGCACCACGGCCCCGGCGACGCTGACGACGCCGACGGCGACCGAGGCGCCCACGCCGATGGAGGAGAGGGACGTGGTGTCGATCGCCTTGACCGTCACGTCTCCCGTCGCCGCGATGTCGCTGGACGCTGTCTCGGCCTTGACGGTTCCACTGGCCTTGTTCTCGACCGACACGACCGCGCCGGAGACGGCGACCGAGATCAACGAGGTCGTCACCGAGATCGCCGCCGCGACCGTCACGTCGGTCATCGTCGTGAGGGAGGTCGCCGCGACGCGGACGTCGCCGCTGCGGTTGTCGGTGCCGTCAGTGTCCTCGTCCGGGCCCGTCGTCTCCACGTTGGAGCCGCTGATCTTGGCGAGGACGTCGCTGCCGACCTCGTTCTCCACGACCGCCGCGGCGGCGGAGACGGCGATGGACACGCCGGACTTGGGATTTGTGATGGCGAGCGCGAAGGACGCGGCCACGGCCACGCCGTCCACCGTCGCGGTCTCGTCGGCGAGAACCTCGACGCTGCCGCCGATGATCCGGGCTACGCTGGTGTCCGGCGCAATCTCCACCGTTCCATCGGACTCGACGATCTCTGCGGTCACGTCGTTGTCGATGTCGTTGCTCGAATACCCGCCGCCGAGCGCGACGGCGACCGAGACCTCGGCGCTGCCGGCGATGGACGCCGCCGCGCCGACCGCGATCGATTCGACCGAGGCCGTGCTGTCCGCCTCGACCTTGACCGCGTTCGTGGCATGGACGGTGCTGTCCGAGACCCGGGCGCTGATCGTATTGTCGATGTCGCTCTCGCTGACATAGACCCCGATCGAGATCGAGACCGAGCCGGTGCTGCCGACCGACACGCTGAGCGCGGCGCCGACCGCGCTGGAGAAGATGCCCGCCGCATCGATGGCCTGGATGGTCACCGAACCGGCCCTCGCCCCGCCAGAGCCGCCGGTGATGGAGCTGTCGCCCGTCACCTCGGCGGTGATCGTATTGCTGATGTCGTTGAACGCGAAGCCGCCCGCGAGCGCGACGCCCGCTCCCACCGCGCCGGTCGAGACGCTGACCGCGCCCGAGATGCCGTAGGCATAGGCGTTGATCCTTGCCGGGCGGTCCTGGGCGACGGCGCTTTGGTTCGCGGCCTTCACCTCGATCAGGTCCGCAAGGAAGGCGGAGGCCGTCTCGCCCGTGGCGGGAAGGGTCGTGGCCGTCACGGTCACATCGCCCGTCGTGGCGATGTCGCTATCCGTCACTCGGGCGATGATGCCGTTGTCGATCTCGTTGACCGAGATCGAGGCGGCGAGGCTGAAGGCCACGGAGGCGTTGCTGCCGAAGCCGAAACTGAACGTACCCGCCAGCGCGAACGTGTCGATGGAACTGTCGTCGCGGGCGAAGATCGCGACGTCGCCGCCGCCGGTGCTGGTGACACTGGTGCCGTCGAGCTCCGCCGTGGTGTCGAAGTCGATGTCACTGATCGCGATGCTGCCCGCGCCGGCGAAGCCGACGGACGTGCTCGAACCGACGTTGACGGCCACCGACACGCCGAGGACGAACGTGTCGATCTTGGCCGCGCTGAGCGCGCCGACGGTGACGTCGCCGTCGTCCGTCGTGACGGTGGTGTCCTCGACGGTGGCGCCGACCGCGGGCGTGGCGGCCCCCTCGAGACCGCGGATCTTGTTGACCGAGACGGCCACGCCGAGCGAGACGCTCGCCGTGGACTTGATGCCGACCGCGACGGCGACGCCGCCGGCATCGGCCTTGATCTCGGCAGTGTCGGTGATCGCCCCCTGGATGAGGACGCCCTTGTCGCCGCCGGTAATGGTGCTGTCGCTCACGTCGGCGAGCGACCTCATCCGGATGTCGTTGCCGGACCCGGTCCCCGCCAAGCCGACATTCGCATCCCCCGCGCCGACCGCGCCCGCCCCCGCGATGGTCAGCGCCTGGACCTTGACGCCCACGTCGGACGTGATGACGACGTCGTTGTCGGCGCCGTTGGAGGTCGTGCCGCCGGTCACCGTGGCGTTCGACACCTCGGCCTTGGAGTCGACCGTGAGGTTGTTGATCCCGATGGACAGGCCCATCGCTCCGGTATTGGAGCCCTTGGTGCCCAGAGCGATCCCGAAGCCGCCGGCATCGGCGTCGATCTCGGAGTCCTCGGTCGAGGTGATCGAGACCTGGCCCTTCACGGCGGAGACCGTGCTGCCTGCGGTCGCCCGGGCGCGCAGGGTCGTGTTGATGGTGTTGACCGAGATGGAGCCCGCACCTCCGAAGGCGAAGCCCGATCCGCTGCCGCCCGAAATCGCGAGCGCGACGCCGTAGGTGTAGTTCTCCACCTTGGCCTCGTCCTCGGCCACGATCTCGACGTCGCCGTCGGCGGTCTTCACGGTCGCATTGTCGGCCGCGGCGGTGACCTCGAAGGTCTCGGTCCCGTTCCCGATCTCGTTGACGGAGATCGCGACGCCGACCGCGGCGGAGTTGGACTTGCTCGGACCGCTAGACAACGAGAACGCAAGGGCGCCCGAAATCGACAGCACATCCGGGGTCGCCTTGGCCTTGATCGAGATGTCGCCGGTGGCGCCGTCGATCCCGGAATCCTCGACGATGGCCTGGACCTTGCCGCGGATCAGGTTGACACCGACCGAGATGGCGAGGCCGACGGCGGTCGCGCTCTGCGGCCCGTCGGTGGCCGCAGCGCCGAGGCTGGCGGCGAGCGAGAAGATGTCGCCCGTCCGCTCGGCCAGGATATCGGCGTCTCCCTCGACGTCGATCTTCGTGCCCAGCACGAGGGCGCGGGTGGCGCCCGCGATCGTGTTGGCGCTGATTGCGCCGGCAATGCCGATGCCGGTCTGGCCGCCGCTGCCGCCCTGCTGTCCGCTCGAAATGGCGATGCCGAAGGCGCCCGACACGCTAACGATCTGCGATTCGTTGAGCGAGGTGATCTCGAGGGTGCCCGCCGCCACCTCGCCCGCCGAGGTGATAGAGGCGAGCGTCGTGTCGTCGACGAAATTGAGCGCGACCGATCCGGCCGCGCCGACCGCGAGACTGGTGCGGTTGTCCGGCGGCTGATCGCCAAAGAGGATCCCGAGCGACTGTCCGTCAAGTGGATCGTCGGTCTGGGGCTCGCCGGGATCTGTCTTGGCCACCGCGCCCGCGATCGAGAAGCCCCAGATCGCCCCGTCGTTGATCGCGCGCACCGACAGTTGCTCGTCGAGATCGAAGTTCGTGGCCGTCCCGACCGTGTAGGCGCCGCCGACGACCGGGGTTTCGGTGCCGATCACCGCGCGGGTGTTGCGCGTGATATCGTTGACCGCGACCGACACGCCCACGCCAGTCGCCTCGGCGAGGAACAGGCCGCCGGTGATCCCGATCTGGGTGTCGAGCGAGCCTGCATAGAGCCGGGCGTCGCGTCCCGTGACGTTGGCAAGCGCGCCGAGCTGCACCAGCGTGTCGCTGTCCTGATAGAGCACCGAGATGGTGCCGCCGACCGCCCAGCCGCCGCTGGCCGCGGCCCCCGACTGGGCGAGGCTCAGGTTGAACAGCGCCTCCTCGGCCTTCATGTTGAAGCCGCCGCTGGCGCCGGAGTAGATCGCCGCGCGATCCTCGACGATCGCGTGCGTATCGTTGTCCATGATCTTGGCGTAGATCGTCGCGCCCACCCCGCCCCGGCCGGCGGTGTTGAAGCTGGCGCTCGGCTTGTCGACGTCGAAGGGGGTGCCGCCATCGAAGGCCAGACCGCTGCGCGTCGCATAGAGATCGTTGAGCCCGATGCCCCCCGGGCTCAGCCCGAAGATGCCGGCCATGTCGATCATCTGCATGTAGGAGGTGGCCTCGATCGAGACGACCTCCTGATCGACATAGGCGTTGTTCGGATCGGTGTGGAACGCGTCGTCCTGGTTGATCTGGGCGCCGTCCTTCACCGTGGACTTGGCGGTCGTGTTCTGGATCTGGATGTTGGCCGATCCGGCGATGGACAGGCTGTCGGAGCCCGACCCGCTCGTGGTCGCCGAGGACCAGCTGTTGAGGAACCCGGCGAGGCCGAAGGTGCCGTCGAAATACTGGGTGATCGCCTCGTAGCCTTGCGTCTTGAACAGGTCGAGCGCCTCGCCCGCGGTGGTGGGCACCCAGCTGTCGAGGGTCTGCGCGAACGGATAGGTCACGCCCGAGATGACGCGCGTGGCGCGAAGCGCGTCGAGATCCGCGCCGCCGTGCACCGTCGCGAGGGCGTCGTTGTTGGTGATCGTCAGGATGACGGCGGCGCTGATCTGGGTGTCCGCGCTCGGGTTCTGGCCGTTGTCCTCCTGGCTCTCGGTGGCGCTCTGGGCGAAGCCCTTGTTGATGTGGTTGATCTCCGCCTTGACCTCGAGATCCTCGCCGGACTTCAGAACGGCGCTGTCGTGCACGTCGGTGGTCACGTCGTGGTCGTTATAGGCGAACGCGAGAGAGACCGCCGCGGCAAGGTTGCCCTTCGACGCGCCGCCGGCGGCATCGATCGCGCCGCCGCCCGAATTGCCAAGCTTGCTGGTCAGGATCGAGAATATGTTGTTCGCCGCCGAACTGCTCAGGTTGTAGCCGTTCGGCGCATCCGACCCGTCGCTGTCCTGCGAACTCAATCCGGCCCCCGCCTCGGTGGCGGTCTCGACGTCGAGGCTGGCGGTCACGCCCACGCCGGTCGTGAAGCCGCTGTCGAGGATGTGCGCCGCTTCCAAACTGAACGCTGCTGTCTCGTCGAACTGGCCGGCCGGCCTGTCGATGTCGATGGCGATGCCCGCCAGGGCCTCGTTCTCGGTTTCGGCTAGCTGAATGGTCTGTCCGGTCCCGAAGTTCAGGCGCGATCCGCCGTCGAGGTTGAACTGGTTGGTGCCCGTGATGACGTAATACATGTTGCCATCGACGAGGCCGTCGATCTCGGCCCCCGGCTCGGCGTGGTAGAACACCGCCTGGCCCAGCCCGAACGTCTGGTCCACCCAGGTGAAGTTGGTGCCCGAGCCGGACCCTGCGCCGTTCGGCAGCACGATGGAGTTTTCGTCGTAATCGACGTCGCCCGCGGTGAAATCCTTGGTGTTGTTCGCGGTGTAGAGAGGTTCCAGCAGCGGCAGCCCGCCCAGCGGCATCCCCGTCAGCATGCTGCGGTAGCCGTAATCGGGCGAGACGCCGTTATAAGCGGTGAGGTCAACCGCCTCGCCGCGGAAGACGCTGCCCTCGAACCGCGCGAGCTGAATCCAGTGATCCTCGCGCTCGGGCGTCGCGGCATCGTCCGCTTCCTTGAGGACGTAATATTCCGCGCCGTCGACCAGGCCGCCGATGTTGTTGCCGCGGCTCGACGTGTAGGTGACCGTGTCCTCGGTCACGAGCGCGTTCTCGCCCACGTAGATCCGGTCGTTGACGATATCGACATAGCCGCGCTCGCCCGCCGCGGCCGTCGGATCGAACTCGAGCTTCACCGCCGGCGTGCCGATGTTCTTGCTGGTGACCGAACCGTAGATGTTGGTGTGGACGTCGGCGTCCGAAAGCTCGACCGACAGCGCCGCGCCCGCCGCACCGCTGGCGAAGAGGCCCGAGGTCGCGCTGGCGGTCGAATTGACCGTGCCGCCCGCCTTGAGGTTTGCCGTCTGGCCCGCCGTGACGGTCGCGCCTTCGGCGAGGGTCAGGGTCGAACTGAGCGTCGAACGCGAGACGGCGAGCGCGAGCGAGACCGCGTTCGACGAGGACGACGGGGTCAGGCCCGTATCGGTCGCGGCCGACATTCCGGCGGTGGAGGACGCGTCGGACGTGACGACGACGAAGCCGTTGTCGGACCGCAGTTCCGCCCCGGTCGCGATGTCGACGCGGGAGGTCGAGGTGGAATCCGCCCAGCCCGCGCTGAGATATTGGAATCCGGCCGACCCCTCGGCGATCGTCACCGCGTTGGCATAGACGCCGACCCCGGACGAGCCGATCAGCTTCGCGCCCGCCCCGACGTCGATCGTGGCCTCTGTCTTCTTCACGAGGACCTTGAACGGAAGCTCAATGATCGACGACACCTGGTCGAGAAGCGCCCCGGTCAGGTTCTGCGCCAGAGCGTTCGAGATCTCCAGTTGGTCGGTGAACGTCCGTTCCTCGGCCTGGGCGATCAGGTAGACGCCGCCGGAGGTGATCTGCGCGCGGTCGCCGATGTCGACCGACGCCGACTTCGACGACGGGAAGATCGGCGAGAGGTTCTCGAGGTCGGCGGTGCCGATGCGGCGGGTGCGGAACTCGACATAGGAGCCGCCGGTGCCGTCGTCGGCCGTGATCTGCACGTCGTCCGCCACCGCGATGCTCTCGACGATGACCTGCATCGACCCGCCACCGGTATCGATGCTGCCCGAGAAGGTGACGGAATCGGTCCCGCCATCCGCCGTCAGCAGATCCGCCCCCTCCACCTCGCCGTAGATGAAGAGGTCGGCGGCCCAATTGGCCGAGAGGCTGCGCACGTCGAGCGTGTCGTCCCCGTTGCGCAGGTTGATGGTGAGGCTCTCGGTCGGATTCGTGAACGTCACGTTCTCGAACGTGGGGTTGAGCGTGGCCGGGGTGGTGATCCGCATCGTGTCGGCGTCGATCGCGACCAGTTCGGCGACGTCGTTGCCGTTGCTAAGGTCGATGACGAGATTGTCGGTCGCGCCGTTGTGGGTGATCGGCTCCAGCCCGCGATAGCTCAGCTTGGCGCCGTCGAGGATGATTGCGCCGTCATGGCCGTCGATCGCCTCGAATTCCGTCGTCTCGTAATCGCCCTCGATGACGAGGCTGTCGAAGGTGCCCTTGCCGCCGACGACGGCCAGACGGTGCGAAATCGATTCGTCCCGGATGTGGAACGTGTCGTCGCCCTTGGTGCCGCGCAGGAAGTCGATGTCTTCAAAGCTGACCGTCATGCCGACGCGTTCGACCCCGTCCGTGCCGGTATAGGTCAGGACCACGTGGCCGTCGGCGCCTTTTCGGTCGACGTTGTCCACGTACCAGTCGGCGTTCAGGCGGCCGCCATCCGCAAGGTCGCCGCCGGTGATGATGAGCTTGTCGCGCCCGCCGTTGCCGTCGACCTCCAGCACCGGCAGGTGACTTGCCCGGCCGGCCTCCTCGAAGAAGCTCTTGGCGTCGATGATGATGACGTCGGCCCGCTGCCGGCCGACGACCTGGACGTGCGAATTCATCGCGACCGCGTCCCGGCCGGCGAAGGCCTGCGCGATCTGGCTCCCGGAGGAATTGAGCGCGCGCATCGCCCGCTCGGTCCCGTAGGTGATCGCGTCTATGCCGAGGATGCTCTCCTGATCGCCAAGGGCGTCCACCATCGACACGGTGAAGTCGGCCGCGAGGAGCAGCCTTGGCTCGAGCGGCTCGACGACAAGCTGTCGGCGTCCTGCGCCGGAGCGCCTGTTCCGGGAAACAATGCCCTTTGAGGGACGGGACCGCAATTTAATTGGAAAAAATGGAAACGACACGACCAACTCTCCCTTTGCCAGTCGCGCGTGCCCCAACCTATAAAAATATTCGACACGTGCGTATGTGTTGGTACGTATACCAGAAGTGCCTATTAAAAATCGAGTCCGTTTGTCGCGCGCCGGGCCGCCACGTTGCCGGGCATCTATCCACAGGAGACCCCGCATGCCAGTCCAACAGCTTTTCTACCGATCGGCGATACCGGTCAGCCCGCAGCGCCATGGAGACGTATCCGTCAAAACAGGCCACAGCTTTGCATTCGCCTCCCGCGCGAACTCGGCGCCGATCACAGCGGTGGAGTTCGGACCGGCGGCCGGCGATCATCCGATCGTCTTCGCGGGCTCCGGCGACGACGTCTTTCCCGCCGTCATCCTCGGGACCCGGGACGCCGAGAACCTGTCCGTCGACGCGGCGGGCCAGTGGAAAGGCAGCTACATCCCTGCTTTCGTCCGACGGTACCCCTTCGTCTTCACCCTCGACGAAGAGCGCAACCAGTTCACCCTGCTGATCGACGAGGAGTTCGAGGGGGTGAACAAGACCGGCCGCGGGGAGCGGCTGTTCGATTCCGACGGCGAGCAGACCTCCTACCTGAAGGGCATCCTGCGCTTCCTGCAGGATTTCCAGGCTCAGTTCGTCCGCACCCAGGCCTTCTGCCGGCGCCTCAAGGAGTTGGACCTGCTTACGCCGATGCAGGCGCAGTTTTCCTTGGCCGAAGGAGAGAAGCGGACCCTCAGCGGATTTCTTGTCGTCAACCGCGAGAAGCTCAAGGCGCTCGATCCCGAGACCGTCGCCGACCTGCTCGCCAAGGACGAGCTCGAGTGCATCTTCCTGCACCTGTCGTCGATGCGGCATTTCTCGCGGATGCTGGAGCGGACTCAGCCCGCTGCCGCGACCGGCAGCGCCACGCCCGGACCGGACGACGCGGCCGACCGGCCGGCGGACCGCGATGCAGCGCTCGACGAGGTCGAAACCGCGGGGAACGCCTGATCCGTGGTGCGGGCCGTTGGGACCCTTCTGACGCTCGCCGCCGCTCTGGCGGCTGCCCCGGCGCTGGCCCAAGAGGCTCATGATTGCGTCATCGACCCCTCTCTGGTCGTCGATGTCGCCGGGCCCTCCGGCGGTATCATCGCCGAGGTCCGTGTCGAGCCGGGCGACGAGGTCGCCAAGGGCGACGTCATCGCCCGGCTGGATTCGACGGTCGAGGAGGCGACGGTAGCCCTTCTCGACATTCGGGCGAACGACGACAGCGCGATCCGGGCCGAGCGCTCGCGCCTCGATTTCCTCGAGATGCAGCTCGCCCGGACTGAGGAACTGCAGGGACGCGGCGTTGTCACCAGCGAAGCTCTCGAAGAGGTGCGCTCTTCGGTCGAGGCGAGCCGGTCCCTCCTCGCTCAGGCCGAATTGAGCCAGCGCGTCGCGGCGGGCGAACTGCTGCGTGCCCGCGCCGCGCTCTCGCTGCTGGATATCCGCAGCCCGATCGACGGCATCGCGACGGCGCGCGAACTCGACCCCGGCGAATACCTGCCCCAGGAGGGCAGGGTCGCGACCGTCGTCCAGCTCGACCCGCTCGAGGTCGTAGCCTTCCTGCCAGTCGAGATTTATGGCAGCATCGCCATCGGCGACACGGCGACGGTCAACCCCGCCTCCCCCGTCGAGGGGACCTATTTCGCAACGGTCAGCCGGATCGACCGGGTCTTCGACGTGGCCAGCGGAACCTTCGGGATTGTCCTCACGCTTGGAAACCCGGACCTTTCGATTCCTGCAGGTCTCCGCTGCACGCTTTCGTTCGTCACGGACGGCTGAAGGACCTGCCGCCTATTCCGTCGTCTTGCCTGCCGAAGCCTTCGTGCTGGCCGCCCCCCCCTCCTCCTCGGTGCAGACCGGGAGGCACTTCGCGTCCTGATACTCCTGATCGGTCGTGCCGATCAGCGTGAAGTCGGTCTCAGAGCGGATCGCGAAGACGACCGGCCTGTCAGCGCCTTAGATGACTGGCATTTGGTGGTGCTGTAGAGGCGCGTCGTTACTAGTGGCTGCCCGGACGGGGCGCACGCCTTTGGTGGGGCTCACCCGCATCTCGCCAATCCGCGTTCCTTGAGCGCGATCCGCCGGCGCCCCGCTCCCGCTCGGCCGAGACAAGCGGGTCCGCCCTATGATCTCGGGCGCCCCGCGCCTGCGGCTACCCAGCACCGCGCCAAGTTGCATTCGACGAGTACGATCGAGCGTCTGAACGGCGAGATCAAGCGGCGCACCGATGCCGTTGGGCTCTTCCGAACGAGAGCTCAATCCGCAGGCTCGTCGGAGCGATCCTGATGGAGCAGACCGAAGAATGGACCGTCCAGCGCGGCCGCTACCTGACGCTGGAAACGCTCGCGCCAGTCTGCGATGATGTCATAGTCAATGTGCCTGCAGCGCAGCGCAACTGACCTACTCGGCCCGCACCAAAGCGCGAGGCCCGCCACCAGCTCGGTTATCACGCCGTCGCCGGCGACAGAGCCGCTGACGAACACATCAAGGCTCACGCTGGCGTGGCAGACGAGGCGCGCGCAGATGTCGGGTTGCCCGACAGCGCAAATCCGCGCCTCACCATCCTGGACCTCCTCCCAAGAGGACTGCTGGGCAGCTGCCGGACTGTTGAGACTAAGAAGGGCGCAAAAACGGTCCTGTCAGACTAGTGCGAACCAGTCTCAGTTCGTGGCGCGTGAGCTGCCCCTACCCCGCGTAGAGGCCGCGCCATTCCTCAAGTGCGGCAGTGCGGCTCGTTCTGAAAATGGATCGGCTGGAAAAGGCTGCGGTCGAGGTTGAAGTGGTTGTAGACGGTAGAATGGAACTGCGGCGAACTTCTGCCGACTTCGCATTCGCCGGAAGCGAAGCATCGCCCTCTCTCGTCGCCGGAGCGGCAGGTGCGAGTTCTCGGCCCTGTTGTTGATCCAGCGACCTTCCGACTGCTGCCTGTTCTGCAGGTCGAGTTGCCTTGAGGCTGCGCCGTAGGTCCGGAGCCTGTCGGTGACTAGGGCGTCGGCCGACCACGTCGGCGCAGCAGCTTCTTCAGGAAACGTAAGGCTGCGGTGCGGTCACGCGTTTGAGCGACGACCGCCTCCAGCAACTCGCCCTCGTCGTCGACGGCGGGCCAGAGGTGGTGCGTCTTGCCGTTGATCTTCACGACGACCTCGTCGGGGTGCCACCGCCATCTGCTGAACCGCAGGCTCTGGATCCGTCTTCGCTGCAAACATCGGCCCGAACCTGTTCCACCAGTAGCGGATCGTCTGGTGGCTGACCTCGATGCCTCACTTGTGCAGGAGGTCCTCAACGTTCCTCAGCGAGAGCGGGAAGCGGACGCAAAGCATCACCGCCTGGCGGATGATGTCCGGGCTGGACTTAAAGTAGCGGAACGGGTTCGGCTGGGTCATCTGACGAGGCTAGGTTTGCACCCTGCCCCGCTCAAGAAGTTCCTCTGACAACCCCACTTACGAGGCCGAGAGGGTCAGGATGATCTGCCCTTCATACAGACCGGGCAAAGCCAAGCCGCCGTCGACTGTCCAGGCCGGATGGGCCTCCATGTGGATCTCGCCGCGCCGCATGCCGCCGGTCGCGGTCAGATCGACCGAGAGAGCCGGGACCGTCGGCCCTTCCTCGAAGCCGGGAAGCCCTGCGTAGCCGACGGGCGAGCCGGGAAGTCCGGTGCGCGGGTAACGCAGTTCGACCTTGTAGCCGATCGAGTTGCCGCCGCTGATGGCCCTGCCCATGAAGCCCTCGTTCGGCACGGTGAGGAAGCTGTCAGGCTCCGCCTGCAGGGTCGCGGTGGCGTTCCCGATCACGTCGAAAAGCACCCCAGACGAGGGGATGGTCGATCCGGGCGGTGGCACCGAAAGGCTCAGGAGCGGAGTGCCGACGAACTGAAGGGACGCGTAGGGCACGACCATGATCTCGACAGGGGCGGACGCGCTGTCTCCCGATTGTGCGGCGCCGGGAGACGCCGCCCCGGCGGCGACCGCCCCCGCGAGCAGAACCGTTCTGAGCAATCCGTTCATTCCGCACCTTCCCCTCACTGGCGGGCCTGTCGCCCGTTCCGTCGTTCGACCCCGTCTTCACGGGGAGTCCTCACTCGTCCGCCGGGGCCTCTGTCGCCTCCGGATTGAAGTCTTCGCCCTCGAGAAGCACGAGGCGCATCGCGCCCCCATCCGGCCCGGCCTCCACCGCAGCGATCTGCTGGCCCGCCACCTCGACGCCGTCGCCGAGGTCGAGCACGGCGCGCAGGCCGTAGACACCCGGGTCCAGCCCTTCGAGGCTCAGCTCGCCGCCGTAGATGCGCCGGGCGAGCGGCAGCAGCATGCCCTCGTCCGAGGTCAGCCCGACATTCCGCACGGACTGCCCCTGCGGCGTGACGAGCAGGAGGCGGGCATTCGGCTCCAGGTGCACGTTGCCGGTGTTCACGAAACGGACCTGCACCGCGTAGATGCCGGCCTCCGCCTCGGCGGCGCCGAGCTGCTCGACCACTCCGTCGGGCATGGAGGGTACGGCCGCGTTCGACAGGTGTACGATCGAGTTCTGGCTACCGGCGCTCTGCCCGTCGGGATAGGTGCCTGAAAGGATCATGTTCGCGTAGAAGTTGCCGTGCTCGGCGGCGTCGCCGGGCAGGGCGCTGATCACCCGGACGTTCTGGCTGCCGCCGGCGCGGAGGGTGAAAGTCTCTGGCTGGATCCGCGTCCAGGACGCGGCCGAAATGTCAGTGCCGTCAAGCTCGCCCATGCGAACTCCCAACAGTTCGCGCGGGGTGGCAGAGGCAAGGCGTACCTGGACCGGGTTCTCGCCCGGGTTCTCGATCCGGAACACACCGGTGCGGGTCGCCCCCGGCACCACGTCGAGCTCTACCAGACCGGGTGTGAGACGAAGCTCGGTATCGTAGGCCACGCTGTCGATGGTGGGATCGCCCTCGAAGTCGATCTCGCGCACCACAGGGGCGAGGCGGCGACCGTCGACCGTCAGCTCGCCGCGCAGACGATATTCGCCCGACGGCAGGCGGCGCTCGAGGTCGGACAGGAGTTCCAGCGTCATGCCGGGGAGGATCGACCTCTCGCGCAATTCGCTCCGCGTCACGGTGCGCCAGCTATCGCCGGACCTGCGCTCGACGATGATCGTTCCCTCGACACGTGAGAGGGTCTGGCCGGCATTGGCGATCGTCATCGAGGCGACGGTCGTAGGGGCCTGTCCGGATTCATCAACGAACGCCATCGCCGGCTCTTCCAGCCGGACGTCCTGTCGGGCCGGGCGGCCCTGGATGTCGAAAATGACAGGGATCAGGAACCTTATGCGGACAACGACGCCACCCTCTATCTGCTCGGGCGCAGGTGTCTCCGCCAGTAGCGCCGCGACATAGGTGCCCCGCGCGTCGCGCGGTGCACGGAATTGAAGGGTCGCCGTGGCAGGTGACAAGGGCGCGATCTCAAGGCTGTCAGAGTCCAATTCGAGGAACGGCAATGCGCTCTGCTCGTACTCACCGGATTCCATTGGCTCGCGAAATGCCCAAGACCCGCTCGCAGTTTGCCACAATTCCACCAGCCGAAGCTCAATCAATCCCGGCCCATCTACGGCGGTACTACTAAACGTTACGGTCTGTTCGACCATCCCGCCACGTGGTGCGACTGCTTCGACCCGAATGGGCTCAGCCATGAACCCTTGGGCAACCGCCGAATGGTTCAAAGCTAGTAGGAATACGATCGCAACGATCGAACGGAAAACCGATAGTTTCACGAAATTACCTCTGCAAAGGCAGATGGCCTCCACACGGATTATCATATGCCGGGTCGCCCCCGGGGATTCCCCGGGAGCCATGGCGCTCTAATCGCCGATGATGACCGGATCAGTTGTCCGCAGCGATGGTGTAGGTCACGGTCAGGCTGTAGGGGGAACTGGTCACCGCGGGGGTGCCGCCCGGCGACGTGACGGCATAGAGCATGTTCAGCTGCCCACCGCCGAGATTGGGAGCGATATCGTCGAATACTTCCTGCGAAACACCCCCGGCATTGGCATCGGCCGGGGTCCAGCTAGCGGCCCCCGCCGGCGCATAACCATTTGCCTGCGTCGCCAGGGAAGCATCGTTCGCGGTGCCATTTGGGAAGATGTGGAAATGGATGGCGTCTGCCGACCCAGTGGGGAGGGGGGCGCCGTTCACAGCCACAGAGGCCGATACATCAGCATTGACGTTGTTGATGTAGGCGAGCGATCCCGGCGCGGTCGCCAGGTTGTTGCCGTCTGCGCCCGTCATGGTCAGCACGGCAGATGTGCCGCCCCAGACGCTGACGATCGGCGCGACGTTGATTTCGACGCCGACACCAAACGTTTGATTGTCGATCTGCTGTGCAAAAGCGGCACCGGCCAGGCCGACGGTGGCGATCGCAGCAAGCGCGGTGGTGGTTGCGAATTTCATCTCATTCTCTCCGTTGAACACGAACCAATATAGCCTGCGAAGCAAGGCTGGAACAAAAACCTGCATTCTCTGGATTGCCATTCGAGCAGCGCACCGACATTAGCCAAGAGGCGGTATACCGCGACCGGGACTGGCAGACCCGTGCGGCAGCGTCGAGTTGCGCATCCCGCGCCTGCGGACGGGTTCCTACTTCCCGTCCTTCCTCGAGCCGCGGCGCTAGGTTGAGAAGGCCCTGACCGCCGTCATCCAGGAGGCCTACGTCCACGGCATCTCGACACGGTCCATGGACGATCTGGTGCAGGCCATGGGTGGGACCGGGATCTCCAAGAGTCAGGTCAGCCGGCTCTGCGAGGAGATTGACGAGCGCGTCGATGCCTTCCTCACCCGACCCATCGAGGGGGAATGGCCCTACCTCTGGATCGACGCCACCTATCTCAAGGTGCGCCAGGGCGGTCGCATCGTCTCCGCGGCCGTCACCATCGCAGTGGGCGTGAACACCGACGGGCGGCGCGAGGTACTGGGCGTGTCCATCGGCGCTTCCGAGGCCGAGCCGTTCTGGACCGAGTTCCTCCGCGACCTCGTGCGCCGCGGCCTTGGCGGCGTGAAGCTGGTGATCTCGGATGCGCACGAGGGCATCAGGGCCGCGACTGCGCGAGTGCTGTCCACCACCTGACAGCGCTGCCGCGTCCACTTCCAGCGCAATGCCCTGGCTCATGCCGGCAAGAGCAGCCGTCGGGTGGTGTCAGCCTTCATCGCGACCGCCTTCGCCCAGCCCGACCACGCCACGGCCAAGGCCCAATGGCGGCTGGTGGCGGACCAGATGCGGCCGAAGCTGCCGAAGCTGGCCGCGCTCATGGACACGGCGGAGGAGGATGTGCTGGCCTACCTGACCTTCCAGGCCCAGCATTGTGCTAAGCTTCACAGCACGAACCCGATCGAGCGTCTGAACGGCGAGATCAAGCGGCGCACAGATGTCGTTGGCATCTTCCCGAACGAGAGCTCGATCCGCAGGCTCGTCCGCGATCCTGATGGAGCAGACCGAAGAATGGACCGTCCAGCGCGGCCGCTACCTGACGCTGGAAACGCTCGCGCCGGACTGCGATGATGTCATGGGCAGCCTGCCTGCTGCGCAGCGCGACTGACCTGCCCGGCCCGCAACAGAGCGCGAGGTCCGCCATCAGCTACACCACGAGATGGGACACCATCCTGGAAGGTCGGTGATATGCCTGCCTGGCTACGATCGCCATGCCGCCAACCAGCACCTGCAGTCAGGGGCCATCCGGACATGACAGCGCCGCTGAGGCACCACCACGAAGCGGATTGTTCGAACCCCCTGAGACCTCCGGCTCCCCTTGGGCCAAACCGCTTCTACCAGTTCGGATTGTAAGGCCCGTCATGGGTTTTGGAGCGGTGCAACCTGAGTTATGGAGGCTGCCGTAGGCGCATCCGTAGCGAGTTGAAGGCTTTGGTTTTGGAAAAGTCTGTGAAATACAGACCCGATGTTGACGGCCTTCGGGCTGTAGCCGTCCTCGCCGTGGTGCTTTATCACGCCGGGCTTTTAGGCTGGAGCGGTGGCTTCATCGGCGTCGACGTGTTCTTCGTGATCAGCGGGTATCTCATCACCGGCATCATTTACCGAGAGTCCATTCAGAACCGGTTCAGTTTTATCGATTTCTACGACCGGCGGCTACGGCGGATCATGCCTGCCCTGCTCTGCGTGGTCCTGTTCGTGCTGGCCGGCGCGAGCCTCCTCTTCCTTCCCCGCGAGATGCGCGTTCTGCCCGGGCAGGTCATCGGGGCCGTGACCTTCGTGGCGAACATCGTCTTATGGCGGCAGTCGGGATATTTCGCCCCGGCTGCGGATGAGTTGCCTCTTCTTCACATCTGGTCGCTCGGCGTTGAGGAACAGTTCTACATCTTCGCTCCGGTCCTAATTATCGGGATCTTGCGGTGGGCTCCTCGATTGCTGATCCCCTTCGTCGTTATCGCCACCATCCTGTCGTTCGCGTTGAGCGTCGTATTCTCATCCAGGATGCCCGACGCCTCCTTTTACCTGCTGCCGACCCGGGCGTGGGAGCTGGCCGCCGGTTCTCTCGTCTCGCTGGCGGTCCTGCCCCGACCGTCCAACCGGGTGGTTCGCGAACTGGCCACTGTTGCCGGCCTCGCCCTGATCGTTGGAGGCGTGGTCTTCATCGGTCCCGAAATGGCCTTCCCCGGCGCAATTGCCGCCGTTCCGGTCATCGGTTCGGTCCTCGTTATCCTGTGTGGTGACGGGACGAAGGCGGGAGCGGCTTTGGCTTGGCGCCCCGTTCGCGGGCTGGGCCTGATTTCGTATTCCCTTTATTTATGGCATTGGCCCCTCATCGTCTTCGCAGACTACGGTGGTTGGCTGGAGGGACGTTTGTCCGCCGTCCTCGTGGTCCTGATCTCGATCGTCATCGCGTGGCTGTCATGGCGTTTCGTCGAACGGCCGTTTCGTGACCGGACCAGGGTGCGGCGCAGCGGGGTCTTCTACGGGTCTGCCGCGGGCGTATTGGTGGCGGTCACTCTCGCCGGCTGGATCCAGACGACCGACGGCTGGCCGACGCGTTGGTCCGACACCATCCTGAGGTTCGCAGCAGCCGGAGAGGACGTAAGTCCTGCCCGCGACCGCTGTCACAGGATGTCCGGCCTCGGCGACATTGCCGAAAGCTGTGTTCTCGGCTCGGGCGTTCCGACGACGGCGGTCTGGAGCGATAGCCACGGCGTCGAGCTGGCCTATGGCCTCTCGGAATACGTGCCCGTCCAGCAGATTAGCTACACTTCGTGCGCCCCCGCGCTTGGCATGGACAGAATACGCAGCTTCCAGTGCCGGGAACACAATGATCTGGTGCTTGCCTACCTTCTGGATCCCGCCTCAGACATCGATACCGTGATACTCTCGGCTTGGTTTGAAGATGTTCTCGAGAAGGATGGCTTTCGAGGCGGTTTCGCCGACACGGTGGACCGCCTGACGGAAGCTGGGCTTCGCGTCATCGTCGTCAGCCAGCTTCCGAATCCGGGCTACCTCGTGCCGATCCACCTGGCCCGAGGCGGCGACGTCAGCTTCGCCTTCGATGAGTTCGCAGAACGCCACGCGGCGATCACGGCCTATCTAGAGACACTGGCAACCCCGTTGATCTTCGATCCAGCACCGCTCATCTGCGATGAGGCTTGCGAGCTGTTGGTCGACGGGGCGCCGGTCATTTTCGACCGGCATCATCCGAGCATGTCGATGGCAACGGTGATCGCCGAGAGCCTGGTGGAGCGCTATGACCTCAAGCCATAGGACGTCGCGCCAACATCTTTGACCGGCCGAAGGGCTTGCCGATCCACGCGCAGAATGGAAATATGGCCATATGTTGGCAATTTTGAGCAGTTCCAGTGGCTCGGCCCGACCTGAAGCAGGCTGCGAAGCCGGCAAAAAAACAAGTTGTTTCAACGGTTTAATTTACAAGAGAGGCTCGTCGAATGGCTCTTGCCCCCACGCAGGATAGGGCGATCGTCGCCGACCTCGAATCCGGTAACGGCTACCTGGTTCCCCGAATCATGCCGCTAGGCGACTCGATCACCTATGGTGTGGTCGGCGCCAACGACACCGAAAGCGGTGGCTACCGGACCTTCCTGGCTCGACGGCTGGATGGTGCTGGAATCGCCGTCGACTTCGTCGGGAGCCAGTCCAACGGGCCAGACGACATCGATAATGACCACGAAGGCCGTCGTGGCTGGTCTATCAACCTACTAGACGAAGCATCCGACTCGATCGTCGCCGCCGCGGACCCAGACGCGATCATGCTGATGGCGGGAACGAACGACACCTCGACGGACACCCCCGAGATCATGATCGCCGACCTCCGATCGCTGATCATTAGCTTGTCTGAAGCGGCCACGGAGGCTGTGATCCTCGTTTCCTCGATACCGCCGATCATCGCCGAATTGAAAGGCGAGGATCGCTCGGCTACCGCCGATGCGTTCAATGCCCTCCTTCCCGATTTGATAGCGGAGCTTGCGGCGGCGGGGATCAACGTTGCCTACGTGGACATGAGTTCTCTGACAGAGACCGATATTTCCCGGCCCCCCGTGGATAGTGGTCTCCACCCCAACCAGGCGGGCTACGAGCACATCGCCGACCTTTGGCATCAGGCGCTCGAGGATAATCTGGGACTGGACTCGAATGGCATCGGGTCCCGACTCGATCTGGCGGGTCTGACGGACCTACAAGGGTCGGCGCTCGGCGACCGCCTCGCCGGGGATGTGCGAAGCAACATCCTCGCCGGTTTCGGCGGCGCGGATACGCTGGACGGGCGCGGCGGCGACGACACGATCATCGGCGGAACGGGCGACGACGTGCTGCTGGGCGGGACGGGCATTGATCTGTTCGTCTTCCGGGACGGCGACGGC
>NZ_KB902296.1:0-13800 GCF_000379485.1 Wenxinia marina DSM 24838
AAATGCGTGTTCCTCAACCGCAGGCAGCGCGAGTTCTGGGGCGTGGACATCGACGACCTCGCCCGGTTCGACTGGGGCCGCACCCTTCACCCCGACGATCGGGACGCGCTGGCGGAGCCCTTCTCCCGGGCGATGCGGGATCGCACACCGATGGACGTCGAAGCCAGGTACCGGCGCGCGGACGGGGTCTACCGCCGTCTTCACACGTCGGCCGCCCCCCGCTTCAACGAGGACGGCCGCTTCGTCGGCATGGTCNGCGTGAACATCGACGTCACCGAACAGCGGGCGACGGAATCGGACCTGCGGGCCGCCAAGGACGCGCTGGCCCTCGCGACCGCGGCGTCCGACCTCGGCTGGGGCACGTGGAACCTGTCGACCGGACGGACCGAGTGGGACGCCCGGGGACGCGAACTGATGGATCTGGATGAGGACGAGCGGGACGGCAACGACTGGTTCGCCCGGGTGCCCCGGGAGGACCGGGAGATCATCACGGAGGCAGTCGCCCGAAGCGGAAGGGATCTGCGGCCCTTCAACGTCACCTTCAGGCTCCGGCGGAAGACGGGCACCGAACGCCGCATCCACGCCTCGGGCACGACCGAGACGACGCCGGACGGCACCGCCACCCGCGCCACCGGCCTTGTCCGCGACATCACCGAGGAGTGGCGCGAGAAGCAGTTCCAGCGGCTGATCATCCGCGAACTGAATCACAGGATGAAGAACCTGCTCGGGCTGGTGAACGCGCTGGTATCACAGACCACGACGGAGGGGCGTTCGGCCACCGAGTATCGCACGGCCCTCAGGGGGCGGCTCGACGCGCTGGCGGCGAGTTCCCGCCTCTCGGTCGACGCGGACGCGGACGCCCTGGACCTGCACGGCCTCGCCAGTTCCATTCTCGCGCCGATCCGGGCGGATCGGCCGGACGCGGTGGCGATGGAGGGCGGGCCGCTTCGCCTGCCGATTCACAACGGCCGGATGATCGGGCTCGCGCTCCACGAGCTGGCGACCAACGCTGCGAAGTACGGCGCGCTGTCCGTGCCCGATGGCAAGGTGAGCCTTTCCTGGAGAACGGAAAGCCGGGACGGCAGGGACTGTCTGGTGCTGACCTGGCAGGAGGAGGGGGGGCCGAAGGTCGCGGCGCCCGGCTCGCGGGGCTTCGGCACGCGCCTCCTGGAGCACGTCATCAGCGAGGATCCGGGTGCGTCGGCCGACCTCGCGTTCGCCGAGAGCGGCCTGCGCTATCGGCTGGTTCTGCCGTTGGACTGACCGCCCGGAGGGGTCTTCGCCCGACGTCCCGCCAAGGCTTGGTGGACTCCGGGGCCGGCTCCGCGACCCGCCGCTCAAAAGGCATATCGTGCCCCGGATCGGCCATTTGACTGTCCAAACTGGCCTCGGCGGATGATCTGGATCAAACGCCTCCCGCCTCCAACGAGGTAACGTGAGCGTCGCAGGGGCCTTCTCCTTGGCCTCGATGACGGAGAGCATGAGATGGCATTGACTTCCCTCCTTGTCGCATCGGACCTGTCGGAGCGATCGGATCGCGCCCTCCAGCGGGCGTTCCGCCTGGCGGGCGAACACGGGGCCCGGGTCCGTGTGCTGACGGTCGTCGACGACGGCGGGCCCGAAGAGCTGGTCGCGGACATCGTCGAGAGGAGCCGGGGCCACCTCGAAGCGGCCGTCGCGGCGATCGCCGGCGAGGTGGAGCACGAGATCGTGGTGGAGCGGGGGGACCCTCTCTCTCGCCTGGTGGAGGCGGTCAACGAGGGGGATGCCGACCTCGTCGTCGTGGGTCGGCATCGCAGCAGGGGCGTGTTCGACAGGATGCGGCCGACCACGGTCGAGAACGTCGTGGCCCGGTCGCTGAAGCCGGTCCTCCTGGTGGTCGCCCCGGCTCTCGGCCCTTACCAGCGGGTGCTCAGTCCGGTCACGTTCGTCCCGGCCTGCCGCCACGCCGTCGAGAAGGCGCTGATCCTCGCTTCCGATGCGACCTTCCGGCTTTTCCACGCCTGGATCGCTCCGTTCGAGGGGCTGACCGGTGGCCGCAGGTCCGCCTACGCCCGCGCCGTGGAGCGGGAGACGGCCGCGCAGGCCGCCGCCTGGGCCGAGCTGCTGCCGCCGTCCCTGCCGAAGGTGGAGCTGGTCCATGACGCCGCGGGCGAAAGCCTGGTGCGCGAGATGCGCCGCTTCTCGCCGGATCTGATCGCCCTTGGCGCCAACGCGCGCGACCTGTCCTTCACCGGCCTCGGCGCGTTCACGGCCGCGTTGGTCCGCGACCCGGCGACCGACACCCTGATCGCGCGCGGCGCGGAGATGGGATGAAACCGCCGGTGGCGACCGACCCCTGCGCGGCGGCCTTTCCGCGCGGTGCGGGCGATATCCGTCTGCCAGTGGGCGGGAGAGGTATCAGATGAACCTCGACATCGTCCTGATCGCGCTCGGCGTGGTCTTCCTCGCTGGGCTGGCGCTCGACGCACTGGGGAGGCGCATGCACGTGCCGCGGGTCAGCCTTCTGATCCTGCTCGGCGTGGTCGTCGGGCCGCCCGTTCTCGACCTGCTGCCGCTCGACATCGCAAGTGCCAACGATGCGTACGCTCCGATCGCGCTCTCGATGGTCGCCTTCCTCCTCGGCGGCACGCTGAATACAGCAGCCCTGCGCGAGCGCGGGCGGCAGATCCTCACGCTTTCGGTGACGGTCGTCCTCGCCACCGCCGCGTTTGTCGGCGGCGGCCTGCTGCTTGCCGGCGCCCCGCTCGTCGTGGCGCTGGCGCTGGCGGGGATCGCGACGGCCACCGACCCCGCGGCGACCCGCGACGTGGTGCGGGAGAGCGGAGCCACGACGCCCTTCTCGGCCAACATTCTCGGGATCGTGGCGATCGACGACGTCTGGGGCGTCCTCGCCTTCAGCCTGATCCTGGCGGCACTCGACATGATGACCGGCGCCGGCATGGGCGACTCGATCGCCGTGGGGCTGCGCGACGTCGGCGGCGGCGTCCTTCTCGGCGTCGTCCTCGGGGTGCCGGCGGCGGCGCTGACGGGGCGCCTCCGCCCGGGCGAGCCGACGCTGATCGAGGCTGTCGGCGTGGTTCTCCTGACGGTCGGCCTCGCCCTGTGGCTGGAAGTGTCCTACCTGATCGCCGGCATGACCTGCGGCGCGGTGGTGGCGAACCTCGCGCGCCACCACGAGCAGCCGTTCCACGAGATCCAGCAGATCGAATGGCCGTTCATGCTGCTGTTCTTCGTGCTGGCCGGCGGCTCGCTCGACATGAGCTACCTGCCGCAGGCGGGTTGGCTGGTGGTTCTCTACATCGGGCTGCGGATCGCGGGGCGGCTGGTGGGCGGCTGGCTCGGCGATCTCCTGACCCGGCAGCCGGGGCATGACGGGCTCTGGACCGGTCTCGGCCTCCTGCCCCAGGCCGGGGTCGCGGTCGGCATGGCGCTCGTCGCCGCCGAGCGGTTTCCGGAGCTTGGCGAGCCGATCCTGGCGGTGACGATCACCGCGACAGTGGCGTTCGAGGTGGTCGGCCCGCTGCTGACCGGCCTTGCCGTCCGACGCGCCGGCGACGGGCGACGCTGACCGGCGCCTATCCCGCCCGCAGCAGCGCCGCGAGGACGTCGGAGCGATGCAGCATGCCGCAGAGGCCGGCCGCGTCGGTCACCGGCAGCACCCGGTGTGCGCGCTGAAGGAAGGTCTCCGCCGCGACCACGATCTCCTCCTCCGCGTCGATGGTCATGACCGCGCGGGTCATGTGGTCGGCGACGCGGCCCGTCCATTCGGCGTGGTAGCCGGCCTGCAGGGCCGGGCGGAAGCAGTCCTTCTGCGTCAGCAGGCCGGCGAGGCGGCCGGTCTCGTCCAGCACCGGCGCGGCCGAGGTCCGCGCCTCGACCAGGGTCGCGACCGCCCGGCGCATCGGCGTCTCCGGAGAAAGCACGGGGTGGTCGGTGCGCATGATGTCCCGGACCCTGATCCGGCTCATCGCTCGTCCCCCGTGGCCGTCGCCGCGCGCTTCAGCGGGCAGGTGTCGCAGCGGGTCTCGGGGCGACAGGCGGCGGCGCCGCAACTGGACCGCGCGGGACCGCGTCCCAGCGCGAGGCCGAGGCCCAGCCCTGCCGCGGACAGAACGACGACGACGATGGCGAGGAGCAGTTCGGTCATGGGCGCGTCCCGGTCACAGGAGATGGTCCTCCATCCCGCCGGTTGCGTCGAGCCGGAACGGGGCGGCCGGACCGGAGACGAAGAGCGCCGACAGGCCCCGCTCCCGCGCCAGCGCCGGGCCGGCCGAGTCGCCGGCGGCGAAGAGGGCAGTCGCCCAGCCGTCCGCCAGCATCGCGCTTTCGCCGAGGACCGTGACGCTGCGCAGCGCGCCGGAGGCCGGCGCCGCGGAGGCCGGATCGATGATGTGGCCCCAGGTCCGCCCGCCCAGGGCGTAGCTCTGGTGCCGCAGGCCCGACGTCGCGACCGCCGCGCCAGGGGGCAGGCGCAGCGCCGCCGGCGCCGGGGCGCCCGGCGCCGGCGCCTCCACCGCGACCCGCCACTCCCGGCCCGACGGGTGCCGGCCGAGCGCGACCAGCTCGCCCCCGAGGTCGAGGAGGGCGTCCCGCAGCCCCGCCTCCCGCACCAGGCCGGCCGCGAGGTCCAGCGCCCGGCCCTTGGCGATGCCGCAGAGGTCGAGCGTCAGCCCATCGCGGGCCTTGCCGATCCCTCCGCCGCCCACGATCACGCCGCGCCAGTTCGGCTCTCCGCTCCCTTCGATCGGCCCCCAGCCCCAGCGCGCCACCAACGGCCCGACGGTGGGATCGAAGCAGCCCGCGCTGTCCCGCGCGAGGTCGAGGGCCGCGCGGGCGACGCGGGCAAACTCTCCGTCTGCCGCTCGCCAGCCGGCCGGCGCGGCATTCCAGCGGCTGATCTCGCTGTCCGGTCGCCACGGTGACAGGGCGCGGTCGAAGCGGCGGAACAGGGCCTCGATCCCGGCCCCGAGGTCGTCCAGCGCCGCGCCCTCGGCCGCGGTGAGGGACCAGGTGGTGCCGAACGTCTGACCGCCGACCGCCCGGACGGCGGCAGCGCGGGCGATGGCCGGCGCCGACAGGATACCCCCCGCCAGGCCCAGGAGGACGGTCCGGCGGGTCGGTCGGACGGGAACAGGGGACATCGCCTACACTCCGAAATCGTCGTGAAAGATGCGCTGCGGCTCGACCCCCAGCCGCGCCAGCGTCGCGAGCACGGCCGAGATCATCACCGGCGGGCCGCAGAGGTAGTATTCGCACTCCTCCGGGGCGGAGTGGGCCGCCATCTCGGCGCGCAGCGTCTCGTGGACGAAGCCCGTCGCACCGGTCCAGCGGTCGCCTGGGGCCGGATCGGACAGCGCCGGCGTCCAGGTGAAGTTCGCGTGCCGCGCCGCCAGCGCCTCGAACTCGTCGACGTAGAACAGGTCCGAGGCGGTGCGCGCACCATAGAAATAGCGGATGCGGCGGGGGGTGCCGCGGCCGAGCTCCTGGTGGATCATCGCGCGCAGCGGCGCCATGCCGACGCCGCCGCCGACGAACACCATCTCGCGCCCGGTCGGCTGGACGTGGAAGTCGCCGAAGGGGCCCGACACCTCCACCGGATCGCCGGGCCGCAGCGAGAACAGCCAGGACGAGACCTGACCGGGCGGCACCTCGTCCTCGCGCCCAGCCGGAGGGACGGCGAGGCGGATGTTGAAGACCGCGCGGCCCCGGTCCTCGGGCCGGCTGGCGAGGGAATAGGCGCGCGTCACGGCGGTCTCCGAGGCGGCCTTCAGCGCCGTCCAACCGGCGATCTGCCACGTCTCGCGGAAGGCCGTGGGCAGGTCGAGGTCCGCGAAGTCGAGCCGGTAGGGCGGCGCGGTGATCTGCATGAAGTCGCCGGCGCGGAAGGCGTCCGGCTGTCCGGGCGGCAGGTCGAGGACGATCTCGCGGATCAGCGGCGCCAGCATCCGCGTCGAGGCGACGGTGCAAGTGACGCCGCCGCCGGCGGACAGGATGTCGTCCGGCACCGCCACCGCGCAGTCGCCGCGCAGGCTGGTCTGGCAGGCGAGGCGGACGTGGGCGCGCCGCTCCTTCGGCGAAAGGACCCCCCGCTCGGTCGCCTGCGGCTCTCCCGCGCCGTCGCCGGTCACCGTCACCCGGCACAGGCCGCAGGTGCCGGCGCCACCGCAGGCGGCGGGGATGCGGATGCCCGCCCCGTGCAGGACGGCCAGGAGGCGGGCACCGCGCTCTGCCGTCAGGTGCGTGCCGCCGTTCACGGTGATGTCCACGCCGCCCGAAGGCACCAGCCGCTGCCGCACCGCGAGCAGGAACAGCGTCAGCCCCACGAGGAGGACCACCATCGTCAGTCCGCCGATCGCGATCTCGGTCATGACGCGGCCGCCATCTGCGCGAACGCGGAGAAGCCCAGGGACAGCAGCCCGGCGAGGACGAACGCGATGCCGAGGCCGCGCAACCCGTCCGGCAGGTCAGCATAGGCCAGCCGTCCGCGGATCGCGCTCAGCATCGTCACCGCCACGGCGAACCCGACGCCGCTGCCCAGCCCGAAGACCGTGGCCTGCAGCAGGGTGTAACTGCGCTCGACCATGAACAGGCTGCCGCCGAGGATCGCGCACTGCACGGTCAGAAGGGGCAGGAACACGCCGAAGGCGACGTGGATCGCCGGAAAGTGCCGGTCGAGCAGCATCTCCAGCAGCTGGACCGTCGCCGCGATGACGCCGATGAACGCCAGCAGCGACAGGTAGGACAGGTCGAGTTCGGGCAGGCCCGCCCACGCCCAGGCGCCGGGGGCGAGCAGGCCGTGGTAGATCAGGTGGTTCAGCGGCACCGTCACGCCGAGCACGCCGGTCATCGCGATGCCGAGGCCGATCGCACTCTCGCTCCGCCGGGACAGGGCCAGGAAGGTGCACAGGCCGAGGAACAGGGTAAGCGGCATATTGTCGACGAAGGCCGCTTGCAGGAAGAGGATCCACGCCTCGGTCATTCCGCGGGCTCCGCGGTGGCGGGGGGCACGTGCTCAGCCGCCTCGGCCTGCTCGGGCAGGACAGAGCGGATTGCCCAGACGAGAAGGCCGAGCAGGAAGAAGGCCGAAGGGGCAAGCAGCATCAGGCCGAGGGGCGTGAACCAGCCGCCGTCCTCAGCCAGCGGCAGGACCTGCCGTCCCAGGAGCTCGCCCCGACCGAACAGTTCCCTGACCCCGCCGATGATCGTCAGGACCAGCGAATAGCCGAGGCCGTTGCCGAAGGCGTCGACCATCGAGGGGACGACGCCGTTGTGGCTGGCATAGGCTTCCGTCCGGCCCAGCACGAGGCAGTTGGTGGTGATGAGCGCGACGTAGACCGACAGTGCGCGGCTGATCTCGACGAGGTAGGCCTGCAGGACTTGGTCGATCACGATCACCAGCGAGGCCACGATCACGATCTGCACGATCAGGCGGATCGTCGTCGGGATGTGCCGCCGGATCAGGCTGATGATCCCCGCCGCGAGGGTCAGCACGACGGTCAGCGAGGCCGACATCGTCAGCGCCGTCGCCAGCGAGGTCGTCACCGCGAGCGCGGAGCACAGGCCGAGGATCTGCAGCGTCACCGGGTTCTGCCGGATCAGCGGCTCGGTCAGCGTCGGCCAGAAGGAGAAGGACCGGGCCATGGCTCAGAACTCCCCGCGCTCGACGGCGCGCAGGAACGGGCCGTAGCCGTCCGGTCCCAGCCAGAAGCGGACCATGCGCTCGATCGCGGTCGAGGTGCGCGTGGCGCCGGTGATGCCGTCCACCTCGAACGGCGTCGACGCCTCGCCCCGCGCCACCGCGAAGCGCATCTCGCCGCGTTCGTCCCGGACCTCGGTGCCCGGGAAGTCCGCCTGCCAGGACGGCTCCTCGATCCGCGCGCCGAGGCCCGGGGTCTCGGAGTGGCGGGTGACCGCGAGGCCGGCGATGGTGTTCATGTCGCCCCGCAGCGCGAGGATCGCGTCGATCCGGCCGTTGTAGCCCTGCACGCTCATCGGCAGGAGGGCGAGGGAGACGTCCTCGCCCTCGCGGAGCAGGTAGACCTGCGCGTAGTCCGGCCGCTGGCCGAGGCCGGCGAGGTCGCCCCCGGCGTCGAGGGCGGTCCAGTTGGCGGCGTCCGCAAGCGCCGCCTCCAGCGTCTCGGGCGTAACCTCAGCGGCAGCGCCGCCCGTGCCGAGGTCGAGGACGACGGTGGTGAGCGTTCCGCCCGACTGCTCCAGCAGGGCGGACATGCCCGGCACGCCGCGCACCAGCGCCTCGATCCGGGCCTGCTCCTCCGCGGCGCGGTTCGCGGTCTGGATCGGGCGGAGAAGGACCGTCGCGCCGCTTACCGCGATCGCGCAGACAGCCGAGACGAGGAAGGCAATCCCGACGGTCTTGGCCCGGCTCTCGTTCGGCAGCGCCAGGAACCGGCGCCAGGGATTGCGGTCAGGTCCCGCCATGTCGCCTCCGCCGTCGGGCCAGCCACAGGGTGATTGCCATCTCGTCAAGGAGCGGCGCGGCGAGCGACGCCAGCAGCGCCGCCGCCACCGCCATCTGCACCGGCGCGCCCCCCTCCCAGCCGAGGGCGAACAGCGTGAGCAAGCCGCCGTAGAGGCCGCCGTGCAGCCAGCGACCCAGAGCCGTTCCCGCAGCCGTGACCGGATCGCCCAGCAGCAGGACGAGGACCAGTCCGCCGGCGAGGAGCTCCTCGGCCGGAAGCGCGCCGGCCGCGCCCGCCACGCCGGCAAGGAGGGCGGCGCCGAGAAACACGCCCGCCGGCATAATCCCGGCCGCGATGCCGAGCACTCCCGTCGCGAGCGCGGCCCACGCCACCGGCTCCATCACATGAGGCCAAGGCGCGGCGGGAAAGCCGAAGCCGAGGAACGAGAGCGCGACGGTCGCCGGGTTGACGACGTTTCGGCCCCAGCCGCCGAACACCAGCTCTCCCATCACCGCGCCGAAGCTGATCCCGAGGACCAGGCGGACGGCGCCGAGGTCCTGGGGCACCAGCACGGCGACCGCGAGCGCCGTCACGATGCCGGACAGCGAGGGCGGCTGCGCCCGGGCGAGCAGGAAGACCAGATGCCAGCCGGCGAGGACCAGGGCGGCGAGGAGGACCGTCGCCACGGCCTCCGCCCCGCCATACCAGAGCCAGAACAGGGCGAGCGGCAGGTGGGCGGCGACGAGGAGCGACGCAACCGTCTCGCGGTCCCAGAGCCCGCGGATCACGCCGCCAGCTCCGTCTCGATCCGGTCCAGCATGCCGCGCAGCAGTCGGCCGAGCTGCGCGTCTCCACCGAGCACGTAGTCCGCCAGCGCGACGTCCTCCTCCAGCAGGGACAGCACGCCGAGGGACATCGCCGTCTCGTCGTCGCCTGCGCTCAGCGCGCGGACGAAGGCCGCCGCCGGGAGTGCGCCGCCGAAGGCCTGCGTCAGGGCGGCGGTCGGGATGATCGGCCGGGGCCGCGCGGAGCGGGTCAGGGCGGCGATCAACCAGTGCGGCGGGCCGGCTCGCGCTGCCCGAGGCAGCGCCGTCACCTGCCGGTCCCGGAAACCGAGCCAGCGCGCCTCGCGTCCGTCGAGGGCTGAGCCGGACAGGAGGACATGCGGCCCGGGCGCCGCCACTCGGTAGGTGAGGCCCCGCAGATCCGCGCCCGGCTGGGTCAGGACGCTCCGGCTCTCGCGCAGCGCCGGGCCGGCCACATGGACATGCCGACGCATCTGCGCCCGGCCTGTTGCCAGGAGCGCGCCGAGCGCCGCGACATCCTCGACATGGCAGTCCCAGACCGGGCTCTCGATCGTCGCCGGGGCCAGCTCGTGGATGCGCAGCCCGGCCGCCCCCTGCGGGTGACGGGGGCCGCAGACGATCTCGCGCGCGCGGCCGCGCCCCGCCCCCGGCCCGGTCAGCGGATCGCCCTTCTGCCGGCAGATCAGGACCGGCCCGTCGGTCAGAATGGCTAGCGCGTCGAGGCCGCGTGCCAGCTCTTCCTCCTTGCCTTCGACCGCGCGCCGCGGGTCGGGGGCGAGCGGCCGGGTATCGGTCGCCATGACGACGATGGCGATCGGCCTTTCGCCGCCGGCGGGCATCCCGCCGAAGGGCCGGCGGCGCAGCGCCGGCCACAGGCCCGCCGACTGGATCAGCGTGCGCAGGCCGTATTCCTCCGACGCCCGGCCCGTGTCGAACCCCGCGACGTCGCCGCCCGCCTCCCTGAACAGGACGATCTCCCCAAGCCGCCGTCCCGACCTCAGCGCGATCCGCGCGACGCGCGCCGGCATCGGCGCGACGAGGCAGATGTCCGGCGCATCGCGCAGGCATGCGACCGGCTCTCCTTCGGCGACGACCGCGCCTTCGTCCGCCAGAAGCGTCACGCGAAGGTCGTGGCCGGGAGGGGCGGCGATCCCCGCCTCCTCGGTCACAATCGTGCTCCAGCCCTCGCCGACGGCGGGCGGAGTGGCGACCACGGGCGTCAAACCTGCGACGTGCGACATCGCGTCCCTAGGGCTTTCCTCTGAGTTCTCGCGTTTCCGTGATATCCTACCATCAGCGCGATTCAGTGAAAGCGGCAGATCGTCACAACCCCGGAGGCGACCCGACATGCAAGGCAGACATACTCGTTTCCCCGCTATACTCGCAGTGGCGAGCATGGTCCTCTTCCTGACGCAGGGCGCAGTCACGGTCGCGCAGGACGCCGGCGACGCGGCGCCTTTGGACGAAGCGATCGTCCCATTCGCCCTTCCGGAGTCGGGTCCGTTCAATCCCGAGGACATCCCGATCGAGAACCAGCAGGCCATCGCCGACTGGTTCCGGTCCGCCCACGCCGACGCCGCGGCCGAGGCGTTCCGCCACTGGGACGCGGACGAGGCCATCTCGCCCGCCTGCGCCACCTGCCACTCGGGCGAAGGGTTCCGCGATTGGCACGGCCTCGACGGCAGTGAGGCTGGCATCGTCGAGGGACCGATCGATACCGGCGGGGTCGTCGATTGCGGCACCTGTCACAACGCAGGCCTTGCCGAGGTCGAGACTGTCACCTTCCCCAGCGGCCTGGAGCATCCGGTTACTGGTGTCGAGGCGGCCTGCATGACCTGTCACCAGGGCCGGACCGCGGGTGTCGATGTGGAGGAGGCGATCGCCGGGATGGAGGTCGACAGCCCGAGCCCGGAGCTGCGCTTCATCAATCCGCACTACGCCACCGCCGCCGCGACGTGGCTCGGCGGCTATGGCGGCGCCGGCTACCACTACGACGGCGCGGACTATTCCGGCCGGTTCTTCCATGCCCGCCCGGTCTCGACCTGCAATTCCTGCCACGAGCCGCACACGCTCGAGGTCGCGTTCGAGCCCTGCCTCACCTGCCACCAGGAGGACAGCCCCGAGGCGATCCGCATCGCCCGGCAGAGCTACGACGGAAGCGGCGACACCCGCGCCGGGATCAGTTCCGACATCCGCGCCAACGCGGCCCTGCTGCTGCAGCTGATCGAGGACTATGCCGCCCTCGTCGCCGGGCGTCCGATCGTCTACGACGGCACCCGGTATCCTTACTTCTTCGTCGATGCGAACGGCGACGATCGGGCCGACGAAGGGCCTGACGGACTCGTTGCCTACGACGGCTGGACGCCGCGTCTTCTGCGCGCCGCCTACAACTGGAAGCTGGTGACGTCCGACCCGGGCAATTACGCCCACAACCCGCCCTACGTGCTGGAGCTTCTGCACGATTCCATCAGCGATCTGGCGGGCCCTGTCGGAACGGAGGTCGGGAGCCTGGGCATCCTGCGTTGAGGGCCGCACGCGGCGCTCATGGTCAACTGATTGCAGGGCGCTCCTCCGCCCCCCGGAGCAGCAGGCGGATGACGTCCGACCGCGTCAGGATGCCCGCGAGCCGGCCGTCCCGCTCCACCGGCACGACCTCGCTGCCATCGGCGGCCAGCCGGTTGAGGAGGCGGCCGACCGGCATGTCGTGAGGCACGGCGCCCCCCGGCGGGCGCATCGCGTCGCTGACGGTCCGCCGCCGGGGCGAACGCCGCCCGGCGCGACCGCCGCCGGCCACCGCGTCCAGCAGGTCCGCCTGGAACAGCAGCCCCGTCAGCCGTCCGTCCCCCTCGACGACCGGCAGGCACTTGATCCGGTGCGTCAGGAACAGCNGGTGCGTCGGCCGACCTCGCGTTCGCCGAGAGCGGCCTGCGCTATCGGCTGGTTCTGCCGTTGGACTGACCGCCCGGAGGGGTCTTCGCCCGACGCCCAGCAGAGTTGCCCTCGCAAGATGGAAATCATCGCGGCGGCACAGGGTGCTGCGAGAGGGATCGGCGCAGGAACCCGCCCGCGCCGATCCGGACGTCTGCCTCAGCCGTCCGACATGCCGGCCATATCGGCCACCATCGCCTGATGCTCCTGCAGAGTCGGCAGCGTCTCTGCGGCGAAGGCCTTCAGCGCGCTGTCCTCGCCCTCGGTCGAGAAGCCCTCGAACAACGCCACGGCCTCGTCGTGAGCCGTCACCTGCGCGTCGAGGTAGGCCTGGTCGAACTCCTCTCCGGTGAGGCCCTGCAGCCCGTCCAGCATCTCCTGGTGCTGCTCGTTGAGGCCCTCGGGGACCTCGACGCCATCGGTCTCGGCGGCGGCCATCATCGCCTCGCCGGCGGCGGTGTGGTCGTCAATCATGCGCTGGGCGAAGGCCTGGACCTCCTCGCTCTCCGAGGCATCGAGCGCCAGATTGCTCGACTCGATCTCGAAGCTGTTGGACGAGGCCGCCATCGCGGCGAACTCCGCCGGATCGGTGACGGGGGCCGCGTCGGTCTGGGCGAAGGCGGCGGTCATCGCGCCGGCGGCGACGGTCGCGGCTAGAAGCGTTGTTCTGAAGGTCATGGCTCAACTCCTGGAGCGTGGACCTCTTGAACCGGCGCGCCCCTCCCCGTGTTCCCGACACGCGGCCGGGCGGCCGGCGGAACTCCGCCTCCGCCATCGGGCCGACCGGCTTCGAATGGCACCGCGCCCCCGTCGCTTGAGAAGGCGGATGTCCTACTTCATTCGCCGACGGAAACGGCGGCGGTTGTGCCGATGAAGGGGCGGACGGCCTTATCGGGGTCCTCTGCGGGACGGGGCGAAATGACACCCTCGGCGGGACAGGCGGAAAACCGACGTGGCCGCGCTCGCGCAGGCGGCAGCAGGCGGCGCTTTCGGTCAGCGGATCGAAGGACGCTCCTCCGCCCCCCGGAGGAGCAGGCGGATGACGTCCGAGCGGGTCAGGATGCCCGCGAGCCACCCCTCCCGCTCCACCGGCACGACCTCGCTGCCATCGGCGGCCAGCCGGTTGAGGAGGCGGCCGACCGGCATGTCGTGGGGCACGGCGCCCGTCGCCGGGCGCATCGCGTCGCCGACGGTCCGCCGCCGGGGCGAACGCCGCACGGCGCGACCGACGCCGGCCACCACGTCCAGCAGGTCCGCCTGGAACAGCAGCCCCGTCAGCCGTCCGTCCCCCTCGACGACCGGCAGGCACTTGATCCGGTGCGTCAGGAACAGCCGCGCCGCCTCGGCCACCGGGATCTCCGGCCGCGCGATGATGGGATCGGCGGTCATGATGTCGGCGCAGGTGGTCCCGTCGAAGCGGTGCCCCGCCGCCTCCGCCTCGGCCGCGGCGAGAAGGCGGCCGAGGTCGGCGACGCCGAGATTCGTCGCCTGGTTGAACCGCGACAGGAGCGACCCGAGCTCCTCGGTCGACAGGCCGAGCCGCGGCGCCGGCTCGGCCGCGTTTGTCTCCGCCGGCAGACGGAACGGGTAGCGGCGGCCGGTGGCGCGGTTCCAGACCATGGCGACGAGGACCAGGGCCGCGG
>NZ_KB902296.1:14198-35534 GCF_000379485.1 Wenxinia marina DSM 24838
GGCGCGGTTCCAGACCATGGCGACGAGGACCAGGGCCGCGGTGGTGAGGCCGACCGGCAGCAGCGCGAAGAGAGGGCCCGCCTCCTGCACCGGCGCCGGGTCGAGCGCCGTCAGCAGGGCCACCGCGCCNCCCGGCGGNTGCAGCGCCCGGATCAGCATCATCGCCGCNATCGCCGCNCCGACCGCGACGGNCGCCGCNGCGGGGGGCGGCACCAGCGTCACGACGGCAAGCGCGACGAGCGACGCGGTCACGTTGCCGGCAACCGCCGACCACGGCTGGGCCAGCGGCGAGTTCGGGACGCAGAAGACGAGAACGGCGGTCGCACCGAGCGGCGCGACGAGGGATATGGGGGCAAGGCCGGCCGACGCGGCGGCGCCGACGATCAGGNCGCAGACGCCGATGCCCANGGCCGCGCCAAGCCCCGCCCGCATCTGCTCGCGCCCCGCAAAGGCCGGCATCGCCGGCAGCAGGTGGTGCCAGGCCTTCATGCAGCCGCCTCCCGTCTTGCGCCGGGCGTTGTGCCTGAAGTTTCGGGTTGACGAAAGCGGGAGCCGTTTGCGGACAGACCGTCAGGCCATACCCGCCTTCGGCCTGCCTATCTTGCCGGGCAAGGGTCAATGCGATGACAAGTGACACTGCTTCTCGGCGTGGCCCTCCAGCGAGAATCCCGCAGGAGGTTGCACCCGTTGCGCGTAGCTCTCGCCACAACGATGCCCGGCTGACCGTCTGGCACAGAAGGCTTGTGATGAAAGCCCGAGCGAAGGCGGCCATGCCGACTGCAAGTCGTCGATGTTCTCGCCGCCGTCTCGACACCAGCCGGCGTTCGGCCTTTGGCCGCTTCAAGAAATATGATGTAATGGCGAGGACCTCGATTCCGGAGAGGGAGAAGGCAAGGTGCCCACCCGAAACGAGATGTCGCAGAGTCTCTTCCTGGACGGCGACTACCCGGGCCTCGGCCGCTACGTATGGAGTCCGGGCGAGGGCTCGCTGGAGTGGTCGCCGGGTCTGCTGGAGATCTACGGACTGCGCCGCCCCCCGGACACCGAAGCAGGCTTCATGTCCTGCCTCCACCCCGGTGACCGGACGCGGATCGAAGGAGAGACCGAGGCCTTCCTGACCGGCGAGGCCGACAGCTACTCCCACAGTTTCCGGATCGTCCGACCGGGGGGAGAGGTGCGCTACGTCCTCGATCGCGCGAGGATCGTGCGGGACGGTCAGGGCCGCGTCGAACGCATCTTTGGCACGAACGTCGACCTGACGGACTTCCCGCACCTCGCGCGCGCCTCAATGAATGACGAATCCCGAACGGTAGAAAATGGTCTGGCGGAGGCGCCCGGCGCATTCGCCGATCAGGACCGGCTCGAACTCGGCCAGCGGATCGGCGATCTCGTTCTGGCGGACATCGACTACGGGGCCGGGACCGTCCAACTCAGCGATGGGGCCGCCAGCCTCTACGGTCTCGGGAACGGGGCGATGGTCGCGACCCGCGAAAGGCTTCACGCGACTTTCCATCCCGACGATGTCGATGCGCTGAGGCAGAAGATTTCGGCGGCTCTGGACCCCTCCTCCGGCGGCATGCTGCGCGCGGAACACCGGATACTTCTCCCGGACGGCTCCGTCCGCTGGGTGCGGGTGCGCAAGCGGATCGAGTTCGCCAGGGCCGGTGGCGAGCGACGGCCGGCGCGCGGGATCATGGCGGCCATCGACATCACCGAGCGCAAGCGGACCGAGACCGCACTCCAGGAGAGCGAGGCGTGCTACCGGGTCCTGTTCGACAGCATCAATGCCGGGTTCTGCGTGGTCGAGGTCGACCTCGAGGCAGCGGGTGGGCGGGTCGATTACCGCGTCATCGAGGCGAACCCGGCCTTCTACGATCGAACCGGGTTCCCGAAGGAGATCCTCGGGCAGTGGCTCCGAACTGCCGCGCCTGCGCTCGAAGAGCACTGGTATCGCATCTACGGCGATGTCGCCCGGACCGGACAGTCGGCGCGGTTCGAGGAGTATTCCGAACTGCTGGGGCGCTGGTTCGACGTCTTCGCCTTCCGCATCGACGGACCCGAGCTCGGCCGGGTGGCGATCCTCTTCCACGACATCTCGGAGCGGAAGCGGCACGAGGCGCACGTGGGGGTCCTCATGCAGGAGGTGAACCATCGATCGAAGAACCTGCTGGCGCTGGTGAACGTCATTGCCCGCCGGACCGCATCGCAGGGGCTCGAGGATTTCGTCGACCGGTTCTCCGAGCGACTGAACGCGCTCGCGACGAACCAGGACATCCTTGTCAGATCGGAATGGAAGCAGATCCCGCTGCGCGACCTCGTCCGATCGCAGATGGCCCACTTCGGCGACATGATCGACGACAGGATCGAAATGACCGGCCCCGACATCGCGCTGAAACCGGAGGCGGCCGAGAAGCTGGGAATGGCGATCCACGAACTCGCGACCAACGCGGCGAAATACGGCGCCCTCTCGACCGAGGCCGGCCGGGTTCTCATCGACTGGACGGTGGGCGGGGCCCGGCGCACCGACTTCGTCATGACCTGGCGCGAAATGTCGGGTCCGCCCGTCACGCCGCCCACGCGGAGCGGATTCGGAAGCCTCGTGTCCGGTCAGCTCCTCGCCACAAGCCTCGACGGCAAGGCTGAAGCAGACTATTCCCCGGACGGGCTCCGCTGGACATTCGACTGCGCGCTTTCTTCAATCGCATAGAGAGTACCGTCGGCAGGTGGTCTGCCGGATGGCGATTGCGGTCCGCGCGGTGGCTGCGAGAGGGACGGATAACGGACAGACATGCGCATGTTCGCTCTGGCAGGGTTGTCGATCGTCGCGTTGGCCGCCATCGGTCTCGTCGCCTGGCGGCAGCTCGACCACAGGCAAGATCGGTCCGAGATGAGCCGGTTGCTGGCGCTTCAGCCGTCGGACCCGCCGAGGTTCACGGCAAGCATGGTCGCCGGGCTGCCCGAACCCGCGCAACGCTACTTCCGGTTCGCGATTGCCGAAGGCACGCCCCTCTACACCGTGGCGCGGCTGGAGATGGAAGGGCAGTTCGGCATGGGCGACAAGTCGTCCCCGGGCTATCTGCCGATGAGCGCAACCCAGGTCCTCGCCGCGCCGCAAGGGTTCGTGTGGAGCATGTCCGGTGGCTCGGGCGTCATGCGGATCGGCGGTTCCGACAGCGCGACGTGGACACGATTCTGGCTGGCTGGCCTTGTCCCCGTGGCGCGGCTGGGCGGCGCTCCCGACCATTCGCGCTCGGCGTTCGGCCGCTATGCGGCGGAGGCAGTCTTCTGGACGCCTGCGGCTGTCCTTCCGGGTCCGCACGTCAGCTGGGAAGCGGTCTCCGAGACGACCGCGCGGATGACGATGGAGCACGACGGACTGGAGCAATCGGTCGACGTCGAGGTGGCCGAGGACGGCCGACCGATGCTGGTTTCGTTCGAGCGCTGGAGTGATGCCAATCCGGAGGGCCGATACAGACTGCAGCCCTTCGGCGGGTATTTGTCGGACTTCCAGAAATTCCGCGGGTTCACGCTACCGACGCATGTCGAGGCGGGAAATTTCTTCGGGACTGAGGACTACTTCCCGTTCTTCGTCGTCGATGTAACGGAGATCAGCTTTCCGGGGTAGCGACATGGTGCGGAGTCAACGCGGTCGCGCGAGAAACGACCGGATCTCGGCCAGCGCCGCATCCGGATTGTCCCAGACGACGTCGTGTCCCGCGTCAGGGATCACGGCGAGCTCTGCTCTCGCGAACCGAGCGAGGTGCCGTTCCTGCAGAGGGGCGCCGAGCCAGTCGTCGCAGGCCCCGGCCAGCAGCAGGACCGGACCGTCGAACGAACCTGCACCGCGTCCGATCCTGTCGATGTCGGCCGCCGGAGCCGCCTCCCATGCGGCGCTCGCCATCGCGCCGAAGCGGCGCATCGGCGCGCCGTAGCCGGTCCCGCAATGGTAGGGGTTGTCCGGGTGATCCGCGAAGGCGTGGACCATCCGCCCGATGAGGAAGTCGTCCCGAGCCTGGTCGTCCGGTCCGTCGACACGGGCGGCGCGGAAGCCGTTCGTCACGGCGGCGACGGCGTAACGGGGTCCCGACATGAAGCGCCGGCTCTCCTGCCGCCAGTCGTCCCGCTCCGCGGCGTCGAGGTATCCCGGCTCGATCAGGACTGCGCGGTCGACGCGCGCGGGATCGCGCCCGAGATAGGCGGCCGCCAGCATCGCCCCCCAGGAATGGCCGATGAGGACGACGGGCCGGTCCGGCGAGACGTGGTCGATCACCGCCGCGAGCTCGTCCAGATGCCCGTCGAAGATCAGGTCCTCCGCCTCCACGCGTTCGGACAGTCCTGCGCCGCGCTGATCGTAGAAGACGACCCGCCACGTATTGGCGAGCGCTGCCAGCGCCTCCAGCGAGGCGAAGTCGCCGCCGGGGCCGCCGTGGAGGACGATCACGGCCTCGGCCTCCGGCGGGCCGTCGACGCGAAGATGCAGGCGGTGCCCGGCGATCAATGCGGCCGGCAGGGCGGGGTCGTGGGTCACGAGGGCCGGAACGCCGTAGTTTCCGCGCGTTCCGATCCACATCGCGAGCGTCGCGACGAGGACGACCGCCAGGGCGCCCGATCCCCCTCTCGCGAACCGGCGCATCAGGCCGACGGCAGCGGTGACGCGGCCCGGTCCCTCACCGCCAGCAGCACCACGCCGACCGCGAGGAACCAGGCGATGGCGCCGAGGCCGAAGACCGCGCCCGCAGTCTCGCCGAGAGCGGGGACGATGGTCGCGAGGCCTCCGAGGCCGGTCAGCAGGCCGAGGACCGCGACGGCCTGGGGCAGTGTGCGCCCCGCCCAGGCCGCGGCGCTGACGCCGGCGATCCAGACGCCACCTGCGATCTCGTTGCCGCCGCCGAGGCCGAGCTCGACGACGTGCAGGGTCGCCCAGAGGTCAGCGGCGGCCCCGGGATCGGCCGCGTAGGCCAGCGCCGCCTGCTCCAGCGCGACGTTGGCCATCATGCCTGCGCCGAGGCCCAGCGCCGCCCAGATCAGGCCGAGGCCGTGGGTCACCGCGGCCCGGGCCGGGGTCGCCGACGCCTGGAGCCTCGACAGCGCCACGACCAGAACGGCGAGGGCGAGGGCGTTCACGACGTAGATCGTGCTGTTCCACGCGGTCAGGATGCCCGGCCGGGCGTCGTTGAAGTCCACGACGGCGCGCGGGTCGACCGAGCCCGAGCCGAAGCCCAGCGGGGCGAGGATGGTGACCAGTAGCGCGAAGCCGACCAGGTAGGTCACCCCGCAGATGAGGGCGGCGAGGCCACCGATGCGATGCAGCGTCATGAAAATCTCCTGTCGATGGAATGGGACGGCGTGCGTTCGGCGAGGGACGCGAAATGGTCGGCGAGGCGGCGGGTGCCGCGGGGCGCGCCGACCATGTCGAGGCCCATCGCGGTGAGGAAGAATTGCGCCGGGCCGTGGATGCGGCGCGGTGTCACCCGGGGCAGGACCGCCAGCGCGGCCCGGCGGAAGCAGTCCGGCAGGCGGGTGATCCGCGCGGGCCGGTCCAGCGTGGCGAAGGCGAGGCGCGCCAGCTCGGCCTGGGTCAGGACGTCCGGTCCGCCGACGTCGAGCCAGCCGCGCCCCTCGGCCACCGCATCGGCCGTGGCGGCCGCGAGGTCCGCGCCGTGGATGGGATTGATGCGGGCCTCGCCCGAGCCGAACAGCCAGACCCGCCCTGACCGCGCCATGGCCAGGACATCCTCCATGTCCGAGAAGTAGCCGGACGGCGCGATCACGGTGGAGCGGATATCGGCCGCCCGCAGCGCCTCGACGAAGGCGCGCTTGGCCGCCACGAGCGGCACTTCCGCCATCGCGTCCGCATTGAGGACGTGGATGTAGGCGAAGTGCGGGATGCGGGCCGCTCGCGCCTCGTCCAGCAGGTTCAGGTTTGCCCGGTAGTCGACGTCCCGGTAGCCGAGGCCGTCCGCCTGACGGGTGATGCCGAGGGCCGAGACCACCAGGTCGGCGCCGTCCATCGCGCCCTGCAGCGTGCGCGGCTGCGTCGCCTCGGCCTCGATCAGCCGGTCGGCGTCCAGCGCTCCCGCCCGTCCGGCGTTCCGCACCAGCGCATGGACCCGCCAGCCGCGCGCCCGGTATTCCGTGCACAGGTGGCGGCCGAGGTAGCCGGTGGCTCCGGCGATGAGGATGGTGGGCATGGGTATCGGTCTCCGGGCGTCAGGCGAACGCCGTTCCGAGGGCCGCTGCCAGCATCAGGGCGGTGACCGGCCCCCAGAGCCGCCGTTCCGGCCGCGACGGGCTGGCCACGTTGGCGAGACAGGTCAGGGCGGTGAGGCCGGCCACCGGCCAGAACAGGGCCGACGGAAGCGGCGTGGCGATCCCGCCACGGTCGAGGACGGCCAGCGCCATGACCGCCAGCAGCCCCGCCTGCACGAGCGCCAGCGCGCGCCAGGCGGGCGGGAGGCGCCCGGGAAACCGGCCGCCCACGGTGAACCGTCCTAGCGGCGCGCCGGCGGCGAGCGCGATCTGCATCGCCCCCGGCATCAACGCAAGGACAGCATAGATCATGGCGAACGAGAGGGCGGTCACGGCGTGTCCCTGTCCCTGCGTTCGTCAGAGCTTTCGCCCGAAGGCAGTATACACGGTGGCTGACGTCACGGAAGGCTCGAGCCCCACATCTCGCCGCAGGCAGGGCGGCAGCGGAGCCGGGCCGGCCCGTCCTCGCCCGCGCAGGAGGCGGATCAGGCCGAGCCACGGCCCCCGCAATCCGATCGGTCGCCAGCCGCGAACTGCTGAAAACATGGCCCCGCCCCCGCCCCTGTCGATGCGCGCGGCGGTCATCCCGCCACCCGGTGGCCACGGCCGCGCAGGCATTCGACGACGATGGCTTCGCGCTGGTCGCTGACGTCGACCGCGCTCGCCACGCCCCCGGCAAGCGCGCCCGCGATAGCGCCGCTCGCCGCGGTCGCATCGTCGTCGGCGGCACCGAGGAGCGCGCCGACGCCGGCGCCGAGGGCCGCCGCGGCGGCGGTCTCCTGGTCGAACGCGCGCTGGTCGCGGGAAAGCGCTTGGCAGGCGGCGAGGTCGCTCTGGAAGGCCGCTGTCGACACCCCGTCGACGATCGGCGTGTAATCCGAGCCGCCGTCCGCGCAGGCTGCGAGAAGCAGGGGAAGAAGGATGGTAAGAGAGAGCGGTTTCATGGGGATGAGTCTCCTTGTTCATGGCAATGAGGGTTGGGTCGCGCGGACGCGGTCCTGTCGGTCGGTCGTGATCGGGTCAGTCGCGCCGGGCGGTCAGTCCGGGCCGTCGCGGATCGCCGGCGTCTCGGCGCCGGGGCCGCGGAACCGCTCCCGGTAGTCCGAGGCCGAGATACCGAGGTGCCTCTGGAAGGCGCGGCGCATCCGCTCGGCGCTCTGAAAGCCGGTCTCGAAGGCGATCTGCTCGATCCCCCGCGCGGTCGTCTCGAGCGCCACCCGGGCCGCCTGCACGCGCGCGGTCTCGACGTAGACGGCGGGTGTCAGGCCGGTCTCGTCCTTGAACCGGCGGGCGAAGGTGCGCTCGGACAGGCCCGCCCGGGCGGCGAGCGCGGTGACCGTCAAGGCCTCGCCCGGCGCCGACAGGATGTGCTGCAACGCGCCGTCGATCGCCGGGTCCTCGGCTTTCTGCGCGACGAGATGCGCACTGAACTGCGACTGCCCGCCCGGCCGGATCATGTACATCACGTTGTAGCGGGCGACCTGCAGGGCCACCTCGTGACCCCAGTCCGCCTCGACGAGGGCGAGGGCCAGGTCCATGCCGGAGGTCACGCCGGCCGAGGTCCAGATGTGGCCGTCGCGGACGTAGATCGCGTCCCGTTCCACCATCACCTGCGGATAACGCCGCTCCAGGATCGGGCACCACCACCAATGGGTGCAGGCCCGCCGCCCATTCAACAGGCCGATCTCGGCCAGGATCACCGCGCCGGTGCAGATCGAGACGACCCGCCGCGCCCGCGCCGCGGCCCCTCGGACGTAGTCCAGCAGGCCCGCGTCCTCCGTCGCCGCCATCGTGCCGTGGCCGCCGCAGACGATCAGCGTGTCGATCCCGCCCGTGTCCGCCGCCGCCTCGACGAAGGACCGATCCGCGGTGAGGCACAGGCCCGACGTCGTGCGGACCGGCCCGGCCTCGGCGGCGACGAGCGTGACCGCGTAGGGCTCCGGCCCGTCGGGGAGGAAATACTTGGCGCCGGTCAGCACCTCCAGCGGGCCGACCACGTCGAGGACATGGGCATCCGGGTAGGTCACCATGACGACGCTGCGGCCGCGTGTCGGAGAACTGGGAGTTTGGGTCATGGTCGGACGATAACCCCGGAGCCGGACTGACGGTTAGGACAAAGNCCCCNCCAANCCTGCCAGTCCAGGCCGGACATCGGCGGGGGCGGCGGGTGGGGTCCCCCGCTCACCCGGCCTGCGACAGCGCCACTTGCAGCAACGCCGCCGAGACGACGCAGGCGATCGTGCGGACGGTGTTCCAGAAGGTCCCAGCGCGGCAGGTAGGTGCCGGTCCAGTAGTCGCCCGCGGCGTCCCTCGCGGGGTCCATCCACGCGAGCCTCTCGTTCATCGGCACGTTGAACAGGACGGTCACGCCGAAGCAGCCGAGCAGGTAGACGAGGCCAGCGGCGCCGGCCAGCACGGCCACAGGCCCGTCCAGCCGCAGCACGGCGTAGACGCCGAGGGCGACGGAGACGACCGCAAGGCCGAGGAACAGCGTCATGAAGACCCAGCGGAAGACCTCGCGATTGATCCTCTGCATGGCCTCGGCGCCGCCGCGGCCGCTGGTGAGCAACAGCGCCCGCATGATGAAGTCGGAGAAGGCGAGGAAGACGCCACCGACCAGCGCGTAGGCGAGGAGGGTCAGGTGGGCGAGGATGATCGAGAAGGCGGACATTGTCGGACTCCGGACTGAACGGGGGGCGTGCGGGCAGGGTCTGTCCTGCCCGCCGGGGTCCTCAGTGCATGATGGCGTGCAGGACCATCGTCTCGCAGTGGCTGTCGGCCCACAGGTCGACGACCGAGAGCCTGGCCTCCCACCGCTCGCGGATCTCACCGGCGCAGTCGTCGCGCACCTGCTCCATCGTCATCCGGTAGGCGAGATTGCCGTTCTTGAACTCGGTCAGTTCCATGTTCGCCATGAACCGGTCCATGAAACCCGGCCAGAGGCGGGCTACGGTATCCCGGACGTCGAACGCGTAGTCCCGCGCGATCTCCACGTCCTCGCGCGTGCCGAGGATCGAGACGTGGCCGGACAGGAAGTGATCGAACTCGTAGGCGAGGAACGTGTCGAACGCAGCCATGTAGCCTCTGACGTCGCTGGTCCCGCCGAAGTTCATGAACGGCGCCTCGCCGGGCGTGATCGTATCGACGGCCATTAGGAACCGCTGCTGCGGCAGATGGATCAGCACGTCGGTGTCGGCGAAGTGGAAGCCGGCCGTGCGAAGCTCGATCGGGACGCCGCCGACCTCCAGGCTCAGGCTGTCGGCGAAGGTCTGGGTCGGGGCCGGAACGCCCGGAAGCGGAGTCTCCGCCAGGCTGTCGGCGTTCGCTTCGGCCGCGATCACGGTCACGCCGTCGATCTCCGCCAGGCGGAACCCGCCGCCGTTATGGTCGGCATGCTTGTGGCTGAGGATGTAGTGGGTGATCGGGACGCCTGGCGCCGACATCTCGATGGCGGCGAGGAGACGCTCGCCGAAGCTCGGCGGCGCGTCGAAGACGACGACACCGTCGCCCGTGACGAGGAAGGCGGACTGGTAGATCATGTCCGTGACGAAGAAGAGCCCGGGCTCGATCTCGCCGACATGCAAGCCGAACTCGGTGCCCCCGGGCCCGCATGGCGGCAAGCTCCGGCGCGAAGTGGCGGAAGCTGTCGGGATGCCCGTCCTCGGTCGAGATCGTGTTGGCCGGGTTGCGCGCCGGCGCACCTTCGGCCGCGGCGGGCAGGCCGATGCCTGAGGCGGCGAGGACGGCGAGGGCGGACAGGACGATCGGGCGGCGCATGGGAAACTCCTCTCTTGGCGTGATGCCCAAGGGGATAGCGACCATCCCGGTGCGCTGTATTGATCGCGGGCGCCACGGTCTTGACCGGCGTCGCCAACCTTGCGGTCAGCGTCCGACGCCGCTCCTGCGGTAGCTCGCCGGCGTCGTGCCCATCCAGCGCTTGAAGGCGCGGGTGAAGGCGCTCTGTTCCGAGAAACCCGCCAAGAAGGCGATCTCGGCCAGCGAATGCCGGTCGTCGCGAAGCAGTCCAACGGCGAGGTCCCGGCGCGTGTCTTCCGTCAGCGCCTGAAAGCTCAGACCGTGCTCGGACAGGCGCCGGTGAAAGGATCGCGCGCTCAGCCCCAGCCCGCGGGCGATCTCCGACATCCTCGGTTTGCCCCCGCTCAGCGCCTGCGCGATGGCGTCCCGCGCCTGGGTGACCAGCCCGGGGGCGACCGGCAACCGGGACAGCTCCTCCTCCAGATGGGTCGCGAGGTATCGGGAAATCCCCTCGTCGCCGAGGATGTTCGGGCGCGCGAGCGTCGCGTCCGAAAAGCGGATCGCGTCGAGGCCGGCGCCGAACCGCAGAGGGCAGCCGAACCACGCCTCGTGCGCCTCTGTCGATTGCGGGCCGGGGTGCCCGACCAGCACTTCCAGCGGGACGACCAGATCCGGGCTGACCTGCCGCGCGATCGAGACCGCGCTGACGAGGGTCGCCTCGTTCGACAGCCGCATCCCCAGACGCCTCTCGGCGGCCCGGCGGAGCATGAACAGCGTGCTGCCCGTCTCCCGCCGGAGTTCGTATTCGACGACGCTGGTCCAGAGCCGGGCATAGCGCTCGACCCGCGCATAGGAAGCCCGCAGTGTCGTCGCCGCCTTGAAGGCGAGGCCGAGTGCGCCGTATTCGTCGAGCCGCATCGACGCCCCCGTGCGCACCGGAAGGTCCGTCACGTCGAACTGCTCCGCCATGCCCTCCAGCATGCGGTAATAGTCCTCCGCCGGGATCATCTGCCGGGGGTCCCAGGGCGCGCCCGCGTCGATCCCGACGGCCGCCAGCGTCGCCGCCGCATCCACGCGGTTCCCGGCCGCCGCGACCATCCTGCGCGCGAAGAGCGACGTCACCACCCCCATGCCGGGCAGTCTACCGCCTGTAAACCGATCGGGCAAAATATGGGGGGGGGGGGGCGATCGGCCGCTCTACGCCCCGATGAACTCCGACCGGCGCTCGGCCAGGGCGTCGCACAGGTAGTCCACGAACAGCCGGACCCGGCGGACCCGCCGCAGGTCGGAGTGCAGCAGCACCCAGATCGAGCGGCGGTCGTCCAGCGCAGTGCCGGGCACCCGCTGCAGCTCGGGGAACCGCGCCTGCACCCAGGCGGAGAGGAGCGCCATGCCGGCGCCGGCGCGCGCCATGTGCAGGTGCATCTCGGGGTCCGGGATCGTGTGGCGGATGCGGGCCTCGGGGAAGGGCGAGCGCGCGATGACCTCCAGCAGCTCCGGCACCGGGCCGTAGCCTAGCCACTCCAGCCCCTGGCCCTTCGGCCCGGCCCCGGGCAGCTTGCGGTCGATGTAGTCCCGCGCGGCGAAGATGCCGATCGAGGCCGGGAACAGCTTGCGGCCGACCACGTCGTCGTCGACCGAGGCCACGCTGCGGATCGAGACGTCGGTCTCCAGCTTCTCGATGGAATCGATGCCGTAGGACAGCTGCAGCTCGATCTCGATCTCGGGATACAGCGCCGCGAAGTCGGCGAGCACCGGCGCCAGCATCAGGTGCCCGGTCATCGGGTCGGCCGAGACGCGGATGCGCCCCGATGCCTCCCGGTCCAGCCCCTGCACCGCGTTGAAGCCGCGCAGCAGGGCTGCCTCGGCGTCCAGCGCCTGCGGGAGCAGGGTCCGCCCGGCCGCGGTCAGGTGGAAACCGTCCGCGCCGCGGCGGAACAGCTGCACGCCCAGCTGCGCCTCCAGCGCCTCGATCTGTCGCCGGCACGTCGCGTGCGTGCCGCCGATCTGCGCTGCCGCCATGCGGAGCGAGCCGTGGCGGGCGACGGCGAGGAAGGCGGGGAGGGACTTCCAGTCGATCATGTGGAACGTCTGCGATCCACTGTGGGCCATTTCGGGCAATATGCGGGTCCAGTTTGGCCCGCTAGCACGCTCCTCGTCAACCGAACCGAGGAGCAAGACCATGCAAGGCATCCCCGCCGACCTCAGCGCCTGGAGCGTCACCCGCTACGGCGGCCCCGAGATGCTGGCGCCCGTGATCCGTCCCATGCCCGAGCCCGGCCCCGGCGATGTCCTGATCCGCGTCCGCGCCTCCGCGGTCAGCCGCGCCGACGGCATGATGCGCGCCGGCACGCCGCGCTTCGCCCGCCTGTTCCTCGGCCTCGGCCGGCCGAAGCACGACCTGATCGGCACCTGCTTCTCCGGCGAGGTCGCCGCCGTCGGTGGGGACGTCACGCGCTTCGCCGTCGGCAATGCGGTCTACGGCATGTCCGGCCTGAACTTCGGCGCCAACGCCAGCCACGTCTGCCTCGCCGAGGACGGCGTCCTGATGCACAAGCCTGACGCCCTGTCGCACGAGGAGGCCGCCGTCATGAGCGACGGCGCCGTCACCTCGCTGAACTTCCTGGCCGAGGTCGCGGAGCTGAGGGCGGGGCAGCGGATCCTGATCCTCGGCGCCTCCGGCAGCCTCGGCTCGGCCGCGGTGCAAATCGCCGCGGCGATGGGGGCCGAGGTCACGGGCACCTGCAGCGCCCGCAACGCCGGGCTCGTCGCCTCGCTCGGTGCGACGCGGGTGATCGACTACGCGGCCGAGGATTTCACGGCGCTGCCCGAGCGCTACGACGTGATCTACGACACGCTCGGCGTCAGCTCGTTCCGCGAGGCGCGCCAGGTGCTGGCCCGGGGCGGTCGCTACGTCTGCCCGGTCCTCAGCGGCGGACTGCTCTGGGCGGCGCTTCGCACGACGCTCACGGGCAATCGCACGGCCCGCTTCTCCGCGACCGGCCTGCTGAAGCCCGATGTCCTGCGGGGGATGCACCGCCAGCTCCTCGACTTCGTCGAGGCGCGCCTTTTCTCCCCGGTGATCGACCGCGCCTATCCGTTCGCTGAGTTGGGCGAAGCGCACCGCTACGTCGAGAGCGGCCACAAGGCGGGGAACGTGGTGCTGGTGTAAGTGGCGTCGGCGACGGCCCCGGCCAGCTGTGTGAGCGGGCATCGGGCGGCCGGGTCTCCGGCACGTACACGGTGGACCTCGCCTGTCACGTCAGGCGACACCCGGGAGCGGCTGTCGCCGGAGTGGGAGATCGGCGATGGACTTGCACGCCGGCTGCTGACGAAAGATGTTCTGGATATGCTCCGCCTCACATGCCCTACGAGCCCCGGACCCTCGGACTACGATTTCAGATATGCGTTCGGGACCTGACCGCAGCAGATGTCATTCGCATGTCTTGCCCCTCCTGCGGCCATCGCTTCTGGGTCGCGCCGCATGTTCTCCTGGCGCGGTTCCCGGATCACATTACCATCGTCAGCCTCGAGCCGCGCATGCGGTGCACCCGGTGCCCGCATCGCGGTGGCATGGGTTGGGCTATCGACCGATGGTGTCCCAGCTCGTGGTGTAGCTGATGGCGGGCCTCGCGCTCTGGTGCGGGCCGAGCCGGTCAGTCGCGCTGCGCAGCAGGCAGGCTGACCATGACTTCATCGCAGACCGGCGTGAGCGTTTCCAGCGTCAGGTAGCGGCCGCGCTGCACGGTCCATTCTTCGGTCTGCTCCATCAGGATCGCTCCGACGAGCCTGCGGATCGAGCTCTCATTCGGGAAGATGCCAACGACATCGGTGCGCCGCTTGATCTCGCCGTTCAGGCGCTCGATCGGATTTGTGCTGTGAAGCCGGATTTGTGCTGTGAAGCTTGGCGCGGTGCTGGGCCGGGAAGGTCATGTAGGCTAGCACGTCTTCCTCTGCGGTATCCATGAGCCGCGGCCAGCTTCGGCAGCTTCGGGCGCATCTGGTCCGCCACCAGCCGCCACTGAGCCTTGGCCGTGGCGTGGTCCGGTTGGGCGAAGGCCGTGGCGATAAAGGCGGAGACCACCCTGCGGCTGCTCTTGCCGGCGTGGGCAAGAGCGTTGCGCTGAAAATGCACCCGGCAGCGCTGCCAGGTCGTGGACAGCACCCGGGCCGTGGCGGCCTTGATGCCCTCGTGCGCATCGCTGACCACCAGCTACGCCGCCGAGACCCCTGCGCACGAGGTCACGGAGGAACTCGGTCCAGAAAGATGAAGGCCATCGCCCGAATGCCTTGGACGCAACGATCGCCATGCCCAGAACCTCGCGCCGCCCATCGGCGTTGACGCCCACGGCGATGGTGACGGCCGCAAAGACGATGCGCCCGCCTTACCGCACCTTGAGGTAGGTCGCGTCGATCCAGAGAGGCGCCATCGGTTCGAGCCTGATGGCGCGTGGCATTCGCAATGGATCGGGCGGCTGAGAAAGGCATCGACCCGCTCGTCGATCTCTTCGCAGAGTCGGCTGACCTGGCTCTTCGAGATCCCGTGCCGCCCATCGCCTGCACGAGTTCGTCCATCGACCGCGTTGCTGATGCCGGAGCGCGGCCTGGTCATGGTGCGCCGGTATTTCTTCAGCTTGTTACCACCCGGGCAGGTGTATTCGTCCGCCTCGGGATCGAAGATGAAGTCGGTGGCCGGAAAGGCCCCGTCCAAGCGCTCGGACTTGTCGATGACCGGGATGTGCGCCTCGATCGCTCGCGTATCGAGCCAGCCGAGCATCTCTCCGGAACCATATGCCGGATCCGCCGCCAGACGGTCGGGGTGCAGCCCGAAGCGGTCGCGCGTCCGTTCGATCGTCGTGCGGGTGGCACGACCTCTGCCTGCCGGATTGCACGGCTGGCCTCGACGTCCAGGATAACCGCGTTATCGGTGTCGATCAGGTAGTTGGTCGCATAGGCGAAGAAGGCCGGACCCTTCTGAGCGCCGGTCCATTGCGACGCCGGGTCTGTGGGAGACGAACTTCGGCTCGACTTCACTGGCTCCGCCGAACGCCGCATCGTCCAGCGAGTCCAGGTATCCCCGCACGGCCCGAGGTGCGATGTTCCTGCTGATCAGGCCGGGGTCCCACAGCCCTTTCGGTGCCGAATACTGCCGGCTGGCATCAGCCTGGATCAGACTGGCATCGGTGGCGAAGGTCTGGCCCCCGACCAGTCCTTCGGCAATGCAGCGGGCGACGACGCCCTCGAACAGGTGGCGGAACAGGTCGCTGTCGCGGAACCGGCCGTGCCGGTTCTTCGAGAAGGTGGAATGGTCGGGCACCCGCTCCGTCAGGTCGAGCCGGCAGAACCATCTGTAGGCGAGGTTGAGATGCACCTCCTCGCAGAGCCGCCGCTCGGACCGGATACCGAAGCAATAGCCGACCAGAAGCATCCGGATCATCAACTCGGGATCGATAGAGGGGCGACCGGTCCCGCTGTAGAACGGCTCGAGGTGGCGGCGAATACCGCCGAGGTCCACGAACCTGTCGATGGACCGGATTAGGTGATCGCCCGGAACGTAGTCTTCCAGCGAGAACTCATAGAACAAGGCACCCTGCGCGACTTGCCCCGATCCCATCATCGCCGCCGCCCTTCCCGTGACCTAAGGGAAGTGAATCAGCGGCCGGCCGGTCGATCAAGCAGCGTTTTTTAACAGAAAAGGCTCAAACCGGTTTTCGAGCACCTCCGCCGTCTCAAGTTCATCCGAAGAACCGGGCGGCGGCCGTCTTGCGCTCTACACCGGGGCCGCGCGGGTGGACCTCGCCCGAATCGGCCGGAGCGACATCAAGGGCAACCTGCTGACCTTCCGCCGCCAGAAAACCCGATCGCTGGCCGAGGTTCCGATTCGGCGGGAGCTGCGGGCGGTAATCGATCGGACCCCAAACATCTTAACGGCATCCATCCTCAACGGCCGAGGCCGCCCCTACTCGCCCGAAAGCCTCGGAAATATGTTCCGCGATGCTGCGACCGCTGCCGGCATGACCGCCCGGCTGCACGGTTTGCGGAAAGCGTTCTGCTGCTACTGGGCGGAACAGCCCGGCGTCACGCCGCACCAGATCGCGGCGATGGCGGGTCACATACGCTGGGCGAGGTGGAGCGTTACGCCCGCGCCGCCGACCGAACGCGCATGGTCAAACTGCTGGTGGGGGTTGCATTACACGGGACACGCACACCCGCGAACGGGACACGCTGCTGCAAGGCCCTCCAACGCAACGGGAAATGTCGTGTCAGACTCACGGAAAGCGTGCGCAAAACCGATCGAAGGGTGATTCGCGGCGCTGAGATTGGTAAGCGTTTACAATCTGTTAGTGGGCGCCCAGTCTCATCCCGAAAGCAAAACCTTGCGCAGAAAACTGAAAGCATGCGCACGGTTGACGATCCCAGCCGCGGGGCTGACCGACAAGCGCCACAACAACGATAAGGCCCGCACCTGGCGGTGCGAGCCTGACGTCGTCCGGAAACTCTCTGGGTGTTAGGCGGGACTGAACATCCGGAAGGGATGCTCTCGCCGGAGCACCTTGTCGTAGGCGTCATGCGTGAACGGGTTCAGACCCCTGCTCGACGCGACTTTCCCGCACCACGCCGCCGCGAAGTCGCGCCGCTCCAGAACGCCGGCCTCCCGCACCCGGGCGGCCTCGCAAGCATCTATCACCAGCCCGATGACCAGCCCCCACCCGAAAGCACCGGCTGTGGCCAGGCGGATGTAGACGTCCCGGGTCATGACATCATCGCTCACCTCGATCTGGCTCTCGATCGCGGCGCTCTGGACGATATCGTTGATCACCCCCAGGTCGGCCGGCAACTCAAGGTCCGGAAAGGTCTGATGGGTGACGAGGCGATGCAGTTGGGGCTCTTCCTGAACGTAGCCCATTAGCTCCGGGACCCCCGTAAGGATCAACATCAGCGGCCAATCCTGCGACTTCATCAAGGTCTTGAAGGAGTCGAGGATGACATGGCGGTTCGTCTCGTTCTTGCTGCGAAGGATGTGCTGCGCCTCGTCGAAATACATACCGACGACGCCGCAGCGCTTGGCATGGTCGACGATCTTTGCCGTGATGCTGGCCTGCGTGTGACGGGAAAGGTTCTCGATCGGGTAGCCGAGCGAACGGAGCGTCGTGCTGCCGAGGTCCTTCCAGCCGCCCTTGGCGTCGAGGAGACAGCTGACCATCCGAGACGGCTTTCCATCCGGAAGCGGAATGCGGCCATCGTTGAACTGGGCGATCTGGTGCTTCACCTCCTTGGTCTTTCCCGATCCGGGTTCGCCGGTCACGACGAGGCACTGGGACTCGAAGCCGATGTCCTGCTTGAGGTCGCCCAGGTGCTGGCTGAAGATCCGCGCGATGTTGGCCTTCAGCTCTTCGGCCCGCCGGAGCGGGAAGGTGCGCCACGAGAGCGATTGGCGGGATGACACGATCTCATCGATGACGAAAGACATCAGAACTTGCTCTCCTTGAGGCGCCCGAACTCGGCTTCGATGGGCGTTTCGGGGGTAATCTGGGCATCCGACGGCTGCAGTTGGTCGGCCGATTGGCCAAGGGGGCGCTGCTGGGTGCGACAACTTCCGAGATCCCGAGCTGAGCGGGCGCGGCGGCTGTCCCCGGCGAAGTCGGGCCTTCGTCGACGACCATGAAGCTCGAGATCGATCCCGCAGGCCGCGAACTTGCATCAAACGCGCTCGGCCTCGCCGCGACGTTCCCGAGCGCCGTCGCGAACCCTTCGTAGTCCGTGACGCGGTCGTAGCCGCGCTCCACGCGGGCGCGGTCGCTCAAGGAGGCCTGAAGGCCTTCTCGGGTCACTACGGCTCCCACGTCATCGTCCGTGACGGCCGCACTTTCGGGATGGAGCAAGGACGCTTCCTTCAGAAGCCGCAGCGCGTTGGGCAGGTTGGTGTGCCGGAGGTTGGTCATTGAGAGGTCGGCGGTCAGGGTCTCGCACGAGCCGATCGGCTCGACCGTGACCTGCGCCAGGTTGTCCGGATCGAGATAGACGGTGACCATCCGCGACGGGGCTGTGTTCGCCCAGAGCTGTAGGTCGCGGGAGTTGTAGGGGATCTTGAAGGGCAGGACCCCTTCCGAAGTGACGGAAAGCTTCTTGACCTCTCCGAGGTGGAGCCGTCGTTGCTCGGCGCACGGAGGCGCGATGGCACCGTATTTCTCGACCACCTGCGCCATCTTCTGGATCGGCGTCGCGCCGTGCAATTCAGTGCCGCGATGCGGCCGGGCGGGATATTTGTCGATGAAGAACTTCGTCAGCGCCGCGTAGAGTTCGTCGTGCGTGAGAACGGCCTCCTTCATCGGATCGGCGCCGGGCAAAGCGCCAGGCCTCGGACCGGCATAACCCGGGAGTCGATTTAGAACCTGGAGGTCCGTCGTCCCGAAGAGCCTTTCGACGTAAGGCTTGTCGGCAGCCTCGTAGGCCCTGCCCAGCCTGACCATGACGTTCAGCCCCGCCAGCGCTGCCATGACGTCCTTGTTTCGCACCGCCGTGCCGTTGTCCGACCTAAGTTCCGTGAACCCCACGGCAGGCGCCGGCTCCAACTCGCACCCGTAGAGGCGCTTTTTCCGTTCCTTGCTTCGCATCGCCATCCGCAGCGCAGCCTTGGTCGCCTCGGCCGTTGCCGTCTCCGACAGATGCCACCCGAGGATCATTCGGGTCGCGACGTCCAATACGAGACTCAGCCAGTAGCGCTTTGCCACTCGCTCCCCGTCTCGCGGCTCGCCAATTCCCCTCTCCGGAAATTTCTCTTGATCCTCCTTCTTCCAGAACTCTGATCGAGCTTGACCCGATGCATCGACGAAGATGGACAGCAGGCACTGGTCGGTCTCGACATACTCCCCGAAGCCGACCGCCGGGATTGAGGACGTTCCCGACCGGAGCCGGTTGGCTGCAGCGCGCCGGCCAAGGCGGCCGACTTGGACCACGGTCGATCCGAGTTGACGGATACGGTTCCTCACGGTGGTCAGAGAGGGGAACTTGAAGTTCCTCGCGAAATCGTCCGGGGCAATGGGGAAGCTCTCCATCGTGTCGCGGAAAACAACGGCGGCCTTCGGCTGCGAGACAGCCAGATAGCCCTCGACCACCGCCGCGATGAAGCGCTCCCCCAGATCGCAGATCTTTCTGGCCTTGTCGCCGCGCGGACCTTTCAGGTGATCGCGAACCAGCAAGACTACCGGGTTGCCATCGAACTGCTCCAGAAGCTGGCGATACTTCTGAAGTGTCCGCCCCTTCGGAACCGGGATTGTGACGGCTTCTCCGTTGTCGTGGACCGTCGTGAAGAGACTCGCTGCTCCAGTCTCGTCGATCGCGATCCTCCTCAGAGCGCTCCGCACTGGACCCTGGTCGAGATAGCGCTGCGTGAGCTTGTGCCCTTCGGCTTCAAGACACTTCATCGCGTTCAGCACCGCCAGTTTCGCCCGGATGACGGCCTGCTGGAACGGAGAGAGTTGCTGGACACGCTCGAAGCCACCGGTCAGCTGGAGGAGCTGCTTTCGCTTCTCCGCCATGGCCGGTGTGACAACGGTGCAGCTTCCGTCCCCGATGGCCCGGTCGATGTATTCGAAGCCGAGGCAGGTGTAGGACGCGTCCTCGGCGCACTTCACCTGGAAGCCGTCGTCGGAGACTTCTTCCACGCGCCATGTGCGTGCCTCGATGACGAGGTCGCACCCGACCGTCACGTTGTATGTCGAGCGACGACTCATGCGGGAAGCGTGATCCGGGACGGATAGTCGATCATGGCGTAGCGATCCGCCTTGAGCACCCGCCTTCCGATCAAGCGCAGCGTCGCGCGCCAAGCACGGGCGCGGGGAATACCGCAGTGGCGGATCAAACCATCGATATCCCAGTAGCTTGCAGTTCCGGCGGTCTGGAGGACGGCCGCATCGGCTTCGGGGTCCGGGGCCTGGGTGGCCTCCCAGATGCGGCGGAGGTTGTCCTGCAGCACCCGGGTATAATGCCAGCTGCCGACGATGACCGCCTGGTCGCAGAAGCCATAGGGGATATGGGCGAAGATCGCGTCGATCTCGTCCTGCGTTTCGACGCGCGCTAGGCTCCTGTCGTTGCGAACGAAGACCGCGATCCGCTTCCCGTCGATCCGCGTGATCCGCAGGTCGAAGTGGTGACTCTTCCGGCCGCCCTGCCACGGGTAATCGATGGCCGGGAGCTGGACTTCGAGCCCGTGGAGCGTTCCGGACAGCATCGCGTCGATCGCGACGGCGAATTCGAGGCTGCTCTCGAAATGGTAGAGGCGCCGGCGATGACCATCCATCGGGGTGGCAAGGGTCGTCGTGATCCGATGCGCCACAGAACTTCGGGCCATCGGATTGCGCGAACCGGCGAAGGGCAGCACGCCGGGGATCGCTCCCAGCTCAAGCGCGTCCGGCTTCGGCGAACGGCGCGGTGAGGGATCGTAGCCTTCTGGCAGCGACATGTCTTCTCCGTTCCCGGAATCACTCAGATTCCGGGCCAATCAGTCTCTCATCACGGAACTCCGATCTTTCTTGCCCGGGCCATGTTCGGCCTCTAGCGTGGCAAGTGTATCGGGCGATCAGAGCCCCAACTCAGCCGGCGCGCCCTCGGGCGCGCCTTTTTCGTCTGGGAGACCCCGCGACAGTCGCAGCGCCTCACCATGGAAGGGAAGAGTCCGCGACTTCGAAGAAAATCCGAAACAGAAAAATTTCGTGACCATATGTCCGAGCTTGGATCGGACTCAAGCGTTTGTTTTTATGTGAAAAAAGACTGGATGACGTGGCTGCTGGCGTCGATGTTTCCGTCAGGTCATCCGTCGCGCCGTGACTAACGACCGCACGGGAGCCTCGGTGGAGATGGTCAATCGATGGTCTTCTCCCCGACAGCCGTCCGACGCCGATCCCAGGCTATCGATGTTCCCGCGTCGGCCGCGATTATCGAATTGAAGGCGTCCGGCTCTGGGTCGGAAACGCCTACCCACTCCCCAGAGATCGACAGTTGGGCTGGCGTCGGTCCTGTGCACTAGCGCACCAATCTTCAAGGGCGAACGTCGCCGTCTTCAGCGGCCTTCCAATCACCAGCGCGCCGGTGTCAGATGCGCGCCGGGTCGACCTCGGAGGTCAAGATCATGCCTTGGACCTTGCTGCAGCAGACGCCCGAAGCCGACACGCTGGACCTCTACCGAGCCATCATCGAGGGCGCGCCGGCCATGCTCTGGCTGGGGGACGACATCGGAAAATGCGTGTTCCTCAACCGCAGGCAGCGCGAGTTCTGGGGCGTGGACATCGACGACCTCGCCCGGTTCGACTGGGGCCGCACCCTTCACCCCGA
>NZ_KB902297.1 GCF_000379485.1 Wenxinia marina DSM 24838
AGACCCCGATGACCAAGCCCAACATGGACCTTACCGAGCTGCTGGCAAAGCACGATCGGGGTGATTTCCTGCGCTCGATCGCGGAGGCCGTCCTTCAGCTGCTGATGGAGGCCGATGTCGACGGCCTGATCGGCGCCGGTCGGCATGAGCGCAGCGGCGAGCGGACGACCTGGCGCAACGGGTATCGGGATCGCGCTCTCGATACNCGCCTTGGCACGCTGAACCTGCGGGTGCCGAAGCTGCGGACCGGCAGCTACTTCCCGGGCTTCCTCGAGGCCCGCAAGACCTCCGAGCAGGCTCTGGTCGCTGTGATCCAGGAGGCCTGGATCGGCGGTGTCTCCACCCGCCGCGTCGACGACCTGGTGCAGGCGATGGGCTTGAGCGGCATCTCCAAGAGCACGGTGTCGAAGCTCTGCGTTCGCCATGGTTCTTGAACCGATGGCGACCCATGGCTCACCATCGACGAACGGGTCGGCGAGTTCCTGAACCGGCCGTTGACCGGCGACTGGCCCTATCTGTGGCTCGATGCCACCTACCTGAAGGTGCGCCAGGGCGGTCGGATCGTTCTGGTCGCCGCCATAATCGCCGTGGCCGCCAACACCGAGGACCGCCGGGAGATCATCGGTCTCGGCATCGGTCCGTCGGAAGCCGAGACCTTCTGGACCGAGTTCCTGCGCTCGCTGAAGGCCCGCGGCCTTGGCGGCGTGCGGCTGGTGATCAGCGACGCCCATACCGGGCTCAAGGCCGCCATCGGCCGCGTCCTCGAGGCGACGTGGCAAAGATGCCGGGTTCACTGGATGCGTAACGCCCTCGCGCATGTCTCAAGGGGGCAGCACACCGTCGTCGCCGCGGCGATCCGCCAGGCCTTCGATCAGCCCGACCGCAAGCATGCCGGCGAGACCTGGCGCCACGTGGCCGAACAACTCCGTGCCCGCTGGCCCAAGCTCGCGGACCTAATGGATGCCAGCGAACACGACGTCCTCGCCTACTTGGCCTTCCCGCGCCAGCACCGCACCAAGCTGCACTCGACGAACCCGATCGAGCGTCTCAACAAGGAGGTCAAGCGTCGCGCCGACGTCGTCGGGATCTTCCCGAATGAGGCATCGATCCTGCGCCTGATCGGCGCAGTCCTGTTCGAGCAGAACGACGAATGGCAGACCTCGAGCCGCTACATGATGGTCGAGGCCTTCGCTCAGATCGACACCGAGGAGATCGACCCCATTCTCAGCATCACCACCGAAGCCGCCTGATCATGCCCTCAGGCCATCCGGGAAATTACACCAGCTTGACGGACGTGATCAATCAGTGGCTTGTCGGCAAATTCCCTATGTGCTCGAACAGGGAATTTTCCGGATCGAACAGGGAATTTTCTGCCCTCTTCAGGGAAGCAATACCGCGCAGGGTGTGGCGCGCTCAGCCTGCGAAGATCGCTTCGGTCAGGCCCGGAGCCCGGCCATCGCCTCCTGGCGCTCCCAGTCGAGCGGGAGCTGGGTCCGTGACAGACACTCCAGCGTCAGATCGACCGGCTGGTCCCCTGAGCAATGGCCTCCTGAATGCGCGGCGAGAGCAGGGCGAGGGGAAGAAGGCGGGCAACATAGCCTTCGGCACGGCCGGCGCAGGCCGCCATACTTCTTCTTCCAATTGAAGTAGGTCGCCTGGCTGATCCCCGCCTTGCGGCAGATCTCCGCGACCGGCGTCCCTTCCTCACCCTGCTTCAGCACGAACGCCTTCTGCGCCTCCGTGAACCTCGATGCCTTCATCCGATTCCGCTCCTGTCCCAGCCAGGGAAGCGTAGCCGAAAACTCCAGCTTTACGCGGTCCAGTTTTCAGGTGCAGAGCGAAGGGTAATCGCTGCGACCCGCTGCTGCTGATCATCGAGGGGTGGGTGATCCCCTACAGGCTGCTCGAGAACCCGTCTCGCGATTGCCGTCGCCCGGGCGCTGATCCGCAGCGGCACCCGCGGCCGCTTCTTCAACGTCGTCGACCTCGTGAACCAGCTCGAGGCTGACCCTTCCCTTCAACATGGGCAAAAGACCCTAGCAAACACATACGAACTAATATACGAGATGAGATATGTTTTTGAATGACACCCCTGCTAGTCAGTCGGATACCGCATATGCCGATCTGCGTGAGGCTATCCTTGTGGGGCGCCTCGCCCCGGACTCGCTTTGGTCGGACAGGGAGCTCGGGGCACGGATGGGGTACGGTCGGACGCCGATCCGCGAGGCTCTTCTGCGGCTGCAGACCGAGGGGCTGGTCCAGATCCTGGCTCGCAAGGGGACGCGGATCCTGCCGCTCCTGAAAAAGGACGTGCAGGACATCCACCAGCTTACGAAAGCACTTGAGCTTGAAGCCGCGTTGACCGTCGCGAAGCGCGACGACCGTGTAGAGTTGCTTGCACCGGTCCTTCAGGCGGTGGAGCGCATGGAATCGGCAATCGCGGTGGAGGACCGCGAGCGCTGGGTTGTCGCCGACACCGACTTCCATTTCGGAGTGGTCGACATCTGCGGGAACCCCAGGCTGATTGGCCTGTACCACGCCCAGCGGGGACTGACTGATCGGGCGAGGTTCTTCGCCCTCTGGCTGCGCGAACTGCCTGTCCGGTCCACGCAGGAACACCGGGAGATGTACGATCGCCTCGTCGCAGCGGACGCGCCGCGACTGGAGGCGCTGTACCGCAACCACTGGGAACGGACCACGAACGAGCTGCTGGCGCTGATCGAGCGGCAGGAGCGGGGCCGCGGCGCGCTCGGGGCCTCGGTTCCCGGCGCACCGCCGAAGGGCGGCGAACGAGAAATCTCACGGGAGGATACGAGATGACACGGACACTGGTGACGGCCGCCATCCTGGCGATGACCGGCGCGGGGCTTTCCGCGCAGGAAGTGACGATCAAGATCGGGACGGTCGTCTCGGGCGATCACCCCGAGAACGTCGGCGCCCGCGAGATCGAGCGCCTGGTCGAGGAACGGTCGAACGGCGAGATCGACGTTCGCGTCTTCACCGACAGCCAGCTCGGCAATCAGCGCGAGATGGTCGAGCAGCTCCGGTCCGGCACGCTGGAGATGACCTGGGTGACGACGGGGTTCTTCGGCTCGTGGGAGCCGGTGATGGGCGCGCTCGAGATCGGGTACCTTTTCGACGACCGCGAGCACGCCTTCCGCGCCTTCGATGGGCCGCTGGGCGAGGAGGTCGCCGCCAAGGTCGAGGCGCACGGCGTGGAACTGCTCGGCTTCTTCGAGGCCGGGATGCGGCACCTGACGAACTCCGTCCAGCCGGTCGAGGCGCCGGAGGACCTGCAGGGACTGCGCATCCGGACCCCGCAGTCGACGTACCACCTGCGCACACTTGAAATGATGGGGGCGAGCCCGACTCCGATGGCGTTCAACGAGCTCTACACCGCGATGGAGCAGGGCGTCGTCGACGGCCAGGAGAACCCGTTGTCGAACATCTACAGCGCCCACTTCTCCGAGGTGAACGACCACCTCGCCCTGACCGGGCACCTGCACCTGACGCACATGGTCCTCTATTCCGAGGAACTGTGGGAGGAGCTGTCGCCCGAGCATCAGGAGATCGTCCGCCAGGCGGTGATCGACGCGCAGCAGGTCCAGCGGGACAAGGTCGCCTCGGACGACGCCTCGCTGCTGACCGAGCTGGAGGGGCAGGGCATGCAGGTCACCGAGCCCGATCGCGCCGCCTTCGCCGCCCTCGTGGCGCCGCTGCGCGAGGACGCGATCGCCGAGTTCGGCGACGAGGCCGCGAACTGGTTCCAGCTGATCGACGACGCGCGGTAGGCCGACATGTCCCGGTTGCCAGACCCTGCCGGCCCGGCGCCGGGACCCTTCGCACGCGCCGAGGCGATGCTCCTGTCCGCGATGCGGTGGGCCATCGTCGCTGCGATGACCGGCATGATCCTGGTCGTCGCCCTTCAGGTCGCCTCTCGGTTCGTCGTGGACCGGCCGTTCAGCTGGACCGAGGAGGTGGCGCGCTTCCTGTTCATCTGCCTCGTCTTCCTCGGCACCGCCGTCCTGGCCCGACGCGAGGAGCACCTGACCGTCACCGTCCTCGTCGACCTGCTGCCGCCGCGGCTGCGCCATGCAGCGGCGGCGGTGGCGGCGGCGCTCGCCTTCTGGTGCACGACCTTTCTCGTCCGCGGGGGGTGGGCCACGCTCCTCCGCGAATGGGACCAGCGGACGCCCGCCCTTCGGCTGCCGATGGGGGTGATCTTCGCCATCGTCCTGCTTTCCTGCGCGCTGATGCTGGCCTGGCTGGCCCTCCACGCGATCCGCCACGCCCGCTTCGCCCTGCGCCGCGTGCCGGCATGACGACCCTCGGCCTGCTCTTCGGCGTCTTCTTCCTCTTCCTGCTGATCGGCACGCCCATCGCCTTCGCGCTGGCCGGCGCCGCGATCGTGGTCCTCTCCTCGATCGACCTTCTGTCCCCGCAACTGGTGCTGCAGCGCGTCTACGCCGGCCTCGACAGCTTCCCGATGCTCGCGATCCCGTTCTTCATGGCCGCGGGCGCGCTGATGGAGCATGGCGGCATTTCTCGCCGGCTGGTCAACTTCTCCTCCTACCTCGTGGGTTGGATTTCCGGCGGTCTCGGCCACGTGGCCGTCGTCGCCTCGACCATCTTCGCCGGCATCTCGGGCTCGGCCGTGGCCGATACGACCGCCATCGGCTCGACCATGATCCCGATGATGAAGCGGCGGGGCTTCGATCCGTCCTTCGCCGCCGCCACGGTGGCGGCGGCCGGCGTCGTGGGGCCGATCATCCCTCCCTCGATCCCGATGGTCCTCTACGGCGTCAGCTCGGGCGTTTCCATCGGCGCGCTTTTCATCGGCGGCATCGTCCCCGGCCTGATGATGACCATGGGCCTTATGCTGCTGATCTTCTTCCGCGCCCGACGGGCGAAATGGGAGATCGAGGTCGAACCCTTCTCATACCGGGGTCTCTGGACCTCGTTCGTGGCCGCGGCGGGCGCTCTCGTCATGCCGCTCATCATCGTCGGCGGCATCCTCGGCGGCATCCTGACCGCAACCGAGGCGGCCGCGCTCGCCACCATCTACGCGCTCGGCGTCGGTCTGTTCTGGTACCGCGAGCTGACCTTTGCGATGCTGCCCGAAATCTTCTTTCGCGCCGGGCTGAACTCGGCGCTGGTGATGATCATCGTCGGCGTGGCCAACCTCGTCGGCTACGTCCTGACGGTGGAGCAGCTGCCCCAGGCGCTGGCCGAATGGTTCTCGGGGAACGTCGGCACCGCGCTGATGCTGCTCCTCGTCATCAACCTGCTGCTGCTGGTGGCCGGCTGCTTCCTCGACGGCGGTTCGGCGATCATCGTCTTCACCCCGGTCCTGTTGCCAGTGGTGCGCGAGTTCGGCATCGACCCGGTCTTCTTCGGTGTGATGATGACGGTGAACCTGATGATCGGGACCGTCACGCCGCCCGTGGGCCTGTCGCTCTACATCGCGAGCGGCATCGCCGGCGTCTCGATCCTGCAGATCTGCCGCGCCATCTGGCCGTTCCTCGCCGTGCAGCTCGCCGTCCTCGCCCTGATCACGCTGTTCCCGGACATCGTGCTCTTCCTTCCGAACCTTCCCGCGGCGCGCTGACGCCTCCATCCGAAAGAGCGGACCCCATGACCTACAAGAACTCGATCCTCCTCGGCACCCTTGGCCTCTATCGCGACCGGTTCCACCAGTATCAGCCGAACCGCGACCTCGCCGAGCGGCTGGAGATCGCCAGGTCGATCCCGCGGACCCACGGGGTGGAGCCGGTCTATCCCCAAGACCTCGGCAAGGACGGCTCGGGCACGAAGGTGATGAAGGAGAGCGGACTGTCGGTCTCGGCCGTGAACGTGAACATCAAGACCGAGGCGAAGTTTCGCGATGGCTCCTTCACCAGCCCCGACGCCGGCATCCGCCGCGAGACGGTCGAGTACATGACGACGGCGATGGACCTGGCGGCCGAGCTGGGCGCCGGGATGATCACCGTCTGCCCGCTGATCGACGGCTGGGACTACGCCTTCCAGGCGGACCACATCCAGCAGTGGAAATGGGCGATCGAGTGCTTCGGCGAGGCCGCTGCGCACCGGTCCGACATCAAGCTGTCGATCGAGTACAAGGCCTACGAGAGCAAGAACCACATTATTCTGCCCTCGATGGGAAAGACCCTGCATTTCTGCGACCGGGTCGGGGCCGACAACCTCGGCGTCACGATGGACGTGGGACACGCGCTGATCGCGGGCGAATGCCCGGGCGCGGAGATCGCCCACGCGAACGATGCGGGCCGGCTGTTCTACATCCACTTCAACGACAACGATCGCGGCGCCGACTGGGACATGCTGCCCGCGTCGGTCCACCTGTGGCAGACGCTCGAGACGCTGCACTACATGCGCCGGATCGGCTACGACGGGTGGGTGGCCTACGACGTATTCACCCGGTCGGGCGACGGCGGCGAGGCGATCGCGGCCACCTTCGAGATGATGGAGGACCTCGACGCTCTGCTCGACAAGATCGGGCCCGAGACGATCCGCCAGGGCATCGCCGGCGGGCTGCCGCAATGGACCATGCGCGACCTGGTGAAGGGCCTGCTGTGAAGCTCGGTCTGGGGTCCTACACGTTCCGCTGGTCGATCGGGCACAAGGGGCTGAATCCGCCCCGTCCGATGACGGCCTTCGACCTTCTGGGCGTCGCGCGTGAGCATCGGCTCGCGGTCGTCCAGTATGCCGACAACCTGCCGCTCCACACGCTGCCCGAAGCCGATCTCGACCGGTTGGCGGCGGCGGCGCGGGAGGCGGGGATCGCGCTGGAGCTCGGCTGCCAGGGGTTCGACGAGAACGTGGTGCGCCGCTACATCGGCATCGGCCGGCGGATCGACGCCGGCATCCTGCGGGTCGCGCTGGACGGCCCGGATGCGGCGAAGCCCGTCCCCGACCTCGCCGCCGCCTTCCATCGGCTCATTCCCGAGGCGCGCGCGGCAGGTCTGCGGATCGCGATCGAGAACCACTTCAACTATCCGTCGCCGCGGATGGTGCAGCTGCTGGCCGCGGTGGACGATCCCGACTTGGGCGTCTGTCTGGACGTCGCCAACTCGATCTGTGCTGGCGAATGGCCGGCCGAGACGGTCGGCCTGCTCGCGCCCCGCGCGATCAACCTGCATCTCAAGGACTACGTAATCGTGCCCGACCCCTATGGCGTCGGTTTCGTGATCCACGGCTGTCCGATGGGGCAGGGGCGGTGCGACGGCCCCGCGGTCCTGGCCGCGGTGGCGCATCAGCCGGAGATGAGCGTGCTGTACGAGCACTGGCTCCCTCGCGAAGACGATATGGAAGCGGCGCGTGCGAAGGAGCACGCCTGGCTCGAGGAGAGCCTCGACTACATGCGGACAACGCTGGCGTTCTGAGCCGTCGCCGCGACAACGGCCAGGACGGGCGCCGGAGGGCGCCCTCATCGGCGTTGGAGCAGGCATTTTTCAAGCACATGAGAATACTCGGGAAATTCCGGTTGAAGCCGCTTGACGCCCTTCGCGTTCACTGTATACGGTGAATCCTGAACGCACTGTATACGATGTATGGACGGCATAATGCGCCTGCCCCTGACCAGCGAAACCTTGGAAGATCACTGCTACCGCGAACTGCGGCAGATGATCCTCGGCGGCCATCTCGTCTCGGGCGAGAAGCTCGTGCAGGAGGATCTGGCCGTCCGCCTGGGCGTCAGCCGGACGCCGCTGCGCTCGGCCATCGCCCGCCTCGAGCGGGAGAATTTCATCAAGCTGACCACGCGAGGCGAAGCATTCGTCGCGGAGTTCGGGCCCCGGCAGATCGCAGACGTGTTCGAGATGCGGGCCGTGCTCGAAGGGCTCACCTGCCGACTTCTGGCGCCGACGATCGAGCGCAAGCACATCCTGTACCTGCGGTCCCTCATGGCGTCGGTGAAGCCGGCGGTGGAGGGAGACGACCGCGACGTCTACCGCGACGCGGATGTCGAGTTCCACACCTACCTGACCAACCTCGTCACCGATCATCCCCTCGGCCGGATGCTGGAATCGCTGCACCTCATCATGGCGATGTCGCTGGCGCAGGGATTGCTGCGCGCCCCCGAAGAGACCTTCGGCGAGCATATCCAGATCATCGACGCGCTGGAGGCAGGCGATCCCGACGTCGCGGAGCGGGCCATGATCGACCACATCCGCCGCACGATCGCGATCCTGCGGCAGAGGACCGACGCCGGGGAGCCGCCCCCGGCCTGATTCCCCATTTCAAGACCGACCCCGGCCGCGCGGAAGACGCGGGAATAGCCACCATGACCAAGGGAGGAATCGACATGACCATACTCAGGAGAACCGCGCTCGCCGTCGTGCTGGGCTCGACCGCCGCCATCGCCGCAGGCTCCGCCACGGCGCAGGATGCCGTCGAGTTCTGGACCATGACCTACGGCGACCAGCTGAACTGGAAAGGCGAGGTCGAGGCACTGATCGACGGCTTCACCGAAGAGACCGGGATCGAGGTCCGGCACGAGATCGTGCCGTGGGGCTCGGCCTTCCAGACGTACTTGACCGTCTCGCAGGGCGGCGCCGCGCCGGACTGCGCCGACATGTACTGGCTGCACTCGTTCTCGGCCATCGGCGGCGACCAGCACGGCCCGATGCCGCTGAACGAGTACCGCGACGAGTACTTCCCCACGCTGGAAGAGGACTTCTACGCGGGCGCTCTTCAGGACGTCCTGTGGCAGGACGACTTCTACGGCATTCCGTGGCGCGGCGACATCCGGGCCTTCATCTACCGCACCGACTTCGCCGAGGAGGCCGGCATCGACGGCCCGCCGCAGACCTGGGACGAGATCGTCGAGGACGCCAAGGCGCTGACCGTCCGGGACGAGAACGGCAACGTGGAACGCTGGGGCTTCGCCTACGGGACTGCCACCAACGTCGTCTCCTGGCTGCTGCCCTACTACTGGCAGGCCGGCGGAACGATGATGACCGACGACGGCCAGACGGCGACGATCGACAACGAGGCGATGCGCACCGCGCTGACCTTCATGCGCGACCTGATGTGGGAGCATCAGGTGGTCAATCCCGACAGCCTCGAGGCCGGCTACGATCCGCAGCCGCTGTTCGTGAACGGCCAGCTCGCGATGGTCGGCAGCGCCGAGCAGGCGTGGGGCGTGGAGCTCGACCGCGACTATCCGCAACTCGAAGGGCAGTGGGCTATGGCCACCTCGCCCGCGGGCCCGGAGAACAGCGACAGCTTTTCGGGCGCCGGCTATTTCGGCGTCCTGCGCGGCTCCGACCACGTCGAGGAGTGCGTCCAGCTGATCGAATACATGTCCCGCGACGAGAACATGCTGCGGCTGGCCCAGGCGGCCGGGACCGTCTCGACCAAGCCCGAGGTGATGGCGTCCGAGTTCTGGTCCGACCGGCCCTGGAAGATCGTGGTGGGCGAGGCGCTGCAGGACGCGCATACCTCGCAGCATCCTGCGCCGGCCTGGTCCGCGATCGCCACGCCCGAGCCGGGCGGCATCCTCTACGACCTGATGTACGACGTCATCGTCCTGCAGGAGGACATGGACGCGTCCATCGCCGAAGCGCAGGAGCGGATGCAGGCGGAACTCGACCGGTCCTGATCCGACGGGCGGCCGGCGGATCCTCCCTGGGCCCCGCCGGCCGCCTGAATGCGGGCGGGGCCCAGGTCCCGCCCGCCCGTCGCCGCCCTCCCCCTCGTGCCCCCGGGACGATCCTCGATGAACGAGAAGAACATCTTCTGCTACCTCATGGTGGCGCCCGCGCTCCTCGTGACCGCGCTCCTCGGCATCTATCCGATGCTCGCATCCATGGTGATGAGCTTCCAGTCGTACGATCTGCTCGCCGGCCAGCGGGACACGATCGAATGGGTGGGTTTCGAGAACTACCGCACCATCCTGGCCGACGACCGGTTCCTGCAGACCATCTCGCAGACGGTCATCTTCACCATCCTCGCGGTCGGCATCGTCGTCTCGATGGGACTGTTCCTCGCCCAGGTGGTGAACGCGAAGTTCCGCGGCCGAGCCGTCGTCCGGACATTGATCTTCTCGCCTTGGTTCGTGCCGCCCGTCGTCGCCTCGGCGATCTGGATGTGGCTTCTCCAGACCGAGCGCAGCCCGATCAACGCGGTCTTGCGGGACCTCGGCTGGACGAGCGGAAACATCCGCTTCCTCACCGATCCCGAGACCTGGGGTCCGTTCTCGATCCCGATGATGTCGGTCGTCGCGGTGCGGGTGTGGAACGGCCTGCCGTTCGTCATCATCTTCCTGCTCGCCGGCCTGCAGTCGATCCCCAAGAGCCTCTACGAGGCCGCCGACATGGACGGCGCCGGCATCCTGCAGAAGTTCCGCCACGTGACCCTGCCGATGCTGCGGCCGGTGCTCATGGTCCTGCTGGCGCTGCTGTTCATGAACGGCTTCGGCCACTTCGAGATGAACTACATCATGACGCAGGGCGGGCCGCGAAACCTGACCAACGTGCTCGCCGTCTGGTCCTACCAGGAAGGCTTCGCCTTCTTCCGGTTCGACAACGCGGCCGCCGCCTCGGGCATCATCCTCGCGATGACCAGCGTGATCTGCGCGATCTACCTGCGCCTGCAATACAAGGACGACCTGCGATGACCGCCACCGCCGGCCTGCGCCGCGCGCCCGAAATCGCCGTCTCCGCGCACCGGCACATCGACCTGCTTACGCGGATCGTGATCCTGATGGTGCTCGCGCTCCTGCTGGTCTTCATCCTGCTGCCGCTGTTCTGGATGCTGAAGAGCTCGTTCCAGACCAACTTCGAGGTGCAGGCGATCCCGCCGGTCTGGCTGCCCGAGAACCCCAGCGTGGAGCCGTACGACCTGGCGGGTCAGCTGATCCCGCTCTGGCGCTACATCGCGAACTCGCTCTACGTCTCGACCGCGGCGGCGGTCATCGCGGCCGCGCTCTCGGCAATGGCGGCCTATGTCCTGGCGCGGTTCCGCTTCCCGGGTGCGACGCTGATCCTCGCGCTGATCCTGCTGACCCAGCTGATCCCCAGCGTCACGCGGATTTTCCCCGTCTACTTCCTGATCCAGGACATGGGCCTGCTGAACACCTTCTCGGGCATGATCTTCGCCTACGTGGGCTTCTCCATTCCGTTCGCGGTGCTGCTGCTGCGCGGCTACTTCCAGACGTCCTGCCCGCCCGAGCTGGAGGAAGCGGCAATGATGGACGGCTGCACCTATTTCGGCGCGTTCTGGCGGGTGATCCTTCCGGTGTCGCTACCCGGCATCGCGGCCGTGACAGTATTCACCTTCCTCAATGCCTGGAACGACTTCCTGTGGGCGTCGCTCCTGCTGTCCTCGGGTGAGATGAAGACGATCCAGGTCGGCATCGGCGAGTTCGCGACCGAGAGCGGCGTCAGCAACTACCAGAACGCGTTCATGGCCGCCTGCGTCATCTCCACCCTGCCGGCCCTCATCCTCTTCTTCTTCGTCCAGCGCTGGCTGGTCGGCGGCCTGACCGCCGGCGCCGTGAAAACCTGACCTTCAAGGAACCCCAGACATGACCACCATCTCCATCGACGGCACCAAATGGCTCATCGACGGCGAGCCGACGCACAAGGGCCGCAGCTACAAGGGTAGCCCGGTCGAGGGCCTGCTGTTCAACACCCGCATGGTGCAGGCGATCTTCGACGACGAGAACCCGGATACCGCCTCGCGCTGGGCCTATCCCGACACCGGCACGTGGGACCCCGAGCGCAACCTCGCCGAGTTCATCGAGCAGCTGCCGAACTACCGCGCCCACGGCTGTACGGCGGTCACCATCAACCTGCAGGGCGGGATGCCGGTCTTCCGGACCGAGAGCGCGCAGCCCTGGATCAACAGCGCCATCGACCCCTGGGGCGAGCTGAAGCCTGCCTACATGGACCGCCTGTCGCGTCTTCTGAAGGCGGCGGACGCGGCCGGGATCGTGGTGATCGTCGGCTACTACTATTTCGGCCAGGACAAGTACATGGAAGGCGAGGACGCGATCCGCGCCGGCGTCGTCAACGCGACGGACTGGCTGCTGGACACCGGCCTCGGCAACATCCTCGTCGAGATCAACAACGAGTGCGACATCCCGCACTACAAGTATGATCTGCTGGGTCCCGCCCGAGTTCACGAGCTGGTCGCGCTGGCCCGCGGCCGCGAGAAGGAGGGCCGCCGCCTGCTGGTCGCCACGTCGTTCGCCGGCGGCAGCTACCACAAGGCGCTTGAGCCGGGCCTGCCCACCGAAGCGGTCCTCGAAGTGTCGGACTTCGCCATCGTCCACACCAACATGCACGACATGAGGGGGACCCGGGCCGTCGTCCGCGGCGTCCGCGAGAGGGCCGCCTACAAGGCCCGCCCGATGCCGATCGTCATCAACGAGGACTCGGCGCGCACGATCAACCTGTTCGCCGCGCTGGACGAGTACGCGCCGTGGGGCTTCTACGACCAGGGCGACAACAACTACAAGGACGGCTACCAGTCGCCGCCGGTGAACTGGGCGATCAACACCAACAACAAGAAGGCCTTCTTCGACGCGGTGGCCGAGGTGACCGGCAGTTCCGCCCGCGGCGGCGCCTCATTCGTCACGGACTGAGCGGGCCGATGTCCACCATCCGCATCGACAACGTCCGCAAGTCCTTCGGCGGGTTCGAGGTCGTCCACGGCGTGTCGCTCGACATCGCCGACGGCGAGTTCGTGATCCTCGTCGGCCCCTCGGGCTGCGGCAAGTCCACCCTCCTGCGCATGATCGCGGGGCTGGAAAGCATCTCGTCCGGCAACGTGGTCGTCGACGATCTCGTCATCAACCGGCTCCCCCCGCGCGAGCGGGACATCGCGATGGTGTTCCAGTCCTACGCCCTGTACCCGCACATGACCGTGCGGCGGAACATGGCGTTCTCGCTGAAGCTGGCCGGCGCGCCGAAGGGCGACATCGACCGGCAGGTGCAGGCGGCGGCCGAGATCCTCGACCTCGTGTCGCTGCTCGAACGCAAGCCGGCGCAGCTGTCCGGCGGCCAGCGCCAGCGCGTGGCGATGGGCCGCGCGATCGTCCGCAATCCCAAGCTGTTCCTCTTCGACGAGCCCCTGTCGAACCTCGACGCCAAGCTGCGCGTGCAGATGCGCTCCGAGATCAAGGAGCTGCACCAGCGACTGCGCACGACCACCGTCTACGTCACCCACGACCAAGTCGAGGCGATGACGATGGCGGACCGCATCGTCGTGATGAACGCCGGCCGGATCGAGCAGGCCGGTACGCCGATGGACCTGTACGAGAAACCCGCCTCGCTCTTCGTCGCCGCCTTCATCGGCTCGCCCTCGATGAACCTGATCCACGGGCGGATCGAGGACAGCGCGTTCCTCAGCGACGCCGGCGCACGGATACCGCTCGCCGCGAACGCCCCGGTCACGTCCGATCCCGTCGTCCTCGGCGTGCGCCCGGAGTCGCTGCATGTCGGCGGCGTTGGCCCCGCCTTCGGCGAGTGCCGCCTGAGGGTGGTGGAGCCGATGGGGTCCGAGACGCTCCTGGCCGCGACCCTCCTGTCCGGAGGAGACGGGGCCCATGGCGGCGGCGAGAACATCATGATCCTGTCTCGCGTCAAGGAACGGTACGCCGCCGACACCACGGTCCGGGTCGGCGCCGATCCGGGGGAGTTCCATTTCTTCGACGCCACGAGCGGCCGAAGGCTAGAGTGACGGTGAGCGCGCCTGGGTCCGTTTTCCTGTCGGCGGGGGATCTCGTGGCGCGGGTCCATCCCTTCGGAGCGAGCCTGATCGACCTCCGGCTCGGCGGCCGCGACCATCCGCTGATCCTCGATTTCAACGATGCGGACATCGCGCGACAGGCGCTGTTCTCGGGGGCGGTGATCGGTCGCTTCGCCAATCGCATCGCCGGTGGCCGCACCTGCGTCGCCGGGCAGGTCCTGACGCTCGAGCGCAACGACGCCGGGGTGAACACGCTGCATGGCGGAAGCCGGGGCTTCGCCACGCGGGTCTGGACCGTGGAGCATGCCGGACCCGCGAGCGTGACGTTCCGCATCGACAGCCCGGACGGGGAGGGGGGCTTCCCCGGGGCGGTGACGGTGCGGGCGACCTATACCGTGGCCGCGCCGGCGATCCTGCGGTTGACGCTCAGCGCCGTCACGTCGGCCCCGACGATCCTGAGCCTTGCCCATCATCCCTATTTCAACCTCGACCGTTCGAGGACGATCGACGACCACGTGGTCTGCATCGCGGCAGAGCGGTACCTTCCCGCCTCGGACACGCTGGTGCCTCTGGAACCGGCACCTGTCGCCGGCACGCCGTACGATTTCCGCGATCCGCGGCGGGTCGGCGGGGCGGAGTTCAACAACACCTTCTGCATCGGAGAGCGCCCTGCGCAGCCGATGCGCGAGGTCGCCACCCTGGCCGCTGGCGGTACCCGCCTGACCCTCTCGACGACGCAGCCCGGCCTGCACCTCTACACCGGCCACAAGGTCGGCGGAGGACGGTTCGGCCCCCGGTCCGGCCTGTGCCTCGAACCGCAGGGCTGGCCGGACGCGCCGAACCGCGCCGACTTTCCCTCCAGCCTGCTGACGCCCGGCGCACCCTACGACCATCTCATCGAATACCGCTTTGCCTGACCGCGCACCTGCCGACCGATGGCTCGGGCCGGGTTGGAGGGGGCGGCGCCGGCGGTCGGGAGGGTGGCCGGAACCACCTGGGGCAGGGTAGCGCACTTGGGATAGCAGCGGGCCCGTTCAACCACGTCGAGACCAGCCCGGAACACCGCACCGACGCACCCGAATGCTCGCGCGGCCCTTGCGGGGTGGGCGTCGGCTCTGGTTTCAGCAGGACTTCAGCTGCAAGCGATCCAGTACTCAGGGGGGACTGTCAGAGGAACCGTTTGAGCGGGGCAGGGCGCCCACCTGGCGTCACAGGATGACCCAGCCGAACCCGTTCCGCTACTTCAAGACCAGCCCCGAGATCATCCGCCTGGCGGTGATGCTGTATGCCCGCTTCCCGCTCTCGCTCAGGAATGTCGAAGACCTGCTGCATGAGCGCGGGATCGAGGTCAGCCATGAGACGATCCGCTACTGGTGGAACAGGTTCGGGCCGATGTTCGCGGCGGAGATTCGGCGGAGACGGATCCAGAGCCTGCGGTCCAGCAGATGGCAGTGGCACCTTGACGAGGTCTTCGTGAAGATCAACGGCAAGACCCACTACCGCTGCGCGCGGTCGACCACGAGGGCGAGGGGTCTTGTCAGAAGAACCTCGCGAGGCAGAGTAGAGATGCGGTCGATCGGTGAATCTCCTGGTGCTCCTCTTCGCTTTGAGCCAAGCGATGATGGTCCTGTGTCCAGCCCGGAGCGGGGCAGGGCGGAAGCGGACGGCCACCAGCGACTAATCTGACAGAGCCGACACTACCGTTGCCCGAACCTGTTTGGTCTGCGTTAGTAATTGTTTTCACTTGAACCGAACACTAAGCTGCGCTCGCTTGCATTCCTTGCTTTTCGGCGGCGCGATGCCCCACTGGTCCGTTCGTCCGGCCGGCCATGTCCAGTCCTCTGGCCCGCCCACCGGGTAGCTGTCGTCGACCGGCAGGACCTCGGCGGTGTGTTCGATCACCAGTCCGAAGGGGTCGACGAAGTAGAGGAACACGTTGTCGCCCGGCCCGTGCCGGCCGGGACCCCAGCCGATGGAATAGCCGGCGTCGCACATCTTCCCGCCGGCCTTCATCATGTCCTCTGCGCTCTCGTGCAGGAAGGCCACGTGGTTCATCGTCTCCACCGTCGCCTTGGCAAGGACGAGGGCATGGTGATCCACATTCGTTCGCAGAAAGCCCATCATCCCGGACCGATCGGTCAGTCGGAAGCCGAAGGCGTCGTGGTAGAAGGCGATGTCGCGGTCGAGGTCGGCGCTGTTGATGTTCACGTGGGCCAGTCGGGCCGGGCGGTGGGCATCGTTCGGCGCCGGGGCGGCGGGTGTGTCGCCCTGCACGATGCGCTGCTTCCGTTGCCCCGGGTCGCGGATCGTGAAGCCGGTGCCGCCGCCGGCATCCGGTACGGGGGCGACGGGCGTGGCGTCGGTGCCGCCCGCCGCGGTCATGCGCGCGCGAAGGGCCTCGAGATCGGTGCGCTCTGCGGCGCGCCAGGTCACGCTGCGCACCGCGATAGCGGGCCCGCCCGTCAGGGACAGCAGATAAGGATCGGTGCCATGGCCCCGCAGGTGCACCGTGCCCTTGGCGCCTCCGGGCGAAGCGGACGGCATCAGGCCCCAGACATCGGTGTAGAAGCGGGTTGCCGCGTCGAGGTCCGGCACCTCGATCTCGACGCTGCGCAGGCCGGAGAGGGGAAAATTCGTCACGTCAGGCCTCCGCCACCACCGTCGACGAAAGGGTGCCGACACCGGAAATACGGACCTCGATCGTGTCGCCGGGGGCCATCCAGACCGGCGGCGTCCGCTTGGCACCGACGCCGCCGGGCGTGCCGGTGGCGATCACGTCGCCGGGGGCGAGGGGGGTGAACTGCGAGATGTAGGCGATGATCACCGGGACCGGGAAGAGCATGTGGTCGAGCGTCGCACTCTGCATGACGGTGCCGTTCAGGACCGACTCGACGCGCACCGATGGAAGGTCGTCGATCTCGTCCGGCGTGACCAATTCCGGCCCGAGTGGGCCGGTACCGGGGAAGTTCTTGCCGGGGGTGAACTGACGGCTGTGCCACTGCCAGTCGCGGACGGAGGCATCGTTGAAGCAGGTGTAGCCGGCGATGTGGTCCATCGCCTCGGCCTCGGGGATGTTGCGCCCGCCGCGTCCGATCACCACCGCCAGTTCGGCCTCGTAGTCCAGGTCCGTCGAGGCGGTGGGGCGGACGATCGGATCGTCCGCCCCAATCAGCGTATCGGCGAACCTGGTGAAGATGGAGGGATGGTCGGTCGGGTCGCGGCCCGTCTCAACCCGGTGGGACTCATAATTATGTCCGACGCAGAGGAACTTGGCCGGATTCGGGACGATGGGCAGGAGCCGGACCTCACCGCGGGCCAGCGAGGGCCCGTCCAGGTCGGCCGACAGCTTGCCCGCAGCAATCGCGGACTTCAGGTCGGTCTCATGGGCGCCAAGGTCGATGATCGCGCCGTCGGGGCCGATGCGGCCCCAGGACGCCGCTCCGTCCCTGGTGAAACTGACAAAACGCATGGTGTCTTTCCTTAGGTGGTCAGGCGGTGCCGGGCAGGCGCAGGTCCATGGCGGTTCCGAGCGCGGTCAGTCGTGCGTCCAGATCGTCCGCGTCCCGGGCGATGAGCGCAACGTAGAAATCCGGACGCACCAGCGCGGCCGCCGCATCGCGGCTGTCGAACCACGCGTCCAGATGCCCCTCCCGGTCCGGCAGGGCAGCAAGGTCGATCGTGACGGCGCCGAGGCTGTCCAGGACCGGCGAGACCGCCGGGACCGGGGCCGCGCGCAAGAGACGCCAGCCGCGGCCGGTCACGTCGTCCAGCATCCGGCCGTCGCCCGCCGCTGGGTTGATGAACCGCTCGCCCGCGTTGTCGCAAATGATGTCCGAACGCAGGGGCGCAATCAGTTCGGCGGCGCTGCGGATACCGGTTTGCGCGCGAAGGCGGGCGTCGCGCGCCGCGGCCTTGTCCGGGTCCAGTTCGCAGATGTAGCGGCCGGCCTCGACCGCGGCGCCGATAACGTGACGGACCTGAGTGTCGCGCTCTGTCTGGTAGCTGTCCAGCAGTCCCGGCCCCGCGATGCCATCCTGCAGCAGCCGCAACCGCCAGGCCAGCCCCGCCGCATCGCGCAGCCCGTGGCAGAGGCCTTGGCCGAAGAAGGGCGGTGTCTGGTGCGCGGCATCCCCAGCCAGGAAGACGCGGCCCACGTGCCAGTTTTCGGCCACGAGGCCGTGAAAGCGGTAGGTCGTGGCGCGGATGATCCGATGGGGCACGTCCCGGACCCAAGGCCGGACCAGATCGGCCACGACGTCGGGGCGGGCCATTACGGTTTCGCTCTCGCCCGGCAGCAGCATGAATTCCCAGCGCCGGTGATTGCCCCGGCCCGGGACGATGGTGGCCGGCCGCCACGGGTCGCACATCATGAGCGACAGGTTCTGCAGGTCCGCGCTCTCTGGAATGCCGGTCAGGTCGGGATAGGTGATCCGGCCGTCCACCTCGGCGTCGACGACGAGCCAGGGTTCCTCGAAATTGAGGTCGTCGAGATGGATGCCGAGGGCCTTGCGAACCGTCGACCGAGCGCCGTCCGTGCCGACGACGTAATCCGCGGCCAGGGTCTGTCCGCTTGCCAGCGTCACCGTCGCTTGGCTGTCGTCCTGGGCGACGCCGGTGACCTCTTCGCCGAGCCGCAGGGTCACGTGGCCGAACCGGCCCAGGCCGCGCCGCAGGACCTGCTCCAGCTCGGGCTGGTTGAAGAAGTAGTCGTTGGCGTAGCCGTAGGGCCGCGGGGCGCCCCTGGACGACATGAACCGGATCATGCCGTGGTCGGCGCCTATGTGGATATGCCCGTCGCCCGCCCGCATGAGAGGCAGCATCTCCTCCGCCAGCCCCACGTCGGCCAGCAGGCGGACCATCTCGTGGTCGATATGCACTGCGCGGGGCAGGGCGTACGGCGCGGTGTCACGGTCGAGCACCAGCGTCCGCAGCCCCGCCTTGCCCAGGAGGTTGGCAAGGAAGACCCCGACCGGGCCGGCGCCGACGATGATGGTGTCCCAACGAACGGTCATTGTCGCCCCCTCCGGTCTAGTATGGAAGCGCCACGTCGGCCGGGCGAGGGGCCCCGGCAGCACCGAAGTACTTCATCGCGGGGTGCGGCTGGAATGTCGTCAGGCAGTCGATCAGGCTCGGTCTGTCTTCGGCCAAGCATGCGGACAAGGCGGCGCGGAACTCCTCTTCGGACCTCACGGTGTGGCCGACGCAACCGAAGCCGCGGGCGATGGCCGCGTAGTCGGTGCCGGAGAGGTCGGTCTCGAAGTCGAAGCCGTGCTTCTGCTGCCCTGCGCGGATGACTCCCCACGCCGCGTTGTTGTGCACGACGGTGATTACGGGGAGGCGGTAGCGCAGGGCGGTGTCGAGTTCCTGGACGGTGAAGCCCACGCTGCCGTCCCCGACGGTGCAGATCACCTGCCGGTCCGGATAGGCGGCCTTCAGCCCGATGGCATAGGGCAGGCCGACGCCTAGCAGGGCCAGCCCGGGGGCGTGAAACCGGGTGCGCGGCGCGGGCGCCGACAGTCGTTCGTTGTGCCAGAAGGTCGTGTGCCCGCCGTCGTAGGTCACGAGCGCGTCCTGCGGCAGCATCTCGTTCAGGAGTTCGGCGTAGCGGGCCGGATGGGGCAGGCCATCGACAGGCCCCGCACCCGCCGACTCGGACAGCTCGGCCCGATGCCGTGTGGTCAGCATGTCGCGCCATCCGGTCACGGCCTTGGGGGGCGTGTGCGAGTTTAGCCGGTTTGCCAAGGCCGTCAGCGCGGCCTTCGCGTCGGCATGGATACCGACGGTAACGGGGACGTTGCGGCCGAAGGCGGCGGGATCGGTGTCTATCTGGACGAGGCGCGCGTCCGCCGCGATCAGCGGCCCGTTCGCGCCCCAGAGCCACGACGAGAACCGGCAGCCGACCGCGAGGACCACGTCGGCCGTCTGCAGGGCCTCGACGAGTGCGGCGCCGCCGATGATGCCGCCGTGTCCGATGTAGGCGGGATGGTCCGTAGGGACAGTGCCGATGCCCATCTGAGTGGCGGTGGCCGCCGCGCCGAGCCGGTCGGCGACCGTCATCAGCGCATCGGCCGCGCCCGACCGGACCACGCCGCCCCCCGCGATGACCAGCGGGCGCTTGCCGGCGGCGAGGCAGGCCGCGGCTTCGGCGATGAGTGCGGGGTCCGCGAAGGGTCGGGGTGCCGCAGCGAAATCATCCTCCATCAGCATCCGCGGGTCGTAGGGATAGGTCCCGCCCAGGATGTCGGCGGGGATGTTGACATGGACCGGGCCCGGCCGGCCGGTCCGCGCCTCGCGGATCGCACGCCGCAGGACCTCGGGGGCGCGGCGGCCGTCGGTGAGGCGCAGGCTCGACTTGGTGATCGGACGGAACAGCTCGACCAGGTCGAGGTCCATCAGCGTGCCGCGGTCGGGGCCTGTCAGATGGCTGGCGTTGCCGGTGGTGATCACGATCAGCGGCACGTTATCGGCGAAGGCGTTGGCGACGCCGGGCACAAGGTTGCTTCCGCCGGGGCCAAGCTCGCCGAAGGCACAGGCGATCTGGCCGGTGCCGAGCGCCACGCCGGTCGCCATCATCGCCGCAGCCTGCTCGTGTCGCACGCCGATGAAGCGGATCCGGTTCTGTTCCGAGAGGGCCCGCATCAGCGGCATCATCTTGCCGCTGGCGATACCGAAGGCCTTCGTCACGCCAGACAGCGCCAGGCAATCGATCACGATCTGAGCGCAGATACGTTCCATGGTCCTCCCCCCTCGTGTCGCGTCGGGCGGAGGTTAATCGCGTGATCAAAGAATGGCAAGAAGTCGGGCGGTCAGGCTGTCTGTTCCTGGCCAGCGGCCTTCGCTTCAGGCGCGGGCGCCGAGAAGGCGGCGATCAGGACGGGGATCATCTGGCGGTAGACCTCGCCCCCGTCGGAGCTGTCGCATTTCCCGCCGGAGACGACGAGAAGGCCCGGTGGCGTGGGGCGGGTGTCGAAGAATAGCAGAGAGCCGATCATCGCATAGAATCGCCAGATGACGACCTCGCGCGGCAGGTGGGGCAGGACGGCGCAGATTTCGTCGATGAAGGCGAGGTTGACGGTGTTGAAGGCACGGGCGGCGATCTCTTCCGCGACCTCCGATCTTTCGTTGATCAGGCTTGCGTGCAGGCGGGCGAAATTCGCTCTGTTCGAGCTCCATTTCTTCTTGTTCAGAAGGGGTTCGAGATAGATTCGCAGTAGGCCCTCGAGGCCGATTTCGGCGCCCTTCGCCCGGGCGCGCGTCAGGTCGTGCATGCGCTGCGCGACATGGTCCGCGGCGCTGGCGCGGATCACCTCCTCGAAGATGCCCTCCTTGCCACCGAAGTGGTAGGCAATCAGCGCCGGGTTCACCTCGGCCGCGCCAGCAATGTCCCGGATGGAGACTGCCCGGAAGCCCTTTTCGGCGAACTTGTCGGCCGCGGCTTCGATCAGGCTTTGCCGGGTCGCGGCGGAGTTGGAGTTGGTTCGTGCCATCCCGTCAATGTGCCTCCGATCCTGGTGGGCTCGAGCATAGCCCGGCGCACCGGGATGCAAAACATCCCTTGACGCAGCCACCCGAGTATTTAATCGTGTGTTCAAACTTTGAGGCAGACGGCGTCGGGGAGGAGGCCAATGTCACCGAAGGCTAGCCATCGGGCTCAGGTGCTCCGGGTTGCGGAGGGCGCCGCACGGCTGATGACATATGCCGCGGGTGTGGCCCTGGTCCTGGCGACGGCCCACATCTTCGCCGACGCCATCGCGACCAAGTTCTTCCGCTGGCCGCTCTTCGCGACACACCAGATCGTCACTGGCTACTACATGGTGGCGCTGTTCTTCCTGCCGCTGGCCCATGCCGAGCTGCGGGGCGCCCACATCACGGCCGACCTGCTCTACTCCGGCCTTCCCGACCGCCTGCGCACGGTGGTGCGAACCGCGAACGGCATCTGCCTGACGGGCTTTCTCGCCGTCATGACCTGGCAGGCCTGGATCAAGGCGGCCAGTCAGACCTCGCGCGGCGAGCAGGAAATGATTTCCGGCACGGCCTTCATCCTGTGGCCCTCTCGCTGGCTGGTCGTCCTCGGCCTCGCCGCGATGACACTGGCCGCGCTGCTGACGCTGCTGACCCGCAAGGACAACGGCGCCGCACCCGAGGAGACCACGGCATGAGCGACATCGCTGTCGGCGGCATCGGCGTCGGGGTCATGATTCTGCTGATCATGCTGCGGTTCCACATCGGCCTCGCCATGGGGATGGTCGCGACCGTCGGGATCATGGTGATCCAGGGCCCGCGCGCCGCCTTCTCCATCTTGCAGAACGTTCCCTACAGCTTTGCCGCGAACTGGGAGTTCTCGGCGGTGCCGCTGTTCCTGCTGATGGGGGCGGTGGCCCATGCCTCGGGCATGACCTCGTCGCTGTTCCACGCTGCCCGGCTCTGGCTGTCGTGGTTGCCGGGCGGGCTTGCCATCGCGACCAACATCGGCTGCGCCGGCTTCTCGGCCGCCGCCGGTTCGAGTGTCGTGACCTCCGTCGCGATGGGGCGGATCGCGGTGCCCGAAATGCTGCGCTTCGGCTACGACAAGGGGCTGGCCACCGGGACCGTGGCCGCCGCCGGCACCCTGGGCGTCATGATCCCGCCGTCGATCCCGATGATCATCTACGCCTATTTCGCCGAGGTCTCTGTCGGCGCGATGTTCCTCGCCGGCATCCTGCCGGGGCTGCTGACCGCCGCGCTCTACTGCGTGATGATCATGGTCCGCTGCACTCTGAACCCCGCGTTGGCGCCCAAGGTGCGCGAGGACGCGGACCCTCGCGAGAAATGGCGCGCCCTGGCCGACGTCTGGCCGCTGCCGGTCATCATCTTCGTCATCGTCGGGACGATCTACGCCGGTATCGCCTCGGCCACGGAAAGCGCCGCCTTCGGCGTCGTGGCCGCCGTCCTGATCGCCCTGCTCAAGCGCAAGCTGACACGCGCGGTCCTGCGCGACGCGATCGGCGGGACGATCGAGAATACCGCCAGTATCTTCTTCATCATCCTCGGCGCGGTGCTCCTGACCCGGTTCATGGCTTATTCGGACCTGCCGGAGTTCATCTCGGAGAGCGTGATTGCGTGGGGCCTGTCGCCCCTCATGCTGATCATCGCCACCGGCCTGATCTTCCTGGCGCTTGGTTGCATCCTCGACCCGATCGGTCTGATGCTGCTGGCCCTGCCGGTTTTCCTGCCGATCTACCAGGCGGCCGAGATCAACATGATCTGGTTCGGCATCCTGTTCATCAAGTACATCGAGATCGGGCTGATCACCCCGCCCGTGGGGATGAACGTCTTCATCCTGCGCTCGATCCTGCCGCAGATCCCGGTCGGGACGATCTTCCGCGGCACCGGCTGGTTCTTCGTGACCGAGATCGTCGTAGTCGGCCTTCTGATCGCCTTCCCCGCCATTTCCCTCGTGCTCGCAGAGAGCGCGCGGTGACCAAGCTCAACCCAGAGGAGGACACCATGAAACTGCTGAGCAAAACGGCGATCCTGTCCGCCGCAACCGCCCTCGCCGGCGGCACACTGTCGGCACAGGAACTGCAATATTCCACCCACCTGCCGCCCGTCGTCGGCGTCAATTCCGCAGGCATCCAGCCGCTCTTCGAGCGGGTGAGCGAGGCCACCGGAGGAGAGATCACTGTCAAGTACTTCTGGGCCGGGCAGCTCTTCGACGCGGCCGGGAATTTCGAGGCGATCCGTGACGGCGTGATCGACATGGCCTTCACCCAGCCCGAAGACGCCCAGGCGGACATGCCGGCGAACTTGATCTTCTCCGATCTCTACTTCATCGGCGACAACCCCTACGCCACTGCCGCCGCGGCGAACGAGACGATCCTGCTGGACTGCCAGACCTGCCGCGACGAATACGCCAACAACAATGCGATGTTCATGGGCACCCATGCGACGACGCCGACCAAGATGTCCTGCGCCGCCGACATCCAGTCGATGGACGACCTTCAGGGCCGCAAGGTGATCGGCCAGACCACGCTCGCCGAGTGGGTCGCCACCTTCAACGGCACGCAGCTCGACGTGCCGCCGCCGGCCCGGCTCGAGGCGATGGAGCGCGGCGTCGCCGACTGCACCATCATCACGCCCGAGTGGCTCGACACCTTCTCGCTGGGCGAAGTCGTCCAGACGGTGATCGACGTGCCGAACGGCTCGCAGTTCGCGATCTCCATCGCGACCACCAACGCCGAAACCTGGGAAGGCCTGTCCGACGAAGCACAGGCGGCCTTCCTGGAGGCGATGCCCCACGCGATCGAGGGGATCGTCGACAACTACGTGGAACGGGACGCCGCCGCGCTCGAGAAGTGGCAGGCCGAGGGCCTGACGGTCACCGATCTCGGCGGCGCTTACGAGGAGGCGTTGGACGCCTACCTTGTCGGCTACGAGCAGCGGGTGATCGAAGGGGCGCAAGCCCGCGGCGTGGAGAACGCCGAGGAGATCGTGAACGCCTTCCTCGAGAACCTCGAGAAATGGAACGCCATCATCGAGGAGCAGGGGACCGAGAACTACGCCCAGCTCCTGTGGGACGAAATCTACAGTCAGGTCGACTACTGACTCCAATCCTGCAGGAAGGCGGCGCGCCGCCTTCCTGTAGCCCACGCCAAGGAGAGACACCCATGGTCTATCCCGTCGCCAGTTCCCTGACCCTCGCGCAGGCCGACGCGATTGCCGAGGCGGCCATCGCTTATCGCAGGAGCGCGGGGTTCCTGCCGCTGACGGCCGTCGTGCTCGATGCCGGTGGTCAACTCGTGACCGCCAGGCGTGAGGATGGCTGCGGCATCGTCCGCTTCGACGTGGCCTTCGCAAAGGCCTGGGGCTCGGTCGGCATGGGCCTGCCCGCCCGGACGCTGGGCGAGAGGCTGGGCAAGAATCCGGCCTTCCTGGGCTCCATCGTCGCCGCCTCGGACGGGCGCATGGCCCCCAATGCCGGCGGGGTGCTGATCCTTGATAACGGCGGCACCGTGATCGGCGCCGTCGGGATCAGCGGCGACACTGGCGACAACGACGAAATCTGCGCACGCGAAGGCATCGCTACGGCGGGCCTGAGGGCGGCCGATTGACCCACTCTAGAGGAGACACCGATGGACATCGGACTACTGATCGACAACGAGGACGTCCCCGCAAGCGGCGGCGGCAGTTTCGAGCGGGCCAACCCTGTCCGCGGCACGACCGCCACCCGGGCGGCGGCGGCGAAGGCGGATGACGTTGACCGCGCCGTCAGGGCCGCCCACGCCGCCTTTCCCGCCTGGGCGGCGACCGGCCCGTCCGAGCGCCGCAAAATCCTGAACAAGGCCGCCGACCTGATGGACGAGTGGACGCCGAAGTTCATTGAGACCGGCACCGCCGAGACCGGCGGCACGGCGATGTGGCACGGCTTCAACTGCATGTTCGCCGCCAAGATCCTGCGCGAGGCCGCCGCGTCCGTGACTCAGATCAAGGGCGAGGTGATCCCCTCCGACCGGCCCGGCTCCCTGTCCATGGGTTACCGCCAGCCGGTCGGCGTTCTGGTCGGTATGGCGCCCTGGAACGCTGCGCAGATCCTCGGCGTGCGCGCCTTTGCCATGGCCGTCGCCTGCTGCAATACCATGGTTCTCAAGGCATCCGAGAAGTGCCCGGCGACCCACCGGATGCTGGCCGACGTGATGACTGAAGCGGGCTTGCCCAAGGGCGTGCTGAACGTCGTCACCCACGGTGCAGACGACGCGCCCGAAGTCGTCAACGCGCTGATCGATCACCCGCTTGTCAAGCGGATCAACTTCACAGGTTCGACCCGGGTGGGCCGGATCATCGCCGAACGGGCCGCCAGGCACCTCAAGCCGTGTCTGCTCGAACTCGGCGGCAAGGCGCCTCTGCTTGTGCTGGACGACGCCCATATCGGCGGCGCCGTGAATGCGGCCAACTTCGGCGCCTTCATGAACTCCGGCCAGATCTGCATGTCGACCGAGCGGATCATCGTGGACGAGAAGGTGGCGGACGTCTTTGCCAAGGCCCTGGCTGAAAAGGCCGCCGACCTCGTCGCAGGCCTGCCGACCGAGAAGGTGCACCTCGGCAGCGTCATCGACGCCGACTCCGTTGGTCATGTCGCCGCCCTGCTGGCCGATGCCGAGGAGAAGGGGGCGAAGCGGCTCTGTGGCGGCTTGCCCGAAGACGGCACGATCATGGCCGCCACCATACTCGACCACGTCACGCCCGAAATGCGGATCTACGGCGAGGAGAGCTTCGGTCCGATCGTGTCGATCATCCGCGCCCGGGACACCGACCACGCGGTCGAGCTGGCCAACGACACGGACTACGGCCTGTCGGCGGCGGTCTTCGGCCAGAACGTCCGGCGTGCGATGGACGTGGCCCGCCGGATCGAGAGCGGCATCTGTCACGTCAACGGGCCGACCGTCTTCGACGAGCCCCAGATGCCCTTCGGCGGGGTCAAGGCGAGCGGCTACGGCCGGTTCGGCGGCTCGGCCGGTATTGACGCCTTCACCGAATTGCGCTGGATCACCGTCGAGGACCCCGAGCAACCCTACCCGTTCTGACAGAAAGGCCAGGCCGGTGTTCAAGCTGTACCATGCGGCGACCAGTGTCTGCTCGATCAAGGTGCGCATCGGGCTGGCCGAGATCGGAGGCGTCTACGAAGAGGTCGAGCTCGACCTTCAGGCCGGGGATCAGCATGATCCGGCCTATCTCGAGCTCAATCCTGCGGGGGTGGTTCCGACCCTGATCGATGACGGGCTGGTCCTGGTGGAATCCAGCCTGATCCTCGAATACCTCGACCGCGAGTACAACGACGGCCGCCTGATGCCGAAGGGCAGGGCGGCCGAAGCGGCGGCGCGCCACTGGCTGCTGCGTTGCCTGGCCATCCACGGCGCGATCAACACTCTGTCGTTCTCCACTGTGATGCGCGACCGTGCGATGGCGTCCCGGACGCCGGCGCAGATCGCCGCCGATCTCGATGCCATGCCCGACCCGGTGGCGCGGGCCAAACGGCGCGATCTTTATGATCACGGGCTGGGGTCCATGCACGTGGGCGCGGCGCTCAGGACGATGGACCGGACGTTCCGGGACATGGTTGCGGCACTCGAAAAGACACGATGGGTCAGCGGCGACGGGTTCGGCGTCACCGACATCGCGCTGGTGCCCTACATCGACCGTCTCTGGCGCCTCGGCTTCGAGGCGCTCTGGGCGGGCCGGCACGACGGAATCGCAGACTGGCTCCGCGCAATGCAGGACAGACCCAGCTACCAGGCCGAGGTCGCCGGCCGTATACCTGCCGAGCAGGCCGTCAGGATGCGCGAGGGCGGCTCCAAACATATCGACGCCCTGCTGGAGCGTGTCCCGGCGCGCGGCTGATGTCCGGGGCGCTCGGGCTTCGGGGAAGACTCAGCGTAGGCTCTTCATCCCGACGGAGAGCGAGACCAGCTCGTTGAGAAGTCCGAGAGCCTCCTTCTCGTGCTCCCCGGTTGCCGCGAACCGGTCCTCCACGACGAAATCCTTGACCGATGGGATGCTTACGCCGGCCTTGGTCGGGTACATCCTCAGCGCGTTGAGGATCGGCTTGGTCAGCTGTACGGCGCGCAGGCCGCCGGAGCGACCGCCGTAACTGACGAAGCCGGCGGGCTTCATTGCCCATTCCGGCCCCAGATAGGTCAGCGCGTTGATCAGGGCCGGCGAAGGGCCGTGATTGTACTCCGGCGCGACGAACGCGAACCCGTCGGCGGCGGCGACCGCCTGGGCCCACCGCCTGGTATGCGCATGCTCGTAGTCGCCGAACCGGGAGTGGCGGGACTCGTCATAGAGGGGCAGGGCGAAGTCCGCGATGTCGTGCAGCGCCGCGTCGACGCCGTCCTGCTCGGCGGTCAGCGCATGAAACCAGGTCCCGACCTTGTCGCCGACCCGGCCGGGCCGGGTGCTGCAGACGATGACGGCAATGTGGGCTCGGCGCTCCTCGGTCATGTCTCGATCTCCCCGACCACTGTTCTCACCAGTGCGGCGGTGCGCTGGAAATGCTCGGTCAGCAGGGCGGCCGCCTTGTCGGGATCCCGGTCAAGCGCGGCCGTCAGGATGTCCTGGTGTTCGTCGCGTGGATCGGACCGCGAGACGCCCGCAAGGCGGGCAAGGCTTCTGTAGCGCTCTGCGGCGTCAAAGAGCTGGCTGCAGGTCTCGACCAGCCAGGGAGACCCGCAGGCCGAGATCAGGGATTGATGGAACGCCTTGTGGACCACGTTCCAGGTGGAATCGGGGCCGACGGACCCGTTGCTGGACGTGCGTGGTGTCCTGGTAAGCCGATGGCAGCTGACCAGGATACTCTCCTCCCACGCCGCATCGCCGAGCTCGATGGACCTGCGGATGCCGATCTCGTTCATCCAGCAGCGTGCCTGGGTAAGGTCCATCAGGCCGGGCAGGCTGACCGGCGAGACGACGAAGCCGCGGTTGTCGGTGTGCCGGGCCAGGCCCTCGGTGGCGAGCCGGTTGAGGGCTTCGCGGATCGGGCTGAGGCCGGTGTCGAAGCGCTCGCTGATCTCGCGGACGTTCAGCTTGGCCCCCGGCGTTAGCGAGCCATCGAGTATGGCGTCCCGGAGGTCGATGTAGATCGCGGTGGCGCGCGTCGTCTTCACCACCCTGACGGTGTGCTGCTCCTGCATGCCCCTACCCATCCTTTCGACCGTCAGTCTACCGGTCGCCGGGGAAGAAGAAACCATCAAAATTGGATCCCATATCAAGATGATCGATTATTTGTTGACAGGTCCGGCTAATGTAGATCACGCTTCGGAGCAGCGCCGGACCGCGTTAGAGGGGCGCGTGGGGGGGCATATGCGGTTTGCGAGCGTCAGGACCCGATCCGACCTGCAGCCGGGCGTCCTGGATGACGGCGAGATCGTCCTGATCGGTGACCTGTTCGCCGATCTGACCGCTTTGATCGAAGCGGGGCCGGAGGGGCGCGACGCCGCCCGGGCGGCAACGGGCGACCGCGGGCGGATGCGGGTGGCGGCGGCGGAGGCCGACCTCGCGGCGCCGATCACGCGGTTCAAGCGCGACGTACTCTGCACCGGGTGGAACTACTGGGACCATTTCGAAGAAGGGAAGGGGCGCCGCAACGGGCAGGAGGTGGACCGCCCGACCGCTCCGACCTTCTTCACCAAGTCGCCGAACGCCGTGATCGGACCGTTGGACGCGATCGCCTGGGATGCGCGCTGCTCGAAGAAATGGGACTACGAGGCCGAGTTGGCCCTGGTCATCGGCAAGCCCGGCCGCTCGATCCCGGCCGGCAGGGCGCATGAGCACATCTTCGGCTACTGCCTCGCCAACGATGTCTCCCAGCGGGACATTCAGCGCCGTCACGGCGGTCAGTGGATGCGGGGCAAGAGCGCCGACCAGACGGCGCCCCTCGGTCCCCATCTGGTCACCCCGGACGAAATCGAGGATCTAGGGGCGATCCGCATCGAATGCGAACTGAATGGCGAGGTGATGCAATCGGCGCCGATCGCGCAGATGGCCTTCGACATCCCTACGCTGATCGCCGAACTGTCGTTCGGAATGACGTTGAACGCGGGGGACCTCTTGCTCACCGGAACTCCGGCGGGGGTCGGCAACGCGCGCACGCCGCAGGTTTTCCTGAAACCGGGCGACATGGTCGTGACGCGGGCGACCGGCCTCGGCGAGTTGCGCAATACGATCGAGGAGCGGGACCTCTACGGGGATGCGGAGATCGAGCTCTGATAGGTCTCCTTTGGTGCCGCTCGGGGTTCCGGGGGTGGGGAGTCGGGTTTCTGTGACTGCAGATGCAGGCAAAACGGTGTGTTGGAGGGCAACGCGCACCACCAAAGGGAGGACTGAGGACGATGAGAACCATACGTGAAGACGTTAGGCTGGCCTGTTCCGTGGCCGCGCTTTTGGCTGCCGCGGCGACGACGGCGTCGGCCGAGATGACGGAAGAGGCGCGCGCCTTCCTTTCCGAAAATGGCATCGGCGATGAGTTGATCGCCCAGGCCGCCGCGGCCACGGCGTCCGAGCTGGACGTGCCCGCGGAGTGGCTCGAACAGGCGGCGGCCGAGGGGGCGATCGACTTCAGCACCAACGACACGTCCGAACACGTGGCCGAGTGGCTGCCCGTCTTCAACGCGCGGTATCCCGAGATCGAGATCATCGCGACGGAAACCTCGGGTGCGGCGCGGGCCGTCCAGCCGCTTCTGGCCTACAATTCGGGCCAGCTGGTCCGCCACATCGTGGTGAGCTTCGAGGGCAGCCTGCCCGACTATCTCGAGGCGGACGCTCTGGAAGAGATCGACGATCTGCCGGCGTGGGAGGGTATTCCCGAGGATCGGCGTGCGGCCGATGGCACGTTCGCCGGGATGCAGAACACGACCTGGTGCCTCGTCTACAACCAGGACCGGGTCACACAGGAAGAGTTGCCGGCGACCTGGTGGGACCTAGTGGCGGAAGATTCCCCGCTTGCGGGCGGGCGGGTCGGCGCGGCCAACCGGGCGCAGCTCTGGACGCTGAACCTGTGGACGCATCCCGACTACGGCCCCGAGCGGATGGAGAACGAATTCCTCCCCGCGTTCTTCAACAACCTTCAGCCGCAGCTGCGCGCAGAGGGCGTGGGCGGCATGATCAACCTGCCGCTGGTCGGCGAGTTCGATGTCGGCCTGCCGACGCCGAACGACGAGACCTGGGAGATGATGCAAACCGGAGCGCCGCTCGGCTGGCACTGCCCCGAGCCGGTGCCGCAGTATTTCAACCTGATCGGCATGTTCCGCAATTCGCCCACGCACTACTCGTCGAAGGTCTTCATCAATTGGCTTCTGAGCCAGGAAGGTCAGCTCGTCCGTCTGGCCGCCGGCGGCGACGGACCGGTGCACAGGGACCTGCAGATCGAGGGTGCCGCCCCGCTGTTCGAGGCGTTCGCCGGCAAGGACATCGCTCTGCGGACCATCGACGGAATGGTGAACGAACTGCCGAGGCTCTACGAGGTCTGGAACCCGCTCTGGGCCGCGGCGGGCGGGCCTGAATGAACCCCTAGAGCGCGGGATTGAGCGCTGTCCCCGGGCCCCGTTCGGGTCCGGGGGCAGGGTCAAGGAGACAGGGAATGGCTAACGCGGAGATCAGCCCGTCTGCCGTCCGGCAGGTCCCGGAGGTTAAGGCGGAGCGCGATATCGTTGCCCGTCTTTTCCCTTGGGTGGTTCTGATACTGCTTGCAGCACTGGTGATCGCGCCGATCTTCTCGCTGGTTGCGGGTGCGTTCAGCCTGTCGCGCCTACCCAACGAATTCTCGTTTGACAACCTGGGGCTCGACAACTTCTACGCGGTCTGGGTCGAGCAGCGCATCGACAGGGTGATCTGGAACACCGCGATCTACGTGACCGGAGCGACGATCTTCGGGATCACCACCGCGGCTTTGCTGGCGTGGCTGGTCGAACGATCGGATATGCCCGGCAAGACCTGGATCTATGCCGGTGTTCCTCTCGGCATCGCCGTTCCGGGCATCCTGCACGCGATTGCTTGGGTCCTTCTCCTAAGTCCCAGGTCGGGGTTCGTGAACCGGACCTGGATGGACCTGACCGGCGCCAGCGAGCCACTCGTCGATATCTACACCATGGGCGGGCTCATCTTCGCCGAGGGCCTGAGGCTCGTCCCCGTTGCGTTCCTGATGCTCGTGCCACTGATGCGCAGCATGGACCCTTCGCTCGAGGAGGCGGCGGCGGCCAGCGGCGCCAGCCCGATGCGGGCGACCCGGCGGGTGACGTTGGCGCTGCTGCTGCCGGGCGTCCTCGCGATCAGCATCTTCCAGGCGATCACCGCCATCGAGAATTTCGAGGTGCCGGGCATCCTCGGCATGCCGGTCAACCTGCACGTCTTCAGCACGCGGGTCTACAACCTGATCGACAACATCGGGACGATCCCGGCCTTCGGTCAGGCGAACGCGGCGGCCATCTTCTATCTGGCAATCGCACTGGTGATTTCGTTCTTCTACCTCCGCTTGGTGCGGAACTCCGAGCGCTATTCGATCATCACCGGCAAGGGGTACACGCCACGGCAGGTGCGCCTCGGCCGCTGGCGCAAGCCGGCGCTGGCGCTGTCGCTGCTGTTCCTGTTCGTGACGATCGTCCTGCCCTTCCTCGTCCTGCTCTACGTTTCGCTGCTGAACTACCTGCGCCCGCCGAGCTGGGACGCCATCGCGAGCTTCACGTTCAAGAACTACCAGACCGTCTTCAACCAGCCGCGGGTGGCGCGGACGCTCTTCAACACGATCTACGTAACGCTCCTGACGGCGACGACGGTGACCATCGTGTCCTTCGTCATCGCCTACATCATCGTGCGGACGCGGTTCGCGGGGCGCTATGCGCTGGACATGCTCAGCTTCCTGCCGCACTCGATCCCCGGCATCGTCCTCGGCCTCGCGCTGTTCTGGCTCTTCATGCAGGTCGACCGTTGGACGGGCCTCAGCACATTCGGCTCGATCTACGCGCTGGTCCTGGGCTTCACGATCCTCTTTCTGTCATACGCCGTCAGGGCGATGAGCGTGGCGATGATCCAGGTCCATCCCGATCTCGAGGACGCGGCTAAGCTGTCGGGGGCGCCCCCCTGGCGCATCGCCCTGCGGATCTTCGGCCCGCTTCTGATGCCGACGCTGGTCGGGATCTGGATCTACGTGGCGATGCTCAGCGTGCGCTTCATCAGCCTGCCCCTCATCCTGTCGCAAGGCGGCAGCAACGAGGTTCTCGGCGTCATGATCTGGTCGCTCTGGGACAACGGAAACATCAGTTCGGTAGGAGCCATCGGAATAATGCTGCTGTCCTTCATGTTCGGTCTGGCGCTTCTCCTGCGCCTCTTCGGATTCAGCGGCCAGCGCGGAGGTGCACTGTGATCGGAATCGACGATCTTCAGGTCCGGTTCAACACCGAGAAAGGCGTCGTTCACGCGGTGCGCGGGGTGACCATCGATGTCGCGGCGGGGGAATTCTACACGCTCCTCGGTCCCAGCGGCTGCGGGAAGACGACGACGCTGCGCTGCCTCGCCGGACTGGAGCGCCCCACCGGCGGGCGCATCACCGTCGGGAACGCCGTCGTACACGACTCCGGCCTCGGCGTGAGCGTGCCGACCCACAAGCGCGACATCGGCATGGTCTTCCAGTCCTACGCCATCTGGCCGCATCTGACCGTCTTCGAGAACGTGGCATTCCCTCTGCGGGAAAAGCGGCCCAAGATCGACGAGGCGGTGATCCGGGACCGTGTGGCCAATGCGTTGGAACTCGTGCAGCTCTCCGGCTACGAGAGCCGCCCGGCGCCGTTTCTCAGCGGCGGACAGCAGCAGCGCCTGGCATTGGCACGGGCGATCGTGCGGGAGGCGTCGGTCGTGCTCTTCGACGAGCCGCTGTCGAATCTCGACGCCAAGCTGCGGGCCGAGACCCGGCTGGAGCTGCGCAAGCTCGTCAAGCGGCTCGGCATGACCGCGCTCTACGTCACCCACGACCAAACCGAGGCCTTGACCATGGCCGACCGGGTGGCCGTCATGCGCGACGGCGAGATCGTGCAGGAGGCCTCGCCCGTCGAGATCTACATGCGCCCCAACTCGCGTTTCGTCGCCAGTTTCATCGGCCAGTGCAACTTTGCCGGCGGCACGGTGCGCAGAGCCGTCAACGGCTCCGGCGTCGGCCAGTTGGAGACCGAATGGGGCCCGATGCAATACAGCGTCGCCACCGAGGCGGAGGCCGGCGAGGACGTCACCGTCGCGGTGCGCCCCGAGAACGTGCGACTGATCGGCCCCGGGGCCGATGGCCTTCCGGAGGGCGAGATCGTCGAGAAGATGTTCCTCGGCGATTGCGTGGAGTGCCGGGTCAGTGTCGGCACTGCCCATATCTTCGCGCGCGTCCATCCCAGTCAGGCGGTCGAGGTCGGCCAACGGATCGGCGTCGATATCCGGCCCGAGGATGTGGCATTGCTCTCGGCGTGAGCGAGGACCTTCGACCGGCCATGGCCGTTCTGGCGATTCTGGCACTCATGCGCTCGGTCTGCGTCACCGTTCTCGAGAGCATGGCTGCCAGCGTCACGCTGCCGGCGATCGCGCGGGACTTCGGGGTCTCCGCCGCCACCGTCACGTGGGTCATGGGAACTTCGACGTATCACGCGCACCGGGCGCGAAAGGACGATCCTTCTCGACTGCCCGATCGCGCCAAGCGGGACGCCGAGCTGCGGGTCGAGATCGCCCGCGTCCATGCCGAGAACTTCGGCGTCTATGGTGCCCGGAAGGTATGGCGCCAACTGCTGCGGGAAGGCTTCGACGTCGCGCGTTGCATGGTGGAGAGGCTGATGCGCGCCATGGGCGTGCAAGGCGTCGTCCGCGGCAAGCGGCTCAGGACGACGGTCCCCGACCTGGCCCAGCCATGCCCGCGCGACAAGGTGAACCGGCGAGCTCCCGCACCTCGCGCTCCAGCGCCTTCACCCGCGCCGCCTCCAAAGCGCGAGCTTCGGCACCAGGCCGACCTGGTGGGGCTTCGTCTACGTCGCTTTCGTCATCGACACCTACGCGCGGCGGATCATCGGCTGGCGCGTCAGCGGCAGCGCGACCGCAGCCTTCGTTCTCGATGCCCTGGAGCAGGCCGTTCACCAGCGGCAACCAGGTGCCGGTCTGGTGCATCACTCGGATCGCGGTTCGCAAGGCGGTCTCAACCGGTCGTCGCAACACCCCTGTTAAAGGAGGTTGTGATGACAACAAGCAGACGAAAATCCGAACGATCAACGGGGCGAAAGCTGCGCTCTCCTGGGCGGCCCGGAGTGGCGCAGCGGTTTGAACGCCAGCGCTTCTGGGNCCTGATTGCTCTTGGTCTTCCCAGCGAGGAAGCTGCCGTGCGGGCCGGTGTCTCGCAGCCGG
>NZ_KB902298.1:0-2500 GCF_000379485.1 Wenxinia marina DSM 24838
TATTTTTGTCCCGCGCCTGATCCAAGTCGAGTTGTGTTTGGGTATTTTGTACGGCTTCCGTTCGGGTGACGGCTTTTGTGTTGCCGTTACCGGATCGGGTCAAGCCTATCGGACGATTAGTACCGGTCAACTGAGCGCATTGCTGCGCTTACATCTCCGGCCTATCGACGTGGTGGTCTTCCACGGTCCTCGAGGGATACCTTGTTTTGAGGGGGGCTTCCCGCTTAGATGCCTTCAGCGGTTATCCTGTCCGGACATAGCTACCCTGCACTGCCGTTGGCACGACAACAGGTCCACCAGTGGTCCGTTCACCCCGGTCCTCTCGTACTAGGGGCAACTCCTCTCAAGTATCCTACACCCACGGCAGATAGGGACCGAACTGTCTCACGACGTTCTAAACCCAGCTCACGTACCTCTTTAAATGGCGAACAGCCATACCCTTGGGACCTGCTCCAGCCCCAGGATGAGATGAGCCGACATCGAGGTGCCAAACACTGCCGTCGATATGGACTCTTGGGCAGTATCAGCCTGTTATCCCCGGCGTACCTTTTATCCGTTGAGCGATGGCCCTTCCACTCGGGACCACCGGATCACTATGGCCGACTTTCGTCTCTGCTCGACTTGTCAGTCTTGCAGTCAGGCTGGCTTATGCCATTGCACTCAACGAGCGATTTCCGACCGCTCTGAGCCAACCTTCGCGCGCCTCCGTTACTGTTTGGGAGGCGACCGCCCCAGTCAAACTACCCGCCACAGAGGGTCCCGGAACCGGATGACGGTCCGCGGTTAGACAACAAGAATGCGAAGGGTGGTATCTCAAGGGAGGCTCCACCGAGACTGGCGTCCCGGCTTCGATGCCTACCACCTATCCTGCACATCCCAGTCCTGTTGCCAGTCTGAAGCTGTAGTAAAGGTGCACGGGGTCTTTCCGTCTAACCGCGGGAAGCCGGCATCTTGACCGGCAATTCAATTTCGCTGAGTCGATGTTGGAGACAGCGGGGAAGTCGTTACGCCATTCGTGCAGGTCGGAACTTACCCGACAAGGAATTTCGCTACCTTAGGACCGTTATAGTTACGGCCGCCGTTTACCGGGGCTTCAATTCGGAGCTTGCACCCCTCCTTTTAACCTTCCGGCACCGGGCAGGCGTCAGACCCTATACGTCGCCTTGCGGCTTCGCAGAGCCCTGTGTTTTTAGTAAACAGTCGCCACCCCCTGGTTTGTGCCCCCGGCCTCTGCTTGCGCAAAAACCGGGCCTCCTTCTCGCGAACTTACGGAGGTATTTTGCCGAGTTCCTTCAACATCGTTCTCTCAAGCGCCTTGGTATTCTCTACCAGTCCACCTGTGTCGGTTTAGGGTACGATCTAACGGAGGGCTATTTCCAGGAACCGCTTAGCAGCAAGACCAATCCGATAAGGCCTCACTACGCTTGCGATCCGTCACATCCTCCTGGCCCGGGAATATTAACCCGGTTCCCATCGACTACGCCTTTCGGCCTCGCCTTAGGGGTCGGCTCACCCTGCTCAGATTAGCTTTAAGCAGGAACCCTTGGACTTTCGGCGGGAGGGTCTCTCACCCTCCTTGTCGCTACTCATGTCATCATTCTCGCTAGTGATCTCTCCACCGGATGCCTCACAGCCCGGCTTCACAGAAAGAGCTGATGCTTGCGCTACCGCCTTGAGGCTACTTGAGCGCGTTTGACCGCGCCTTTCGTAGGTCAGGCAGTAAACAAGCAAAGCTCTATGTCACACTACGCTCTGCTACCGCGTGCACCGAAGTGCACACCCTAAGCTTCGGCTCGTGGCTTGAGCCCCGTTACATCTTCGCCGCAGGACAACTTGTTTAGACCAGTGAGCTGTTACGCTATCTTTAAAGGATGGCTGCTTCTAAGCCAACCTCCTGGTTGTTTTGGTCGTCCCACCTGCTTTCCCACTTAGCCACGAATTAGGGGCCTTAGCTGTAGGTCAGGGTTGTTTCCCTCTCCACGACGGACGTTAGCACCCGCCGTGTGTCTGCCGGATAGTACTCCTCGGTATTCGGAGTTTGCTTAGGATCAGTAAGGCTGTGGGCCCCCATTACCCATGCAGTGCTCTACCCCCGAGGGTATTCGTCCGACGCGCTACCTAAATAGCTTTCGCAGAGAACCAGCTATCTCCGAGTTTGATTGGCCTTTCACCCCTAGGCACACCTCATCCCGACCTTTTTCAACAGGTGTGGGTTCGGACCTCCAGTGCGTGTTACCGCACCTTCATCCTGGACATGCCTAGATCACTCGGTTTCGGGTCTGATGCCACGAACTCATGCGCCCATTTAAGACTCGCTTTCGCTGCGCCTACACCTAACGGCTTAAGCTTGCTCGTAACACCAAGTCGATGACCCATTATACAAAAGGTACGCCGTCACCCCTCAAGGGGGCTCCGACTGCTTGTAGGCGTCCGGTTTCAGGGACTGTTTCACTCCCCTCGTCGGGGTGCTTTTCACCTTTCCCTCACGGTACTGGTTCGC
>NZ_KB902298.1:7500-33806 GCF_000379485.1 Wenxinia marina DSM 24838
GGTGCCGCGTTACGCCCGTCACGACAGCTTGACGAAGTGAAACAGAGGGCGGCGGCCCGCGGTCCAGATGCTGCCGCAGGGTAAACATGGTGTGACTGGACGATCCGGAATGGCCCGGCTTGAGCCGGACGGCCGGTCCGGCAAGGCCCCTTGGCACAAATGTGAGGGTGATCCGCTCCCGGGTCCGATCCGTCGAACCCCCCGATGCCCGAGCGGCATCCAGGACGTCACTCAACCCTTACCCAAGGAGACAGACATGATCCGCAAGACCGCTCTCGCCCTCGCCGCGACGACCGCCATGGCCGGCGCCGCCTACGCCCAGGATATGGACATCGTCGACACCGCCGCGAACACCGAAGGGTTCTCGACCCTCGTCGCCGCCGTCGAGGCCGCCGGCCTCGTCGAGACGCTGAAGGGCGAAGGCCCGTTCACCGTCTTCGCGCCGACCGACGAGGCCTTCGCCGCGCTGCCCGAGGGCACGCTGGACGAGTTGCTCGCCGATCCCGAGGCGCTGACCGCCATCCTGACTTACCACGTCGTGCCCGGCTCGGTGATGTCGTCCGATCTGACGGACGGCATGACCGCCGAAACGGTCGAGGGGGGCGAGCTGACCTTCTCGGTCGGCGACAGCGTGATGGTGAACGACGCCACCGTGACGATGCCCGACGTGGCCGCGTCCAACGGCGTGATCCACGTGATCGACACCGTGCTGATGCCCGAGATGTAAGTCGGGCGTTCTCCCTGGCTGACGGAGACGGCGGCGCCCCCGGGCGCCGCCGTTTTTGTTTGATAGCTTCGCGTGTGCTGACCCGCCATTCGATGCGACCCCGCCCCGGGCTTGACCCGGGGCCTCGCGGGAACCGGGCGCTCCGGTGATCGAGGCCCCGGCTCGGGGCCGGTGCGGGCATTCCCGATCGCGAAAAGGGGCGCCCGCAGGCGCCCCTTTCCTCTCAGTGCACCACCGCGTCCTGCGGCGGCCGGCGGTCGGAGGTCGCCACCCGGTCGCCGACGATCAGGCCGTCGGCCCCGGCGCGGACCGGGACCGTCTGACCGTCCCGCACGTCGCCGGCGAGGATCATCTCGGCCAGCTGATCCTGCAGCGCCCGCTGGATCACCCGCTTCAGCGGCCGCGCCCCGAAGACCGGATCGTAGCCCTCGTCCGCGAGCCACGCCTTTGCGCCCTCGTCGAGGTCGAGCGTGATGTTGCGCTGCGCCAGCCGCCTGTCGAGCCGGGCCAGCTGGATCTCCACGATCGCGCCCATGTCGGCGCGGTCGAGCCGGTCGAAGATGACCATCTCGTCCAGACGGTTCAGGAACTCCGGCCGGAAGTGCGCGCGGACGGCGTCCATCACGTCCTTCTTGGCCCGCCCCGCGTCCGCCCCCTCGGCCAGCTGGGACAGCGCCTGAGAGCCGAGGTTCGACGTCAGCACGATCAGCGTCTGCTTGAAGTCGACCGTCCGGCCCTGCCCGTCGGTCAGCACGCCGTCGTCCAGAACCTGCAGCAGGACGTTGAACACGTCCGGGTGCGCCTTCTCGACCTCGTCGAACAGGACCACCTGGTACGGCCGGCGCCGCACGGCTTCGGTCAGTACTCCGCCCTCGTCATAGCCGACATAGCCCGGAGGCGCGCCGATCAGGCGCGAGACGGCGTGCTTCTCCATGAACTCGCTCATGTCGATGCGCACCATCGCGCTGTCGTCGTCGAACAGGAACTCGGCGACGGCCTTGGTCAGCTCTGTCTTGCCGACGCCGGTGGGCCCCAGGAACAGGAACGAGCCCAGCGGCCGGTTCTCGTCGTTGAGGCCGGCGCGCGCCCGCCGAACGGCATTCGCCACGGCGCGGATCGCGGCGTCCTGGCCGACGACGCGCTTGTGCAGGCCGTCCTCCATGTGCAGCAGCTTCTCGCGCTCGCCCTCCAGCATCTTGCTGGTCGGGATGCCGGTCCAGCGTTCGACCACCTCGGCGATCTGCTCGGGGCGCACCGCCTCCTCGACCATGAGGTCGGAGGCGTCGGCCTCGTTCAGCTCGCGCTCCAGCTGCGGGATCACGCCGTAGGACAGCTCCCCGGCCTTGGCGAGGTTGCCCTCACGCTTGGCGATCTCGAGATCGGCGCGGGCGCGGTCCAGCCGCTCCTTCAGCGTGCGGCTCGATTCCAGCCGGTCGCGCTCGGCCTGCCAGCGGGCGGTCATCGCCTCGGACCGCTCCTTGAGGTTGGCGAGCTCCTCCTCCAGCTTGCCCAGCCGCTCGCGAGAGGCGTCGTCGTCCTCCTTGCCCAGCGCCAGCTTCTCGATCTCCAGCTGCATGATCTGGCGGTCGAGCTGGTCCAGCTCCTCGGGCTTGGAATCGACCTCCATCCGCAGCCGCGAGGCGGCCTCGTCCATCAGATCGATGGCCTTGTCGGGCAGGAAGCGGTCGGTGATGTAGCGGTTCGACAGCTGCGCGGCGGCGACGAGGGCGGCGTCGGAGATCCGCACGCCGTGGTGCATCTCGTACTTCTCCTTGATGCCCCGCAGGATGCTGATCGTGTCCTCGACCGTCGGCTCCTCGACCATCAGCGGCTGGAAGCGGCGGGCCAGGGCGGCGTCCTTCTCGACGTACTTGCGGTATTCGTCGAGCGTGGTGGCGCCGATGCAGTGCAGCTCGCCCCGCGCGAGCGCGGGCTTGATGAGGTTGGCGGCGTCCATCGCGCCGTCCGTCTTCCCCGCGCCGACGAGGGTGTGCATCTCGTCGATGAAGAGGATGATCTCGCCGGAAGCGGCCTCGATCTCCTTCAGGACCGCCTTCAGCCGCTCCTCGAACTCGCCCCGGTACTTCGCGCCCGCGATGAGCGCGCCCATGTCGAGCGCCATCAGCTTCTTGTTCTTCAGGCTCTCGGGCACGTCGCCCTCGACGATGCGGATGGCGAGGCCTTCCGCGATCGCGGTCTTGCCGGTGCCCGGCTCGCCGATCAGGACGGGGTTGTTCTTGGTGCGGCGGGACAGGACCTGCATCGCCCGGCGGATTTCCTCGTCGCGGCCGATGATCGGGTCGATCTTGCCCTGGCTCGCGGCCTCGGTCAGGTCGCGGGCGTACTTCTTCAGCGCCTCCATCGTGTCCTCGGCGGACGCGCTGTCGGCGGTCCGGCCCTTGCGGACCTCGTTGATGGCGGTGTTGATCTTCTGCGCGGTGACGGCGCCCTGCTCCAGCGCCTCCTTGGCGCGGGTCTTGACCAGCGCGAGCGCGGTCAGCAGCCGCTCCACGGGGACGAAGCTGTCGCCGGCCTTCTTCGCCACCTGCTCGGCCTCGTCCAGCACGCGGACGAGCGACGGGTCGACGTAGACCTGCCCGGCATCGCCCTGCACCCTGGGCTGTTTCGCGACCAGCGCGTCGACCGCGGTCGCCACCTGTTCGGGCGCGCCGCCGGCCTTGCGGATCAGGTTCGCAGCGAGGCCCTGGTCGTCGTCCATCAGCGCCTTCAGCAGGTGCTCGGGCAGCACGCGCTGGTGGCTCTCGCGCATCGCGATGGTCTGGGCCGCCTGCACGAAGCCGCGCGACCGCTCGGTGAACTTCTCGAGGTTCATCTGTCGTCTCCTTCCACAAGCACCCGGTTGGTTGAGGCGCCCGCCAGGCGGCACGCACGAGGGATCCGGGCCTCGCACCCCAGATGGGATCAGAGGGGCTGTTGCGCAAGTGTCACAGCGCCCTTTCTCGGGCCGGAAACGCAGAAGGCGCGCCCGGGTAGGCGCGCCTTCGAGTCATCGAGATCGGGACCGTGTTATTGCGACGCTTCGGCAGGCTCCCCGTCCGCCCCCTCGAGAGCCTCAAGCGCAGCGCGTGCGGCCGCAGCAGCCTCGCTCGCGGCATCGGCGGCGGCCTCGGCCGCCTCGGCGCTCTGCCGGGCGATGTCGAGGAGCTGGGCGGAGTTACCGCCCTCGGCCGCAGGCGCGGCGGCGCCGTCACCCAACGCGGCCTCTCCCGTGCGCAGGCGGATGATCTGCGTGCCGTCTTCCAGCTCCTCGATCCGGTAGAGCGTGGTGGCATCCTCCGCAGTCGTCTGCTCCTCAGCCGGAGCCTCGTCCGAGGCGGCGGTCTCGTCCGTCCCGGAAGCGTCGCCGTCGGTCTCCGCTGCAGCCTCCTCGGTGGCTCCGCCCTCGTCGGCGGGAGCCTCCTCTGCCTGCGCCTGATCGGTCTCGCCCTCGCCGGTGCCGGTGGCGTCGGGGCCGATATATTGGCCTTCTGCGCCGGTCGCGATGCCGGATTCTCCGGCGAACTCGGTGTCCTGACCGCCGTCCATCCCGCCTTCATCGGGCACATCGCCAAGTTCCTCGGCAAGCGCTTCGTCCGCGGGCTGCTCCTCGTCGGCCGTGTCGGCGGAGGCCTCTTCGGCGGTCGCCTCTTCGGCTGCCGCAGTCTCGGCACCCTCTTCGGCGGTCGCGGTATCGGCGGGCGGCGCGATGGGCTCTTCGGCGGACGGCTCGATGGCCGCGGGCTCTTCGGCGAGCACGGTGTCCTCCTCCGGGGCCTCGGCCGCGTCAGCGGTTGGTTCGGCGGCCGGTTCCTCGGCGGTGGCCGTTCCGCCGATGGGCTCGACCGGCACGGCGAACGTGACCGCGCCGTCGGTCGCGGCGGGCGCGGCCTGGTCCTCGGCGGCGGGCTCGGCGGCCTGCGCCTCCTCCGTCACCGCGGGGGCATCATCCGTCGCCGCCTCGTCGGCGGCAGCCTCCTCGCCATCGGCCTCATCGGCAGTGGCTTCGTCGGCGGCGGCTTCGTCGGCAGCCGGACCCTCGTCGGCAGCGGCCTCTTCGACGGCGGCTTCGTCCGCCGCGGCGTCGGCCTCGACCTCGTCGGCAGCGGCGGCGGCGGCGTCCTCCGTCGCCTCCTCCCCGCCCTCGTCCTCGCCCGCGCCGGCGGCCGTCATGTCGACGGCGGGTTCGTCGTCCGCCGCGTCCGCGCTGTCCGGCGTATCGGTCGCGGCCTCCTCCACGACCACGTCTTCTCCGTCCTCGACGGCCTCTTCCACGGCGTCCTCATCTGCGAGCGCATCGCCGGCGCCCGGCGCCTCGATCAGTTCCTCGGTGTCGGTCTCGTCCGCGGTGGCCTCCTCGCTCGCAGGACCGGGTTGGGGCGTCACCTCCTGCTCGGCGATCGGCTGGTCCATCGCGGTGGTGTCCGCGCCCGGAGACGGCGCGTCTTCGCTGAGCCCGATCGCGACCGCCAGGATCACGCCGACCCCGACGGCGACCGCGCCGATGATGAGCGCCATGTTGGTGCTTTTCTGTTCGGCCATCGCCGTCGTCCCCTCGCTATTCCATCCACCGCCGCTCACGGCGCCGCGACCGGCATACGCCGGTCGGGAACCGCCGGTTCCCGGCCTTGACACACTGGGACATATGGCCGAAGCGGGCGCCGACCAGCGAAAGGTTCCGCCATGATCGCCGACGACCGCCTGATCGTCGCGCTCGACGTCCCCGACGCGCTGTCCGGCCTCGCGCTGGCCGACCGCATCGGCGACGCGGCGAGCTTCTACAAGGTCGGCCTCGGCATGCTGACCGGCGGCGGCCTCGCCCTCGCCCGCGAACTGAAGGACGAGAGGGGCAAGCGCGTCTTCCTCGACCTCAAGCTGTTCGACATCGGCGCGACGGTGGAGGCGGCGGTGCGCGGGCTGGCGCAGTTCGACCTCGACTTCCTCACCGTCCACGGTGACCCCCACGTGGTCCGCGCCGCACGCGAGGGGGCGGGCGGCAGCGGGATGAAGATCCTCGCCGTCACGATCCTCACCTCGCTGGAGCGCGAGGATCTCGACGCAGGCCTGATGGCGCCCGGCGACTTGCCCGAAGTCGTGGTGGAGCGCGCGGCGCGCGCCTTCGCAGCCGGTGCGGACGGCATCATCTGTTCACCGAACGAGGCAGCCGCCGTCCGCGCGCTGCCCGAGGCGGCAGGGCGGCTGATCGTGACCCCCGGCGTCAGACCGGCGGGCGCCGATCACGGCGACCAGAAGAGGGTGGCGACGCCGGCAGGCGCCATCGCGGCCGGAGCGGACCATATCGTGGTCGGTCGTCCCGTCTGGCGGGCGGCCGATCCCCGGGCCGCGGCGCAGGCGATCCGTGGCGAGATGGACTCGCCCCAGGCGCGCCAGCCGAACCGGCCGTGACCACCCGATTCACGGAATAGTCAAGGGCTGGTGCCCCCGACTATGAAACTTTTTGGGGCCATGTGACGTTCTACCTGCCGAAGTGACCTTTCGTGCAGGAGTTAACAATGTCCGACGTCCGGTTTGGCCGCATCAACTACAATCCCGCCCGCGGTGCGTTTCAGGCGCGCATCGACATCGAACGGGGCGGCCACGTCTTCCGCTACCCCTGCGAAGTCCGGGGCCCGCTCGACATGGACGAGCAGATCGTTCGCCACGCCCTTGCCGCGCAGGCGCAGGCGATGTCGGACAGCCCGCGCGCGACCTTCTCGCACCGCTGAGGCTATCGGCCGTTCAGCCAGACCGCGAGGCGATGTTGCAGTGACGGCACCGCGTCGCTGCGGGACAGGAACGAGTGCGGCGTCATCAGCTCCCACCCCTGTCCCTCGTCTCCAAGGACGATGTCCGCCTCGGCCGAGGCGGACAAACGGGCGACGTAGAACCAGACCGTCCAGCCCGGCGCACTGACGGACACGAAGTCGCGGCGCCAGACCATATCGGCCTCGGTCAGCCGCAGGCCCACCTCCTCCCGTGTTTCGCGCACCACTGTCTCTAGCGGTGTCTCGTCGCCTTCCCGTCCGCCGCCGGGAAAGTCGAGAAGGCCGGGATAGTCGATGTCCGGCCTGTCGTCGCGCCGCATGATGACGAGCCGTTCGCCGACGAACAGCGCGACCTTCGCCCCGTCGAACGCGGCCCGATTGTGGGAGGTCGCCGCCGGCTCTAGTTTCCGTTCCATGCCTGCCCTCTGCCGCGCCTGCCTGCACGAATTCGACGCCGGGACCCGCTGCCCGCGCTGCCGCAGTCCGCGCGTCACGGCCCATCCCGAACTCTTCGACCTTACCATCGCGCACATGGACTGCGACGCCTTCTTCGCCTCGGTGGAGAAGCGGGACCGGCCCGAGCTGCGCGACAAACCCGTGATCGTGGGCGGCGGCGAGCGCGGCGTCGTCTCCACCGCGTGCTACCTCGCCCGCATCAAGGGCGTGAAGTCGGCCATGCCGATGTTCCAGGCGCTGAAGCTGTGCCCCGAGGCGGTGATCGTGAAGCCGCGTTTCGACGCCTACGTCGAGGCGTCCCGCGCCATCCGCGAGATGATGGACGAGCTGACGCCGGTGGTGGAGCCGCTGTCGCTCGACGAGGCGTTCATGGACCTCACGGGAACGCAGCGCCTGCACGGCCGGCCGCCGGCGGTGATGCTGGCGCGGCTGGTCAAGCGGATGTCGGACGAGCTGGGGCTGACCGGCTCCATCGGCCTCAGCCACAACAAGTTCCTCGCCAAGGTCGCCTCCGATCTTGACAAGCCGCGGGGCTTCTCGGTGATCGGCAAGGGCGAGACGACGGCGTTCCTGAAGCCCCGGCCGGTGCGCCTGATCTGGGGCATCGGTCCGGCAGCGCAGGAGAGCCTCGACGCGGCCGGCATCCGCACCTTCGACGACCTGCTGCGCTGGGACCGGCAGGACCTGTCGGCCCGGTTCGGCCACATGGGCGAGCGGCTGTGGCACCTGGCGCGGGGCGAGGATCACCGCCGCGTGGACGCCCGCGCCCCGGTGAAGAGCATCTCGAACGAGACGACGTTCCACGCCGACACCGCCGACCGCGACATCCTCGACGGGCACATCTGGCGGATGGCCGAGAAGGTGTCCTCGCGCGCGAAGGCGAAGGAGCGGGCGGGCCGGGTTGTCGTGCTGAAGCTGAAACGCGCGAACCACACGCTGATCACGCGGCGGCAGTCGCTGCGCGAGCCGACGCAGATCGCCGACACGATCTACCGGGTCGCGCGCGGGCTGTTCGACCAGGTGGACGAGAAAGGCCCCTACCGCCTCCTCGGCGTCGGCCTCAGCGAGATCGGCCCGGCCGAGGGGGCGGATCGCGAGGGCGACTTCCTCGACACCGCCGCCGGCAAGCGCGTGGCGGCGGAGCGCGCCGCGGACGCGATCCGCGCCCGGTTCGGGGCGGAGGCGATCCTGAAGGGACGGGCGCTGCGGTAGCGGCGTCCTCTCCAGTTTGGTCGAGGCCCCGGGTCAGGCCCGGGGCGGGTTTTCAATCTGGCGGGACGAAAGGCGGGGCGGTCATGCCTGCCTGGTGGGCCAGGCAGCCCGCGGCCTGCCCGCCCCGGCCCCCGAGCCGGGGCCTCGATCCACGCAAGGACTCCGGCAGGGCGGAGTGCGCCGGCCCTACCCGCCCAGCGGAAAGAACACCGGAATAGCCAGCACCGCGGCCGCCCCGGCGATCAGGTTCATCGGCACCCCGATCTTCAGGAAATCGGTGAAGCGGTAGTCCCCCGCGCCGTAGACAAGCGTGTTGGTCTGGTACCCCACCGGCGTCGCGAAGCTGGCGCTCGCGCCCATCATCACCGCGACCACGAAACCGCGGGGGTCGAGCCCCGCCCCCTCGGCCAGCGCGATCGCGACCGGCGTCACAACGACCGCGACCGCGTTGTTGGTCACCGTCTCGGTCAGGATCGAGGTCATCAGGTAGACCGCAGCCAGCATGGCGATGGCGGGCAGCGGCTCCAGCCAGGGGGCCGCCGCGTCGGCGATCAGCTGAACGGCGCCGGAATTCTCCATCCCCCGTCCGATGATCAGCATCGAGAAGATCAGCACCAGGATCCCGCCGTCGATCGCGGACCACGCCTCGTCGTTGTCGATGCAGCGCAGGATCAGGATCGCGGCGACCGCGATCAGCGACAGGATCTCGATCGGCGCGACACCGAAGGCGGCGAGGGCGACGATCCCGACCAGCGCGAGAACCGCCACCGGCGCCTTGGCACGGCGGTAGGCGCGGCCGGCGGAGACGGTCACGGACACCAGCTCGCCGCGCTGCGACAGCCGCTCGAACGCGCTCGCCGGGCCTTCCAGCAGCAGCTTGTCCGCGGGCCGCAGGCGCGCGGCGGCGAGGTCGGGACCGGCGGGATGGCCATGGCGGTGCGCGCCGAGGACGATCATGCCGTACCGGCTGGCGATTTCGAGGTCGGACAGCGTGTCGTGCCGCCGCCCGAGCGCAGGCGTGACGATGGCCTCCGCGATCATCGGCTCGCCCTCCGGCGTGCGTCCGCCGCGGCGCAGGCCGACGACGAGGTGCTCGGTCTCGTGCAGGGTCAGCAGCTCGCTCAGGTCGGCGCGCAGGATCAGCACGTCCCCCGCCTCCAGCACCCGCTCGTCCAGCTTGCGCCGGACGATGCCGGAACCGGTCCGGAGGCCGGTCACGCGCACGCCGGCACGGCGGAAGTCGGACACCTCGGCGAGCGGCCTGCCGATTCCGCCGTACTCGGCCCCGATCCGCACCTCGGTCAGGTAGCCCAGATCCGCCGTCGCCCCGACGCGCGAGCCCGCCCGGCCCGGCAGCAGCAGCGGCCCCAGCACCATCAGGGAGACGAGGCCGGCGGCGGCGACCATCAGCCCGACGCCGGTGATCTCGAAGATGCCGAACCGCTCGAGCCCCTGCTCCTGCGCGACGCCGGCCACCAGGATGTTGGTCGAGGTTCCGATCAGGGTGCAGGTGCCGCCGACGATGGCGACGTAGGACAGCGGGATCAGCAGCCGGGTCTCTGCGGTGTCGAGCGCGCGGGCGAGGCGGGTGATCACCGGGATCAGGATAAGCACGACCGGCGTGTTGTTCACGAACGCCGACGCGACGAGCGCGCCAAGGAAGAAGGTGACCAGCGCCGCCCGCGGCGTGACCGAGGCGCGGTCGACCAGGTAGCCCGCCATCGCCTCCAGAAGGCCGGTCCGCACCAGCGCGCCGGAAATCACGAAGAGGGCGGCGATGGTGATCGGCGCCGGGTTGGCAAAGGCCTGCATCACGTCGTCCACCGGCACCAGGCCGAGGAGGATGAACAGCGCCGCGCCGCCGGCGGCGGTCACGTCGGCAGGATACCGTTCGGACATGAACGCCGCGAGCAGCAGGACGATGAGCAGCAGGGCCACCTCGGCCTGCCACGGTTCGGGAATGATCGACACGACACCTCCAGCGCACCGGGACATCCCGGCGCCGCACCCAACCCAAAGTTCCCGGAGGAAGGCTACTCCGCCGCCATCGGCACGTCCGCGGCGGGACGTCCCATCGCCGCCAGCTCGGCCACGACGCTCTCCATCAACCGCCGGAACGCCTCGTAGTTGGCGTTCGGTTCCACGCGCCGCTCATTCATGTAGAGCGCGCGGTCCACCTCGACCTGCACCGCGTGCTGGCGCCGGGCCGGGCGGCCGTAGGCCTGGGTGATGTAGGCGCCGGCGAAGGGCATGTTGCGGGCGACCTTGAGCCCCGCCTCGGTGAAGATCGCCTCGATCCGGTCGACGATGGCGGGCCGCGCCGCCGCCCCGAACCGATCGCCGAGGACGACGTCCGGCGGCGCGCCGGCGATCCCGGACGAGACCGCCTCCAGCGCCTCGTGCGGCATCGAGTGGCAGTCGATCAGGATCGCCTCGCCGAAGCGCGCGTGGCTTTCGTCCAGCAGCCGGCCGAGGGCGGCGTGATACGGCTTCCACACCGCCTCGATCCGCGCCTCGGCCTCGGCCAGCGCGAGCTTGCCGCGGTAGATCGGCCGGCCGTTCGAGACGACGCGCGGGATCACGCCCAGGCCCGAGGCGATGCGCGGGTTGTGCGCGCTGCGCCGCACGCCGTCGATCAGCGCGGGGTCCAGCTCGTCCGCCGCGCGGTTCAGGTCGACGTAGGCCCGCGGCGCCGACGCGGCGAGGAGCGGCGCGCCGTGGCGCGTCGCGACGGCGAAAAGGTGGTCGACGAAAGCATCCTCGGACGACCGGATTTCGGTCTCGTCGAGGAGGGCGCGTCGCAGGAAGGAGGCGGAATAGTCGCGCCCCGAATGGGGCGAGGCGAACACCACCGACGTGGTGCGACGGGCGGGCACGAACAGTTCGAACGCGTCCTTGGGCATCGTGTCTCCTCGTCCCCCGTCCGGGCGGAGGATAGCGCGATAATGCGCGGCCGAAAGGCCTTGATCCCCCCGGCGACTCCTTTTATACGCCGCTCACCCGACGCGGAGGTCCCTTCGCGTCCTTCTGTTTTCAGGGGGATGCGAGCCGGGATTTGCGCCTCGAGGGCGGTTAGCTCAGTGGTAGAGCACTACGTTGACATCGTAGGGGTCACAAGTTCGAACCTTGTACCGCCCACCATGACTTCACCGCGCCCCGGCCCCGGCCTCGGCGCACGAACGGAACCCCAAGGCGCGACGCCCGCGCCGCGACAGAATGAGGAGAGGACGATGAAGGTCGCCAACTCGCTCCGGTCGCTCAAGCAGCGTCACCGCGATTGCCGCGTGGTGCGCCGCAAGGGCCGGATCTACGTGATCAACAAGACCCAGCGCCGGTTCAAGGCCCGCCAGGGCTGACCCGACCTGCAGGTCGACGGATCAGGGGCCGCTCCGCAAGGGGCGGCCCCTTTTCGTTGCGCGTCTCCGACCGGATCGCGGGGTCAGGCTTTCCCGCCCCCCGCCGCTTGCCCCTAGCGGAAGCGCCCCGCCTTGGCCTAGGCTTTCGGCACATCCGCAGGGAAGGAGATTTGCAGTGAAGTATTATACCCGTGCACTCGCGGGCGGCCTTTTCGCCGCCGGCCTGGCACTTCCGGCGGCGGCACAGGACCTGTGCGGCGGCGTCGGCACCAACGGCCAGTGGATCGGCGGGGCCGAGGCCTCGTCGGACATCTCTACCGCCGGCAACTACATGGAACAGATGGCGCTGGTGCTGATGAACAACCAGTACACCGCGCTGTTCAGCGTATCGGCCCCGACCGACGTCCGGGTCGAGGCCGAGGGCCGCGGCGGCGGCGATCCGGTCATCGACCTGCGCGACGCGGCCGGCACCATCGTCCTGTCCGACGACGATTCGGGCGGCGAGGGATCGAGCTTCGCCGAGACGAGCCTGCAGCCCGGCACCTACTGCCTGTCGATGCAGAGCTACGACGGCTCGCCGATGACCGGCTTCGTTCGCGTTGGCCGGCTCGAGCACGAGCAGCTGACCGCGGGCGGCGGCACCGCGCCGACCCCGCCCACCGACACCCCGACGGACACCCCGACCGACACCCCGACGGAACCCGTCGATACCCCCGTGACCCCCGCCACCGGCGGCTGCTCGGCCGTGTCGAACTACCTCGGCTCGGGCCCGGTGGACGGCAGCCTCGGCATGGGCGGCGTGTCGATGACCGCGCCGGTCGACCAGGTGAACGCCTGGGGCTTCACCCTGTCCTCGCCGCAACCGGTGACGATCACCGCCACGAACGAGAGCGCGGACCCGGTCATCACCCTCTACGATGCCGCCGGCAACTACCTGGCCGAGAACGACGACTACGATTCGCTCAACAGCCAGATCGACATGACGACCGCGCTGCAGCCGGGCGACTACTGCATCGAGGTCTCCGCCCTCAGCGACACGTCACAGCCGATCACGGTCAGCGTCATGTCCTACGACCCGATGGCGGCGATCAACAGCCTGATCTCCACCGGCGAGGCGAGCCCGCCGATGGACGGCAGCTACCCGATCACCGACCTCGGGACGCTGCAGACCCGCCTGCGCCACGACGCGCAGATCGGCTCCGACGCCTCGTGGTTCCAGATCGACGTCGACCAGGGCGGCCTGGTCCTGATCGAGGCGGTCGGCAACGGCGCCGGCGACCCCGTCGCGTTCCTGTACGACGACATCGGCCGGCAGATCGCCTTCAACGACGACAACGGCCAGACCTACGATTCGCTGATCGCCGCACGGGTGCTGCCGGGCACCTACCTTCTCGGCGTGCGGCAGTACGACGAGAGCCAGACCAGCCTGATCCGTCTGGTGATCGAGCGGTACGTGCCGGCACAGTAGGAGCCGCGCAGCGTCACGACGCCTTGGGGGCCCCGTTCCACAGGACAGGGCCCTTCTTCTTGTCCCGCAGCGGCTTGGCCAGGACGACGTTGCCGTCCGGCAGACGTCGCAGCTCGCGCCAGCCCCGCGCGCAGAGAAGGCCTTTCGCGCCCGCGGTCGTGGCGTAGAGAGTCTCCGCCCCGTCGTGGGCGGCCGCGCTCTCGGCCGCGGCGGCGAGGGCGGAGCCGAGGCCATGTCCGCGGTAGGGCGCGGCGACGGCGAGGCCGATCAGCCAGGGCCCCTCGCCGGGTCGGGCGCCGTGGCTGTCGGTCCCGACCGTGACCGTCCCGATCGGCACCGATCCGTCCAGCGCAACCAGCGCCACCGGCAGGCCACGGGATCGCGCCCGTTCCGCAAGGTCGGCGACGGCGTCGCCGGGCCCGCAGGGACCGTACCAGTGGGGCCAGACCTCGCGCATCAGCGCGACGAGGCCGGGCGCCGCGCCGGGATGGTCGGCGAGGCGCCCGATGCGGAACGCGGCGGGGGTCAGCGGAGCGCCTCGAACGTGTCGGCGAGCAGGCGCACCAGCATCCCCTGGTCGAGGAAGCCCGACGCCGCCATCCCGTTGTCGCGCTGGTAGCGGGCGATGGCGCGGCGGGTCGCGTCGTCGAAGGCGCCGTCGGCCTGCCCCGGCTGGTAGCCGGATTGCGCCAGCCGCGATTCGATCAGCCGCATCGTCAGGCCGTTGAGGCCCAGCGCCTGCTCCGCCGCCGCGGCGGCCTGCTCGGCCTGGCTCGGTTGCGTCAGCGCATCGAGGCGCTGCTGCGCGTTCTCGCGGTAGGCCCCGTCCGGCTGCGCCTCGAGGTAGGCGCGGTAGCCGGCGGCGGTGTCGGTCGTTCGCGCCCGCTGCCACGCCGTCTCGTCCGCGGCCTGTGCGGCGGAGGCGTTCAGCGCGGCCACCCGCTCACGCGCAGCGTCGGAATAGAGCCCCTCCGGATACCGCTCGAGGTAGGCGCGTAAGCCCGGCAGGTCGCCGCGGGCGCCGGTCTCCTCCCAGTACGCACGGTCCAGCCGCTCCGCCTCGGCGCGGCGACGCTCCTCCTCGGCGGCGATCTCGGCCTCGCGCCGCTCGGCCTGCGCGTCGAGGCGGGCGATCTGCTCGGGCGTGAGGTAGCTGGTCTGCGAGAAGCCGTTCTGCTGCTGCCAGTTGGTGATCGCGCTGCGGGTGCCGGGGCCGAAGATGCCGTCGACGCCGCGGGTGTTGTAGCCGAGCAGCGTGAGATCCTGCTGCACGGCCCGCCGCGCGGGGCGGCTCAGGCCGATCGCCTCCTCCGCCAGCCGGGCGGACCGGTTCGGCTCGTCGAGGATGGCCGAGATCGCCGCCTCGGCCCGGTCGCGGTAGGCGCCGCGGGGATAGCGGTCCAGGTAGTTGCGGTACGCGGCCACGGTGTCGAGCGCCGCGGCGCCTTCCCAGAGGGCCGTCTCGGTCGCGGACGGTCCCTGCGGCTGCGGCGGCGCCGGCTCGGGCTCCTGCCGCTCGGGCATCAGGACGAGGCTGCGCGGGACGAAGCCGCGCAGCTCCAGCCGACGATAGCGATCGGCGAGGTCGATGAGGTCGCCCCGGGGCAGCGTCAGTACCTCGTCCATGAACTCGGTGATCGTGCCGGGGTCCGCGGTCATCACGGTGACGCCACCCGGGATTTCGAGCCCCTCGATTCCCTCGGACACGAAACGCGCCATCTCGTCCGTCTCGCCGAAGTTCCCGCCGAGCAGGAGCAGCGACTGACCCGGCCGTTCGGCCAGGACCTTGAGCACGCTGTCGACCGAGATCGCCCGGTCGCCGAGGCCGAACAGGCTGATGTCCTGGGTTTCGGCGGTCAGCAGCCAGACCCGGTCGCCGTCGCTGACGAAGCGGCCGGTCAACACCGCGATCAGCCGGTCGGCGTCCTCGCTCGCGGTGAGCCACGAGTCGAGCGCCGAGATCGCGTTGCCGGCGCGGGCGTTCGGCACGGCGGTGACGGTGAAGCCGAATTCCTCCAGCGCCTCGGCCGCGGGCACCACGTCGTCGGCGCCGGACACGCGGCCCAGCCGTTCGTACCGCTCGATCCCCAGGACGAGGGCGGCATCCTCGGCCAGCGCCGCCGACGCCGGGAAGAGCGCCAGGGCGCAGGCGAGCGGTCGGAGGGCGGAGAGGGGGGTAGGTCTGGACATGACAGGTCTCCTTCTCGTCGCCCCGGCCCGGCGGGGGACACCGGGCAGAGGGGCGGCCTTGTGTCCGGAAAAAGAGGTCCGGGCCCGCGCTATTCAATATCAGGCCGCTGTCGGGCAATGCCGGGGCCCCGCCCGCGCCCGGACGGCATCGCCCTTGCCCGGCGCTCGCGAACGCGTGAAGACAGTAGGATGATGGCCGCCCCGTCCGCACCTTTCGAGGGCTTTCGCCCCGACGACCTCGACCCGCGCATCACGGTCCACGAGGGGCTGCAGGCCATCGAGATCGACCTCCGCGGCCTCGATATCCGCACCGCCGCCGCGGCGGGCGCCTTCTACGACCGGGTCGAGGCGCGCATCGCCGAGACGGGAGAGCCGCTGTGGTTCTTCCTCATCCATTCCGGCGACTATCGCGTCGATCCGTCCGCCTGGTTCGCCTTCACCCGCCGCGGCCGCGACGTGCAGGAGGCGCACTCGATGGGGACCGTCCGCGTCGACGGCACCGACATCGCCCGCCGCCAGATCGCCCGGGACGAGGCGCGCGGGGTGCGCGATCCCAATGTCTTCGTCGAGCGCGGGCAGGCGCTGGAGCGCCTCCGCCGGCTGCCCAGCCGCCGCCGGGAGCGGGTCGTCCACGAGCCGTCGTTCGAGCGGGAGGCAATCCGACGCCGGGTGCAGCTGGAGCCGGAGACCGGCATCGCCCACATCGACCTGTCCGGCCTGTCGCTAGAACATTCGCGCGACGTGAACGACGTGTTCGGCTGGCTGGAGGAAATCCTGCGCCCCACCGGGCGGCGCTGGTGGTTCCTGATCGACTATACCGGCACCCGCATCCAGTCGCCCGCCTGGGTGCAGTATTCGCTGCGCGGCAAGGACATGAACGCGCGGTACTCGCTCGGCTCCGTGCGGTTCGCGCCGGGGTCCGAGACCGAGACGGACATCCGCCTCCGCGCCGCGAGCGGCGGCTTCCGCCCCAACATCCGCAACACGCGCGAGGAAGCGCTCGCCCGGATCGCCGAGCTGAAGGCGGAGGCGGGCCGCTAGGCCCTATTCCTCGTCCTCGTCGCCGGTGGCGAGAAGATCGTCCTCCTCCTCGTCCTCGTCGTCCGCCTCGCTGAGGCCCATCTCGTCGAGGCCCGATTCGAGGTGGTCGGCGAAGTGCGGCGTGCCCTTGAGGTACTCCGCCGTCGGATGCGACGCCTCGGTCATCGCCGTGTTCAGCGCGTCCTCCCAATCGTCCGAATCGAACGACCCGCGGCCGACCCACATCAGCGCCACCAGCGCCGCCTGCTCGTCCTCGGTCAGGTTCTCGACGTAGTCGTCGAAGTCGCTCTCGGCGGCGTCGAGTTCATGTCCCAGCTCGATCACCTCGAGCACCTTCCAGGTCGCGATACCAATCATCTGCTCGCCCTCGTTTCTGACGTCACGCCTAGCCCTTCATCATCCGCCGCGACAGCCCCCGCGGCAGCGCCTTGCCGGCGCGCAGCATCCAGGTCAGGCCCAGAGGGAAGTTGCGGACGAAACCGTCGCCGTTCATGTGCTCGAAAATCTCGCGCGCGGCGTCCTCAGGCTCCATGATCTGCGGCATCCTGAAATCGTTCTTGTCGGTCAGCCGGGTCCGGACGAAACCGGGGTTGACCAGCTGCACCTCGACCGGCGTGTCGGCGAGGTCCGCCGCCATCGTCTCGGCGAGGTTGATGAGACCGGCCTTCGAGGCGCCGTAGCCGACGGCGCCCGGCAGGCCCATGATCCCGACGAGCGAGCCGGTGATGACGATGTGGCCCCTGCCGCGCTCCAGCATCTTCGGCACCGCGGTCCCGAGGACGCGCATGGCGCCGCCTAGGTTCACGTCCAGCATCGTCAGCGCCTTGTCGGTGTCCCACTCGCGCGCGGACATCGGCCAGTAGGCGCCGGCGAGGTACACCAGACCGTCGATGTCGCCCGCCTCGTCCACCGCCCGCCGGACGGCGTCGGTATCGGTCACGTCGAGAGGCAGGACCCGCGACTGCCCGGGCAGCTCGGCGGACAGCGCGGTCAGGCGCTCCTCGGTGCGGGCGCTGAGGATCAGCTTCGCGCCGACGCGGCTCAGCTGCTTCGACAAAGCCGCGCCCAGCCCCTCGCTGGCGCCCACGATCCAGTAGGTCCTGCCCTGCCACTCGCGCACGTTCGCCTCTCCTTCTCGCCCCACCGGGCGTCCGTTCCCTACCGCCGGACCCGCCGGACGGTTCCCCTCAGATTAGTCGCCTCGGGGGGGACGGCAAATCGCCGCCGCCCCCGGTCGCGCCAGCGCCGCCCGCGGTGCCTAGCGGCTCAGCTCTTCTGCCGGAGGTTCGGGCCGATTGCGGAAGGGGGCGCCCTTCCACCACAGCTTCAGCGCCTGCCAGTGGATCAGCGCCAGCACCCGTCGGCTGCCGAACGGCCGTCGCAGGCAGGCGCGCAGGATCGACAGGCTTGTCAGCGGCCGCCGCGCGCCCGTCAGCGTCGCGACGAGCCCGCCCCCGCCCGCGTCGCGGTAGTCGATGCGGATGTCGATGGCGTCCGGGCGGATGTCGAACCGGAAGGCGTAGTCGCCGGCCACCGGCTGGAACGGCGAGACGTGGAGCAGCTTGTGCGCCCGGATGATCGAGGCGGGGCCGATCGGGCCCCCTTCCTCGGGCACGCAGAGGTAGGAATGGCGGTCGCCGTAGGTGTTCGTCACCTCGGCGATCACCTCGGTCAGCTGCCCGTCGCCGTCCCGGCACAGCCAGAACGAGACCGGATTGAAGACGTGCCCGAGGAGCCGCGGCTGCGCCAGCAGCTCGATCCGCGCCGGAGACGCCCGCCCCGCCTCGGCCAGCCGCCGCCGGACCCATCCGGCCCCCTGCCCGTCCGCCGGCGGCCCGCCATGGTCGCGGTCGCGCAGGGCCGCCACGTTCCGCCGGTTGCGCGAGAACAGGAGCGGGCCGGCCACGTCCGCCTCGGCGTCGAGGAGGACGTAGTCGATGGAGTAGCGGAACGCGTTGCGCACCTCGCCGCGGCGGCCGTGAAACGTCTCGCCCGCGATGTGGTCGACCCCGCTCACTCGGCGGCGACCGCCATCGCCGGGGCGGCGCGCAGCGCCCGCGCGACGTCGAGGCCGGAGGACAGCCCGTCCTCGTGGAAGCCGTTCTTCATCCACGCGCCGCAGAACCAGGTGTGCCGCGTGCCGTTCATCTCGGCGGCGCGGGCCTGCGCTGCGAAGGCCGCGACGTCGTAGACCGGATGGCGCATCACGGCCATGTCCCAGATCAGTTCCTCGCGCACCGGGCGGGTGGCGTTCAGCGTCACGAACATCGGCTGCGTCAGCCAGGGCTGCAGCGAGTTCATCCAGTAGGTGAGGCCGATCCGCGTCTCGTCCCGCTCCGGCGGCTCGGAATAGCACCAGGAGGACCAGACCTGCCGCGCCCGGGGCATCACCGAGGCGTCGGAATGAAGGATCAGGTCGTTCGGCTGGTAGCGGATCGCGCCGAGGACGCTGCGCTCCTCCTCGGACGGGTCGGCCAGCAGCGCCAGCGCGTCGTCGGAATGCGCGGCGAGGATCACCTCGTCGAACCGCTCCCACTCGCCGCCCTGCGCCTTCACCTCGGCCCCGCCGGGCACCCGGCGCACGCCGTCGACCGGTGCCCCGAGGCGCAGGACCACGCCATCGGCCGCCAGCGCGGCGCCGAGGCGCGTCACGTACTCGACGGACCCGCCACTCACCGTCCGCCAGCGGCGCTGGCCGTAGGTCCCGAGCAGGCCGTGGTTGCGGAAGAACCGCACCAGGGCGTCCGCCGGGAAGTCGAGGATGCGGTCCTTGGGGGTCGACCAGATCGCGCCGGAGAACGGCGTCAGGTAGAAGTCGCGGAAGTACGGCCCCAGACGCAGCCCCTCGATCAGCCGCCCCACTGTGGCGTCCGGGGTCTCGGCCAGTGCCCTTTCGGCCCGCGCGTTGAACCGCAGGATGTCGCGGCACATCCGCAGGAACGACGGGTTCAGCATGTTGCGCCGCTGCGCGAACAGCGCCCCCAGCGAGGCGAGCCCGTATTCGATCCGCCCGCCGCCGATCGACGCGCCGAAGCTCATGTTCGAGGGGGTGGTCTTGACGCCGAGCTCGTCGAACAGCCGGGTCAGGTGGGGATAGTTCTTTTCGTTGTAGACGATGAACCCGGTATCGACCGCCTCCTCCGCCGGCCCGGCGATGCGCGTCCGGGCATGCCCTCCAAGGCGTTTCTCCGCCTCGAACAGGATCACCTCGTCGCCTCCGCCCGCCAGTCCCCGTGCCGCTCCCATGCCCGAGATGCCCGCCCCGATCACCGCGATGCGGCGGCGTGGCCCCCGTGTCCGTCCCGTGTCCATCAACTCTTCCGTTCCCCGAATGTCGTCCTTCTACGGTACGAAAGAGATTGCGGATTTGTTGCCCGCAAGACGTTACGGTGTGATCCGCCCGCACGGGCCGCCCGTAAGAGCGGTATGCTGCAGCAGCACGACCCTTTGAACACGCTCCCGGGTGCATCGCCCCCGCCGCCATCGTATAACGAGGCTCGCGGAAGGGCGGTCTCGCGGAGCGGCGGAGACAGGGTGCAGGCGGCAGACGGCACGACACGGGCGACGTGGCTCGCCGAGATCGAGGCGGTCCGCGACCGCGGCGACACCGCCGCATTCGCGGCGCTGTTCGCGCACTTCGCGCCGCGGGTGAAGGCGTTCCTCATCCGCGGCGGCTGCCCGGCCGACATCGCCGAGGACGTCGCGCAGGACGTGATGGCCGCGGTCTGGCGCAAGGCGCACCAGTTCGACGCCAGCCGGGCGAGCGTGGCGACGTGGGTCTTCACGATCGCCCGCAACCGGCGGATCGACCTGGCCCGACGCAAGCGGCCCGAGCCCGAGGATCTTCCCTGGGGACCGGACCAGGCGCCCGCCGCGTCCGACGTGGTGGCGCTGCAGGAGGACATGGACCGCCTCGGCTCGGCGCTCGCCGCGCTGCCGGCGGCACAGAGAGAGATCATCGAGCGCGCCTATTTCGGCGAACTCACCCACACCGAGATCGCCGCCGAGACGGGACTGCCGCTCGGCACGATCAAGTCGAGGATAAGGCTGGCGCTGGACCGCCTGCGCCATGCGATGACGTGAGAGACATGACCACGATACGCCACCACCTGACCGACGACCTCCTGATGTCCTACGCCGCGGGCGCCCTGCCCGAGGCGTTCGGCCTCGTGGTCGCCGTCCATCTGTCGATGTGCGACGAGTGCCGCGCCCGCGCCGAAAGCTACGATGGCGTCGGCGGCGCCGTGCTCGAGGGCGCGGCCCCGGCCGAAATGGCGCCCGGCGCATTCGAGGGCGCACTGGCGCGCATCCGCGACGAGGGCGCGCCGCAGCGCGCGCCGGTCCGGAGCGCCCGCCCTCGGCGCGATCTGCCCGCCCCGCTCGCCGATTACGCCGGAGACTCGTTCGGGACCGTCCCGTGGAAGCGGGTCGGGGGCGGCGTCTCGCAGGCGGTGCTCGTCACCGGCGACGGTGCGACCGCGCGGCTCCTCAGGATTCCCGCCGGCATCGCGGTGCCGGACCACGGCCACCGCGGGACCGAGCTGACGCTGGTCCTGCAGGGGGCCTTCCGGGACGAGACCGACCGGTTCGGCCCCGGCGACGTCGAGGTCGCGGACGAGCAGCTGGATCACCAGCCGGTCGCCGAGGCCGGCGCCGACTGCATCTGCCTCGCCGCGACCGACGCGCCGCTGCGGTTCAACGGATGGATCCCGCGGATCGCCCAGCCCTTCCTCGGAATCTGATCGACCGGCCGCTCACATCTCGACCGTTTCCCAGGCAAGGGACACGCCCGCCCGGCCCGCGCGCAGCAGGCCGCCGTCGCCGCCCGGCGACAGCCAGAACTCCGCCCCGTACAGGCCGCGGACGATCAGGTAGTCCGGCGTGACCTCCAGCGTGCCGCGGCGCCCGCGGTCGCTGCCGGCACAGATGGTCGTGCCGCACGGGACCAGCCGGTAGGTCCGCATTTCGTCCCCGTCGGGCGCCACGACCGAGATCGGGCCCGCGGCGAACGGCGAATCCTGGAAGCTGTAGGCGTAGTTGCGCCGGAACTCCGCCCGGACCGCGCTCCACTCGGGCAGCGGCTCGCTCACCACGACCGGCGTCCACTCCACCTCCGCCGCCCGCGGCGCGCATCCCGCGAGGAGCACTGCCAGCGCCGCCGCGCCGCCCCATCCGATCCGTGCCGTCATCGCGCGCCCTCCGTCTGTCGTCCCGAAGCTAGGCCGGCACACCTCGCAAGGCAACTCAGCGCCGGCCGAACAGCCGCTCGATATCGCTCAGCTTCAGCTCGACATAGGTCGGGCGGCCGTGGTTGCACTGGCCGGACAGCGGCGTGGCCTCCATCTCGCGCAGCAGCGCGTTCATCTCCTCGCCCCGCATCCGCCGGCCCGACCGGATGGAGCCGTGGCAGGCGACGCGGGACAGGATCGCCTCCAGACGGTCCGCCACCGGTGCGGTGCTGCCGCCGTCGATCAGCGCGTCGAGGACGTCGCGGATCAGCGCCTGCGCGTTCACTTCGCCGAGGAGGGCCGGCGTCTCGCGGACCGCGATGGCGCCCGGCCCGAACGCCTCGATCCCGAGGCCGAGACGGGAGAGCGTGTCCGCCGCGTCCAGCAGCCGGCCCGCGTCGTCGGTCGACAGCTCCACGATCTCGGGGATCAGCAGCGCCTGCGCCGCGACGCCGTTCTCGGCCATCTGGCGCTTGAGCTTCTCGTAGACGAGCCGCTCGTGGGCGGCGTGCTGATCGACGATGACGATTCCGTCCGCCGTCTGCGCGATCACGTAGTTCTCGTGCACCTGCGCCCGGGCGGCGCCCAGCGGCAGCGACTCGGCCTCCGGCTCCGTCGCGGCCTCCTCGACCCGGCCCGAGGGGGCGAAGGGCGCGAACGGCTCCGCCGCCTCAATGAGCGCAGGCGCCTGCGCCGTCCATGCGGCCGAGATCGCCCCGCGCGACGGGCGGTCCATCTGGTAGCGCCGCGGCTCGCCCGCCGGCTCGGGCCGGAAGGCGCCCAGCGCCGCGCCGGCGACGGTGGTGGAGGCGCGGTGCCCCGCCCCGGCCAGCGCGTGCCGGATCGCCGAGACGACGAGGCCGCGCACCGTCCCCGGCTCGCGGAACCGCACCTCGGCCTTGGCCGGGTGCACGTTCACGTCGACGGCGCGCGGATCGCAGCCGACGAACAGGGCGGCGACCGGGTAGCGGCCGCGGTGCAGCACGTCGGAATAGCCGGCGCCGAGCGCGCCCAGCAGCAGCTTGTCGCGCACCGGCCGGCCGTTGACGAAGACGTACTGCGCCACCGCCGCGCCGCGCGAATAGGTCGGCAGCCCCGCGTAGCCGGTCAGCGTCACGCCGTCCCGCTCCGCCTCGATCCGCAGCGCGTTGGCGGCGAAGTCGCGGCCGATCACCGCCGACAGCCGGCCGGCGAGCGCGCCGAACAGCTCTCCCTGCTCGGCGTCGGCGCGGAAGGTCTCGCGCTCCTCGCCGCCGGTGCAGTCGCGCAGGACGAAGCCGACGAACGGCTCGGCCATGGCGAGGCGGCGGACCACGTCGCCGACCGCCTGCATCTCGGCCCGGTCGGAGCGCAGGAACTTCAGCCGCGCCGGGGTCGCGTGGAAGAGGTCGCGGACCTCGACGGTGGTGCCGGGCTGGCGTGCCGCCGGCTGCGCGGCGCCGAGGCGGCCACCGTCGACCTCGATCCGGGCGGCGTCCTGCCCGCGGACGCGGCTGACAATGCAGAGGCGACCGACGGCGCCGAGCGAGGCCAGCGCCTCGCCGCGGAAGCCGAAACTGCGGATGTCGAGAAGGTCGCTGCCGTCGATCTTGGAGGTCGCGTGGCGGGCGAGCGCCAGCGGCAGGTCGGTCGCCGGGATGCCGCAGCCGTCGTCGGCGACGCGGATCAGCGTCTTGCCGCCGTCGGCGATCGTCACCTCGATCCGGGTGGCGCCGGCATCGAGCGCGTTCTCGACCAGCTCCTTCACCGCCGAGGCCGGCCGCTCCACCACCTCGCCCGCCGCAATGCGGTTGATCGCCGCCTCGTCCAGCTGGCGGATCTGGCGGGAAGAGGTGGAGATATTGCGGTCGGGCGCGTTCATGGCGCTAGGGGTAGCATGGAGGGGAATGATTCTGCGAGGGGGCATCATCGCGGCGTCGGAGGGTATGTGACGGGATGGAAGACCCGCCCCGGGCTCGACCCGGGGCCTCGCGCAACAAGGCACTCCATCCCGGCGAGGCCCCGGCTCAGGGCCGGGGCGGGCTTTCGGGGGGGGAGAGCGGGTTGCGCAATCGCGACGCCCCCTCCTCACCCCCGGCGCCGGACGTCCCTGCAGCGCACCGCCCCGCCCCAGCGTCGCCGGCCCGGCGACGCCGTCCGCGTCCAGCCCCTGATCCTGCTGGAACGCGATCACGGTCCGCTCGGTCCCCGACCCGAAGTCGCCGTCGACATGCAGGTGATACCCCAGTCCCCGCAGACGCCGCTGCAGCTCGGCTACGGCCCGCCCTTCATGTCGAGCCGCGGCGCCCGCGGATCCAGCTCCACCGCCTCGCGCCCGGCGTGGCGGCGGTAGGCGGCGGCGATCTTGCCGGAATAGGCTTCGACCTGCCCCGGCCCGTTGTAGACCCGGGTGAAGCCGCGCCAGTCGTGCGCCGCCAGCTTGGCCAGGAGCCCGCGCCGCTCGATGAAGGCGAGCATCACGGCCAGCTGTCCCTCGACGCCCTCCATCGCCCTCTCCGCCAGCCGCCGGGGCGTGCCGAAGCCCAGCCATTCGGCGTTCTCGCCCAGCACCTGCCCGACGCCCCAGGAACAGGCGGCATGGGCGGCCTGCTCGTCGATCGCCGCCGCGCGGCGCAGCAGCGCGTAGCGCTCGGACTGGCTGCTCGGGTAGGGAATGTCGCCCCACCGCGCGGCGGCGAGCCGCTGGCGCACCGCCTCGGCCCGGTTCGCGGCGGACAGGGCGGGCCAGCGGTGGAAGACGTGGTACTCGTACAGGATCAGCGGCATCGGCCGGCCATCGACATCCGACGTGGCGCGCCCGCCGCTCTCGATCTCCACCACGGCGCGCAGCGCCGCCGCCTCGATCCCGCGCTCGGCCGCCACCCGGTCGACCGCGTCCAGAACGTCCGGAGAAAAGGCCACCTGTCGCTCCTCTCTGCGGTCCAGATGATGCAAGGGAAGCCTACGCCCCGCGCGCCGGTCCGCGCGAGGCAGGCAAATCCTCAGACCGTAGGCCGCGCCTTCAGCTGCTCGCGGATGTCGATCAGCACGTCCAGCTCGGACGGGCCGGTCGCCACCTCGGGCTCCACGTCGTCGGGCTTCTCGGCCGCGGCCTTGATCCGATTCACCGCCTTGACCAGCATGAACACGACGAGCGCGATGATCAGGAAGTTGATGCACGACGTCAGGAACGCGCCGTAGGCGAACACCGCCGCCCCGCTCTCGCGCGCAACCTCCAGCGAGGTGCCCGGCGGCACGTCGCCCGCCATGATGACGTACATCGAGGTGAAGTCGATGCCGCCGAGGATCAGGCCGATCACCGGGTTGATGAGGTCGTTCACCACGCTCTGCACGATGGCCGTGAAGGCGGCGCCGATGATGATCCCCACGGCGAGGTCCATCACGTTGCCCTTGGCGATGAAGTCGCGGAATTCCTTGATCATGGTTGCTCCCCTGGTCCTGTCCATCCGCCCCGGCCCCTCCCGCCGGGTGCGATCGCGCACATGGTTAGCGGCACCATCGCAGAAGGCCACGACTTTGTTTCCGCCTGCGCCGCCCCACGTAGGCAGGGCAACCGTCCCGACTTCCGAAGGATTTCCCATGGCCGACCTGTCCGCCTTTCCGATCACCCGCCGCTGGCCCGCCGAGCGGCCCGACGTGATCCAGCTCTATGCCTATCCGACGCCGAACGGGGTCAAGGCCTCGATCGCGCTCGAGGAGCTGGGCCTCGACTACGAGCCGCACCTCGTGAAGCTGTCCGACGACGAGGTGAAGAGCGACGCCTTCACCTCGCTGAACCCCAACGGCAAGATCCCCGCGATCATCGACCCGAACGGCCCGGACGGTGCGCCCATCGGCCTGTTCGAGAGCGGGGCGATCCTGATCTACCTGGCCGACAAGGCCGGCGCGCTGATCGGTGCCACGCCGGCGGACCGCTACCGCGTGATCTCGTGGCTGATGTTCCAGATGGCCGGGCCGGGGCCGATGTTCGGCCAGCTCGGCTACTTCACCAAGTTCGCCGGCAAGGAGATCGAGGATCCCCGCCCGCGCGAGCGGTTCGTCGGCGAGGCGAAGCGTCTGCTCGGCGTCGTGGACGGCGCGCTGGAGGGGCAGGAGTGGATCGCCGGCGACTTCTCGATCGCCGACATCGCGCTGGCGCCCTGGCTGAACGCGCTCGGCTTCTACGGGGTGAAGGACATGGTGGGCTGGGACGGCCTGAAGAACGTCCCCGCCTACGTGGACCGCTTCTACGCGCGGCCGGCGGTGGAGAAGGCGAAGTCGATCCCGGATCCGAAGTCGCGGTAGGGCCGGCAGGTCCGACGCCGGCGCCTTCCCGCCCGGAACAGCCGCGCAAGCGGCCCGGGCAGCGTCTGGCCGCCCCCCGGCCAGACGCTTCCTCACCACCTGCGATACGTTCGGGGTCGTTCGGGGCGATGAGATAAAGCGCCCCCACCGCAGCGTCCCAGCGTCTGCCCGCGGCCAGACGCTGCCCTCCGTTCGCCCCAAGACCCGGGACGACCGAGGGACGCCTCGAGACCGTACACCCCGGCCTTGAGCCGGGGCCTCGCGACGCCGGGTGCCGGGTCTCCTCGAGGTCCCTGTCTAACGAAAACATGTCAATGTGCTGGTGGCGGACGGCATCCCGTGAGGTCCCAGGGCTTGGAGCCCGCGAGCCGGCGCGGGAGCCGTCCGCCTTTGGATCGTCAACCTGAACAGTTGCTTGGGGCTGCGTGACCAGACCCCGCACCGACAGGGACAGGAGAAGATCATGACAGAAGAGTGCATCGGCGTCGACGTCTCGAAGCGGTGGATCGACGTGCATCATCCGCAGACCGGACCGGCCCGTCTGGCCACCGAGCCCAAGGTCCTTCGCTCCTTCGCGAGGAT
>NZ_KB902299.1 GCF_000379485.1 Wenxinia marina DSM 24838
GCCAGACGGGCCGGTCCGGTCTGCGGATGATGCACGTCGATCCACCGCTTCGAAACGTCGACGCCGATGCACTCTTCTGTCATGATCTTCTCCTGTCCCTGTCGGTGCGGGGTCTGGTCACGCAGCCCCAAGCAACTGTTCAGGTTGACGATCCAAAGGCGGACGGCTCCCGCGCCGGCTCGCGGGCTCCAAGCCCTGGGACCTCACGGGATGCCGTCCGCCACCAGCACATTGACATGATTTCGTTAGACAGGGGCCTCGGTCGGTCGCGCACCAACTGCGCGGGCCCCCGGGTCAGGCCCGGGGCGGGGGAACCTGTGGGCGTGGCGGGGAAGCGCAGGATGGGGTTCCGACCATCCTGTGAGGCGCTCGCCGCGCCTGCGGGGCGCTCTTCGCCCCTGAGGGGCTTATCGCGGCCGCGACACCCCCTCGGCTCCCGCGGCGACGCGGGCGATGAGCCCGGCATAGTCCGCCGGCGGTGCCTCCGCGCCGGAGACCCAGCGGTAGAGGTCGTGGTCGCTCTCCTCGAGCAACCTTTCGTAGACATCCAGCTCCTCCGGCGCGAGACGCGCGAGGCCGGCGCCGGCGAAGGCGCCGAGGATCAGGTCCATCTCCTTGATCCCGCGCCTCCGCGAGCGCATGGACAGCCGCCGCAGCCGGATCTCGGCCGGCTCCATCAGGCGCTCTCGCGCAGGCGGCGGCGCAGCGCCTTCTCGGCCTGGCCGAGCCTGGCGGCGGCGCGGGTGATCTGCGTCTGCAGCTGGCGCACCTCGTCCAGCAGCTCGGCGATGCCCTCGTCCAGCGGCGCATCCGCAGGACCGTCCGGCCCCTCGCCGCGGCCGGTCAGCAGCCACGACAGCGACACGCCCAGCACGCCCGCCAGCATCTGGATCCGGTTCGCCCGCGGCTCGGAGCGGTCCTCCTCCCACTTTGCCAGCGTCTCGTTGTTGACGCCGAGGCGCCGGGCCAGCTCCTTCTGGCCGAGGCCCGCCGCCTCGCGCGCGCCGGCGATGCGGTCGCCCAGCGTCGCCGCCTCCTCGCTGTACCAGTCGCTCTCCTGCACGTCGCTCATCGCCGTCTCCTCGCCCGTCCTGAAAGCCGCACCCGGCGGAACGCGTGTTGAACGTCCCGGGGGCCGGTCTTATCACATGCCCTGCCCCGCTTTTCCACCCATGAGGCTCCCATGGCCGTCCTGTCCGCGACCCTCGGCCGCGTGAAGCCGTCACCCACCATCGCGATGACCACCCGCGCGCAGGAGCTTCGGGCCGAGGGGCGCGACGTGATCTCGCTGTCGGCGGGCGAGCCCGACTTCGACACGCCGGAGAACATCAAGGAGGCGGCGATCGCGGCGATCCGGGCGGGGCGGACGAAATACACCGCCGTCGACGGCATTCCCGAGCTGAAGAAGGCGATTGCGGCGAAGTTCGCGCGGGAGAACGGCCTGGACTACAGCCCGGCCGAGATCACGGTCGGCACGGGCGGCAAGCAGGTCCTCTACAACGCGCTGATGGCGACGCTGGACCCCGGCGACGAGGTGGTGATCCCGGCGCCCTACTGGGTGAGCTACCCGGACATGGTGCTGCTGGCCGGTGGCACGCCCGTTGTCGTGGAGGCGGGGCTGGACCAGGCGTTCAAGATGACGCCCGAGCAGCTTGACGCCGCGATCACGCCCAGGACCAAGTGGCTGATCTTCAATTCGCCGTCGAACCCGACCGGCGCGGGCTATTCGGCGGCGGAGCTCAAGGGCCTGACCGATGTGCTGATGCGGCACCCCCACGTCTGGGTTCTGACAGACGACATGTACGAGCACCTCGCCTTCGACGGCTTCACCTTCGCCACCCCGGTGCAGGTGGAGCCACGCCTCAAGGACCGCACGCTCACCGTCAACGGCGTGTCCAAGGCCTACGCGATGACCGGCTGGCGGATCGGCTATGCCGGCGGGCCGGAAGAGCTGATCCGCGGGATGCGCAAGGTGCAGTCGCAGTCGACGTCGAACCCCTCGTCGATCAGCCAGTGGGCGGCGGTGGAGGCGCTGACGGGGCCGCAGGATTTCCTGGAGCCGAACCGGCGGCTGTTCCAGTCGCGCCGCGACCTCGTGGTCTCGATGCTGAACCAGGCGCCGGGGGTGTCCTGCCCGGTGCCCGAGGGGGCGTTCTACGTCTTTCCCGACATCTCCGGCTGCCTCGGCAAGACCTCGGCCGGCGGGCGGCGGATCGACAGCGACACCGACTTCGCCGAGGCGCTGCTGGACGAGGAGAACGTCGCCGTCGTCATGGGCACGGCCTTCGGCCTCAGCCCCAACTTCCGCATCAGCTATGCCACCTCCGAGGCGGAGCTGGAGGAGGCGTGCGGCCGCATCCAGCGCTTCTGCGCGGGGCTGCGGTGAGCCTGCGGGCGACGCCGAACCTGCCGTCGCGGGACTTCGCGGCGACGGCGGACTTCTACGCGCGGCTGGGGTTCGAGACGCGCTTCCGCAGCGACGGCTGGATGATCCTCGGCCGCGGCGACGTGGAGGTGGAGTTCTTCCATCACCCGGGGCTCGATCCGAGGAGCAGCTGGTTCAGCGCGTGTCTGCGGACCCTCGACCTCGACGCGCTGTACGCCGAGTTCCGCACCGCGGGCCTGACCGACGATTCCCGCGCGATCCCGCGCCTGACCCCGCCGGTGGAGCAACCGCGCGTCCCGCGGTACTTCGCGCTGGTGGACCGGGACGGGAGCCTCTGGCGCTGCCTGCAGACGGCTTGAGGCTTGGCGCCCCGGCGGGGCGCGTGCTAGCGTCCGCCCGCATCCGGCCCCGCGCGGCCGCAGCCATGGCGGAGCGATGAGCGGCGAGCTTCCCCCCTTCTACTTCCGGATCAAGGAGAACGGCGCGGCCGTCTTCCGCGTCGATACCGAGAACCGGCAGCGGCGGATCGAGATGGAGCAGATCGCCACCGTCAACGTGAACAACGGCAACGTGCGCCCCCAGGGCGACCGGCCGCTGGCCGCGGACGAGCAGGCGGTGATCGACGACTGGCTCGCCCGCCGCCGCGAGATGCTGGCCCGGCGCGAGGTGGACGACATCCACCGCGCCATCGACCACCTGAACCTGACCGCCCAGTGGGTGCAGGCCCGCGCCAACGACGCGGATCTCGAGGAGGTGACCGACGCCCTCCTCCTCGCGATGCACGACCTGCGGACGGTGCTGGTCCGCAAGAAGGCCGAGCGGCTGACGAAGGGCCAGGACGCCGCGGAGTAGGTTATCGCGGCCGCGCCCCGGTGCCGGCGGCTGTCGAGGCCTGACGGCCCGGGTGTCGGTCCGGGGATGACCCCGCCACCACGGTACCTCAGATCCGAAGGGGGACCGGCGCTTCGTTTCCCGCTCCCCTCTCTCAGCCCGACCGACGACCGGTCCGGCCAACCCTCACGCACATCATCGGCACAGTCCGGACCTCGCGACCGATCCGTCCGACCCGTGCCGCATCTCTGGCGGCCGACAGCCTTCCGGTCCGGACGCGTCTGGAGGCGGCAAGGACCGGACGGCGCGATCCTGACCCCGTCGGGTCCGGGACCGGCCTTCCCGCGTCAGGGCCGAGAGGCCACCCCCCGGGGTGTACCCGACGATCCGATTACCCGTCAGATCGACGCGCCCTCCGGCCGTCCCAGCCCCGAATGACGAGTCACCCACGCCTCCGTCTCCGCCGCCACCGCCTCGGACGGCAGCGACGTGCGACGCGTCCCGAGGTCGACGTGCAGCAGCAGCGTCTCGACCGTCGCCACCTCGCCTCCGCCGCGGCGGAGCGTGTGGAACAGGTGCAGCTTCTTGCCCGCCCCGCCCAGGACCTGCGTCGTCACCTGCAGCCGCTCGCCCGCATTCACCTCGGCGAGGTAGCGGACGCGGTTCTCGACGGTGAAATAGCTCTGCCCTGCCGCGACGTAGGCCGCGTCGGCGCCGATCAGCGCCATGAAGCGGTCGGTCGCGCGGCTGGCGAGTTCCAAGTAGTGGGTCTCGTTCATGTGGCCGTTGTAGTCGGTCCAGCTCTGCGGGACCTGCTGCTCGGCCGTCACCGGCAGGTCCGCCGCCTGGGGCCGCGGCAGGCGCGCCTCGTGGTCGCGGATCACGCCGCCCGCGCCGCTGCCGGTGCGCTTGAGCGAGCGCAGGATGCCGACGAGGTTGTCGTCGCGCAGCCGCTCCAGCTCGCGGATGGAGCGGTGGCCGGACTGGGCGTCGGACTGCCCGGCGATCAGCTCCACCAGCTCGGGCGTGAAGGGCGGCACGTCGGTCAGCTTCGTCCAGGGCCATTCGAGGCACGGCCCGAACTGCGCCATGAAGTGCGCCATCCCCGCCTCGCCGCCGGCGATCCGGTAGGTCTCGAACAGGCCCATCTGCGCCCACCGCAGGCCGAAGCCCATCCGGATCGCCTCGTCGATCTCCTCGGTGGTGGCGATGCCGTCGGTGACGAGCCACAGGCTCTCGCGCCAGACCGCCTCCAGCAGGCGGTCGGCGATGTGGGCGTCGATTTCCTTGCGGATGTGCAGGGGGAACATGCCGATGGCGCGCAGGGTCTCGCCGGCCCGGACGCAGGTGTCCGCGTCGCCGACCAGCTCGATCAGCGGCAGCAGGTAGACCGGGTTGAACGGGTGCGCGACGATGGCGCGGGCGCCTTGTGCGTTCAGCTCCGAGGGCTTGAAGCCCGACGTGGAGGAGCCGATGATCGCGTCGACCGGGGCGGCCGCCTCGATCTGCGCCAGCACCCTGTGCTTGAGGTCCAGCCGCTCCGGCACGCTCTCCTGCACCCAGTCGGCCCCTGTCACCACCTCGGCGAGGTCGGCATGGAACGTGAGCCGTCCCTCGTCCGGCAGTGCCCCGTCGTAGAGCGCCGGCAGCGCCCGCCGGGCGCCCGCCAGCACCTCGCCGATCTTCCGCTGCGCCTCCGGGTCGGGGTCGAAGACCGCAACGTCCCAGCCGTTGAGCAGGAAGCGCGCGGCCCAGCCGCCGCCGATGACGCCGCCGCCGACGATGGCTGCCTTCATTTGTTTCGGTCTCATTCGTCCTTCCCCGCCGCGTACCGTCCACTTCTGAGCAGCGGCCAAGCGTCATCGTACGACATGATTCCCTCGTGTTTGCTTCGCCAATGCGCGTCGATCCCGTCCCAGCCGCTCCCTTGGAACACGTGCCCGCACTCGGGGCAGACCTTCCTTTCGGCGTCTGCAGCCCGCCGGTCGGCTGGCGCCCTCTTCACCAGTCCCAGCTTCTCGCGCACCTCGGCCGGCCCGATCACCCGCGCCCCCATCCGCTCCACGATGCCGACCGCCCGCTCCACCAGCTGCGCGTTGGTGGCCAGCTGACCCTTGCCAAGCCAGAGGTTGTCCTCGAGCCCGACCCGCACGTTGCCGCCCGCAAGCACCGCGGCGGCGACGAACGGCATCTGGTTGCGCCCCAGCGAGAAGGCGGACCAGTGCCAGTCCGCCGGCACGTTGTTGACCATCGCCATGTACGTATTCAGGTCGTCCGGCGCCCCCCACGGCACGCCCATGCACAGCTGCACCAGGGCGGGGGCGTGCAGCACCCCCTCCTCCACCAGCTGCTTCGCGAACCACAGGTGCCCAGTGTCGAACGCCTCGATCTCGGGCTTCACCCCCAGTTCGGTCATCATCGCGCCCATCGCCCGCAGCATGCCGGGCGTGTTGGTCATCACGTAATCGGCCTCGGCGAAGTTCATCGTACCGCAATCGAGCGTGCAGATCTCCGGCAGGCATTCGGCGACATGCTTCACCCGCTCCGCCGCGCCGGCCATGTCGGTGCCGGCCTCGTTCAGCGGCAGCGGCCGTTCCGTCGGGCCGAACACCATGTCCCCGCCCATCCCGGCGGTGAGGTTCAGCACCACGTCCACCTCCGCCTCGCGGATGCGCTCCGCCACCTCGCGGTAGAGTTCCACCCGGCGCGAGGGCTTGCCGCTCTCGGGATCGCGGACGTGGCAATGGACGATCGCCGCGCCGGCGCGGGCGGCGTCGATGGCGCTCGCCGCGATCTCGGCCGGCGAGCGGGGGACGTGGGGGCTGCGGTCCTGCGTCGCGCCCGAGCCGGTCACGGCGCAGGTGATGAAGACCTCGCGGTTCATGGTCAGCGGCATGTCGTCTCCTTTCGGGCGGTGATGTAGGGTGGGTGCAACCCCCCGCCGGCGTTCATCGCCCCTTCCACACGGGGTCGCGTTTCTCGGCGAATGCCCGCGCCCCCTCCTTCTGGTCCTCCGAGCGGTAGAGCCGCTCGACGGTCGGCAGCTGGCTCCGCGTGACGCGGTTCAGCGCGTCCTGGAACTTCATGTCCTCGGCCTCGCGCACGACCTCCTTGATCGCGGCCATGACGAGGGGCGGCCCCGCCGCGATGGCGTCCGCCATCTCGCGCGCCGCGTCCATCAGGGCGTCCGCCGGCAGGACCCGGTTCACCAGCCCCCATCGCGCCGCCTCCGCCGCATCGACCCACCGCCCGGTCAGCAGCATCTCCATCGCGACGTGATAGGGGATGCGCTTCGGCAGCTTGATCGAGGCGGCGTCGGCCACCGTGCCCGACCGGATCTCCGGCAGCGCGAAGGTCGCGTGCTCCGCCGCCAGCAGGATGTCGCAGCTCAGCGCCAGCTCCAGCCCGCCGCCGCAGCAGATGCCGTTGATGGCGCAGATCACCGGCTTGTTCATCTGCGGCAGCTCCTGCAGCCCGCCGAAGCCGCCGCGGCCGTAATCGCCGTCCACCGCGTCGCCTGCGGCGGCGGCCTTGAGATCCCAGCCGGGGCAGAAGAACTTCTCGCCCGTCCCCGTCAGGATCGCGACCCGCAGGTCGGGATCGTCGCGGAAGTCGGCGAAGAGGTCGCCCATCAGCCGCGAGGTGGCGAGGTCGATGGCGTTCGCCGGCGGCCGGTCGAGCCGCACCTCCAGGACATGGCCGCGGCGGGTGGTGTGCAGGGGTCCGGTCATGGCATGACCTTTCGGATCAGCGCGTCGGCGGCGACGGCGCGGGTGGGGGTGCAGATCAGCGGGTTGATCTCCACCTCTTCGATCGTCGCCGCGTTGGCGGCGACGTACGACTGGAGGGAGAGGAGCGCCGCGTGGATCGCGTCGCGGCGGGCGGCGGGCCGGCCGCGGTAGCCGCGCAGGAGCGGGCCGGTGCACAGGGAATCCAGCGCGGCGTCCATCTCCGCGACCGTGGCGGGCAGGAGGAGGGACGCGGTGTCCTGCAACAGCTCCGCCAGCGTCCCGCCCGCGCCGACCGTGAGGACGAAGCCGTGGGCGGGATCGCGCAGGACCCCGACCAGCAGTTCGGCGACGCCGCCGGAGATCATCTCCTCAACCAGATACCCGGGCGCGGCCATCTGGGTCGCAGCGTCCTCCACCCCGGCGGCGGAGGTGAGGCCGAGGGCGACGAGCCCCGCCTCGGTCTTGTGCGCGGCGCCCTCCCCCTTGAGGACCACGGGGAAGCCCAGCGCTGCGGCTGCCTCCGCCGCCTCGGCGGGGCTGACCGCGCGGCGGTATCTGGGCACGTCGAGACCGTGGGCGGCGAGCGCCGTCTTGGCGTCCGTCTCGGACAGCAGTTCCGCCTCGCCCTCCAGCGGCCCTGACGACAGGACCGGTTCGCCCGGCGCCCGAACCAACGCCGCCACCGCGATCGCCTCCAGCGCCTCCGGAATCCCCGCGAACGGCACGATCGCCCGCGCCATCGCGTCCTCCGCCAGCGCCTCGGTCAGGCACTCGGGCACCGAGGCGACCAGCCCCATCGGCACGCCCGAGGCGCGGCCCGCGGCCTCGACCGCGTCCACCACCATCGGCCACTCGGCCGGGCGGCAGCGGTCGTCACGGGGAAAGTCCAGCACCACGCACCCCATCGCCAGATGGGGCGCCATCGCGGCGGTGAAGGTGCGCCTCAGCGCGTCCGCGTCGCCCCAGATGTAGGTGTGGTAGTCGAGCGGGTTGGCGAGCGCCACCTTCGGCCCCAAAGCCCCCCGCAGGCCGGAGCGCTGGCCCTCCGTCAGGGGCGGGAACGTCACGCCCGTCCCTTCGGCGCTGTCCGCCATCAGGCTCGCCTCGCCGCCCGAGCAGGACAGCGAGACGATGCCGGCGTGCGGCAGGGGCCCGTGGACGTGCAAGAGCTTCAACGTCTCCATCAGCGCGGTCAGGCTGCCCACCTGCCCGAAGCCCAGCCGCCGCAGCAGCGCCCGCCCCCCGGCGTCCGACCCGGCGAGCGAGGCGGTGTGCGAGACGGTCGCCGCCCGCGCCTGCTCCGACGCGCCGATCTTCAGCGCGACGACAGGCTTGCCGACCTCGTGGGCGTACCGCGCCAGCGCCTCTAAGCCCGCCACGTCGCCGACCCCCTCGATGTGCAGGCCCAGCGCCGTAACCCTGTCGTCCGCCAGCAGCGCCCGCCCGACCTCGGGCAGCCCTGCCAGCGCCTGGTTGCCGACCGTCACCACGTAGGCCAGCGGCAGGCCGCGGCGCTGCATCGTCAGGTTCAGCGCGATGTTGGAGGATTGGGTGACGATGGCGACGCCCCGCTCTACCCGCACCAGCCCGTGCTGGTCGGGCCACAGCGCCGCCCCGTCGAGCGCGTTGAGATAGCCGTAGCAGTTGGGCCCCAGGATCGCCATCTCGCCCGCCGCCGCGACCAGCGCCGCCTGCAGGTCCGCGCCGTCCCCCGTCTCCGCCACCGACTCGGCGAAGCCCGAGGCGAAGCAGACCGCGCCGCCGGCCCCCCTCACGGCGAGGTCACGGACCACGCCCACCGTCGCCTCGCGGTTCACGCCCACGAACGCCGCGTCCGGCGCGCCGGGCAGCTCGGCGACCGAGGGCACCGCCGGCAGGCCGCCGACCTCGGCCTTCGACGGATGGACCGGCCATAGCTCTCCCGCGAAGCCGATCTTCCGGCATTCGCGGATCACGTTCAGCGCCCACGTCCCGCCGCCGATCACGGCGACGGAGCGGGGGCGGAGGAGGCGGGAAAGAGCGTCCGTCATGGCGCGGGCCGAAGCGCGAGGGTCGGCCGACATCGCGTTCCGTCGTGGCGGTGGGTTTCACCCACCCTACGGAGTCTCGTCATTCAGGCCCCTCGCGGCCGGAACAGCTCGCGCGCGATGATGTGGCGCTGGATCTCGGAGGTGCCGTCCCAGATCCGCTCCACCCGCGCGTCGCGCCAGAACCGCTCGACCGGCAGGTCGTCCATCAGGCCCATGCCGCCGTGGATCTGCAGCGTCGTGTCGGTGACGCGGGCGAGCATCTCGGTGGCGTAGAGCTTTGCGCTGCTGATCTCCCGGTTCGCCGGCAGCCCCTCGTCCAGCCGCCACGCCGCCGCCAGCGTCAGCCAGTCGGCGGCGTCGATCTCGGTCACCATGTCAGCGACCTGGAACGCCACCCCCTGGAACCTGGCGATCGGCTGGCCGAACTGCCGCCGCTGCGCCGCGTAGTCGACCGCGAGGTCGAAGCACCGCCGCGCCCGCCCCACGGCGAAGGCCGCGACGGTCAGGCGCGTCGCGTAGAGCCACGTGTTCATCACGTCGAACCCGCCGTCGACCTCGCCCAGCACTTGCGCATCTGGCAGACGGCACTCGTCGAACGTCAGGATGCAGTTGGCGTAGCCCCGGTGGCTGACCGAGCGGTAGCCGGGCCGCACCTCGAAGCCGGGCGTGCCGCGGTCGACGAGGAAGCAGGTGATCCGCTTCTTCGGCCCGTGGGACGTGTCGTCCACGCCGGTCGCGACGAAGACGATGAAGAAGTCCGCATGCTCGGCGCCCGAAATGAAGTGCTTGGTCCCGTTCAGCACCCAGTCGCCGCCGTCCCGCACGGCCGTCGCCTTCATCCCCCGGACATCCGACCCCGCGTCCGGCTCGGTCATCGCCAGCGCGTCCATCCGCTCGCCCCGGACGGCGGGGAGGAGGTAGCGCTCCCGCTGCTCCCCTTCGCAGGCCATGAGAATGTTCTGCGGCCGGCCGAAGAAGTGCGTCAGCGCCATCGAGCCGCGGCCGAGCTCTCGCTCCACCAGCGTGAAGTCGAGGTGACTGAGGCCGGCGCCGCCGACTTCCTCGGGGAAGTTGCAGGCGTAGAAGCCCAGGGCGATGACCTTGCACTTGATGTCCTCCGCCAGCTCCGCCGGCACGGCGCCCGTCCGCTCCACCTCCGCCTCGTGGGGATAGATCTCCGTCTCCACGAAACGGCGGACGGTGGAGACGATCATCTCCTGCTCGTCGGTCAGTCCGAACTGCATCGTGCCCCTCCTTGCCGCCTGCGCCTTGGCTAGCGTAAGCCCGGCGTGGCCATCGTGCAGAACTGGCGCCGGATCATGCCGAACGCGAAAAGTGTCGTCGTCCTCCTCTTCCCCGACTTCTCGAACCACTGCCTCGCCAACGCGATCGAGCCGCTGCGAGGGGCGAACACGCTCGCGCGGCGCACGGCGTGGATCTGGCAGTTCGTGTCGGTGGACGGCGCGCCGGTGCGGTCGTCCAGCGGCCTGCCGGTGCAACCGGAGGGGCGGCTCGCCGATCATCCCGGAGGCGACCTGCTGCTGGTCATGCCCTCCTACGGCTTCGAGGGACATGCGACGCCGGCCTGCCTCGCCGCCCTGCGGGGCGCCGCGCGGCGGTTCGACGCGCTCGCCGGGCTCGACACCGGCAGCTGGCTGCTGGCGGCGGCGGGCCTGCTGACCGGGCGGCGGGCGACGATCCACTGGGACGAGCTCGACCGCTTCGCCGAGGCGTTTCCGGAGGTGAGCGTGGTGGACGACCGCTTCGTCGTGGACGGCGACCGGCTGTCCTGCGGCGGCACCACGACGACGCTGGAGCTGATGCTGACGCTGGTGGAGCGCGAGGGCGGGCCGATGCTGGCGCTCGACGTCGCCGCCCTGTTCATGCACGGCGAGCGGGATCCGCGGCTGGACCCCTCGCTCCGGGTGCCGCCCGACCGTCTGGTGCGGGCTGCTGTGGCGCTGATGCGGCGCAACGTCGAAGCGCCGCTGCCGGTGGCGGAGCTGGCGCGGCGGCTGGGCCTGTCGCAGCGGGCGCTGGAGGCGCAGTTCGCGGCCGCGATGGGGCGCGGGCCGCGCAGCGTCTACGCCTCGGTCCGCCTCGGCACGGCGCGGCGGCTGGCGGAGCAGACGACGCTGTCGGTGGCCGAGATCGCGGCGCGGGTGGGCTACGCGAACGCCTCGGCGATGACGCGGGCGTTCCGGGCGGAGTTCGGCGCCCCGCCGCGGACGATGCGGCGGGGCGCCTGAGAGGTCAGTCGACGGCGATCAGCAGGCGGCCGCGGACCTTGCCGGCGAGGAGGTCGGGGGCGAGGTCCACGGCCTCGTCCAGCGACGCCTCGCGGGTGATCTCGGTCAGCTTCGCGCGGTCCATCCTGTCGGACAGCAGGCGCCAGGCGGCCTCGCGCTTCGGGATCGGCGCCATCACCGAGTCGACGCCGGCGAGGGTGACGCCCCGCAGGATGAACGGCGCGACCGAGGACGGCAGGTCCATCCCCCCGGCGAGGCCGCAGGCCGCCACCGCCCCGCCGTAGCGGGTCTGCGCCAGCGCGTTCGCCAGCGTGGTGGAGCCGACGGAATCGACGGCCCCCGCGAAGCGTTCCTTCATCAGCGGCTTGCCGGGCGCCGACAGCTCGGCCCGGTCGATGATCTCGGTGGCGCCGAGGCCGCGCAGGTACTCCGCCTCCTCGGCCTTGCCGGTGGAGGCCGCGACCTCGTGCCCGAGCGCCGAGAGCAGCGACACCGCGACCGACCCGACGCCGCCCGACGCGCCGGTGACGAGGACCGGGCCGGCCCCCGGCTCGAGCCCCAGCTCCTGCAGGCGCAGGACGCAGAGCGCGGCGGTGTAGCCGGCGGTGCCGAGGGCCATGCACTCCGCCCCGGTCAGGCCGTCCGGCCTTTTCAGCAGCCATTCCGCCCTAACCCGCGCGAGGCCGGCATAGCCGCCCATATGCACCTCGCCCACGCCCCAGCCGTTCAGGATCACCTCGTCGCCGGGGGCGAAGCCGGGATCGTCCGACTCCACGACCTCGCCGGCGAAGTCGATGCCCGGGATCATCGGGAAACGGCGCACGACCGGGCTCTTCCCGGTGATGGCGAGGGCGTCCTTGTAGTTCATCGTCGTGTGGCGGACGCGGACGGTGACGGCGCCCGGCATCAGGTCGTCCGCGCCCATGTCGCGCCATTCCACGGTCTGGGCCTTCTCGCCCTCCGCCCTGTCGATCACCAGCGCCCGGAACGTGTCGGCCATGTCCGCCTCCCTGTGTATGTCCTCGCTGCCCGTTCTAGCCGATTCCGCGCCGGGTTCGACCCGTTCCGGGGTGTGCAGGCCGGGCGGCGGTCCTATGTGGGGCCTGCGACCGCCGACCGACCGAAGGAGCCTGCCGCGATGGACGTCCTCGACCCCGCCAGCGATCCGCGCGGCTACCGCCGGGCGCTGGGCGCCTTCGCGACCGGCGTGACCGTGGTCACGACCGTGACGGACGAGGGGCCGGTCGGGATCACGGCGAACAGCTTCTCGTCCGTCTCGCTCGACCCGCCGCTGATCCTGTGGGCGCCGGACAAGGGCTCCCGCCGGTACGACGCGTTCGCGCGGGCCGGGCGGTTCGCGATCAACGTGCTGGCGGTGGATCAGCACGGCGTGTGCGACGCGTTCCGCAAGTCCAAGGACGCGTTCGACGCGGGGGAGTGGGAGACGGGCGCGGACGGCATCCCGGTGCTGGCCCGGGCGCTCGCGGTCTACGAGTGCGCGCAGGAGGCGCTGCACGACGCGGGCGACCACGCGCTGGTGATCGGCCGCGTGCTGAGCGTCCGGCTTCGGGGCGGGCTGCCGCTGGTGTTCCACGGGGGCGCCTACGGCGCGTTCGCGGGGCTGGAGGGCGGCGCGCCGCCGGAATGAACCCGCAGCGCCGGCACGAAGAAATTTCGAGAAATTTCTTCTGGCCCAGACGGAAATGAATTTCCTTCGCGCCTGGCTCCAGCTCTACCCCAACCCCGGCTCAGCGCGTGAAATCGGTGACCACCGCCACACCCGGCGGCGCCGGCCCGTCGAACGCCGCCAGCTCCGCCGACACGTCCGACAGCGCGATCCGGCGCCCGATCATCGGCGCGAAATCCACCGACCCGCTCTCGATCAGCGAGAACAGCTGCGGGTAGCGGTGCGGCGGCATCCCCTTGGAGCCGTAGAGGGCAAGGTTCTTCATGAACACGCCGTTGAGGTCGATCTGCATCCGTGCGGTGTGTCCGATCGGCATGCCGCACTGGACGTGCCGCCCCAGCGGCCGCAGCGTCGCGATGGACGCGTTGAGCGTCGGCTCGATCCCCGCCGCCTCGACGCTGACATGGGCACCGCCGCCGGTGATCTCGCGCACCTGCGCGACCGCGTCCGCATCGCGCGCGTCCACCACCGCCTCGGCGCCGTGGGCGCGGGCGAAGTCCAGCTTCTCCGGCACCACGTCCACCGCGACCACCCGCGCCCCCATCGCCCGCCCGACGATCACGGCGGCGAGGCCGACGCCCCCGGCCCCGTGGACCACCAGCCACTCGCCCGGCACCAGCGCCGCGCGGTCGGTCAGGCCGTGCCACGCGGTCATCACCCGGCAGCCGAGGCCGGCGGCGGTGACGGGGTCCAGGCTCTCCGGCAGTCGGTGCAGGTTGTGGCCGCGGGGGACCGCGACGTACTCGGCGAAGGCGCCGTCGGTGCCGAGGCCGGGATAGATCATGTCAGGACAGGTATGTTCGACGCCCGAGCGGCAGGCCGGACAATGTCCGCAGCCGAGGAGGAACGGCGCGACGAGGACGTCGCCGGTCGTCCAGCCGCTCTGCGGCCCCGCCTCCACCACCTCGCCGCAGAATTCGTGGCCGCCGACGCTGCCCGGCTTCACCCGCGGATGCTCTCCGGTCCAGCCGTGCCAGTCGCTGCGGCAGACGCCGCAGGCGAGGACGCGCAGGACGACGCCGTCCGGGGGACAGGCCGGCTCGGGGCGGTCCTCCAGGCTGAGCGGGGCGCGGTACTCGCGCAGGACGGCGGCTTTCATGGATGAGGTCCTCTCGGTCGGTCGGGGGCACGCTGCGAGGGGCGGGGCGGGTTGTCCAGAGGGAAGCGACGGCCGATGGCTGAGGGACCCGTTCGAGAGGCGGAGCGCCAGGTCCATCGAGACCCCGGATCAAGCCCGGGACGGGAAGCGCACGCGTAGCCCCGGGAAGACCCGCCCCGGGCCTGACCCGGGGCCTCGCGAACAGGGCGCTCCGACGCGGCGGGACGGGCGCCCCTGCCCTCAGCCGATCTCCACCCGGTAGCTCTCGATCACCGTGTTCGCGAGCAGCTTCTCGCACATGGCGCGCACCTCGGCCTCGGGGTCGGAGGTCCCATCCGCGAGGTCGAGCTCGATCACCTTGCCCTGCCGGACGCCGGTGACGCCCTCGAACCCGAGCGCGCCGAGGGCGTGGCGTACCGCTTCGCCCTGGGGGTCGAGGACGCCGTCCTTCAGCATCACAGTCACTCTGGCTTTCATGCTCGGCTCCGTCAGATGCTTGGTTTCGCCGCGGCGGTCGCGGGATCGCCCGTGTTCGGCACTCCGGTCGGCTCGATCAAGAGGATGTGCGCCTCCTGCGTCGCGCGGGGCCGGTGGGTCACGCCTTTCGGCACGACGCAGAGGTCCCCTGCGCGCAGGGTCTCGGACGGACGGTCGTGGTAGTCCATGACGACCTCGCCCGACAGGATCAGGAAGAAGTCGTCGGTCGTCTCGTGCAGGTGGAAGGGGAACTCTCCCCTCACCTTCACGACCATCACGTCGTTGTCGTTGTAGCGGGCGACGACGTGCGGGTCCCAGTGGGTGTCGAACCGCGTCAGCTTCTCCGCCAGGGTGATCTTGCCCACGCCGCGCCCGTCAGTTGATGAGCGTCGGCTTCGGCCGGTGCGTGACGTTGGACGGCAGCACGCCGAGGCGGCGGGCGACCTCGGTATAGGCGTCCGCGAGCGAGCCCAGGTCGCGGCGGAACACGTCCTTGTCCAGCTTCGCCCCGGTCTCGATGTCCCACAGGCGGCAGCTGTCGGGACTGATCTCGTCGGCCACGACGAGGCGGGCGTAGTCGCCGTCCCAGATCCGGCCGACCTCGATCTTGAAGTCCACCAGCTTGATCCCGACGCCGTGCATCACGCCCGAGAGGAAGTCGTTCACCCGCAGCGCCAGCGCGACGATGTCGTCGAGGTCCTGCTGCGTCGCCCAGCCGAAGGCGATGACGTATTCCTCGGGCACCAGCGGGTCGCCCAGCTTGTCGTCCTTGTAGCAGAACTCCACGATCGGCCGCGGCAGCGCGGTCCCTTCCTCGAGCCCCAGCCGCTTGGCCATGCTGCCCGCGGCGAAGTTGCGGCAGATCACCTCCAGCGGGATGATCTCGACCTGGCGGATCAGCTGCTCGCGCATGTTCAGGCGCTTGATGAAGTGGGTGGGCACGCCGATGTTGTTGAGGCCCGTCATGAAGAACTCGCTGAGGCGGTTGTTCAGCACGCCCTTGCCGTCGATCACGTCCTTCTTGGCCCCGTTGCCGGCGGTGGCGTCGTCCTTGAAGTACTGCACGAAGGTGCCCGGCTCGGGCCCTTCGTAGAGGATCTTCGCCTTGCCTTCGTAGACCTTCTTGCGGCGTGCCATGCGATGAACTCCCCGCCGCGCGGATATGGCGGCGTTTGGGCTGGTGCATACGGCAACGCCCCCTTGCGGGCAAGCGCCCCGGGGGGCATATCGAGGGCTGGCGACCGACCAGGAGGACGACGAGGATGGCCCAGTTCGACGATCGCGAGCGCGCTTTCGAGGCGAAGTATGCCCATGACGCCGAGATGGTGTTCCGGGCCGAGGCCCGCCGCAACAAGCTGCTCGCCAACTGGGCGGGCGAGATCCTCGGCAAGACGGGCGCCGAGCTCGACGCCTACGTGGTCGAGGTGATGAAGTCCGACTTCGAGGAGGCGGGCCACGAGGACGTGGTGCGCAAGGTCTCGGGCGATCTCGGCGACAAGGCGACCGACGACGAGGTGCGCCGAAAGATGGACGAGCTGCTGATCGAGGCCAAGGGCCAGATCGCCTCGGAATCCTGAGCCGGACGGCTTAACCCGGCCTTCACGCCTGCCCCCTATCTCCACCCCCGGTGGGGTCGGAAGCGGGGGGCGGAATGATCCGTTTCATGGGTCGTGGGCCGCGCGCATGGGCGCGCGGGATGCTGCCGGTCGGCGGACTGGCGGCGGGCCTATGGCTGCTTGCTCAGGCGGCGGCCGGGGTCGACCTGGCCGCTCTGCGGGCCGCGCTGGCGCAGGTCGGCGCCGGACAATGGGCCGTCGCCGCCGCGGCCACGGCGGTCAGCCTGTGGTCCATGGGCCATCTCGACCGCGTCGTGCACCGCTGGCTGGGCACCGGGGTCGCCGGCCCGCGGGCGCGGCGCGCCGGCATGGTCGGGGTCGCGATCGGCCAGACCGTGGGCTTCGGCCTCGTCTCGGGTACCCTCGCCCGGTGGCGGGCGCTGCCGGGCACCGACCTGGCGACCGCCGGTCTCGTCGCGCTCGGCGCCAGCCTCGCCTTCTTCGGCGCGACCGCTCTCCTGTTCGGCCTGTCCCGGGCGCTGACCGGCGGCGGCGCCCTCGCGCTGTCCGGCGCGCTCCTGCTGATCGCGGCGGCGATCCGGTCGGGCGCGGCGGCGGCGACCCTGTCGGCGCTCTGGACCTCGGGCCTCGACACCGCGATGGCGGCGCTGGCCCTGTGGGCGGTCTGGCACGGCAGCCCGGGGATGAGCTTCCCCGCCTTCTGGGGCGCCTACCTCGTCGCCCTCTGGGCCGGCCTCGTGAGCCAGAGCCCCGGCGGCGTCGGCGTGTTCGAGGCGACGCTCCTCGCCCTCGTCCCCGGCGGCGCCACGCCCGAGGCGCTGGCCGCCCTCGTCGCCTACCGCGCCGTCTATCACCTCGTCCCGGCCGCGCTCGCCCTCCTCGCCCTGATCCGGCCGGAGCCCGCCCCGGCGGAGGACGCGCTGCGACCGGCCGAGGCGACGGCCGAACCCGCGCTCCTCGCCGTTGCGCCGGACACCGACTGGGGCCTCGTCCGGCAAGGGGGCCGCCTCCTTGCCGGCGGCGGCTGCCGCTGGCACCGGCGCGAGATGGCGGGACAGTTCCTGACCCTCGGCCGGCCCCTCGGGCCGCCAGACCTGCCCGCCCTGAAGGACGCCGCGCGGCGCGAGGGACTGCCGCTGGCGCTGTACCGCCTCGACGCGCGGACGGCACACCGTGCGCGAGGGACCGGGTGGGCGGTGGTGCGGGTGGGCGCGGAGGCGCGGATCGACCCTACCGGATGGAGCGCTGACGGCCCCGCCCGCCGCCAGCTGCGCCGCAAGCTGTCCGCCGCCTCCCGCGCCGGCCTGGCCGTCACCGTCCGCGCGCCGGCCGACGGCCCCCTGCCCGCCCGCGAGATGGCCGAGGTCCACGCCGCCTGGCGCACCGTCCACGGAAGCGAGCGCGGCCTCGTCATGGGCCGCTTCGACCCCGCGTTGCTGGCCGGGCAGGCGGTGATCCTCGGCCATCTGGACGGACGGCTCGTCGCCTTCGCCAGCTTCCACGTGACCGGCGCCGGCTGGGGCCTCGACCTGATGCGCCAGCGCCCCGACGTACCGCAGGGCACGATGCAGGCGCTGATCGTCGCCGCCATCGCCGCGGCGGCGGCGGACGGCGCCCCCGTGCTGACGCTCGCCACCGTGCCGGACCCGCACCATCCGCTCGCCCGCCGCCTGACCGCACGGACGCGCGCCGGCCTGCACCAGTTCAAGGCGAGCTTCGCGCCGGACTGGCGCCCGGTCTACGCCGCCGCGCCAAACCGGGCCGAGCTGGCGCTCGGCCTCGCCCGGATCGCGCTCGCCACGCGCTTCCCGCGCCCGGTGCGGCCCCGCCGGCCGGACCAGGGGTCCCTCACCCTCCGCCTCGGCGAGTTTCGATTTGAATTCACTCCGCGTCCGTGCGATCCGGTGCCGCGCGCGGCGGCCGTCGCCGCCGGCCCCCGGACCGGAGGATGACCTGCGAATGACCGACGCCCTGAGCCGCCTCCTCCAGGATCGCGACTGGCTCCTCGCCGACGGCGCGACCGGCACCACCCTATTCAACATGGGTCTGGAATCCGGCGACGCGCCGGAGCTGTGGACGACAGAGCATCCCGACCGGATCCGCGCGCTCTACCAGGGCGCCGTCGACGCCGGCAGCGACCTGTTCCTCACCAACACCTTCGGCGGCAACGCCTCGCGGCTGAAGCTGCACCAGGCGCAGGATCGCGTGGGCGAGCTGAACCGCGCCGCCGCCGAGATCGGCCGCGAGGTCGCGGACAGGGCCGGCCACCCGATCGTCGTCGCCGGCTCGGTCGGCCCGACCGGCGAGATCATGGCGCCGATGGGCAGCCTCACCCACGAGAGCGCGGTCGAGATGTTCCACGAACAGGCCGAGGCGCTGAAGGCCGGCGGCGCCGACGTCCTGTGGCTCGAGACGATCAGCGCGCCCGAGGAGTACCGGGCCGCGGCCGAGGCGTTCGCGCTGGCGGACATGCCCTGGTGCGGCACGATGAGCTTCGACACCGCGGGCCGCACGATGATGGGCCTGACCTCGGCCGACATGGTCAAGATGGTCGGCAAGCTGCCGAACCCGCCCGTCGCATTCGGCGCCAACTGCGGCACCGGCGCGTCGGATCTGCTGCGCACCGTCCTCGGCTTCGCCGCCGCGGGGCCGGAGCAGCCGCTGATCGCCAAGGGCAACGCCGGCATCCCGAAATACAAGGACGGCCACATCCACTACGACGGCACGCCAGAACTGATGGCCGACTACGCCGTGATGGCCCGCGACTCCGGCGCCACGATCATCGGCGGCTGCTGCGGCACCACGCCCGAGCACCTGCGCCACATGCGCGAGGCGCTGGAGACGCGCCCCCGCGGCGACCGCCCGACGCTGGACGAGATCGTGGCACGGCTCGGCGCCTTCTCCTCCGCCTCGGACGGCACCGGCGACGAGGACGGCGCGCCGGCCCGGCGCACGAGCCGCCGCCGCGGCCGCGGCTGACGCAGCGGGCGCCGGCGCGGAGCCGGTCCGCCCCCTCCGGCGGACGACCCGCCGTCCGCAGGATCCTCCGCCCGCGGCGGCGCCCTGCGTCGCCGCCCCCTGCACCGCCGCGAAGGCGGGTTTTTCCCGCCCCGCCCGCCGCGCGGCCTGAACCGCCGCCGGCCCTCGCGCGTAGGACGAACATGCAGGCCGTTCTCACACTCCTCCTCGCCATCCTCTTCGCCGCCGCGCCGCTGGTGACGGACCCATTCTCCGGCTTCCGCGCCGACCAGCTGCCGGTGCCGCAGGTCGACCCGCCGGTGCAGCCCGCCGGCTGGGCGTTCTCGATCTGGGGCGTGATCTACGCCTGGCTGATCGTGTCCGCCGCCTTCGGCCTGTGGGCGCGGCGCGCCGACGCCGACTGGCAGGCAGCCCGGACGCCGCTGGTCCTCTCGCTGGCGATCGGAGTCCCCTGGCTCGCCATCGCGAACGCGAGCGCGATCTGGGCGACGGTCACGATCTTCCTCATGGCTGCCGCCGCGATCGCGGCACTGCTCCGGGCGCCGGTCCGAGACCGCTGGCTGCTGCGCGCGCCGGTCGGCCTCTACGCCGGCTGGCTGACGGCGGCGAGCTTCGTCTCGCTCGCCTCCACCGCTGCCGGCTACGGGTTCGGCGACCAGCTGCTCTGGGCCTACTTCTCGATCGCGCTCGCCGCCCTCGTGGCCTGGGCGGTGCAGAGCCGGACCGCGGAATGGACCTACGGCCTCGCCGTCGGCTGGGCGCTGCTCGGGATCGTTGTCGCGAACCTGCCCGCCCTGCCGCTCGTCGCCGCCGTCGCCGGCGCCGCGCTCCTCCTCATCGCCGCCCGCGCGACGACGCGATCCCGCGCCCTGCCGTGAGTCGGCGAAGGGTCAAGGACGCCGAAGGCGCCGGCGCAGCCGGGAATCCTTGAGGCTTCGCCGACTCACACCACACTGGACGAGGCGCGTTCAGGGGCACACCTGCCCCTGAACCGCTTCCCAAGCAGTGTCGCCGCCGTCCCCTCCCCGATCGACGCAAGCGGCAAGCGCCCCTCCAACGGGACGGCGGGCGGGGCGATGGCCGAAGGCCGAGCGCCGTCCGGCGTCCCCCGTCAGAGGTGCTTGCGCAACCGCGAGGGCGTGTGGCGCTTGGCCGCCTTCTCGCGCCAGGGGTTCTTGTCGCCCTGCCCGCGCAGGTGCAGGCGGATCGGCGTGCCCGGCATGTCGAAATCGGCGCGCAGGCCGTTCACGAGGTAGCGGACGTAGCTTTCCGGCACCGACTCCGGATGCGAGGTCATGACGACGAAGCCCGGCGGCCGGGTCTTCACCTGGGTCATGTAGCGCATGCGGATCCGCCGCCCGCCCGGGGCCGGCGGCGGGTGCGCCTCGAGCATGCCGCCCAGCCAGCGGTTCAGCTGCCCGGTGGAGATGCGGCGGTTCCAGACGTCGTAGGCCGACAGGATCGCGGCGTGCAGCCGGTCGAGGCCGCGGCCGGTCTTCGCCGACACCGTCACCAGCGGCGCGCCTCGCAGCTGCGGCAGCAGGCGCTCGAACCCGTCCTTCAGCGCCTTCAGCTTGTCCTGCTTCTCGTCCTCGAGGTCCCACTTGTTCACCGCGACGACCACCGCCCGCCCCTCGCGCTCGGCGAAGTCGGCGATGCGCAGATCCTGCTGCTCGAACGGGATCGCGGCGTCCAGCAGCACCACGACCACCTCGGCGAAGCGCACGGCGCGCAGGCCGTCCGAGACCGACAGCTTCTCCAGCTTGTCGTCGATCTTGGCCTTCTTGCGCATGCCGGCGGTGTCCCAGATGCGCACCGGCGTGCCGGCCCAGTCGAGCGACAGCGAGATCGCGTCGCGGGTGATGCCGGCCTCGGGGCCGGTCAGCAGCCGCTCCTCGCCGAGGATCTTGTTGATCAGGGTGGACTTGCCGGCGTTCGGCCGGCCGATGACGGCGATCTGCAGCGGCCGGTCGACGGTGGGGACGCGCGGGCCGTCCTCGTCCTCCTCGGCCACGTCGACGTCGGTCTCGGGCGCGTCGGCGGCCGCCCTGGCCTCGGCTGCCTCGACCAGCGGCGTCAGGACATCCAGCAGCTCGTCCAGCCCCTCGCCGTGCTCGGCCGACAGGGCGACCGGCTCGCCGAGGCCGAGGGCGTAGGCGTCGAGCAGGCCGCTCTCGCCCGCGCGGCCTTCGGCCTTGTTGGCGCCGAGGATGACGTGGGCGTTCCGGCGCCGCAGGATGTCGGCGCAGACCTCGTCGGCGGGCAGGACGCCGGCGCGGGCGTCGATCAGGAACAGGCAGGCGTCGGCCATGCCGACCGCGCGCTCGGTCAGGCGGCGCATGCGGCCTTGCAGGCTCTCGTCCGTCGCCTCCTCAAGCCCAGCGGTGTCGATGACGGTGAACCGCAGCGGCCCCAGGCGCGCGTCGCCCTCGCGCAGGTCGCGGGTCACGCCCGGCTGGTCGTCGACCAGCGCCAGCCGCTTGCCGACGAGGCGGTTGAACAACGTCGACTTGCCGACGTTGGGCCGGCCGACGATGGCGAGGGTGAACGACATGGGACCGGCCTTCCGGGATACGGGAAGCGCGCCCGATACACCAACTCGGCGCGGTCCGAAAGCCTCAGCGGTAGGCGAGGAGCTGGCCGGCCGAGCTGACGACGTACAGGACGCCGCCTGCGACCACCGGGTGCGACGCCGCGCCGCCGGGCAGCGGCACCGCGCCGACGAGGTTGCCGTTCACCGGGTCGAACTGGCGCAGCGTGCCGTCGGACGAGGCGACGATCAGGCGCCCGCCGGCGAGGATTGGGCCGAGATGGACCCAGCGGGTGTGCTGGCGGCGCGGGCGGTCCTCCTCGAACAGGGGCAAGGGCACGCGCCAGACCGACTCGCCCGTCGCGGCGTCGAGGCGCACCAGCTCGCCGATGTCGTTGACGAAGAACAGCGCCCCGCCCGCGACGACGGGAGTCGAGGTCGCGCCGTCCGTCGCGGTCCAGCGCCGCTCGCCATCCGACAGGCCGAGGGCGACGACGCGGCCCGAGACGTTGCCGAGATAGACGGTGTCGCCGACGATGACCGGATCCGTCGCGATGTCGCTGGCCGCGAGCGCGGCGGCGAAGCCGGGCCGGTCGCCGCCGATGTTGGTGGTCCAGCGGCGGGTGCCGCCCTCGGGGTAGAGGCCGACGATTTCGCCGCTGGAAAACGGCACGACCGCCGTGTCCCCCTCGACCGCGACGCCGGCGCCGCCGGCGAAGCTGGGGCCGGTGGTGGCCGAGCGCAGGATGTAGCGGACGCGGCCGGTTGACGTCTCGATCGCCCAGGCGCGGGCGTCGCGGGCGACGACGAAGACGAGGTCGCCCGCCACGGTGGGCGAGGCGCCGCCGGGCGCGTTCAGGTCCTGCACCCACGCCTCGCCGCCGGTCGCGGCGTCGAGCGCGCTCAGCCGGCCGAAGCCGGTGGTGACGTAGAGCCGCCCGCCGGCGAGGGCGAGGCCGCCGCCCGACCCCTCGCCCGGGCGGTCGCTGTAGGGCGAGACGTCCCGCTGCCACAGCAGCTGCCCGGTGGTGGCCGAGACCGCCGAGACGATGGCCGAGGCGTCGAGCGTGTAGACGACGCCGTTCGCGACGACCGGGTCGGCGGTGATCCGCGCGCCGCGGGTGTCGCCCTGGCCGATTCCGGTCGCGAAGGCGAGCGTCGGGGCCGGCGACAGGGCGAGGTTGCCGATCCGGTGCGCGGGCGAGCCGCCGCGTTGCGGCCAGGAGGCGTTCACCTGGGCCGCCGGCAGGGCGATGGGGCGCGCGACGTTGGACGTCGCCGCCTCGGGCCGGATGTCCTGCCGCGGGCCGGGCAGGACCACGTCGGGCGGGCCGAACCAGCCGCAGCCGCCCAGCAGGACCAGGGCCGCGAGGGCGCTCAAAGCTCTCGATGTCACGTCAGCCCCGTCCCTCGTTCATCCGTCCGCCGCGTCTCACTCCGCCGGCGCCGCCGCCTCGCCCTCCGGGGACGCCGCGTCCGCCGCGTCCTCGGGCGCGATCTCCCCGCCGAGCGCCACAATCAGGCCTTGGACCCGCTCGCGCAAGCCTTGGCCGGCCGCCGCGTCCTCGGCGATGGCTTGCAGCCGGGCCAGCGCGGCGTCCGTGTCGCCCTCGGCCAGGTCGAGAAGGGCCAACTGCTCGGCCGCGAGAAGGGCGAAGGCCGACCCGGGGGCCGCCAGCGCCTCGAGCCCGGCGCGGCGCTCCTCCGCGGGGATGATGTCGGCGCCGGCCATCAGCGCCTTGAGCGCCGCGAGGTCGCGGTACAGCGCCGGCACGTCGCCGTCGCTCGCCACCGACTGCAGGGCGGCGACGGCCGCCTCGGTCTCGCCCGCCTGCTGCGCTTCGGCGGCCTGCAGCATCACCGCGACCGCCCGCGCGCCGCCGTCCGCCTGCACGCCGTCCAGCGCGAGCGCCCGGTCGGCCGACTCGTTCGCCTGCAGGGCGGCCAGTATCTCGTCGCCCAGCGCCTCGGCCGCCGCCCGCTCGCGCGAGGCCTGCCATTCGGTCCAGGCGGCGCCGCCCACGAGCACCAGCACGACGAGGACGGCGATCCAGCCGTAGCGGCGCAGGTAGAAGTACAGCCGGTCGCGGCGGACCTCCTCGGTCACCTCGTCGATGAAGCTGTCGTTCTGGTTCGTCATGTCGTCCCCGCCGCCGGTCCGGCCCTCCTTATAGCGCGCGTCATTGGCTGCCAAGACCGCCACCGGCGCCGGAAATCCGTGCAGATGCTGCAACAGCGAAACGGATTTTCCGGCGCCGCCCCGGAATCGCCTTCCTGAACTGGAGAGTTCAGGACAGCCCCACTATATAGCGGCCAATCCCGCGCTGCCCCGGGGAAAGCCGCGGCCCGACGACGAGAGACGCCATGCGTATCCTGCCGATCCTCATCGCGATCCTCGTGAGCGGCTTTCTCTACCTTCTCGTGATCGAGCGCGACCGCCTGTGGGAGCTGGTGGGCCGACCGGGCGCAGCGGGCGGGGCCGAGACAGGCCCCGAGGCGCCCGCCGCGATGGCCGCCGCGGCGTCGGAGGCGCCGGAGGAGGACGGCGCCGAGGCCGGGGCGATCCGCGTCGTCGCGATCACCTCGCAGGCGCAACCGGTGGACAGCGCCGTCGTGCTGCGCGGCCGGACCGAGGCGGCGCGGCAGGTCGAGGTCCGCTCCGAGACGTCGGGACAGGTCGTGTCCGACCCGCTGCGCAAGGGCGCGTTCGTGGAGGCCGGCGAGACGCTGTGCGTTCTCGACCCCGGCACACGGGACAGCGCGCTGCTGGAGGCGCAGGCCCGACTGACCGAGGCGCAGGCCCGCCTGCCCGAGGCCGAGGCGCGCATCCCCGCCGCCCGCGCCGCACTGGCCGAGGCGACGGCCCGCCGCAGCGAGGGCGCGGCCCGCGTCGCCGAGGCGCAGGCGCGGCTGCGCGAGGCCGAGATCAACCTCAACGCCCAGCGGCGCCTGTCCGAGGGCGGCTATGCCGCCGACACCCAGGTCGCCAACGCCGAGGCCGCGTTCGAGAGCGCGCAGGCCGGCGTCACCGCCGCCGAGGCCGCGATCGACGGGATCGAGAGCCAGATCAGCTCGGCAGAGGCCGGGATCGAGGGCGCCATCGCCGCCGTCGAGGGCGTGCGCGCCGGCATCCAGTCCGCCGAGGCCGCACTCGCCTCGGCCGAGGCCGAGATCGACCGCCTGACGATCACCGCCCCCTTCTCGGGCCTGCTGGAGAGCGATACCGCGGAGCTGGGCGCCCTGCTGCAGCCCGGCGGCGCCTGCGCGACGATCATCCAGCTCGACCCGATCAAGCTCGTCGGCTTCGTCCCCGAGCTGGAGGTCGCGCGCATCGAGACCGGCGCCCGCGCCGGCGCGCGGCTCGCCTCGGGCCGCGAGGTGGCGGGCGAGGTCACGTTCCTGTCCCGATCGTCCGACGAGACGACGCGCACCTTCCGCCTCGAAGTGACCGTGCCGAACGCGGACATGTCCATCCGCGACGGCGAGACGGCGGAGATCCTGGTGGAAGCGGAGGGGCGCGAGGCGCACCTGCTGCCGCAGTCGGCGCTGACGCTGGACGACGAGGGCCAGCTCGGCATCCGGGCGGTGGGCGCGGACAGCCGGGTGCAGTTCCTGCCGGTGACGCTGATCCGTGATACGGTGGACGGCGTATGGGTCGGTGACCTGCCGGAGCAAGTGGACGTGATCGTCGTCGGTCAGGAATACGTCGTCGAAGGCGTGGCGGTCGACCCGACCTGGCGGGAGGCGGCCGAGTGACCGGCGTCGTCGACTGGGCCGCGTCCCGGGCGCGGATGATCCTCGCCTTCATCGCGCTGTCCCTGCTCGCCGGCGGCTACGCCTACGTCTCGCTCCCCAAGGAGGGGGAGCCGGACATCGAGATCCCCGCCCTCTTCGTCTCGGTCCCCTTCCCCGGCATCTCGGCCGAGGACGCCGAGCAGCTGCTGGTCCGCCCGATGGAGACCGAGCTCGCCGACCTGGACAACCTCAAGACGATGACCGCCACCGCGGCCGAGGGCTATGCCGGCGTCGCGCTGGAGTTCGAGTTCGGCTGGGACGAGGCGCAGGTCATGGCCGACGTCCGCGACGCGATGAACGCGGCCGAGGCGCAGTTCCCGTCGGGCGCCGACCAGTACACGATCAACGAGATCAACTTCAGCGAATTCCCGATCATCATCGTCAACCTGACCGGCCAGCTGCCCGAGCGGACGCTGATCCAGGTGGCGCAGGACCTGCAGGACCGGCTGGAGGGCATCGATTCCGTCCTCAAGGCGCAGCTGACCGGCCAGCGGGACGAGATGCTCGAGGTGGTGATCGACCCCCTGAAGCTGGAATCCTACAACGTCACCGCGGGCGAGCTGATCAACGTCGTCACCCAGAACAACCTGCTGATCGCCGCCGGCACGGTCGAGACAGAACAGGGCGCCTTCGCGATCAAGATCCCCTCGTCCTTCGACGATCCGCGCGACGTGTACGGCCTGCCGGTCAAGACCGACGGCGACCGGGTGATCACGCTGGGCGACCTCTCCACCATCAACCTCACCTTCCAGGACCGCGACTCCACCGCCCGCTACAACGGCGAGACGACGGTCGCGCTGCAGGTGGTGAAGCGGCGCGGCTTCAACGTGATCGACACCGCCGCCGAGATCCGCGCGGCGGTGGACGAGGAGGTGGCGGGCTGGCCGCCCGAGTTGCGCGACGCGATCACCGTCGGCACCTCGAACGACCAGAGCCGCAACGTCGCCTCGATGGTCAGCCAGCTGGAGGGCGCGGTGCTGACCGCCATCGCGCTGGTGATGATCGTGGTCCTCGCCGCGCTCGGCATCCGGCCGGCGCTGCTGGTCGGGTTCGCGATCCCGACCTCATTCCTGCTGTGCTTCGCGCTGCTGGCGGTGATGGACATCACGATCAGCAACATCGTGATGTTCGGCCTGATCCTCGCCGTGGGGATGCTGGTCGACGGGGCCATCGTGGTCGTGGAATACGCCGACACCCGCATCGCCGAGGGCGTGGGGCCGATGTCCGCCTATACCGAGGCGGCCAAGCGGATGTTCTGGCCCGTGGTGTCGTCCACCGCGACGACGCTGTGCGCGTTCCTGCCGATGCTGTTCTGGCCCGGCGTCGCGGGCGAGTTCATGGGGATGCTGCCGGTCACGCTGATCTTCGTGCTGTGCGCCTCGCTCATCGTGGCGCTGATCTACCTGCCTGTCATGGGCGGCGTCACCGGCCGGATGAGCCGCTCTCTCGGGCGGATGTCCGAGGCGCTGAAGCGGGCGCTGCCGTGGTGGGTGCGGGCGCTGCTGGTGCTGCCGGCCGGTGCGGTCACGTGGATCGGCGCCATGCTGGCGCTGAACCCGGGCTACCTGTCGGGGGTGGCGGTGCAGACGACGGGTTTGTCGGACTCGCTGCCCGGGATCGCGCTGTTCCTGCTCGGCTGTGCGCTCCTCTCCGTCACCGTCGGCGCGGCGAAGATCGAGCGGCGGGCCCGGCGGATCCGCGCCGGCTATCGCCGGACGCTCTTCGGGCGCTTCATCCACCTGATCGCCGGCAACCCGGTCATGCCGCTGGTCACCATCGGCGCCGTGGGCTTCTTCGTCGTGTCGGTGTTCGGCTATTACGGCCAGCACAATAACGGGGTGGAGTTCTTCGCCCCGACCGAGCCCGAGCAGGCGATCGTCTACGTGCAGGCGCGCGGCAACCTCAGCCTCGCCGAGAAGGACGCGCTGGTGGCGCAGGCCGAGGCGATCGTCCTCGCGACGCCCGGCGTGCAGTCGGTCTTCGCCTTCGCTGGCGAGGGCGGGCTGAACGCCAACACCGCCGGCGCCTCGTCCCCCCGCGATTCCGTCGGCCAGCTGCAGATCGAGCTGGTGCCGTGGGACGACCGGCCGGAGTTCGCGGCGGCGAACGACATCGACCCCGCGCTGATGGACGGCGACCTGATCCTCGCCGACATCCAGGCGCGTCTGGACGAGCTGCCGGGCATCCGGACCGAGATCCTGAACCTCGCGATGGGTCCCGGCGCGGCCAAGCCGATCCACCTGCGCCTCAGCGGCGACGACTGGGACACGCTGGTCGCGGCGACCGCCGCCGCGCGGGCCGAGTTCGAGGCGACGCCCGGCCTGACGCTGGTCGAGGACAGCCGCCCCCTGCCCGGCATCGACTGGCAGATCGACGTCGACGTCGAAGCCGCCGGCCGCTACGGCGCCGACGTGGCGACGGTGGGCGCGATGGTGCAGCTCGTCACCCGCGGCATCCTGCTCGACACCATGCGCGTCCCCTCCTCGGACGAGGAGATCGAGATCCGCGTCCGCCTGCCGGAAGAGGACCGGGTCCTGTCGACGCTAGACACGCTGAAGGTGCGCACGGCGCAGGGCCTGATCCCGCTGTCCAACTTCATCACCCGCCAACCGGTGCCGCGCCTCGCCCAGATCGACCGGATCGGGCAGGAGCGGTACTTCGACGTGAAGGCGGACGTCTTTCCCGACCTGCTGCGCTTCGACGATCCGGCGACGGGCGAGAGCAGGATCCTGACCGCCGCCGAGGCCGACGCCGATCCCGCCATCGCCGAGGCGGTCGCGGCCGGCGATCTCGTCCGCGTCCCCGTCACCGCGAACGAGCGGATCGAGGTGCTGACCGAATGGCTGGAGTCCGGCGCCCTGCCCGATGGGGTCAGCTACCAGTGGACCGGCGATTTCGCCGACCAGGCCGAGAGCCAGGCCTTCCTCGTCTCGGCCTTCGCGGGCGCGCTGGGGCTGATGTTCATCATCCTGCTGGCGCAGTTCAACTCGTTCTACAACGCGGTGCTGGTGCTGCTCGCCGTGATCCTCTCCACGGCCGGCGTGCTCATCGGGATGCTGGTGATGGACCAGTCGTTCGGCATCATCATGACCGGGACCGGGATCGTCGCGCTCGCCGGGATCGTGGTGAACAACAACATCGTGCTGATCGACACCTATCAGGAATACGCCCAGTACATGCCGCGGACCGAGGCGGTGACCCGCACCGCCGAGGCGCGCATCCGTCCGGTGATCCTGACCACGATCACGACCATCGCGGGCCTTACCCCGATGATGCTGGGCCTCAGCCTCGACTTCTTCGCCGGCGGCTACTCCATCGACAGCCCCACGGCGGCGTTCTGGAAGCAGCTGGCGACGGCCGTTGTCTTCGGCCTCGGCGTGGCGACGGTGCTGACGCTGGTCTTCACGCCGGCGATGCTGGCGCTGCGCATCTGGGTGACGACATACGTCCGCTGGATCGGCCGCCTGCTGGCGCGCCTGTCGTTCGGCCGCGGCAGCACGGCCGCCCGCGACTGGGCGCTGAACCGCGAGGCGCGGCGGGCGAAGATCGGCGACGTGGTGTGGACGGAAGAGGCGCCGCCGGCGCCCGTGCGCCCGGCGCGGCCGCTGGCGGCGGAGTAGCCGGGGGCGGCCGAGGCGGCGCGTTTACATGGACGAAAGCCTGGCATGACGGAAGGGCGGCGTCGGGCCGCGGTCAGACGCTCCGACGCCTCCGGACCTGCGCTTTATCCCGCCGCCCCGGACGCCCCCCGAAACGACGACCAGGTGGCGAGGAAGCGTCTGGCCGGGGGGCGGCCAGACGCTGCCCGGGCCGCTTGCGCGGCTGAGTCCGGGCGGGGTCTTGGGTCCTGAAGTTCACCCGTCCCGGGCTTGACCCGGGACCCCGCGCTATCTTGCCGGAGGCCCCGGGTCAGGCCCGGGGCGGGCATCCGAAGGAAGCTTTCACACCGCCGGGGCCGTCTCCACCACCCGCGGCAGCGTCAGCAGCGACAGCGCCAGCGCCCCCAGCCCGCAGACCGCGATCGCGGCGACCATCGGCAGCGCGGTGCCGTCGAAGAACGGCCCCGTCGCCACGATCATCGCGCCGCCCGCCACCATCTGCAGCGTACCACCGAGGGACGAGGCGAGGCCCGCGATCTGCCCGTGTGGGTCCAGCGCCATCACCATCGTCGTCGGGATCACGAGGCCGAGGCAGGCGTTGCCGAGGAACAGCATCGCGATGATCACCGGCAGCGTGCCGAAGCCCGCCAGCACCAGCAGGAACAGCGCCGAGGTGAAGAAGGCGAAGCCGACCACCGCCAGCCGCATCACCGGCACCATGCCGAACCGCGCCCCCAGCGGCCCCGCCGCCTGGCTCGCCCCGAAGAAACCGACGGCGTTCACCGCGAAGGCCAGCGAGAAGCCGGTCGGCGACAGGCCGAACTGCTCGACATAGACGAAACTGGCCGAGGCGAGGAAGACGAAGAAGCTCGCCATGCCGAAGCCGCCGATCAGGGTCAGCCCCATGAACGTCCGGTCGGTCAGCAGCACCCGGAAGCCCCGCCCCATGGAGCGCAGGTTCACCCGCACCCGCCGCTCGGGCGGCAGCGTTTCGGGCTGCGCCACCTTGGCGATGACCAGGCAGACCAGCGCCGCCGCCAGCAGCACCCAGAAGATCAGCCGCCAGTCGCCGAGCGTCAGCAGCCCCGCCCCCGCCAGCGGCGCCAGCATCGGCGAGACCGAGATGACGAGCATCACCATCGCCATCATCTTCGTCGCCTGCGCGCCGGTGTGCATGTCGCGGATGATCGCCCGCGGCACCACCATGATCGCGGCGCCGCCCAGCCCCTGCACGAACCGCGCCGCCGACAGCCAGCCCGCCGTCGGCGCCATCGCGGCCGCGAACGAGCCGACGGCAAAGATCGCGAGGCCGATATAGATCGGCGGCTTGCGTCCCAGCTGGTCGGCCAGCGGCCCGTAGACCAGCTGCGCCACCCCGAAGGCCAGGAAATAGGCCGTCAGCGTGCCCTGGATCGCCGCGACGTCGGCGCCCAACCCCTCGGCGATGGCCGGCAGGGCGGGCAGGTAGAGGTCGATCGCGAACGGGCCGACGGCGGACAGGAGGGCGAGGACGAGCGCGGTGCGAAGCATGAAGATACCGTCTGGCTGGCGGGGGTGGAGGGCGCGGCCCGACGGGTCGCCGGCCCGGCACCTAGTCCCGCGGGCGCCCCTTGTCCATGCCGGGCGCGCGGCCCGCCTCTCCCAGCGTGTCCCACCAGTCGGCGTAGGATGAATTCTTCGGCGCCCTGCCGCCTTCGTCGGCGGCGCCGTCGCTCCACCAGACCGGCCCCCGCTCGCCCAGCCGCCGCTTCGCCGCGTCGACCCGGGCGCGGGCGGCTTTCGTCTCGGCCTCGCTCTTCGCGTCCCGCACCGCCCGCCGCGCGCTCATCAGCTCGCGCACCGCCGCCTGCCGCTCATCCTCCGGCAGGGACGGATCGGTGCACCGCCAGAGCCGCCCGCGGGCGACGAAGTAGCGGCCGTCGGGGGTGACGGGGTAGTCCATCGGGATCCTTCTGTTTCGGAGAGCCGCGGACGCGAGCTTTTGCCGCGCGGGGCCCCGGATCAGGTCCGGGGCGGGCATTGCACAACCCTGCGGGCCATGGTCGATCGAGCGGAGTTCCGTGGCGGGCCAGCTTCCAAACTAGTTGTGAGCCGCTGGTGCGAGGACCACCCGCCCCGGACCTGATCCGGGGCCTCGCGCGATCGAGCGCCGAAGCCTCATCCCCGCTGCAAAAGCCCTACTCCGCCGCCACCGCCGCGTCGTCGCCGTCCTCCTCCGCCTCCTGCCGGTGCCACAGCTGCGCATACCGCCCCGCATGCGCCAGCAGCTCGTCGTGCGTCCCGCTCTCGACGATCTCGCCCTTCTCCAGCACCACGATCCGGTCGGCGTCCGCGATTGTCGACAGCCGGTGCGCGATGGTGATGACCGTGCGGCCGCGCCCCATCGCCTTCAGCTCGGCCTGGATCTCGCGCTCGGTGTCGGTGTCGAGCGCGCTCGTCGCCTCGTCCAGCAGCAGGATCGGCGGGTCCTTCACCAGCGTGCGGGCGATGCCGACGCGCTGCTTCTCTCCCCCCGACAGCTTCAGCCCGCGCTCGCCGACCTGGGTGTCGTAGCCCTGCGGCAGCTGGCTGACGAAGTCGTGGATCGACGCCGCCTTCGCCGCCGCCACAATCTCGTCCTCGCTCGCGCCCTCGCGGCCGTAGCCGATGTTGTAGCGGATCGTGTCGTTGAACAGGACGGTGTCCTGCGGCACCACGCCGATCGCCTCGTGCAGCGAATCCTGCGTCACGTCCCGCACGTCCTGCCCGTCGATCCGGAGGGCTCCGCCGGTCACGTCGTAGAACCGGAACAACAACCGGCCGATGGTCGACTTGCCGGACCCCGAGGAGCCGACGATGGCCACCGTCTTCCCCGCCGGCACGGTCAGCGACACGCCCGCCAGGATCGGCCGCTCGGGGTCGTAGCCGAACTCCACCCGGTCGAGCACGATCTCGCCCCCCGACACGACCAGCGGCTTCGCCCCCGGCCGGTCCTGAACCTCCGCCGGCTGCTCCAGCAGGTCGAACATGTCGCCCATGTCGATCAGCGCCTGCCGGATCTCGCGGTAGACGGTGCCGAGGAAGTTCAGCGGCATGGTGATCTGGATCATGTAGGCGTTGACCATGACGAAGTCGCCGACGGTCAGCGCGCCGGACTGCACGCCCATCGCGGCCATCACCATGACGACGACGAGGCCGGCGGTGATGATCAGGGACTGCCCGAAGTTCAGGAAGGCGAGCGAGTAGGACGTGCGCACCGCCGCCTCCTCGTAGTTCGCCATCGCCCGGTCGTAGCGACCCGCCTCCCGCGCCTCGGCGCCGAAGTACTTCACCGTCTCGAAGTTCAGCAGGCTGTCGATCGCCTTCTGGTTCGCGTCGGTGTCCTGGTCGTTCATCACCTTGCGGATCTTCACCCGCCACTCGGTGACCTTGAACGTGAAGCCGACATAAAGCGCGATCGTCGCCATCACGACAACGAGGTACCAGACGTCGAACAGGAAGAAGAGCACCGCCATGATGAGCAGCAGCTCGAGGGCCAGCGGCCCGATGGAGAACAGCAGGAACCGCAGCAGGAAGTCGACGCCCTTCACACCCCGTTCGATGATGCGGCTGAGGCCCCCGGTCTTGCGGGTGATGTGGTAGCGCAGGGACAGGCGGTGGATGTGCTCGAACGTCTGGCGCGCGATGGTCCGCAGCGCCCGCTGCCCGACGCGCGTGAAGACCGCGTCGCGCAGCTGCTGGAAGCCGACGTTCATCAGCCGCGCCATGCCGTAGGCGACGGTCAGCCCGATCGCGCCGATGGCCAGCGCCATCGCCTCGGTCTCGTCCGTCGGCGCCAGCGTGTCGACCGCCCACTTGTAGAGGAGCGGGGTCGCCACCGCGATCAGCTTGGCGAGGAGCAGCATGGCGAGGGCGATCACCACCCGCCGCTTCACCCACCCCTCGCCCGGCGGCCACAGGTAGGGCGCGACCTTGCGGATCACCCGCGCCCCTTGCGTGGGCTGGCCGGAGAGGTTGGCCTCGGTCTTGGTCAGGCGGCGCGGCATCGCATCCGAGATAGGCGCATCGGGACCGCCTGACCAGAGCCGGGCGCGCCGAAGCCGGCGGCGCGCCCCGCCCTCCCTCTCACCGAGCCGCAAATATCCTCAGGGGGAGTCCGGCCCCGCGGGGCCGGACGGGGGCGGAACGCCCCCTCAAGAAAAGGAATGCGCCGCAAGGCGCTCCGCCGGATCCCGGCCGCCTACTCGCCCGCCGGTTCGGGAATGCGGAATACCTGGCCGGGATAGATCAGGTTCGGGTTCCGGATCCGGTCGCGGTTCGCCTCGAACACGGCGACGTACATGAAGCCGTCGCCGTAGCGCTCCTCGGCGATGCCCCAGAGCGTGTTGCCTGGCTGGATCGTCCGCACCGCGACGCCGCCGGCGGCGACCTGGAGGGCGGCGGCGATGGTCTGCCGCTCTTCCCGCAGGAACGGGCTCTCGATCCGGCTGACGACCTCGCCGTCGGCGCCGATCTGGTCCACACGCATCGTGTAGGTGCCGGCGGGCAGTTCGGGGTCGACCCGGCCGGCCCAGTCCCCGCCCGCGCCGACCGGCGCCTCGAGGACGAGCGCGTTGTCCACGTAGACCCGCACCGCGCCGCCGCCGACCGCCCGGCCCGAGACGAGGACCTCGCCGCCGTCGTCGTAGGTGATCGTGTCGAGGGCGACCGTGTCGAGGACATCCGGCCCGGCCCCCGGCGCGAGCGCCGGCTGCAGCAGGCGGACCCCTTCCTCGCCGGCCATCAGCAGCGGCGCCTGGGCGGGCGCGCCGCCGTCCTCCGGGACCGCCGGCGGAGCGGGCGCGTCGGCGAGGGCGGCGGGAGGCGTTCCGGACGCCGCCGGGTCCGGCCGATCGGCCACGGCCGGTGCGGGCGTATCCAGGTCGCCGGGCGGGGCGGTCGCCGCCGCGGCTTCTGCGGTCGTGGCGACGGTCGGTGCGCTGCCACCCTCCGGCGGCGGCGCGGCCGAGGCGATCTCGACCGAGACCGCGGGAGGCTCGGGATCCGGCGGCGCCGCCGGCTCGGTCCCCGCCTCCGCCAGATCGGGCTCGGGCACGGAGGCGGGTTCGGTCAGGGCCTGCGGCACCGGCCCGGGATCCGCCGTCTCCGCCGGCTCGGCGAGAGCGAGCGCTGGCGCGTCCGCCGGCTGCGGCTCCGTCGCGTCCGCCAGCTCGGGCGCGACCGGCTCCGCGCCGCCGTCCCCGGCAGCGTCCTCTCCCGGTTCGGGCAGCACCGCGACGTCATCCCCGGACAGCATGCCGCCGGACGGGGCTTCGGACGTCGTTGGCGCGACCTCCTGCCCCAGCCGTACCAGCGCATCGCCGGGCGCCTCGCCCTCCGCCTCCGCCTCCGCAGAAGCGTTGTCCGCATCGGCCGGAACGGTTTCCGGCGCCGACGCGGTCTCCGGGTCCGCGCCGTTTCCGCCCTCGCCCGCGGCCGGCTCGCCGTCCGCGGCGGCGCCATCGTCCGCGCGGGCGGCAATATCGCCGGTGGCCGCAAGCTGGTCCGGCGCCTGCGCGGCCCCGCCCTCCTCGCCTGCAGCGGGTCCACCCTCCACCGCAGCCACGGCCGATGCCGGCGGGTCTTCCTCCGGTCCATCGAGGCCGAGGGCGCCGGTTCCCGCGTCGTCGGGCCCGGCTCCGGCGGTCGCGACGTCGGCGCCGTCCGCCACCTCCGGCGGCTCCACGCCCGTCTCGGCAACATCGGGCGCGGGTCCGGCCGTCGCGGCCATCTCCGTATCGCCCGCTTCCACATCGGGATCCGCGCCGGTCCCTGCATCCTCGGGTCCGGTTGCCCCCGCCGTGGCCACCTCCGGATCGTCGCCCGCCGCGGCCGGTTCCACGCCCGTCCCGGCATCGACCGCGACCGCGCTGGCGATCTCGTCCCCGTCCGGCTGCGCCGGCTCCGCCGGGCCGCTATCAGCCGTGGCCGTCTCCAGCTCGTCCGTCGCCGGGTCCGGCGCGCCCTCCGCGGTCTCGACCGCCACCTCCGCAGTCTCTCCCGCGGCGTCCGGCAAGGTCCCGGTCTCCGCCGGACCGCTCGCCACGACATCATCGGTCGGATTGCCCCCGCCGTCGGTATCGGTCCCGGCACCGGCACCGGCGTTGGCCTCCTCGTCAATGCCGGGCCCGGCCGCGGTTCCTGTACCGGCCGGGTCGGCGAGGGCGAGTTCGGAGGGAGCATCGGTGCCGTCGCCCGGGCCGGTCGGTTCCACCTGCGCGGCGTCCGTCTGCTCCCCGGCGCTCTCGGTCGGCAATTCCGTCGGGTCGGACTCCAATGCCGCGACCGCATCCGGCGCCGCATCGTCGATCGGCAGGGCATCGGCCGCGGGTTCTTCCGGTCCGGCGCCTGCCTCCGCGGTCGCGGCCGGAGGCGTGTCGTCGGGAGCCGGTCCGACGGGTGCCGTCTCCTCGGGGGCAGTGCCCGCGTCGGCGAGATCCGTCACCGCCACCTCTTCCCCGGCCGGGTCGTCTCCCTCGTCCCCGGCATGTTCGGCGATCCCGTCTTCGGATGGCCCGGCCGGTGAGCCTGGCGCGTCCGCCAGGGCGATGCTGTCGGCTCCCGTCACCGGACCGAGCGCGTCCGCGGAATTGTCGTCCGCGAGCGCGAGGTCGAGGGGGGGCGGGGCGACGGTGGGGGCGACGAGGATCGAGTCGGGCGAGGCGACGGCCGCGCCGTCGGGGTCGGCGACGAGGCTCAGCCGGCGGGCGATCTCGGACGGCGCGATGTCCACGTATTCGATGAACATTCCGGTCTCGCCCACGTCGACCTCGGCCAGCGCGATATCGTCGAGCAGCACGCGGACCTGCGTCCCCGGCGCCGCGAGGCCCGAGACCAGGGACACGCCGCCCGGCTCGATCCGCACGTCCGAGAAGCGCGGCGCGGGCACGACGGCGGCAGCGTCGGCGTCGGTCGCCGCCACTTCGTCCGCATCAGCCGCCCGGGCGTCCGCCGCGGGATCCCCCGCCGACGCGTCGCCCGCCGGTACGGCGGCCAGCGTCTCCGCGTCCGCGTCGACGGGCTCCGGCTCCGGCGCCGGGATCAATGTCAGTACCGCGACCATCAGCGCGATGGCCGCGCCTCCGCCCAGGAGCAGGCGCGGCACGCTCGTCGAAGCCAAGTTCCATCCCCCTGGGATCAGTCAGCAGACCCCGCGGACCGTCCCCCGATGGACCGCGGTTGAGCGACCATATCAACAGGGCTATGGACGGTCAAAAGGCCCGTGAAACGGGGCGGTTGCCGGACGGAGGAAACGTGCAGTGACGACACGGTCGGTCTGCGTCTATTGCGGCTCGCGCGACGGCGGGCGGCCGGCCTATGCCGCGGCGGCCGAGGCGACGGGCCGGATGCTGGCCCGCAACGGCTGGCGCCTCGTCTACGGCGCCGGCGACGTCGGCCTGATGGGCCGCGTCGCGCGGGCGGCGCAGGAGGGCGGCGGCGCGACCTTCGGCGTGATCCCGACGCACCTTCTGTCGCTGGAGGTCGGCAAGCGCGACCTCGACACGTTCGTGGTCACCGAAACGATGCACGAGCGCAAGAAGGTGATGTTCATGAACGCCGACGCGGTCGTGGTCCTGCCCGGCGGCGCCGGCAGCCTGGACGAGTTCTTCGAGGTCCTGACCTGGGCGCAGCTGGGGCTGCACGCCAAGCCGATCCTGCTGCTGGATACCGAAGGATACTGGGCGCCGCTCGTGACGCTGCTGGAGCATGTCGTGGCGGAAGGGTTCGCGGCGGAGAGCCTGAAGGACCTGGTGCGGTCGGTGCCGGACGTGGAGGCGCTGGAGCGCGCGCTGGCGGAGGCGTTCGCGCGCTGAGCGCGGCCGCCCTGTCCGTGGACGCGGTGTCAAGTGATACCCGCCCCGGCCTTGAGCCGGGGCCTCTCCCCGGTCAGGGCGCCGAGCCCATCGGGGCCCCGGCTCGAGGCCGGGGCGGTCATCTGCGGGGGCGCCAGAAGAAAGGCCGCCACCGGTTCGCCCGGCGGCGGCCTTCCATGCCACGCCGCGTCGGCGCGCGTGTCCTTCACGATCTTCTCGATCTCGCGCACCGGGTAGTTCGTCAACACCTTGTACACCTCGCCCACGATCGGGTCGGACATCCCCTGTCCGTGTACGCGGTATTCGATCCGCCCCGGCCTTGAGCCGGGGCCTCTCGCCGGTCAGGGCGCCGAGCCCGTCGAGGCTCCGGCTCGAGGCCGGAGCGGTCATCTGCGGGGGCGCCAGAAAAGGCCGCCGCCGGTTCGCCCGGCGGCAGCCTTCCATGTCACGCCGCGTCGGCGAGCGTGTCCTTCACGATCTTCTCGATCTCGCGCACCGGGTGGTTGGTCAGCACCTTGTGCACCTCGCCCACGATCCGGTCCGACACCTCCTTGTGAAGCGCGGGGCGGATGTTGCCGAGGACCTGCGGTCCCGCCACCAGCACCATCCGGTCGAACCGCCCGCGGTGGGCGTAGCGGTAGAGGATGTCGGCCAGATCGTCGGCGAACCTCTCCTTCTGCAGTTCGTGGAAGTCCGCCTCGTCCATCCCCGAACGCTGGTTCGGCCCGGTGTCGTGGCCGCGGCCCGGGCGGTCGGTCTTCTGCTCGCGGTCGGGCGGGTTCTCCTCGTGCTCCTTGCGGATCACCTCGAGGAACGGGTCCTCGCCGTCGGTGCGGTTCTCCAGGATCAGGGCCTTCTCGCCGTCGGCGACGACGACCCAGTCGCCATTGCGGATGTTCGTCATCTCAGCTGCTCCCCTCGCCGGTGCCGTGGTGACCGCCGAGGTTGCCCTCGCCTTCCTCGTCCTCCTTGGTGACGCGGGTGGCGCCGCCGCCCTTCTGCGACTGCTTCTGCTCGTCGCGGGTGCCGACGTCGGTCTCGAGGTTGCCCTGCCCGCGGCCCTGGTGGTGGGGCTGGTCGAGGTCGGTGGTGAACTCGTCCGTCTCCTTCACCCCGTCCTTGGATTTCACGCGTTCGGCCATGAGTGCCTCCTTCGCTGCGTTCAGGGAGGAAACCCGCCGGAAATGACGCCGGTTCCGCTGGCTGACCGGGCGGCAGCGCATCCTCGCCCGGAATCGGAAAGGGGCTCCCGGGCGATCTGCCCGGGAGCCCCCCGATCCGTCGGGCGAGGCGCTTACATGCGGCTGGCGACGTTCTCCCAGTTCACCAAGTTGTCGAGGAAGTTCGACAGGTAGGCCGGGCGCTTGTTGCGGAAGTCGATGTAGTAGGAATGCTCCCACACGTCGCAGCCCAGCAGAGCGGTCTGGCCGAAGCACACCGGGTTCACGCCGTTCTCGGTCTTGGTGACCTTCAGCGAGCCGTCCGTGTCCTTGACCAGCCAGGCCCAGCCCGAGCCGAACTGCCCGGCGCCGGCGGCGGAGAAGTCGTCCTTGAACTTCTGCACCGAGCCGAAGCTGTCGGTGATCGCGCTCTCCAGCTCGGACGGCATGGCGCCGCCGCCGTTCGGACCCATCATCTCCCAGAACTGGTTGTGGTTCCACAGCTGGCTGATGTTGTTGAAGATCCCGTTCTGCGCGACCGCGTTCGGGTCGTAGGTGCCCTTGATGATCTCCTCGAGCGACTTGTTCTCCCACTCGGTCCCGGCAATCGCCTTGTTGCCGTTGTCGACATAGGCCTTGTGGTGGAGGTCGTGGTGATACTCGAGCGTCTCCTTCGACATGCCCTTCGAGGCGAGCGCGTCGTGGGCGTACGGAAGGTCGGGAAGTTCGAAAGCCATGGGGTCCTCGCTTGACTTGAATGAGGTTGGGGCCGCGCACACCAAACGGGGCGCGGGCGGAAAGGTCAATGGCGCGACGGGGCAACGGGCGCGGGGGGACGGCGGTTCCGCAGGTGGGGGGGCAAGTGGGGAGCCGTCGGGCGCCCGCGCACAGTTGACGGCTCAGCCCACCGGATACCCGTCCCGGCCTCGAGCCGGGACCCCGAGAGGATGAAGAGCTCCGGCCCGCGAGGCCCCGGGTCAAGCCCGGGGCGGGACGCCCATGTCACGGTCGCCGATGCCGTAGGGTGGACGAAACCCACCTCTCCCGGGCCGTGGTGGGGATCACCCACCTACACCCAGGTCACCTTGTCGCGGAACTCCGACCGGCCCGGGAACGCCGTCTCGTGCCGCTGCAGCAGCGACCGCGCCTCCTGCCGCATCCGCATCGGGCGGCACAGCATGATCATCCGTTCCAGCGCGTCGTGGCGGCCCGGCGCGATCTCCGCCGCCTTGGTCAGGGCGTCGAAGCTCTGCTGCAGCTGCTCCAGCCGGCGCGCGGCCGTCGCCTCGACCATCAGCACCTCCACGTCGGCGTCCGCCAGCTCGCGGTTGGCGGCGCACAGATCCACGATTTCCTGAAAATGGTTGAGCTTCATCAGCATCTTCAGCGACGCCCGCAGCCCCTCGGAGGTGAGCAGGCCCGGCGCCTCGGCCGCCTCGGCCCCGTCGACGTAGGAGACCAGCACGTTCGACATGATCCGGTTCACCACGTCGGGCGAGACATGGCGGTAGTCGTTCCGCGCCCAGGCGACGGTGGGGTTCGACAGGGTCACGAACTCGTAGCTGGGGAAGTAGTCGACGCCCTCCTTGCCGAGCACGAACTCGTCCAGCGCGGCGCGCTGCACCGACTTGGAGTAGGCGTTGGCGACCAGCACGTCCATGTCGCGGAAGGTCGCCAGCAGCGGCACCGGCGACACCGTCACCAGCATCTTGAGCGGCTTCGTGCGGTGCTTCACCAGCAGGGCGTACAGCTCCTCCAGCCCGCCGAGGACGTCGCTGTAGCTGAGGACCCGGAACTCGAACCGGTCCGGCTCGGCCTTGATGAGCTGAACGGGCGGCACGACGTTGAGGTAGAGGCCGAGCCTGCGGTCGTACCACGTCTCGACGTAGCCGAGCGTCAGGATGATGACGTCCGCGTCCTTCACCGCCGCCATCGCGTCGAGGTAGCGGTGACGGAAGGCGAGGATCGTCTCGAGGTCGAAGTCGAGCCGCGCCATGCCGAGCTGCGGGTCGCAGTAGCGGCCCTTGCCGATCTCGTAGATCACGTCGGCGCCGGGGAAGGTCTCGCGCTCCAGCGCCCAGCGGATCTCGTTGGTGACCGAGTGGATCGAGTACTTGTTGAAGAAGTTCGCGGCGTCGCCGAGGCTCTCGCCGACGTCGCCCAGTTCGAACTCGCGGCTGAGGACGCGCTTTCCGGCCCCTTCCAGCGCCTTCTCGACGTTGCGGGCGAAGCAGCTGCCGATGGCGAAGACCGTGTCGCCCTCGGCGATCCGGAACGATGGCGTCACCGTCGGCGAGGCCAGCGGATACAGACGCTCGCCGTCGCGCTCGGGCGCGGGAAAGCGGCGCAGCGCGTTGCCCTTGGCCCGGACGAACGCCTCTTCGGCGGTGATCCTCTCGATGTTCTCTACGCCCATGGCGGACACGCCCTCTGCTCCGGCCCGGCCGGTCCCTCGTGCGTGGAGACCGTTCTGTCCCGCGGGCGAGCCTACGCCGCGGCGGACAGGGCATTCAATAGCAGCAATTCTGGCGTTTTTCGGGGCGGGATCGCCACATCTATGGACAAGGTGCGACCCGTCCACCTAGTGCTGGCGCGGGCATCCAGCGAACCGACGAGGGCCGAAAGATGGGCACCGGCACCGCATCCGCACCGACCGTCCCCGACCTCTCGGGCTCCATCGCGGACCGGATCGACCTGATCGAGGGCGCGTTCGTCGTGCCGCCGGCAAAGGGCCTCGGCAACCGGTCGGTGCAGCGCTCGGGCGTGCTGACGCCGGACGGCGCGCTGGTGGAGAACTCGGTGACGTGGCGCGGAATGGCCCAGGTGACGATGGCGCCCGCGATGCCGGAAGGCGACATCGCGGACCTGCCAGGCACCTGGATGTTCCTCGGGCCGCTCTTCGGCCATTTCGGCCATTTCCTGGTGGAGAGCATCAGCCGGATCTGGGCCTACGGCGCCCTGAAGGACCGGATCGACGGCGTCCTCTACGTGCCGAAGTTCCAGAACCGGCCCGGGCACGTGATGAACGTCTATCGCCCGTTCCTGCAGGCCCTCGGCGTCGACTGCGAGATGCGCAACATCGAGGATCCGACGCGGGTGGAGCGGCTCTACGTGCCCGGCCAGGGCTTCGGCATGTTCCAGATGATCGAAGGGGCGCCCGAGTTCCGCGACTTCGTCCGCGCCCATGCCGGCAAGGGCATCGCGCCCCAAGGCGCGGAGAAGATCTACGTCTCGCGCTCCGCTCTGCCCCCGGTCCGCGGCTCGATCCTCGGCGAGGCGCTGCTGGAAGAGCGGCTGAAGGCCGAGGGCTACGAGGTCTTCCATCCGCAGAAGCACTCCCATGCCGAGCAGATCGCGGCCTATCGCGCCGCCCGGCAGGTCATCGCGGTGGATTGCTCGCCGCTGCATCTGCTCGCGCTCGTGGGCCACGCCGACCAGAAGGTGGCCGTGATCGCGCGCCGGGATGGACATCTCGACGACATCTTCGCGCGGCAGATCCGGGCGTTCCAGGGCGCGGAGGCGACGGCGATCGACCTTCTGCGCCGGAACTGGATCGAGGAGCACGCAAGCGGTCCCTCGCGCACCAGCTGGGGCGAGATCGACTTCGCCGAGCTGGGGCGGCGGCTGAATGCGGCGGGGCTGATCGCGGGCGGACTGGACTGGCCGGACCTGACCGACGCGCAGATCGCGGCGGAGGTCGCGCGGATCTCCGACGGCGTCGGCGTGCCGTTCAGGCCCTGGGCCGGACCGCCGGGGACGGCGCCGGTGGAGGAGGAGTGAGGGGGTCTGGGGGGCCCGTGCGCGCCGCTCGGGGTGCGCGCGAGCTCGGGCGGTTCCGGATCACGGAAAACCCGCCCCGGCCTTGAGCCGGGGCCTCGCCGGACCTGGCGGGTCACCTGAATTGCGCGAGGTCCCGGGTCGGGCCCGGGACGGGCCATTCTCGACCGGACGGACCCGCCCCGGCCCCGAGCCGGGGCCTCGCCGGACCTGGCGGGTCACCCGAATTGCGCGAGGTCCCGGGTCGGGCCCGGGACGGGGCTCTTTGCTGTACGGCCCGCCCCGGCCCCGAGCCGGGGCCTGATCGACAGAGCGCAGCGGCCGTCCCATTCCCCGGCCGCCTCAGCCGTAGAACCCCACCTCGCCATCCTTCGCCGATGCGGCCAGCAGGCCGAACACGTACTCCGCCACCGAGCGGAAGCAGATCACCTGGGCGCGCTCGTCCGTCTCCAGCCAGAAGGCGGCGGCGACCTGCCCGAGGCGGGTCCGGCGGAAGGCGCCGACCGGGAAGGCGCCCCGCGACAGGTCCACCGGCGCCAGCTTGGCGAGGACGTCGCGCACGCCCGGGCCCTCGACCTCGATCACCGCGCGGGCGTCCGAGACGTCGGCGGCGAGGTGATGCACGCCTTCCAGCTTCTCGCCCAGCGCCGACACCAGCCCGCCCCCCGCGCCGTAGGGCGCGACCAGCAGCAGCTCGTCCGGCGACATCCACAGGAGCGCGCGCTCGCCCTTCATCGACGCCCTGCCCCGCTCCGGCAGGTGGACGCCCGCGACCTCGCCGACCGTGCGCTGCACCGCCTCGTCCGAGAGGTCGGCGCGGATCGTGACCATGCCGCGCAGGCCGCCGTCGCGGACCTGCACCCGCGCGCCGTCCTCGCGGCCCCAAAGGGCGCTCACCGCCTCAGCCATGCAGCTTCTCCCCGTCCTTGTCGTAGAGCACCGGATCGACGATGCGCGCCTTCACCGGCGCGCCGTCCACGCGGTTGAACTCGATCACCTCGCCCATCCGCTCGGGCCCCCGCCGGACGAGGCCCATCGCGATGCCGCGCCCGAAGGTCGGCGAATGGTAGGTCGAGGTGACCCGCCCCTGCACGTTCCGCTGGCCGTTCGCGTTGGTGCCGTCCGCGACCGCGTAGGCCCCTTCCGGCAGGACCGAGCCGTCCAGCGTCTCGAGCCCCACCAGCTTCCACCGCTCGGGGTCCGCCATGTGGGTCCGCTGCTGGCCGCGCTTGCCGATGAAGTCGTCCTTCTTCTTCGAGATCGCCCAGTCGAGGTTCAGGTCCTGCGGGATCACCGTGCCGTCGGTCTCGTCGCCGATCATGATGAAGCCCTTCTCGGCGCGCAGGATGTGGAGCGCCTCGGTCCCGTAGGGCATGGCGCCGAACTCGGCGCCTTCAGCGACCAGCCGCTCCCAGAACTCCAGCCCGCGGCTGGCGGGGACGGCGATCTCGTAGGAGAGCTCGCCGGAAAAGGAGATGCGGAAGACGCGCGCGGGAAAGCCGCCGATCTCGCCCTCGGCCCAGGCCATGAAGGGCAGCGCCTCCTTGCTGACGTCCATGCCGCCGAGCTTTTCCAGCACCTTGCGGGCGTTCGGGCCGACGACGGCAACCTGGGCGTACTGCTCGGTGACGTTCGCGACGTAGACGCGCCAGTCCCACCATTCGGTCTGGAGCCATTCCTCCATGTGGGTATGGATGCGGTCGGCCCCGCCGGTGGTGGTGTGGCAGAGCCAGGTATCGTCCGACAGGCGGGCGACGACGCCGTCGTCGATGAGGAACCCGTTTTCGGAGCACATGAGGCCGTAGCGGCACTTGCCGACAGGCAGCGAAGACATGACGTTGGTATAGAGCATGTCGAGGAAGCGGCCGGCGTCCGGCCCCTTGACGACGATCTTGCCCAAGGTCGAAGCATCAAGCAGGCCAAGGGCTTGCCGGGCGTTCTTCACCTCGCGGTTCACCGCCTCGTGCCGGTCTTCGGTACCCCTGCGGTAGCAGAAGGGCCGCCGCCACTGGCCGACCGGCTCCCAGTCGGCGCCGTGCGCCTCGTGCCAGCCGTACATCGGCGTGCGGCGGACCGGCTGGAACAGCTCGCCCCGCGCGACGCCGGCGATCGAGCCCATCGAGATCGGCGTGTAGGGCGGGCGGAAGGTCGTCGTGCCGACCTGCGGGATCGGCGCGTTCAGCGATTGAGACAGGATCGCCAGGCCGTTGATGTTGCTCAGCTTCCCCTGGTCGGTCGCCATGCCGAGCGTGGTGTAGCGCTTGGCGTGCTCGACGCTCTCGTAGCCCTCGCGCGCGGCAAGGGCGACGTCCGAGACCTTCACGTCGTTCTGGTAGTCGAGGAACATCTTGGACCGCAGCGCCTGGCCGGCGCCCTGCGGCATGGTCCAGACCTGCATCAGCGGCTCTTCCGCCGGTTCGGAGACGGCCGGCGTCTCGTCCGCCTCGCCGCCGCTGGAGGCTGCGCCGGCCCGGGCAGCGTCGGCGAGGACCGCGGAGGTGGCGAACTCGCCGTTGGCGGCGCCGGCGGGGATGACGAAGCCCGAGCCGTCCTGGTCGGTCGGCGGGCGGGACGTGTCGGGGCGGAACATCGCCGCGGCGTCGTCCCAGGTCAGCTTGCCGCCGCAGTGCGACCACAGGTGCACGACCGGCGACCAGCCGCCGGACATGGCGACCGCGTCGCAGGCGATCTCCTCCAGCACCGAGCCCTCGCCCGCCTGCAGGCAGACCGCGACGCCGGTGACGCGACCGCGGCCCTTCACCTTGGCGATGCCGCGGCCGGTCTCGACCCGAAGCCCCATCGCGCGGGCGCGCTTCGGCAGCTCGCCGTCCGCGGAGGGCCGGGCGTCGAGGATCGCGGGCACCATCAGCCCCGCCTCGGCGAGCGCGATGGCGGTGCGGTAGGCGTCGTCGTTGTTGGTGACGATCACGGTCCGGTCGCCGGGGCTGACGCCCCAGTTCACGACATAGTCGCGCACGGCAGAGGCGAGCATCACGCCGGGGATGTCGTTGCCGGCGAAGGAGAGCGGACGCTCGATCGCGCCGGTGGCGGTGATCGTGCGGGCGGCGCGGATGCGCCACAGGCGGTGCCGCGCGCCCGCGGGGTCGGCGAGGTGATCGCCCAGCCGCTCGTATGCGAGGACGTAGCCGTGGTCGTAGACGCCCGCGCCCATCGTCCGCAGGCGCAGGTCGACGTTCTCCATCCCTTCAAGCGCCTGTACGGCGTTCCTCACCCAGATCGCGGCCGGCAGGCCGTCGATTTCGGCCCCGTCCACCGGCGCGCGGCCGCCCCAGTGGGCGGTCTGCTCGACCAGCAGCACCCGCTTGCCGGACCGGCCGGCGGTCAGCGCGGCCTGCAGGCCGGCGATGCCGCCGCCGACGACAAGCACGTCGACGTAGGCGTGGAAATGCTCGTAGGTCGATCCGTCCCGCCCCCGCGGCGCCTTGCCGAGGCCGGCGGAGCGGCGGATGAAGGGCTCGTAGACGTGCTTCCAGAAGGCGCGCGGCTGCTTGAACATCTTGTAGTAGAAGCCGGCCGGCAGGAACCGCGACAGGCGGACGTTGATCGCGCCGACGTCGTAGTCGAGCGACGGCCAGTGGTTCTGGCTCTCCGATTCCAGCCCGGCGAACAGCTCCTGCGTCGTCACCCGCTGGTTCGGCTCGAACGTCGCGCCCTGCCCCAGCCCGACGAGGGCGTTCGGCTCTTCCGCGCCGGAAGCCACGATGCCGCGGGGGCGGTGGTACTTGAACGAGCGGCCGACGAGCATCTGGTCGTTCGCCAGCAGCGCCGAGGCGAGCGTGTCGCCGACATAGCCGGTCATCCGGCGGCCGTTGAAGCTGAAGGGAACGGCGCGGCTGCGGTCGATCAGCCGGCCGCCGCGGGCGAGGCGCGTGCTCATGCGAACTCCCTCCAGGACCAGCCGGGACGCCTTTCGAAGATCACCGCCCGAATATCGTCCGGCGGCGCGGAAACCTGCGCGGAATAGGTGCCGAACACCTCCAGCGTGGCGGTGTCGCGGGCGACGTGGAACCACTTGCCGCAGCCATAGGCGTGGCGCCATCGCTCGAAATGCACGCCCTTGGGGTTCTCGCGCAGGAACAGGTATTGCTCGAACGCCCTGTCGTCCGACCCCGGCCCCTGCCGCTTCAGGTGGGCCTCGCCGCCGCCGACGAGTTCGGTCTCCTCGGCGGCGACGCCGCAACAGGGACAGGTGAGGGTCAGCATGGGCGGCCTCCAGCGCACGCGGAAAGGGCGGACGCCGCGCGGCGCCCGCCCTCGATGACAGGACATGGCGTAGCGGACGCCGTCGGGCGCCCGCTCGCGATCAGGACGGCGCGGGAGTGTCCCGCGGCCGGATCAGTTGCCGGTGGTCTCTTCTTCCACCTCGGCCTCGACCTCGTCGGCCGCGCCTTCGACGGCGTCGCCAGTGTCCTCCACGGCGTCGGCCGTGTCGTTGGCAGCGTCCTCGGCAGCTTCTTCGGTCGCAGCGGCGGCGTCGTCGACGGTCTCCTCGGTCGCGGCGGCGGCGTCGTCGACCTCGACCGCGACGTCGTCGGCAGCCTCCTCGACGTCGGTGCCGACGTCTGCGGCCGCATCCTCGGCCGCGGCCTCGGTCGGCGTGTCGGCGTCACCGGTGAACAGCCAGAACAGCACGATGACCACGATGACCACAGCCGCGAGGATGAAGGCGATCGAGCCGCCCCCGGACTTCTTCGTGGTGGTCGTGGTGGTGCTGCTGGACGACGTGGTCCGCGGATCGTTCGGGCGCGGATCGGCCATGATGTCTTCTCCTTTGAGCGGTCGATTGGCCGCTCAACGGATCGTGAAGCCGAACGGTTCCCGAGGCCCGGAACCGGTCGGCGGGAGCCCGCCGGGTCAGCCCCCCGCGGCTGCCAGCGCAGGCGGCTCCGGCAGGTGATCGGGCGACGGAACGGACCCTGCCCCGCGACTGTCGAAGAAGGCGAGCACGAGGATGACGATGGCGATGAAGCTGACGACGAAGAGGGCGACGCCGCCGCCGGACGCGGGACGGCCGCCGGGGCGCGAAGTGTAGTCGACCATGGGCGAATCTCCGATTTGCGCCCCTTCTGTCGCGCCGCATTGCGGCACGGAAAAGATGGGCCGGAGATATCCACAGGACATGGGCGGCGGCCGGCCGATCGACCCCCCAAGGGTGCGCCGCAGGACGCCGATGCGTGGCTTGGGCGCAACAGGCCGGCAGCCCGCGGCGGGGGATCGGCGGCGATCCGCATGGTCAGTGCGCCACCCCGGCGGCCACGCTCTCATCGATGAAGCGACCTTCGCGGAAGCGATCCATCGAGAACGGCGCCGCCAGCGCCCCCGGCTCTCCCTTGGCGACCAGCTCGGCCATCGCCCAGCCGGAGCCGGGGATCGCCTTGAAGCCCCCCGTCCCCCAGCCGCAATTGACGAAGATGTTCCGCACCGGCGTCTTCGACAGGATCGGCGAGCGGTCGCCGGTCATGTCGACGATCCCGCCCCATTGCCGCAGCATCTTGAGCCGGCTGATGATCGGAAAGGTCTCGATCAGCGCGCGCACCGTTTCCTCGATGTGGTGGAAGCTGCCGCGCTGGGTGAAGGCGTTGTAGCCGTCGGTGCCGCCGCCGATCACCATCTCGCCCTTGTCGGACTGGCTCATGTAGCCGTGGACGGTGTTGGCCATGACGACCACGTCCATGCACGGCTTGATCGGCTCGGAGACGAGGGCCTGCAGCGGCATCGCCTCTATCGGCATGCGGAAGCCGGCGAGGCCGCAGACCTGCCCGGTGTGGCCGGCGACGACGATGGAGAGCTTGTCGCAGGCGATCTCGCCCTTGGTGGTGCTGACGCCGGACACCGCACCGTCCGCGCCGCTGCGGTGGATCGCCGTCACCTCGCATTGCTGGATGATGTCCATGCCCATCTCGCTGCAGGCGCGGGCATAGCCCCAGGCGACCGCGTCGTGCCGGGCGGTGCCGCCGCGCGGCTGCCACAGGGCGCCGAGGACCGGGTAGCGGGGGCCCTCGATATGGATGATCGGGCACAGCTCCTTCACCCGCTCGGGGCCGATGAACTGGGTCTCGACGCCCTGCAGCGCGTTCGCGTGGGCGGTGCGCCTGTAGCCGCGGACCTCGTGCTCGGTCTGGGCGAGCATCATGACGCCCCGGGGGGAGAACATGACGTTGTAGTTCAGGTCCTGGCTCATCGTCTCGTAGAGCGAGCGCGACTTCTCGTAGATCGCGGCCGAGGGGTCCTGCAGGTAGTTGGAGCGGATGATCGTGGTGTTGCGGCCGGTATTGCCGCCGCCGAGCCAGCCCTTCTCGAGGATGGCGACGTTGGTGATGCCGAAGTTCTTCCCGAGGTAGTAGGCGGTGGCGAGGCCGTGGCCGCCCGCGCCGACGATGACGACGTCGTATTTCGCCTTCGGCGCTGGCGAACGCCACGCCCGCTCCCACCCCTGGTGGTGGCGCATCGCCTCGCGGGCGATGGCGAAGACGGAATAGCGTTTCGTCACGGCGATTCCCCTGCCCCGTGGACCCCTGGCGTTCCTCGCGACTGATAGGGCGGATGGCAAGGTTCGGCGCGGCCCGGAGGCGTCACGATATCGGGTGAAACCGACATTGCGGCGGGGTGTCGCGGGCGGAGCGACGGGTCGGGCCGTGCGCCGGATCGGGGCGGCGTTCCATCGCGCCCGGAACACCCGCCCCGGGTCTGACCCGGGGGGCCCCGCGGGGTGGAGCGCATGGGCGCGTCGAGGTCCCGGGGCGGGCCCGGGACGGGGGCCTCCGTGGGGCAATCGTCGAACTCAAGGCCCCGACCCGGACTCAGCTGCGAAGAAACCCGGACAGCGTCTGGCCTCCGCTGACGCTGCCCTCCCTCGCGCTTTGACTCGTCCAGCGACCGCCGCATCGCCGTCGCGCCCATCCGGCGCACCCCGGCCCCCTTCCCGCGGCGGCGGGGCGCCGCTAGACAGGGCGGACCCGACAGGAGCCGCCCGCCCGCATGCTGTTCTGGATCGTCATCGTCCTTCTCGCGTTCGCCGTGTCCGGCTTCGCGGTCTGGCCGCTGCTGCGCCGCCCCGCCGGCCCCGCGGAGGAAAGCGACGTCGCGCTCTACCGCGAGCAGCTGGCCGAGGTGGACCGCGACCTCGCCCGCGGCACGATCGGCACGGAGGAGGCCGAACGGGCGCGGACCGAGATCGCCCGCCGCCTGCTCGCCGCCGACCGGGCCGGCCCCGCCCCGCTGGCCGAGGCGCCGCGCGGCGCGACCCGCGCGCTCGCCGTCGCCGCCCTCGTCGTCGTCGGCGGCGGCAGCCTCGCGCTCTACGCGACGCTGGGCCGGCCCGACCTGCCCGACTGGCCGCTGCAGGACCGCCTCGCCCGGGCCGAGGAGCTGCGGGCGACCCGCATCCCGCAGGAGGAAGCCGAGGCGATCGTCGCGGCCCGCGCCGCCGAGGCGCCGGACCCGGCGGAGGAGTTCCCCGAGGACTACATGGCGATGGTCGAGCAGCTGCGCGAGATCGTCCCGACCCGCCCTGACGACCTCGGCGGTTGGGAGCTGCTGGCGCGGCACGAGGCGCTGACCGGGCGGTTTCCGCAAGCCGCGCGGGCGCAGGCGCACGTGCTGGAGCTGAAGGGCGACGCGGCGACGGCCGAGGACCACGCCCGGCTCGCCGATCTTCTCGTCGCGGCGGCGGGGGGCTTCGTCTCCGCCGAGGCCGAGGCGCAGGCGCGGATCGCTCTGGAGACGGACCCGACCAATTCCAGCGCCCGCTACACGCTGGGGCTTCTCTACGTGCAGACCGACCGGCCCGACCTCGCCTTCCGTCTGTGGCGGCCGGTGGCCGAGGGCGGCGCGCCGAACGCGGTGCAGACCCGCCTGGCCCGCAGCCAGATCGAGTCGGTCGCGGCGGCGGCCGGCATCGACTACCGGCTCGAGACGCCCCGCGGCCCGTCCGCAGCGGACATGGCAGCGGCGGAGGAGATGGACCCGGAGGCCCGCGCGGCGATGGTCGAGGGGATGGTGCAGCAGCTATCGGACCGGCTCGCCTCCGAGGGCGGACCGGCCTCGGACTGGGCCCGCCTCATCGCCTCTCTCGCCGTCCTCGGCGACATGGAACGGGCGCAGGCGATCCTCGCCGAGGCGCGCGAGGTATTCGCGGACTCGCCCGACGCGATCGCTGAGATCGAGGCGGCGGCGGACGCGGCGGGGCTGACGCCATGATCTGCGACGACGCGACACGCTTCGCCGCCGCCCTGCCCCGCACCGGCGCGCTGGCCGGGCTCGACCTCGGCACCAAGACGATCGGCGTCGCGGTGTCGGACGGCCTGCGCTCGATGGCGAGTCCGCTGGAGACGATCCGGCGGACGAAGTTCGGCGCCGACGCGGCGGCGATCCTGAAGATCGCGCAGGGCCGCGGGCTGGCCGGGATCGTCCTCGGCCTGCCACTCAACATGGATGGGTCGGAGGGGCCGCGGGTGCAATCGACCCGCGCCTTCGCCCTGAACCTTTCGCGCCTGACCGACCTGCCCATCGCCTTCTGGGACGAGCGGCTGTCGACCGTCGCGGCCGAACGGGCGCTGCTGGAGGCGGATACGTCCCGAAAACGTCGCGCCGAGGTGATCGACCATGTCGCGGCCTCTGTCATCCTGCAGGGGATGCTGGACCGCCTGCGGCACCTCGGGGGGCTTTCGTGACGAAACCTGAATCCACGGATCGCATCTGGATGCGCGCCGAGATCGAGAGCCCCTGCGTCAGGACCTGCGTCGTGCATCCCGAGGCGCGGATCTGCGTCGGCTGCCACCGCACGATCGACGAGATCGGCCGCTGGACCCGGATGACGCCGGAAGAGCGGCGGGCGGTGATGGAGGAGTTGCCGGAGCGGGCCGGCCTCCTGAGGCGCCGCCGGGGCGGGCGTGCCGGGCGGATGGAGCGGAGCGGCGAGGAGTAGCGAGTGGGGGGTGAATCCCCGGCCGCGCGCGTGGTCAGCGGCTGTCCGCAGCCATGCTGCCCGCGATACCCGCCCCGGCCTCGAGCCGGGGCCTCGCGCGGACTTGGGCGACTGCCGCTCTGAAGCGGCGCGGGGTCCCGGGTCAGGCCCGGGACGGGGTCACGGATGGATCAATGGCCGCCTATCGCCGCTCAGGGCTCCCGCAGCCAGGCGCGGACATCCCCCAGGACCGGGCGGAAGTAAGCCACCAGCCGCCCCTCCGGCGGCGTGACAACGGCGTCCTTCCACGGCGCGACCCCGTGGATCAGCAGCCGGTGCATCAGGACCGACTCCCCCGGCTGCATCGGCAGCTCCACCCGCTCGCAGGTGTCGAACACCTCGGCCCGCGCCTCGCGGTAGATCTGCGTCACGTCCGTCTCCGGCCACAGCGCGGGCGGCAGGCCGGCGAAGGCGGCGAGGAAGGCCTCGCGGATGACCTCGTGGCTGCCGGGCCAGACGACGAGGGGGCTGGCGGCGGTCGCGGTCAGCGGAAGGCCGAGGACGAAGGCGTGGGGCTCGCGCAGGTGGCGCCGCCCGTCCTCGGCCAGAAGGCCGTCGAGATGGGCGGAGTCCCGGCGCAGGCGGAAGCGGTGGGCGGCGTCGGTGTCGTTCGGGTCGCGGCCGGGATAGCCCGGGAACACCGCGGACAGCTGCGCCCGGTGCAACGGCCGGGGCAGCGTCACCGCGTCCTCCCAGGGACCGGCGAGGGGCACGTCGCCGATCGACCCGTCCTCGCCCGTCGGCAGGGAATCGACGCCCACGAACCAGGTCCCGTCGTGGCGCAGCCACCGCGCCCGCTCGTCGGGGTCCGCCAGCACCCCCGCCGCCGCCGCCTTCGCCGCCGCGGCCCAGGCGGCGACGCGCCGGTCCGGGCGGTAGTGGATCAGGCCGTCGTCCGCGAGGCTCACCATCCCAGCGCCTTGCGCAGCATGTTGAGCGCGACGAGCGTGAGGAACACGCCGAAGATCCGCTTCAGCCGGGCGGCGTCGGTGCGGTGCGCCAGCTCCGCCCCCCAGGGCGCGGTGATCAGCGTCATCGCGATGACGAGGCCGAAGGCGACGAGGTTCACGGCGCCGATCGTCAGCGGCGGCCGCCCGCCGGGCGGCATCTCCACCAGCAGGAACCCGGCCACCGACGGCACGGCGATCAGGAGGCCGAAGCCCGCCGCGGTCGCCACCGCGCGGTGGATGGGCATCCCGTAGAGCGTCATCGTCGGCACCCCGAACGAGCCGCCGCCGATGCCCATGAGGACCGACAGGAAGCCGATCGACGGCGACAGAGCCCAGCGGGCGGGGCCGGTCGGCATCCGCTCTCCCAGGCGCCAGTGCGACCGGCCGAAGATCATGTACAGCGCGACGACCAGCGCCAGGATGCCGAAGATCGCCTGCAGTTCGCGCGAGCGGAGCGACGCGGCGACCCAGACGCCGAACAGGGCGCCGACCGCGATCCCCGCCGCCCAGCCCCGCAGCACCGACCAGTCCACCGCGCCCTTGCGGTTGTGCGACAGGACGGAGCGGATCGAGGTCACGATGATCGTCGCCAGCGAGGTGGCGAGGCACATCTGCATCAGCTGCGGGCTGTCGTAGCCCAGCGCCGAGAAGGCGTAGAAGAACGCCGGCACCAGGATGATCCCGCCCCCGACGCCCAGAAGCCCGGCCAGCACGCCGGCGAACGCGCCGATGGCGAGGAGCATCAGCCCCATCTGGATCAGGAGGGAGGTGTCGGGCATCGAAAGGCTCCTGCGCGGCGCCCGCCCTTGGTGGCGGGAAACCGCGCCGGCCTCAAGGCGCGTCGTACGCCTCCCGACGGCCCCGGTCGGCCGGCCAGGGTTGGATCAGGGTCAGTTCGGCCGCTATGCCCGGGTCGAGCCGATCAGAGCAAGCTCCCGCCAGCGAGATGACCGTCGCGCGCGAAGCAGAGCCGATGAAACGAAGCTCCAGTCGGCATCGCGCCCGCCGGGCGGGCCGGCATCAGGATGCGTCGTCATCGCCTTTCGACTTGCGCAGATCCTCGCCGGCCTCGCGGAAGGCGAGGCCGAAGGCGACCCCGATCCCGATGCCGATGGCGATGCCCGCGCCGATACTGTCCATCGCGACGCCCAGCGCCACGCCGATCCCGATGCCGATCGCTATTCCCGCGCCCATCGTCATGCCGGCCCTCCGGTCACGCCGCCTCGGCGGCCTCCGTCACGAAGGACAGCGCGCGCTCCACCACGTCGGTTCCCGCGCCGTCGCGCGTGCCCTCCTCGGACAGGGTCCGCCGCCAGCCGCGGGCGCCCGGGCGGCCGAGGAACAGGCCCAGCATGTGCCGCGTCACCTGGTGCAGCCGGCCCCCGGCGGCGAGGTGCGCCTCGATGTAGGGCAGCATCGCGGCGACCGCCTCCTCGGCGGACGTCGCGGCGCTTTCGCCCCAGATTGCGGCATCGGCCGCAGCGAGAATACCTGCCGGATCATGGTACGCCGCCCGCCCGACCATCACGCCGTCCATCCCCGCGGCGAGATGGGCCTTCGCCTCGTCCAGCGAGCCGACGCCGCCGTTCACCGACAGGTGCAGGTCGGGGAACTCCGCCTTCATCCGGTGGACCAGCGGGTAGTCGAGGGGCGGGACGTCGCGGTTCTCCTTCGGCGACAGTCCCTGCAGCCACGCCTTGCGGGCGTGGATCGCCACACGCCGCACGCCTGCATCGCGGATCGTCGACAGGAAGGCCGGCAGCACCTCCTCCGGCTCCTGGTCGTCGACTCCGATGCGGCACTTGACCGTGACCTCGACCGGAGAGGCCGCGATCATCGCCGCGACGCACTCCGCGACGAGGTCGGGCGACTTCATCAGGACCGCGCCGAACGCGCCCGACTGCACCCGGTCGGACGGGCAGCCGCAATTGAGGTTGATCTCGTCGTAACCCCAGTCCGCGCCGATCCGCGTCGCCTGCGCCAGTTCGCCGGGGTTCGACCCGCCCAGCTGCAGGGCGACGGGATGCTCGACCGGGTCGAACCCCAGCAGCCGTGCGCGGTCGCCGTGGAGCACCGCGGGCGCGGTGACCATCTCGGTATAGAGCAGCGCGTGCCGGCTGAGCTGCCGGTGCAGGACGCGGCAGTGACGGTCGGTCCAGTCCATCATCGGCGCGACGGAAAGGCGGGCGGAGGTCGGGTCGGGGCGCATGGGGCGGAGGTAGGCAAAGCGAAGGTGCGGGGCAAGTGTGGAGCGCCGGTGCCGGGGGGCGCCGGGGGTCGAAGTTCGAGGGGGGGGGGCCGACGGAGCGCAGACGATGCGCGTTGCGCGATATAAGTACTCCTGATACCCTTGCGGCAGGCATCTGCTTTGGGAGGAGCATCATGGGCTTTCTGCATGGGTTTTCGCGCCGCGCGCTCGGTGCCGGCATTGCGCTGGGACTGGCGGCCTCGGCCGCCGCCGCGCAGGATTATCCGAGCGAGGACATCACGCTGCTGACCGGCTTTCCGCCCGGGTCGGGCGCCGACGTGCTGGTCCGCTACTTCGCCGACAAGCTGGACGACCTCGCCGGCGTCAACGTGGTGGTCGAGAACAAGGCCGGGGCGGCCGGGAACATCGGCGCCGAGGCGCTCGTGAATTCCGACCCCGACGGCTACACGATGTACATCCACGCCGCGAGCTCGATCGCCGCGAACATGCACCTGTTCAAGGATCCGCCGGTCGACGTCGCCAACGAGATCCAGATCGCGGCGACGCTCAACAATCAGGCCTTCATGCTGATCGTGCCCGCCTCCAGCCCCTTCCAGACGGTCGAGGAGCTGATCGCCGGGATGCAGGAGGCCGGGGACGCCGGCACCTACGGGCGGTCGAACACGACCGGGCAGGTCATGTCGCGCATCTTCGCCGAGGCGGCCGATCTGCAGACGGTCGAGGTCGCCTACGGCACCGACACCGACATGATCGTCGACCTGGAATCGGGCATCGTCGACTTCGCGATGATGAACCCGGTCTTCTCGCTGGCGCAGGCGGCCGAGGGGCGGGTGCGGATCCTCGCCGTCTCCACCCCCGAGCGGCTGCAGGCGGCGCCCGAGTACCCGACCTTCGCCGAGGCGGGCGTGCCCGAGCTGGTGATGCTCAGCTGGTTCGCGGTGATGGTGCCGAAGGAGACGCCGGAGGACGTGGTCGACACGATCAACGGCTGGTTCAACGAGATCCTCGCGATGGACGAGACGGTGGAGTTCCTGAACCGCAACGGCGGCGATCCCTTCATCTCGACCCCCGAAGAGGGGCAGGCCCTGCTGGAGCAGCAGATCGAGGACTGGGAAGGCTTCGTCGCCGTCGCCGGCATCGACCCGGTCTGACCCGGACGGACGGCCCCGCGATGAGACCAGACGACCTCGCCGGGCTGTCGCCCTTTGCCGGAACGGACGCCGCGCGCTGGATCGACCAGCGCGCGGCGGTGCATCCGGACCGGCCGATGCTGGTCTGGGCCCCGCCCGAGGGGCCGGGGCGGATCTGGAGCTACGCCGAGGCCGCGGACGCGGTCGCGCGGCTGGCGGGGGGCATGGCGGCGCGCGGCATCCGGCCGGGCGACCGGGTGCTGCTGCATCTGGAGAACGGGCCCGAGACCCTGCTCGCCCGCTTCGCCTGCGCCCGCCTCGGCGCGGTCGCGGTGCTGTCCAACGCGATGGCGACCGGGCCGGAGCTGGCGGCGAAGATGGAGATCACGGGACCACGCGCCGCCGTCACGAGTTCCACGATGGCGCCGGTGATCGCCGCCCACGCGCCGCGCCCGCTCGACTGGATCGCCGCGACCGGCGACGCGCCGGAGGGCGCCCTGCCCGTCGACGCGCTTTACGGCGATCCCCAGCCGGCCCGCGACCCCGATCCGGCGGCGCCGGCGCTCATCCTCTTCACCACCGGCACCACCTCGCGCCCCAAGGCGGTGCTGTGGACGCACGAGAACCTCCTCTGGGCGGCCAGCCTCGGCGCCCGGCAGCAGGGGTTCCTGCCCGCCGACGTGGCGCTGGCCTTCCTGCCGCTGTTCCACGTCGTCGGCTTCTCGTGGCTGGTGCTGCCGACGCTGTGGGTCGGCGGGACCGTGGTCCTGCAGCCCCGCTTCTCGGCCTCGCGCTTCTGGCCGCTGGCGGTGGAGCACAAGGCGACGGTCGCCGCGCAGGTGCCGTTCACCCTGAACGCGCTGGCGGCACAGCCGGCGCCCGAAACCCACGACTTCCGCCTGTGGATCGTCAACCGGCAGGTGCCGGAGGCGCAGGCCCGCTACGGCATCCCACGCGTCTCGTCGGCCTGGGGCATGACCGAGATGGTGTCGCAGCCGATCCTCGGCGACAGCGACGGCACGACGGGCGACGGCGCGATCGGCCGCCCCTCGCAGGGCTACCGGGTGCGGATCGTGGACGAGGACGGCGGGGACGTGGCCCCTGGAGAGATCGGCGAGCTGGCGGTGGGCGGCGTGCCCGGCCGCTCGATCTTCGCCGAGTATGTCGGTCGGCCGGAGACGACGGCGGAGGCGTTCGACGGCAGCGGCTTCTTCCGCACCGGCGACCGGGTGCGGCAGGATCCGGATGGCGCGATCCGCTTTGTCGACCGCATCAAGGACGTCATCAAGGTCGGCGGCGAGGGCGTCTCCGCCGCCGAGATCGAGGCGGTCATCGCCGCCGTGCCGGGCGTGGCCGAGGTCGCCGTCGTCCCCCGCCCCGATCCGATGCGGGGCGAGGTGCCGGTCGCCTTCGTCGTGGCGACGGACGGATCCGATCCGGACGCGGTCTGCGCCACGATCCGCGCGGCCTGCGCCGAGCGGCTGGCGCGCTTCAAGCAGCCAGCCGAGCTGCGCCTGCTGGACGCGATCCCCCGCGTCGGCTTCGGCAAGATAGCCAAGGGGGAGCTGGGGCGGCTGGCAGCGGAAGGGGCCGAGGTACCGTGACCGAGGTCGAGTTCTGGTTCGATCCGATCTCTCCCTATTCCTACCTCGCGACGACGCAGATCGACGCGCTGGCCGCGCGCCACGGGGCGACCGTGCGCTGGCGGCCGGTGCTGACCGGGATCACCGTGACCAGGGTGATGGGGCTGAAGCCGATCCCGCAGGTGCCGCTGAAGTCCGACTACTCCCGCTTCGACCTCGCGCGGCTGGCGGCGATGTTCGGCGTGCCGCTGAACCGGCATGGCCTGGCGCAGGTCAGCCCGCTGCCGGCCGCCCGGGCCTTCCTGTGGCTGGACGCGCGCGACGAGGCGCAGGCGCGGGCGCTGATCCGAACGCTGTCCGCCCGCCTGTGGGTCGACGGCGTGGACATCGGCGCGCCGCAGGCCGTGGTGGCCGAAGCCGCTGCGCTGGGGGCCGATGGCGATGCCCTCGCCGCGGCGCTGCAGGGGCCGGAGCTGAAGCGGCGCCTCTCGGAGGCGGTCGACGCCGCCATCGCCCGCGGCGTCTTCGGCGTGCCCTTCTTCATCGTCGGGAGCGAGCCGCTCTGGGGTGCCGATCGTCTCGGCATGCTGGAGTTCCGCCTGCGCGAGGGCCGCTGGCCCGGCCCGGGCGAGTGGGGGCTGGGCGGCTGAGGCGGCGCCACGGGCGGCCCTGCAGGTCGCCCGCCCTCGGCCGCCCGGCCGGCGCGTCGCCCGGTCCCGGCGGCCCGCCCGGAGCGTCGCCCGGCGCGGCGCGACGCGCGATCCGGCGGAGGCGCCGGGTTAGGCCCGGCAGGGTCCGGCGATGCCGCGCACGGATGGCCGGGCACCGGGTCGCCGGCGCTCCTACCAGTCGGCCTCGCGGGTGCCGCCGGTGAACTGGGCGCTCGCGTCCGTATACTGGAAGATCTCGATCTTCACTCCATTGGGGTCGTCGACCCAGGCCTGCCAGGTCTCGTCCACGCCCTTCTTGGGCTCGGTCGGCTCGATCCCCTGCCCGCGCAGATGCTCGACCGCGGCGGCAAGATCCTCGACCTCGAGGCACATGTGGTTGATCTGGTTCCTGCCGCTGTACTCGGCCGAGGCGTTCTCGAACACCTCGACGAAGGTCCGGTTGCCGGCGTCGAGGTAGAAGCCGAAGATCCGCCCCTCGCGGGTGAAGTCGAAGACAGTCTTCATGCCGAGCGCGTCCTCGTAGAAGCGGCGCGTCTCCTCCACGTCGCGGGCGAAGATGCAGACGTGGGCGAGCTGTTTCAGTCCGATGGTCATGGGGTGTCCCTGAAGCATGAGAGGGCGCGGGCCGGGCGGTCAGCCCAGCCCGTCGCGGAAGTCGTTGAGGCCGGCGTCGACGCTGGACGGCGCGTCGATCCAGTCCTGCATGGCGGCGCCGGTGACCGGGTCCGTCGCCGGGATCGGCAGCATCATGATCCGCTTGGCCGCCTCGCGCGCGGCGACGTCGTCCAGCCGGTCGCCGCGCATGTTGTCCCAGTCGCGACCCTCGGGATAGCCGCCGACGACGAGCACGTCCTCGGACCCGCCCGTCATCTCGTGCGACACGCCCGCGGGCATCACCACGGCGTCGCCCGCCTCCAGCCGGACCTTCACGCCGCCGGAGACGGAGAGGTGCAGCTCCATCCAGCCGCGCGCGACGCCGAGGACCTCGTGGGTGGTCGAGTGGTAGTGCGCGTAGTCGTAGATGCCCGGATACTCCCAGTTGTTCGTCCATCCGTTGCCGCGGAAGACGTCGCGGACCGTCTCGGCCCCGCCGCCGGGGATGGCGCCGCGGTGGATCAGCAGGGGAAAGCGGCTGTTGGGGACGTGTCTTTCGGGGCGCGAGGTGTGGCGTTCTGTCTGCATGTCTGTCCTCTCCTCAGGCGCCGCCGGCGAGGCCGAGGCGGCGCATCTCCGTGGCCGAGCGGGCGGCGAAGTCGCGCCAGTCGGCGGGGTTGTCGTGTTCCGCGACCACGTGGGTCGCGGCGGTGGCGCGCATCAGCGGCACCAGCCCGTCCCAATCTATGATCCCGTCGCCGGTGGCGCGCCAGCCGTCCTCGGTCCCCCTGCCCTCCGGGCCGGCGGTGTCCTTCAGCTGGATCGCGACGATGCGGTCCGCGTAGCGGCGCAGCTCCTCGGCCGGGTCGGCGCCGCCGCGGACGATCCAGCCGATGTCGATCTCGAACTTCACCGCGTCGCTGACGCCGAGGATGTGGTCGATGGGCCGCGTGCCGTCGGGCAGCGCCGCGTATTCGAAATCGTGGTTGTGCCAGGCAACCGTCAGGCCCCGCTTCGCCGCCTCGTCGGCGCCGCGGGCCAGCGTCTCGCCGACGCCGCGCCAGAAGTCCGGCGTGTCCTGCCGCTGCTCGGCCGGGACGAAGGGCGGGATCAGCACCTCGGCGCCTATCTCCTCGGCGATGTCGCACCAGCGGGCCGGGTCGGCGGCGAGGCCGTCCAGCGGCATGTGAAAGCCGATGATCCGCATCCCTGCCGCCTCGACCGCGCGGCGGAAGGCGGCGGGGCCCGACTCGTAGGCGGGCAGCCACGGCTCGATCGCGTCGTAGCCCATCGCCGCCAGCTCGGGCAGCTGCGCCTCCAGCGGGGGGAAGTTGCGGGACGAGTAGATTTGATAGGCGAGGGGATAGGTCATTCGGCCGCCTGCCCCTGCGGTTCCTTGTCCTTGTCGAACTCCAGGAGCTCGATCATCACGCCGAGGTCGGGAACGGTGTCGTAGTAGGCGTAGCGGCCGTGGCCGCCGTCGAACTCGCCCCGCTGCAGCAGGCGGTGGCCCTTGCCCTCGAGATACTCGTTCCGCTTCGTCAGGTTGCGGGTGCGGAAGGCGATGTGGTGGCAGCCGGGGCCCTTCTCCTCCAGCAGGTCCCGCCAGGCGCTCTTCTCGGGGCCGGGTTGCAGGAACTCCACGTCGATGTTGCCGAAGGCGAACATGCGGATGGTGCAGCCGACGCGGGCGGGCTGGCCGTCGTAGATCGCCTGCGCCTCGTCGGGATCGGCCGCCCTGCCCTCGGGGGGCATCTCCTTGCCGGTGAGGTCGGCGAACCAGCGGGCGGATTTCTCGGCGTCGTGGGTGACGAAGCAGATCTGCATCACCTCGTCCCGGTCGAGCAGTCGTGAGTCCATGTCGGTGTCCATCATCGGGGCGCACGCCGCCCGGGCGTCCGGGGGCGCGGCGGGTGTCGGTGATCTGGTGGCCGGGCGGCCGAGGGAGAAAGCGGCCGCCCGGTCCGTGGCCGATCCTCAGCCGAGGATCAGGTCGTAGTTGCTCTTCATCTGCTCGATGGCCTCGTCGGCGGTCATCGAGGGGTCGGACCAGTAGTTGAAGAGGACGTCCCACAGCGAGGACTGCCAGTCTGCGTCGACCATCGTGTGCGGGTTCGCTACCTGATGCTCCGGATCCTCGAGGTAGCCGAGGACGGCCTGGCTACAGGCGTCGATCTCGCCCGCCGCGTCGAGGCGGACGGGGGTGGAGCCCTTCTCGGCCGCGAACTGCGCCTGCACCTCGGGGTCGAGGACGACCGAGGCAAAGTCGAGCTCGGCCGCGTCCATCGCCTCGGACTGGTCGCCGAGGACGCCCCAGGCGTCGACGGTCACCGGCACGGCGATGGCGCCGGGGATCTGCATGCAGCCGAAATCTTCCCCCGCGACCTTGCCGGCGGCGGTCCATTCGCCCTTCATCCAGTCGCCGTGGATCTGCATCAGCGCGTCGCCGGTGATGACCATGTTGGTGGTCACGTTCCAGTCACGGTTGACCGAGCCCTCGTCCGCGGCCTCCTGGAAGCGGCGCAGCCAGTCGAGCGTGAGGCGCATCTCCTCGCTGTCGATCATGTCCGGGTTCACCTCGCCGCCGTAGATGGCGTTGTAGAACTCCGGCCCCGCGACCGAGGCGGCGATGGCGTGGGTCAGGTAGCCGATCTGCCATTGCTGCGCGCCGATGGCGATCGGCACGACGCCCGCCTCGCGGATCGTGTCGAAGTCGGCGAACATGGCGTCGAGGCTGTCCCAGGCGGCCGGGTCGATGCCCAGCTCCTCGGCCACGTCCATGTTGTAGTAGACCATGCCGTCGATGTGGATCGCGGTCGGGATCTTCATGATCTCGCCGTCGACGGTGATGCTGTCGATGACAGACGAGGGCAGATGCTCGAGGTAGCCGCCCGCCTCGTACCAGTCGGTCAGCGGCCGGGCGAGCCCCATGTCGGCCAGGTCGCGGTAGAAGCCGGGGCTGGATTCCAGGAACACGTTCGGCGGGTTGCCCCCGGTCACGAGGTTCAGCAGGCTGACGTTGGAACCGGTGTCGTGCGGGATCGCGATGTCGGTCCAGGTGTGGCCCATCGCCTCGAAGTTGTCCTTCAGCACGTTGAGCGCCGCCACCTCCGGCCCCGAGGACCAGTTGTGGAAGATAATCACCTCCTCGGCCATGGCGGCCGGGGCGATCGCGGTGCCGCACAGCAGCGCCGCGGCGAAGCGGGTCAGTCGGGTCGTCGTCATGTCGGGTCTCCTCCCTCTGGGTGCAGTCACAGCCGCTCTCCCGAAGCGGCGTCGAACAGGTTCGCCTTCCCGCGCGGAAAGGCGACGCTGATGGTCTGGCCGGGGCGCAGGCGGGCCGCGTCGCCGGGCTCCACCCGGTGCGACAGCAGGCCCTCGCCCCAGTGCAGGTAGCCGGTCGCGTCCGAGCCGGTGCGCTCGGTGTGCTGCAGCGGCAGCACGAACCGCCCGGCGGCGCCGTCGAGCGTTGCGTTCGGAGCGCCGAAATGCTCGGGCCGCATGCCGACGACGATCGGCGCGCCCTCCTGCGGCGCGCGGGCGAAGGCGTAGTCGTCGAGCGCGATCCGCGCGCCGGTGGCGAACACGCCCTCCACCCCGCCATCCGCCTTGGCGATGCGCGCCTCCTTGAGGTTCATGGCGGGCGCGCCGATGAAGCCGGCGACGAAGAGGTTGGCGGGCGTCTCGTAGACCTCGTCGGGCGTGCCGAACTGCTGGATCACGCCGCCGTTCATCACGGCGATCTTGGTCGCCATCGTCATCGCCTCGATCTGGTCGTGGGTGACGTAGACCACCGTCGGGTTCAGCTCGTCGTGAAGCCGCATGATCTCGAGCCGCATCTCGGTGCGCAGCTTGGCATCGAGGTTCGACAAGGGCTCGTCGAACAGCAGCACGTCCGCGTGCTTGACCAGCGCCCGGCCGATGGCGACCCGCTGGCGCTGCCCGCCCGAGAGCTGCGACGGGCGACGGTCCATCAGCGGCTCGATCTGCAGCAGCTTGGCCGCCCAGTCGACGCGGCGGGCGATCTCCTCGCGCGGCAGCTTGGCCGCTGAGAGGCCGAACTTCAGGTTCCCGCGCACCGACTTCGTCGGGTACAGCGCGTAGGACTGGAACACCATCGCCAGCCCCCGGTCCTTGGGGTCGAGATCGGTCACGTCGCGCTCGCCGATGACGATCCGTCCGTCCGTCACGTCGGCGAGGCCGGCGAGCAGGTTCAGCAGCGTGGTCTTGCCGCAGCCCGAAGGCCCCAGCAGGACGAGGAACTCGCCATGCTCGACGCTGAGGTTGAGGTCGTCGAGGACGGTCAGGCCGCCGTAGGATTTCACGATGTTCTCGAAGCTGACGCGGGGCATGGCGCTATCCCTTGATGGCGCCGGCCGTGATGCCGGCGACGAAGAACTTGCCCACCAGGAAGTAGATGACGAGCGGCGGGATCGCGGTAAGGAGCGCGGCCGCCATGTCGACGTTGTAGGTGGCGGTGCCGGTGGACACGGTGACCATGTTGGCGAGGTTCACGGTCATCGGCTGGGTGTTGAAGCCGCCGAAGGTGACGCCGACGAGGTAGTCGTTCCACACGTTGGTGATCTGCAGGATCAGCACGACGATCAGGATGTTGCCGGACATCGGCAGGATGATGTGGGCGAAGATCTTCCAGAACGACCCGCTGTCCATGATCGCGGCGTTCATGATCTCGCGCGGGATGTCCTTGTAGAAGTTGCGGAAGATCAGCGTCAGCACCGGCATCGCCATGACCGAATGGACGACCGCCACGCCCATGATCGTGCCGTAGACGCCCATCGTCCGGGTGATGGCGATCAGCGGGAACATGATGATCTGCAGCGGCACGAAGGCGCAGAGGAAGAGCAGGAACAGGAACGTGCCCGCCCATTTCACCTCCCACAGCGCCAGCGCGTAGCCGGTCACCATCGCGAGGCTGATCGACAGGATCAGGGACGGGACGAGGATGCGGACCGAGTTCCAGAACCCGACCTTCAGCCCCTCGCAGGTGATGCCCGAGCAGGCCTCGTTCCAGGCGAAGCTCCACGCCTCCAGCGTCCAGGTCTCCGGCAGCGCGAAGATCTGGCCCTGGCGGATCTCCTCCATCGTCTTCAGCGAGGTCGTCAGCACCACGTAGAGCGGCACGCAGAAGAACAGCGCGCACATCGTGAGGAACACGAGGACGGCGATGGACCGGCCGTTGAGGCCCCGGCGGCGCCGGACGCGCGGATGGCGGCGGACCACGGTCGCCCCGGCGGCGGCCTCGGTGACGGACAGGTCGGTCATGCCGCAGCCCTCCGGCGGTTCTGCCACGCGGTCAGCAGGACCAGCGGCAGGAAGACGAGGAGCGTGATGCCCAGCATCATCACCGCCGCGGCGCTGGCATAGCCGAGGTTCTGCTTCTGGCTCAGCGCGTTGATGACGAAGTAGGCCGGCACCCAGGTCGACTGGCCGGGGCCGCCGTTCGTCATGGCGAGCACGATGTCGTAGGCCTTGATGACCCCGAGCGAGAGCAGGATCGCGCAGGTCAGGAAGGTGAACTTCATCATCGGGATGATGATCTCGATGTAGAGCCGCCACAGGCTGACGCCGTCGAGGCGGGCGGCGGACCAGATCTCGGTGTTGATCGACTTCAGGCCCGCGATCATCAGCGCCATGTAGAAGCCGGACGACTGCCAGATCGAGGCGAGGATGATCGCGTACATCGCGGTGTCGCCCTGGGCGAGCCAGTTGAAGTCGACGCCCGTCCAGCCCCAGCGATGCAGCGTCGCCTCCAGCCCCATCGTGGGGTTGAGGATCCAGCGCCACGCCACGCCGGTGACGATCAGCGACACCGCCAGCGGATAGAGGAACACGGTGCGGAAGAACGCCTCGCCCCGCTTCTCGCGGTCGATCATCGCGGCGAGGACGAAGCCGAAGACGATGGCCAGCGCCGAGCCGAGGCCGAGCGTGATGAGGTTCCACAGCGCGGTGGACCAGCCGGCGTCCTGGAACAGGCGGTCGTACTGCCGCGTCCATTCGGTCCAGTCGATGGCGTAGTCCGGCACCCGGCGGGACCGGGTGAAGGACAGGTAGATCGTCCACAGGATCGACCCGATGAACGCCACCGCCGTCACCGCCAGGGCGGGCGTCAGCGCGATCTGCGGGGCGATCCGCGTCCAGCGGATCGTCATGGCTCCTCCCTCATGCCGGGCCCTCCTCGGCCCCGCACCGCGGCACTTGCGCCGCTGTCCAAGCGGCATGTCCACCGCGTTGTATTAACGTTAATACTGAGATAGGATTCGGAATGCGTCAACAGAAAATCGAAGGGCCGCGGCGAGTGGCCCGAGAGGGAGGAGAGATGACGATGCAAGCCATGCCGCAACTGGGCTTCGGCACCTACGGACGAACCGGCGAGGCGGGGATCGAGGCGATCTCGTGCGCACTCCAGACCGGATACCGCCACCTCGACACCGCGCAGGACTACGACACCGAGGCCGAGGTGGGCGCGGCGCTGCGGGCTGCCGGACTGCCGCGGGAGGACGTCTTCGTCACCACCAAGGTCAGGCCGGCCAACTTCGCCCCCGGCGCCCTCGTCCCGTCGCTGGAGAAGAGCTGCGAGACGCTGGGCCTGGGCCACGTGGACCTCGCCCTCATCCACTGGCCCGCGCCGAACGGAGAGCGGCCGCTGTCGGACTACATCCCGCAGCTGGTCGAAGCGAAGGAGCGGGGGCTGACGCGGCATATCGGTGTGTCGAACTTCACCATCGCCCTGCTGGACGAGACGCTGGCCATGCTGGACGGCGTGCCGCTGCTGACCAACCAGGTCGAGCTGAACCCCTGGTTCCGCAACCGCAAGCTGGCGGACCACTGCACGTCCCGGGGCGTCACAGTCACCTGCTACCAGCCGATCGCGAAGGGGCGGCTGGGCAGCGACCCGGTGATGAAGGAGATCGCGGACGCCCACGACGCGACGCCCGAGCAGATCGCCCTCGCCTTCGAGATGTCCCGCGGCTATGCCGCGATCCCCACCTCCGGCAAGGCGGAGCGCATCCGGTCCAACTTCGGCGCGCTGGACATCCGCCTGACGGAAGGTGACATAAACCGGATCGAAGGGCTGGACCGGGGCCAGCGGGCCATCGACCCGGACTGGGGGCCCGACTGGGACTAGGTCCCCGTCGGGATGGTCTGGGGGACAGGTGTGGCGACTCTGAAGGACATCGCGCTGCGCACGGGCGTGTCGGTCAACACCGTCTCGCTGGCGCTGCGCGGATCCCCCCGGGTGGGCGAGCGGACGCGGGAGAAGATCCTCGAGTTCGCCCGCGCCCTCGACTACACGCCGAACCACGCCGCGCAGGCGCTGGTCACCCGGCGCAACATGACGGTGGGCCTGCTGCTCACCGACATGACGAACCCGGTCCTGACGCAGGTCGCCCAGAAGCTCGAGATCGAGCTGAAGGCGAAGGGCTACGTCACCCTTCTCGCCGCGTCGAACGGCGACGGCGAGGAGCAGGAGCGCGCGCTGGCGACGTTCCGGTCGCGGCAGCTGGACGGCGTTTTCGTCTATCCCAACCACCGGCGCGAGCTTGACGGCATCCGCCGCCTCGCAGCGTCGGGCATGCCCGTCGTCCTCCTGGCGGGCAAGGAGGTGGAGGGGCTGGACGTCGTCACCATCGACGAGCAGCACGGGTCCGCGCTGGCGGCGCGGCACCTGATCGCGCTCGGCCACCGTCGCATCGGGCTGATCGACAGTGACCGCGCCACCGGCAACTCCGAGAAGATCGACGGCTACCGCCAGGCCCTCCTCGAGGCGGGGATCGAGGTCGATCCGGCGCTGATCGTGGGCCCCGGCGGGCACTCGGTCGCGCAGGGCTACGGCGCGATGGGCCAGCTTCTGCGACTGGCCGATCCGCCGACCGCGGTCCTGTCGTCGACCGACCGGATCGCGATGGGCGCGCTGCGCTGGTGCGAGGACAACGGCGTGGACGTGCCGGGCGACGTGTCCGTCTTCGGCTACGACAACGTCGAGTACGCCGAGGCCGCCTCGACCCCGCTCTCCAGCGTGGACTACCCGGCGGAGGAGATCGCGCGCGCCGCGGCGGGCCTGATCCTGCGGCGGATCGAGGGCGAGCCCGGCGAGGGGGACGGGGCGCCGGAGCGGATCATCCTGAAGCCCGAGTTGGCTCTGCGCGCCAGTACCGGCGCGCGGGGATAGCCCCCTACCGGCCGCCCGCGTAACGCAGGCCGGCGATCACGCCCCGCAGCTCGGCGAGGCCGCGAAGACGGCCGATCAGCGGATAGCCCGGGTGCGTGCCCCGGCCGATGTCCGTCAGCAGTTCGTGCCCGTGGTCGGGGCGGAACGGGATGGAATGGTCGTCGCGGCCCGCCTCCCGGCGGCGCGCCTCCTCGTCCAGCAGCACCGAGATCACCGCCGGCATGTCGGTGTCCCCGCCGAGATGCGGCGCCTCCTGGAACGAGCCGTCCGGCTCCCTGGCGACGTTGCGCAGGTGGGCGAAGTGGATGCGCGGCGCGACGGCGCGGGCGATGGTGGGCACGTCGTTCGACGGGTGCGCGCCCAGCGAGCCCGAGCAGAGCGTGACGCCGTTCGCGGGGCTGTCCTGCATCGCCAGGACCGCCGCGAGGTCGTCGCCGGTGGAGACCACGCGCGGCAGCCCGAGGAGCGGCCGCGGCGGGTCGTCGGGGTGGATGCACAGGCGCATGCCCAGATCCTCGGCCGCCGGCACCACCTCGGCCAGGAACCGGGCGAGCGCGGCGCGCAGGTCGTCCGCGGTGACGCCGGCCCAAGGGCGCAGCACCTCGCGCAGGCCCGCCACGTCGTAGCGGGCGTAGGCGCCGGGCAGGCCGGACATGATGGCGCCCAGCAGGCGGCTACGGTCGGCCTCGGTCGCGGCGTCGGTCCAGGCGGACGCGGCGGCGGCCACGTCCGGCCAGTCCGCCTCTGCGCCCGCACGGCCGAGAAGGTGGATGTCGAACGCTGCCATCTCCACCGCGTCGAAGCGCAGCGCGCGCCCGCCGCCGGGCGCGGGCGCGTCGAGACGGGTTCGCGTCCAGTCCAGCAGCGGCATGAAATTGTAGCAGACCGTGCGCACGCCCTCGGCCGCGAGGTTGGCGAGGGACTGGCGGTAGTTGGCGAAGAGGGTCGCGAGATCCCCCTGCCCCAGCTTGATCGCCTCGCTGACCGGCAGGCTCTCGACCACCTCCCAGGTCAGGCCCGCCGCCTCGATTTCGCGGCGGCGCTCGGCGACGGCCTCCCGGACCCAGACCTCGCCGTACGGCACCTCGTGCAGGGCCGTGACGATGCCGGTCGCGCCGGTCTGCACGATCTCCGGCAGGGTGATGCGGTCGAGGGGGCCGAACCAGCGCCAGCTTTCGATCATCGGGTCCGCCCCGGTTCCGCCGCCCGCGCGTCCGTCGCGGCGACCGCTGCCCGGGCGGGGAACGGGGACGTCCACCTAGCGGGCAAGCCAGCCTCCGTCGACCGACAGGACCGTTCCGGTCACGTAGCCCGCGGCCGGCAGGCACAGGAAGGCGACCGCGCCGCCGATGTCCGACGGCTCTCCCCACCGGCCGGCGGGGATGCGCTCCAGGATCTCGGCCGACCGTTGCGGATCGTCGCGCAGCGCGGCCGTGTTGTTCGTGACGACGTAGCCCGGCGCCACGGCGTTCACCGTGATCCCGTCCTTCGCCCACTCGTTGGCGAGCGCCTTCGTCAGCCCCGCGACGCCGTGCTTGGAGGCGGTGTAGGCGGGCACGCGGATGCCCCCCTGGAAGGTCAGCACCGAGGCGATGTTGACGATCCGCCCCCCGGCGCCGCGGGCCAGCGCCGCGCGGGCGAAGGCCTGGCTCAGCAGGAACACCGCCTTGAGATTGACGTCGAGGACGGCGTCCCAGTCCTCCTCGCCGTGGTCCACCGCGTCGGCCCGGCGGATGATGCCGGCATTGTTCACGAGGATGTCGAGCATGCCGAAGCCGGCCAGCCGCGCCGCGGCGGCCGCGGGATCGGCGAGGTCGAGGTGGACCGCCTCGGCGCTGCCGCCCGCGGCCTCGATGCGACGCACCGTCTCGTCGCAGGACGAGCGGCCGGCGGCGACGACGTGGGCGCCCCGCTCGGCCAGGGACAGGGCGCAGGCCTGGCCGATGCCGGTATTGGCGCCGGTGACGAGGGCGCGGCGGCCGTCGATCCGGAACGGCTCGTCCACGCTCATCCCGCCACCGGGCTCTGCGACGTGGCTGCCATCCGGGCGGATGACCGGGCCGGCAGGGGGCGGCCGGGTCGCGGGCAGGAACAGGTCTCGGGCATCGGCGTCTCCGGGGCGGCGGGTGCAGAAAACGTCAGGGGCCGGGATACAGGCCGCACGGAGCAGCGTGAAGCCCGTCCATCGCGGATCGACGCCTCCTGCACCGCCGCCACCGCGATCGGGCGGCACGCTTTTCCTGTCCGCGTCCCGCCTGACCGTGTATCCGGGGCGGAACCGTGAGGGAGGGGCCCGTGGCCAGAGCGAGGCGGCTGCACAGTGCGGAACGGCAGGCCAGCAACTTCAGCCGGGTGCGCGAGGCGCACCAGACCGAGGTGGCCGAGGATTACGTCGAGCTGATCTCCGACCTGATCGACGTGCACGGCGAGGCGCGGGCCGCGGATCTCGCCAGCCGGCTCGGCGTGGCCGCGCCCACGGTGGCCAAGACGATCCGCCGGCTCAGCGAACTCGGCCTCGTCGAGAGCCAGCCCTACCGCGCGATCTTCCTGACCGAGGAGGGGCGTCGCCTGGCCGAGGTGGTGCGCCGCAGGCACGTGCTGGTGCGCGACTTCCTGCTGTGGCTGGGCGTGGACGCCGAGACGGCGGAGGGCGACGCCGAAGGGATCGAGCACCACGTCAGCGAGGCGACGCTGCGGGCCTTTGCGCGCAAGCTCGGCCGCGACGGCTGAGGCCGGACCTTGACGCGGCGGCGCGGCACTGCATATTTCGTTTTTAGCACCGGCTAACTTTGTGAGACCGCCCTATGATCCGCCCCCTCGTCATCGCGACCGCTGTCGCCGCGCTCTCCGCGGGACCGCTCGCGGCCCAGGAGGACGATGCGTTCAGGGTCGTCACCACCTTCACCGTCCTCGCCGACATGGCGCGGAACGTGGCGGGCGACGCGGCCGAGGTGGTGTCGATCACCAAGCCGGGGGCCGAGATCCACGGCTACGAGCCGACGCCGCGCGACCTCGTCGGCGCCCAGGACGCGGACCTGATCCTGTGGAACGGCCTCAACCTGGAGCGCTGGTTCGAGCAGTTCCTGTCGAACCTCGGCGACGTCCCCTCCGCCACCCTCACCGACGGCATCGACCCGATCCCGATCGCCGAGGGTTCCTACGAGGGCCAGTCGAACCCGCACGCCTGGATGGGGCTGGAGAACGCGATGGTCTACGTGGACAACATCGCGGCCGCCCTGTCGGAGCACGACCCGGAGAACGCCGCGACCTACGCCGCCAACGCCGAGTCCTACAAGCAGGAGATCCGCGACACGATCCAGCCGCTCCGGGACGAGATCGCGGCGCTGCCGGAAGAGCGGCGCTGGCTGGTGACCTGCGAAGGCGCGTTCTCGTACCTCGCCCGGGATTTCGGCCTGAACGAGCTGTATCTCTGGCCGATCAACGCCGACCAGACCGGCACGCCGCAGCAGGTCCGCGCCGTGATCGACGGCGTGCGCGAGCACGACGTGCCGGCGGTGTTCTGCGAGAGCACGGTCTCCTCCGCCCCGGCCGAGCAGATCGCGCGAGAGACCGGCGCGGCGTTCGGCGGCGTCCTCTACGTCGACAGCCTGTCCGAGGCGGACGGCCCGGTGCCGACCTACCTCGATCTGCTCCGCGTCACCTCGGACACCGTCGTCCGGGGCCTGACGGGGACGGAAGGATGACGCCCGACGGCTCCACCTCGCCGGATACACTGGCGACGACGGGCGAGGCCGCCTTCGACGGCATCGTCGCGCGCGACGTGACGGTGACCTACCGCAACGGCCACACCGCGCTGCGCCGGGCCAACTTCGCCATCCCCCGCGGCACGATCGCCGCGCTCGTCGGCGTGAACGGCGCCGGCAAGTCGACGCTGTTCAAGGCCATCATGGGGTTCGTCCCCGCCTCGGGCGGAGAGATCACGCTGCTGGGCCGCACCGTGCGCGAGGCGCTGCGGGCCAACATCGTCTCGTACGTGCCGCAGGCCGAGGAGGTGGACTGGACCTTCCCCGTCCTCGTCGAGGACGTGGTGATGATGGGCCGCTACGGGCACATGGGTTTCCTGCGCCGGCCGGGAGACGCGGACCGCGCGGCCGTGGCGGCGGCGCTGGAGCGGGTGGGCATGGCCGACTTCCGCCGCCGGCAGATCGGCGAGCTGTCGGGCGGCCAGCGCAAGCGCGTCTTCCTCGCCCGGGCGCTGGCGCAGGACGGCCGGGTGATCCTGCTGGACGAGCCGTTCACCGGCGTCGACGTGCAGACCGAGGAAAGGATCATCGGCCTCCTGCGCGAGCTTCGGGACGAGGGGCGGGTGATGCTGGTCTCGACCCACAACCTCGGCTCGGTGCCCGAGTTCTGCGACCGCGCCATCCTGGTCAAGGGCACAATCCTCGCCCACGGCCCGACCGGGACGACCTTCACCCGCGCCAACCTCGAACGCGCCTTCGGCGGCGTGCTGCGGCAGTTCACCCTGGGCGGGGCCGACCTGCACGACGACCACGATGCCGACGCGCGGCGGATCGACATCTTCACCGACGACGAGCGCCCGCTGATCCATTACGGCGAGCGGACGCAGACCACGGGCCGCGAATGACCGCGCTGGAGCCGTTCGCCTACGGCTACATGACCAACGCGATGTGGGTCTCGGCCCTCGTCGGCGGGGTCTGCGCGTTCCTGTCGGCCTACCTGATGCTGAAGGGGTGGAGCCTGATCGGCGACGCACTGTCCCACTCGGTCGTGCCGGGCGTGGCCGGGGCCTACATCCTCGGCCTGCCCTTCGCGCTGGGTGCGTTCCTCTCCGGCGGGCTCGCGGCGGCGGCGATGCTGCTCCTGTCCGAGAGGTCGGGCCTGAAGGTCGACGTCATCATCGGGCTGATCTTCACCGCCTTCTTCGGCCTCGGCCTGTTCATGGTGTCGATCAACCCGACGTCGGTGTCGATCCAGACGATCACCATGGGCAACATCCTCGCCATCACGCCGGGCGACACGCTGCAGCTGGTGCTGATCGGGGGCGTCTCGCTGGCGGTGCTGCTGGCGAAGTGGAAGGACCTGATGGTCGTCTTCTTCGACGAGACGCACGCCCGGACGGTCGGCCTGAATCCCCGGCTCCTCAAGGCGGTGTTCTTCACGCTCCTGTCGGCGAGCGTCGTCGCGGCGATGATGACCGTAGGCGCGTTCCTGGTGATCGCGATGGTGGTGACGCCGGGGGCGACGGCGTACCTGCTGTGCGACCGCTTTCCGCGGCTGATCGCCGTGTCGGTGGCCATCGGCGCCGTCACCGGCTTCGCCGGGGCGTATGCCAGCTACTTCCTCAACGGCGCGACGGGCGGCGTCATCGTGACGCTGCAGACGGCGATCTTCCTCCTCGCCTTTTTCTTCGCGCCGAAGCACGGGCTTTTCGCAGCGCGGGCCCGGGCGTCGGCCGCGCTGGCGGAGGCACCGGAATGATCGAGGCGCTGCTCCTGCCGTTCCAGTTCCCGTTCATGCGGGACGCGTTCCTGATCGCGCTGATCGTCTCGGTTCCCACCGCGCTCCTGTCCTGCTTCCTCGTCCTCAAGGGCTGGGCGCTGATGGGCGACGCGGTGAGCCACGCGGTGCTGCCGGGGATCGTGCTGGCCTGGATCGCGGGCCTGCCGCTGATCGTCGGCGCCTTCGCCGCCGGCATGGGGTGCGCGCTGCTGACAGGATACCTGAGCGACAACAGCCGGGTGAAGCAGGACACGGTGATGGGGGTCGTCTTCTCGGGCATGTTCGGGATCGGGCTGATCCTCTACGTCTCGATCCCCACGAACGAACACCTCGACCACGTCCTCTTCGGCAACATGCTGGGCGTCGGGCCGCAGGATCTGTGGACGGCGGGGATCGTCTCGCTGGTCGTGACCGCCGCGCTGGGCCTGAAGTGGCGCGACTTCCTGCTGCATGCCTTCGACCCCGCGCAGGCGAGGGCGAGCGGGCTGGCGGTCGGCGCACTGCATTACGGGCTGCTGGCGCTGCTGTCGCTGACAATCGTCGCGACGCTGTCGGCGACCGGCCTGATCCTGGCCGTGAGCCTGCTGATCGCGCCCGGGGCCATCGCGTTCCTGCTCGTGCGCAGCTTCGGCGCGATGCTGGGCGTGGCGGTCGCGGTGAACGCGGCGGCGCTGACAGGCGGCGTCTGGGCGAGCTTCCACCTCGACAGCGCGCCCGCCCCGACCGTGGTGCTGGTGCTGACGGCGATCTTCTGCGCCGCCCTCACCCGGCGGCTGTGGCGCACCCGGGCGGCCTCGCGCCGGGCGCCGGCGCCGTAGCTCAGACGTCCCTGCAGAACGTGTCGTAGAGCGCGGCCATCAGCGTCTCCACGTCGGGATCGGAGATCCGGTAGTGGATCGTCTGGCTCTCGCGGCGGGTGTCAACCATCCGCGCCTCGCGCAGTTTCGCGAGGTGCTGGCTCAGCGCCGACTGGCTGAGACCCACCGACGCCTGCAGCGCCCCGACCGACCGCTCGCCCTTGGCCAGCTCGCACAGGATCAGCAGGCGCTTGGCATTCGCCAGCAGCGCCAGACGCTCCGCCACGTAGTCCGCCCGGCCCTCCAGCGCGGTGACGGTGGCGTCCACATCAGAAATCTTTACATTAGCATTGACTGATTTAGACATGTCTCATAAATAGCGGATCGACCCGGCCGATGCAAGGCCGCCGCCAAGTGGAGACGACGAGTGGAGACGCTGACGACAACCCCTTTCACGCCGTGGGCCTCGCTGTTCGGAGGGGTGCTCATCGGGCTCAGCGCCGTGATGGTGATGGGCCTGTTCGGCCGGATCGCCGGGATCGCGGGCATCACCAACGGCTTCATCGGCGCGGTCCTGCCCACGCCCGGCGCCCCGGGCGACCGCGACTGGCGGGTCGCCTTCCTGGTCGGGCTCGTGGCGGCGCCGCTGGCGCTGATGCTGGCGGGCGGCACGGTGCAGCAGACGGTGCCAGTGAGCCTCGGCGGCATGGCCGTCGCGGGGTTGCTGGTCGGCCTCGGCACCGCGCTCGGCGGGGGATGCACCTCCGGCCACGGCGTCTGCGGGCTGGCGCGCCTGTCGCCCCGCTCCGCCGTGGCCGTCGGCACCTTCATGGCAGCGGGAATCGCCACCGTCTTCGTCCTGCGGCACGTTCTGGGAGCCTGAGCCATGCGCATCGCCTTCGGTTTTCTCGCCGGCCTCGTCTTCGGCCTCGGCCTCGTCATCTCGGGCATGTCGGACCCCGCGAAGGTCCTGAACTTCCTCGATATCGCCGGGACCTGGGACCCGAGCCTCGCCTTCGTCATGGGCGGCGCGACCGTGACTGCCTTCCTCGGCTACCGCCTGGTCTGGCGACGGCCGGCCCCGGCCATCGACGCCCGGTTCGACCTGCCGACGAACCGCCGGATCGACGGCCGGCTCGTCGGCGGCGCCGCCCTCTTCGGCATCGGCTGGGGCATCGGCGGCTTCTGCCCCGGCCCCGCCTGGACGGCGCTGCCGCTCTTCGCGCCCGGAACCCTCGTCTTCCTGCCGGCGATGCTGGCCGGGCTGTGGCTCGGCGCGCACGGCAGGTCCCTCTCCCTCCCGACCCTGAAAGGATCCGTCCGATGAGCAGCCTCAAGGAGCGCGTCGTCCGTCACTCGCCGTCCCGAGGGCCCGGAAGCCCCGACGTCTGGGGCATCTACGAGCCCGATACCGGCTCGATCCAATATGTCTGCGCCGACCCGGCCACCCGGAAGGCCGCGCTGATCGACGTCGCCTGGAACTTCGACCCGAAGAACTACCGCTTCTCGACCGGCAGCATGGACCAGGTGCTGGACCTGGTGCGCCAGAACGGGCTGACCGTGGAGTGGGTCCTCGACACCCACCCCCACGCCGACCACGTCATGGCCTCGGCCCACCTGAAGGAGCGGACCGGCGCGCCGAACGCGATCGGCGCCAAGGTCCACGAGATCGCGGCACTGTGGGAAGAGATCTACAACATGCCCGGCGCCTTCGACCCGGCGCGGGACTTCGACCGGCTGTTCGAGGAAGGCGAGACCTTCCGCATCGGCGATCTCGAGGTGCAGGTGATGCTGTCGCCGGGCCATACGCTCGGCTCCATCACCTATGTCTGCGGCGACGCGGCCTTCACCCACGACACGCTGATGCAGCCCGATGTCGGAACCTCGCGCGCCGACTTCCCGGGCGGCAGCGCCGCGCAGCTGTGGGACTCGATCCAGGCGATCCTCGCCCTGCCGCCGCAGACGCGCCTGTTCGTCGGCCACGATTACGGCACCGCCACGCGCGACACGCCGGAATGGGAGGCGACGGTGGCCGAGCACCGCGCCGGCAACCAGCACGTGAAGGACGGTACCGCCCGCGAGGAGTGGATCGCCCGCCGCGAGGCACGGGACGCGACCCTGCCCCTGCCCGACCGGATCCTCGCGGCGCTGCAGGTGAACCTGCGCGGCGGCCGCCTGCCCCCGGCCGAGGCGGACGGACGGGCCTACCTCAAGCTGCCCGTCAACCGGTTCTGAGGCGGCCGATGATCCCCGCCCCCCGCCGGCGCCCCCGGAGCGCCGCCTGTCCCGAAGGAGTGTGAGCGGATGGACCGGCTCGCCCGATACCTGCCCGTCCTCGACTGGGGGCGGCGCTACGACCGGCAGGCGTTCCTCGGAGACGCGCTGGCGGCGGCGATCGTGACGGTGATGCTGATCCCGCAATCGCTCGCCTACGCGATGCTGGCGGGCCTGCCGCCGGTGGTCGGGCTCTACGCCTCGATCCTGCCGCTCGTCGCCTACGCGCTGTTCGGCACCAGCCGCACGCTGGCGGTCGGCCCGGTGGCGGTGGTCTCGCTGCTGACGGCGACCGCGGCCGGCACGGTCGCGGCGCCCGGCAGCGCGGAGTACGTTGCGGCCGCGCTGGCGCTGGCGCTGCTGTCGGGCGTCATGCTGGTGGCGATGGGGGTCCTCCGACTGGGCTTCGTCGCCAACCTGCTGTCGCATCCCGTCATCTCGGGCTTCATCACCGCCTCGGGCCTGCTGATCGCGGCAAGCCAGCTGCAGCACATCCTCGGGGTCCGGGCCGGCGGGCATACGCTGGTCGACCTCGGCGGCTCGCTGGTCCGGGCGCTGCCGGACGCCAACGTCCCCACGCTCGTCGTCGGACTGGCCGCGACCGCCTTCCTGGCGTGGGCGCGCAAGGGCCTGCGGCCGGCGCTGCAGCGCCTTGGCCTGTCCGCCGGGACGGCCGCGCTGCTGTCGCGTACCGGGCCGGTGGTGGCGGTCGCGGTGTCGATCCTCGCGGTCGTCGCGCTGGGCCTCGAGGCACGGGGCGTCGCCGTCGTTGGCGACGTGCCGCAGGGCCTGCCCCCGCTGGCGCTGCCGCCGTTCGACCCGGCGCTCTGGGCGGCGCTGGTGCCGGCGGCGTTCCTGATCTCGATCATCGGCTTCGCCGAATCCGTCTCGGTCGCGCAGACGCTCGCCGCCAAGCGCCGCCAGTCGATCAAGCCCGACCAGGAGCTGATCGGCCTCGGCGCCGCCAACCTCGCCGCGGCGATCTCGGGCGGCTACCCGGTGACCGGCGGCTTCGCCCGGTCGGTCGTCAATTTCGACGCGGGCGCCGAGACGCCGGCCGCGGGCGCCTACACCGCCGGCGGCATCGCGCTCGCCTCGCTGGTGCTGACGCCCCTGCTCGCCCACCTGCCGACCGCGGTCCTGGCCGCCACGATCATCGTCGCGGTCCTCAGCCTCGTCGATCTCGGCGCGCTGCGCCGGACCTGGGCCTTCTCGCGCTTCGACTTCGCCGCGATGGCCGGCACCATCCTCGTCACGCTGGGCTTCGGGGTCGAGGCGGGCATCGTCACCGGCGTCGCGCTGTCGGTCCTGCTGCACCTGTGGCGCACCTCGCGGCCCCATGTCGCTGTGATCGGCCAGATCCCCGGCACCCATCACTTCCGCAACGTCCGGCGGCATGACGTCGTCTGTTCGCCCGAGGTGCTGGGCCTGCGGATCGACGAGAGCCTCTACTTCGCCAACGCCCGTGCCATCGAGGCGGTGGTGCAGGAGGCGGTGGCCGAGCGGCCCGAGGTCCGGCACGTCGTCCTCAACTGCGCCGCGGTGAACGGCATCGACGCCAGCGCGCTGGAGAGCCTCGAGCTGATCATGCACCGCCTGCACGACGCCGGCATCCGCCTGCACCTGTCCGAGGTGAAGGGCCCGGTGATGGACCGCCTCGCCCGCAGCGACTTCGTCGACGCGCTGACCGGGCGCATCTTCCTGTCCCACCACGAGGCGCTGGCCGAGCTGGCGCCCGAGACGACCCGGGACTGCGACGCGGCGGTGCGCCCGCCCATCGACGCCGGCCGGACCTTTCCGGAGCGGACGCAGCGCGGCAGGTGACGGGACTGCGCGGCCGTCGACCGCCGCCGCCGCGGCCGGACCGGCGACCGCGTCAGCGCCGCGCCAGCACGAAGTCGTGCTCGACCTCGAAGAACGGTCGGTCGAAGCCGGCCTCCTGCATCCGCGCCGGGTCGTCCACCGGGGCGAAGGTGGCCATCAGGCTCTCCTTCACGCCGAACACCGCGTCGGAGTGGATGTAGGGATCGTCCGGGTCGAAGATGTGGGTCACCAGCGTCTCGAAGCCCTCCGCCTCGATGATGTAGTGCAGGTGCGCGGGCCGGTAGGGGTGGCGGCCGAGGGCGCCGAGCAGTTTTCCGACGGGGCCGTCGTCGGGGATCGGGTAGAACTTGGGCTTCACCCCCTTGAACCAGTACTCTCCCCTCTCGTTCGACCGGAACACGCCGCGCAGGTTGAAGTCGGGCTGCAGCCCCTTCTGCTGCACGTCGTAGAAGCCCTCGTCGTTGGCCTGCCAGACGTCGATCCGGGCGTTCGCGATCGGCTTCCCGTCGATGTCGAGGATGCGGCCCCTCACCAGCATCGGCTCGCCCTTCTGGTCGAGGCAGATGTCGTCGCCCAGCGCCCGCTCCGGCGCGCCGGAGACGTGGAACGGGCCGAGGACGGTCGATTCCGACGCGCCCGAGGGTTTGCGGTTGTTGATCGCGTCGACCAGCATCGACACGCCGAGGACGTCGGAGAGCAGGATGTATTCCTGCCGCCAGTCGTTGGAGGTGTGGCCGGTCTCGGTGAGGAAGAGGATCGCCTTCATCCACTCCTCCTGCGTCGGCTCGATCTCCTTCACCGCGGCGTGGAGGTGCCGGACGATGACCTCCATGACCTCCTTGAGGCGCGCATCCTGCGCCTTGGCGTTGCGCGAGATGACGACGTCGGCGGAGCTGTCCTCGGTGAAGTAGCCCTGTTCGGCGGGGTCGGTCATGGGCGGGCTCCTCAGGCGGCGGGTTGCAGGATGGCGCGCAGCACGCGGCGCAGCTCGGCGGCGGGGTCGTCGACCATCGCGGAAGCGCGGTAGCAGACGTGCTGGTCGGGGCGGGTCATCACGGCGCCCGCGTCGGACGTCTCGCGCAGGCGGGCCCAGTCGCCGAGATGGTCCTCGATCGCGCGGCGCGGGCCGATGACGTGGACGTCGATCGTCACGCCCGTCTCGGCCGCGACGGTCTTCGCCGCCTCCGCCCAGGCCTCGCCGCCGATCCCGGTGAGGATCGTCCAGCGGCCCTTGCCGCACAGGTCCAGCGTCGAGACCCTGGACCCGTCGGCACGGTAGAGCCAGCAATGCGGCAGCCGCGCGCCGGGCCATGTCGTCGGCTGGTAGTGCAACTCGGCGTCGCGGGCGAAGCCGGGGTCGCGCTGGCCGTCCTTCACCACGGCGCCGCTGCCGTAGCGCTGGTTCATCTCGACGCCGTGGCAATCGAACTCGTACTTCTTGAACTCGATGGCCTTGCGCAGCGCCTCCCGCTGCGCCTCCGCCTCCGGCCCCTGCTCGTCGCGCCTGTCCATGTTGGCCTGCATCACCTCGGGATCGGTGCTGTCGGTCAGGCCCAGCGCCTCGAAGATCGGGCCGAACTCGGCGATGGACTGGTTGGCGCGGGTGACGATCTGCCTGGCGATGGGCGCGCGCTCCGCCGAGTAGCTGTCCAGCAGCCCCGGCCCGGCCTGACCCTTCACCACGTGCGCCAGCTTCCAGGCGAGGTTGAAGGCGTCCTGGATCGAGGTGTTGGAGCCGAGGCCGTTCGACGGCGGATGCCGGTGCGCCGCGTCGCCCATGATGAAGACCCGCTCCGTCTGCATGTGCGTCGCGTACATGTTGTTGACGGTCCAGGTGTTGGCGGAGAGCAGCTCGATCTCCAGCTCCGGATCGCCGACCAGCTGGCGGGCCACCTCGGTCGCCATCGCCTCGTCCACGTCGGGCGCCGGCTGCTTGATGTCGTAGCCCCAGACGATCAGCCACTCGTTCCAGGGCCGCACCATCCGCACCAGCCCCATGCCGATGCCACCGACATTCGCGCCCGGCTGCATGACCCAGTAGAGGACCGAGGGCCGGTGCGCGACGTAGCGGGAGAGGTCGGCGCGGAAGAGGATGTTCATCGACCCGCCGACGCCCATCTGCCCCTCGAACGGCAGGCCGCAGGTCTCGGCCACCGCCGAATTGCCGCCGTCGGCGCCGACGAGGTACTTCGAGCGGATCTCGAACTCGCGCCCCGTCAGGCGGTCGCGGCAGCGGGTGGTGACGCCGTCCGCATCCTCGGTGTGCGTCAGGTACTCCGTCTGCATCCGCGCCTGCGTCCCGCGGGAGCAGGCGGTCTTGAACAGCAGCGGCTCCATGAAGGTCTGCGGCAGGTCGTTCATGCGGGTGGGGGAGGAGCGGATGTGCTCCGCCCGGCTCTCGGGCGAGTTGCCCCAGGACAGCATGCGCCCCAGCTCCTCTCCCGCGAGGCTCTCGCAGAAGACGTTGTTGCCCATGAGGTCGCCCGGGGTGGCGTGCATGTAGGCCTCGGCCTCGACCTCCGGGCCGAGGTCGCGCAGCACCTCCATCGTGCGCTGGTTGGTGATGTGCGCGCGCGGCGTGTTGGCGAGCCAGCGGTAGCGGTTGATCGCCACGTTCTCCACGCCGTAGCTCGACAGCAGCCCGGCGGTGGCGCTGCCGGCGGGGCCGGTGCCCACGATGAGGACGTCGGTTTCGATCTCGGCCATCAATGGTCCCTCCCGGTCGTTCGGTCAGTCATGTCGGTTGAGGCGCCTCTGGATCGGGAACAGCTGCACGCCCGTCCGCCCGGACAGGAGCCCCCACAGCCCCCCAGGCGCGAACAGCATCACCGCGATGCCGAGTGCGCCGAGGACCATGAGGTACCAGGCGCCGTAATCCGCCAGCAGCGTCTGCAGCGCGAAGAAGACGAGGACGCCGAGGATCGGCCCCTCGATCGTGCCGATGCCGCCGATCACCACGATGAAGATCACGAACGCGGTCCAGTCGATGACCGAGAAGGCGCTGTCGGGGCTGATGCGGCCGTTCTGCAGGAAGATGAGACCCCCCGCGATGCCGGTGCCGAAGGCGGCGACGAGGAAGACCACCCACTTCATCCGCTCGCTGTCGACGCCGACCGAGCGCGCCGCGCCGACATTGTCGCGCAGCGCCGCGAGGGCGAGGCCGCGCTTCGTGCGCAGGAACCAGTAGATGCCGCCGATGGTCGCCACCGCCAGCGCGAGCGCCAGCCAGTAGGTCAGGATGTCCCGCGCCTCGGAGGCGCGGACGTCGAACGCGCCCTCGATCCAGCCCGCGCCCCACATCGCGTCCCGCGCGTCGCGGGGCAGCGAGGTGCCGGTGCCGCCGCCGACCGCCTTCCACTGGGCGACGGACAGGCGCACCACCTCGGCCACGACCCAGGTGCCGATGGCGAAGTAGGCGCCCTGCAGGCGGAACGCGAAGAACGCTGTCGGGATGGCGAGGACCAGCGCGGCGACGCCCGCCAACAGCAGCCCCGCGACGGGGTTCACGCCCCAGAGGATCGCGCCGCCGAACAGCATGTAGGCGCCGAAGCCGACGAACGCCTGCTGGCCCACGCTGACGAGGCCGCCGTACCCGGCGAGCAGGTTCCAGAACTGCGCCAGCGTCAGCATCGTCAGGATGAAGAACAGGTCCTGGATCAGCGAGCGCGAGGCGATGAACGGAACCGCGACGGCGACGGCCAGCAGCACCAGCGCCGCGGCCGCCGCGATCTGCGACGCCGTCGTCCGGGTGGTTACGGTGTAGTGCGCGGCCATCAGTCGAACGCCCTCGGGAACAGGCCCCGCGGCCGGACCAGCAGCACGGCGAGAAAGGCGACGTGTCCGGCGAGGATCTGCCATTCGGGGTTGATCTGCGCCCCCACGGTCTGCGCCACGCCGATGATCACGCCACCCGCCAGCGTCCCCCAGAGCGAGCCCAGCCCGCCGATGATGACCGCCTCGAACGCGTAGATCAGCCGCGCCGGCCCGGTGGTGGGGTCGAAGTTCGCCCGCGTGCCGAGGTAGAGCGCGGCGATGGTCACCACGACCATCGCGATCCCCGTCGCCTGCGCGAAGACCGACGCCGGCTTCACGCCCATCAGGCTCGCCGTCACCGGATCGTCCGACGTCGCGCGGAACGCGCGTCCCAGCGACGTCCGGTAGAAGATGAACTGCAGTGCCAGCGTGACGCCGATGGCCGAGAGGAACGTCAGCAGCGGCATCACGCCGAGCGAGATCGGCCCCACCGGCAGCGACGCCGTCTCCAGCCAGCCGGCCGGGATGCGGCGGCTGTCGGCGGAGAAGCCCTCCAGCAGCGCGTTCTGCAGGACGACGGACAGGCCGAACGTCACCAGGAGCGGCGGCAGGATGTCGGTCCCCAGCACCCGGTTCAGCACCACCCGCTGCAGCGCCCAGCCGAGGCCGAACATGATCGGCAGAGCGATCAGCGCCGCGACGAACGGACCGAGGCCGAGCAGCGTCACCAGCATCAGGATCAGGTACGCGGCGAATACGATGAGGTCGCCGTGGGCGAGGTTCACCAGCCGCATGATCCCGAAGACGAGGCTGAGGCCCAGCGCGAAGAGCGCGTAGAGCCCGCCGAGCAGCACCCCCTGCAGCACGGTATCGACCCAGATCATGCCGCCGCCCCGAAATAGGCGTCGTGGATCGCCTCGCGGCTGAGCTCCTCCGGCCGGCCCGACAGCGTGACCCGGCCCTCCATCATGCAGTGCACTCTGTCCGCGACCTTCAGGGCCTGGCCGATGTCCTGCTCAACCACCACGATGCTGGCCCCCGTCTCGCGGATGCGCGGGAAGGCGGCGTAGATGTCGCGGATCACGACCGGCGCGAGGCCGAGGCTGATCTCGTCGCAGAGCAGGACGCGGGGGTTCGACATGAGCGCCCGGCCGATGGACACCATCTGCTGCTGCCCGCCCGACAGGGCGGTGCCGGGCTGGCCCCGCCGCTCCTTGAGGATCGGAAAGAGGTCGTAGACCGTCTCCAGCCGCCAGGGGCCGGCCACCTTGCGGCGGTGGGCGCCCATCAGCAGGTTCTCCTCCACCGACAGCGAGGGGAACAGCTTGCGCCCCTCGGGCACCATCGCGATGCCGAGCGCCATGATCTCGTCCGGCGCCATCGCGCCGATCTCCCGCCCGTCGAAGCGGACCATGCCAAGCGCCTGCCGGATCACCCCGGCGATGGAGCGCATGAGAGTGGTCTTGCCCGCGCCGTTCGCGCCGATCACGGCGACGGTCTCGCCCTCGGCGAGGGTGAGGTCCACGCCGAACAGGGCCTGGAAGTCGCCGTAGAAGGCGGTCAGGCCACGTGTTTCCAGGAGCGCCATCAGACCTCGATCCCCAGGTAGATCTCGCGCACCTCCTTCGAGGCCATGATCTCGGCGGGTTCGCCGATGCCGATGACCCTGCCGAAGTCGAGCACCAGCAGCCGCTCGACCACGCTGTTCAGCGCGTGCAGGACATGCTCGATCCAGACGATGGTGACGCCCTCGGCGTGGACGCGGCGGATCGTGTCCACCAGCGCCACGCACTCGCCCTCGGTCAGCCCGCCCGCAATCTCGTCCAGCAGCAGCAGCTTCGGCCGCGTCGCCATGGCGCGGGCCAGCTCCAGCCGCTTGCGCTGGAGCAGGGTCAGCCCGCCGGCGGGGCGGTTGGCGACGTGGATCAGTTCCGTCCGCTCCAGCACCTCGGCGCAGTCCGCTTCCACCGCGCGCTCGGGCAGGCCGCGGCCGTGGGTGGCGGCGACGAGGAGGTTCTCGAACACGGTCAGGCGGTCGAAGGGCTGGGGGATCTGGAACGAGCGGCCGATGCCGGACAGGCACCGCTGCATCGGCGGCACCCGCGTGACGTCGCGGCCGTCATATTCGATCCGGCCGGCGTCCGGCGACAGGCCGCCGGTGATGAGGTTGAACAAGGTCGACTTGCCCGCGCCGTTCGGCCCGATGATCCCCAGCGCCTGTCCCTCCGGCACGTCGAACGTCACCCCGTCGGTCACCGTGAGGGCGCCGAAGCTCTTGGACACGTCATGGAGCGACAGGATCGGGGACATGGGGCTCGCGCAGATGGAGGTCCCCGCCCGGACCTCGGCCCGGGCGGGGACTGGGATCACGACAGGGGCTGCATTTCGCCCTGGGTCGGGATGTCCGGCGCGGTGGAGTTCTCCACCGTCACCAGCGTGAACGTGCCGTCGTCGTTCCGCCGCCACTGGCCGCCGACAAGCGGCGTCTTGCAGACGTTCTGCGCGGCGAAGTCGGGGACGCCCGCCCCGTTCCACTCCACATGCCCGACGATGGTGTCGAGGTTGGTCGCCGCGATCGCCTCGGCCATCGCGTCGGGGTCGGTCGGGTCCTCGGTCCGCTTGATGACGTCGGCCGCCGTCTCGAAGAGCGAGTGGATGAAGCCGATGGGCTGCGTCCAGGGCCGCCCGGTCGCGTCGGTGAAGGCCCGCGCCAGCTCGGCGCAGCTCTGCCCCGTCAGCGACGAGGTGAAGGGGTGGTTCGCCGACCACCACACCTCGGACGACAGGTTGTGCCCGGCCTCGCCCAGCGTCTCGACCGATTGCGGGAACAGGATCGCCTTGGCGACCGTGATCGCCTTGGGGTTGAAGCCCTGCTGGCTCGCCTGATTGCGGAACGTCGTGAAGTCGGGCGGGATCACCACGCCGGTGACGATGTCGGCGTTCGCGGCCTTGAAGGCGTTGATCTGCGCGGTGAAGTCGTCGGTGAGGTTCTGGTAGCGGCCGGGATCGACCGTCTCGTACCCCGCCGCGGCAAAGCCCGGCGCGACGCCCGTGTTCGGATCGCCCCAGGCGTTGCCGTCGGCATCGTTCGGGAAGAGGCCGCCGACGACCTTGTTGGTGTCCAGCTGGTCCCACATGGCGGTGAAGACGGCGATCACGTCCTCCAGCCCCCAGAAATAGTGGAAGGCGTAGTCGAACGGCCGCCAGCTGCCGGGATCGCCCGGGTTGCCCTGCTGGCCGATGAACCAGGGCTGCCACGGCGCCATGGTCGAGATGGTGGGGATGCCCTCGCTCTCGGCCACCGTCGTGACGGGGTTCGTCGTCTCGGGGGTCGAGGCGACGAGCATCAGGTGGATCCCGTCGTCGATGATGAGTTCCTGCGCCACGTCGGCGGCGCGGTTGGGGTTGGACTGGCTGTCCTTGACGATCACTTCGACGTTCAGCCCCTGCTCGGCCGCGATGCGGTTGAACGCCTCGATGGTGAAGGCGTCCGCCTCGGCGAAGCCGGCGAGCGGACCGGTCTGCGGGCTGACATAGCCGATGCGGACCGGCGACCCTTGCGCGAGGGCGGGGGCGAACAGGCCGCCGGCAGAGGTGACGAGGCCGCCGGCGGCGGCGGATTTCAGCAGGCGTCTTCTGGTCAGCATGGTCTTCTCCTCCCTGAGAAAATGAGCGCAGTCAGGCCGCGGGCCGCGTTCCCTCCCACGCGGCCTGCAGCAGTCGGCGGATGTCCTCCCGGTCGAACGGCCGGGGGTTCTCGTAGCGGTTCTTCAGCGCGATGTCGGCGGCGCGGTCGAGGTCGGCCTCGCTCAACCCGAGGTCGGCCAGCCGCGTCGGCGCTCCGGACGCCTGCGCGAGATCCCACAGGCCGCCGCCGACCGAGCCGCCGAACATCTCGGCCACCGGGCCCAGCAGGTCGGTGCCCTTCGCATTGAAGCCGGCGGTGTGCGGCAGCAGGATCGCGTGGGTGTCCGCGTGCGGCATGTCGAACGAACCGCCGACGACGTGCGCCAGCTTGTGGTGCAGCGACATCGCCACGTAGCCGAGCGCGGTGGAGCAGAGCCACGCGCCGTAGAGCAGGCGGCCGCGGATCGCCTTGTCCTCCGGCGCCTCGCGCAGCTTCGGCAGGGTATCGCGGATCGCGCGCAGCGCTTCCAGCGACATGAGACTTGTCACCGGGTTGCCGTCGGGCGCGTACAGCGCCTCCACCGCGTGGGCGGCGGCGTTCAGGGCGGACTTCACCGACAGGTCCACCGGCAGGCCGAGCGTGAGGTCCACGTCGTAGATCACCGTTTCGGGCCGGATCGAGGGGTCGCGGCGGGTCGTCTTCTCGCCGTCCGTCGTCTCGCCGAGGATGTCGGTCATCTCGGAGCCGGCATAGGTGGTCGGGATCGCCACATGGTCGCAGCCGGTGCGGGTGGCGATCGCCTTGCCGAGCCCGATGGTGGAGCCACCGCCGAGGGAGACGACGCAGTCGGCCCCCGCGCCCTGGTAGGCCCGGATCGCGCGATCCGTGACCTCGACCGGCGTGTGCATCGCCGCGTCACCGAAGGTGCCGACGACCGTCTCGCCCATCCGGTCCGCCAGCGCCGCGCCCGCCTCGGCCTGCGACCGGGTGGTCAGCAGCAGCGCCCGCGACCGGCCCAGCCGAGCGACCTCGTCGCCGGTCCGCGCCAGGGTTCCGTGTCCGAAGACCACGCGCGTGGCGATGCCGGGAAAGACGAACGGGCTCATGCCGCGTCTCCGAAAGGGGCCGTGCCGTCGGCCATCGCGGCGCAGAGCGCGTCGAGAGCTGCGATCTCCGCCTGCGAGACTTCGTGCGGACGCCCCGGAAAGACGTCGCTGCGCACCCGCGCGCCGCTCTCGATCAGGTGGCCGACCGCCGCCTGGAAGGCCCGGGTCGGGATCCACGGATCGTCGTCGCCGTTGCTGCAGTAGACCGGCAGCCCCGCCAGATCGGCCCGCGGCAGATCGTCCTGCACCGCGCCGACGCGGCAGCCGGTCAGCATCGCCGCCGCGTCCGCGCGGCCGCCGTGCATCAGGTGCTCGATCACCATGCAGGCGCCCTGCGAGAACCCGACGAGCACGAGCGGCCGGTCCGGCACGGACTGGCGCGCCGCCGCCTCCGCCTCGGCCACGAGCGCGAGAGACGCCGCCAGCTGCGCCCCGGTCCGGTCGGTCATCGGCTCCACCGCCTTGGCGTCGTACCACGATCCCCCGGGCGCCGCCGGCAGGACGACATGCAAGCCGGGCACCGACAGGCGCGAGACCACGGCGTCCAGCATGACCTCCGGCGACTGGCCGCGGCCGTGAAGGAGCACCAGGGCGCCGCGCGCCGCCCCGGGGTCCGCGCCGGCCGTGACGAGGCCGTTCTCAGGCATCCTGGAAGCTGGCAGGCTCGAGCCCCTCGATCAGCTCGGACTTGCGGTCCTCGAACCAGGGCGGGAAGACCAGCGTCTTGCCGATGGCGTCGGCCGGCTCGTCCCGCGCCCAGCCCTCGGGCACGGTCCACGCGAGCTCGAACAGCGCGCCGCCGGGGCTGCGCACGTAGCACGACTTGAAGTACATCCGGTCCTTCTGTTCCGAGATGTCGGTGAACCCCAGCCCCTCGATATGGGCGCGCAGGTTCATCTGGTTCTCCTCGTCGCCGGTATTCAGCGCGAAGTGGTGGATGGTGCCGCCCGACAGCGTCCAGGTGCCCTGCGCCTCGTCGCGGATCTCCATCACCTCGACGACGCTGGTCGGCCCGCCCGCGTTCGGCACCTCGTAGGCCATGCCGTTCTCGTCGTCGGCCATCTTCTTCAGCGGCAGCGCGATGGTCAGGAAGTCGTCCATCGCGGTCTTGTCCATCACCGCGACGACGCCGCCGTAGATGCCCTTGATCCCGTGCTCGGCGGTGACGCCGGCCTCCTCGCTGACGATGGAGGGGCGGTTGTCGCCCGGGTTCTCGACCAGCTGCATCTCGATGCCGCTGGGATGGCGGAAGTCCACGCGGTCGATGCCGAAGCGATTGCTCTTGGTCGCCTCGATGCCGTGCTCGCCGAGGCGGTTCACCCAGTAGTCGGACGCGCCGACCGGGATCGCCTGCTGCACGATCTTGGACTGGTTGGTGCCGCGGCGGCCGTAGACGCCGGGCTTGCGGAACGGGAAGGTCGTGATGATCGTCGACTCATCGCCGTTCTTCGAGCCGTAATACAGGTGGTAGACGGGGATCTGCCCGTCGAACAGGACCGTGCGCTTGACCGAATGCAGGCCCAGCGTCTTGGTGAAGAAGTTGAAATCCTCCTGAGCGCCGTCGGTGCTCATGGTCAGATGGTGATATCCCTTGATCTGGCTCACGCGGCCGTCCTCCCTGACGTCGGTCTGATGGTCCCCCGGGGCGGCGATGTCGCGCCGCCGCCCGTCCTCGCCAGAAAGAGTTACGCCGGCGGTTCGGGGGGAATATGCAAATGCGACCGGACCGCATAACGATACGTTATGAAGTTCGAGGAGAAGCATCTCGTCCATCTGGCGGCCGTCGTCGAGTACGGCGGCGTCTCGGCCGCGGCCGAGCAGCTGGGCCTGTCGCAGCCCGCGGTCTCGCGCACGCTGTCGGCCCTGGAGAAACGGGTCGGAGAGCCCCTGTTCCAGCCGGGCCGCCGCCCCTTGCGCCCGACGAGCATCGGGGCCGAGCTGGCGCGTCACGGCCTCGTCATCCTCAACGCCTCGCGCGAGGCGGCCGAGACGATCACGAGCTTCCGCACCGGATCGGCCGGGACGGTGCGGATCGCCGGCGTGCCGTTCTTCATGGACGCCTTCATCAGCGGCATGATCGGCGGCTTCCAGCGGCTCGCGCCCGACATCCTGGTCGAGCAGAGCTACGGCAATCTGCAGGACCTCGAGAACGGCATCGCGGCCAAGCGGCTGGATCTGGCGATCTGCCCGCTGGGGTCGATCAAGTCCAAGCCGGAGTTCCGCTTCACTCCGATCATCAAGGCGCGCAACGTCGTCGCCTGCCGGGTCGGCCACCCGCTGACACGGCGCAAGACGCTCAGCCGCACCGACGTCGCGGACTTCCCGTGGATCGCCCCCCTGCCCGGCTCGCCTCTCCTGGCCGATCTGCACACGATCCTGCTGAACCTCGGCCTGCCCGAGGTCTGCATCCGCTATTCCGGCGGCTCGCTGCTGTCGGTGCTGAACTACCTCGAAGAGACCGACGCGCTGGCGATCCTGCCGCACTCGGTGACCTTCGCGCACCGCAAGGACCGCAAGGTGACCGTGCTGCCGCTGGACATCCCGCAGCCGCCCCGTTCGCTGGGCATCCTGCGCGCCCGCGAGGCGCGCCTGCCGGCGGCCGAGCAGCTGGCCAGCCACATCCTCAAGCGGTTCGACGCCCTGCGCGCGGCGATCGAGCGGCACCAGACCTCGATCGTCTGGGGGCCGTGAGGCTTCGCCGGCGCTGCTCCACCGGCGCGGCGCTCTCAAGCTCCTCCCCCGCCGCGCCGGGGATGCTCCAACATCCCGGATCATGCATCAGGGAGTACGGTCGTACGCGATTTGACGCGGACCGCGTGGGGGATCAGAAAGGCCGCGACGGAGACGGACCCTGGGGAAGGCCGGTGGGCGGAAACGACGGATTCAGGGCGACGCCGCCTCCGGGAATCGACCAGTTGGAGGGATCGGTCGCCCGTCTCATCCGCGACTTCCTCGAAGACAACCGGACCGAATGCCATGAGAATCGTCGACCTGCGCTGCGCCCTGATCGGGCGCCATCCCATCGTCCGCATCGTGACGGACGAGAACATCCACGGCCTCGGCGAGGTGGAGTTCACCAAGCCCTACATCAAGCCGTGGGTCCTGCACTTCCGCGAGGCGCTGATCGGCGAGGACCCCACGGACGTCGAGCGCTGCATGCTGAAGATCCGCCAGCGCGGCAGCTTCAAGCCGCACGGCGCGGCGGTCAGCGCCATCGAGCACGCGCTCTGGGACATCGCCGGCAAGGCGGCGAACGTCCCGGTCTACAAGCTGCTCGGCGGCAAGGTCCGTGATCGCGTGCGCTGCTACAACGGCAACCGCAGGCAGAAGCGCACCGGCGACCGGCCGGAGGATTACGCGGCGGACGTGAAGTGGATGATGGAGCAGCCCGAGGGCTTCTTCATGGTGAAGCAGGGCATCGGCTTCCACTCGGGCATGAAGGACAGCGTCGAGGGCTTCCATTACGGCGTCACGCAGACCGGGGCCGGCTATCACGGCGCCATGGACCAGGGGCAGATCTCCGAGCGCGGCATGGCCCACATGATCGACTGCGTGGCGGCGATGAAGGAGGTGCTGGGCGACCGGGTGTCGCTGGCGCTCGATTGCGGGCCGGGCTGGTTCCTGAACGACGCGATCCGCTTCGCCCGGACGGTGGAGCCCTACAATCTGATGTGGGTCGAGGATATGCTGACCGGCGACTACGTGCCGTGGGTCAACCCGCAGGCGTATCGCGAACTCACGATGTCGACGTCGACGCCGATCCATACCGGCGAGCAGATCTACCTGCGCCACAACTTCAAGGAGCTGATCGAGACGCAGGCGGTGCGCGTCATCGGCCCCGACCCGGCCGACATCGGCGGCATCGCCGAGCTGAAATGGGTGACCGAGCACGCCTACATGCACTCGATCATGATGGCGCCCCACGGCACCGCGAACGGCCTCCTCGGCCTCGGCGCGCTGGTCAACGTCTGCGCCACGCTGCCGGCGAACTTCATCGCCTTCGAGTACCCGACGGCGTCCGAGCCCTGGTGGCCCGACATCATCACCGGCCTGCCGGAGCGGATCGTCACCGATTCGATGGTCGACCTGCTCCCGGCCCCGGGCCTCGGCCTCGACATCGACCCGGGCGCCGCCCGCCCCTACCTGGCCGAGGAGGATGAGGGCTTCTTCGATCGCGTCTAGCGCAGACCGGCCGCCTCCCCCGCAAGGTCGAGGTCAGACGGCCGTCGCTCCGCCGATCCCTATTCCCACTCCATGCCGCCGAAGTCCTCGCGGAAGGCGAACCGCTCCAGGTGGCTGTCGATGACGCCGCGTGCCCGGGCGAGGCCGTCCGCGTCGTCGGCGGTCACGCGCACGATCAGCTCCGCCTCCGTCGCCTCCAGCCGCGCCGGGCCGGCGGGCAAGGCCACGGTACCGTGGTGGGCGTCGTATGCCACGTCCACCTTGTGGGCGAAGTGCTTGCACAGCTGCTGCAGGTAGCGGCTGCCGTTGCCGGTGCGGAACCGGCCCTCCTGTGAAATCGCCTCTTGCATCCCGTTATCTCCCGAGTCTTTTTGTCGGAAGATATCTGACTGAAATCGTCTGGCATGTCCAGAAGCGCACCCCAGGAGTTCCCGATGCTCAGAAACCTGCTCGCCACCGTCGCCCTCGCCGGCCTGCCCGGCCTCGCCGCTGCGCAGGAGGTCGAGATCGAGACCTATGCCGGTCCCGTCTCTGTCCCCGCCTCCCCGGAGACGGTCGTCGCCCTCGACCTCGCGGCGATCGACACGCTGGACGCGCTCGGCGTCTCCATCGCCGGCGTGCCGGACATCACGCCCCCGGCCTACCTGGCCGACGCGATGGCGGACGTGCCCACGGTCGGCACCCTCTTCGAGCCGGACTTCGAGGCGCTCGCCGTGATGGCGCCCGACCTCATCGTCGCCGGCGGCCGCTCGCAGACGCAGGTGGAGCCGCTGTCGGCCATCGCGCCGACCGTCGACATGACGATCTGGGGCGGCGACCTCGTGGCGCAGGCCGAGGCGCGGGTCGCGGCCTACGGCACCCTGTTCGGGCTGGAGGACGAGGCGGCCGCGCTGACCGCCGACCTCGATGCCGCCATCGAGGAGGCGCGGAGCGCGGTCGAGGGCAAGGGCGACGCGCTGATCCTGCTGACCAACGGCGGCACCGTCTCGGCCTACGGCGACGACAGCCGCTTCGGCTGGATCCACACCGCCCTCGACCTGCCCGAGGCCTATCCCGAGCTGACCGCCGAGACCCACGGCGAGGCGGTGTCGTTCGAGTTCATCGCCGAGGTCGATCCCGACTGGATCCTCGTCATCGACCGCGGCGCGGCCATCGGCCAGGAGGGCGAGGCCGCGGCGGCGACGCTGGACAACCCGCTGGTGGCGGGGACCAAGGCGGGCCAGGCCGGGCAGATCGTCTACCTCGACCCCGCGCCGCTGTACCTGTCGGGCGGCGGCATCCAGGCGCTGACGATCACGCTGGGCGAGATCGCGGACGCGATGGCCGGCGCCGCCGACAGCTGACGATGACGCGAACGGCGCTCGTCGCCGGTGTGACGCTCGCCCTCCTCGCGGGGGCGAGCGTTCTCGTCGGCGCGGCCTCCCTCTCGGGCGATCTTGACGCCGGGCTGCTGCTCGCGGTCAGCCGGCTGCCGCGCACCGCCGCCGCGCTGCTCGCCGGGGCGGGACTGGCGCTGGCCGGCGCGGTGGTGCAGCTGTCGGTGCAGAACCGGCTGGTGGAGCCCGGCCTCGTCGGCACGCCGGAATCGGCGATGCTGGGGCTGATGGCCGTGACGCTCGCCGCGCCGGGGGCGTCGCTGATCGTCAAGATGGCGGTGGCGGCCGCGGCGGCGCTGGTGGGGACGCTGGGCTTTCTCGCCCTGTCGCGCCGGGTGCCGCGGCAGGATCCGATCCTGCTGCCGCTGGTCGGGCTGATCTACGGCGGCATCCTCGGCTCCGCCGCGCTGTGGATCGCCTGGACGACGGACCTGGTGCAGTATCTCGGGATCTGGACGTCGGGAGAGTTCTCGGGCGTGCTGCGCGGCCGGTACGAGCTGCTCTGGATCGTCGCCGCCGTCACGGTCGCGCTCTACGCGGTGGCGGACCGGATCACCCTTCTCGGCCTCGGCGAGGACGCGGCGCGCAGCCTCGGCCTCGACTACCGACAGACGCTGCTCGCGGGGCTGGTGCTGGTGGCGGTCACGGTCGCGGTGGTGGTGGTCAGCGTCGGCGCGATCCCGTTCGTCGGCCTCGTCGTGCCGAACCTCGTCTCGCGCTGGCGCGGCGACGACCTGCGGCGGAACCTGCCGCTGATCGCCTGGGCGGGGGCGGCGTCGGTGCTGGCCTGCGACATCGCGGGGCGGCTGATCCGCTGGCCCTACGAAATCCCGGCCGGGACGATCTTCGCCGTCGCCGGGGCCGGCCTGTTCCTGTGGCTGCTGCACGCGCGGGTGCGCGGCGATGCCTGAGCGCCGCCTCGCCCTCCTCGCCCTCGGCCTCGCGCTGCTGGCCGCGCTGTTCCTTTGCTGGAACCTGCGCCAGCCCATGGGCCTGATCCTGTCCTTGCGCGGGACCAAGCTCGCCGCGCTGGTCGTCGTCGGCGCCGCCATCGGCGCGGCGACGGCCCTGTTCCAGACCGTCGCGCAGAACCGGCTGCTGACGCCCGGCATCGTCGGCTTCGACGCGCTGTTCGTCTTCATCCAGACCGGTCTCGTCCTGACCCTCGGCGGCGCCGGCTTCGCCGGCCTGCCGCCGCTGGCGAAGTTCGGGGCCGAGGCGGCGATCCTCGTCCTCGCCGCGATGGGGCTGTTCGGCCTCGTGCTGCGCCGCGACGCCGAGGACGTGCTGCGCATGGTGCTGACCGGGGTGATCCTCGGCGTGTTCCTGCGCGGCCTCTCCGGCCTCGCCGCGCGGCTGCTGGAGCCGTCGGAATACGCCGTCGTGCAGCAAGCAAGCGTCGCCACCTTCGGCGCGGTCGATGCCACGCAGCTGGCCATCGCATCCGCGGTGCTGCTGCCGACGCTGGTCGCCGCGCATCTCATGGCCGCGCGGCTGGACGTCGCGTCGCTCGGCCGGACCACGGCGCGGGCGGTGGGGCTGGAACATGACCGGGTGGTGCGCCTGACACTCGCCCTCGTCGCGCTGCTCGTCGCCGTGTCGACCGCGCTCGTCGGGCCGATCACCTTCCTCGGCCTGCTCGCCGCCAGCCTCGCCCATGCCGTCTGCGGCACCTACCGCCACGCGATCCTCGTCCCCGCGGCAGCACTGATCGGCGCCGCGATCCTCGTCGGCGGGCAGTTCGTGTTCGAACGGCTGCTCGGCTTCCAGTCGACGCTCGCGGTGATCGTGGAGTTCGCGGGCGGCCTTCTCTTCCTCGTCCTCGTCCTGCGGAGGCCCGCCCGATGATCGACCTCGCCAACGTCACCGTCCGCCGGGGCAGCGTGCCCGCCCTCGACGACGTGTCGCTGTCCTTCGGGCGGGGCGGCATCACCGCGCTGATCGGGCCGAACGGGGCGGGCAAGTCGACGCTGCTGCACGCGATGTCGGGCCTGCTGCCGCCGACCTCCGGCCGCGTGCGGGTCGAGGGCCGCGACCTCGCCGCCGTCCCGGCGACCGAGCGCGCCCGCACCGTCGCCGTCCTCACCCAGACCGAACGCGTCACCGCCCGCCTGACGGTGCGCGAGCTGGTGAGCTTCGGCCGCTGGCCGCACCATCGCGGCCGGCCGAAGGCCGCGGACCGCGAGACGGTCGAGGAGGCGCTGGAACTGTTCGACCTGTCGGACCTCGCCGGGCGGCGGATCGACACGCTGTCCGGCGGCCAGCGCCAGCGCGCCTTCGTCACCATGGCCTACGCGCAGGAAACGCCGTGGATGCTGCTGGACGAGCCTCTCGCCGCTCTCGACCCGCGGCACGCGCGGGACCTCATGGACCGGCTGCATGCGCTGACCCGCCCCGGCGCCCCCGGCCAGCGCAGCGTCGTCGTCGTCCTGCACGACCTCGGCGCCGCCGCACGGTATGCCGACCGCATCGTGGCGCTGCGGCGGGGTCGGCTCGTCACGTCGGGCGCGCGGCTGCTGACCCTGACCGGGCCCATGCTCACCGACCTCTTCGAGACGTCGCTCACGGTGCGGCGGCTCGACGGGCGGGACGTTGTGGTGCCAGGCTGAAGCGGTGCCCGACTCCGTCTCAGCGGTTCGGGCCCGGGAGGCAACCCTGTTCGAGACGAGCAGAGCCCGGCGGCATCGCGGGCGATCCGTACGGAGTGGATAGGGCGATGGTGGCGGAGGGAATGGGCCCGATTCCGACCCTTCTCCGCCTCGCAGCCTGCTCGATGACTCTGGCCGATGCGGCTCGTCCTGATCGAGTACCGTCTGAGCGGACGCCGTCCGGGGGAACATCGCGCGGCACCCCGCCGGCCATGAGCGGGCATGAACCAGAAGCAGTGCCGTCGCTGCCGCGAAAGCGGCCGAAGCGCTCTCCGCTGCCTGTCAGGCGATGCCCGCGCCGCCTGTGACGCCGTAGACCTCTCCGGTGATGTAGCTCCCCTCCTGCGAGGCCAGAAGCACGTAGACCGGAGCGATCTCGACCGGCTGGCCCGGACGGCCGAACGTGCTTCCGCCGCCGAACTTCTCCACCTTCTCCTGCGGCGCACCGCCGCTCGGGTTGAGGGGCGACCAGAAGGGCCCGGGCGCGACCGCGTTGGCGCGGATGCCCTTCCCGATCAGCTCCGAGGCCAGCGCCTTCGTGAAGGCGACGATGCCGGCCTTGGTGGTGGCGTAGTGCATGATGCCGGTCGAGGGATCGTACGCCTGCACGGAGGCGGTCGTGACGATGGACGCGCCCGGCGGCATGATCCTCGCCGCCTCCTGCGTCGTCCAGAAGAGCGCGTAGAGGTTCGTCCGCAGGGTCGTGTCGAAATCGTCGCTGGTCAGATCGTCGAAGGAGCCGAAGAACTTCTGGTGGCCCGCGTTCACCACCAGGATATCGAGCCCGCCGAGCTCCTCGGCCGCCCGCTTCGGCAGTTCCCGCGCATACCTCTCCTCCGTCACGTCACCGGGTAGAGCGACCGCAGTGCGCCCCGCCTGCTCGATGAGGGCGAGAACCTCGTCGGCGTCGGGCTGCTCCTCGGGGAGAAACGAGATCGCCACATCCGCGCCTTCGCGCGCATAGGCGATCGCGACGGCGCGCCCGATCCCGGAGTCGCCGCCGGTGATCAATGCCTTGCGTCCCTCGAGCTTGCCCGACCCCTTGTAGCTTTCCTCACCATGGTCGGCTGGCGGCTCCAGCCGCCGGGCAAGGCCGGGGGCTGGCTGGGGCTGCTTCGGGAAGGGTGGCGCAGGGTACTGATCGCGGGGATCCTGCATTTTCAGACGGTCGGCCATGTGATCCTCCTGGAATCGCTGTAGCGGCTGTCCACCAACGATTCCGGACGACCTCCTGTTCATTCGCATGCGAAGGTCGTGGAGGAACGGCACCGGTCCTCCGACGCCGTCTTCGCCCCCGCCTCCTGCTCCCGGAAGATGCCGTGGTCCGCTTCATCATCCGTTCCTCTGCTCGGGCCGGACTCTCGCATCGGGGGTCGGCAGCCAGGCCATTGCGCCGGGCGACGACGAAGATGCTGGCTCCGTCGTCCCGGGGTCCCCGACGATCCGCAGCGTCTCGCGGGCAGAGCAGCGGCGGCGGCGACCACGATGAGCTCTACGTCGGGCATGAGCACGTGCTCCGGCATATGCCCGAGCCTCCATGGCTCTGCCCGGGTGTCCGGTCGGAACGGGGGCCGGTTCGAGGCGGCCCCGCCCCAGCGGCGACGACGAGTGCCACGACCGCCGCAATTCCCGCCTCTACCTCGGCGCTTGATCCGACCTAGGTTGCGCCCGAGGAAACTACCAGGGCGATGACGATGCTTACCCTCTGGCACGCCCCGCTTTCCCGCTCGACGCGCGTCCGCTGGCTGCTGGAGGAGATCGGCTGCCCCTACCGACTGATCGTCCTGGACGAACCCGAAACCCTCGACGCCGCCCTCCATCCTCCACGGCCGCCCGCCCTCCGCGACGGAGAGGTGACGATGCACGAAACCGGCGCAATGACCGAGTGGCTCTGCGAGACCCGCGCACGCCACCTCTGGCGGGCTCCGGGCGCGCCTGGACGGATCGGTTGGCTGGACTGGCTGCATTTCGCCGAAACCCTCGTCCAGCATGTCGCAAGGCGCGCGGAGTCGGGAGCAACCGAACGCCTGACGGCGGCGCTCGGCATTCTGTCCGAGTGGCTGGACGGCACGGACTGGCTGCTGAGCGAGTTCTCCGGTGCCGACTGCCAGCTGGGCTACTCGGTGTGGATCGCGGGTCAGGTGACGTGTCTGGACGACTACCCGGTGCTGACGTCCTACCTCGCTCGCTGCATGGAGCGACCTTCGTTTCAGTCCGCGTGGGGCGAAAGCGGCATCAGGTTGGGCTGAGCGCGTTGCCAAGAGGACTGCCCGGATTTCTTCATCCAGTTCCTCCGTCCTTCGACCCGATCCTGAGCTGGAAACTACCGGCCTGATGCTGTTTAGGAAGCGGAAAGCAGGTCAGGGTCCGTGCGCCAGAGCCTTCTTCAGAACGCGAAGTTCGAATCCTGGTCGATCTGCGCCAGCGTGATCCCGACCAGCAGGACGTCGGTCCCGTCATAGGCGACGTGCGTGCCGTTCGTGCTCCGGCCTGCGCGATCCACGCGGCGAGCCCCACCTCGTCGAGCTCCGGCCCATTCGCGCCGTGCAGCGGCACGACCTCGGCCTCGGTGATGGGCGACGGGCGTCCCATCAGGCCGCTCCCGCGCACGGCTGGGTGTCCGGGTGTCCATGGTGTGCTGGAGCTGGTCGCGCTCGAAGGCGACGATGTCCTCGAGCCGGTAGACCACCCGTCCACCTGATTTCATGTAGGCCGGGCCTTCACCCGCCCACCGCCAGCGCTCCAGCGTGCGATGTGAGATCCTCCAGCGCCGGGCGAGTTCCTTCTGGTTCAGGCAATGCTACTGCTGCATCGGCTCTCTCCGTTTGCGTGTGCTTCGGAGAGAGATCGCGAAATCCCGCCATGGGATGTCGTCAGGATCGCCGGGGGATCCAGAGGGGGATGAATATGGCCTTGCAGGACAGGCTTGGACGGCTCGCTGGGGGATCGCCATCCCCCTCCATCCCCCAAGGATGAAACCTATCCCGGCATGCACGAACCCATCGTCGACCTGGAGCTTTGGGACGCCGCACACGCCGTGCTGTCGGGCAACCGGAACCAGCGCGCCGGGCGCACCCGGAGCAACGAACCGGCGCTGCTGCGCGGCCTGATCTTAACCGGGACCGGCGCCGCGATGACCCCGCACCACACTAAGAAGGGCAACAGGCGGTACTGCTACTACGTCTCGATGGACGTGATCCAGAAGCGGCCGACGGCCAAACTGCGCGGGCCCCAGCGGCGTCCCGCGGCCATGGTGGAGGAAGCTGTCATCGGCGAGATCCGGCGGCTGCTGCGCGCGCCCGACGTTATCGCGCGCACCGCCCGCGCCTTGAAGAAGGAGCGCTCCGACCTCGACGAAGGCACTGTGACCGCGACGTTTACGCAGTTCGAGGATCTCTGAAAGGCGCTGATCCCCGCCGAGCAGGCCCGCGTTGTCCAGCTGTCGTGGCGCGCGTATCTGTGGGCGAGGATGGGCTTGCGCCGCGACGGGCTCGGCGCGCTGGCGAGCCTGATGACGCCCGCAAGGGGGGACGCCGCCTGATGCTCGCGAACGACACGATCCGAGTCCACATCCCACTCACGGTGCGGAAGCGCGGCGGGCGCCCGCGCATCCTGCCGCCGAAGGAAATTGAGACAACGGACCCGGCGCCGGGTCAGGATCCCCGCGCGCTGCGCGCCATCGGCTGCGCATGGGCGTGGCGGAAGCGGATGGAGCGCGGCGAGGTCACCACCATCGCCGATCTCGCCGCCGAGGAGGGCCTCTCCGACCGCTATGTCAGCCGACTTCTGCGCTTGGCATGGCTGGCGCCGGACGTTCTCGAGCGGACCGTGGTACGCCGCGAGCCCTGCGCTATCAGCCTCTATGACCTATGCTTCGTTGCCTCGAGAGGGGCGCCCGTCCGTGTTCGCAACAGGGATGATGGCGGAGGGACGGGCCTGAAAGACAACCTTCTCCGGACGTATTCTTGATCGCTTACGAGAGCTGTTTCCCCGCTTGCTAGTCGGTCCGAATCAATATCGGCGAAGAGCGCCTCCGGCCTGACCTGCACGCGGCCAGAAATGGGCGGCGGAGATCCTTGTTCACGCGGGTCGCTCGAAAACACAACCGTAGGTGGCGCTGCATCGCCGGTTGGGATGATGAGGGTAGGGTTTCTTAACGGCTATCCTGAGGACAGCCGGACCAGCTGGGTACGGCGACCTGGAGAACCGCGCCCCTGTCCGGCGCAATAGTTAGGGAATGAATGAAATGATGAAGCTGATCTCTAAATTCCGCCGCGACGAGAAGGGCGTAACCCTCGTTGAGTACGGCATCGCCCTGATCCTCGCGATCATGGTCGGCGGAACGCTGCTGGCAACTCTCGCGGGCCAAGTGGGAACCAACCTGACGCAAGCCACCACGGCTGCCGCGCAGCGCTAGGTCCCGGCTGACCACTTCAACCCGCAGCGTCTCGGCGCTGCGGGACCCTTCGCCCATACCCAATCCATGACCCGACCCACGATCTCCATCGCGCTGATGCTCCTGCTCGCCTGCGGCACGCTGGTCGCGATGGGCGCCGGCCTCCATCTGCAGCTCGGCACCGTCCGGATCTCCGTGACGGGCTGGGCCCTCTCCAGCTGACCGGCGCCGCCCCTGGCGTCGCTCCCCACCCGAACCGACAGGACCAGACCCATGCGCCTCACCTCCATCCTCATCGTCCTGACGGGCTTCGGAGTTGCGGGCGCGTCCGCCTATGCGGCCCGGGACTACCTCAACGCCCAGGTCGAGGCGCGCACCACCGCGGAGGACGCGGCGACGATCGGCGTGCTCGTGGCGGCGCGGGACATCGACTTCGGCCAGCCGCTCGAGTCGCAGAACCTCACCTTCATCCAGTGGCCGCGCGAGGCCGCGCCGGCGGGCGTCTTCACCGACATCTCGCTCCTGCTGCCGCAGAACGGGCAGGAGCCGCGGCGCGCCCGGCGTGCCATCGCGCAGGGCGAGCTGATCCTGGCCTCCCGCGTCTCCGAATTCGGCGAAAAGGTCACCATCGTGCAGAGCCTCTCCGCGAACCACCGCGCCATGGCGATCCGCGTCGATGCCGAGACCGCCGTGGGCGGCTTCGTCACGCCCGGCGACTACGTCGACGTCATCCTGACCCAGGGGCGCGACGACGGTTTGCGCACCGTCACCATCCTGCAGAACGTCCGGGTCATCGGCGTCGATCAGGACGCGAACGAACTGAACGACGACGCGCAGATCGCCAAGACGGTCACGCTCGAGGTGACGCCGGCCGACGGCCAGCGCCTCGCGCTCGCCCAGCAGGCCGGGACGCTCAGCCTGACCCTGCGCAACACGACGGAGGAGATCGCGGACAGCCCGCTCGAGCTGACCCGTCTCAGCGACATCCTGCAGGAGCTGTCCCCGACCCCCGAGAGCGCCTCGTCTCCGTCGATCACGGTTCGCCGCGCGAATGTCGTGACCGAAGAAGACCTCTAGGTCGCGGATCGGGAGAGGGTGGTCGCCATGTCGCGGTCCTTCCGGAGCGAGGAGCGGGGGTCGACCCTGGTCTTCGTCGGCATCGCGCTCGCCCTGTTCCTCGGCCTCGTCGCCATGTCCTTCGACCTGGGCCGGGTCGCGGTCACCCAGACCGACCTCGCCAGCTACGCCGACAGCGTGGCGCTCGCCGCGGCGGCCGAGCTGGACGGCGGCACCGACGCGATCGCGCGGGCGACCGCCGCGGCGGACGGCATGATTTCCGACCGCCAGACGTTCGGAGACGGGGACGCCATGCTGGCCGGATCCGGCGACTACACGCTGCGCTTCCTCAGCGAGCTGCCGGCGGACGATACCGCGGCGCCGACGGCCGTGACCACCGACCCGCGCGAGGCCCGCTATGCGTGGGTCACGGTGAACGACTTCACGGTCGGCAGCGGCTTCACCCGTGCCTTCCGCGTCCTCAGGGGCGTGGCCCACACCGACCCGTCGGTGTCCGCCGAGGCGATTGCTGGCATGACGCAGATGGCGTGCGACATCACCCCGCTGATGTTCTGCGTGCCGACCGGCTGGGAGGCCGAGGATCATATCGGCTCCACCATCCTGCTGCGGTCGGGGGGGCAAGGCGCTGCCTGGGGGCCGGGAGATTTCGGCTTCGTCGATCCGAACGGCGCGCTCATCGACCCCGCGGGTCCCTGCGCCGGGCTGAACGGGGCGCAGCAGTACCGCTGCCTGATCGGCGCGACGTCCGGGCTCACCGGCTGCGTCGCCCAGCGCGGCATCGACATCCAGCCCGGCCAGCGCGAGGGCCTCGCCCGCGCCTTCAACACCCGCTTCGACATCTACACTGGCTCGATGCAAAGCATGCGGACCGATCCCTACTACGCGCCCGCGCCCAACGTGGTGAAGGCGATCCGGCGGTCGAGCGGCGGCAGTGGCAATGGCAATGGCAATGGCAATGGCAACCAGTGCATCCAGAGCGAAGCGAACGTCGAGGCGACGGGCGCAATGCGGCTGCCCCCGGACATCTGCGTCACCAACGGAACCTGCGGGCGCTTCGGCAACGGGTCCTGGGATCGGGCCGGTTATCTCGCCGCCAACCACGGCGGAAGCGATCCGGCAGTCGGCCGGAGCTACGAAAACGCGCAGGCCGGCAGCCGTTGGGAACTGTATCTCGCCGAGATCGACGCGGCCAACGCGGCGGGTCCGGATGCGCCCATCCTGACCGGCGCGGGTCTGACCGAGACGGGCCGGCCTGTCTGCTCGACGCAAGCACCCGCTCCGCCCGAGCGCCGCTTGCTGATCGCTGCGGCGGTGGACTGCACGCGCAATCCGATCGGGGGCGCCGCCTCCGGCGTGCCGGCCGCGGAATTCGTCGTCGTCTTCCTGACCGAGCCCGTGGGCGACCGCTCCACGAGCCCGCCCGTGGTCGATATCTACGGCGAGGTCGTGGACGTCGCCGGAGCGGACGGCACGGGCACGGGCGGCTACGGCGGCGTCTTCCGTGACGTCGTCCAGCTGTACCGGTAGCGCCATGAGCCGCTTTTCCCGCCTGCTGCGCCGCGTCGCCGGGTTCTTCGGAAACGACTCCGGGGCCGCGCTGGTCGAGTTCGCCCTCGCGCTGCCGTTGTTCCTGATCCTATTCGCCGCGACCGTCGACGGCGCCCGGATGATGTGGTCCTACCAGAAGGCAGCGGCCGGCGTCCGCGACGCGACGCGTTATCTGGGGCGGACCACGCCCCTCAGCATCTGCGGCGGCGCCGGAGGCTCGGTCGCCGGGCGCCAGGCGCAGCTCGAAGGCATTGTCCGCAACGCCATCGGCGGCGGTTCGATCGTGCCGGCCGGCGTCACCGTCACCTCGGTCGTGCCGAGCCACGTCTGCCTTGCCGGTACCTGGCGGAACGGACCTGTCCCGATCGCGACCGTGACCGCCAGCCTCGAGATCACGATGCCCTTCTCGGGCGTGTTCCAGCTGGTCGGCGGCTCGGTCGGCACCTTCACCGCAACGATCACCGACCAGACGCGGGTGTTCGGATCGTGACCCGCCTTTCCGCCCACCTTAGGCGCTTCGCCCGGGACGAAGACGGCACCACGCTGGTGGAATATGCCTTCGTGATCGCGCTGTTCCTGCTACTGTTCTTCGCGCTGATCGATTTCGGACGGCTGTCCTACCACTGGGTCGCCGCCGAGAAGGCGAACCATATCGCGGCGCGGATCGCGGCGGTGCGGCCGGCGATCTGCCCCGGGGTGCCGCTGGTCAACCTGCGCGGCGACCTGACGACCGCACGCTTCGGCGCCAACTGCGGCGCGCAGGCGGGCGTCTGCGCGACGGTCGCGACGGTCTCGTGCCGCGGCGTGGCGGGCCAGCCGACGGTGAACGAGATCTGGGCGCGGGTCGGGCCGCTGCTGCCGAATACGGCGACGCCCGGAAACCTCCTCTTCACCTACAGCTATGATGCGACGCTAGGTTTCCTCGGGGGACCCTACGTGCCGATGGTCACGGTCGAACTGGCCGACGACGCCCAGGGAGTGCCGTTGCAGTTCCAGTTCGCCACGCCGCTGGCGGGTCTGGGAGCGCTCGCCGCAGGACAGGCCCCGACCACGACCGGAGCGCCGTCCCCGATCCGCTTTCCGTCCATGAGCGTGTCGATGCCGGGCGAGGACCTCGCCCTTGGGGACAACGGATAGCAGGGAGAACGAGACATGGCCGACGACCACCTAACCGTCATCGCCTCCGACGCGGACGAGGCGCGCGCGCTGAGCGAGGGGGCCGGAGCGGTTCCCGGCCTGCGGGTCCGGCAGGGCGCGGGAACGCTGACCCAGATGAACGGAACCGCGGTCGCGATGGCGAACGCGCCGGGCATCCTGCTCGTCCGGCTGGGACGCGACGACCGAGCCGAGGTCGACACCGCCTGCCGTCTGGCGAGCGCGCCGACGACCCGGGCGAGCATCCTGGTGGTGGGCGAAGCGGATCTGCCCCTGTCGATCACCCGGCAGCTGCTGGGGGCAGGCGTCGCCGACGTCCTGCCGAGTCCCGTCGATCCCGAGGATCTCCGCAAGGCGATCCAGCGGGCACAGAAGCCGGCGAACCTGCCGGCCGTGTACACCAATCGTCCGCTCGGCCGGATCATCACGGTCGCCCGCGCCAGGGGCGGCATCGGGGCAAGCACGGTGGCGGTGAATCTCGCCGATGCGCTGCGCCGTCCCGCCGCCCGCCGCATGTCGGCGCGCACGGTAGCCCTGGTCGACCTCGACCTTCAATTCGGCACTCTTGCCAGCTTCCTCGACGTCGAGCCGCGGGACACGCTGTGGGACATCGCCGCGGGCGGCGCGGTGCCGGACGAGGACACGCTGGATGCGGAGATGACCACCGCCGCCAACGGCGTCCGGGTGCTGTCCGCCCCGTCGCGCTTCGCCCCACTCGACGCGCTGCGGCCCGAGGCGGTCGGCGCCCTCCTCGACACGCTGGTCAAGCGCCACGACTTCGTCATCGTCGACCTGCCCCACAGCCTGGTCGACTGGGTGCAGGCGGTGATCGAGCGCACGGACCGCATGATCATGGTGAGCGATTCCTCGGTGCCGTCGATCCGCCAGTCCAAGCGGCTGATCGACTTCTTCACCGAGGAGAATCCGACCCTGCAGATCGAGGTCGTGATCAACCAGGAAGCCAAGCCGCTCATTCGCGGCGCTCATCACCGGCAGGCGGCGAAGCTGCTCGAGCGGTCGTTCGAGAACTGGCTTCCGCCCGACGCCCGTGTCGCCCGCGAAGCGCTGGACCGGGGCGTTCCGCTCTCGGTCGTCGCCCGGCGGTCTGCGCTGACCCGCTCGATCGGCCGCCTCGCGGCGGCCACCGCCGCCCACCTGTCACAGGCCGGCGCCGCCGACCGCTCCCGCTCGCCTGCCAAGAGGTAAGTCATGTTCCGTACCTTCAGCCGCCCCTCCGGAGCCTCGCCTCTCGGCGATCCGGCGGTCGAGGCGCCGGCCGCCGCCAATGCTGCCCGCTCCGTCCAGGTTGTGCCGACCCCCGAGGAGGAGTCGCTGGTGCGCCTCCTCGAGCTCAAGAGCCGCCTGCACGAGGCGCTGCTCGACCGTCTCAATTTCTCGGTCATCGACAAGGTCGAGCCCGAGGAGCTGCGCCGCGAGGTCAGCGCGCTGGTCCTTCAGGTGCTGTCCGAGGAGGGCGCGGTCGTCCGGGGAGAGGAGCACAAGAAGATCGTCGAGGAGCTGATGGACGAGGTGCTCGGCTACGGGCCGCTCGAGCCCCTGCTCGCCGATCCGACGATCAACGACATCCTCGTGAACGGCCACCGCCACGTCTATGTCGAGCGTCACGGCGTGCTGGAGCGGGTGCCGACGCGGTTCCGGGACGAGAAGCACCTGCTGCGGATCATCGACAAGATCGTCAGCCGCGTCGGCCGCCGCGTGGACGAGAGTCAGCCTTGGGTCGACGCCCGCCTCGACGACGGCAGCCGCGTCAACGCGATCATCCGCCCGTGCTCCATCGACGGTCCGTCGATGTCGATCCGCAAGTTCTCGAAGAAACCCTACACGATGGATCGGCTGGTCGAGGCGGGGTCGCTGTCGCAGCAGGCGGCGGCGTTCCTGCAGGGCCTCGTCGAGGCGCGGATGAACATCCTGATCTCGGGCGGCACCGGCTCAGGCAAGACGACGATGCTGAACGCGCTGTCGTCCTTCATCGACCACCGCGAGCGGATCGTGACCATCGAGGACGCGGCCGAGCTGCAGCTCCAGCAGGATCATATCGTCCGGCTCGAGACGCGGCCGCCCAACCCGTCCGGCGGTGGGGCGGTGCACCAGCGCGATCTTGTCAAGAATGCGCTGCGGATGCGGCCCGACCGGATCATCGTGGGCGAGGTCCGCGGCGCCGAGACGTTCGACATGCTTCAGGCGATGAACACCGGCCACGACGGGTCGATGACCACCGTCCACGCCAACACCGCCCGCGACGCCCTCGGCCGGATCGAGCAGATGGTGACGATGACCGGCATTGATTTTCCGATGTCCGCCGTCCGGGCGCAGATTGCGTCGGGCTTGCACTTCATCCTCCAGCTCAACCGGCTGGCCGACGGTCGTCGGCGCACGATGTCGATCTCGGAGATCACCGGGATGGAGGGCAACGTGATCTCGATGCAGGACATCTTCGTCTTCCGCAAACGCGGCCGCGGCGAGGACGGCGAGGTCCTAGGTGACTTCGTCCCGACCGGCATCCGCCCCCGCTGTGCCGATCAGCTGCTCGCCGCTGGGGTCTCGCTCGACCTCACCGCGTTCCAGCACCGGGCGGTGTAAGATGGGACTCGATGGCCTGCTGAACCAGCCCGACGCGGAGCTGATGATCTATGCCGGTACGGCGCTGGCCGTGTTCCTCGTCATCACCGGGATCTCGCAGCTGCTCAGCCGGCGCGAGAACCGCGCGGAGGCGCGGACGCGCCGGCTGAAGATGATCGAGAAGGGCGCGAGTACGGAGGAGATCCTCGCCGTGCTGAAGCCGACCCCGCGCCGAAGCGGGATCGAGCGTCTGCCGTTCGTCGGCGGAGTGCCCAGGGCGATGCGCCAGGCCGGGCTTGCGGCTTCGCCGATGCGATTTCTCCTCCTGTGCGCCACGCTGGCGGTCGTGGTCGCCAGCGCCGCCGCGGCCGTGCTGCCGTGGCTCGCAGCCCTGATCGCCGGGCTGAATGTCGGACTTTTCATGCCCCTCATGGTCCTCAACGCCATCCGCAGCCGGCGCCTCGACAGGATGACCGCCCTGCTTCCCGACGCGCTCGACCTGATGGCGCGCGGACTGCGCGTGGGCCATCCGCTCAGCACCTCGATCCTCGCCGTCGCGCAGGAGATGCCCGACCCGGTCGGCACCGAATTCGGCCTGATCGCGGATCAGATCTCGTACGGTGACGACCTCGTCGATGCCTTCGGCGAGTTCGCCGAGAGACTGGACCTCGAGGACGTCAACTACCTGGCGGCATCGATCGCCATCCAGCACGGCACCGGGGGCGACCTCGCCGCCATCGTCGACACCCTGTCCAAGACCATCCGGGCCCGGATCATCCTGCGCCGCAGGGTGAAGGCGATCTCGGCCGAGGGCCGCCTGACGGGGTACTTCCTGACCGCGGTCCCGTTCTTCATCTTCGGCATGAACATGATCGTGAACCCCGACTACTACATGGGCGTCCGGGACGATCCCCTGTTCACGCCCATGATGGTCTTCATCGTCCTGTTCGTCGTCCTGAACGGGGTCGTCCTCAACCGGCTCGTCAAGATCCGCTACTGATCGCAGGGAAGCACTATGCTCGACCTCATCGAGACCTTCGCCCAACGCTCCGGCCTCCCCGAACAATCGATCCTGATCGCGGGGCTGGGTCTAGGTGTCCTGATGGTCATCCTCGGGATCGGTGCCCTCGCGGGCGAGCGGAGCCCGGCCGCCGACCGGATCGCCGCCATCCGGACAGAGCGGCATGTCAGTCGCGCGAACCGGGGCCTGCTGCACGTCCAGGCGAGCGATCCTGCAGGGATCTGGAAGGCGGTCCTGCCCACCAACCTCAAGGAGCGCGCGGACCTGACCCGCAAGCTCGCCCGCGCGGGACTGACCGGGCCGCATACGCTGCTGCGCTTCACGATGGTGCGGATCGCTCTCGGCCTGGTGCTGCCGGCGGCGCTGGCCGGCCTGGTCATCCTGTCGCGTCAGCCAGGCGTCGCCCTGCCGTTCGGCCTGTCCGACCGTCTGGCCGGACTCAGCAACCTTCGTCTGTTCCAGCTCGTCGTGATCCTCGTCGCCGTCGGCTACTGGGCGCCCGCCAAGTGGCTGAACGACCGCGCCGGCGCGCGGCAGCGGCAGATCGAGGAGGCGTTTCCGAACGCACTCGACCTGATGCAGGTGTCGGTCGAGGCCGGGCTGGGCTTCGACGCCGCGATGACCCGCGTCGGCAACGAGCTGATTGGGATCTCTCCCGCCATTGCGTTCGAGTTCCTCACCGTCCAGCGGCAGGTGCAGGCCGGTCGGCCGCGCGATCAGGCGATGCACGACATGGCCCTGAGAAGCGGCGTCGACACGGTCAGGTCGTTCGCCAACGTCGTGTCGCAGTCCATGCAGTTCGGCACCTCGATGTCGGAGGCCCTCAGAGCCTATGCGAAGGAGATGCGGGAGGTGCGCGAGCTGCGGGCCCAGGAGGCGGCGAACAAGCTGCCGGTCAAGATGTCTGGCGTCCTGGCGACGCTGATGCTGCCCGCGCTGATCGGACTGACCGTCGGGCCGGTGGTGATCCGCTACATCCGATTCTTCGGAAGCTGAGCGACAATAAGGAACGTCTTAGCGTACTGATGACACCGCGCGCCCCATTTCCGGAGGAAATTTCAACCTCCAGATGTTTTCATCATCCCACGGCATGTCGAATGAAGCAAAATCTTGACGGAAGTCGCTGTGGCTTAATACTGGCGGACGAGAGTTAAAAGGACGATCAACAGTCCCGTTTTCTAAGGCACTTCGAGCAGTGCTGGGGTTAGGAAGCGGAAGGTATTATTGTGGTTGCGTCGGCATTGAGCCGGGCCTCTGTAGGGTCCGGACCAGAGATCGTAAGTCTTGTTCAAGGCATGTCCACTTGGACGCTTTCACTGCAGGGTCAGGTACCGTTGCGGACCGGCCTTCAGGCACTTGCGGAGGCCTTCGGGGCCGAAGCCGCGGTGCTGTCCCGATTGACTCCGCGCGAACCAAGTGCGGCGAAAAGCCTATGCTACGACGGCGGCGCCGGCGCGCGGGTGCCGATCGCTCGCTCATATGCCCATTGTCTGCTGGGACAGTACGTGCATTCCCCGCGCTCCGGCTCGATCTGGTATTCCAGCCTGATCGACTGCGACGCAGGCACGGAGCTGCGACAGCTGCAGAGGGCTCGCTGTCTCGCCGATCTTGTCGTCATCGTCCTGAGCGTCGAGTCCAAGGCTATCCAGTTCCTGGAGCTGCATTTCCCGCACCGCCTGACGAACGACTCGCACGGCCTGATGAATGCCCTGACCGGACCGCTTCTCTCCGTCTGGGCTAATCGCTCGCCGGGCCGATTTTCCGAAGCGCTGTTGACCGGCTCGGGGAATTCCGCAGCGCTCGCGGTGTCGTCGGCATCCATTCTCTCGCCGGCCAATCCAGCGGGATTGAGCCGCGCCGAATTTCGGATATGCACCCTCCTCGGCAGCGGACTCTCGGCGGCCCGCGTACGTGACGAACTGAGGATTTCGCAATCGACGCTGCGCAGCCACCTGCGCCAAATCTATGCCAAAACCGAGACCAGCGGGATCGCGGACCTGTTGTACCGCCTCCTGGCGAGCGGGACAGTGGCGGACACGCGCGCCCTTGCCCTTCGGCACGCCTCGTGACGGCGGCGGAGGTCCTGCCTCTAACCCTGTACCTTCCGGTCCTCGCCTTCGCCGCGGCGTCCGACGTGCGCAAGTTGCGGATACCGAACTGGACCGCCCTCGCAGGGATAGCCTTCTTCGGTCTCACGCTCCCGCTGGTGGGGTGGCCGGAGGCCGGGTGGCGCCTGCTCGACGCCGGCACTATCTTCGCGTTGGGTTTCGGCCTCTGGGTGCTGGGGCTGCTGGGAGCGGGCGACGTGAAGCTGCTGTCTGCCCTGCTCCTTTTGGTTCCGTCGACCCAGGCGGCCGCGTTCGCCTTCACCTTCGCGGGCGCCATGATGCTCTGTCTGACGGTCATGGTCACGCTGCAGTGGAGCAGAGCCCTGCAGTCCACGGGGTGGGTGTCGATGCGGGCGCACGGGCATTTCCCCATGGCAACCGCAATCGCGCTCGCAGCTCCCGTTCATCTGCTAGCGATGCTCGCGATCGCTTGACGCGGCGAACAAATAGCGAGGCACGCAGGCGATATGGGGCGAATGACGCGCGCACCCGAGGGCCGATCCGGTGCCGAGTTTCGGCGTCCATGTCGTCGGAACTCCCAACCTGGACACGCTGACGGGCTCCCCTGCAAGCAACACGATCCATGGTCTTGCGGAGGCCGATCGACTTGTCGGCGGCGGCGGGGCGGACACGATCTACGGGGGTCTTGGGACTGATACAATCAAGGGGGCGACGGCGACGACCGGCTGTTCGGCGGCGACAGCACTGCCGACCTGCGTGACGTGATCGTCGGGGGAGACGGCGAAGACCGGATAGATGGGGGCCATGGCAACGACCAGCTGCATGGCGGCAATGGCGCCGACATGATCGAGGGCGGGTTCGGGGCTGACACGGTCATCGGGAACGCGGGTGCCGACGTGTTGACCGGCTCGGCCTATTCCGACCTGATCTTCGGCAACGAGGGGTGCGCGGACAACCAACAACATCGAGCGGCTCAACGAGGAATTCCGACGCCGCATCAAGACCCAGACCGTCCTGCCCTGCACCGGAGACCGTGCCCATGCTGCTCTGGGCGCTCCTCGCCTCCGGCCAGATCTGAATGCGCAAGTCGACGGGTGGGAGACCCTGTCTCAGCCCATCGAACCCTTCGCCACTGACCAAGCCGCCTGAACAGGCCGAAGTCACCACGCTCGGAGAACGACGGTCGAGAATTTCAACCAGTTCCCAGACACGACCGTCTTGGATAGGAAAGAAAAGTGAATCCGGTGCATACACAGACCCTCGCGTGCAAGGGTTGCGTGTGCGCGTTCGGAACATTCAAATCGATGGTGCGGACATATTCCGTGGGATCTTCCACGAGCAAGCCAAGTCATATGCACGATTCCAAGACTATTTCCTTGGTGAGATCTTTATCAGTCCGACAGCACTAATACCGATCGCCCGGCGTGATGGCTTTGAAGAGGATAAGAATTGGCGGAGCGCGCGCAAGGAGTTGGGGATGATCGCCAAGGCGCTTGGGAGGGAGGCTTATGAACTGTCCAATGCCGGAAAGCTATTCCTTGACGCACAGAAAGAGGCGCCCAAAAAAGCGAAAGAAGACTTTCGAAAGCTGAAAAAATCGGACTTCGCTCATGCCTACGAGCGCAGCTCTTGCCGCGTTTGGCTCAGCATACGTTGATATGAAGGTCGAAGCGCTGCGAAATGTTGGTCAAGCCGCTGCGACAGAGGATCAGGAGAAGGTAGAAAACGACGTTCGGGACGAACTTGTCACCGAGATCATGGCGATCCTTGAAGAGCAGCTCTCTCCCAAGTGTATGGCGGAGGTCCGCCACCTTTTGTCCGGCTATTTGCAAGGGGCTGTGGATGGGCGGCAGCCTGCCGCTCGGCTACGACCGCCACTCGGTCCCCGAGCGGCGGGAGCTCGTCGTGAACGAAACCGAAGCCGAGACCGTCCGCACGCTGTTCCGGCTCTACGACAAGTTCGGCTCACTGCGCGAGCTGGAGTTCGAGGCAGCCCGGCTGGGCCCCAGGCCCAAGATGGTCGTCTACGCCTCCGGCCGGCGCCGCGGCGACGGGCCGTTCCGGCGGGGGCAGCTGCATTACCTGCTGGCCAACCCGATCTGTCTCGGCCAGATCCGGCATCGCGACCGGACCTGGCCCGGCCAGCATCCGGCAATCATCGACGCGGACCTATTGGCCCAGGTGCAGGAGAAGCTGCAGGCAGCGGCCGGCAAGAGGCGCGGCGGAACGCGGCGGAGAGCCAGCCCGGCCGCATGGTTGGTCGGACGCCTCGTCGACGAGACCGGCGATCGCCTCACCCCCACCCACACGACCAAGGGCGGGCGGCGCTACCGCTACTACGTCTCTAACCGGCTCGTCGGCGGCGGCCCCGATCCCGCCGGCTGGCGTCTGCCCGCGCCAACACTAGAGCGCGCCGTCGCCGGCGCGATCGGCCGCCACCTCGTGGCGGCTGCGGAGCGGCAGGCCGTGGTCACGGGCATCCCCGCCACCCTACTGGCCGGAATCGGCGAACGGACGATCGCGCTCGGCCGCCGCCCGGACCTGCCTTCCGACTGGTCCGAGCAGGCCCGTCTCCTCGGCATTCCAGCCTGCCACCCCGTTCGCTGTTCTTCGCCGTGCCCTCCCTAATCCGCTCGCTGATCGTCCCTGTTCGGCCGGAATGAATTTCCTGTTCAGCGCGAGCAGGGAATTGCCACTCAACCAGCTGATCCGGCGGAAGGATCCGGGGGCGAGGTGGCCGGAATCGTCCGCGCAGAGAAATTCTCCGCTGATCTTTCACTGTTTCTTGGTAAACAGCACCGACGAACGGGGCCGGCGGAGACGATTGGACAATCCTGGCGCCGGGGAGCGGAAAGGACGGGGCTCCGCGGCCCGGACGAAGCCGCTAAGGCCCGGGAAGGCGGGACAAAATCCGGCAAACGACGGAATCAGGGACGGGAGCAGGACTGGCTGGCGGAGGGGACGGGACTGGGTTCGGACGTTCTCCATTACCTTCGGTGCCCTACTACACTCAAATGTTGGCGCGAGCGATCGTGCGGACAATCTGCGCATAGTACTTCAATGCTGGGCTCATCAATCCACATTGCTGCCGACTCCGAGCAAGATCGCCTCGCGCTCTCGCATCCAAGTTTCGATTTCGGACAGGCTCGGGTCTGTCTCTTCGATGAAGCGAATGCAGCGCGCCATTTCCGCTCGCAGCTCACTCTCCGGAACCCCCTGGAGCGACCGCGCCGGATCGTCCCAACGAGGCCCGCCGAGATATACCGCGGCGAACATGATCTTGGCTCTCATGGGCGGGACGCCGGCGGCGCGCAGGGCATCGTAGAACATCCGATGTGTTTCCTCCCAGCCGCGCGCGCGGAACACCGCAAGACCTTCGTTGGCGCGCCCGCAATACGCGTCGTGTAGCGCGGCCGCGGCGAGGAACTCACGGCTGCGCGGCGCTCCAATCAGAGGAACGAATATTGGCGGTATCGATGCGCCGTCGGTCAGGATCGCCGGAGGTGCGGTCCAGACGGTCCCGGACGGGTCGGTGAACTGCAACGGCGCGAGTAGCTGGGCATAGGGATGCGCGTGACCGGGCAAATGGATATGCGCCGGCCCGACTTGAACCGGTGCGTCGTCGAAGACGCAGAGCGGAGGCGTCGGGCGATCGCCGCATTCGTCGAGTGCAGCTGCAGGCGTCTCAGCTGAGATCAACGCAAGCGGGATGGCGATAATCCCGGCGCGAGCAATCGCGCTGTACAGCCACGCGGATCGTGTCGGATAAGTCAGAATCATCGCAAGGTTTCCTTCACATCGGGATCTTGCTGGTCTCCGATCTCACGCTGGAGAAGCCGGATGGTCCGTGCTCCAGTCGGGTGTTCCGGCGCCAGCGGATGGGCATGAGTCTCAACGAAACCGCGTCGGGCGTAGAGCGCTGCCGCCGCACGGTTGTTGTCGTAGACGAGGAGCGACTGCGTGGTGCAACCGGCACGCCGCGCCATCCCGTCGGCGGCACGGAGGAGCGACAGGCCTGCGCCGCTGCGGCGGTAGCCCTCCAGAACGGCGAGCGAGTCGATGTACCAACTGTCGAGTGCGTGCGCCTTGAGGCGCGCGTAGGGCTGGTCCGTGCCCGTCTTTGCCGGTGTCATCCTGTAGGCGAGGATCGCACCCACGATTCTTGCTTTGTCTTCGGCGACCCAAGCATCGCGCAGCGCTTGCCGTGTCCGGTTCGAGGCGATCTCGGCGGCGCCGACCGCGAAAGGGTTCTGGCCGGGCGATGCCGCTGCTGCCCAGCGGCGACGAGAAAGCCCGCCATCGGCCTCGTCGAACAGACGCGCCAGCAATTCCACGTCCGCCTCGGCAGCGGGCCGTATGCAGAGCGATCGCTGGGATCCGATATCGACCTGGAAGCTCATCGCGAAGCCCCCCCTCCGAATGCCACGTCCTGCGCAGGAACGTCGCCGGTCCTCGCCCCGGCACGGGAAAGCGGCTTCATTAGAAGAAGCCACTGGTCGGTCGCAGTGTCCCATCCGTCCTTGACGCAGGCCTTCCGCTCGACCTGCTTGAACCCGTGTCTTTCATAAAGCCGACGAGCGCCGGCATTGTCGCTGGCCACGATCACGCTGAGATGGCCGAGCCCTTCTGAAATGGCGATCTCCTCCGCCAAGCGCAGGAGCCGCCCGACTTTCCTGCGCGCCTTCGGCGGCGTGGCGCCGCACTTTGGGTCGCACCCGGATCGGAGCCAGACGAGGAAGCCTATCTCCCGGTGATGGGAGTTGTGCCGGAGCGGCAGGGTCAGGGCATTGGGTCCGCAATGATGCGCCCTGTGCATATCGTCGCCTTGTGCGATCTCGATCTGGTTGCCGTGGGGCCACCCCAGATCGCGCAGATACCCGGCAAGGGCGGCCGCAGCGGCGCCTGTCGCCGGATCCTCGGACACCCCGCCCAAAGCAAAGGCATTGCGAACCGCGAAGGCCCGTTCTGCGGTGGCGGTGACGAGGCAGATCGTGCCGAGCCCCCATTTCTCCATCAAGGCGCGTCCGCGCTCGAGATCGTACGGAATGGCGCGTGAAAGTGCGTTCCTGGACGCGAGGCCGAGGATGAGATGCGTGGCACCGGCACAAGCGATCGCCGGAGGGATGCGGGCGTCCATGTTGCTCGCGTTCAGCGCAAAAAGCTCCTGTGCCTCCTGCACGCAGGTCTCATCGGCCGGCCGGCTCGTGGTCTTGGGGGACTGTAATGCCGCACGGACGAGACCGTTGCTGACGCGCGCTTCCACGGTGATTTCGCCTTGGTTCAGCCGAAGATTATAACTCGCGGGTGCGACGGTCTCCGCCAATGCGGCGCCAAGCGCGAGGGTGGCGTGGCCGCAGAAGGGCACCTCGGCGTCCGGAGCGAAGTAGCGCGTTCGCCAGTAGCCATCCGCCTCGCGTGCAGCGAATACGGTTTCGGAGTAGCCAATTTCGGCGGCAATGCATTGCATTTCGTCGGCTTGCAGCAGCGCATCTGCAAGCAGGACCCCGGCTGGATTGCCGCCCGATGGCCCGTCGGTGAAGGCTGCATATCTCAGGATATTCATTCTCAACCCTTTGCTGTGAGATTGGTGTAGTCCGGGGCGCCGGATGACGGCGCCCCCCATTTTTCAGAGCCTGTCGAGAGACGGCGCGCCTTCGCCCAGCCAGGCCCGCTCGAACGCACGACGCGCGGCGATGACGTTCCCTGCGTCGCCCTGGTCCACGGCTAGCGCCTCCTCGGCCTGCCAGACGCCCCAGAGCGCCCAGGCGTTGTTCGGATGAGTCTCCAGCGCAGCTTCGAAAGCCTGAAGCGCGCCAAGCTCGTCGCCCGCCTGGAGCCGCACGGCCGCAAGTGTCTGGCGGACCGGATACGACCAGTAGGGCGGCTCCATGTAGCCGATCGTGTCCTCGAGCCGGATCGCCTCCTCGAGGTGATGTTCGGCGGCGTGCCAGTTGCCCTGCGCCTGTTCGATACGGGCCTCCACGAGGTGCTTGGCGATTTCGAGGACGTCGCGGGCGGGCAGATACTGCTCCTCGAGCCCGGACAGGTCGGCGTCGGCGATAATCGCCTCGATGGCGTGCTGCTCGGCCAGGGCGGCGTCGAGATCGCCCTGCAACGCGAAGGCCGTGCCCCGCGCCCAGTGCCAATGCCCCCTGACGAAGGGAAACCTTTCGCCCGGATCGGGCAGCGCGAGGATCGCCTCCGGCTCAGCCAGCTGCGCGTGGGCGGCGTAGGGCGCGGTGTCGATCGCCTGCACCCAGGCGAGGTCGTCCGACACTTCCTCCGATGTCACGCCGGCCAGCAGGTCCGCAGCCTCGAGTGCGTCGTCCCTGAGTCCTGCCATCTGCGCGCCCACCAGCAGGAAGTGGATGTTGTGCGGGTAGTAGCCGTAGCGATAGAGCGGGCTCGCCGCGTCGCCGGCCGCCGCGAGATAGGCCTGATCGGCCGCGATGGCCTCCTTGTTGACGGCGATGGAGTCGGCGTAGCGCCCGACCCGGTTGTAGATGTGGGCCGGCATATGCAGCAGATGGCCGGCCACCGGAACCGCGCCGCGAAGTGCGTCCGCTGCCGCCTCGGCGCGTGACGGATCGGACGAGGCCTCGACCGCGTGAATGTAGAGGTGCAGCGCGCCGGGATGCTGCGGCGAGAGCGCGATTGCCCGTTCCAGCGTCGCGAGGATGGTTTCACCTTCGCCCTTCGGCGTTGCGCCGTCGGCCTCCCAGTAGTCCCATGGCTGCAGGTTCATCAGCGCGTCGGCGTAGATGACCTGCACGTTGGCGTTCTCAGGCATGCGCTCCGCCGCGACGGCCATGCGGTCGGCAAAGGCACGGTCCTGGGCGGCACGGTCGCCGAGGGTTTCGTCGTAACGGTCGACCACCGCCGCCGCGAGCATCCGGTCCCGCGGGGTGGCGGACAGGCCGAAGGCGCGCGCCGCGGCTTCGGCTGCCCGCGCCCGGTTTTCCGGATGCATCCCGTCGTTCAGGTTCGGCCCGAGCGCATACGCCTCGCCCCAGAAGCAAGCGGAGCAGCCCGGATCCGCCTCCTGCGCCGCTCGGAAGGCGACGACCGCAGCGGAATGGTTGAAGCCCCAGAGAAGCGCCACGCCCCGGGCAAAGGCCTCGCGAGCTTCGGGATTGTCGGTCCCGGAGTCGAAGCCGAAATCGCCGTAGCCCGCGAGCGCCATCGCGGCGTTCGCATCGGCGTCGGGCATTGTCGTCTCGGCATGGGTCACGCCCGGGCGGAACAGCTCGGTGCGGCGCTCGGTCTCGTGTGCCTGAACGCTCGGGGTGAGCATGGTGGACGCGATCAAGGCCGCGCCAAGGGTTCGGTGGAAGGTCATGGGTGTATCTCCGGGTTCAATGGGAAGGGCGAGCGACCCGCTGTGCCGCGGATCGCCGGGTGTTTTTTTGAGGGTGGTCGTCAGGCCGCCTGACACTGGCAGCAGCAGTCGGCCATTGCCTCGATGTGGCGATGGTCGGTGCCGCAGCAGCCGCCGTAGACGCGCAGGTTCGGCAGGATCCGCTTTAGCTGGGCGTAGTCGCGCCCCAGTTCCGCCGGGTTTCCCGGGTCGAGCTCTTCGGCCTCGTCGAGCTCGGCATGGCTGAGACGCGAGGCGTTCGCCCGCACGCCCCAGATGCGGCGCAGCCAGGCGGCGTCGGACTCGAGCGCCGACCGAAAGTGATCGGGATGGGCGCAATTGACCATGAAGTAGGCCGCGGCACCGCCGGTCAGCATGTCCGTCCGCTGGAAGGCCTCGCCGAGCGGCGTGCCGTCCGGCAAGCGGCCGTCCGTTTCCGTCGTGTAGGACAAAACCACCGGCATCCCGACTTCGGCCGCCGCGCGCACGATGCCGACGCCTTCGTTCACGGTCGAGATCGTGAAGGCGCTGACCATGTCGGCCTCCGTGTCCAGAAACCAGCCGATCTGCTCGGCGTGGAAGGCCTGCGCCTCGTCCGCGCTCATCGCCGTGTCAGGCTGATAGCCATCGCCGCGCGGGCCGATATTGCCCGAGATCACGAGGGGCGAAACACTCGCCGCCTCGCGCCGAACCTCGGCGAGCAGCTCGATCGCGCGCTTATTGAACCGCGCGAGATCGTCCGGCGAATGACCGAGTTGCGCGCCCCAGTCCCGGCTGGCGCGCCAGGTCGGCGCCTCCAGCAGGAACCCGGTGCCGTAATCGGCCGCGATGGCGAGATGCCGCTCGAAGTAGCTCTTGAGCGTCTGGCGCCCGTCGCTGTTTCCCAGAAGCGGGTAGGATGCGAAGCACGGCAGATCGAGCTCTTCGAGAAAGATGAGCGTCGTCTCGAGGCCGGCGTCGGTCAGGAGTTGCGTACCGTCGATCTGCGGCAACCGGTTCCGATGGAGCGCACGCATCACACCCACCCCCCGAGATTGGGGTTGTTCCGGGCGAGGAACGTGTCACGGGAATCGGCCTGCTCAATGCCAAGATCGCGGCGCAGATGCGCGCTGCTTGGCAGGTCGGGAAGCAGCCTGCGGCGGAATGGTTTGAAGATACGTCTGAACATGGTGGGTGCCTTTCGTTATGACACCCGTTGTTTGTACCCTGGCCGTTCCACACGGCGGCGGCCGCCCGTTACAGCGTCGTTAAAAGGTCAAACCCGGTCACCAAGACCGTTTACCCAGAGGCCATTCAACGCCCAAATGGGTCATGTCCATAGAATCGCTGAATGCGTAGACGTTTGGAGCCATGGAGTATCAGGTCGGGATCAATCTGTTCGGACAGTTCGAGGCGCGTCTCGACGGCGTTCCCGTCCGTATGCCGACGCGGAAGGTCGAACTGATCCTCGCGCTTCTTGCGATCGAGCCGGATGTCGCGCTCAGCCGTTCCACGCTCGCGGGAATGCTGTGGCCGGGTCAGCCCGACGCGCAGGCGCGGGCCTCGCTCAGGCAGGCGATTTTCCGGCTCAAGACCACCCTTGAGCCTTCGGATGCCCTAGAAGTGACCTCTGGCTGGATCAAGCTTCGGAGCAACCGGATAGCGCGGGACCTGGATGCCCTCGACCACCGTGTCGCGGCGTCGGCGCTCCCGATCGGCACTCCGCTTGAGGGCATGAGCGGATTCGAGCCCGAGGTAGAGGACCGGCTCGACGCGGCGCGCGCAGAACTGCGGGCGCATCTCATGAACTGGTTGGAAGAAGCAGAGTCCGAGGCCCTTGCCGCACGCCGATTTGCCGATCTCGAGAGCCTCGCGCGGCGGCATCTCGTGCTCGATGGCTACGACGAAAGCGCACTGCGGATGCTGATGACAGCCCTCTGGCGGCAGGGCCGAAGGAATGCGGCACTGGATGTCTTCCGCGAGACGAGCCAGCGAATACGTGCCGACCTGTCGGTGTCCGTCGATCCATCCACGACAGCCCTCTATCAGGAGATCAGGGCACAGCCCGCCGCCTCTAAGGACCAGAAGCAAACGGCCGTCACCGCCGAGAGGATCGAGCCGCCCGCCTCGCCGACAGGGCCGCCCGCGGAGGCGACCCTGCCCCACCTTCGGCATGTTGCGGTCATGCATGTTGTCTCGGACCGCCTTCTGGCCGCGCTGCGCAACCGCGATCCCGAGGACGCGGAGGCGGCCAGCCGCGCAGCCTCCGACGCCATCGAGCGGGCTGTGCGGCGTGAGGGTGGCTTGATCGCGGGCCGGGCCGGACACCGGCTGTCCTGCGTCTTCGGTGTCGACCGTCCGGACGAGAGCCCGGCGCTTTCAGCGACTTTCGCCGCGTACGAGATCGCGCGTCTCGACTGCGCCGTGGGCATCGACACTTCTCGCGCCCTGATTGGCGGCGAGAGCGACAGCTATCCCGCCGCCCACCTCGCACAGATCCTGGCCGAGGCGGCGGCTCCGGGAGACGCACTTTGCACCGAAAGAGTGGCAGCATCGTGCTGCGGCGCATTCTCCTTCACGGCGGCGGACCCCGCGCAGACGGGTGAAACGGAACCAGTTCCCGTCTGGCGGCTGACCGGAGAGATACTTTCCCGAGGCAGCTTCGACATCCGCAAAGCGCGCGGGCTGACACCCTTTGTGGCGCGAGAGTCCGAAATCGAGGAGGTTTCCACGATTGCCGCACAGCCAGGACCAAGGGCCGTGGCCATCACGGGCGAGGCCGGGATCGGAAAATCCCGGTTTGTCCACGAAACGCTCATGCGGCTCGGCCCGGTCAATTTGCTACGAGTTCAGTTCCATCCCAATGAAATTGGTGGGGGTATCGCCCGGTTCGCGTCCGTGCTGGCCTCGCTTCTCGGGGATAGGTTTGCAGACGATCCGGTTGCCGCCCTCGACGCCGCGATCCCGGATGCGTCCCTGCGCCGCCGGATCGCACCGGCGGAGGCTGTTTTCGCCTCGCGTGGCGCTGCTCCGGAAAGCGTGGAAATGCCGAGGGGCGTCCGCATGCAGGCGATTGCCGATGCGCTGCTTGTCGCGATCCGCGTGCTGGCTGGACGGGACTCGGTCCTGCTGATCGAAGATGCGCACTGGGCGGACGATGACGGCGCGCTGCTTCTCGAACGAATCCTGCGCTCACTCGACCGCGACGGCCCATTGGTGATCGTCACGATGCGGCCGGGCAGCGGCTTGAATTTGTCCGGCATCGCCGGTCTGCGCTCTATGACACTGGCACCATTATCGGAAGCCGCGTCCGTCCGCCTCCTGGCCCTGCTAGGACGTGATGTCACCAGCGATATCACCGCCAGATCAGGCGGCGTGCCGCTGTTTCTGGAGGAGATCGCCCGGCTCGGGACGATGCCAAGTGACGGATCTCAACCCGTCCCCGAAACACTTGCCGGCCTTCTTACACGCCGCATCGACGCGCTGCCACCGCATCTGCGCCGGACAATCGAGGCTGCCGCTGTTCTGGGGGCCGAGCCAGCGGACGACCTGCTGCAGCCCTTGTCCGGTCTGCGCGCCGACGCCTACGAGGCTGCCATTGCCGAGCTTGCGGATGGCGACCTCCTGTTCCGCATCCGATCGATGCCGCAGCGTGTCTACGGATTCAAACACGCGCTGGTGCAAGAGGCGGCCTACCAGGCGATCCCGACCAAGCGGCGCAAAGAGCTTCATACGAAGGTCGTCGAGCTGCGTGAGAACGACTGGCGCGCGGGCGACAGGAGCTTGGGCGCTATGCTGGCCGAACACGCCGCTCAGGCGAACATGCCTCGAGCGGCAGTTGATTTCGCCCTTGCCTCCGCCAGCGACGCTTCGGGGGCGGGAAAATACGCTCTTGCGCTGCGCACTTTAGAGATCGCTCGGACGTCGCTCGCCAGCCTTCAGCGGCACGCGGACGTGAAAGGCCTCGAACTCCAGATGCTACAATTGCGGCTGCCGATCATGATTGCCTACGCAGATCCTTCGGAGTTCCGCGCGAGCCTGAACGACGCCTTGGCCCTTGCCCGTGACCTAGGCGAGAGTCAACTCGATATGCGCCTCTCGCTTCACGCCGCTTTCATCTACCAGCACTTCGATCCGGCTAAGGCACTCGACTATGCAGACAGCGCCATTAAGGTAGCAAAGTGTCTTTCGGATACTTCTTTCGTTCGTGAAGGGCACGTTGCGCGCTGCCAAATATTGTCCTTTCAAAGCAAGATGCGCGCGGCTCTCCAGGCGATCCGTCCTCATATCAATGCCTGGCAGGACGAATGGACCGAACGCGACGAATATCTCGTGTCTCGCTATGTGATGAACCAGTTTCTCATATCTCGATCGCTCGCGGCGCTCGGAGAAAACCAGAACGCCTTGATGCACGTGCGCAATGCCCTTGAGGCGGCAGAGCGTAACGATCATCCCATCGACCGCTATATCGCACGATTGTCCGTCGGCGATCTTCTAACGGCCGCCACTCGACATGGCGAAGCAGGAGCGGCCTATCGGGCGGCGGTGGACTTGGCCAAAGCGCAAGAGCACACTTATTTCCAGGTCTATGCTGAATCGCATCTGGGAATGACCGAGCTTTGTACTGCCGATGGAGACAGGGGCGCGGAGCGGCTAGGGGAATTGCTCGCTTTGGGTGACGCCGGTTTGCATCCGGTTTCTCGTCTGGAGGCCGAGGCTGCGCTCCTGTGTCACCGGCTCGACCGCGAGGGCGGCAACGATCTATCTCAAATCGAGCATCTGCTCGAGCGGGTTCGAGGAGTCGATCTTCCCGCCGTGGAACTGCGAATCCTGGAAACGTTGGCGCGATGCGATCCGAACGGACCGCAGGAGTGGGCAACCGCCGCGAAGACTATCCTCGCCGAAGAGGGATACGCTCCGTGCAAACTGTCTGATGACGAGGTGAACGCGCTGATGGAGGTAATGGCGTGACCAAGGTGGCCGAAGGCGCCAATGCCGTCGCCGGTGTGCATTCGCGGTGGAAGCCGATGGTCGCAGGCAGCTTCCCCCTCCTTCCGACCCTGGTCTGCACATGGTGGATCGAGGCTCACGGATCAAATCCATGACAGAGATCGACCATATCTTCGTTTTCCCCTCAGATATTGAAAGGCTGCGGCATCGCCTCGATACCGCTGGGCTCGTGCGCTCCTTCGAGCGGGAACATCCCGGCCAAGGCACGGCCAACGTCTGCTATTGCTTCGACAACATGTATCTCGAACTCCTATGGGTCGCGGATGCAGCTGCACGGCTTAATCCTGCGGTGGCCCGCACGGCGCTCATCGAGCGAGGCACCGGGGAGACGTCAGCCTGCCCTGTCGGCATCGCATGGCGCGACGGACCGGGCAGACCTCTCGACCTGGACCTGGAACTATACGGCACCCTTCCTCCCCGCCGGGACCTCAATAGCCGTGGCAATCGAAAGCGAGAGTCCGCAGGCGCCGTTTCTTTTTCGCTCGCCCGGGACATCCCCGCCATTGCAGTGGAGTGACGGCCGTCAGGGCAATCTGCAACGCGCAGCCGGGATCACGACCGTCGAAGAGGTCGTGCTCGAATACCCGATGGACCGTCGACCACTCACGAAATTGACCAAACACACCATTCTGTCACTAAAGCCGGCGCGAAGGTGGTAATTTTCGCTTCGACTAAAGAGAAGCGACCATGGAGACCCAATGCTCCTGGACAATATTTACCGAAATGCATAAATCCTTCGTGGACTGCGACTTGGACCTATCGAACTCAATCCGAGCGACATACGGCGTAATTCCTGTCTGCGGCACCCATTTGAAGTGGCGCGCCGTCGGCTGAGGGCAGCCGGTGCTCCTCCTTCACGGTGTACCTGGCGACTGTGAAACCCTTGCGCCGGTCGCAGACCTGCTGGCGGAAACGGGCCGCGCCTCGACCGTTTCGTTGCGTTACGGCGGGCATGGCCCGCACGGCGCGCGGCCCTTCGGAACACAGCAGCAGTACCAGGACCTCATCCAGATCGTCGAGACGATCGGGGGCCCGATCGACATAGCGGCGTGGTCCTACTCGGCGCATGCGGGGCTGGCACTTGCCATAAACCGCTCTGACATGGTGCGCAGCCTCTACCTGTTCGAGCCCGAGTTTCCCACCTTCGACTCCGACCCGGACCATCTTGCCCGGATCGAGGCCGATACAATGGCGGCATTCGGGCCGGTCTTTGACGCCCTGTCGGCGGGCGATCTCGGAACGGCGCTGCGACAGGCCCTCGATGGCGCGGCGGGCCATGCGGGATGATTCGATGCACAGCCGGAAGCCATTCGCGAGATCCATCGCCGCAATGCGGGCATGCTGCCTCTCCTCTTGCAACAGACGCCGGTCTTGCAGATAGACGAAACGGACCTGGGGCGGATCAGTCGGCCCGTGACTGTCGCCTTCGGCACGGGCACGCGTTTATGCTATCGGCTCGTCTCGGAGGCCGCCGCGGGGATCATTCTGGGCGCCCACTCCTCGCGGCTATCTGGGAATCACATGCTTCCCGAAACGGCACCCGAAATGCTCTCCATGGATATCAGCGCCCATCTGGCTCGCGTAGCCTCAGAGGCGCCGTGATCACTACATCAGGTTCGGCACGTGATTCGGTACGGTTTCGGGCATCAGCCGGCGACATCGCGGCGGGACCGATGCGACGGGTTCTGCAGCTTCTCGTTCGCGTGCCGAACCGCATCGAGAAAGGACTGCCGGACGCCTTCTGCATACGGGTTGGCCGCCTCGATCGCCTCGAAAACCTCCGGCGCGTCGTCTTTTACCATCGAGATCGCCTCCACCAGAAGATCGAAGCTTCGCGTGGTCATCCGGGTGGGCAGAGGACCCATTTCCAGAAGGACCTTCGCGATCAGATGGGTGAGGCCCTGCACCACGGCCGCCTCCCGGTCGTGCTCCTCGGGCGTGGTCAGGATGACCTCGAGGCCGAGGCGACGCGCGAGAAATCGAACGAGGGGACGATGATCCGCACCCCGAAGCGGGCAGACGGCGATCTTCAACCCGCACAGCCCCCCACGCGCGCTTTGCGGCCCGAAGAGAGGATGCGTTGCCATGATGTGAACCGTCTGCGGCAGCAGCCTCAGCATTATCCGGGCGGGTATGACCTTGACAGAACCGACATCCACGATGAGTGCGCCAGGCTTGCAGGCCCTGCCTATGTCACGGAGGACGTGTTCAAAGCTCGACACGGGCGTTGCGATGACGACCACGTCGCAACTTGCGACCCGTTCGAGGCTGGTCGACAGGACGCCTCGTAGCTCTGTTCCGATCGGTAGTTTCGGGTCATATGCGCAGGTTATGAAATCGCCGGAGATATGTCTTGCGATCAATTCGCCAAACGCACCCATGCCGACAATTCCCACGGATACAGCGGATTTCCGAGAAGGGGCCTGCATCGAGTGTGGCCTTGCTTCGAATGACTGATGCGGGCCGGCCAAGCGGCGAAATCCTGCGCTGCCTCATCGGCCCATGGGACCGATTAACCTCCGCAGGCCGAGCCCGTATATCCTTCTTTTCCCATCAGCCCCTCTTTTAACGCCTAGGTAACGCTCCCAAGGGGTCCACTGTCACGAACTCCCTCCATGGATCTTGGTTGAGGACATTCTCAACAAGTGAATGTTGGTGTCGTAAACTCAATAGCGGGACTGCCAAGATGACTGCACGCAAACTACAAACGGGCCTTGCCCTGATCTTCCTGATTCTCGGCGCCTGGTGCCTGATCGCGCCGGCGATGGTGGTCCGCTTCACCTTCCAGCCAGAGTTCAACGAGGCGACTCGACAGGCTCGATTCTTGGTGGGCTGCTTCGGCGCTCAGGCCGTACTCAACGGAACCATCCTCCTGACCGCCCGATTCACGCCAACGACCTTCCTCGTCTTCGGCCTCGTAGGCTCGGTCCCGTTCTTCGCGTTCAACATCTGGTTCTGGTTGGTCGAACCGGTCCTCAATGCCTGGATGCTGCTCGATCTGGCGGGCAATGTGGGTATTCTGGCCTGCGGCCTTTGGGGATGGGCGCTCGCGCGGCGCGAAGCGAGCAGCGAAGCCGTTCTGGACTGAGCTCGAACATGCCATTCGCTAAGCGGCGATTGTTGCGGCGAATTTTTGCGATGCCTGGACAGAACCGAGATCTCCGCAGCCATCGCGAGCGTGTTCAAGGCACTGGCAAACATAGCTCAGGTCGAACGATCTGAATGAAGCAGGAAGAAATCGTCATGATCGATTTGTTCAAGAAAACCGAGGCCACCGATGCCATGTGGCTGGAATTCAGTCGCGCTCGGGGGGTAGTTTCGGATTATGCTGTCGTCGCTTTCGGTGACTCGCCTGAAATGGCCACCGAGCTTGCCGACCTGGTCGCGTCCGGCATCAAGCGCGCAACGACATGCTCAAGGCATGAAGCCGAGACATCGCCCATCCCGCCGACGATCGGAGGATACGTGGTCCTTGTCGATGGCGAAGGATCGCCACGCTGCATCTGGCAGACGACCGAGCTGCGCGAAGGGCCGCTCTCGTCGGTCGACGACGCATTTGCCTGGGACGAAGGTGAAGGCACCCGTTTGCGTGATGACTGGCGCGAAGGTCATATCGCCTACTACCGGCGCGAGCGTGGATCTCAGGACCCGAAAATCGACGACTCGTTTGTGGTGATTTTTGAGCGTTTCAAGGTCGTTTGGCCCGAAGTATTGTCTGATCGATGAGTGAGGCTGGCGCGTGGCTGGGTCGGGCATCGAGGAGGTGCTGCAATGCTCAGAACGGAACTGGAGAAGATGCAAGCCGGTGAGTGGTATTCCTGCCTCGATCCGGAACTAGAGGCGCTCCGCATGGTCGCGCGGCGGGCGGTGCACGAACATCGCGTTCTCGACCCCGACAAGCGCGGGGCCATTGCCCCTCGTCTCGCCGCGCTGTTCGGTAGCGTTGGTAATGACGTCTACATCGAAGCGCCGTTCCATTGCGCATACGGCTTCAACATCGCGATTGGCGACGGCGCGTACTTCAATGCTGGATGTACGATCCTGGACAGCGGTTCCGTCACAATCGGCGAACGCACACTGATGGGTCCCAATGTCCAAATCTACTGTGCCGAGCACAACAAGGAAGCGGATCTGCGTGCGGCCGGGCAGGAAATCGCGCGGCCGGTGAGCATCGGGTCAGACGTCTGGATTGGCGGGGGCGCCGTGGTCCTTCCGGGCGTCACTATTGGAGACCGATCTGTCATTGGAGCGGGAAGCGTCATCACGCGCGACGTGGACTCCGGCGCCGTCGTTGTTGGAAATCCGGGACGCCCAGTTCGACACGACTGAATTCATCCACCCGCGCGCGCACATCCTTATCTGGGCCCGCATGACGCTGTAGTCGGCGAGCATATCGACGATAACCGACCCCTCCGGCAGCAGGGCCAGCTCCTTTGCCGCTCGTGTCTGGAACATGCGGCTGAACTCGACGACCGGCGGACATGCACCGAGGCTTACAACGTCAGAAGCGCCCGTCGCGCAGCCGCTCAGCCAGATCGTCGCGAGAATGAGGGCGACGCGCCGCCGCTTCGAGCATCCGTCGTTGTGCATCATGGCTTCTCTCTGTGGTCTCGAGGCGTTCGGCCAGCCGGCCGGCGCGCTCGCCGGAGCGGCGCAGGGCGAGCAGAAACAGAGGGATCGCAAGTGCGGTGACGCCATAGCGGAGCGCCGTGCGCATCCATGGGCTCGTTGCGAACCTGGCGAAGAACCAACCGATCACCGCCACCCCCGGCGCCAGTCATCAAGGCGGGCGTAGATCGTGACCGCGATGCCGCCGAGGGCGACCACGATGAACACCGAGCGCAGCGTGTCGAGATACGGGACAAGCGGCAGGATCGCGGCCGGGGCCTCCGTCAGCACCTGCTGCGCCACCTCGACGCCGGCCGCACCCAGCGTCGCGACGCCAGCCGCCTTTCATGGTGTGGCTCTGCGCCAAGACCTCGCGCGTCGGCGGGATCTCGGCCGCGAACGGCACCGCACGGGCAGCGAACCGCTCGCCCCACTGACGCGCCGGGCCGAGGTCGATGTGCATGAACCCCGAGCGCGGATAGAAGCCGAAGCCGAGGAACCCGACCTCCCGCGCCGCGGCCTCGAACGCCACCGGGTCGTGGTTCGTCATGGCGATGTCGAAGGCGGCGCCATCGAGGTGCTTGGAGCGGGCCAGCGCCAGCCGCTCTCGGGTACGTCGCGCCAATGGCGGTGGAAGGTCGTCGTCATGGGGGTCCTCCGAAAACGAGAAACCCGCCTCGAGGGCGGGTCATGGCGGGCTGATGAATGGGGACGGGGCGCGGCTACGGGCCGCCGCCGAAGATCTTCAGCTTGATGGCTATGCCCGCGAGCAGCGCCAGCATGACGCCGGTGGTGATCACGCGGACCGCGGTTTGCATTGCGGTACGGCGCACCAGGCGGATGCTGTCCGCAGGGAGCGCAGATCGCGGATGTCGAGCGCGGCCTCGTCACCGTCGAGGCCGACATCGGCGAGCGCGCGCTTCGCGCCTTCCTCGGCCGCCCGCGTCAGGATCGCCCCGAACCCGGCGTCGGGCATGCAGACGTAGCCCTCGGATCGGGGTGGGTTCATCGGTTCCCCCTTCCGCCGCTCAGCCGACCTTGCAGCCCCAGAACGAGGTGTGATCGGCGGCGAGGTAGCCATCCGCGACCCGGAAGTACCCCTGCAGCTCGACGGTGTCGCCTGCAGTCAGCGGCACCATAGTCTGCAGCCAGATCGCGGTGGCGAGCGAGACGTGGGTGGCGGAGATTTCGCCGAGGGAGCCGCGGATTTCGGTGGTGCCGTTCAGCACCAGCCGCCCGCGCATGCGGGCCGTGGTGCTGGCATTGACCTTGTACATGAGCGTCGCGCCGAAGAGGTAGGTGCCGTCCACGGGCGCCACGAAATGGTTGTTCGCAGCGTCGAACGCGCCCTGATCGTTGTAGTCGGTGTTGTTGAGGCCAATCTTCGTCCAGGTGCCGACGCCGACATAGTTGTCGTAGTTCGTGTACGCCTTGAAACGGGGCAGCCGGGGCTGATCGACGATGCCGGTGACGTTGTCGACGCTCAGCCCGTCGAAGAAGGTGCTGCCGTCGGCGGAGACCGCGAGCCGGAAGCGGTCCGAGCCGAACAGGCCGACCAGCGCCTTGGTCACAAAGCCAGTCTGAAGGGTCAGCCCGAGATCGTCGCCCGCCCCCTCCTTGTTCATGGTGTAGAAGAGACCGCCGGTGCCGCCTTCGGCGATGGTCTTGGCGGTCCAGAGCGCGGCGTTCAGCTTGGCTGAGAACGGGTTCGACGCATCCGCCGTTGTGCCGAGCCCAAGCAACGCGAGGTTCTGCAGCGCGGCTGGCGTGGTCCCGACCCAGCCCGTGTCGTCGTAGACCAAGAGCAGGCCCTCGTCCTCGACCCAGGCCCGCCAGCCGGTCCGGGGCGGCAGGCGCAGCCAGGCCCCGTCGGTCCATAGCGCGACGTTCAGGTCCCAGCCCGCCCAGTCGCCCGTGGCGCCCGAACCGACGATATAGCGGTCGCCGTCGTCGGGGCTGGCGGGCGGCGCTGTCAGGTCCCTGTCGAGCACCGAGAGCTGCACGAGCCCGTCGAGGATCCGCAGCGCCTCGTAATGCCTACCCAGCTTCGCGCCTCAGCCTCATCATCAGGTTGCGGACGTTCGAGACCTGCCAGCGCCCGCCCCTCCTTGTCCGGATGCCGCGGCGGTTCAGCTCAGCAGCCACCTCGCGCAGAGACGTGTGGCCGTCGCCGGTGACGTCGGACAGGACCGCACCGAGCGACTGCGCGAACTCCGCCGCATTCCGCTGCACCACCTCCCTAAGCGCCTCGCCGCCCCTTCCAGTGCGCCTGAGGGCCGCAGCGCCGTTCGGGTTGCCCAGCGTCACCCCGCGCGCCTTTGCCGCCGCCAGCGCCTCCTTCGTGCGCCGGGAGATCGCTTCCCGCTCCTGCTGTGCCACCAGCGCCATGATGCCCACCGTCAGGTCGTTGGCCTCCGGCATGTCACAGGCGACGAAGCGGACGCCGCTGTCGCGAAGCGTCAGCAGGAAGGCGGCGTTGCGGCTCAGCCGGTCGAGCTTCGCGATGACCAGCGTCGCGCCTGTGAGCCGTGCCAGATCCTGCGCCCGGAGCAGTTCCGGCCGGTCGTTCTTGCGCCCGCTCTCCACCTCGGTGAACCGGCCGAGGATGGTCGCCCCCTGCCCCGCGGCGTAGTCGTCGATCGCCTTACGCTGCGCTTCCAGCCCGAGCCCCGAGCGGCCCTGCCGTGCGGTCGAGACTCGCTCGTAGGCCACGAGTTTCGCTTTCTGGATAAGCTCTTTCGCGGATGGGACAGTCTCGCTGACCATGTACACACCTGCCAAACGTTGGTTGCGCAGGTCTGTACAGCCATCGGACGGCCGGGAAGTGTAGCGGGCCGAAGCTATTCCTCGCCCTTCGCCGCGACGCCGCTCTTGTCGCCGACAGGCTCGAACGGCTGCTCCACGAACTTGCCGGTCTCGTCCCTGCTGACGATCGAGTACTCGACGCGCGGCACGCCCGTGTCGATCAGGTACTTCGACCCGGGGGGCGGGTTCGCCACGACTCGGCTGCGCGAGGCCGGCGTCATTCCCATCTCGACCGCGAAGCGCCCCATCAGCTCCAGCTGCTTGTTAGCGACGCCGATCCAGGGGTTCTGCTGCACGTAGCCCGACGGCGTCTTCACCATCGCCGGCAGCGCGGCCAGTCTCTCTTCCGCTTCCACCCAGCGGCCGTAGGCCTGGCAGTAGGCGGCGAGCGCCGCGCGGTCGACGAGCGTCAGCACGCCCATCTCGTGCAAGTGAGGCGCGAGCCTGTGCCACTCGTCCCGCGCCGGCTCGTTCAGGTGCGGCGGGCAGCCAGGGCACCCTTCGGGCGGGACGGGTTCGTCCTGGTTGTAGCCGCGCTTGCCCGGGTTGCCTTCGAGGCGCCGGATCGCCGTCGGCTTCGGGCGTCGTCCCCGGGCGGTCACCGCCCCAGCCTCTCGAACAGCCGTCGCAGCGCGAAGCTGCGCAGGAGAGAGGACAGGGTGAACAGCAGCGCGATCGTGACCTGCTGCCCTCCCGTCGAGCGGATCGCGAACAGCGTGTGCAGCCCCGCCTGCAGGGCAACCGCCACGACAAAGCCGGCCACGACGTTCGTCACGACCTCCAGCGCCGAGTTCCGGACCGACTGGCTCATCGGCGCACCTGTCGCATCAGGCGGCCTCCTCCGCCCGCTCCCGCGCAACTTGCTCGAAGGCGGGGCCGGACGGTCCCAGCCGGGCATGCTCGCCGGTGAACGCCTGCCACCGGGTCACCGCCACGTCCACGTACGCCGGGTCGAGTTCGATCGCATGGCAGACGCGCCCCGTCGTCTCGGCGGCGATGATCGCCGTCCCCGATCCGCTGAACGGCTCGTACACCGCCTGTCCTGGCGCCGAGTTGTTCAGGATCGGGCGGCGCATGCACTCGACGGGCTTCTGCGTGCCGTGGACGGTCTCGGCATCCTGGTCCCGGCTCGGTATCGACCAGAGCGTCGTCTGCTTGCGATCCCCCGACCAGTGGCCCCTGCCCTTCTGCCGCACGGCGTACCAGCACGGTTCGTGCTGCCAGTGATAGTCGCCGCAGGAGAGGACCAGGCGCTCCTTCGCCCAGACGATCTGCGCCCGGAGGCCGAAGCCGCAGGCGGTGAGGCTCTCGGCGACCGTGGTGGCGTGCAGGGCCCCGTGCCAGATGTAGGCCACCTCCCCCGGGAACAACGCCCACGCCTCGCGCCAGTCCGCGCGGTGATCGTTCTTCACCTTGCCGGTCCGCTTCGTCTTCGCCGTCCCGACCTCGTTGCGCCAGCCGGGGTCGTAGTTCACGCCATAGGGAGGATCGGACACGCAGAGATGCGGCCGTACGCCCGCCAGCACGCGCTCGACGGTCCCGGGGTCGGTCGCGTCGCCGCAGATCAGCCGGTGCGGTCCGAGATGCCAGAGGTCTCCCGGCCGCGATACCGGGACGACGGGCGGCTCGGGAACCTCATCCTCCCGCGGGTCCGCCTCCCCTGACCTCAGAAGCGCGTCGATCTCGGCCGCATCGAAGCCGAGGTCGCCGAGGTCCACGCCGAGCTCCGCCAGCTCGCCCAGCTCGAGCGCCAGGAGGTCCCGGTCCCATCCCGCCTGCTCGGCCAAGCGGTTGTCGGCCAAAACCAGGGCCCGCTTCTGCGCCTCCGTCAGGTGGCCGAGCTCGATGACCGGCACCTGCCGCATCCCCAGTTGCCGCGCCGCCATCAGCCGGCCGTGCCCGGCGATCACGCCACCATCGCCGTCGACCAGCACCGGGTTCGTCCAGCCGAACTCGCGGATGCTGCCGGCGATTAGCGCGACCTGCGCTTCGGAATGCAGGCGTGAGTTTCGAGCGTAGGGGGTCAGCGCCTCGACGGGGCGGTATTCCACCGCCAGCGTCCTGTCCTCGGGACCGATTCGAATGGGCATCCTGCTCTCCTTGCCCCGACCCGCCATTTGCGGCGAGTACTCTGCCTTGATAGCCCAAATCTCCGGCCGATAGAATCCCGGCAAAATAGAGTTGCATGGCGCAAAATGGCTGTTCTCGGTGCCTATCCCCAGTTGGCGTATTGCGTCAGCCATTCGTCGAGCTCCGACCGAAGGGCAAAATACCGCCCCGTCCCTGCCGGCTTGTAGATTGGCACGCCAGGCTTGTTGGCCCATCGCTTCACGCTGTCGCGCGACACGCCGAGGGCTGCGGCAATTTCGTTCAATCCCCACAGGCGTTCAGGGCCAGCGTCGATTGCCTTGTAGGGCCGCAGGTCGGCCGGGCGGAAGTCGATCATGGTCGCTCTCCTCGGGGTCTCGAGGCCATGCTTCGCCCCCTACCCCCTGGTAGATTAAGGATGTCCCGATTTCGATGACGAACGGATGCGCCGAATTCGCCAAACCGTCATCCTTTTCGGGACAGGGCGTCATCGTTTTGATGACAGGGTCGAGGTTTTCGTCATCGTTTTCGGGACAGGTCCGTCACGATTTCGATGACGGGATTTTCCATTTCGTCCGGTCGGATTGTTTGCAGGTGAGCGGACGACGGTGAAATCGTTGCCGGTACTCCAGGTCCGATAGAGGCGCCGAGGTCCGGTGTTCCCCGCATGGGGCAGCGCGATCTCCGTCAGCTCGTAGGCAGGTGCCCTGGCCTCGCCCTCCACCCCGAGACTCGCCGGCTCGACGACGACGATCCAGCCCTTGGCCTGCAGGTCGTGAAACGCTCTTGCAGCAGCAGCCCGTCCCACGCCCAGACGATCGGCGGCCTGCCTGACGCTCAGCCGGATGCTGCCGTTGTTGTTGTACTCCGCCCCGTGCCACTCCAGCCGGAGCCACGGATAGAGCGCCTGCGCCGCCGTCGAGAGCGCCCTCCACGCCGGCAGCTCCATTTCGGACCGAAGGAGTTGAGCGAAGTGGGCTCCCCGTGGTCTGCGACCCGTCCGGTCAGGCTTCCGGCCCCGCCCCATCACGCGGCCCTGCCGATGAAGTCCATCAGCGTCCGACGCTCCTCCGCCTCGATCTCCTTGAGCGTCTCGAGTTCATCGACAGGCAGGTGGCGCTCGATCGCTCCCTGCACCATTTCCCGCAGATCGTCCGGCGGAATGGCGTCGAGCTCTGCGGCCACGTCATGTGGCCAGCGCTGGTCCGCCACGGACGTTCGTTTCGGCGGCCGGGTGGGCAAAGCCATGTCCCGGACCTGGTCGTCCGTCAGCGCCAGGCGATTGAACACGATGTCGACGTCGTACATCTCGCCGAACCGGTGCAGCTTGTCCTGGAGGGAGAACGCAGCGTCCTGCCCGGAGCGGTCGAAGTCGTAGAGCGCGTAGACCACCAGCGTCTGGCAAGTGTCCCTGAGGCGCTCCACCGCCTCGTAGGCGAAGGTCTCGGACGTGAACCCCCCGGTCGGCATCAGCGGGACGTCGTAGTCCGCCGTCACGGGATAGATCACTCCCGCGAGGGCCGACTTCTCGATCCAGATCTCCACTTCGATGTCGAGGTCCCGCCAGAGGTTCTTGCGGTAGAGGCGGGCCGTGTCCTGCAACGCCTCTTCCCAGCCGTCGAAGGAGCGCGGCTTGCGCATGTATCGAGTGGCGTCCGCGATGGCGCTGTAGGGCAGTCTCCCCTCCTGCCGAAGCTTCAGGACCTGGGCCTGGACCTTGGCGTAGCCGCCCTCGGTCTTGTCGATGCCGGGAAGTCCCGCCACCTCTGCCTGGTAGTAGAGCCCCCGCACCGTGATCGGTCCGTGCCGCGCGGCGTAGTCGATCAGGAACTCCGCCCGCTCCTCCATCTCGGCCTGCGTGGCCCGGCGACGTCTTATCCGGCTGGCCTGATAAACCATCACGCGGCCTCCCGACCTGAGAGCAACGCCGCAAGCTCGATCCGGCGGGAGAGCGGCTTCGGCCGCGCGATCGCGATATACACGAACTGGTCAGGACCGAGGCGGCGCTGGACGAGGTGTACCAGCCGGTGGTCGCTGGCCCAGCGGGCACACTCGGACAAGGCGGCCAGCCCCCTCCACCTGTCGGAAGCGAGCGGAGACATCTCGGGAGCCGCGTCGATCGCGAGAAACCCGCGGTGGTATTCGAGCCACTCGCCCGGCAGGGCATCTCCCACCCACTGGCAGAAGTCGAGCTCGGTCCGGGGCGGAGGACGGCGGCTGAAGCGATTGCTGATCATCCGTGCCTCCCTCACGTCGCGGACGGGCGCAGGCCATAGGCCGCGAAGACGCGGCGCAGGCGTGCGAGATGGCGGTAGAGGTGAGAGCGGCTGCTCTGTCTCGATCGGACGATCTCGGTCACGCTCAGCTGCGCCAGGGCAGCGCAGAGGCGCCGATCGGACTCGTCCAGACGACCGAGGGTCGCCGCGACCGCCAGACGCCGCCCGACGAACGAGGCATCAGCCATCTCACTGTCCGACCAGAGGCCGTCAGTCGTGGCGATCGTGCGCCCGTAGAGATCGCCGGCGGCCTCCATGGAGAGCGGCCCTCCGTTCTGCACCTCAAGGCAGCGGATCCTGCTGGCGGTGAGACGGGCGGAGCGGTTGCGGATCACCAATCCGGCAAAGGCGCCGATCGAGCCCCGCTTGGCGTCGTAGGCCGGCAGCCGGCAGAGCAGGTCGAGGAGGAAGTCCTGCATGAGATCTTCCCGGTCCGCAGGTGGCAGGCCGAGGCGGCGTTGCAGGCGGCGCGCGGCGGCCCTCGCTTCCGCGAGCATGGTGGGCAGGAAATCAGGGGTCATGGTCTTCGTTGCCTCAGGTTGGTTGACGACACCGACAACCTGACGCCGACGGGCTCGGCGAACCTGTCGCCGACCTGTCCGAGCCTGTCCCGAACCTGTCCCTCTAGAACACCTCCACTTCGGCGGCTGACAGCTGCAGAGAATAGCCGCTCCGGCGATGAGTTCGGATCAGGTCCGGATCACCTAGACGGCTCCGCAGCCGGCTCATCACCGTATCGATTTGTTCCTCGTGCTGCCGCTCGCGCGAGCCCGTTGCGTCCTCGATTGCCTTCGCCAGCCGATCCCGGGAGACGACGCCGGCCTCGCTCACGGCTTCGCGCGCCAGAGCAGCGAGAACTGCCGCTTCGCGCGACGGCAGCACCTGCTTGTCGCCGTCCAGCGTTACCGTCCGCCCCTCCTCATCGACCGACATGCGGGGGCCGCTCAGTCGGAACGCAGGGAGCGTGATCGTGTCCCTCGCCCCGTCCACCAGACCCTCGAGGGCAAGAACGCGGGTTTGGAAATGCTCGAGATGCATGAGGACATTTGCCGCGGGAGCCCAGTCGGTAGGGGTGAGCAGCGTCCATCTCGGGGCCGGCTCGTGGACACGGGCCACACCCAGAAGGTCGAGGAGGTCGCCCGCAGCTCGTCCGCGAGCCAGGCAGACCCCTTCCCGATCCGCGCCCGTCGAACGTGACCCGAGCCAGTACAGAAAGGGCGTAAGTTCGCGGACCGGTGGACCTTGTAGATCGAAGGCGTTTCTGAACAGACAAGCGAGAACTCGGAAGTCGATCTCGAAGGGGTGAAGGCTCTCAGGCTCCACCTCCTCGACCTCCTCCCACGGATCAGCCGGGACGAGGAAGCATCGGCCTTCCTGGAATACGACCAGGGCATCGTTGACGAGACTGGGCGGTGGCCGCTGCTGAAGCAGCCCGGAGATCAGGAGCGATCGAAACTCGGCTTCGGACGCGACGCCGAGTTCCTGTCTGTCGTGCCATCCCGGCGGATAATGTTCACTCAGCCGCAAGAGCGGTCGGATCAGGGCGAGATGCACGGCGCAGTCCGTTGAGCTCCAGGTGGCTGTAGATCACCTCTTCGAAGGTGTGATCCCGGAAGCTGGCCACATCAGGCGGCTGGAGCCTCACCGGCACCGTCATCTCGGCCGCGCCGTTCTTGAGATGGAAGTCGATCAGGGCAGACGCGATGCCGAGGCGGCTCTTCTTCAGGTCCAGCCCGAGCGCTCTCAAACGCGGCAGGGCGTTATCGTCGGCGCGAAGAATGAGCCGGAAGGGCGACCGCCGCCGCCGCCCGATCGTGCCACCGCCATCGAGGCACCCTCGCGCACGACGACATCGGTGACCGCGGGATCCCACCCGAAGCGGAAGGCGAACTCCTCCGCCGCCTCCTCGATCGGTGCCAGCGTGTAGAGGTCGTCCGCCAGCGGCCCGGCGAAGAACATCTCATCGCCGATGAGGAACGTCGCGAACAGCTCCACGAGCATCTTCGCGTCCCCGACCGACGCCGCCCCGACCTTGATCCATCCGTCCCGCGCGGAATAGCGGATTGTATCGCCAGTGATTTCGCGGAGGGGGAGCGCACGCTCCTCTCCGTGCTCCTCGACGTTCGCGGTCCGGACGTTCTTGCCGTGCAGAACAAGGATTCCGATCTGCTCGCCTTCCGGGTACCAGCGCACGTCGCAGTATCGCCCGCAGTACTTGCGCTGGAAATAGGCTGAAACCGCCGCCCTGAACTCCTCTTTCCACACCAGATGGCGGCTCGGAATTCCTGGCTTCGCGGCGGTACGTTCGATCGGTCGCGGCACCGACCAGATGCGGGTCAGGTCGACGGCGCGGTCGAAGATCGGGCGGTGGTGGATGTAGGCGTGAAGCGCGATCGAGCGCGTGTCCAGCTTCGCGCTATTTTCAAGGCCTCGGCGGGCGGGACGAGATCGACGCCGAATTTTTCGGCCAGTTCAAGAAGCTTCGACGCGCCTGCGGCTCCCGCGAGATACTTCGCACAGTGCAGCGAATCCTGAAGGTCGTCAGTCAAGTCCTCGGATCGCTGAAAGATCTCGAACAAAGCCTCCCGCTTTTCCTTTTCGTCTTCGGGAAGTCGGCTCCAGGCAATTCCGCCTGAGCCGGGAAATGTTTCGAGGAATGTTCGAAACAGGTCGAGATCGACAGTCTTGATGAATTCACGGCACACGAATTTACGCACCCTCGGGGGCATCGAGTTGTTTCCTTCGCTGAAATGATGAAAACGAAGTCGGGAGAACGCGCCGTCTCTTCAAGAACCCCGCGTCAATTTTTGCACTGCAGCATTCGCGAACCCATTGCTGCTGCTCGGAATCTTTTTTTCTGGGGCGAAAGTCGGCAGATGAAGCGTGCAACGGATAAGGGCCGATAGCCCGAACACGCCGGCAGCGGGATGGGACAGTTCTCGAACTCGATGAGTAGAGACTGTCATGATCGACAGAACGCCCAACCCCCTCTCGCCGACCCTGCTGACCCCCGCGGAGCGTCGCGCCCAGCTCTGCCGCCTCCTCGCACTCGGCCTGGTTCGCCTCATGGCCCGGCAGTCAAGCGAACTAGTCGCTTCCGGCGGAGAGAGTTCGCTACACATCCCGCCCGCCCGGAGCGGTCATGCAACCGCACTTAGGCGGAGAGACGCATGACCACCCACGATCCGATCCCGGCCCGCCTGGCGGCCCTGAAGACGGCGCCGACACCGGAGCTGAAGGCGCAGTGGCGGGAGCTGTTCGAGAGCGAGCCGCCGCCGTTCAACCGCCGGTACCTGGAGAGCCGGCTCGCCTACCGGATCCAGGAGCTCGCCTACGGCGGGCTGAAACCTGAGACGGTCCGGCGGCTGGAACGGCTCGGCGAGGAACTGGACGGTGGTGACCGGACTAAGCGCTCGGCTCGAGCAGACATGATGCCCATCGCAGGCACACGCCTGATCCGTGAGTGGCGAGGCTGTGAGCACATCGTCACGGTCACTGCAGACGGTTTTACATGGCAGGGGCGGCCCTACAAGTCGCTGTCCGGCATCGCCCGCGCCATCACCGGCACGCGCTGGAACGGGTGGGTCTTCTTCGGCCTCAAAAACCACAGGAGGGGCGGATGAAGGACACCGTCGTCCGCAAGCTCCGCTGCGCCGTCTACACGCTCAAGTCCAACGCCGAGGGGCTGGAGCAGGATTTCAACTCGCTCCACGCCCAGCGGGAGGCCTGCGAGGCGTTCATCGCCAGCCAGCGGTCCGAGGGCTGGGTGCTGGTCCGCGATCAGTACGACGATGGCGGCATCTCGGGCGGCACGCTGGAGCGCCCCGGCCTCAAGCGGCTGCTAGAGTACATCGAGGACGGGTTGGTGGATGTGGTGGTGGTCTACAAGATCGACCGTCTCAGCCGCTCGCTCGCCGACTTCGCCAAGCTGGTCGAGGTGTTCGACCGCAACGACGTGACCTTCGTATCGGTCACGCAGTCCTTCAACACCACCACATCGATGGGGCGGCTGACGCTGAACATTCTGCTCTCGTTCGCCCAGTTCGAGCGCGAGGTGACGGCCGAGCGGATCAGGGACAAGTTCGCCGCCAGCCGCAAGAAGGGCATGTGGATGGGCGGCGTGCCGCCCCACGGATACCGGGTCAAGAACCGCAAGCTGGTAGTAGACGAAGACCGGGCGGCTGAGGTCCGCTGGCTTTTCGCCCGATTCCTGGAGATCGGGTCGGCCACGCTGCTGGCGCGCGAGATGGGCGAGCGAGGGATCGTCAACCGCAACGGCAATCCGATCGACAAGAAGACGCTGTACCGGATGCTGAACAACCGCGCATACATCGGCGAAGCGGTCCACAAGGGCGAGAGCTATCCCGGCGAGCACGACGCCATCATCGACCGCGAGACGTGGGACCGCGTCCACGCCATCCTGCAGGAGAGCCCCCGCAAGAGAGCGATGCGGACCCGCGCCGAGACGCCCGCGCTGCTGAAGGGGCTGCTCTTCGGCCCCGATGGCGCGGCCTTCTCGCCGACGCACACGCGCAAAGGGGACAAGCTCTACCGCTACTACGTCAGCCAGACGGTGCTGAAGCACGGCGCCGGTTCGTGCCCAATCGGCCGCGTGCCAGCGGGGGAGATCGAGGCCGCGGTAATCGACCAACTTCGCGCCGTGTTCCGCCAGCCGGAGATCGTGGCAGGCACGTGGAAGGCGGCGCGCGCCCACATCGACGACATCACCGAGGCCGACGCCCGCGCGGCCCTGCAGCAGCTCGATCCGCTGTGGGACGAACTGTTTCCCGTCGAGCAGGCCCGCATCGTCACGCTGCTGCTTGAACGGGTCGAAATCGGCACGGAGGGGCTGAACGTCCGCCTGCGCATCGACGGGCTGGGCGGCCTCGCCCGCGAGTTGCTGGCCGGTGGAATCGAGGCTGCCGCATGACCCGCGGTGCTCCGATCCCCGACACGGTGACGGTGCACGTCCCATTCCGCATCGTGAAGCGCGGCGGGCGGAAGGAGATGCAGCTGCCAGAAGGCGCCACGCAACCGCGCCGGACTGACAACACGCTGGTGAAAGCGCTGGCCCGCGCGTGCCGCTGGAAGCGCATGCTGGAGTCGGGCGAGTTCGCGTCGATTTCCGAACTGGCTGAGAAGGAAGGGATTGCCTTCACTTACATGGCTCGCGTCCTGCGCCTGACACTGCTGGCTCCAGACATCGTTGAGGCCATCCTGGACGGGAAGCAGGGGCCGGAGGTGACGCTGGCGCGGGTGTTGGAGCCGTTCCCGGTCGAGTGGATGAGCCAAGGCGCTGCCTTCGAGGCGTACCACGAACACTCATAGCCGCCACACCGTTCTCGCAACGTAAGCCACTGGCACTCCATCGCAGTTGGCTCTGGAAGGTAGCCCACTCGATCGCTACTCTGGCCCCGAAAATCACAAACACCCCGAAGAGCCCTTAACGGCCTTCTTCGACGACATCGGGCTGAAAAGACGCAATGGCAGTTAAGAAATCCGATCTGTATTCCTCGCTCTGGGCATCATGCGACGAGCTGCGTGGGGGAATGGACGCAAGCCAGTACAAGGATTACGTCCTTTTCATGCTCTTCATCAAATACGTTTCCGACAAGTATGGAAACAGTGATGATCTAGAGCCACCAATCATAATCCCTGAGGGCGCCAGCTTCGAAGACATGGTGGCGCTGAAGGGAAACCCGAACATTGGCGATCTGATCAACACGCAAGTCATCCAGCCGCTCGTTGAAGCCAACGAGATGCTGGCGCGGACGGACTTTCCCGACTTCAACGATCCCAACAAGCTCGGTGAAGGCAATGACCGGGTGCAGCGCCTCACGAATCTCATCGCGATCTTTGAGCGCCAGGACCTGAACTTCGCGAAAAACCGCGCTGACCACGATGACATTCTGGGCGATGCCTATGAGTATCTGATGCGCCACTTCGCGAGTGAAAGCGGGAAGAGCAAAGGGCAGTTCTACACCCCATCTGAGGTCAGCCGCATTATCGCGAAAGTAATCGGAATTTCGGCAAAGAATACGGTCGCCGGGACGACTGCCTATGACCCGACCTGCGGATCTGGCTCGTTGCTGCTCAAGGTCGCTGCCGAAGCTGGCAAGCGGATCACTCTCGAAGGTCAGGAAAAGGACGTGACCACGGCCGGTCTCGCCCGCATGAACATGATCCTGCACGACTTTCCCACTGCCAAGATCATTGCAGGCAATACATTGACGAATCCCAAGTTCCTCGAAGGGCAGCGCCTGCGCACATACGACTACGTCGTCGCCAATCCGCCATTCTCGGACAAGGCCTGGAGCACCGGCTTCAGCTACGATGACGATGGTGCGATCACGGACAGGCACAACCGGTTTGAATGGGGGGCGCCGCCGAAAAAGCAAGGCGACTATGCCTACCTCCTCCACATCATCCGCTCGATAAAGAGCACCGGAAAGGCCGCGTGCATTCTGCCCCACGGCGTGCTCTTCCGCGGCAATGCCGAGGCGGACCTTCGCGAGGCGCTGATCAAGTCGGGCTATCTCAAGGCGATCATCGGTCTGCCGCCGAACCTATTCTACGGCACCGGTATTCCGGCTTGCATCGTCGTGCTTGACAAGGAAAACGCCACTGCCCGGCGCGGGATCTTCATGATCGACGCCTCCAAGGGTTTTCGGAAGGATGGTGCGAAGAATCGTCTTCGCGAGCAGGATATCCACCGCATCGTGGACACCTTCCGCAAGGGGTCGGACGTCGCTGGTTACGCGCGCATGGTGCCGTTCGACGAGATCGCCGACCCGCGAAACGCCTTCAACCTGAACCTTGCCAGGTACATCGACACGTCTGAACCCGAGGACATCCACGAGATCGACGCGCATTTGCAGGGCGGCATCCCGAAGAGGGATATCGACGCTCTGGCAGGCTGGTGGGAGGTCATGCCAGGGCTTCGAGGGGAGCTCTTCTCCGACCTCCGGCCCAACTACCTCTCGCTGACGCGACCGACCGGCGAGGTGAAGGCCGCAATCGAGGAACACGCTGAGTTTCAGGCCTTCACGACCGCGGCGTCAGGCACCTTTGCGGCTTGTCAGGCACCTTTGCGGCTTGGCGTACCAGGGCGGATGCGGCTTGTCGGGCCTTCGGGCCCGGAGATCAGCCGAAAGAGCTGATCGAAGCCATCTCGGAGGACCTGCTCGAAGCATTCCGCAAAGTACCCCTGGTCGACCCGTATGACGTGTACCAGCACCTGATGGACTACTGGGCCGAGGCGCTGCAGGACGATTCCTATGTCATCGCTGCGACCGGCTGGGTGGCTGGCTCGCAACCGCGGGAGATCGTCAAGCGCAAGGGCAAGAGCGGCAAGCTCGAGTGGCCAGAGCCTGGCGACTACATGCTCGGGCGGCGGAGGTTCACCTCGGACCTTATCCCAGCGCGCCTGATGGTCGCGCGATACTTCGCGGCCGAGCAGGCCGAGATCGATGCCTTCGACGTGCGGATCGCGGAACTGGAGCAGGACCTAGCCGAGAAGCTCGAAGAAGGCGCAGGCGAGGACGGGCTGCTGGTCGAGGTGATCGAGGGCGAAGGCGACAAGCAGAAGATCACCGCAAAGGCGCTGAAGGCCCGGCTGAAGGAGATTGGCCGCGACCCGGACATGGCGGATGAACGAAAGGCACTCGAAGCTTACCAGAAGGTGATGACCACGCTTGACGCCACTAAGAAGAAGCGCAAGACGGCGGACGAGGCCATGTGGAAGAAGGTGCACGACCGCTATGGCACGCTGACCGAGGACGAGGCCACGACGCTGGTAGTGGCGGACAAGTGGCTCGACACCGTCGAGGCCCGCGTGACCGATGAGGTGGCGCATGTGGCGCAAGCCCTGTCCACCCGGGTCAAGGGGCTGGCCGAGCGGTATGCCATGCCTCTGCCTGAGCTGGAAAAAGAAGTACAAGCTCTATCCGCCCGAGTGGCCAAGCATCTGGCTGCAATTGGCGCAACCACTGGCCAGGCAAGGCAGCAAGCGGTTATTGGCCTGCTCTCTGGAAAAGTCAGGCTTCCCGGCTTCTCTGCACCGTGGCGGAAGGTGAAACTCGGTGATCATGTTACATTCATTCGTAATGGTGTTCATTCTCGCGCCCAGCTGACAGTGAATGATGCAGTGCGGAACCTCCACTATGGGGACATTCACGTAGCCTCATCCATTCGGCTTGACTTGAGAAATGCGAGTATGCCGCGACTACCGTCGGCGGAAGCATCTCGTCTCGCAAAGCTTCAAGACGGCGATCTTGTATTTGTGGATGCCTCAGAAGACCTTGCGGGTGTAGGAAAGTCTCTGGAAATTACTGGCGCTGAAGAAATCGAGGTCGTTGCCGGCCAGCACACAATCGCAGCACGCTTCGACAAAGACGTAATTGTCGATGGCTTTAAGGGCTACTTGCAGTACATCCCTGATTTTTCGTCCCACCTTCGCAGATTGGCGGCGGGCACAAAGGTCTATGCAACCAATAGGAAACACATCGCTAGCGCTGAAATCGAACTTCCCGAACCAGACGAGCAAATTGCAATAGCAAGTGTGTTGTCCGACATGGACGCCGAAATTGCAGCTCTCGAGGCTCGGCTCGACAAGAGCCGGATGCTAAAGCAAGCGATGATGCAGGCGCTGCTCACTGGCGGTGCTGGTGCCGAGAGTGAATCCGAAAACGCTCAGATGCAACTGGTTGCCGCCCATGCCTGAACGTCCCCGCAGCGAGCGCGTCACGCAGGACCGCCTGGCGGGCCACATCACCGCGCCGGAGGACGAGGGCGGTCTCGGCTACCGGAACCTTGGCGACTGGTCGGGCCGCCCGAACAACCGTTGTGTCGAGCCCGATCTACTGCGCGCCAACCTCTCCGCCCGCGGCTATTCCGATGACGAGATCAATGCCGCCCTGACGCGCCTGATGCAGGCGATCGAGGTGACCGGCACCACGCTCTATCAGGCCAACCTGCGCACCTACACGCTGCTGCGCTATGGCGTTGACGTGCAGACCTCGGTCGCCGCCCCGCACAAGACGGTGCACCTGATAGACTGGGAGAACCCCCCCGCCAACGACTTCGCCCTCGCCGAGGAAGTGACGCTAAAGGGCGGGCATGAACGGCGCCCCGATCTCGTCGTCTACCTCAACGGTCTCGCCGTCGCGGTGATTGAGCTGAAACGCTCGTCGGTCGAAATCGGCGACGGGATCCGGCAGCTGATTTCCAACCAGGACGAGATTTTCAACGCCCCGTTCTTCGCCACCGCGCAGCTCTTGCTGGCGGGCAGCGATGCGCAGGGTCTGCGCTACGGCACGGTCGGCACGCCTGAAACGCTGTTCGTCGAGTGGCGGGATGAAGACCCGCCCGCCGGAGACCTGCCCGCTGGCGCGCATCTCGACCGTCCGGTCGGGCAGATGCTGCGCAAGGACCGGTTGCTCGACCTGATCCGGAACTTCGTGATCTTCGACGCGGGCATCAAGAAGGTCCCGCGGCAACACCAGTTCGTCGGCGTGAAGCTGGCGCAGGAGCGGCTGGCCAAGCGCGAGGGCGGCGTCATTTGGCACACCCAGGGGTCCGGCAAGAGCATCCTGATGGTGCTGCTTGCCAAGTGGATCCTCGAACGCGAGCCTGATGCCCGCGTGCTGGTCATCACCGACCGCGACGAGCTCGACAAACAGATCGAGGGCGTGATGCGGAACGCGGGCGTGGTCGCTGCCGATGCTCCATCGCCTCGAGTGACGCGCCGCGATGAGTTCGTAAGCTGGTTGGGCGCGCCGTCGCCTCGCCTGATCTGCGCGCTGATCCACAAGTTTGACACGACGGAGCTGACAGGGCCGCCGCCGCGCGTCGCCGGCCGCTTCTACGTGTTCGTCGACGAGTGCCACCGCACCCAGGGCGGCGACATGAACAAGCAGATGAAGCGGTGGCTCGAGGGCGCCATCTTCGTCGGCTTCACCGGAACCCCCTTGCTGCGGAAGAATCGGCAGACCACGCGTGAAGTCTTCGGCACCTACATTCACACCTACAAGTTCCAGGAAGCGGTCCGGGACAAGGTCGTGCTCGATCTGAAATACGAAGCGCGCGACGTCCCGCAGCGCATGACGAGCCCGGCCGCCATTGACGCCTGGTTCGAAAAGAAGACTAAGAACCTCAACAACTTCCAGAAGGCTGTTCTGCGGAAGCGCTGGGCCAACATGGAGGAACTGCTCAGCGCGACCGAACGGAAACGCCGGATCGTCGCCGAGATCGTGCAGGATTTCGATCTGAAGCCGCGGCTGAGCGACGATAGAGGCACCGCGATCCTGGTAGCGGCCTCGATCCGCGACGCCTGCGAGTTCTACCGTGAGTTTCAGAGCACCCGGCTCGGGCCGCATGTGGGCATCGTCACGTCCTTCGAGCCGAACCACAACGCGATTTCGCGGGAGCCCGCCAACAGCGACGAGCGCTACAAGTACGACACGTATACGAAATTCGTGCTGAAAGGCGGCCAGAGCACGACCGCCTATGAGACCGAGGTCAAACGTCGCTTCATCGAAGAGCCGGCGAACATGAAGCTGCTGATCGTGGTGTCCAAGCTGCTTACCGGCTTCGACGCGCCGAGCTGCAGCTACATCTATCTCGACGACAAGTTGCGCGACCACACGCTGTTTCAGGCGATCTGTCGGACCAACCGGCTCGATGGCGACGACAAGGATTACGGTCATATCGTCGACTTCAAGGAGCTGTTCGGCGACGTCCAGCACGCGATTGCGGTCTACAGTTCGGATGAGCTGGATGTTGATGAAGGAAGCGGCGGCGAAAACAACGTCGAGATCAAGAACTGGCTCGAGGAAGGTAAGGCGCGCCTGGACGCGGCGCGGGAGGCGCTTCACTACCTGTGTGCGCCCGTGGCTCCTCCGAGGGAGATCGAGCAATTCTTGCGATATTTCTGTGGCGATGCCGGAGACCCGAACGCCTTGAACGAGACTGAGGCGCTCAGGGTCTCATTCTACAAGACCGTCGCCTCCTTTGTCCGCGCTTATGCGGCGATTGCGCAGAATCTCGATGACGCCGGGTATACCCCGCCTGAGCAGACGGACATCCAGCGGGAAATTGACTTCTACACCGACCTCCGCGCCGCAATAAAAAGGCACTCCGGAGAAGAACTCGACATCAAGCCGTATGAAGCGGACATGCGGCACCTGCTGAACACCTATATTCAAGCGGACCCAGCGCAGACGCTTGGAGCACTGTCAAACGTTTCGCTCACGCAAGCCATCATCGAAACTGGCATCCACGACGCCATTGCCAAACAACTCAACGAGAAGGGCAAGCTGTCAAAGAAGGCTGTCGCAGAGGGCATCATAAACAATATCCGAAAGACTATTATTCGTGATCAGCTCACGGACCCGCGCTTCTACGATGAGATGTCCAAACTCCTTGAGGATTTGATCAAACAGAGCCGCGATAGTGCGGAAGCCTACGAGGCGTTTCTGAAAAAAGCGGAAGAGCTGGTTCGAAAGCTGGCAGCGCGCGAAGCAGGTCCAGACTTGCCAGCCGGGCTCCACGGAAATCGTGAGGCTACGGTGGTGTTCAACAACCTGCAAAGTCTGCCTGCTCACAAGTTCACCTGTCCTGCCGATGAGGAACAAAGGGCGGAGCTCGCCCTTGAAATCGACCGGGCCATCCGGGAACACGCCCCTGCCGGCTGGAAGGGTGATCCAGTTCGCGAGCGGGAGGTCAAGAACGTGCTCTTCCCGCTCTTCAACCGAGATCGAGAAGCAACCCTCGCGATGTTCGAGATCATCAAGAACCAACAGGGGTATTGATGGGAGAGTCCATCGAGATTGGAGACATCACAATCAGCGTGACCCGGAAGGACGTGAAGAACGTCCACCTGTCGGTCCACCCGCCGGACGGACGCGTCACGCTTGTAACCCCTGCGTCGACCAGGATTGATGTTGCGCGTGCATACGCGATCACAAGAATTGGATGGATCCGGCAGCAGCAAGAGCAACTTCGGTCGCAGGCGAGGGAAGCCCCACATGCATTCGTCGGTCGCGAGACCCACTACCTTTGGGGACGGCGCCATCTTCTCCGTGTGACGGAGCTCGACGCGAAGCCTGAGGTAAGACTAGACCACCGCACAATCCATCTCCAGGTCCGCCCCGGAACTTCCCGCGACGGACGCGCCAAGGTGATTCACGCTTGGCATCTGAAGCTACTCCATGGCGCAGTCCCGCCCATTATCGACAAATGGGAAAGCCGCCTCGGCGTAAAGGTCCACCGCCACTTCTTGCAGCGGATGACAACCAAGTGGGGAAGCTGCAACTCGAAGGCAGGCACCATTCGGCTAAACACCGAACTCGTGAAGAAACCGCGCGACTTGCTGGAGTATGTAATCGTTCACGAGATGGTCCATATTTCCGAGCCGACGCACAGCCCCCGGTTCTTTGCTTTGCTTTCTGAGCACTATCCGAGTTGGCCTGAGGCCCGGCGGGAGCTGAACGAACTGCCAGTACCTCAACTCACTGGGAGCTGAGGTGACGACGGTTCCCTCGGAGCTGGGGCTGGTTCGATTTCCGTTCCGTCTTGCAAAAGGTCCTGTCATCGAAGTGCCTAGCTGCTAGCGAAGAATATCCCATGCAACTCATGCACTTAAAGGCTCTACACCGAATCCGCGAAGTCGAGAGGTCCGGAGAATATCGCCCCTGAGAGACCGCTTCCGGGCCGCCCGGCGCAGGGGGCAGTGCTCAGCCCCACCCGCATAACCCTCGAAAACAACGGAAAAATCCGGCCATAGCCGGATCGGGAGAACGCTTTCGCGGGGGCAAGTGGCGGAGGGAATGGGCCTGACGTCCAACCTTCTCCACCATCCAAGCCATTGTTTTCACGCGCTTGACGCTTTTCCAACTCGACGATGGGCGAGATCATCTATGGCGCGCCCACTCCTTCGCCGCTTCCGCCTCGCCGGCGTCGAACCATTGCATCTCGGATCGGGCCAGTGCGTTGGCGAGCGACGTACCCCATTCCATCCACTTCCTGTCGCCGACAACCGCGATGCGGGAGAAGTCGTTGCGATGCGCGGTGTCCATCTGCATGTCTTCGCGGAGCGCCGATAGATCCTCATAGCCATCGAAGCCTGTCAGGTCGACGACCAGGCCTGGCTTGTCGACCAACGCCAGTCTTTCGTGCAGCAGAGCGTGCATGCGCTCCATGTCGTCCTCGGTGAGCTTGCCCTCGCAGACAATTCCGATGACGTCGTCATGATCTTTCAGCGTCTCCGTGAACATGGTTTTCCTCCTCTTGCGCCGAGTTCCCGTGCCCGTAGAGGTCGACGTTCTGATGTGCGTTGTCTTTGTTTTCGAACTCAAGACTGGAATGGGCAATGCCGAAGCGCTCGTTCAACCGGCGCTTGATGTCACCCTTGATGGCTTCGATCCGCGTCCAACCATCCGCGGTCAGGACCACGTGGCAGTCGAGTGCCGCCTCGTGCTCCTGCATCTGCCAGAGGTGCACGTGATGGACGTCGATCACTCCTTCGACGCTGCGCATCGCCTCGATGACCGCCGCGTTGTCGATGTCGGGCGGGCTGCCCAGCATCAGCGTCCGCACCGGCCCGCCGATTTCGGTTATGGCGAGATATAGGATGTAGAGCGCGATGCCGATGGTGATCGCCGGATCGACCCAGCGCAGGTCGTAGAGCAGTATGAGCGTGCCGCCGATGATGACAGCGACCGAGGCGAGCGCGTCGGACAGGTTGTGCAGGAAGAGCGCGCGGATGTTAACGCTGCCCTTCTGCATCGAGTAGGTCAGGACCGCCGTCAGCGTGTCGATGAAAAGGGCCACGCCGCCGAGGATCACCACGGTCCAGCCCTGCACCTCGGGCGGGTCGATCATTCGCATGCCGCCCTCGTAGATCAGGTAGACTCCGACGAGGATCAGGGTGGTGTAGTTGATCAACGCGGCGACGATTTCGATCCGGCCGTAGCCGAAAGTCATCCGCTCGTCCGCAGGCCGGCGCGCGATCTTGCGCGCCCCGAAGGCGATCACGAGTGATGCCATGTCCGAGAAGTTGTGCAGCGCGTCGGCGATCAGCGCGAGACTTCCCGCGAGGATCCCGCCGACGATCTGCGCGACCGTTAGCAGACCGTTCGCCCAGATTGCGATCGAAACGCGCCGGTCGCCCGACTTGGCATCGATGTGCGCGTGGCCATGATCATGCGGCATGAATCATATCCTCCCGGACCGGCTGATCGACCAAACCGGCCCCCTTTGCAGTGTTCTCCCCGAGAGCCGTCTCGAGACCGGCGGAGACGAGCGCGAAGAGTGCGAAGCCACCAACGAAGGCGAGGGTCGAGCTGCGTGTGTCCGCCGTCGCGTTATGCGCCTCCTCGAGCATGTCCTCGACGGCGGCGACGGTGAGAAGGCCGGCGACGAAGCTCAGGGCGACATACTTTGCGGTGTCCGGCGCATCCCGCAGCAGGAACCACGCGATGAGCGCCATGCCGAGGCAGTAGAGCGGGAAGGAAAGTGACGCAGCAATGCGCCGGCCGCGCGGCACGTTCTTCTGCCGCAGGTTTGCGACCACAGAATACCCTTCAGGGAAATCGGCCAAGGTCTGCCCGGCGGCCAGAACGATGGCGAGCGACGTGGCGACCGCCGAGCCGGTCCCGATCATCAGCCCGTCACCGGTGAGATCGACGGCGACCGCGACATAGATCATCCACATCGAACTGCCGCCGCTCCCCGACGGGGACGCACGCTCGATCACCATTTCGGTCGCGATGTAGGCTGCGCCACCGGCCGCAAACGACGCTGCGATCCACCAACCGGCAAGGTTGTCGAGCGCTTTCGGCATCAGTTCGATCGCGACCACGCCGATGACGATCCCCGAAGCGGCGTGCAATGCGATGTTCAGAAGCCGCGGCGTCGTGCGCACGGACTCGGCCACCATGCCTCCGGCCAGGTTTCCGAGGCCCGGAAGAAGCGCAAGTCCAATGACCAGCCAAAAATTGTCCATATACGCTATTCTCCGTAGAGGAGGCAAAGGTGCGCCCGTACCTTCAAGACAACGCGGGAGATGCCGGGCCTGTTTTCGGGGGCACCATCGATCGGGAGAAGGCTGCCTCCACGGATCGCGCGGACGCGGGCGTTCTTCCAGTGGCGGATGGCGTGGCGGAAGAGCCAGTCCCGTAGCGCCCCGAGATCCTGCGCGTATATCGCGAAGAAATTGTCAGGCGCATCGAATGTTCCAGGATCCCGGCTAATGCCGGTCTTCTGGATATAGGTGTCGCCCCCGCTCCAGTTGATGGGCGGCGCGCGCAGACAATCGGTGCCCACGCCGTAGCCGCAAAGGCTGTCCCGGCCCGCGAACGCGCTCTGAAGGCTGGCGAGGAACGGCTTGTCGAGGATGAACCCTTCCAAGACGATCCAGCGGGCCTCGAGTTCGACCTCGACCCAGGAGTGCAGGATTCTCTGCCGGAGCGATCGTGTAGACCGCTTTAGGCACGATCCCGCGTTGAAGCGCCTTGTGGATGGTGAAGCCGTGCAGACGGCAGCGCATGTTCAGCGCGCGGAACAGCGCCATCAACAGCGTGCCCTTGCTGTTGCACTGGCCATAGCCGTCGGTCAGCACGGCCGAGGCCGGAATGGCGTCGCCGCTGTTGTAGCCGAACGCGATTTCATCCCTGACGAAGTCGTAGGCCGCCTTGGCGCGCGCCTCTTCCTCCAGGTCGGCCCATCCGCGCGAGGCGATCAGGTCTGCAATGACCGGCGCGTTGAAATCGAGAAGCCGCGTCTCGGTGAGGAGAGGTTCGGGAGCAGACATGGCACGCCTTTCGTCGAATCGATCTCGGAAAGACGTAATTCCTCCAGTCGCTGTAGTTTCAAGCCCCTTTTTCTCGGGTCACGCCCCGCGATGTGCGCGCAAGATTATCGCCGCGCCCGCAAGGCAGATCGCGGCGCCGACGAGATCCCAGCAGTCCCGCCGTTCGCCCTCCGCCAGCCACATCCAGAGGACGGAGGCGGCAATGTAGGCCCCGCCATAGGCCGCGTAGGCGCGACCGGCCGCGGCGGTCTCGACCTGCGCGAGCAGCCAGCCGAAGGCAATCAGTGAGGCGACGCCGGGCGCAAGCCAGAGCGCAGACACTCCCAGCCGCCACCAGGCCCAGATGGCGAAGCAACCGGCGATCTCGGCCAGCGCCGCCGTCGCGTAGATCAGGGCCGTTGGCATGTCAGGCTCCGATCTCGTCGTGCTCGGTCAGGCATTCGGAATGATCGCGCAGCACGGTCAGCACCTGGCAATCCGCCGTTCGTCCGCCGCTGCATTCATGGATCATCCGTTCCAGCTCAGTCTTCAGCGCCTCCAGTCGCGCCATGCGCTGCTCGACTTGGCGCAGCTGACGACGCGCGATGGCGTCGGCTTCTTCGCAGGGGCGGTCGGGGTGGTCGCTGAGATCAAGCAACTCGCGGATCGCATCGAGGCCGAACCCGAGCTGACGCGCATGCCGGATGAAAGCCAGTCGGTCGAGTTCGGTATCGCCGTAGCGCCGCTGTCCGCCCTCGGTGCGTCCCGGCTCAGGCATCAAGCCAACCTGCTCGTAATAGCGGATGGTCTGCACCTTCGTGCCGGTCTTCTTCGCAAGCGTGCCGATCGTAAGCATGGAAAGCCCCTTGAATCCTACATGAGGTGTAGGTTTCAGGCGCGAGAATGACAAGCCGGAACCGATTTTCACGAAGCGGTGAGCTGCCAGGGGCGAAGGCAAACAGGCTTGAACCTCCAGTAGCTAGAGGATGTAAGCGCAGGTAATCAAGAATCAATCGGGCGGGCCGAGGTGCGACTGACTTCATTTAAAACGCTATTGTGGAGTCTGACCGGTGTTGCAGGATTGGGACTGGTGCTTGGCCTGCTCTGGTTGGATTACCATGCCGATCAGGCACGGGTCGCGGAGGAGCCTGCCTTCGCGGCTGCTTTCGAACTCACCGACCACCGGGGAGTGGTCCGGACCGAGGACGATTTCGCCGGCCGCTGGATGCTGATCTTCTTCGGCTTCGCGAACTGTCCCGACGTCTGCCCGACAACTCTTGCCGAGGTCGCCGCCGTCATGGACGGGCTCGGCGATGATGCAGAAGAGGTCCAGCCGATCTTCATCTCGATCGACCCGGAGCGCGACACGCCGCAGGCGCTGGCCGACTTCGTGCCGCTGTTTAACGAGCGCATCATCGGGCTGACCGGCACGCCCGGACAGATCGCCGAGACAGCCGAAATCTTCCCGATCTATTTCGAGCGGATCGAGGAGGCGAGCGCCCCCGACGGCTACACGATGGGCCACACGTCGCACCTGCTTCTGTTCGGACCGGACGCTGGCTTTGTCGACTCTTGGCCGTATGGCACTCCGGCCGAGGAGATCATCGCCGATCTTCGGGAAAGGATCTGACGGCATGGCAAGGCTCTCCGGCGAGACGGCCCTCGGGCTGGCCTGGATGGTGGCCTTCGCCGCCTCGCTGGCCGTCCTCTTCATCGGCGAGGTTCTGAGCCAGATGCCCTGTCTCCTGTGCTGGTATCAGCGCGCCTTCATGTTTCCGCTGGCGATCGTCCTCGGCCTCGGCCTGTGGTGGCGGGACCCTGGTGTTGGCCGCTACGGGATCGCGCTGGCCACGGGAGGCGCGGCCGTCGCGCTTTGGCATGTCCTTCTCTACCTCGGTTGGATCCCCGAGCCGATCCAGCCCTGCACCGCAACGGGCCCGTCCTGCACCGGCGAGAACCAGGTGATCCTCGGCCTCCCGATCCCGGCGCTGTCGCTCGTTGCCTTCGCGCTCGTCGCCCTGTTTTCAACCCTCTCGCTCAAGGAGGCCGCCGAATGAACCGCCGCGCCCTGATCCTCTCCGTCCTTGCCGTTGGCGCCGTCGGATTCGGCGGTGCGACCTGGTATGCCACCCGGCCCGCCCCGACGGCCGAGGCAGAAGCTGCGCCGCCCGCACAGGCCGAAGCGCTCATCCGGCCGCATTCGCCTGCGCTGGGTCCCGAGGATGCGCCTGTCACCGTCGTCGAGTTCTTCGATCCCGCCTGCGAGGCCTGCCGCGCCTTCCATCCCATCGTGAAGGACATCATGGCCGAGCATGGCAGCGCCGTCCGCGTTGTGATCCGCTACACGCCTTTCCACGGCGAGGCATCGGAACAGGCGATCCGGGTGCTTGAGGCCGCGCGGATGCAAGGGGTGTTCGAGCCGGTGCTGGAGGCGCTTCTACGCGACCAGCCAAGATGGGCATCGCACGGCGCCCCCGAACCGGGCCTGCTTCTGGACATCGCGGCTTCGGCCGGTTTCGACGTCGATGAGGGGCAAGGCCAGTTGCTGTTCCCCGGTACGACGGCTGTGCTCAACCAGGACCGCGCGGATGTCGAAACAGTCGGCGTCCGCCAGACCCCCACCTTCTTCGTCAACGGTCGGTCGCTCGATCCGTTCGGGGAAGCAGAGTTGCGCCGGCTGGTGGCCGCCGAGGTCACCGCGACACGAAGCTGAAAATGAACGGAGTTCGACGGACATGATAAGGAAAGGGACGATTCTGGGGGGATGTGCCGCCCTGCTTTTGGCCGCGGTACTGAGCGGCGCCGCTCTCGCGGGTTCCGAGGACGTTGTGGTCGAAGACGCATGGGCGCGTGCGTCGATCGGCACCAGCCGCCCCGGCGCGGCGTACATGACGATCCGCAATACCGGCGAGGAAGCGCTCACGCTCTCCGGCATATCGACCGATCTGGCGATGCAGCCGGAGGTCCACTTGAGCGCAACCGACGCCCGGGGCGTGAACTCCATGGCTCCGGCGGGCGAGATCGAGATCGCTCCGGGAGAGGCGGTCGCGCTCGAACCAGGCGGGCTGCATGCGATGCTGATGATGCTCCAGCGTCCGATGGTCGAGGGCGAGACGTTCGATTTGACGCTGATCTTCTCCGACGGCGGTGAAGTGCGCGTTGAGGTTCCGATCCTCGGGATCGCCGCGCGCGGTCTGAACGACTGATGCAGCAACGGACGATCCTTGGATACGGCGCAGCGGGTGTCGGGGCACTACTCTTCGCGCTCTTTGTCGGCTGGTGGCAAGTGGACGGGCCTGGTGCGCCCGAGCCGGAGGGCCAGCGGCCGCTGGCTCTGTCCGCCATGGACTTCAGCCTGACGGACCACGAGGGAAACGTGGTCGGGCCGGAAACGCTGATCGGGCGCCCTGCGATGGTGTTCTTCGGCTTTACCTACTGTCCGGACGTCTGCCCGACCACGCTCTCGGACATTTCGGGATGGCTCGACGATTTGGGGGACGAGGCAGACGAGATGTTCGTGGTTTTCATCACTGTCGATCCCGAGCGCGACACCGTCGATGCGATGTCGGACTATGTCGGCTATTTCCATCCGGCCATCCGCGGCTGGACCGGCGAAGATGAGGAAATCGCGAAAGCCGCGCGCGGCTTCCGCGCGAGCTACAAGCGGGTGCCGACCGAGAGTGGCGGTTACACGATGAACCACACCGCCAGCGTTTTCCTGTTCGACGCTGCGGGGCGGTTCGTCACCATGATCGACTATCACGAACCGAGGGAATTCGCGGTGCCGAAGATTCGCCGCGCACTCGAAGAAGAAACGGAGGGGGCAACATGAGGCTCAGAGCAATCGCGGCAGGTATCGGAATTGTCGCCGCGCTATCAGGTGGTGGCTTTGTTCTTTCGGGGGTCTGGTCGAAGGACCCCGTTCCTCCAGGTCTCGCGGCAGCAAGCATATGGTCGCCGGACCGTCTCCAGCCTCCCCCGTTTGTGGTGTCGGAACCGCCACGATTTGCGCAGGCAGGAGCCGAGCCCACGACGTTGCTTAGCCCCATACCTCTTCTGCAGGTCTCCGTCGCTGATACTTCCTTGCCGACGATCGAACCTCCCCTTTCCGCTTGGTCGCGCGACATAGAAAGCGGTGAGACGCTCGATATAGTTCTCGCGGAGGCCGGTCTCTCGGCGACCGACCGTGCGGAAGTCACCCTCGCTCTTGGCGCGGAATATGATTTGAGGCGGCTGCGGCCTGGACATTCCGTCACCGTCGTATCGACGATGGACAACAGCCCGCGCAGCGTCGCGCTCGCCATCGAGGACGGTGTGCGCATCGAGGTGATCTTCGGCGATGAGCTTGCCACGCAGATCGTTACCCCGAAGTCCGAGACGGTGACGCTTGCCGGGGAAGCAGTGATCGAAAGCTCGCTTTTCGCTGCGCTCGATGAGGCCGGTATCCCGGCCCGGTTTGCGGTGGACCTGGCGCAGATGCTCGGCGGAACGGTGGATTTTCGCCGTGAGATGGCAGGCGGCGAAACCCTCCGGCTTCTCTGGCGCGAGGCGCGCGTCGGAGACGACAGGATCGGCCAGCCTGACCTTGCCTTCGCCGCGCTGGAGGTCGGCGGCGCGCTCTACGAGGTCGTTTGGCCGGACAACGGCAGCGGACAGGCGACGATCTTCGTCGACGGCGAAGTCCTCCGCGTCTTCGCGCAGCCCGTCGAAGGTGCACGCCTGAGCTCCGTTTTCGGCCGCCGCACGCATCCAGTCTATGGGAACGTGCGAATGCACACCGGCGTCGATTTCGCTGCGGCAAGTGGGACGCCGGTTCACGCCACGGCACCCGGGCGCGTCAGCTTCATCGGCTGGCGGGGCGGGTACGGCCGCGTGGTCGAAATCTCGCATGGCTCGGACACCACGACGCGCTACGCGCATCTCAGCGCCGTCCCGGATGGCCTCGCGCAAGGCCAGCGCGTGGCCGCCGGAGACGTGATCGGTCGTGTGGGCGCCACCGGCACCGCGACCGGTCCTAACCTGCACTACGAGGTTCTGGTGGACGGTCGTCCGACCGATCCTCTCTCCGACGAGCGGCTCGCCGAAGCTGCCGAGCGCGAAGCGGATGACACTGCCGCGCTGTCGCGATTGGCCGAAGCCCGCGCGCTTCTCGCTGAAAGTCTCGACCGCGAGATCGCCCTGACAGCAACCGAAAGGCTCTGACCCATGAAACGTCTGACACAAGCCCTGAGCATCGCAATCGCACTCTTTCCGGCGGCGCAGGCTCTCGCGGAGGCAACTGCCATCGATGTTCGAAAGACCAATGGATGCGGCTGCTGCCTGTCCTGGATGAACCATCTCCAGGAGAACGGCTTCGCACCGACAGGCCAGGACATGTTCGGCGGCCTCCTCGTGCGTTTCAAGCTCGACAACGGGGTGCCGCAGCGCATGGTCTCCTGCCACACGGCGCTCGTCGACGGCTACGTGATCGAGGGCCACGTGCCGGCCGCCGACATCCGCCGCCTTCTAGACGAACGGTCCGACGCGGTCGGTCTCGCGGTTCCGGGCATGCCCTACGGTTCGCCCGGCATGGGGCCCGAGGAGGACCGCGAAGCCTACGACGTGTTTCTGATTCTGAAGGACGGCTCGACCGAAGTCTATTCAAGCTACCCCGAAGGGTAAGCCACCTGACGAATGGATCAATTGTCCCCGATCATGCTCGGCTTTCTCGGAAGCCTGGCCGCCGGCACGTTGACAGCCGTCGGGGCCGTCCCCGTGCTGTTCGGGCGGATCCCCTCACGCGCCACACGCGACTTGTCGCTCGGCTTTGCGGCGGGCGTGATGCTCGCAGCTTCCTTCTTCTCGCTGATCATTCCAGCGCTGGACGCGGCTGAGCCGCAGTTCGACAACGGGGCGGTACCCGCGGCCATCGTCTGCATCGCAATCCTTCTAGGCATGGGTGCCGTTGCCCTGATGAACGAGAAGCTGCCGCACGAACACTTCAGAACGGGCCGCGAAGGTCCGGGCGCCGCGTCGCTTCGGCGGGTCTGGCTCTTCATCATCGCAATCACGATCCACAATTTCCCGGAGGGCCTCGCCGTTGGCGTTGGGTTCGGATCCGGTGGCGTGGAAGGCGGCCTCCCACTCGCCATCGGAATCGGCTTGCAGAACGCGCCCGAGGGTCTCGCTGTGGCGGTGTCGCTGTTGGGTGAGGGATACTCGAAGCTGCGCGCCTGGGGCATTGCGGCCCTCACCGGCATGATCGAACCGATCGGCGGGTTGCTCGGGGCGGGTATCATCACGCTGTCGGAGCCGCTGCTGCCATGGGGGTTGGCGTTCGCCGCCGGTGCGATGCTGTATGTCATCAGCCACGAAATCATCCCAGAAACCCATCGCAGCGGACATCAGAACAAGGCGACGCTCGGACTGTCGGTCGGCCTTGTCCTGATGCTGTTTCTCGACGTCTGGCTGGGGTGACAGATGTTGAGAGCCGAAAGAACGCGCGTGATCGGCATGTTGGCCGCCGTTGCGGCTTTCGCGATCGATCAGGTCACAAAGGCCATCGTCGTCACGAATGCGAGCTTCTTGAGCGCTGGTGTTCCCGTGTTTCCCGGTTTCAACCTCACGTTCCATCGCAACGATGGCGTGACCTTCGGACTTCTGGGCGGCGCGCCGTGGTGGAGCCTTGTGGTGCTCGCTCTTGCCGTCTGCGCCTGGCTCGCGATCATGGTGCTCCGCGCCGGGAACGGCATCGAGGCGCTTGCCTACGGGGCGATCATCGGTGGTGCACTCGGCAACGTGCTGGACCGCCTCAGATTTCGGGCCGTGACGGATTTCCTCGATTTCTACGTCGGCTCCGCCCACTGGCCCGCCTTCAACATGGCCGATGTGTTCGTGGTCGGCGGCGTCGGATTGCTTCTGCTCGCGCCGATTTTCAAGCAACGACCTCGGTCTGGTCCATGAACCTGATTTGGACGCTGCCCGCGGCGCGGGTGATTTCCCTGCCGTCGCGCATGACCGTGGCCTGTGCAGCCGGCGGCCTGGCGGTCCTGACCCTCCCTCCGTTCTCGATCCTCCTGCTTGTCCCGGTTGCTTACGCTACCCTCCTTGTACTCCTTCGGCATCTCTCCGTCGCCAAGGCCGCACTCGTCGGCTGGGCGTTCGGTCTTGGGCAGTTCGGTTTCGGACTCTCGTGGATCGCGGAGAGTTTCTACGTGGATGCCGAGCGGTTCGCTGCGCTGGCGATCCCCGCCGTCGCAGTGCTGTCCGCCGGCCTCGCCATCTTTCCGGCCATCGCGGCGGCGCTCTTCGCCGGCGTCGCACAACGCCGTGCGATCGGAGGCGTGCTGGCATGTCTTCTGTTCGCGACCTGCTGGACGACGGCAGAGTGGCTGCGCGGGCACCTGCTCACGGGATTTCCGTGGAACCTCGCGGGCTACGCGCTTGTCGAATACGCGGCCTTGCGGCAGCCGGCTGCATGGGTCGGAAGCTACGGGTTGAGCTTTCTTGTGGTCCTTGCCGGCACCCTTCCGGCGGCAGCTTTTTTGGCGAGAGGGCGGCACCGTTGGGACATCCCCCTGCTCGGCGTTGGGATCGTTGTGGTTGCCTGGAACGCAGGCACAGCACGGCTCCAACTTGAGACGCCAGGACCATCGGGAGTCGACCTGCGCATCGTGCAAGGCAATGTCCCCCAGCAGGAAAAGTGGGCGCCCGAAAATCGGGAGGCGACCCTCACGCGCTATCTCGAACTCTCGACACGTCCCGGCCCCGTCGACATCCTGCTCTGGCCGGAAACAGCCTTCCCGGGCTTTCTCGATGAGGACGTTGAGGCGCGGTCGCGCATCGCCGCAGCCATTCCGGCTGGGGCCCTGCTTCTGACCGGCGTGCCTGATCGTGTATCAATGGATGGAGGCACGAGTTACTTCAACTCGGTCCAGGCCTATGACCAGTCCGGCGAATTCCTGACCGGCTACGCCAAGCACCACCTCGTTCCCTTCGGCGAATACATGCCGTTCAGGGGCTGGCTGCCGATCGACCGTCTCACGCAAGGCTTGGGGGACTTCACGCCGGGACCAGGGCCGCGCACGCTGGCATTACCGGGGGTACCGCTGGTTGCCGTGGCCATCTGCTACGAGATCATTTTTCCGGGCCATGTCGTTGACGACCTGTTCCGGCCGGACTGGATCTTCAACGCGACCAACGATGCCTGGTTCGGAACCAGCATCGGGCCGGAGCAGCACCTCGCCTCTGCACGCATGCGCGCCGTCGAGGAAGGGCTTCCCATCGTCCGGGCCGCGAATACCGGAATCTCCGCGGTCATCGACGCAAACGGTGATCTCGCCGCGCGGCTCGGCACCGGAGAAACCGGTGTCATCGGTGCGGCTCTGCCCTTCGCTCATCCGCCAACGCTTTATGCGCGCTTCGGCGACTGGACACTGCTGGCTCTCATCTTCGCAACTTGGGCCGTGGGACTGGCTGCAGGTCTGGTCGGCACACACCGGGGCAACAAGAAAACAAGAACGGAGACAAAGTCATGCTGGTAATCGCGGGCATTGTCGCGGGTGCAATCTGGGGTGGTTATCTGGCGCGACGCCGAAAAGGAAACCGGCTGGATATCCTCCAGTATGCGACGAGTTCGGCTATCATCTTCGGTCTTCTCACCTATTTCGTTTCGGTGGTCCTTTTGCGCATCTTTTCATGAGAAGGGTTTCGAAACGGCACCGACGTGAGACGTCTTTTCAACATATTGCTGTACGGGTTCCTGGCGATCTGCATCACGGCATCGGTTGGTTCCGGGTTGGTCTATTTTCTGCTGAGCCGATCCGTTCCCGACTACGACGAGGACTTCACGGTCGCAGGGCTAGACGGACCGGTCGACATTCTGCGGGATTCTTCGGCAGTCCCGCACATCTCCGCAACTTCTGCCGCAGACGTCTACTTCGCAATAGGCTTCGTTCATGCGCAAGACCGGCTCGGTCAGCTGTTAAGGGCAAGGCGAAGAGCGGAAGCTTCGTGGCCATCCGATGAGATCTTGGACCTTGCGCCAGCGGTCTCAGACGCGCTCGCGTCCTATGCCGCCGGAGTCAATGCGTGGCTCGAACTGGTGTCGGCAGGCGGGCGCGGCAGAGGCTCTCCGGAGCTGCTGATCGCAGACGAACGGTCGATCGCGGCCTGGACACCCGGCGATAGCCTGAGGATTGCCCGGTCTTTCCTGAATGGCCTGCTACCGGGAAGCGCACGGGAAGGAATGCCGAGCATATCAAGTGCCATTATACCGGCGGATCGCCAGAGAGTGCCCGAGCTGTTTGCGACTGATCCGGAGCAGCGCCTTGATGCATGGGCGATGGACGGCGACCGAACAGCGACCGGAACGCCAATTCTAGCCGCCGATATCAGCGGTTCCCTGTCGCTTCCCTCGGAATGGTATCTCGCAGATCTTCAATTTTCGACAGGGCCGGTCATAGGGGCCACAATGCCGGGCGTACCTTTCGTTATTGTCGGTCGCAATGCGCGCGTCGCCTGGGCCTTCCGGACATTTCCCGTGCCAGACGAGGAGGCACCAAGGGGGCCGTCAACCGTGCAGGCGGCAGGTTTCCTGACGATGCTGGAGCTGTTCGCGCGTTCGGCCGACGCGACCGATGCCATCGGAGTTGCCGCAGACATGTTGCCGAAGGGCATGGAGGCATTGGCCATTGACCGAGAAACCGTTGCCCGATGGCCAAGAGCGGAGGCCGTACGGGCGTCGTCTTTTCGCGACATTCGGCTGGCGGAGCTTGAAGCGCGGCAATCGATCTTCTCGACGGAAGGCGCCATCGGTGTTCAAAGGGACACCGTAAGTTCCGTGGCGCGAACCCTCCTGCCCCTGATGGCGAAAGAGCTTTGGTTCGTGCAGTCCAGAGACAGCATCGAAGGCACCGATGCGGACGTCCTTCGTCGTGAGCTACTGGACAGGCTTGCGTCGTGGAATGGCAATATGGATCGCTATTCACCGGAACCTCTGCTGTTCTGGACCTGGGTCCGGGCTTTGCAGCAGCGCATTTTGAAGGACGAGTTTCCGACAGCGGAGCAAATCTGGACCCGTCCGAACCCGGACTTTCTTTATGCGGTACTCAGCAATCGTCGCGGTAGCGCGATCTGGTGCGACATCCGCCTATCCTCACCTCGCGAGACATGTGAGGAGCAGGTTCGCGCGGCCCTGGATGATGCCCTTGGCTGGCTGGTCGATCGATATGGGCGCGATCCCTCGACGTGGACCTGGGGGGAGGAGCATACATTGGACATGCAGTGGTCGCCGATCAGTTCACGTGGGTTGCTGACTGACCTGCTGTCCCTTCAAACGCCGATTTCGGGCGATCCCTTTACGCAATTCTTGACGTCATTTGGTTTGGAAGAAGGCCGTCCATTCCTCGTGGGGGCCGGAAGCAATTTTCAGGCGGTCATGTCGATATCGGAAGAAGCGGGATCATACTACATCGCGCCCGCCGGGCAGTCGGGACATCCGCTATCTCGTTTTTACGACAATCTCTTTCCCTCGTGGATACAAGGCGAATACCTCGCCATGTCGACCGATCTGTCACTGGCCCGTGGCGGGGCTTCCGGGCTCTCGCGGCTGACACCGGCTACCTCCGACAACCCTCGGATGAGCGAGGGCCGAAGCGAATGATCACGAGCTCCATCCTTTACGACCCTTTCGGCTACGCGCTGTCACCGGTGTCGCTCATTGTCGTCGGCCTTACAGCATGGCTGTATTTGCGTGGGCTCAAAATACACGCTCGCTGTCTCGGAAGGTTTTCTGGCTGGCGTCGAACCGTCCTCTTTGTCGGCCTCGCGGCCGTCCTCGTCGCGACGAATGGGCCGCTCGCGCCATTGGGGCACAGTCTGTTTTGGGTACACCAGGTCGAGCATCTTCTTCTGCGACTGGCAGGACCACTGCTCATCGCGGTTTCTCAGCCTTGGCTTGTCCTTCAAGCCGGGTTGAAAAGGGAATGGCGCCGACGCCTTGCCTTGATTGGGCGTGCGCGCATCCCGCGATTCTTGGCGCCTCCAGCATTTGCCACCTCCCTGTTGTTTGGCGCGCTTTTCGTCTGGCAGATCCCGGCGATCTACTCCCTTGCACAACGTATTGCGGCGATGGAGGCGCTGGCACATCTGTCAATGGTGCTGGCTGGGCTTTGGTACTTTGCTATGCTGTTCGATCCGCGTGATCCGCCTGAAGGAGCGCGGCGCGGAGCTCGGCTGATTTCAGGGTTCGTGGTGATCGTTTCCAACATCTTTCTGGGCTCCCTGACGACGCTCAAGGAGGTGTCCCTCTATGGATCAGAAACAATCGCAGCAAACGGTGTTCGACTTCGCGCCCTGGCCGACGAAACAATCGGCGGCTACGTAATCTGGGTCCCGTCGTCGATGGTTCTCATCGTGGCAATCATTCTGGTGCTGAACGGATGGAACGCGGCGGAGGAACGGCGTTGGACTTCCCGCTACGACCTGGTGCGCAAATCGAATGCGGCGTCGCTCGAGTTTCCGGAAACCGCGGAGGAACTGCGTCTGAAAGTGGAGAAGCCGAACCGGGACATGGGCCGCACCCTCGCCCTCGGCGCATTCGCCATGTTCATGGTTGTGATGATCACCTTAGTGACGATCGTCTACGCGCTCTGAATATCGGATCGATTTCCGAGTACTAACGCTCGCCCATGAATGCAGCGGGAAGCATTGGGGCATTCGCAATAATCACTAGCGCCCGAAGCGTCGGTGTGGTCGCGACCCTTCTGCCCTCACTTTCTTGATTGCGCCCAACTGGCTGTTGTCCTCGCGTAGATGGAGCCTATTCCTCACTGCGATTGTTCCGCAATGCACGTTCGAATGCGTCCAAGGAATTTTTACTCATTGATGCTCGATCCCCTCAGCATCGCGTTCCGCGGTTTCCTCATCGACCCCAAGGCTAGAAAGGAACGCTATGTGCACTCGTTTCAGTACGACAAGGCAACAAGCGTCACACTGGCCGTGATCGCCATGGTGATCGCGATCGAGGCCATCAACTTGGCTCTTCGCCGCCGGTTTGCCTGAAGCGATCGACCGACGCGCAGACGCCTCCCAGCCCGTCAGGCGTAGATGTCTATTGGTGTTCCGTTGCTAACCATGGCGTAGATTTCCTCGATCTCGGGATCCGTCACCGAAATGCAACCTGCCGTCCAGTCGCGGACATTGGTCGGGTCGATACCACGCCGCGGTCCGCCGTGAATGAAGATGTCCTTGCCGGGGGAACGCCCTAGGGATTCCGCGAAAGCGATGTCGGCCTCGTTCGGGTAGGAGATGCCGATGGACAGATGGAAGAGGCTGTCGGGGTTCCGCCGGTCGATCACGTAGGAGCCTTCCGGTGTGCGGCCATCGCCTTCGAACTGCTTGTGACCGACAGGCGCGAAGCCCAGTCCGATCGGGTAGGTCCGCAAGACGCGATCGGCGCCGTCGAGAACCAGCAGGCGCTGCGCCTTGTAGAGGCGCAGCCGGGTGACCTTGGGTCCAGAATAGGTTCGGAACTTGCCGGCGCAGCCGGACAGGAAGGCGACAAGCCCACCGAACAAGACGCCGCGGCGTGGAATATGGATTATCGTCACTGCTCTATGCCTCGTGAGCGAGGTCTCGTATGGGTCAAACGCTACCCTGGAGGCCGTGGCGGTTCAATGCCCGTGTGCAAGAGCGCCTCTTGCCATCTGCTCACCAATCTGTTCACCGCCGGATGGCGGCACACCTGCCTCGTGGCCGTTGAGCAGGCGCAATGCATTGGCGACCACGAGAAGAGAGACGCCGACATCCGCCGCGATGGCGCCCCACATCGACGCCATCCCGAATGCCGTCGCAACGACGAAACCGGCCTTCGTCGCCAGTGAAACGCCGATGTTCTGGTGGATGATCGACATGGTCCGCCGGGAATGACCGATGAGCCACGGCACCTTGCCAATGTCGTCCGTCATCAGGGCGATGTCCGCTGTCTCGATGGCCGCGTCGGACCCGACGGCGCCCATGGCGATGGCGTAGTGCGCGCGCGCCATGGCTGGGGCGTCATTCACCCCGTCGCCGATCATCGCCACCATGTCGTGGCTTTCGACCAGTTCCTCGATGGCCGTCACCTTGTCCTCGGGCAGGAGTTCGGCACGAACCTCGTCGATCCCCACCTCGGAGGCGACCGCCCGCGCGGTGCGCGCATTGTCGCCGGTCAGCATGACGATCGTCGTCACCCCCTGCGCATGAAGCTGCGCAACGATGTCCTTCGCGTCCGGGCGGATGCGGTCGCGCAGTTCCAGTAGACCGGTGACGCCCGTGTCGTCGCCCACCGCCACCGACGTCGCACCGGCTATCTCGATCCGATCGCGCAGATCGGTAGGGATTGCCTCGCCCCAGCCGCGCTCGGCCGCAAACCGGTCGGAGCCCAGCCAGACGGCGCTACCGCCGACGCGACCTTCCAGCCCGCGGCCCGGCACCGTGCGCGTGTCCTCGGCCGGCGTCACGGTCAGCCCCTCGCGCTCGGCCCGCGCCAGGATCGCGCGCGCCAGCGGGTGCGAGGACCGCGCCTCGAGTGCCGCGGCCCGCGTCAGCAGATCGCGCGCGGAGGCGCCATTCAGGGGGTGGATCGCCGCAACCTCGGGCTCGCCCATCGTGATGGTTCCGGTCTTGTCCATCGCCAGCGCAGTGGTGCGGCCCGGCGCCTCGACATAGGCGCCACCCTTGATCAGCACGCCTGCCCGCGCGGAGGAGGTGAGGGCCGCGACGATGGAAACCGGCGTCGAGATCACCAGCGCGCAGGGACAGGCGATGACCAGAAGCACCAGAGCATTGTAGAACCAGAAATCCCACGCGCCCCCCGTCAGCAGCGGCGGCAGGATCGCGATGGCCACGGCCAGCGCCATCACCGCGGGCGTATAGACGCGGGCGAACTTCGCCACCCATTGCTCCACCTCGGCGCGGCGGGAATGGGCGTCGCCCACCATGCGGATGATCTTTGCAAGAACTGTGTCCGAGGCCGCCCTGGTTGCGCGTATCATCAGCGTCCCTTCGCCGTTGATGGTGCCAGCATAGACGTCGTCGCCCAGTTCCTTGGCCACCAGCGCGCTCTCGCCGGTGATCGGCGCCTGATCCACCGCGCCCGCACCTTCGATCACCTCACCGTCCAGTGGAATGCGGTCGCCACCTCGCACGATGAAGCGGTCACCGATGGCCACCTCTCCGGCCGGCAAGGTTTCCTCCCGGCCGCCCTCGCGGATCACCCGCGCGGTCGGCGGTGCGAGGTCCAGCAGCGCCGAGACCGCATTGCGCGCCCGTCCGACGCTCCAGCTTTCGAGGTAGAGCGAGAGCGAGAAGAAGAAGGCCACCGTCGCCGCCTCAAAGAACTCGCCGAGGCCGATGGCGCCCGCCACGGCTACCACCATAAGAAGGTTCATATCCGGGCTCAGTCGGCGCGCCGAGGACCAGGCCTTGGGCGCCACCAGCCAGACGCCGAACACGATGGCAAGCGCGAACAGGCCCGCCTCGGCCAGCGGCATCGGCGCCTCGCCGTGTCCTGCAAATAGGGCAATAGCGCCAGATGCTCCGGTCTCGACGAGATGCCAGAGGAAGCCGGCGGCCCAGAACCCGCCGCTGGCGGCCGTTAACAGGCGCTGGCGCTTCTGGTGCGCCGCCCGGTCCACCTCAGCCCTGTCCGCGTCCCAGGGGAGAGCGGACATGCCGGTGCCGGCGATGAGCTTGACAATCCGGTCGTCGGTCACCGGCTGCGCGCTGTCGAGCACCGTCATGCGGCCATTGATGACATCGAAGGCCAGATGCGCTTCGCCGCCGACCTCCGGGCCGACGGCCCGGTTCAGGATCGCCACCTCCTCGGCACAGTCGAGGCCGCTCACCTGGAAGCTGCGTCCGCGCGGGAGCGGTCCGCAGGGCGCTGGACCGCCGGCGAATCCGCCGTTGCCACAACAGGCAGCACTTGCGCCACGCGCGTGGTCATGACCATGCGGATGGCCGTGATCATGCGCGTGGTCGTTCCTGCAGGCACTGTTGTCTCGGTGGGAATTGCGGTGAACGGACATGACGCGACCCTCGGATTCGGACGTGTCCGTCCTATTTAGGGTCTACAGCAACTAGAGCTTCAAGAGGAAAATCGCCGGTCGGGTTGGCGGGCGATCATATGGCGGTCAACTGGCCTCCCGGTCGCCTCAACCCTGCGCGGGGCCTGACGGGCTGGTCACCGAATGGGCGATCAATGCATTGTTCTTCCGGGCCCCTCCGGATACCAATCCGAGTGAAATCTGTAATGGTGGCTTCCGGAGGCGGCGCGATGAACACGCGATGGGCGGGGACAATCATGACGACTCTTCTTCTCGGGGCATGCAGCGCGAACCTGACCGGTACGACCGAGAGCCCGGAGGCGTTGCCCGTGCCAGGCTCGGTAATCGCACTCGCCGACCCGAGCCAGAACCTGCAGACCGCGCGCCTGCGTCCTGAAGACGGCTGCTACTGGTATCTTCATTCGGGCCCCGTCGAGACGACGCTCCTTCCGCTCCGTACCTCGGAGGGGCGGTCGATCTGCACCGCCACCGGCACCTCCTCGGCATCCTGAGCACGCTACTCCTGCAACCGGATTGTCAGCTTCTTGCGCCGAGCGCTCTCTCGGCAGGGTAGAGCCTCGCCATCACCCCGATCTCAACCTCGTCGTAGAGCCCGTTGATGTGGGCCATGACCATGCGGACGCAACCGGAACTCGCCCGGCTTCCGATCGAGCGGGGATAGGGAGTGCCGTGGATCCGAAGATACGTGTCGCGCTCCCCGACGTAGAGGTAGAGCGCGCGCGAGCCGAGCGCATTCTGCGGACCCGGTTCCATCCCGTCCTCGTACTGCGAATAAAGGTCCGGCTCCCGCTCGATCATGCTCTGCGTGGGGGTCCAGTGCGGCCATTCGACCTTGCGCCGGATTGTATAGGTGCCAGGCTCGTAGAGGTCCCCCCGGCCGATAGCGACCCCGTACCGCATTGCGGTTCCCCCGGCTTCGATGTGGTAAAGGTAGCGTGCGACGGCATCCACATGGATGTCGCCAGGCGTCAGGCCGTCGTTCGCAATCACGCGTTGTGGAAGAAATCGCGGGTGGAGCCCCCAGGGGTTCGACGTGGCAGGATTGTAATTCGGCGGCGTCACCTGCGCGTCCCAAGCCGCCTTTTCTGACTCTGTCGGCCAGTTGCTCGCCGAGAGCGGTCCGGCAAAAGGCGGCGAGAACAATGCGGCAGTGGTCGTGATGAAGTGGCGTCTGGTCAGCATGCTTGTCTCTCAGTCGTTTTAGGCATGAATGATCTCAGCGGCCGTAGGGTGGATTTTTCGCTGCGTCATCTTGGGAAGTTGACGCTTCATGATGCTCGCCGGCTTCATGCATTTCCGGTGTGGTCATGACGCTAGCACCTGAAGCGGCTGTAGGTTCAAGGACCGACCGCCTCACGAGTCCGCGATGTCGCCCGTGTGCGGACGACACGCTCGCGCCTGATCCCGCATAACACTGTAGTCGGCGAGCATTTCGGCGATAGCCGACCCCTCCGGCAACAGATCGAGCTCGTCGGCTGCGCGGGCCTGGAGCTCGCGGGTGTACTCCACCACGGGCGGACAGGCGGTCGCGATGCCGGGCTCAGAACCTACCGTCGCGCAGCCGCTCAGCGAGCTCGTCGCGATCGCGAGGACGACGAGCCGCCGCCTCCAGCATCTGGCGTTGGACATCATTGGCCTTCTCTGTTGTCTTGAGGCGTTCAGCGAGGCGTCCCGCTCGCTCGCCAGTGCGCCGAAGCGCAAGCAGAAACAGGAGCACGGCGAGGACGATGGCGCCGTAGCGCAGCGCCGCCCGCATCCACGGGGTCGTGGCGATCCCGCCGAGCAAGGTGCTGATCACCGCCGCCCCCGGCGCCAGTCATCGAGGCGGGCGTAGATCGTGACCGCGATGCCGCCGAGGGCGACCACGATGAACACCCAGCGCAGGGTATCGAGATACGGGACCAGCGGCAGGACGGCGCTTTGCGTCTCCGCCAGCACCTGCTGAGCCACTTCCACCCCGGCCGCGCCGAGCGTCGCGACACCCGCCGCCCCGCCGCCCTTCATCGTACGGCTGTCGGCCAGCACCTCCCGCGCGGGCGGCGTCTCAGCTGCAAATGCGGTCGCCCGGACCGGGAACCGCTCGCCCCACTGCCGAGCGGGCCCGAGATCGACATGGATGAACCCCGATCGCGGGTAGAAGCCGAAGCCGAGGAATCCGACCTCGCGCGCCGCGGCCTCGAAGGCCACCGGGTCGTGGTTCGCCATGGCGATGTCGAAGGCGGCGCCGTCCATGTGCTTCGACCGGGTCGCGCCGCCGACGGTACGGTTGTGCTCGGGGCTGCGATAGGCGGAGCGGACGATCAGCGGCTTGCCCAGCTGGTCGCGCAGCGCCTGCAGCTTGTCGAGCGCGGGCTCGTTGATCAGCAGCTTGCCGGTGCCCCGGCAGGCGATCTCCGCCGGGCTGAAGTTCGGCCAGCGCCATGCTGCCTTCGGCGCCTCTCGCCAGTGGTCGTAGAAAGTTGTGGTCATGGGGTCCTCCAAAACGAAGAAACCCGCCTCGAGGGCGGGTGCGGTTGGGCTGATGGATGAGGATGGGGCGCGGCTACGGGCCGCTGCCGAAAATTTTCAGCTTGATGGCGATGCCCGCGAGCAGCGCCAGCATGACGCCGGTGGTGATCATGCGGACGGCAGTCTGCATGGCGGTGCGGCGCACCAGCCGGATGCAATCCACCAGCGATCGCAGATCGCGGATGTCGAGCGCGGCCTCGTCGCCATCGAGCCCGACATCGGCCAGCGCGCGTTTCGCCCCTTCCTCGGCGGCTCGCGTAAGGATCGCCTCGAACTCGGCGTCGGGCATGCGCACGAAGCCCTCGGATCTGGGTGGGGTCATGACGAGATAATCCCCGCTTCCGCCGGCAGCGTGGCCGCCGTCCAGGGGCTGCTGTCGGCAGGGTTCAGGTCCCAGCTGGAATAGACCGGCGATGGCAGGTCCGCCGAGGGCGTTCCGGGCGCCGCGTCGTAATCCACCCCGTCCAAGCGCAGGAAGCCCGCGATGCTGGTCGGACCGGCGGTGCCGAGCTGGGCCAGCTGCTTGACGTGGACGCCCGCGATGGTCGTGGCCCCAGCCGGGCCGGTCGGGCCCGCAAGCGAGAACGAGAGCCGCTGGCCCGCGATGTCGCTGGCGGCCCGCGTGGCTATGTCGCCGTCCTTGATCGCGTCGATCCCACCCGAGAAGGCGTCGTAGGTGCCCACCAGGTCCGGTGCGCGCCGAGCGAAGCGCCGTCCGATGGTCGAGACCCCGTCGAGCACGGCGATGTGGGCGTAGTACCATGTGGCCGGGTTGTAGAAGTCGAAGAGGTGGAGATTGCGCCAGACGCAGCGGACGGGGCGGCCCTTGCCGCCGGTGTTGGCGGCGGTGGCGCTGCTGTGAAGCACGCCATCGATATGGAACTCGATGGTGATGTCGGCGCCGACGGCGATCTTGACGTCGACCCAGTAGGCCTGGTTGGTGGCGGCGACAAACGAAGAGGCCCCGTCGACGCTGGTATCGCCAACGGCCATAGCACGGTACTTCTCGTCGTCTCGTTCGGTCCGGACGAGCCCGACTTGCCGGTTCGCCGCGTCGTAGAACTCGAGAAAGATGCCGTCCTGCGCGATGATGTGCGCATTCACCGATGGCGCCCGGTAGCGGAACCCGATCCAGACGTCGCCGGTGGGCTCCGCCCATGTCGCCGTGAATGGCACGGATGAACCGTTGTTCGCGGTGATCTTGACGGCGTTCACGTCGTAGGCAGGGTCGAAGCCCGTGGCGTCGGTGCTGATCAGCCCGGTCGCTCCGGAGAGATCCGTGACCTGGTGGCCGAGATGGAGGATGTAACTCATGGGATCACCTCGATGTAGAGAGCGCTTGCGGCGGCGGTGAGACGCGCGTCCCCGCCGCGTTCGTGGAAGAGATCGGCCCGCGCCACGCTCAGCCGGGCGTCTGCCCCGAAGCCGATCCAGAGCGCGGCATCGGCCGCCGTAAGCTGGACCGCGCCGCCGAGCTCGAGGAAGACGACGGTCTCAGGAACCGTCAGCCGGGTCTCCGCCCCGAACTCGTTCCAGAGGCTGGCCTCGGCGACCTTGATGCCGTCGGGCATGAAGAGCCGGATCGAGCGCGCGGCCCGAGCCTCATAGGTCGCGCTGCCGGCGACGCGCCGCGCCTGCACCCGCGCCTCGAAATGCTTCGTTCCCGTCGGCGCCGAGAGGATCGGCACGTCCTCCTTCGTGAGCGTGAAGCTGGTGGCGCTGCCGACATCGATTACCGCCGCCGGCGGTTCGACCACCGCATCGGTGTCCGGATCGATCCAGCGGATCTCGAGCGCGTAGGTCACACCCGGCTCGGGTCCGATGTCGCCCGCGTCATAGGCATCGAACACGCTGCTGGTCTGGGTGAGCCGGTCGCGATGCGCCCAAGTCAGCAGCACGGGACCGAGGTTCAGGATGTTGGGGTTCACGACCGAAACACCATTGCCACGGAGATCCCCCGGCGGCAGCGGCCGAATGGCGCGGGAGGCGAGCGTCACTTGGTCCTCGGGCGCCTGAGAGAGCGGCAGCGTCCCGAGTCCCGTCTCGGGCAGCATCCGGACGGCGACGGTCTCGCCGGCCGCGAAGCGCGCCTCGCTCGCGTTCGCGAGGAGCTGCCAGCAGATCACCGGCGTGCCCGCAGGATGGACCTGCGGCACGGTGTCGAGACAGCCCCGACCGACCGTCAGGGTCGTGGTACTGACACCGTCAATCCGGACGAGTTCGTCGCCGATCGCGGCGAGCGTGCCGATGGTCACATCCGTGAGCCCCGTCCAGCTGCCGACCGGCAGCACCCGCTCGGCCGGATCGTCTGTCACATCCGCTGTGAGCAGCGCCGTCGGGACGAACTCGACGCCCGCCTCGAGCGCGTAGCCGGCGCCGCTGTCGGTCCAGACCTGAACTGACAACGCATCGGCCGAAGGGCGCTCGCCGGCGGCAACCAGCGCGCCCACGTCGGGGTCCTCGTCGAGGAGCGCGTCGGCTTGCGCGTGACCCAGCTCCTGGACGAGCAGCCAGTAAGGGGCTTCCGTCACCCAGCGGCGTGTCAGCGGCTTAGGCGGCAGGATGAGCCGGCCCGGATCGCCGCTCTCGCCACCAACAAGGGCCGTGTCGCCAAGTCCGAAAACATCCTCTGCAATGCGGAGCCGGACGCCGTTCGCGCGCCCGTCGCCGTGGTCGATCTCGACGATGCGGACCGCGACACCCTCGAGCCCGCGGCGCGGGCTCACGAGCCGGATCACGTCGCCCGGATCGAGATCGGCGCCGACGCGGGTAACGGTGATCTCGCCCGACAGGATCGGCGACGAGAGCGCGCGGAGATCCCGCTCGGCCACGCGCACGGCGAGCGACTCGTAGCGGATCCCCGGATAATCGACCGTCGCGCTGACCACCTGGCCGAGGTCCTGGACGAGCGCGGTGTCGGTGACGCTGACCGATCCGGTCTGATCGGTCCTTGCGTCCGAGAACTTCACGGTGACCGAGTTCACCAGATCGGCGGCCTCGCGGCGGCCAAGCTCGCCCCAGTCGACGACAGTCATGTCGTCGAAGATCGGCAGCGTCTCGGGATCGTAGTCGGCGCGAATGAGCTTCAGTTCCCAGCGGCCCGAGCGGCGGTCGACGTAGAGATAGGCGTCGATGTGCTTCAGCACGTCGGCGATGAAGTCCTCGATCGTCGATTCCTGCTGCCAGAGCAGCGAGAGCCCGAAGCCTTCGGCGAAGAGCGCATCGGCCGCCGTCGCGAAGCTCAGGCCGATGTCGGTGAAGGCGTGCCCGAGGCCCCAGTCGCGGTTCGTCAGGCACTCCCGGATGATGTGGGCTGGGTTCATGTCCGGGCCCTCGCCGAAGGCCGCGCGGAGCGAGGCGACGAGCACGTCGGGATCGCCGGCGGGGACGACCGGCACGCCATCGACGGGCGTGTTGTCGATCTGGCCGGTGGCGCTCGTGTCCGAGAGCGCGATGTTGAAGGCGAAGACGTCGACCTCGGAGAGGCCCGCGAGCGTCGCCTTGGCGCTCTCGAGGCTCGAGGCCGGGCTCGGCTCGCCGTCGGTCACGAAGATCAGGATGCGCCGCTTGCCGCCCGCGCCATTGAAGAAGGCGCCTGACTGGCTCACCGCCGCCCCGAAATCCGTGCCGCCGCTCACGGTGGTCGGCAGCGCGTCGACCCAGTCCTTGAGCTCGCCATAGTCTGCGGCATCGGCATTGCGCCGGATGATTGTCGACGAGACGGTCGAGTTCCAGGTGACAAACTGGATGTCGTTGGGCTCCATCGCATTCGCACCGATCTCGGCGATGAGCCGCGAGACGGCCGTCCGCTGCGCCGCCATGCGGCTGCCGGACATGGAGCCCGAGGTGTCCATGGCGATGTAGATCGCGGCGTCCCCGATCCGGACCTCGGGCACGATCTGCGCCTTCTCGGGATACCACTGCCGATTGCCGTCTTCGGCACGCAGGATGCGGGTGAGCCGGACGGCCCATGGCTTCAGGTAGGGATTGAGACCGAGATAGACCTGCCGCAGGACGAGCGAGCAGATGCCGCGATAGCCCGGCACGTTGGAACCCGCCTGCGCGGCGAGATAGTCGTTCTGGCCCTGTGTGGTCCCGCCCATCAGGACGTCGATGTCGCCGACGATGCCACCCTCGCGGCTCTCGCCGCCGAAGAGGTTCGGCTTGTTGATCCGGATGCGACCGCCCGCAGCGCCGCCGCTGAGGTTCGGCAGGCTCGCGGCATCGGAGACCGTGACGGACTGCGCGGCGAAGGCAGTGGCGGCGGGCTCGACAAGCCAGGTCGTGGTGCCGGTCCCGCCATCGTAGCTCACGGCCTGGACGGTGACCGTGCGGGTCGTGTTGTCGGTGCCGAGCTTCAGGTCGTAGTTGGCCCCGAGACGGATCCCGGCGAGCGTGCCCGGAAAGGTCACCTCGGCCACGCTGTCGCCGGCGGCCGCGGCGGCGGCCGACATGCCCGCGACGGTACCGTAGCTCGCGAGCGCGCCGACGCCGGTACCGGCAGAACTGCTCTGGCCAGCGCCGATCGACCAAGCCGTACGGTCGTCGACCCGGATCTCGCGGATCGCATCGATTGGTCCATGGCAGAGCGCCAGATGCGCCCCGAGGGTGTACTTGTAGCCAACCGTCTGGGACTTTGAGCGACCGCCCATGTCAGGCCTCGCCCCCGGTCCGCGCGGCGCGTTTGTCGGCCTCGGCGATCACGCGAAGCGCCAGCGCATCTCCTGTGGCCGCCAGCACCTCGGCGGGCAGTCCTTCGGCAAGGAAAGCCTGCCAGTCGAGCCCGTGGCGGCGGAACCACGGCCGTGCCCCCTGAAAGCAGAGCCGGGCGGCGCGGATGTCCTCGGCGCGGACGATGAGGGTCTCGCTCACTTCTTGCCCCCCTTCTTGCGGATCGGGTCGACCTTGAGATCGCCGGCCCAGACGACGTTCGGGCCGCGCAGAAGCACGGTGCCGAAGACGACCGGGATCGGCCGGCCTTCCTCGGCGGTCGGCAGGTCGAAGTCGTCGAGCCCCGCCGCTTTCGGCACCTCGGTCTTCGGCTTCGGCGAGAGCGCATAGGAGATCGCCGTCAGCACGAGGCTGGCGACGATCTGGACGACGAAGTTCCAGACCATGGGCGGGGCTCGGGATGTTGGGGCGGATCAGACGATGCTGGTGCCGCCGAAGGGATTGCGGCCGGGGATGTCGGGGAAGCCCCCGAAGTTCAGGAGATTGCCGAACTTGGCGGCGCAGGTGTCGCGGCGGAGATCGCAGCCGGGGGCCATGTCGATGACGGCGACCGTCTCCAGATCGTCGATCGCGGTCTCTAGTTCCGGCATGCGCCCCGCGAGCGTCAGCCTGTCTCCGACATGGCCGGTGATGAAACCGAGCAGCCCCGTGTGGCGCAGGACGCCGCCGCGGAACCAGCCGTCCGGCAGGAGCGCGGCTTCGGGCACGGTGATCTCGAGGCCCGATCGCGCGATCGCAGTACCGCCCACGAAGAAGGTCTCGATGTCGAGGCGGCAGCCGCGGGAATAGAGCGCGTGGCGGCAGAGCCGCTGGTACTTCGCCCGCACGCCTTCGCGGCGCATCGAGGTGAAGAGTGATTCCGCCCGGAGCGTAATCCGCCGCCCCTCGACCCGGGCCGAGACGATGCGGCCCTTCCAGTGCGCGACCACCTCGGCCGGGACCTGTTCGTGGCCGCGGAAGATGGTGAGCGTCGTCACCGATCGGCCCCGGGGTCCGAGATAGCTGCGCGCGAAGGGATCGGAGAGCGGGAAGGTCACCGACAGGTCCACGCGCCTGGGGTCGCTGCTCTGGACGACGGAGCTGTGGCTCACAGCCGAGGGCTCCCAGACAAGATCCTCGGTCTCGTCGCCGATGGCGCCCGCGGGCGAGATCCAGGCGCTCGCGCGGCTGGTGAAGCGCCAGACGCTGGCTCCTTCCGCGAAGAGGTAGAGGAAGTACGGCCGCCCCTCGGCGGTCGAGGTCTCGGCAAGATCGTAGGTCATGAGGGGGTCTCGATTAGTGGCAGCGCCAGTTCAGTGCGGTTCGGCCCGTGCTTGAGTTCGATCCGGTCGGCATCCGAGCGGACCTTCACGAGCAGGTGGATGGGTGTGCCGAGGGGAATGCTCTTGCCGGGAGCGGTGATGGAGAGCCCGATCCCCAGTGCGTCCCAGGTGGCGGCGGTGATCTCGCGGAATATCGGTCCGGTCGGGTGATCGATCATAAGGTGGCGGCCGATCCAGACGGAGGGATCGGCGAGCGGCGCGACGACAATGGAGGTCGCATCGGAGGTGATCGCCGCCTGTAGAACCAGTTCCCGGCCCCAGGTCGGCAGCCAAAAGGCGCGCTGGCGGCCGCGCAAGGAAAGCAGCCAGCGGCGGCGGGTCAGGCGCGCGGGCCCGCGGTCGATCAGCGTGATCGTCGACCGGCGCTGGACATGGGTCAGCAGGGTCTCGAGCACGATGGTGCCGAAGCCGTTGTCGATGGCCTCGACGGTCTGGCCAAGCGTCTCGGCCAGAGGCTGGCGCAGGACGGCCGGGTCGGTCAGGACGTCGAGCCCCTGATATTGCGGGAGCGCTCCGCCGAAGGCGGCACGGATCGAACTCACGAGGACGTCCGGATCGCCCGCAGGCACGACGGGCACGCCGTCGACGGGCGTGGTGTCGATCTGCGCGGTGGCGCCCGTGTCCGAAAGCGCGATGTTGAAGGCGAAGACCTCCACATCTGGGAGGGTCGCGAGCGTCGCCTTCGCGGCCGCGAGGCTCGATGCGGGGCTCGGCTCCCCATCTGTGACGAAGATCAGGATCCGCCGCTTGTCAGTGGCGCCGGCGAAGAAGTCGGGTGCCTCGCTCACCGCCGCCCCGAAATCCGTGCCACCGCTCGTCGCGTCGGACAGAGCCTCGATCCAGGTCGTGACTTCGGCGTAGGCCGCGGCATCGGCATTGCGCCGCAGGAGCGATCCGGTGACGCTCGCGTTCCAGGTGACGACAATGATGTCGTTGGTCGGGAAAGCCTCTTCGCTGATCCAATGGACGAGGCGAGCGAGCGCAGCTTTCTGTGCGGCCATCCGGCTACCGGACATCGACCCCGAAGTATCCATGGCGATATAGATCGCGGTCCTTCCGATCCACGCCGCCGGTACGAGCGAGCGCAGTGTGAAGCTCGCCCTAACGGTGCCAAGCCCCTGACGGCCGCGGTCGATCTCGAGGGGCCGTGCGAAGAAGGCGGTGCCGACTGGTGCGACGACGGCGTGGACAAGGCTGACGCCCGCCCGAGTGGCGAGCTCCAGTCGGTCGGGCAACACGGCTGCAACCTCGACCAGGTGCGCCGCGACGCCATCAGCGGCGACAACCGCCTGCCCCGCCCCGCCAAAGGCGCCGTCGGTGGTGTCGACCAGGATCACCGGGTCGGCGGGATCGATCGGCGCCGTCGCCGAACGCGCGAGATGCCAGAGCGGCAAGGTCCAGTCGTCGAGCGATGCGGCCCGGCCGAGTTCTGCGGCCCCTGCCAGCCCGATGGCATCGATGAGATGCGGGAAGGTCAGCGTGGAGCGCGGCGCCGTACGGAGTGCGATGCGCTGCTCTGCCGCTTCCGTGACCAGGACGTCAGTCGACCACTCCAGCACTTCCGTGACCGGCCTCTGCGCCGCGAAGGGCCAGAGCCGATCAGGCATCGAGACCTCCCCGGTTGCGTCGGATCACGTTGACGATGAGCCGCTCGCCCGCGGGCGTGGCCAGATAGTCCCCGACGATCGCGGGATCGAGCACGTTGACGATACGTGTGGCGGGCTGCGGCGCAGGTCCTCCCGCGTTGGCCTCCACTCCGAGCCGACCGCCCGGCCCACGCCGCAGGGGCAAGATCGCTTCCGGTCCAGCCTCGCCCATGAGGCCCGCGCCTCGGGCGAAGGGAAAGACCGTCGGCCGGGAAACCACGCCGCCGCGGGCGAACGCGGTGATCTCGCCTGCCTGCGCGAAGGCGCCGCCCCTGGCATAGGCGCCACCAAGGCCGAAAAGCCCGCCGACGGCGCTCGTGATCCAGCCGAACAGGCCACCGCCTCCGCCGGTACCCGCGCCGGAGAAGGCGCGGAAGAGCGCGTCCTCGATCGGCTTGAAGGCCTGGTCGATGAGGCGGTTCGCGAGATTGCGCGCAATCCCGGCCACAGCTCCTGCAAAGGTCTGCCAACTGAGCTCGCCCGACTTCAGCGCCTCCTTGATCGGGCCCGTGATGTCTTCTGCCAGCCCCTTCGCGATCTCCTGCGTGCGTTCCACGGCGGCGCGGGCCGCGTCCCAAGATTGGCGCGCGACATCGGCCGCCGTCTGCATGGCGCCGCCTGCGCGCCCCGCGGCCTGGGCGGTCTCGTCGAGCGCGGCGGCCGGTCCCGCCCCGTCCTCTCCGGAAAGTGCGGCAGCGAAGCGCTCGGCAGCGACCGTCGCGCCATCGAGCGCCGACTCGGCCTCCGTGCCGGCGCCGCTCACCGCAGCACGGAGGGCATCGAGTGCGGCGAGTGGCTGAAGCGCCCCGTCGGCCAGAGTGGCGGCCGTCTGACGCCAGGCCTCGGCCGAAGCCGCGGCTTCGGTCGCGGCTGCCGTCAGTCCGAGATCAGGCACGGCGAGCGGGTTGTCGGCGAAGGCCGAGGCGAAGGCATCGCGTGCTGCCGTTGCGGCCTCTGTGGCGGCGCCGGCGAAACGGTTCTCGAGACGACCGAGATCGAGCCCGGCGATGACGCCGATCCGGCGGTCCACCCCGAGCGCTTCCAGCCCGGCATTCACGCCCTCGATGAAGCCGTTGATCCGGGTGACGACGCCATTCAGCATCGCCTCGACACCCTCGATCAAGCTGTTCGCCGCCTGGAACGCCAGATCGCCGATGGCGGCCGGGAGCAGCCCCCAGACGGCCTTGATTGCCTCGAACGCGCCCTCGAAGCTGTTCACAGCAGCATTTGCGAAGCTGACCACGGCCTCGAGCGCGCCCTGCATCGCGGACGCCGCAGAGGCCTGGATGTCGGCGAAGGCCGCCATTGCCGAAGCTCCAACACTTGCAGCCCCCATGCCGATCCGGTCCCAGACCCCGCTGGCGAGATCGTCGAGAAGCGACATCGCCTCGCCGAACCCGCCCGCGCCAGACACGAGGCGGGTGAACTGGTAGATGAGTTCGCCCGCGCCGACGATGAGCGCGCCGATCCCCGTCCGGATTACGGCACCGCGGAGGACGACGAGCGCTGTGGCGAGCCCACGCACCGAGAGCGCTGCGGCGGCCATGCCGGCGACCCAGCGGCCCGCGAGGAAGGCCGCGAAGGTCGCGGTATAGGTGGTCAGGCGGCCGATGTTGTCGAAGAGGCCGCGGATCGCGATCCCAAGCGGGCCGGTGCGGCTCGCGACCGCCGCCATGACGTCGGCGACGGCTTCGAGCGCAGGCGCCGCGGCAACGGCCAGCTGGTGCGACAACCCGCGCCAGATCAGCCCGAGCCGGGAAATCGCGTCGTTGGTCCGCTCGATCTGGTCGGCATCCTGCTCGGAGACGACGACCCCGAAGGCGAGCACGTCCTCGGTCGCCTGACGCAGCGTCGCGGTGTCGATCCGCGACATGGCGATGGAGCCTTCCTCGCCGAAGAGCTGCCCCGCGACTGCGGCGCGCTCGGCGGCGGGCACGAAGTTCTCGATGGCGGCGTTGATCGCGCCGACGCGCTCGTCGAGCGGCAGGGCGATCAGCTCGTTGGCCGAGAGTTCGAGCCGGTCGAGCGCATCGGCGGCCGGGCCGGTCCCGGCTGCCGCCTGGCTGAGGCGACGCGTCAGATCCTTGGTGGCCTGCTCGATGCCGGACATGGAAACGCCCGCCAGCTCGCCCGCGCGCTCGAGCGTCTGGATCGAGGCGACGGTGGTGCCGAGCGACTGCGCGAGCTTGGCCTGCGCATCGACGGTCTGCAGGCCGGACCGGATCATCGCCACGCCCGCGGCTGCAGCGGCTGCCACGGCGGCGGCGGCCGCGACCCGGACCCGCCGCGAGAAGGCTGCGAGCCTCGCGTTGGCCGCTTCCATCTCGCGGCTCAGCCGTCCGAAGCCGCGCGATCCGGCTTCGCCGACACCTTCCAGCTCGGCGCGAACCTGCCGTCCGCCCACGGCCGCGAGGCGGACGCTGACCCTCTTCTCAGCCATGGGAGTGATCCATCTGTTCGTTGAGCTTCGCGACCATCACCGCTTCGATGACCGGCAGCAGTTCGGCCATGGCGGGCGGCGAGACCCCGAGCGCGTCGCCGAGTGCGAACGCCGCCGACATGTCCCAGCCGATTACCGCGCCGGGCAGGACACGCAGCTGGCCGCCGAGGCGGCCGACGAGGTCCCAGACCTGCCAGCCTTCAGGCGTTTCCGGACGGTTCAGCCGCGCCGGGCAGTCCGCGCACGTCGTTTGGCAAGCGTCGCAGTAGCGTTCGCCCCCGCCGAAGGACCATTCGGCGAGAGCGCGGAGGCGTTTTTTTCCTGCTCCAGCAGCAGACCCTTCGAGACGTAGGTCAGCTGGAACGCCTCGAAGATCGGCCAGACGTCGAGCAGCGCATCAATGGCCTCGGGGCTCGGATCGATGGGGTTGCCGTCCGCGTCGCCGATGCCCTCCCAGGCGAGCAGCGCGCGGCGGGCCAGTGCCTTGGCGAAGGCGACCGCGCGTTCCTCGTCCGAGGCCTCCTCGGGGACCGCCTCGACGGCCGGATCGCTGCGCGTCGCCACCATCAGGGCGGTGGTCAGCGGGCGCAGCTGCACACAGACACCGGGCGCGAGATCATGCCAGCGCGGTGCATTGGTCAGGTCGAGCGTCAGCATCGTCAATACACCTCGATGTCGTTGATCAGGGTCGCGGTGCACATCCGGCCGACCACGCTCTCGCGCGCCGCCTGCCAGTCGAAGGTCGCCTGCACGCCCTGCGGCCCGGATATCTCGATGCGCGGGCGCGGCAGGTAGACGGCGTGTACGGTGAAGGTGAAGCTCTCGCCCGAGGGCAGGACGTACGCGAATTCCATCTCGCAGGCCTCGCCGTTCAGCGCCTGCGTCACCAGCGTGCTGTCGGCGAACCGCACCTCGATGGAACCGGTCAGCGCGGCGATCGACGGGTCCGCCCCGTCGATGCGGCCGTCGCTCCGGATGGTCTCGATCCGGTCGAGATTGTTGGCATAGGTGATGTCGGCCGCGACGACGTTGCCGAGCGGGGAGCCGTTTCGCATGATGGACCCGTTGAAATGGCCGAACCGCTTCAGCTCCAGCGCGGCGGGGGGTGAGGCACCCGTGCCGAACGCGCTGGTCGTCGTGCCCACCGTCTCACCCTGCGCCACCAGCCGCGCCGTCGCGCTGAGCTGGCCGGACCGCTGCATCTGCCAGCTGAGCTGGTCCAGCATGCAGCCGAAGTACATGGCATGGCGCGGCACCTCGGGCATCGCCGTTTCGATCGACATGCTGGGCAGCGTCCAGGACCCGGACTGGAACTCGTGGCTGTATGGCGCTTCCGCACCCGTGGTCGTGGGGGCGCCGAACGCCGCCTTCAGCCAGAAGCCGAGGGCCTCGGCGTCGAGCGGCACCACGACATCGCCGTCCGCCGTCACCGCGTCCTTTATCGGAGCCAACGGATCGCGGCCGTAGCCCAAGAGCTCCGAGTTCAGCAGCGGCTGCTCGGCGCCGAGCGAGGTGCTGGCGAAGGGCATGCGGGTGAAGCCGCTGGCGGGCGGCGTTCCATAGGTCGTTTCGAACGCAAGCGCCATCAGCGCTCGCGCCCCCTGGGCTCGTGCCATGGTGTTCTCCTCGGGTTGTCGGGGTCAGGCCAGTGCGTCGGCCGTGGAATAGTGCAGCACGACCGGGATCACGGCCGCCTTCAGGCTCGCCGCCCCCTCGACCGGCAGATCGACCGGACGCGGCGCTTCGGCCTCGACCCAGTCGCAGAGCCCGCCCAGCGTGCGGTCGGCGGCGAGTACTGCGCCGATGCTGGCGATCAGCGTGTCGAAGGCGGCGTCTCGGGTTGCGCCCTGTACTACCGCCTCGATCTCGGCCCGGTGCTGGTAGTGGTAGGCGAGCGGCGACAGCGTGACCTCAGGCTCACCCGGCTCTCCGTCTCGCAGGATCAGCAGGCCGTCGGACGGGACGCGCTCGGGCAGCACCTCACCGCGCAGGGCGGTGGCAGGCAGCGCCGAGAGCCGCGCATGCAGCGCGTTGAGGATGGTTTCGCGGGGTGACATCGGTAGTGAGACTGCCTATTGGCGCATTTCGGGAGGCATTGCGAAGCCGCGTGCAGTTGATTGTTCGTGCCTCCTCGTTGAAGCTCTCGGCAAACGAGGTGAGGTGGAGGGAACTGATTGCCGTTATCGCTCATACTGGTTGACGAGCTACTTGCCGCGCGAAGGAACTTGCATGGAGGGAACGCTGGCGCTCCACGCCGACTGGTTGACGGTCAGCATGAAGGTTCAGCTCTCAATCGCGCATGTGTAGTGATGCTCTCGTCAGCGCTCCAAGCGTTCGTTGGGGACGTATTTTTGGCGTGTTCGCAAAAAGCTTTTGGACGGGCAATGACGGCTGCTGAGGTCAAATCGTACTCTGCGACTTGGAACAGATGGGGAAATCCAAGCGACCAAAACATTGTCGCGCTTTTTCTTCGCCTTGGCGTGACTGATGTTTTCGACGGTCTGTCTTGGCAGGGGCAATCCACCGCGGCGCTGAAAAAGAACCTCGATATAGTCAATCAGGTGCGAAACCGGATCGCACATGGTCAGGCCATCCAGGTTGATGGAAATCCTTATGCCCTTCGGCTGTCGGGCATAACTCGTTGGCGCAACATCGCGGAGCAATTTGGGAACCGTTTTGAAGCACACGCGATGGCTAAAATCCGCTGAGGTTACGGAAGGCGCACCTCCACCCAATTCGCCACGATCAGCCCCGGCACGCTGTCCAATGCCCGGTCTGCATCCCGCGCGAGGTCCAGCCGCTTCGGCAACTTGACCTGCGGCACCAGCAGGAAGATCGGCGCGGTGACCTTGCCGCGCCCGGTCTTCGAGCGCGACACCACCGCCTGGCCTTTGGTGTTCAGCCGTCCCTCCGCCACCAGCAGGCTCGGGCCGGTGCGGCGATAGACGAAGCGCAGGCGCAGCCCGCGTCGCCGCTCCCATTCGCCGGGGGTGATCCTGCCACCGCGCAGGGATTTGCCCGCGGCCGGCAGCGGGATCGCCAACCAGAACCCATCCTTCGAGCGGATCAGCGGGCCGGTGTCATGCGCGCCGACGATCACCGGCGCCTTCGACCAGACGAGCGCCGCGGCGTCCAGGCTCTCGCCCGACCTCGGGAAGTTCTGGCTCCGGATCGAGTTGGCGAGCCGGTGCCCGAGCCCCGCGCCGGTGATCTGCAGCCGCCATGCCGCCTTCAGCCCAGTCCCGGCCTCGCGCATGGCGGCGGTAACGGCGCGCTCGCCCGCAGCCACCTCAGCCGCCATCATCGCGACGATGTCGGGATCGATGTCGAGCTTCAGTTTCACGCGGGCCTCAGATCGACGGTCCAGACCAGCCGCTCGCGGTCGCGGACGGGTTCGCCCTGAATGAGGAAGGCGTCCCCGTCGATTTCCAAACGATCACCGGGACGCGGGTTCGCCACCTCGGTCACCAGCAGATCCACACGGGTGGTCTCGGACCAGAGCCGCGCGTTGCCGAAGTCGGAGACGGCATCCGCGCGCCGGGCGACGACGCGCACCAGCACGGGCGCGCCGCCGTCGGCGATGTAGACCGCGTCCCGGCCGACGTTCGGATCGCCGAAAAGCGCGCCCACGGCGGCGGCGAAGGCGCTCATCAGAACGCCGCGTTCAGGCGCACCCGGCCGACGGTGTCGCCCGCGCCGCTCGCCACCGCCTCGACGGCCACGCCGATGAGGGTGTTGTCGGTCGCGACCGTCGTGCAGCGCTTGTTGGTGTCATCCCAATAGACCTTGGCGCCGACGGTCCATGCCTGGGAGCCGACCTTGGTGATGTCGAACACGCCGACGAGCGCGGTCTCGACGGGCTCGCCGAGGGCGGCCGCTCCGGCCACGATGCCGAAGAGGGAGCCGACGAGCAGGCCATCGCCGGAGGCGACGGCATAGGGCGCGGTCAGGGTGATGGTGTTGCCGGGCTGGACGAAGTTTTTCATGACGGGGATCCTCGTGGAAAGACGAAGGGCGGCCCGTCAGGACCGCCCGCATGTCGGGGTTCAGCATTGGAAGCGGCTTACGCGCCCGGGTTCTTGTAGAGGCCGCGCCAGTCGATGGCCTTGGCGCCGAAGTCGAGGCGGCACTTGATCTCGACGCCGTCGACGTCGAAGCCGTTGCGCGTTTCGATGTAGGCGCCCTGCTGGCCCTCGAGATAGGCGTACTCGATGGTGTCGATCTGGTTGGGCGAGGCCGCCAGATACCAGGCGGTCTCGCTGGCGGCGTCGAGCCGGGGCTCGCTGATCGGCGCGAGCGTGCGGATCGACTGCGGCACCACGCTGGACGTCGCGGCGGGCACGAGGTTCTGCGCGACCAGCTGCTCGGCCTTCAGTTCCAGCGAGGCGGGCACGATCAGGAAGGCGGGCCGGACGTTCAGCACTGTCTTCTTGTCGAGCCCCGTCTGCTTGGCCATCGCCGCGCGGGCCGCACCGACGCTGCTCACATCGAGCGCCGCGCCGGTGCCCGCGAGGTTCTTGTGGGTGGTGTGGAACAGCGCGTTGCCGTCGGCCATCGCCGGGTTGGCGGTGATGATGCCCCAGACCACGTCAGACTCCAGCTGGGCGATGGAGTTGCCGTACATCGCCGGGATCCGTGTGAAGGCGTCGAGATCGTCGTTGATCAGCGTCTGGCGGGTGATGGCGACCACCCGGCCATAGGTCTTGACCTTGTAGCTCTCCTTCGACTCCCCGAGCGTCCCGCGCTTGAACTCGCCGCTCTCGCCCACTTCCAGCAGCTGGGGCGCTTCGCCGAGCTGGACGCGGTGCATCGCCTTGAAGTCGGTGGCGAGCACCTGGCGGCAGAACAGCATGAAGGTGCGGGGATAGGCCTCGTAGGCCTGCCGCAGGGTCTTGTTGGTGACCGCCGACAGGATCTCGGGGAAGTCAGAGGTCGAATGCAACGCCCGCGTCGCCACCTCGTCGCGCGACAGGCCCCGTGTGTTCACCCCGGCATTGCCGAGGCTTTCGCGGGCCAGTTCCAGCAGCGTCATGCCGCGGTACTGGCGCGCGGCGTCTTCCAGCTGGAAGAGCGTCGGGCTGTAGCGGTGCAGCAGCGCATTCGCCACGGCATCGCGGCGGGTGATCCGCTCGTCCCGACCGCCGAGGGGGACGGAGACATGGGGGAAGGTCCGGGTCTCGTCGGACTTCGCCGCGACCTGATCGAGGATCAGACGGCGGGACTCGTCCACGCTGACGCCGCGCTTGACCAGATCCTCGGCAAAGCCGCGCTCGAGGTTCAGGCGGCCTGCCAGATCGTAGATGGTGGAGACGCGGTCGCGCTCCGCCTCGCGGGCGCGCGTCGCGACCGCCTCGGTGTCGGGCGCAGGAGTTGCCTGCGTCTTCGGCTGCGCGCGCGTCTCACTGGCCACGACCTTAGGCTCGGGCGCAGCCGCTTTCGGCTCGGTCATGGCGGTTTCCTCGGTTTCGGCCGGCTCGGTCGGCTGGGTGGCGGCGGGGGTTGCGGCGTCGCTCGCCGGGGTTTCGGTCTCGTCCGTCATCGGGATCGGTCCTTTCGTGATTGAAGGGGCGTCCCTGCGGTGGAGGACGCAGTCGTGAAGGGGATGCTGGGCTCGGAAGCCCGCGGCGGGATCGGCGCCGACCGCGACGGCGGACACCTCGAACGGCGTCCAGTCCACCGCGCGCCAAAGCTCGCGGGCGGCCTCGGGCTTCGAGACCTCGAAGCGGTGGACCTGGTAGCCGATCGAGACCGCTCGGATGTGCCCGGCCTGGATGTCGCGCCAGATCGGCTCGACGTCGGCGCGCTCGCTGATCCGCACCAGCGCGATGCCGCGGCCGTTCTCGATCCGGGCGGAACCGGGGACGACCGAGCCGATCACCGCGTCGAGCGTGTCGAGTTCGTGCACTTTCAGGAAGGGCGCGCCCGCGTTCAGCCGGTCGAGCCGGACATGGGCGGGGTCGAGGCTGAGTTCCTCGTCATAGGGTTCGCCGAAGAAGGAGGCGCGCCGGACACGCGCACCGGCCGACCAGACCACCTCGACGGTGCGGCTGTCGGCATCGGCCGTGTTCGGCGCAAGCTCCGCCGACCGGCGCATGGCCGGCAGTTCGATCATTGTGTCCATGAAGGTCAGTCCTGTTGGTCGGCCTGCGCCGGGTCATTGTCCGCGTCGGCGGCCGGGGCGTCGGTGTCCGGTTCGTCGTCGGCCGGATCGGTCGCCGGATCGCTCGTCTGCGCGCTGCCGGTCTTGGTGACGCGGCGCGGATCGCTGTCGAGCACCAGCCCCAGCGCATCAAGCTTGGCGTTGGTCGCGGCGATCTCGGCCAGCACGGCGTCGGGGTTGCGGCCCTGTCGGGCGATCACCTCGGCCAGCGTCATGGTGCCCGAGCGGATCGACAGCAGGTTCGCCATCGCGTCCTTCTGCGGATCGACCGCCTCGAACTTCGGCGGCGACCATTCGACCGGCACGGTCGGCGACGGGATCTGGCCCGCCGCCCACGCGGCTTCCGTGAACCAGCGCCAGACCGGCGCGCAGAGCATCGGAATGAACAGCTGCCATTGCACCGCGTCGATCTGGCGGCGGAACTCCACGAGCCCGGCCCGGATCGAGGAATAGTTGACCTGGCTGAGATCGCCGGTCAGCAACTCATAGGGCACCCGGAACCCGGCCGAGATCGTGTGCAGGCTGGCCCGCTTGTATTCGCCATAGCCGCCGGTGGCGGACGGCTGGTTGAACCGGATGTCCTTGCCGCCGCGGGCATAGGCGATCAGCCCCGGTTCGAACTGCTCGACCCGGTTGCCGTCGGCATCGACCACGGAGGGCGCGATGCCCTGTTGCGCCTCGTCGTCGCCGAAGACGATGGCGGTGACGCAGGCCTCGGTCTTCTTGCGGACCAGTTCGGCCACCTCGTAATCGTCGAGATCGCGCAAGCTGCGGATCACCGGCGCACCCCAGGGAACGCCACGCGCCTGCGTGCGCTGCTTCTCGTAGACATGAGCGATCTCGGTCGCGGGGACCGGGCGGCTCTGCAGGCCGTTCTGCAAGGCCCCGTAGGCGTCGCCCGGGTGCTCGGCATGGAGCCAATAGGCCCGGCGCTTGCCGACCGGGTCGAACTCGATCCCTTGGACCAGCCGCCCCGCGCCGAGGACGCCGGACTTGGTCGCGTCCAGGAAGTCGGCCTCCAGCACCTGCAGCTGCAGCGGGACCGGCAGACCGTCGCTGGCGCGCCGCAGCCTTCGACGGACCAGGACCTCACCCGCCTCGACCATCTCGCGGCAGATCAGCGTCTGCAGCCCGTAGAAGTCGAGCTGGCCGTCGGCGTCGCAGTCCGCCGTCCAGCGCTCGAACAGCGTATCCACCTTCCGGTCCAGCGTGTCGTCGCCGCTGGCGGCGCGGGGCATGATGCCCGCGCCGATGATGTTGTTGACCAGCACCGCCACGGCCTTGGCCGCATGCGGGTTGTTGCGCACCAGATCGCGCATCCGGTCGCGAAGCAGCGCCCCGGCGACGCCGATCTCGGTGTCGGCTGAGGATCCCGGCGCGCGCCAGCCCTCCGTGCGCCGCCCGCGCGCGGCACCGTCATAGCCCCGCGTCAGGGTCTCGAAGGCCTGACGCGCCATCACACGGCGCGCCGCCATGCGCGGCGCCACCGATGCGATGGCATGGTCGAACCAGTTCGCCGACATCAGCGATCCCCGCGCGAGAAGCCAGCCAGCCCGGCCACCGGCAGTGGTCGTGTGGTCCCCACGATGGAGCGCTCGATGGTGCGGATGCGGGCCAGCAGATCCTCGGCCGAGCCGTAGTCCACCGACTTGCCGTCATAGCTGACCCGGGTCGTGCCGCTGGCATAGGCCCGGCGCAGCGCCGAGAGCTCGGTTTCCGTCCAGTCCATGCCCTTCGCTCCCGCTCAGTGCGTTCGTTCCCTTGCGACGCTCCACTGGAGCCTCGCATCCGCTGCGCGGACCGGTCCTCACTCAGAACCATCCTCCGCGCCGCCCGAGCCAGTCGGAGCGGCGCTTGCCCTGCGGGGCCTGTCCCGGCCGGTTGATCTGCCCGGCAGGATCGGGGTCGGTGGGGGCCGCCCCGAGCTGATCCTCGAGGTCGCGCCATTTCTCGTCGGGCCAGCGGTCCGCGCCGGCGATCCAGGCGGCGGCGCGGGCATAGACCCGGCAATCCAGCGCCTCGTTGCGTTCCCGCAGCTTCTGCCATTCCAGCCGGGCGAAGCCGCGCTTCGTGCGCACCGTCACCAGCTGTTCGGCCACGAACTGCTTCAGCCATTCATTCTCGACCCAATGCGGCAGATGGACCGAGCCGGGCGGGAACGCCGCCCCGTCGGCCATCTCCTCCTCGGTCGGCCGCGCCAGCCTCAGGAAGCGGTAGGTCTCGGCCTTGAAGGTCGAGACCGCCACGGTCCAGAGCCGAGCACCGCGACGCAGGCGTTTCCCGCCCTCGGTCGCGTCGACAAACGTCGGCCCCGAGACCGGGCTCGAGCGGTTGAACCCCTCGACGCCTTTCACCGGCGACACTTGCCCAAACCCCTGCGCCCGCGACCAGGAATAGACCGCCGGGGCCTCGTAGCCGGTGTCGATGGCGAGCCGCGCGATCCTGAGATGCGCGCCGCGTTCATGCGGCCAGGACCGGTCCAGCAGCGCTGTCAGTTCCGACCATGCGTCGTGCCGGTCGGGGCCGCCCTCGATGACGACGTGATCGACGAGCCACGACTCAAGTCCGCGGCCCCAGGCCCAGACATCGACCTCGATCCGGTCCTTCTGGACGTCGGCCCCGGCGGTCAGGAACAGCCCGCCCGCAGGCACCGTGCCGGATGTCCAGCGCTCGCGCCGGTCGTAAAGCCGCTGCCAGTCCGGGGCTTCGCCGGTCTCGACCCAGGTCTCGCCGAGGATCGTGTTGCGGAACGCCTTGATCGCCTCGTCCGACCCCTGCGCCGCGCCCCATGCCCGTACGATCCGCTCCCAGCTCAGCCAGCCGATCGGCGAGTAGAGCGCCGAGAGGTGATACCCGACCGTGGTCGGATCGGCGGCCGTGGCGGTCGCCCGCCATTCGCCGCCCTCCAGCATCGCCGTCTTGTGGTGCTCCGCGATGGGCGTCTCGCAGCCCTCGCAGTGATACTCCGCCGTCTCCGGGCGGCCCTTCTGCCAGCGCAGCCGGTCGAACTTCAGCCACTGCATCGCACCGCAATGCGGGCACGGCACGAAGAACCGGCGCTGGTCGCTGGCCTCGTATTCCCGCTCGATGCGCGACATCCCCCGGATCGTCGGGGTCGAGACGAGCAGCACCTTGCGGCGGTGAGCGAAGGTCAGAGACCGCGCCTCCGCCAGCGTGACCGGGTCGCCTTCCTCTTCGGCCGAGGCGGGATAGGCGTCGACCTCGTCGAGGAAGATGTAGCGTGCCGGGGTCGAGCGCAGGCCGACCGCCGAGTTCGCCCCGGTCATGATCAGGATGCCCCCCGCGAATTCCTTGGACAGCATGGTGTTGCCCGCGTCACGCGAGCGCGCCGGTTTGACCCGCTCCCGCAGCTCGGGGCTTTCGTCGATCAGCGGGTCGATCCGCTGGCGCGAGTTGCGCTTGGCCAGTTCCACTGTCGGCTGGACCGCCAGCATGGGGCCCGGCGCCTGGTGGATCGCGAACCCGATCCAGTTGTTGCCGGCCTCGGTCGCCCCGACCTGCGCCGCCTTCATGAACACGATCCGCTGCGTGGGGTCGCCGGGCGACAGCCGGTCCATGATCTCGCGCATGTAGGGCGTGCGCACCGTGCGGTATCGCCCGGGCTCGGCCGAGGCGCGGCCAGAAAGCATCCGGTGCCGGTCCGCCCATTCTGACACGGTCAGGTCCGGGTCGGGTCGCAGCCCGTTGCCCCAGGCGCGCAGTATCTCGCCCGCGCCGTCGAAGTCCGTCAGCGCGTCATGATCACCGGAAGTCGGGCCGGACCTCGGCGAGTTCGTCGAGGTGGGCGCGTACATGTTTCTCCAGGACCTTCTGCATCGCGGCTGGCTCCACGGTGATATGCTGACCCGTCGCCTCGCTGCACGAGGCCGAGAGCTCGGCCGCCATCAGCGCCGCCCCGCGCGCGGGCCAGGTCACCCATGCGTCCCGTTCCTCCCGCGCCAGCCGGAACACCAGCGCCAGCGCGCGGGCCCGCTCGATCAGCTCCCCCTTCAGCTTCTGGAGCCGGATGCGCCGCTCCTGCGCCTTCAGCACCTCATTCGCGGTCTTCGCCTGCAGGAAGGTCGTGCCGCCGCCGACGGCGGGAACTGCCAGCCCCTGTTCGCGGAGCGTGTCGCCCACGGCGGCGACGGCGGCCTCGGGCACCGGCTTCAGCTTCGGCGCGGGCGGCTTTCGGGTCTTGGACGGGTCCGTCGTCTCGGCACGTCGCGCATCGCTGGCCGCCGCGTTGATGCTGCCGTCGGGATAGAGAACCAGCCGCTCGGCCGTCTTCGCCTTCTGGATCGCGCCGCGCGACAGCCCGACATGCGCGGCATACTGGCGCTCGCTCATGCCCCGCATCGATGGCTCCGATTATCACTCTAAATCATGTGCTTATCGAGTTGATAAGCGCTGCGGACAGAGGGAACGTGTCTCCAGAAGGACGAGGCAACTCACCACGGAGCCACCACGATGACCACCCGCCTGAACCCGATCACCACCCCGCGCTTTGAGCTCCGCGCCGAGAAGGCGCGTCGGAACAAGGAAGCCGCGCTCGCCGCCTTCATCGGCAAGAAGGCCGAGATCGACGAGATGCTCGCCCGCCTGCAGGCGCTCAGCGACGACCATTTCAACTGCCACCCCGACGAGGCGGGCTGGGCCATGGTCGGCACCCTCGAACACTACGCCAGCCTCCTGAAGCGCATCACCGACAGCGCTTTCGGCGAGGGCGAGCACGCCCGCTGATCTCTGGCGACGCCGGATCTCCCGCCGCGCGCCCTGCGCGGCTCGGGGTCGTAGAAGGCGCCGCATGACGCGGGCCCGAATACGGAGACGACCCCATGACCAAGCTTTCCGATACCCAAGCCATCATCCTCAGCGCCGCCGCACAGCGCGAGGACCGCAACGTCCTGCCGCTCCCCGGCTCGCTCCGCGGCGGCGCCGCCGCCAAGGTGGTCGGCGCGCTCCTTTCACGCGGGCTCATCGCCGATACGACGACCGACAGCCAGACCAAGGCCGACGCGGCGCTGAACCGCATCTGGCGCAACGACGAGGACGGCCGCGCCATCATCCTGCACATCACCGATGCGGGGCTCGCCGCCATCGGCATCGAGCCTGAAGGCGACCACAGCGCTCCCACGGGCGCCAATGAGGCGCCGAGTGCGGAGGCCCCGCAGGACGCTCCGGCCAAAGCCGACCCCGCGCCCATGGCGCGCACGCCGCGCACGGGCACTAAGCAGGCGAAGCTGATCGAGATGCTCCGCGCCGAGGGCGGTGCGACCATCGACGAGATCGTCGAAGCCACAGGCTGGCAGCCACATACGGTCCGGGGCGCCTTCGCAGGCGCGCTCAAGAAGAAGCTCGGGCTCGAAGTCACCTCCGAGAAGGTCGAAGGTCGCGGGCGGGTCTACAGCCTGCCGCGCGACTGACGCCGCTCAACAAGCAGGTCTGAATGCCGCCGTCCCACATGGGGCGGCGGCTTCCGCGTCTCAGAGCGAGATGCTCCAGTAGTCGAGCACCTTGCGGACATCATCCCGAGGATAGTGTGGGCCAGCCGATGCCAGATCATTGCGAATGGCGGCCTTCCTGCGGTCGGCCGCATCCTTAATCCGCGTTGAGAACTTGGCCGTGCCGAGCGGGAGCGAGGTCCGGTCGGGCTTCGGCCAGCTCTTCGGATACGCGTCCCAGTTCTCCCATTCGGCAACCTGACCAGCGATGCCCGCGACATCTTCATGATCGCAGGACCAGCCGTAAAGGTGGAGCGCACAGACGCGAAGCATCATCTTCACGTCGGCCATCACGTCCGTGAACGCCTTCAGCGGCGTAGGCAGCAGGACCATGTTCGCGACGCAGGAGAAGAAGCGCCTATCCTGAACCACAGCGTTGCTGACCTGGAAGAGAGCATCATCAACGCCCCAGATGTGGCAGCACGACCAGTTCGGTCGTTCTCCCGCCCGCAGGCCGAGAGCCAGCGTCAGCGCCTTGTTCGCGTGCACGTTTCCTTCGGGTTTGTGGATGCTGACGCCTGTCTGGCGGTTGCGGTTCATCTGCGGCTCGGACCAGTTGGATTTGTAGAACAAGCCACGCCGCGCATGCTCAGGATACCAGAGCGGCAGATAATTGAATGTTTTGGGGTCGACCCATCGCGCTGTCCGCTCGATCAGTCTCATCACATCCGACAGGCTGAGTTCCCGCCGCAGTGCCTCAAGGCCATCCGGAAGCGTATCCGCGCTGGTCGTTTGCTCGCTGGCGTCCTTCAATATTTCGATCCCCATCCATACGCTTGGACGGGAAGCATTTCAGGCCCATCCCCAACTTCGGGAAACCATAGGATCTGAACAGTATCCCGGCAATGCTGAGCCCATGCATGTGGTCAGCTGAATCGGCTCTGATTTGACGCGATCCTGACCGCCTCGAACAGCCGTCGCAGGGCTAAGGACCGCGCGATGCTCACCACGGTGAAGACCGCGCCCATCTGCAGATTCTGCTCCAGCGTTGTGTGCAAGCCGAAGATCGGAAAGATCAGGATCTGCGTGACGACGGCGACGCCGTAGCCGATGATGACGTTGGCAACGGACTCGACCAGCGACATGAGGCGCGATTGCTTCATGCTGTAGTCTTTCGCTTTCGCGCGGGTTCGGGGGCGGCGTCCGGGTCCGGCATATCCGCGCGGGCTTCGGCATCGTCGCCAAGCCGCTCGGTCCTCACCTCAGCCAAGGTCCGACCATCGCCATCGAGGATCGCGTCGCGGCCGGTCTCGGCCTGCCAGCGTTGGACGGCGACATCGACGTAAGCCGGGCTGATTTCCATCGCGAACACGCGGCGGCCGTTGGCCTCGCCCGCCATGATCTGCGAGCCGGAGCCAGAGAACGGCTCGTAGCAAAGCCCACCGCGGGCGACGTGCTGGCGCATGGGGATGCCGAAGGCGTCGAGAGGCTTCGGGGTTGGGTGGTCGGGGCGCTCGTCCTTGGCGAAGGACGGCATCTCCCACGTTGAGGGCAACGTCTGCTCGGCGACCTTCGGTGGGCGGTTCGGGCGGCGCCAGCCCATGAAGCAGGGCTCATGCTTCCAGAGGTAATGCGACCGGGTCAGGACACCGCGATCCTTCACCCAGATGATCTGCTGATGGACGAAGGCGCCCGCTTTCTCCCAGCAGGCCTCCAGCATCGCCTGGCGGCGCGAGGCGTGCCAGCAGTACCAGGCCGCATCTTCGGCGATGGCTTCCGCCACGGCCGCCGCGATGAAACCGTCGTAGAGTTCGGCCCCCTGCGAACTGTCGTCCCAGGTTGTGCCGTAGGATGCCGACCAGTCCTTGTTGCGGGTCGGGTGGTTCGAGCCGTCGTAGTCCACGAGATACGGTGGGTCGGTCGCGAACAGGATCGCCCGCTCGCCATTCATGAGACGGCGCACGTCGGCAGCGCTGGTGCTGTCGCCGCAGAGCAGCCGATGATCGCCGAGGATCCAGAGATCGCCCGTGCGCGATGCAGGATTGCGCGGCGGTTCGGGGATGGTCACCGGCGGCACGGAGCCCCCGGCGCCACCTTCTTCACCGTCGTCTTCCGCGACGTAGGCCAGCAGCTTGTCGAGTTCGCCATCGGAGAAGCCGACCAGCGACAGGTCGAAATCTTCGGCCAGCAGATCGTTCAGCTCCGCCGAGAGCAGCGCCTCGTCCCAGGTGCCGAGTTCGGTCAGCTTGTTGTCCGCGATCCGGTAGGCCCGGCGCTGCGCCTTGGTCAGGTGGCCCAGCACGATCACCGGTGCCTCGGTGAGCCCGAGCTGCGTTGCGGCCAGCACACGCCCATGCCCGGCGATCAGCTCGCCGTCCTCGCCGACGAGGCACGGCACGGTCCAGCCGAACTCGGCCATGCTGGCGGCGATCTTCGCGACCTGGTCCGGCCCGTGCGCCTTCGCATTCTTCGCATAGGGCTGGAGGCGCGACAGCGGCCACGTCTCGATCGCGTCCGGGGCGAAGCTCAGCGTCATGGTGGGCAAGGTTCCTCTGTCGGGTGGATGCCGGCGGCTTGCCGACTCCGGATGCCGGGCTGGACCCCTCACGGGGTCCAGCGGCTACCAGCGGTGTCCGGTCGGAAGGCCAGCGTTCATTGGTGTTCGCGCGGGGCGCGCGTGGCTCCGGCTTCCGGGTGGCTTCCCAAAAATCCGGCCCTGTCGCTGGCGATTTCCCGCGCTTCGCCCGCCAGCATACGAATGTCGCCAGGAAGGAACCGGAAACTGCCGCGGGATGGCCCCCGGCCGGACCTCGCTGGATAGTGGGGTCCAGAAGGCCCCCGTCAACGCAAAGGGGAGAGCGAGCTTTCCAGCGCACTCTCCCCATCTTGCCTTCGGAATAGCATGATCATGTTGCAGATGTCGAAGGAAAAAGTGTTGCAACACATTGGAGTCACTGCGCATTCAGGCGCGCAGCGATCTTGGTCAGCGCCAGTTGCCAGCGTCGCCATGCGGTCGTGCGGTCGCAGCCAAGTTCCCCGCTGATCTGCTTCCACGGCACGCGGGCGGCACGAGACCAGACCAGCTTGCGCTCCGCCTCCTCGATCCAGAGCACCCAGTCGAAGGTCTGCTCGAGCCGGGTGATCGCGGCGGCCGAGGGCCAGACCCGCATCGGCTGCGGTTCCATCGCCGCGATCTCGCGGCTGGTCCGCACGATGTCGGGCCAGGTGTTGAAGTAGCCCTGCGCCTTCACGGGCGGCAGCTTGCGCAGGGTGCGGAACGCCTCCTCGAAATGGTCGGCGACGCAGTCGGCGGTCCATTCGCGATCAGCCATGGCGCGCCTCCCTGTCGGAAGGGCGCGGACCGTAGAGCTTCTCGCCGAGCTGGCGGACCAGTTCACGCTCGGGCCAGGTGAGGCGGTCGTCATCGGCAGAGACCGCGAGGACGCCCTGTTCGTGCCAGCCCTCGCGCTTGACCTGCTCGGGATCCCGGCGCCGACCGCCGTAGCCGTGGGGATGCCATCTCATGCGACACCTCCGTTCGTCTCGATCGCCCAGAGCAGGAGCGCGATGGCGTCGGCCTCGTTGTCGTCGGCGGGGCTGAAGCCGCGGGCACGGACGGCGGCGATCATCGCGGCCTTGTCGGCGTTGCCCTTGCCGGCGGCGTGACGCTTGATGGTGCCGACCGGGACGCCCTCGTAGGGCACGCCGCGCAGTTCGGCCCATGCGGTCAGCGTAGCCATGAGCCCGCCGTAGATGTGGCTCGCGTCGGTACCCGCGTGGCGGCGGACTTCCTCGAACCAGATGGCGGCGACGGGCCCGGACAGCCGGTCGATCTCGGTCAGCCAGTTGGTGAAGCGCAGGTAGCGCATGCCGCCGCCATCGAAGCGGCCCGGGCGCAGCGAGACGGTCCCGCTGGTGATCAGACCGTCGTGGCCGCGGATCGCCCAGCCGCTCGAGGTGCCGAGGTCGAGCGCGAGGATGCAGCGGTTGCGGGGGGTGTCGAGCGGCAGCGATTCAAACCTTGCGCCGTCGCAATTCGGGATCAGAGTCGGCTGAGCCATGATGGGTCTCCTTTGCCGGTGGCCTGTGGTGGTGGAAGACGACGGCGGTCTGGTGCTTGGCGGTACGGGGCCGCCGTCGTCGGATCGGGAAGCACAACAGACCGTCACGGCGGCGCGCGCGGCTGGCCCGGACGTATGGGAGGAGTGGCCAACCCTGTGGGGTGGCCCTCCCATACGTAGTATGGGGGTTTGACACCTAACTGTTCCGGGGAGGACAAGTGGCTGAAATCATTGCGGAATAAGACTTCATGAAGTCTTCGGGCATGAGTTAGGGACCTGACTCTTGTTGGCCCGTAACCCGTTGATTTCATTGAGTGCACAGTTGGCGCTGTCATATGAGTCAGGCCTCACTCATATGAGTTAGGTCGTCCTCGAGCCCCTCCGGGTAGACCCAGACAGCGGGGTTTTCGACCTGCAGGCAGAGCCCGGACTGGGGGCATTTGAAGTGGCTGGGCAGGACCGGACGGGCCTCGATGGTGACCTCGCCGGTGTCCGGATCGACCTCCTCGACAGGCGCGCCGAACTGCATGCCTTCTACGCAGAGATAGCCGAACCGAGACCGGGTGACGGGGAAGCCGAACCCCGAGGGGTCGCGCAGGAACTTCACGAAGCCCTTGGTCGCCAGCACGCTGAGGCGCTCGCGGATGGTGTGCTTGCTGCCCAGACCGCCCCGGTTCTCGAAGGTCTCGGCGAACTGCATCGCGGTGTAGAGGCGCTCGCTCGCCGCCTCATCCAGCAGCATGCCGAGGATGACATCGTGCTTGCGCAGCCGCTCGGCATCGAGCTTTGCGCCGACCTCCTTGCGCACCAGGCGCTCGTTCAGCGGGTTCAGCTCGACCCACTCGCCCTTCACCTTGTCGATCAGCTTGCCCGGCAGCGCTGGTCCGTTCCGCAGCTCGATCTCCAGCCTGCGGACGGTGCTGTCCTCGTCGGGCCGGTGCATGAGCAGCCCTGAGGTGTAGAAGCCGCGCAGCGCGCTGGCGCCGGAGAGGGCGAGGAAGGGATCGTCCTTGACCTGATGCTTGCTGGCCTTGCGGGTGTGGTGGGCGAGGATGACGCCCGCGTCCGGATTGACCGCCTCGCGCAGGAGCTCGACCCGGTCCTTCAGGAAGAACATCATGGCGGTGTTGTCATTCTCGCCACCGCCCTCGGGGCCGCCATCGAAGAGATTGCGGATCGGGTCGATGACGATGATGTCGGGCGGCGCGTCGGGGAATGCGGCCCGGATCGCCTCGGTGACGCGGGCGACGCCCTCCGCGTCGAGCAGCAGCTTCAGCTTGGGCGTGGCGATGAAGGTGTCGCGCGCGGCGGCGATCACGGCGGCGGGCAGCGCGATCTGCTGCATGCGCTCGCGCAGATAGTGATACTGGATCTCGGCCTGCAGATAGAACACGCGCAGCGCCCGGGGCGGCATGAAGCCGAGGAACGGCACGCCCGCCGCCATGTGCACCAGCCAGGAGATCAGTAAGTCGCTCTTGCCGACCTTGGGCGCGCCGCCAAGCACGAGGAGTCCGCCCGGCGTCAGCACGCGCGGCCCGATGACGTCCTCGGGCATCGGGCTCGTGTCGTCGAGGAGAGCGCCGAGGCTGAAGGTCGGCAGCGGGCTGGCCGGGGCATCGGCGTGGGCTGCGCGCAGGAGCGGCGGGCCGTTGCGCTTCACATGCAGCGCCCAGAGACGTTCGGACTCGGCCTGCAGCCGTTCGAGCGGCCAGGAAGGGCGCAGCATGGCGGCGTTGTAGCCGCAGATCGCCTCCCAACCCGCGAAGGGGTCGAGGCGGCCCTCGTGCACCAGGCGGACGTAATGGCCGATGGCGGCGCTGGCCCCCTGGAACCGGGACCAGTCGTCGACCGCGCCTTCGCGCACCGGGGTGGTGAGTACCGCGTCGATGCCGGGCTTGGCCTGCGGGGCCGAGACGTCGCTGGCGAAGCCCACGCCGGGCAGCGGCGGCATCTCGGCGACCTTTTCGGCCAAATCCGCCAGGTCGACCTCGACGTCGCGATGCTCGCGGATCTGCACGAGGCGCTGGTGGCCGTGCTTGTGATAGACCGTGCCCGGCACCCGGATCGGCTGGTGCGCCGAGCGGAAATGCGTGTCACCGCCGACCTTCACCGCGATCTCGCCGCGCAGGCGGCAGAGGGTGGCCAAATCCTCGCCCTCTGCGGGTTCGGTCAGTTTCCACCAGACATGCAGCTTCGCCGCCCCCTCGGGCGTGCGCCCGCCGCTTTCGATGATCAGCGTGGGCGGGCCGAGGTGGCGGGTGACATGTCCCAGCTTCGCCGGGATGTCGCCTGCGTCGAGATCGACGACGATGGCCTGCATCTGCAGCACGTCGGCGGCGCGGGCCTGGCCCTGTTCCTCGACCGTGCCGGGGATGACATAGACTGCCGCCCCCTCGCGGTTCGCCCACGCGGCGAAGGTCGCGAGCTTTCCCGGCGCGGTGTCGTCGGCCGGGATCCAGATGTTGTGCGGCTTGCCGTCCCGGCCCTGACCCTTGTCGACGAAGCCGCGCAGCGGGATCAGCCCCTCGCACCAGCTGAACACGGTGTCGAGGAACACGGCGATCTGCTCGGGGTCGGGGTCGCAGCCGAAGGGGTTCTCGGACGGCGGCCCGTCGTTGAAGTCCATCCACGGGTTGAAATGCAGGATGCTGTCGTCGCTCATGCCGGCAGCCCCCAGCAGCGCTCGGCCCACGGGCAGAAGCGACATTCGAAGAAGTCGGGCGTGGTCGCGACGCGCGGCAGCAACTCGCCCGCATCGGTCGCCTGCAGGATCCGCACGCCCCGGTCGGACATGCGCTGCGCGAGATCGGCGTCGAACGCGACCAGTTCATGGTGCATCTCGGCCGTGTCCTTGTTGATAGCGGTGAAGAGCGCGGGCGCTGCCGAGATGCCGGGGACCGTTCCTTCCATGTAGGCCTGATAGAGTGCGATCTGAGCGGCGTAGACCGGCTTCGACTTCGTGACACCGTCCTTCACGCAGGCGCGCCAGTTCTTTGCGTTCATCGTCTTGCATTCCCAGAGAGCGGGAACGGCCAGCTCGAAGCCTTCGGGCCCCGCGGCGATGATGCCGTCGACATGGCCGCGGATGCGCCCGCCCGCGACCGAGAAGCCGAACTGGCCGCCATCGGGCCGGTTGCCTTTCCGCGTGTAGAGGTCGAAGCCCGCGCCGCGCAGCCAGGCGACCGCCAAGTCCTCGAGCGCGTGGCCGATGGCGAAGATGCGCAGCGACTGGCCGCTGAAGTCCTGGCCCTCGTCCTTCGGCGTCGCCGTGAACTCGAACTGCAGGGCCCGCTCGCAGGCATGGCCGAGGCGCGAGCCGCCGAGATAGTCGCGGGGCGGCCGCATGGCCTGATCGGCGGTGAGCGCATGATCGACGGCGGTGTTCACCCGATCGGCGAAGCTGGGGCGATGATTGTAATCGAGGGTCAAAACGGCACCTCCGGCGTCTGCGCCCGGACGATGTCGGACATGGCCTCGCGGAAGCCCTCGACGGCTTCCTCGATCAGCGCGCGAACCTGCGGCTCGGTCAGATCGGCGAGCGGGGTGGCCCAGCCGATCTCGTCCATCAGCAACGCCACGCGCTTCATGGTGGCGGTGATCGCGGCGCGCTCCTCCTCGGTCAGGTCAACCATGGCGAAACGCTCCCGCGCCCAACGCGTCCAGAAGGACTGGCAGGACATCGAGCAGAACCAGACCGAGGGCCGGGGCCGCTTCGACCGGTGAGGATCGAACCAGCCAAAACCACGGGTGGGTTGCCGGCAGACAGCACAGAGCGTCCCACGCGGATGCCAGAGCCGCCGCCGGTCCTCGGCGGTGATGGGGGTGGATGTGGACATGGGTCATGCCGCCCTCCGTTCGGGAGAGGCCGCCGTGTCTATCAGCTGGCGGATGGCGCGCTTGTTGAAGCCGAAGGTCATCAGCGCCGAGGCGCGGTAGCGCGTCAGGCCGAAGTCATGGCGGCACTCGGGCGGCAGGTACTGGAGCTGCTTTTCGGTCGGCGGCTGGCGCAGCCAGGAGCGGGTCTTGAAGGCACTTTCGTCGGTCTCATGGGTGTTCAGCCAGTCGTCTGCTTGCGCGAGGCAGACGGTGCGCTCGCCGACGCCCAGCAGATGCGGGCGTTCGCCCTTCGCGCCGCCGATCGCGTACCAGACTCCGTCCAGCCAGAAGATGCCGCCCCAGGCCGCGAAGCCCGTGGCCATCAGCGCGTCGTCCGTGCCGTAGAGGTCGACCCAGGCGAAGCTGGACCGCTTCAGCAGGTCGATTTCGGTCATCATGAAGCCCGACAGCGGCGCGGCACCGCCGCCTTCACCGGCCTCTTCGTCATCCCGCGGGAACGCCTCCCCGCAGAGCGGGCATTCGGTGGCGGCGAGCGGGATCTCCGCCTCGCAAGCAGGACACGTCTTCGTCGGCGCCTCGCCGGTTTCGGTCTTGCCGTCGAGATCGACATCCTGTTCCAGCGTGCCGTGGATCAGGCTGGAGGTGCCGAAATCCAGCACGACGCAGTCGGTCTTGACGATGCCGGGATATTCCTCGGGATCGACGGTCCGCAGGCCGCGCCCGACCATCTGGATCATCGTGGACTTAAAGGAGCTGGGCCGCAGCAGCACGACGCAGGAGGTGGGCGGATGGTCCCATCCCTCGGTCAGCACCGCCACGTTGACGACGACGCGGATGTCCCCCGCGGCGTAGTCGGCGAGGATCGCCTTGCGGATCTCGGCCGCCAGATCGCCGTGGATCAGGGCGGCGGAAACGTCCGCCGCCCTGAAGGCGTCGGTGACGTGTTCGGCGTGCGCGACGGTGGAGCAGAACACTACGGTCTGCCGGTCGCCTGCCTTCTCCTTCCAGTGCCGGATCACCTCGTCGGTGACGGGAGCGCGGTCCATGATGCCCGCCACCTCCGCCATGTCGAAATCCGACATGGTCTTGCGGACCGAGCGCAACTCGTCCTGCACGCCCACGTCGATGACGAAGGTGCGGGGCGGCACCAGGTGGCCCGAGGCGATCAGTTCGCCCAGACGGACCTGGTCGGCGACATTGTCGAAGACCTCGCGCAGGCCCTTCCCGTCGCCCCGGTTCGGCGTCGCCGTGACCCCGAAGATGCGGGCGTCGGGATTGGCTTCGCGCACGCGGTCGATGATGCGGCGATAGCTGTCGGCGACGGCATGGTGCGCCTCGTCAACGACCAGCAGGTCGAGACGCGGCATGTCGGCAAGGTTCGAAGCCCGCGCCAGCGTCGGCACCATGGCGAAGGCGACCTGGCCGTTCCAGGATTTCTCCGTGGCGTCGATGACCGAGGTGGCGACGCCCGGCACCACGCGCTGGAACTTGGCGCGGTTCTGCGCCGTCAGCTCGTCACGATGAGCCAGCACGCAGGCCTTCGCGCCGTCGCTGATCATCTCGCCGGTGACCGCCGAGAGCATGATGGTCTTGCCCGCACCGGTGGGCGCCACGCCCAGCGTGTTGCCGCGGGAGGCGAGCGCAGCCACGCTGCGCTCGACGAAGGTCTTCTGGCGGGGGCGCAGGCGCATGGCCGAGCCCCCCTTACTGCGCCCAGCTCGGCCGACCGGCGGCGCCGGGGGCGGACGCGGGCTGGCCGGGCTGGGTGGTCGTGGTGGGCTGCTGCGCCGCGTGCCCCTGCGCCGGGGCGGCGGCGACCTGCGGCGCGACGGTGCCCATCAGCGCGGCATAGTCGCGATGATCGGGGGTGACCGCGGCACGGATCTCGTTCTTGTCCTCGCCGTTCGTGTCGGTGCCGATGTCGATGCGGGCGACGAACTCGACGCCGTCGAGATCGCCGAAGCCGTTGATGCGGCGGCGCGCCTGCGCCTCGGGGGAGTTGTCCTTGTCGGACACGCCGCGCGCCGAGTTGAGGATACCGCGGATCAGGCCGCGCCCCATGTTCGCCCAGTCCGGGCCCTTCGGGCTGTAGAGGCCGATCAGCGACCAGACCTTGCGGCGGGCATAGGGCCCCTCGAGCACTGTGTATTCGGCGTCGAGATAGACGGCGCCGGTGGCGGCGCGGCGCGCCCAGCCGCCGGTCCAGCCCTGCGAGGGGTCGTCGAAACCGCCGGGGCGGATGGTGAGGCGCACCTTGGCGAGCGTGCCCTTCGGGATGACGTTGGTGTTGGATTGGGCGGAGTTGAAGTCGTTCCAGGGTCCGGACATTGCGCGGCTCCTTTCAGTTGGAGGATGGGACGCGCAGCGGCGTCAGAAGGGAAAAGCCACCCCGGCGACCGGATCGGGACACCGGGCGTGGCGAGAGGCGCTCAGCCATGGCCGGGCTCCTGCGCGGGCGCGGGATCGGCCGGGGTCACCGGCGGCCAGGTCAGGCGTTCGGAGGCTGGCGCCGCGGGGCACTGGATCTTGTCCATCAGCCGGCCGAGATGCGGGGCCTCGACCCTGTCGAGGCGACCGGAGCGGTCCTTGGCCGGATAGCCCCAGGGGTTCAGCGTCTGGCAGACGAAGGCGCGCTGCGGCTGGCCGTTGGCATCGGCGATGTCGGCCATGGTGATGACCTGATCTACGATGCCCGGCAGCTCGAGCCCGGTCTTCGAGCCGTCGATCTGCGGCTGGAAGACCTTGCGATTGAAGTCGTCGAGCCGCTCGTCGAGGATGCCCACGAACCAGACATGCTTGCCGCGCGTGTGCTGCAGGTGGGTCAGCCAGCCGATCATCTCGCGGCCGTGCAGACCGTAGGCGCCACGGATGTCGGGCTTGCCGGTCTTCTCCGAGAACGCCTCGGGCTGCCCGCGGCACCACTGGAAGCAGAGCCGCCCGGCCACGGTGATCGAGTCGATGAAGACGGTCTCGTACTTCCCGATCACCGCCGGGTCGCCGTAGCGCCCGCAGACCTCGTCGAAATGCGCCTGGCTGTAGGGCTGGTCCTCGCGCAGCGCCGGGTTCGGCCCGCCGATGAACACCGCGAAATCGCGGCATTCCTTCCAGGTGCGGGGCCGGAGCGTATCGATCTCCAGCCCCTCGACCGCCAGATCCCCGGCCTCGAGGTCGAGGAAGAGCGTGGTGGACGCGTTCAGCGTCCAGAGCAGGCTGGTCTTGCCGATGCCGGATCGGCCAAAGATGACGCCCTTGATCCCCTTGCGCTGCGCGAGCCGTTCGTCGGCGCCGATGATGGGGAGGGACATCACTGGCCCTCCTTCTTCATCACTGCCGCGGCGGCGCGATCTGCGCCGATGCACCCGGCCTCGCGGGCCAGCTTGTAGAGGCGCTTCAGCGCATCGGCGCGGCGGTAGGCGACTGTGCTCTCCCGCTCAGCCTCCATGATCGCGAAGGCGATCTCGTCCACGGTCGCCTCGACGACCGGCAGCGGCTCGCGCGGCTCGTCACCGGCGCGCTGCGGGAGGGCGATGGCTTCAGGGAGGTCTTCGAGGGCGTAGCTCGCGGCGCGAAGACGGGTGATGTCGTCCAACTGGTCCGGCATGGCTTTTCTCCGTGGGATGAGGTGATCGAGGAGGCGCATCACGCGGCCTCGCGGACGTCGGGCGCGGGCTCGGCGACGTAGATCGCCAGCAGCGGCGTCCCGTCGGCATGGGCGCCGGCGTCCTCGATCTGATAGTTGCGGTTGGGCTCGCAGACCTCGGTCAGCTCCCAGCGGCGATAGAGCCCCGGAAGACGCCTGAAATCCTCGAGCGACAGATCGGCAGTGCGGTTCATGCGTGTCTGCTTTCGGTTGGAGGGAAGGCGCTCGGGGCACTCGAATGGGAAAAGCCACCGGCGGGACCGCATCGGGACATCGGCTCAGGGGATTTCCTGAAGGGCGTCGTGCAGCCGGCGCATGGCGCGCTGGTAGCGCTTGCGAGCGGCGGCCTCGGTCAGACCCAGTTCGGCTCCCGCCTCGGCTTGCGAGAAGCCCTCGATCGCCACGCGGATCACCAGCAGGGCGTCATCGCCCAGCAACTTTCGCACCGCGCCGTTCAGCCGTGCGTACCCGGCCGCGCCGATCCCGCTGTCACCGCTGTCCGCGACCTCGTCGGGATCGGCGCCGCTGGCGAGATGTTCGCGGGTCTGGTCACGCTGGTGCACGCGGATCATGTCGCGTTCGACGTTGCGCAGGACCGTGGCCGCGATCCAGTTGACGCGCCCGAGGTCGAGCCCGCTGACCGCCTCGGTGGTGCGCGCCAGAACATCGGACGCAACCTCGTCGGCGGTGCCGAGCCTGCGCCAGAGCGACCGGCGGCGGATGGCGTCGAGGCCGGGCCAGAGCGCCAGCAGCAGCAACGTCAGCGCACAGTCGGACGCGGGCCCGTCGCCCTGCGCCGCTCTGACGAGCGCGGAGAGGATCACGTTCTTCTGGCCCTGATCGCCGGTCGTGCCGTGCAGCCCGTCCAGCAGGGCCGCCGGATCCCGGAACGATGCGAGGGCGGCATTCGCATGCCGGACGCCGTCGAAACTGCGCTGAAAGTGAAGGTTGGAGGATGAATGCATGAGGTGATCACGGATCTCGTGCCACGCGAAGGACATCGGACGCCTGCCTTGCGGCCAGGCGTCCGGCGCCTTCTCGTGGCCAGGTCAGGACGTCGCGCGTCTCTGCGATTTCAGGGGGTTGGGTGAATGCGCGCGTCAGCGCGCGGGTGCGGTCGCGTTGTTCAGCGTGCCGCAGCCGCGGCAGGTCGCCTGAACCGGGAAGCCCACGAGATACTCGTGCCCCCGCGCGAAGCGCAGGTGCATGCGGCCGTCCCGGCAGACGCCGAGCAGCTTGTCACAGCGCGTGCAGCGCCATTCCGAGTTGAGGGTGGTGGGCTTGGTCGTCGCGGCGCCGGACCAGCTCGTCTGGGCTGCCTGGCGCGAGGGGAAGGGAGTCGGCATGAAAGAGCTCCTCTATATGGAGCCCTTCCAATAATCAGCGGTTTGTTAGACCGTCCCGCCCGAAACCCTAGATGAACTCTAGATCACGCGGGGTCGGTCGCCTCGCCGAGACGCCAATAGCGATTGCTCGAACCGTGCCGGATGTAGGTCGGATGAGCCTTCGCCCATGCGCCGGAAGAGAACAGCTGTCTGGGATTGTCAGACCCCATCCCGTCCATCAGGACCTTGGTCAGCCGCTGGCCTGTGCCATCGGTCGCCGCTTCAACAAGGCTTTCGAAGAGTTGGATCTGGCCCGCGCCGTCGAGCGTGAGCGGCTCGAGCCCAGGGATGATGAGCGTCGCAGAGCGAGGCGTGTGTCGCACAACCTGAGCGACTTGCGCAGAGGTCGCCAGCGTTCGGTTTGCCTCGAAGCGCCGGGCCATTTCCTCTCGGTCCAGATCGCCGAAGCTTCCGTCGTTCAGCAGCAGGTCGCGCAGCGCGATAACGACGTTCGGCCCGAGGAATTGCGGCGGCTCATCGGAAACGGCGAGTACGAGGCCGGGGCCCGCTGTATGCCGCGACCGAAGCGCAGTTTCCACACTCTCGCGGGCTTTCAGATCGGCAAGGCGGCGCGCCAGGTAAAGCGGGACCTTTCGCTCACCCAGTGCCATCGGCCCAAGCGAGACGACAAACTCGTTGATGGTTTCGATGTTTCTGATGCCGAGAGAGCCAGCTATCGCCTTGAGGATGGTTTCGGCGAGCCATGCTCGATCGATCCCGTACTCGATCGCATTGGTGTCGAGACGCAATCCGTCCGCCTCCCCAAAGGAACCGGTTTGTCGAACCGTCCCTGGCTCCGGACCCGCTTGCTGCTCAACTTCGACAACCTCATCGTCATCCTCGGCGAGCCCAATCACCTGCCGCCCTTTGCGGGCAATCAATCTCGCACTCACCAGACGGGCTGGATCGACCCCCGCGGAGCTGAAGAACGCACCTGCAACAGTGTCGCCGGGCAGCTCGTACAGCGACAGAAGAAAGCCGAACCACTGAGCCCGTTCCTGATCGGTGAGCGTCCGCAGGTTCTGCGTAATACCCCAGTGTTCGAGCAGTCGGAACCCGAGGTCCCGAAGGAACGGATCGCGCATGCTCTGCACGTCCGAACTGCTGCCATCCGAGATCGAGACCCGGAAGGTTCCCTCCTTTCCGTCCGATCGACGGGTGTAACCAATTGCGATGGCGATTTTTGTGAAGCCGAAACTCCGGATCAGGTTGGCTGAATTGGAGACGTATTTCTGGACAACTTCCTCCATCTTGTCCTTTATGGTCACCTTGATGTTCAGCCTTCGGCCCCACGAGCCGAGGCGGACCTCGGCCTCGACTACCGCCGCCATCGTGATCTCGACGTCCTCGAGATCCGGACAATCCAGATCGAAGGAAGACCTGAAGCGTTCGAGGTTGAATTCCCGGCGGGTCAGCGGTTTGGCCGAAGGCGGGCGCCCTAGAACGACCTCCGCGAAGACCTTAGAGGTCTTTTCGCGAACGTCGCTGCTGGCAGACGCGACCTCGATTTTCTTCAGCTGGGGTGTGTAGATCAGGACAGCCTCATGCGAGGGCCTGTAGTAATGGACGGTCCAGCCCCCTTCCTCGCGATGATTGTCGATACTCGACAGGGGCCCGGGATGGCGCAGGGCGACCATGAAGGACGGCGGATAGTTGGCGGTCTCGGGCAATTCGAGGACGGACGCGGTGACCTTGCCCTTCAGTCCCAGAGCATCCTGAACAGCGTCACAGAGCTTCTCGTCAGGAATTGCGTCTGTGTCGGCAACAGAAGCGTGGTCGAAGTCCACTTCGCAGCATGTGTAGTACGTCCGCCGTTCTCGATAGCGCCGCGCGGCATAGAAGCTCTGGGCGTCGTGGAAGTGAATCGGGAAGACCGTGCGCATCCAGATGCTCTTGCACAGCAGGTCAGGCTGGGACTCATACTGGTCGTAGTCGACATTCTGCAGCCGTTGGCCCGCAACCGTTTCGAGTGAGGTCGCTCCCTTGTCCTGGCCCATGTCGAGCAGAGCGCCAGCGATGCCTTCAAGTAGCCCGATGATTTCCTTGTCCTCCGAACGCAGGTACGCACTCAGCGCTGCCTTGCCTTGATCATCGGGCGTGCCCTCAGTGATTTCCGGCGGAGCGAGAAGAGTGTCGTCGGGCCGTTTGAAGCTGGCGAGAAATTGCCGGACCAGCGCCGCCGGGGCGCCCTGAAGGATACTTCCGAGGTTCGGTCCGAATTCGCTCTTCTTACGCGCCATGAACTCACCTCAATGAACTACTGCTGTCGATTGATTCAACCTGCGATAATCATGGACAAATCCCTGATCGGCAAGCCTTGATGTTCTCTTCCTGTTCGCATTTCCGCATCCCGTTCCGCTGAGATGTCCCGTCCCGGGCGGCTGGGTGGCTTTTGATCGGTAACAGCACCACCGATCACGGCTACCAAGACATGAAACGACCCAATCCGCTCCCGCCCGACCAGATGACGCCCGCAGAACGCCGCGCCGAGCTGTGCGGCCTGCTGGCGCTCGGCCTCGTTCGATTGCGGATTCGGGACGGGGGCGAAGTATCTGACGACACCGGAGAAAGTTGCCTACACTATCCGCCCGACCAATGCCGTCATGCAACTCCAACTCACCGGAGAAATGCATGAACAAGCCCGATCCCATCCCCGCGCGCCTGGCCGCGCTGAAGACCACGGCGACGCCCGACCTGAAGCAACAGTGGCGCGACCTGTTCGACAGCGAGCCGCCGCCGTTCAACCGGCGCTACCTTGAATCCCGCCTGGCCTACCGCATCCAGGAGCTCGCCTATGGCGGGCTGAAGCCCGAGACCATCCGGCGGCTGGAACGGCTGGGCGAGGAACTGGACGGCGGCGACAAGAAGAAGCGCGGAATACGCCGCGACCGCGACCGCCCCATCACGGGCACCCGCCTCCTGCGCGAATGGCAGGGCGTCGAACAGGTCGTCACCGTCACCGCCGACGGCTTCGAATGGCAAGGGCGGCCTTACAAATCGCTGTCCGCCATCGCGCGCGCCATCACCGGCACGCGCTGGAATGGCTGGACCTTCTTCGGCCTCAAGAACCACAGGTGGCGGAGATGACGAAGCCGCCCGAGAAATCGAAGGTCGTCCGCAAGCTGCGGTGCGCGGTCTACACCCGGAAATCCTCCGAGGAAGGGTTGGAGCAGGAGTTCAACAGCCTCCACGCCCAGCGGGAGGCCTGCGAGGCGTACATCGCCAGCCAGCGCTCCGAGGGCTGGGTGCTGGTTCGCGATCAGTACGACGACGGCGGCATCTCCGGCGGGACGCTGGAGCGCCCCGGCTTGAAGCGGCTGCTGGAGGATATCGAGGACGGTCTGGTCGACGTTGTCGTGGTCTACAAGATCGACCGCCTCAGCCGCTCGCTCGCCGACTTCGCCAAGCTGGTCGAGGTGTTCGACCGGAACGGCGTGACATTCGTCTCGGTGACGCAGAGCTTCAACACGACGACCTCCATGGGCCGGCTGACGCTGAACATCCTGCTCTCCTTCGCCCAGTTCGAGCGCGAGGTGACGGCCGAGCGCATCCGCGACAAGTTTGCCGCCAGCCGCAAGAAGGGGATGTGGATGGGTGGGGTGCCGCCCTACGGATACCGCGTCGAGAACCGCAAGCTGGTGGTCGACGAAGACGCCGCCGAGCAGGTGCGCTGGATCTTCGCCCGCTTCCTCGAGATCGGCTCCGGCACGATCCTGGCCCGGGAGGTCGAGGCGCGACGCATCACAACGCGGGCCGGCAACCGGATCGACAAGAAGTACCTCTACCGGATGCTTAGCAACCGCGCCTACATCGGCGAGGCGGTCCACAAGGGCGAAAGCTATGCCGGCGAGCACGACGCGATAATTGACGGAGCGACATGGGACCGCGTCCACGCCATCCTGCAGGAAAGTCCCCGCAAGCGCGCCGCCCGGACACGCGCCGACACGCCCGCGCTACTGAAGGGACTGCTCTTCGGTCCGGACAGCGCGGCCTTCTCTCCGACGCATACCCGCAAGGGCGACAGGCTCTACCGCTACTACGTGAGCCAGACGGTGCTGAAGCACGGCGCCGGTTCATGTCCGGTCGGCCGAGTGCCTGCGGGGGAGATTGAGGCCACCGTCATTAACCAGCTGCGCGCCGTGTTTCGCCAGCCTGAGATCGTGGCAGGAACGTGGAAGGCGGCGCGCTCTCATATGGCCGGCATCACCGAGGCCGACGCCCGCGCAGCCTTGCAGCAGCTCGATCCGCTGTGGGACGACCTATTCCCCGCCGAGCAGGCGCGCATCGCGATGCTGCTGGTCGAGCGCGTGGACATCGGCACGGATGGGCTCAACGTCCGGCTCCGGATGGACGGCCTCGGAGGGCTCGCGCGCGAGATGCTGTCTGGCAGCATCGGAGCAGCGGCATGACCCGCGCGACGGCGGTCCCCGAGACGGTCACCATCCACGTGCCATTCCGCGTCGTGAAGCGCGGAGGGCGTAAGGAGATGCAGATGCCAGACCGCGTTCGACCGGAGCGCATGCCGGACAACACGTTGGTCAAGGCGCTGGCACGCGCCTTCCGGTGGAAGCGCATGGTGGATAGCGGGAAGTTTGCCACCATCGCCGAACTGGCCGAGCGCGAGGGCATCGCGCCGTCTTACATGACACGCGTCCTGCGCCTCACGCTGCTTGCACCCTGCATTGTGGAGGCGATCCTGAACGGGCGGCAGGACCCTGCGGTGACGCTGGCGCGGCTTATGGAGGGGGTTCCGGCGGACTGGTGCGACCAGCACCATCGTTTCGGCTCGCAACCACCTGGGCGGTGGAAGGACGGAGCAAAGGGTGCGCCGGGCATTGATTCTCTAAACGCGGGCAGAGAACATTCCGGCTTGCTCACGTCAGCAACGCCACAGATGCCGCTCGCTAGTCAATCTGCTTGGCAGCGAGATAGGAACGGACTAAGAACAGACGAGTAGCGAACGCCGAGGCAGGGAACATGCGAATGAGTTTAGGAGCTGATACCGTCAGAGATCGGCACGGGCTCGAAGCGTCCGACCAGCCGAATGGATTCACGGTGGTCGATCTCTTTTGCGGTGCTGGCGGAATGTCGGAGGGGTTTCGTCAGGCAGGATTCGCGGTTTTGGCTGGAAGTGACAACGACCCGGATGCGCTGGCAACCTTCTCAGCGAATTTCCCTGAGTCTCAAGCGATCTTGGGCGACATCCGCATCGACGCGGTTAAGGAGCAAATTCTCGACGCAGCACGCCGCGCGACCGTCCTCGTAGGAGGGCCCCCATGCCAAGCGTTCTCGCAAGTGCGCAATTACAGTCGGATGATCGATGATCCGCGCAACGCCCTCTATCGTGAATTCGTGACTGCACTTCGAACTGCCCTTCCTCCCGCGTTTGTTATGGAAAACGTGACGGGCATGGATCAAATGGGGGCGCGAGAACAAATCCTCACGGATCTCTCACTCAGTGGTAGGTACGATGTCCGCGCACAAGTAGTCGATGCCGCGAATTTCGGCGTACCGCAAACACGCAAGCGTCTCCTATTTATCGGAACCCGACGCGGAACCGGGATGTCAGCTCCAGTTCTAAATGGATCAGGGGCAACTGAATCTGTTGTGCTGGCCCGCTTTACTGGCGACCGCAGGCCGCGCTACCAACTAGTGGTTCAGCAAAATCTCTTGAGTATGCGACTAGCGGAAGCTCTTCATGATAGCGAAGATCTGACCGCGGTCACTGCGGCCCAAGCAATTTCTGACCTCACCGAACTCCCGGTTGGCAACCGACACGATGAGATCGATTGGAATCAATTGCCAGCGCCCAGCAGCGCCTATCAGCGATTGATGCGAACCCAGACATCTGGAATGGCGGTGAATCTTCAGGTGCCGCGATTGAACAAGGACACCGAACTGCGGCTGCGAGGCATTCCACAAGGTGGGAACTATAGGGATCTACAGGAGGAGCTCCTGGGCCGATACCTAACGGGTCAACGTTGGGGACAGTCCAACGGAAGCGGGCGGCTTTCCAGAAAGCACTTCTATGCCTATCGAAGGCTTCATCCTGCGCTTTGGGCATGGACACTGAACACAAAGGCCGACTCCGTCTATCACTACGAGGTCCCGCGCGCCTTGTCGGTGCGCGAGATGGCCCGACTGCAGTCGTTTCCTGACCGCTTTCTGTTCACCACTGACCCGCGGCGCGGGCCGCTTGAAGGGCGCCATGATGGCGGCCCCGCACATTCGCGATATCGGCAAGTCGGCAACGCGGTCCCTCCGCTCCTAGCTGAACGGGTAGCGCAAAGTCTGTTGATTGAGTTAACTGCCTCTCGTGCCCAAGAAGGGATTCGCACGAAGGCGGGGTGATGGATGGATGAGGAGGGCCTCCTCAAGTCAGAAGCGAGCGCGACAGCAGACAAGAGGGCGATCGATCGGGCCTTCGGGGCGGAAAACCGAAACAGGCTGATTGACGAGTACTTCGAGTCTTCGGCCGCACGAGGGGTGAACCCGGGAAATGCGTGGGAGCACGTCTACCGCTTGCTCCTTTGGTCAGATCCGACCACCGGTCTCGCACACTGCTACGAGAGCGACAAATCGCAGCCAGGAAAACCTTGGTATGCTCGGTCTTTGGCCTTTCATGACTGGCTGTGTCGAGCGTTGAGCATCGAACCGGATGAGTTGTCGCACGAGATCGACTGGCTCTTTCTAAAGGCTTGCTCAGACTTGGCCGACGTCCTCTTGCGCAGAGAGGCGAAGCTCGCCGAAGTCGCTGCGCAACAGCGCGAACCTTATGGCGACCGCAGCTTCCCGGAACCCGGAGCAGATCCTGAACTGGCTGCAATAATAGAAGAGACGTTGAGGCCGTATCTGGCGCGAGATGTGCAGGAAGAGGTTTGGAACGCCCTCACTCAGAAAGTGCGCCAATTCCTAGCTGTGCAGAATAAGCGTAAGAACCTAGTTGGTGAGGGCTTCGAGGACGTACTTGCCCAAGTAGTGCGTCGCGCTTGCGATGTCCCAGCCGACGCGATCCTCACGCGGAGTCTTCTTTACGAGATCCCCGGGTTCAACCGGGCTCGGCAAGGCGCAAAGGAAAACAAGGTCGACCTCGCAATTGTTCGGCCGACGATGCGTACCTTAGTGACAGCGAAGTGGAGTGTCCGAGCAGATCGTGAGAAGCAGTTCACCACTGAGTACGACGAATACATCAATGCCGAGTCAGAGAACAACAAGTTCCAGTACGTCTTTGTGACAAACGAGTTTGATCCAGCCCGGCTAATGCGAGCGTGCGAAAATCTGCATCGAAACAGCTTGATGTTCGACTACGTGGTGCACATTAGCCCTGAAGCCGTTCGGGCTGCCTACGGGGAAGGGCAAGCGAATGGCGGGCGCATGACCGGAACTCAACGCCGAGTCATCAAGAACATGGAAAGTGGGCGCCTCATCAGTCTGGAACAGTGGCTTCAAAATCTCTCGGGTCAGTAATCGAGCGGCTGCCTGTCCATGGATAGAATAACGTCGACACGCCGAAGCGCAAACATGCGTGCGATCCGGTCGAAGCATACGAAGCCCGAGTTGACCGTTCGCAGTGCTCTACGAGCGGCAGGCCTTACGGGCTACCGCTTGCATCGACGTGATCTGCCCGGTCGTCCCGACATTGCGTTTGTGGGCCGGAAGAAGGCCATCTTCGTTCACGGGTGTTTCTGGCACGGACACGATTGCCGGGAGGGAAGCAGACGCCCTCGTTCGCGCCAAGAGTACTGGCTCCCTAAGATTTCGGCGAACCAGACGAGAGACGCCCTTCATCATCATCAACTAGCGGCGGCGGGATGGGAGATCCTGGTCATCTGGGAGTGCGAGACACAGGAAGCGGCTTTGATCGACAGGTTAAAGGCGTTCGTCAGCGAAGCTCCGGTGATGGAGGGGACTGTACGCGGCTGCTGAAATAAACCCGCAGTTCGATTTCGGTCCCAAGCAAACCAGAGGGTACTCCAGTCGAACTTCATACCTGCTGCGGGGCATTTGCCAACGAAAGCAGGATCTTACCGGTTCTTCACCAAATTGGCGCAGGCAACAGGTCCGGAGACTATCGGCCCCGAGAGAACGCTTCCCGGCCTCCCGACGCAGAGGCGAGTGAACAGCCCTTCCCGCATAACCTTCGAAAACAACGGAAAAATCCGGCCGCAGCCGGATCGGGAGAACGCTTTCGCTGGGGCAAATGGCGGAGCGAGAGGGATTCGAACCCTCGAGACGGTTTCCCGCCTACACACTTTCCAGGCGTGCGCCTTCGACCACTCGGCCACCGCTCCAGCGCCGCCCTCATGCCCAAAGGGCGGGCGGAATGCAAGGGCGGGCGGGCCGGCGGAATGCGGGCGGCCGCGGGCACGGGGGCGTGCATTGCACCCGGCCCGGCGCGGTATCATAGTCGGAGCCCGTGACCGCCCTGCCCGCTTCCGAGGCCCGATGGACGACCGACGCCTGCAGCGACCCGACACGGCCGTGCCGCTGAGCCCGCCCGGCCCGGCCGCGCCCGAACCGGCGCGGCTGGCGGCCGGTGCGCTCATCGTCATCGCCTTCGCGGTCGTGCTGTTCCTGCTGGTGCAGGCGCGGTTCCTGCTGATCTCGCTCGCGGTCGCGATCATCCTGTTCTCGCTGACCTCGGACGCGATCAGCTTCATCGCGCGGCAGCGCGTGGGTCCCCTGCGGATCCCGAACTGGCTGGCGAGCCTGGCGGCGGTGGCGTTCCTCGCGGCGCTGATCCTCAGCCTGACCTCGATCATCATCGCGCAGATCAACACCGTGCTCGTCACGACCCTCGCCTACCTGGAGCAGGCGCCGCAGGCGGTGGCCGGGATGGTGCGCTGGCTCGGCGACGACGCCGAGGCGGCGGTGCTGAACTCGCTGCAGACGATCGAGATCGGCGGCTACATCCGCACCATCGCAGGCTCGGCCAGCGACCTGATGCAGGGCAGCGTCCTCGTCATCCTGTTCGTCGGCTTCCTGTTCGCCGAACGGGTCTGGTTCAACGCCAAGCTGATGAACTTCGTCGGCGATCCGGCGCAGGCGGACCGGGTGGGCCGGATCATCGGCAGCATCATCCACCGGGTGAACCGGTACCTGCTGGTCAAGACCGGCGTCAGCCTCGTCACCGGGGCGATGGTCTATGGCGTCGCCCGCGCCTTCGGGCTGGAGCTGGCGATGGCCTTGGGCATCCTCACCTTCATCCTGAACTACCTACCCAACATCGGCTCCATCGTCGCGACGGTGCTGATCGCGCTGGTCGCGCACGTGCAGCTGGGCTCGGCCGGGACGACGGCGTCGATCTTCGTGATCTGCACGCTGATCCAGTTCGTGAACGGCTCGATCATCGATCCGATGCTGATGGGCCGGGCGCTGCGCCTGTCGCCGTTCGTGATCATCTTCGCGCTCGCCTTCTGGGGCGCGGTCTGGGGTGTGCCGGGGATGTTCCTGTCGGTGCCGATCATGGTGGCGATCATGATCGTGTGTTCGGAGATCCCCGCCCTGCGCGGCGTCGCGATCCTGCTGTCCCGCGAAGGGCTACCCGAGCCCGAGACGCGGCCCGACCCGGGCCTGCTGGCGCGGCAAGAGGCCGCGGAATAGCGGCCTAGCGGCGCAGGCGTCCGGTGCGGATCAGGATCGCGCCTCCCGGGACCGGCAGCACCGCGATGTCCTCGGCGTAGTACTGGAAGCTGTCGGCGTTGCGGATCACCAGACCCGGCTGGCGGCGTGCCTCGCTGGAACAGACCGAGCGGGCGTAGCAGTTGTCGTCGGTCCCCGCCACCGCCTCGAAGTGGCTGAGCTCGTGGATGATCGTGCCCTCGCGGGTGCCGTTCTCCATCTCGTCGGCAGTGTTGTCGTACTCGAACATGCCGGGCAGGAAGTGGAAGGACGGGCACAGGTAGATGCGGTAGGGCTCGTCCCGGTAGACGTAGGCGTAGGTGCCGTCCTTGCACCCGTCGAAGCCGTCGTTCATGCAGATCAAGTACAGCTCGTCCCGCAGGAGAGCGTCGTGCACCGCCTTCAGCGAATTGCGGACCTCCTCGGCGTTGCGGGCCGAGTAGCGGCCGAACCAGCGGCCGTAGGTCTCGTCGTCGCCCACCGCGGCGGCGGCGGCGGCCGACATGGTGAGCGCGCCGTCGACGGCGGCGTGGATCCGCTCCATCTCGACCTTGGTGCAGGTCTCGAAATCGAGGGCGCGGGCCGGGGCGGCGGGGAGGAGTGTCGCGAGAACCGCGACGCAGGCGAGAACGAAGCGCATGTCGAATGACCAGCAAGAACGTTGGCCGACGCTAGCACTCGCCCGGTCGCCGCATCAACTGGCGAGGTGGAGGGCCACGCGCCGGTTCTGCTTGCCCTTGTTCTCGACCTTGCCGATGCGGAGGGGGCCGATTTCGCCGGTGCGGGCGACGTGAGTGCCGCCGCAGGGCTGGAGATCGACCGTGGCGTCCCCCTCGCCGATCCGCACCAGGCGGACCCGGCCGGCGCCGCGGGGCGGCTGGACCGACATCGTCTTGACGAGGCCGGGGTTGGAGTCCAGCTCGGCGTCGGTGATCCACTCCGTCGTCACCGGCAGGTCGCGGGCGGCCAGTTCGTTCAGCGCCTCCTCCAGCGCGGCGACGTCCTCCGGCGGCTCGGGCATCGCGAAGTCGAGGCGGCCCTTGTCCGCGCCGATGGCGCCGCCGGTGACGGGCAGCGGGATGACCACGGACAGCAGGTGCAGCGCGGTGTGAACGCGCATGTGGCCGTGGCGCCGGTCCCAGTCGATGCGCTGGGTGACGCACGCGCCGACGGGCGGCAGGTCCGCGCCCTCCTCCGGCACCAGCGCGATGCCGCCGTCCGCCTTCACCGCCGTCGCGATCCGCGCCGTGCCGCCGTCCCAGGCGATCGCGCCGCTGTCGCCGGGCTGGCCGCCGCCGGTGGCGTAGAACAGGCTGCGGTCGAGGATCAGCCCGCCCTCGGCGGTCAACGCGGTCACGGTGCCCTCCGCCTCGCGGGCGTAGGGGTCGGTCAGGAACAGCGTCTCGGTCATGTCTCGCCTCTCAGCGTCTGAGGGTTGCGCAGCCACAGGTCCCGCTGCGGGAACGGCACCTCGATCCCCGCCTCGGCGAAGCGGCGGGCGATCTCGTGGTTCATCTCGGACTGCACGTTCAGGACGAAGTTCACGTCGCGCAGGATGGCCCGGATCTCGAAGTTCAGGCTGCTGTCGCCGAAGGTGCGGAACAGGATCGTCGGCGGCGGCGTGAGCACCACCATCGGATGCGCCTCGGCCACCTCGCGCAGGATCGCCGTGACCTTCTCGGTATCGCTGCCGTAGGCGACGCCGACCGGCACGATCACCCGGCCGACGAGGTTGCCGCGGGTCCAGTTCGTCACCTGCCCCGAAATCAGGTCGGCGTTCGGCACGATCACGTCGGTCCGGTCGAACGTCTCGATCCGGGTGGACCGGACCGAGATGTCGCGGACGTAGCCCATCTGGCCGTTCACCTCGATCCAATCGCCCTCCGAGATCGGCCGCTCGATCAGCAGGATGATGCCCGAAACGAAGTTCGAGACGATGTTCTGCAGGCCGAAGCCGATGCCGACCGACAGCGCGCCGAAGATCACGACGAGCGAGGAGAGGTCGAACCCGGCCGAGATGACGGCCAGCAGCGCGGCGGCGAAGATGCCTAGATAGCCGGCCCCGGCCACCAGCGCGTTGCGCGCGCCGATGTCCATGCGCGTCCGCGGCAGGAGGACCGAGCGCAGGCTGCTCTGGATCAGGCGGGTGATGCCGTAGCCGAGGGCGAAGACGATGACGAAGGTCAGGAACTCGGTCGGCGACAGGCGGGTCTCGCCGATCTGGAAGCCGGCGCGGAAGCGCGACCACAACTCGGCCAGCTCCTCGGGGCGGACGCCCCACAGGATGGCGATCATCGGCACCGCGAGGATCACGAGGACGCCGCCCAGGATCACCGGGATCAGCGAACTCTGCCCCGCCTCGGGGCCGGCGACCGCGACGTACAGGTCGAAGACCAGCTTCTCGATCAGGATCAGGATCGCGAGCAGCAGCAGCGTGTTCGTCGTGTCCGAGATGACCGCACTGCCGGCGGCGGCGTAGCCGACGAGCAGCAGGAGGCTGCCGACGACGGCCGCGACCATCGCCACCCGCGCGACGAGGGACAGCAGCGCCCTGCGGAACGCCGTCTCGGCCAGCTCCTCCTCGCCGCCCGACTGGGCGCCGTCGAGGAAGTCGCGGGCGACGAGGAACAGCAAGGCGGCGATGGCGAGCCGCGGCCACATCAGGATGAGTGCGGCCGCCGCCGGGTCCGCCTCGCCGATCCGGCCGATGGACGCCAGAAGGACGACGATGGCACTCAGAAGCCCGATCCAGACGATGCGCCGCCGCACCCGGCGCCGCCGCTCGGGCTTGAAGTCGAGCGGGACCGGCGCGTCCGCCTCGGGCGCGAACAGGCTGTCGGCGACCCACAGCGCGGCGAAGTAGTTGAGGACCGCCCAAGGCACGTCCTGCAGCACCTCGGACAGGAGCGGCCCCGGCAGGCGGCTCACGATGATTCCGCCGATCAGCAGCGAGGCGCCGGCCGTCGGCAGCAGCAGGTAGCCGAGGGAGGCGACGATCCGCGCCACGTCCCCGGCCCAGGCGGTGCGCGCCGTGCTCCACCCCACCGCGCGGCGGGTGAGGCGCAGTCCGAATGTCAGCAGGACCAGCCCCGCGACCGCCAGCAAAAGCGCGCCCGGCACGGCGCCGTCGGGCGGCGTGACGCCCCCGGCGAAGCGGGCCGCGGTCTCTGTCGCCAGCGTGTCCACGCGCGATACGACAAGCGCGCCCGCCGCGCCCCAGGCCGCGAGGTCGAGGACGGTCGGCAGGCGGTCGAACAGCCGCCCCATCGCCTCGCGCCGCAGCTGGGCGTCGATCTCGGAGATCAGGCCGCTCGCCTCGGCCGCCGCCTCGGCGGCCAGCAGGCGCGGCGCACGCAGGTCGGCCAGCCGGCCCTGCAGGGCGGCGCGGCGCTCGGCGATGCGTTCCGGCTCCTCCCCCTCCTCGGGGGGCGCGCCGAGGGCGTCGAGCTGCGAGGCGACGGTCTCGATCCGTCCGGCATTGGCGTCGCGCCCGGCGAGGAACTGGTCGCGCCAGCTCACCAGCTCGGCCCGCAGGCGCTCCAGCCCGAAGGACGAGCCCTCGCCCTGCTCGAGGATGGCGGTCGTGCGCTCCACCACCTGCCGCCACTCGGCCCGCTCGGGCGCCAGCGCTGTCTGGCCGGCGGGGCCGACGACCTCGCCCGGGGGAACGTCCGGCGGCACGTCCTGCGCGGCGACCGCCCCGGCGAGCGCCAGCAGCAGCGCCGCGACCAGCGCGGCGAGGCGGGCCCGGATCATTGGTCCTCGAACACTCCCGGGATCGACTGCGGCGCGCGGTCGAGCCACGAGGGTGTCGGCAGGCCCTTGGACTTGAGGAAGTCGATGTTGAACAGCTTGGACTGGTAGCGGGTGCCGTAGTCGCACAGGATCGTCACGATCGTGTGCCCCGGCCCCAGCTCGCGCGCCATGCGGATCGCGCCCGCGACGTTGATGCCGGACGAGCCGCCGAGGCAGAGCCCCTCTTCCGCCAGGAGGTCGAAGACGATGGGCAGCGCCTCGTCGTCGGGGATCTTGTAGGCCATGTCGGGCCTGAAGCCTTCGAGGTTGGCGGTGATCCGCCCCTGCCCGATGCCTTCGGTGATCGAGTCGCCCTCGGCCTTCGCCTCGCCCTCGGTGTAGATCGAGAAGATCGCCGAGCCGCCCGGATCGGCGAGGCCGATCTTCACGCCCTTGGGCTGCAGCGCCATGCCGACGCCGGCGAGCGTCCCGCCGGTGCCGACGGCGCAGACGAAGCCGTCCACCTTGCCATCGGTCTGCGCCCAGATCTCCGGCCCCGTCCCGTCGATATGCGCCTGCCGGTTCGCGGTGTTGTCGAACTGGTTCGCCCAGATCGCGCCATTGGGGGCGGATTTCGCCAGCTCCTCGGCCAGACGGCCGGAGTAGCGGACGTAGTTGTTGGGGTTCTTGTAGGGCGCGGCCGGCACCTGGATCAGCTCCGCCCCGGCGAGGCGGATCATGTCCTTCTTCTCCTGGCTCTGCGTCTCGGGGATCACGATCACCGTCTTGAAGCCCAGCGAGTTGCCGACGAGGGCGAGGCCGATGCCGGTATTGCCGGCCGTGCCCTCGACGATGGTCCCGCCGGGGCGAAGCTCGCCCTTCACGATGGCGGCGCGGATGATGCCGAGGGCGGCGCGGTCCTTCACCGACTGGCCGGGGTTCAGGAACTCGCACTTGCCGAGGATGGTGCAGCCGGTCTCTTCCGAGGCGCGGCGCAGCTTGATCAGGGGCGTTTTGCCGATCGCGTCGGCGAGGTCGGACTTGAACTGCATGGGGCGCCCTCCGGGTTGTCCGCTCTTAGTAGGAGCGGCCCCGGCCGAACTCAACCCGGGCCGGCCAGCGCGGCCCTGTGACGATCCGTCCAGAGGAGCATCATGACGAGCGGCCCGACGTTGATCTCGCCGGTGTCGATCAGCGCGAGCGCAGCGTCCAGCGGCAGGACATGGGTGCGCAGATCCTCGTTCTCCACGGCGAGGCCGCCGGCGCGGGTGCCGATGCCGGACAGGTCGGCGAGCCCGGCGAAGCAGTGGAAGACGTCGGTGGTGGAGCCGGGCGAGGCGTAGACGGTGAACATCCGCCGCAGCTCCACCTCGGCGAGGCCCGTCTCCTCCCAGGTCTCGCGCCGCGCCGCCTCTTCCGGCGTCTCGCCCGCATCCACGATGCCGGCCGGCGGCTCCAGCATCCAGGGGTTCGCGGCGCCCCGCAGGATCGGCCCGGTGCGGACCTGCTCGATCAGCAGGACCTCGCCGGTCGCGGCGTCGTAGGGCAGGACGAGCGCGGCGTCGGCGCCCAGCAGAGCCTCGCGGTCGAGGTCGGGGCTGGTGCCGCCCGAAAAGGTCCGGTGCCGCATGCGGAAAGCGGCGTGGCGGAAGAACCGGCCCGACAGGCGCGGCGGCCCGATCCGCTCCACCTCGCCAGGCCGCGCGGCGTGGCGCAGGGTCGCCGGCTGCGTCTCGCCCGCGGCGCGGAGGCGCGCCGAGGCGCGGTGCCGGACCATGTGCCAGTTCCGCGCCAGCGCCTCCGGGCCGATCTCGTCCACCGTCAGGTCGAACTCCTCGGCAGCCAGCAGCGTCAGCGCCCCGTCCTCGACCTCCCACTCGTCCAGCCGCCAGGGCCGGTCCGATGCCTGCCCCTCGGGGCCGGGCAGATAGACGCCTGCCGGATGCGGGACGCCGTCCACCTCAGCCGTGACGGGCGCCAGGCGATAGCCGAAGGGCAGTTCGTAGGCGTCCAGGCGGGCGCGTACGGCGGGCGACGGATCGGCAATGAGCAGACCCGCCGCGATCTCGCCCGGCGCCTCGACCAGGAAGGGAAGCGTCCCGCCCGCCTCGCGGACGACGCGGTACCCGGGCAGGGTGGCGGCCCGTGTCTCGACCCTCCCTCCGGCGACGCGTTCCAGCAGCTGCGGCAGGCGCAGCGTGCCGTAGAGAAAGAGGTCCAAGAAACCTACCTGTAGTTCCGTGCGAAATGCTCGGTCACGAGCCCCGCGACGATGCTTCCCGCGATCATCACCATGAGGACCTCGGGGGTGAGAAGCATCCCGCCCAGCCTGGCCATCATCTCGAAGATCGCGGCGATCGCCTCCATGGGGCCGTCATAGGCCTTCCGGAACGCCTCCTTCAACATCATCCCGAAGCCGTGGAGGAAGAACATCCAGAACCCGAACACCGCGACGCCGGTGAGACCGACCCCGAAGGCGGCGACCATGCCGCGACCGGCGCGGCTTCCGACGGTGGTCCATCCCGCCATCATCGCGGCGACCACGTTGATCTGCATGAAGTGCCGGGGGACCGTCCCCTCCGGGAACAGCGGCACCATCAGAAGGGTGAGTATGAAGGCGAGCGCCATGAAGGTCAGCGCTCCGGCAAGGCGGCCGGCGGTGGGCATGGGAACTCTCCTGCTCCCTCGTTGGGTCTGACCCCCGGATTTCCCACGCCTTTATGGCAATCGAATGGCCGCCTCAGGCCCGCGCGAGGGTGATCTGGGTCACGTCGCAGTTGCCTGACCGGAAGGTCGCGGCGCAGGAGGTGAGGTAGAAGTTCCACATCCGCCGGAACCGGTCGTCGAAGCCGAGCTCGGCGATCTCGTCCCAGCGGAAGTTGAACACCTCGTGCCAGCGGCGCAGCGTCTGGCTGTAGCTCTCGCCGAACTCGATCGACCGCAGGGTCGTCAGGCTGGCCTTCGCCACCTCGTCGCGCAGCGCACGGGGCGAGGGCAGCATGCCGCCCGGGAAGATGTACTTCTGGATGAAGTCGACGCCGCGGCGGTAGGCCTCCCACCGCCTGTCGGCGACGGTGATGATCTGCAGCGTCGCGTTGGCGCCGGGGCGCAGGCGGTTGCGGACGGTGTCGAAGTAGACCGGCCAGTACCGTTCGCCCACCGCCTCGAACATCTCGATCGAGGCGATGCCGTCATAGGTGCCGCGCTCGTCGCGGTAATCCTGCAGCTTCAGCTCCACCCGGTCGGACAGGCCCGCCGCCGCGATCCGCTTCTGCGCGAAGGCCAGCTGCTCCTTGCTGATCGTGAGGCCGGTGACCTTGAGCCCCCGCTCCTTCGCCGCGTACTCGGCGAAGCCGCCCCAGCCGCAGCCGATCTCGAGAACGTGGTCGCCGGGCTTCGCCCCCATCTGGTCGACCATGCTGGCATATTTCGCCGTCTGCGCGGCCTCGAGACTCTCCTGCCCCGTCGAGAACAGCGCCGAGGAGTAGGTCATCGTCTCGTCCAGCCACAGCCGGTAGAAGTCGTTGCCGAGGTCGTAGTGGTACGAGATGTTCTTGCGGGCCTGCCGCTTGGAGTTCGACTGCAGCCAGAAGCGCAGCATCTCGTACCAGCGGACGAGGAACTGCCCCGGAAAGCCGTCATAGACCTCGTCCGCCTCGTCGTGGACGAGGTCCATGAAGGCCTGCAGGTCCGGCGTCGACCAGCCGCCGTCGAGATAGCTGTCGGAAAAGCCGAGGTCGCCCTCGCGCAGCAGGCGGGCGAAGAGATCGGGATCGTGCACGTCGACGCGGGCGACATAGCCGGGCGCCCTGCCCTCGGCGCGGAAGACGCGCCCGTCCGGCAGCGAGATGTCGACGCGGCCGCGCGGCATCGAGCGCAGCGTCTGGAACACGGGCGCGAAGTAGCGCGGAAGGTCCGCCTGCCCCTCGGTCGACGTCAGAACGGTCTCGGACACACGCGCCTCTCCCACGAACCCCGCGTCAAGCTAGGGGAACCGTGCGGATTGTCACGATTTTCCGCGGCGTCACCGATGCGTGAAGTCGGGCACTCTCAGAACGACCGGCCCTCGTAGGCGTCCAGCGCCCGCCTGCGCCCCTCGTCGAGGCCGACGACTGGCTCTGGATAGGCGTCGTCGGGCGCCATCTTCCATGCGCGCGGGATCGCGTCGAAATACGCCAGCGCGGTGTCCGGCGGATCCTCCGACAGCTCGGCGAGCCAGCGCTTGCGGTACTCTCCCTTCAGGTCGAACTTCTCGGCCTGCGTGTCGGGGTTGAAGACGCGGAAGAAGGGCGTCGCGTCGGGGCCGGAGCCGGCCGACCATTGCCAGCCCAGCGCGTTGTTCGCCGGATCCCAGTCCACCAGGCACTCCTCGAACCAGTTGAGCCCCACCTTCCAGTGCGTCATCAGGTGCTTGGTCAGGAAGCTGGCGACGATCATCCGCGCCCGGTTGTGCATCCGGCCGGTCACGAACAGCTCGCGCATCGCCGCGTCCACCACCTCGATCCCCGTGCGGCCCCGCTTCCAGGCGTGTATCTCGGACGCCCCCTCGTCGTCCTTCCACGGAAAGGCATCCCACTCCTCGCGCCAGTTGGCGGAGGTGAGGCGCGGCGTGTGGAAGCACAGGTGATAGGCGAAGTCGCGCCACACCAGTTCCTTGAGGAACGTCTCGGCCCCCGCCTTGCCCTCCTCCCGCGCCCGCTGGCCGGAATGCCAGACCGTGCGGATCGAGATCTCGCCGTAGGTCAGGTTCTCGGACAGGCCCGACGTGCCCTGGTCGGCGAGGTCGTTGCGGGCGTCGGCGTAGTCCGCGATCCGGTGCGCCGCGAAGTCGCCGAGGCGGTGCGAGGCCGCGCTCTCGCCGACGACGAGGTGCGGCGCGACGATCCCGGCGCCGCGGTTCATCGGCGCGGCGAGTCGCCAGTCGGCGAGGTCGTCGCTCTTCGGCCAGTCGGAGGGCGCGGGAATCGTACCGGGCGCCGGGTACGGGCTGCCGGGATCGCGGCCCCGCACCGCGCGCCAGAACGGCGTGTAGACCTTGTACGGGCCGCCGGTCTTGGTCTCGACCGTCCACGGCTCGAACAGGACGTGCCCCGGAAAGCTCTTCGCCTCCACGCCATCGTCGCGCAGGCCCGCCTTCACCGCCTCGTCGCGGGCGATCGACTGCGGCTCGTAGTGCCTTGTCCACCAGACGGCGCCGGCCCCGATCTCGCGCGCGAGCGCCCGCAGGGTCGGCAGCGCCTCGCCCCGCCGCAGGATCAGGCGGCTGCCCCTGTCGGCGAGCGCCCTGCCGTGCGCCTCGACCGACAGGCCGAGGCGCCAGAGCGGCGCGGCCCGGCGCGCGCCCTCGACCTCGTCGAGGATGAAGACGGGGATGACAGGGCGATCCGCCTTGCAGGCCTCGGCGAGGGCGGGATGGTCGCCGAGCCGCAGGTCGCGGCGGAACCACAGGATCAGGGGGGAGCGGTCGGACATGGCGGCAAAGCTAGTCCGCGGCCCCGAGGGTCAACATCGTGGACCCGGAACGCACGCAGCCCCGCCTTTCGGCGGGGCTGCGGATGACACGGCGCAGGGGCGCCGCCGCCGTCAGGTGTTCTTCCGCTCGGACCGCAGGCCCTGCCAGATGGCGTAGCACATCAGCAGCAGCACGACGGTGAACAGCAGGCCGGTAGAGATCACCATCGACTGCAGCGAGGCGAGCCCGCCGCCGACCAGCAGCGCGATCGCGACCGCGCCCTCGAAGATGCACCAGAACACCCGCTGCGGCATCGGCGCGTCGACCTTGCCGCCGGCGGTGATCGTGTCGATTACGAGGCTGCCCGAATCCGACGAGGTCACGAAGAACACGATGACGAGGACGATGCCGACGAGACTGGTGATCTGCGTCAGCGGCAGGCCGTCCAGCATCTTGAACAGCTGCAGCTCCAGCGGCGCGTCCTGCGCGGCGGTGTAGCCCTCGGCCACCACCTGGTGGATCGCGGCGCCGCCGAAGACGGACATCCACAGCACGCACACCATCGACGGGATCAGCAGCACGCAGATGACGAACTCGCGCACCGTGCGGCCGCGGCTGACGCGGGCGATGAACATGCCCACGAACGGCGACCAGCTGATCCACCACGCCCAGTAGAACGACGTCCAGCCCTGGGAATAGTTCACGTCCTCGCGGCCGAACGGGTTCGACAGCGCCGGCAGGTACTGGCCGTAGGCGACGAGGCTCTCCCAGAAGAAGTTGAGGAGGAACAGCGTCGGCCCGAAGAAGAGGACGAACAGGAACAGAAGGCCCGCGAGGCCCATGTTGATCTCGGACAGGACCTTGACCCCGCCGTCGAGGCCACGGACGACCGAGACCAGCGCGACGGCCGTGATCGCCGAGATCAGGATCACCTCGGTCCCGACGCCGACCGGCACGCCGAACAGCTCGTTCAGGCCCGCGTTCGCCTGCGTCGCCCCGAATCCGAGCGAGGTGGCGAGACCGAACAGCGTCGCGAACACCGCGATGATGTCGATGACGTGGCCCCACCAGCCCCAGACCCGCTCGCCGAAGATCGGATAGAAGGCCGAGCGGATCGTCAGCGGCAGGCCCTTGTTGAAGCTGAAGAGCGCCAGCGCCAGCGCGACCATCGCATAGACCGCCCAGGGGTGCAGCGCCCAGTGGTAGATCGTCGCCGCCATGCCGAGCCGCACGGACTCCGCCTCGTTGCCCATCGCGCCGGTCAGCGGCGCCCAGTCGGTGCGAACGCCGTTCTCGACCGTCTGTTCGCCCATCGCGGTCGAGAAGTGGGTCATCGGCTCGGACACGCCGTAGAACATCAGGCCGATGCCCATGCCGGCCGCGAACAGCATCGCGAACCAGCCGACGTAGCTGTAATCCGGCGTCGCGTCCCTGCCGCCCAGCCGGACCGATCCGTAGGGCGTGAAGATCAGGAGGATCGCGAAGATCACGACGAGGTCGGCGGCGCCGAGGAAGAACCAGTCGAAGGTCTGGGTGGTGAACGCGAAGAGCGCGCTGAAGACGCTGCTCGCCTGCTCCGGCAGCGCCAGCGTGTAGAAGACGAAGACGACGATCGCGAGGCCCGAGATCAGGAACACCGGGTTGTGGATGTCGAGACCGAAGGGCCCGATCTTCGTCTCGATGTTGTCCTGCCCGATCGTGTAATCGGTCTCGATCACGTGCGCGGCGCCCTCCGGCGCCGGTATGCCGTGAGCGGCGGTTTCGTCGGTCATGTGGCCGGGTCTCCTTTCTTGTCGTTGGTTGGCGGTCAGGCCGCGGCGCGGACCAGGAAGATCGAGATGTCGGTGTGGCGGGCGAGCGCGCCGCCGTGGTTGGGGACCAGCATGTCGCCGATGCCGGGGACGTGCGTCGCCATCACCACGAGGTCGGCCCCCGTCTCGTGAACCGCCTCGACCAGCTTGTCGTCGAGGTCGGCGGCAGGGTCGTGGCTGACGACCGCATGGCCGCGCGTGGTGATGCCGCGCCCCTGCGCCTGCTCGCCGGCGAAGGCGTCCAGCTTGCTGCCGAACTCCTGCGGCGTGCGGGCGATCTGGCCCGGCATGTTCGTCGTCACGCCGACGAAGACCACCTCGGCGCCGTAGTGGCTGGCCAGATCGACCGCGACCGACACGGCGCCGGTCAGCTTGTCCGCGTGGGCCAGGTCGACGGGCACCATGATGCGCTTGAACATCTCGTCCCTCCATGAGTTGACGGCCGGGCTGGACCCGGCTCGCATTGGCCGGTCCCGCGGGTGGTGCGGGCCGGAGCGTGTTGGCTTGACGCAAGGATGCTAGCAGCAATGTCGGCGACCGAGAACCGCCAGCGGCGCGAAATGTTCGAGACGCGGCGCTGCGGCCGCTCAGCCGCCGTCCGGCATGAGGAACAGATCGGTGTCGGGCAGGCTGTGGCCGGCCGCGGTCAGCATGTGGTGGACCTGCCCGCGATGGTGGGTCTGGTGGTTGAAGAAGTGCACGACGAGGGGGCCGAGGGGGCGGGTCACCTCGGCCTTCCTCAGGCCCGAATACCACGTCAGGTCGCCCGCGAGGTCGAGGTCGCGCAGCCCGTCGGCCCAGGTCAGGATCGTCTGGTCGAGGCCCTTGCGCCGTGCCGCCCACTCGGCCGCGGTGGGCGTCATCGTCGGCGCCTCCTTCATTCCGACGGACGGAGCGGGCGTGCCGGCGAACCGCGACAGCCACATCGCATCGCCCCAGAGGAGGTGGTTCAGCGTGCCGAGGATCGAGCCCCAGAAGGCGCCCCGCTCTTCCGTCAGCTCAGCGGGCGGCATCGCGGTGACCACCCGGCTCAGGCCGTCGTTCTGCCATGCGTTGTAGCGGGCCATCAGCCGCACGTAGTCAGGCGTCGCCGGTCCCATCTTCGCCCCCCTTCCGAGGATGCGCAAAGAAGTGGCAGAGCGCCGCGCGCTCCGCAAGGCCGCGGCGAGGGCCCGGCCCTGCCCTTGCGGCGCTTCGGGGGCGCCATTACGGTTCCCGCCCGTGGACCACTCACCCCACGACAGGGAGACGGCTGAAACATGCATATCAAGAGCCTTGCCGGCGCCTCGCTCATGGCGCTCGCCACCGCCGCCGCGGCGCAGGATTCCGAACTGACCGTGCTCGACTATGCCGGGTTCGAGGACCCGGACTACCACCCCGCCTACATCGAGGCGCACGGCGACAGCCCCACCTACTCGTTCTTCTCGGACGAGGAGGAGGCGTTCCAGAAGGTCGTCGCCGGCTTCCAGGCGGACGTCGCGCAGATCTGCGCCGGCTCGGTCTCCAAGTGGGTCGAGAGCGGCATCATCGAGCCGTGGGACACGTCCCGCATCGACGCCATCGGCGATCTCGACGCCAACCTCACGGGGGAGCAGATCGGCTCGGGCACCGAAGAGGTCTACTTCGTGCCCCACAACTGGGGCGCGACGGCGATCGCCTACAATCCGGACGAGGTCCCGGAAGAGGACGTCGCCTCGCTGCAGGTCTTCACCAACCCGGCCTATGCCGGCCGGATGACGATGCCGGACAATACCGACGACGCCTACGCGCTCGCCTACCTCGCGACCGGGGTGACGAACTGGCAGGACGTCACGGACGAGCAGTTCGAGGCGGCGTCGAACTGGCTGCGCGAGGTGCACCCGAACATCCGCACCTACTGGGCCGACGCGTCCGAGCTGGCGCAGCTGATGGCGACCGGCGAGATCCTCGTCGCCTGGGCCTGGAACGAGACCTATCCCACGATGGAAGAGGAAGGCCGTCCGATCGGCTACCAGCGCGAGCCGGAAGAGGGCTCGTCGGTCTGGCTGTGCGGCTACGTGAACCTCGCGAACGGAGGCGGCTCCGAGGACAAGGCGTATGATTTCCTGAACGCCATCCTTGACCCCGCGGCGACGCCGTTCCTGATCGAGGACGGCTTCGGCCACGCCAACGCCGCCGCGATGGCGAGCATCGACGCGGCCGAGCTGGACGCCGTCGGCCTCGGCGAGATCGACGCGCCGGTGCTGGCGCAGCTGCCGATCTCGATCGAGCAGCGCGACCGCCAGGCCGAGACGTTCGAACTGATCAAGTCGGGCTTCTGAGCCCTTTGGGGGAGGGGCGGCGCCGGCCCTCCCCCGACCCCGGCTGTCGGTTGGCGGTCACCTATCATGCTGCGCGGCCGACCTGATCCATAACGACCCGCCCCGGCCTCGAGCCGGGGCCCCGCGAGGCCGGTCGCTCCGATTGGTCGGGGCCCCGGCTCGAGGCCGGGGCGGACCTTCTCCCGCTTCGCTGAACGCGGCGCCTTTCACTACCGGAACCGCAAAGCGACGCCGCCTCGACGCCGCGGACTGCGTATCGCCCGCAACCCGCGCCAGTCCTGCCCCTGCTCACGCCGAAATGTCCGCCCCACCCCTCGACCCCGGCAGCGCCAGAAGGCAGGGTCCGCCCATGAGCCGGCTCCGCCTCACCCTTCTGGCGTTCCTGTGCCTCGCCCTGCTGCCGTGGGGTGCGTTCGCGCGCGCCTTCCCGGCCCCGCCGCAGCCTGCGGCCGCGGAGGCGGTAACCGACGGCGCCGTCACCGCCATCCTGACCTTCGAGCGGCACTGCAAGGGTCCGGCCCTGCCCGGCTCGCCCTGCGGGCACGATCACGGGCAGCTCCCGACCGCGGCCCCGGCGATGCCGGTCCCGCCCGGCGGCCTCCTGCCCCGGACCTACGCCGACCTGCGCCTCGCCGGCCGCGCGCCGCCCGGCTCCCTCGATCCGCCCCGGGCCGGCTGATCGCCGCCGCCGCGCGCCCTAGCGCGCGGCCGACCGATCAGCCTGACTTCCGGAGCTTTTCATGACGACCCGACGCCTGTTCCTCGCGGCCCTTCCCGCCGCGCTCGTCTCCGCCTGCGCCCGCCCACCGGCGCCCCCCATCGTGATGCGCACGGCCGAGCCCCCGCCCGCCCCCCCGCCGATCCCGCCCCTGCCCGCCCGCTACGGCGCGATCACGGACGAGCCCTACCCTGTCCCCGCCGTCCCCGAGGGCGTGGTGCCGCCGCGCTTCTGGCGGCAGGAGGTCGACAATCCCTATCCCGACATGGCCGAGGGCGACCTCACCGTCGATCCCGACGACGGCTACCTGCACCTCGCCCTGCCGGGCGGACGGGCGCTGCGCTACGGTGTCGGCACGGGCGCGGCGGCCTACGACTGGTCCGGCACCGCGCGGCTGCAGTTCCGCCGCCGCTGGCCGCGCTGGAAGGCGCCCGACTCGATGATCGAGCGGCGGCCCGAGTTCGCGCCCTACTCCGTCGCCAACGGCGGCATGGACCCGGGGCCGGGCAACCCGCTCGGCGCGCGGGCGCTGTACCTGTTCCAGAACGGCGAGGACACGCTCTACCGCATCCACGGCGCCTGCGAGCCTCAGTACGTGGGCAAGGCGGTCTCGTCGGGCTGCGTGCGGATGCTGGACCAGGACGTCATCGACCTGCACGACCGCGTCCGCGACGGCGTGACGGTGACCGTGCTGCCCAGCGTGCGGCCCGCGCGGCTCGAGACGGTCTGGTAGCGCTGCGGCGGCCCGGCGGCGCGACCGCCGGGCCCCGTCTCCGGACCCCGCCCTCAGCGGTTCCAGTCGAAGACGAAGCTGGTCCCGTAGCTGCCCCAGTCGCGGGTGGTGACGCCGTTCAGCTCGGATCCGCGATAGCTGTCGAGGCCCGACGTGCCGACGGCGAAGACCGGGCCGCCGACATTGTCGATGTAGCCGGAATGGAGCGCGGCGGTGCAGATGTCGCTGTCGGCGGTGTAGGGGCCGGAGCCCCAGACGGTCCCCGACTCCTGCCCGGTACAGGAACAGGCCACCTCGGGCTCGCCCGCCGGGTAGCCGTCGCAGGCGGCGTAGGTGCCGCCGCCGCCCCGCGGGCCCTTGACATTAAAGGTGATCGAGGACGGGTAGCTGCCCCAGTCCCGGCTCTCGACCCCGTTCGCCATCGAACCGGCGAAACTGTCCTGCGCCGCGCCGAGCCGCGCTTCGATCGCCCCGCCGCCGGCGCCGATTACGCCGGCATGACGCGCCGCCGCGCACAGGTCGCTGTCGACGTGTAGGGGCCGGAACCCCAGACGCTGCCGCTCTCGCTCCCGGTGCAGGTACAGGCGTAGCTGGGCGCATCGCCCGGATAGCCCTCGCATGCCGGCAGGGTCTGCGCCTGCGCGCCGCCGCCCGCCCCGCCGGCGAGGCCGGCCAGCGCGATCATCCATGCCGTCCGCATCCCGATTCCTCCTCCGAAGGGCCGCGCCGCGCCCGGGCGACGCTGCGTCAAGCTGTAGCGCCGCCCCCGCCGGAACGGCAAGACAACGCGCAGCGCACGCTTGATCCGGCGGCCGGAGAGGCCTACCTTTGGGTCGTCCTTCGGGACTATGGACATAAACGCGCCCGCAATAAGCGGCTCGGACCCGGGGGCGGTACCCGGCGGCTCCACCAGACACCCTTCGTTGGGGGGACAGCGGGGCCGAAATAGGATCGACGAACGTCTAAAGGGGTATGCTTTGTCCCGGTGAGGTACCACCGTTATCGGTCCGAAACGCATAGTTGCCAACGACAACAATGCTCCGGTCGCGCTCGCTGCGTAAGCAGTGCGCAAAGCCGAAATCTAAGCCCTTGCGCCTAGCAGCGTAAGGCGGGGTTCGCAGGCACCTGGCAACAGAAGCCTGCACTTTCCCCTCCCTGCCTTGCCGCGGCGTCCCGTGCCTGCCACCCTCCACCCGATCAGGGGGGAGAGGCATGACCTTGCAGATCATCGGCGCCGGCTGGGGCCGGACCGGGACCGAGACGCTGCGCGCCGCGCTCGACGCGCTGGGCTTCGGACCCTGCCACCACATGCACGAGATCCGCGACCGGCCCGAGCTGCTCGCCGACTGGCAGGCCTTCGCCGCGGGCGCCCCGGTGCCGTGGGAGACGCTGTTCCGCGGCTACCGTTCGCAGGTGGACTTCCCCGGCGCCGCCTACTGGCGCGAACTGGCCGCCCATTACCCCGACGCGAAGGTGATCCTCACCGTCCGCGACCCCGACGAGTGGTACGACAGCGTCACCCGCACCGTCCTCGACCTGCTGAAGGAACGCGAGACGATGACCGACGCCCACGAGGTCGCGGTCCTCGACCTCAGCGACCGGCTCATCGGCGAGGGCTACTTCGCGGGGCGCGGCGCCGACCGCGACCACATGATCGCCCGCTTCCGCGCCCACGCCGCCGAGGTCCAGGCGGCGCTGCCGCCCGAGCGGCTGCTGACCTACGAGGTGCGGGACGGCTGGGCGCCGCTCTGCGGGTTTCTGGGCGTCCCGGTCCCGGATCTGCCGTTTCCGCATGCGAACGACCGGGACAGCTACCGCGCCGGCTGGCGCGGCTGACCGCGCGGCTTGCGCGGGGGGGCGGCGGGCGCTTTGATGGTCCCATGCGCGCGCTCCTCGCCCTGCTCGCCCTTCTCGGGCCCGCCTCCGCCCGCGCCTGCGAGACCGCGCTCCTCCTCGCCATCGACGTCAGCCAGTCGGTGGACGAGGCCGAGTTCCGGCTGCAGGTCGACGGCATGGCCGACGCGATGCGCGATCCCGAAGTGGCCGAGGCGCTGGTGCAGGGCGAGGTCGCGCTCGCCGTGATGCAATGGTCCGGCGCCGAGCGGCAGGAGATGTCGATCCCCTGGACCCGCATCGCCTCCCACTCGGACGTCGAAAGACTGTCGGACGCGGCCCGCGCCATTCCCCGTGCGTTCGTGATGTCCGACACCGCCCCGGGCGACGCGCTGGCCTTCGCGCTGGGGCAGTTCGGCCCGGTCGCGGACTGCGAGCGGCGGGTGATCGACGTCTCCGGCGACGGCACGCCGAACGCCGGCCGCGACGTGCGGCACGCCCGGATCGACGCCCAGCGCGCCGGCGTGACGATCAACGCCATCGCGATCGAGAGCCTCGGCCTCGCCATCACCAACTTCTACGAGCGCGCCGTCATCACCGCCGACGGCTTCGTCATGACGGCCCGCGGCCACCGCGACTACCCGATGGCGATCCGCCGCAAGATCCTGCGCGAGGTGTCGCGGGTTCTCGGCTGACTTGACGGGCTGCGGGCCGCCGTCTCATCTGCGCGCGCGCCAGTGGCAGGAGAGAAAGTGGCCGACCCGACCGCGACGCCGCCCCCCCTCGCCGAGCTGACGCGCGTCTTCGGCCGCATCGGCTGCGTGTCCTTCGGCGGACCGGCGGCGCAGATGGCGCTGATGCACCACGAGCTGGTGGAGCGGCGGGCGTGGCTGGGCGAGGCGCAGTACCTGCGCGGCCTGGGCTTCTGCATGCTGCTGCCGGGGCCCGAGGCGATGCAGCTCGCCACCTACGCCGGCTGGCGCCTGCGCGGCGTGCCGGGCGGGCTGATCGCGGGGGGCCTGTTCGTCCTGCCGGGCGCCCTGGTCATCCTCGTCCTCGCCCTGCTATACGGCGCCTACGGGACGCTTCCAGGCGTGCAGGCGGCCTTCCTCGGGGTGAAGGCGGCGGTCCTCGTCATCGTCGCCGAGGCGGTGCTGCGGATCGGCCGTCGCGCCCTCGGCCGGTGCGAAGCCGCGCTGATCGCCGTGCTGTCGCTGGTCGCGCTGTCGGTCTTCGGCCTGCCGTTCCCGCTGGTCATCGCCGTCGCCGGGGCCTGGGGCGCGCTGCGCCTGTCCGGCACCGGCACGCCGGCCCCGCCGGCACCGGCCGCGCCGGCCCGCGGGGCATTGACCGCGGCGGCAGGTGCGCTGGTGCTCTGGTGGCTGCCGGTCGCCTTGGCGTGGGCGGCGGGCGCCGACCTCCTCTACGAGATCGGCCGCTTCTTCTCGCTCCTCGCGGTGCTGACCTTCGGCGGCGCCTACGCCGTCCTCGCCTGGCTCGCCGACGCGGCGGTGGGCGGGTTCGGCTGGCTGAGCGCCGCGCAGATGATCGACGCGCTGGGCCTGGCCGAGACGACGCCGGGGCCGCTGATCCTGGTGACCGAGTTCGTGGCGATCCTCGCCGGCCTGCAGGCGGGGGGCGTGTGGCTGGGCCTCCTCGCCGGAGCGATGTGCCTGTGGGTGACCTTCGCGCCGTGCTTTCTGTGGATCTTCGCCTTCGCGCCGTTCCTCGACCGGATCACCGCGCAGCCGCGGCTGCAGGGCGCGCTGAACGGCATCACGGCGGCCGTCGTCGGCGTCATCGCCTCGCTCGGCCTGTGGTTCGGCGGGCATGTCCTGTTCGGTGGCGACGGAGAGGGCCTTGGCGCTCTCGACCCTTTCGCGCTGGTCCTCACCGCCCTCGGCGCCGCGCTGCTCCTCTGGCGGCACTGGCCGCTGCCGGCGGTTCTCGGCACGCTGGCGGCGGCGGGGCTGGCGCTCGGCGCGCTGGGCTGACAGAGCGGCGGCCGGGGGCCTTTTCACTGCACCCGAATCCCTTATGCTCGCACCCCGGAGAGACAGGACAGCGCACCCGATGACCCGTTCGATCGACTACGGCAATCTCATGCACCGCGCCATGCGCGGTTTGATCCAGGAGGTGCTGTCGGACGTCTCCGAACACGGCCTGCCGGGGCGGCACCATTTCTTCATCACCTTCGATACGATGCACCCCGACGTGGAGATCGCCGACTGGCTGTCCGACCGCTACCCGGGCGAGATGACCATCGTGCTGCAGCACTGGTTCCAGGGCCTCGAGGTCACGGACGAGGGCTTCTCGGTGACGCTGAACTTCGGCGACAACCCCGAGCCGCTCTACATTCCCTACGACGCGATCCGCACCTTCGTGGACCCGTCGGTGGAGTTCGGCCTGCGGTTCGAGACCCAGGACGAGGAGACCGCCGACGAGGACGGCGAAGCCCCCGCCGGCGAGGTCATCCCGGCGCGAAGCGCCAGGATCCCGGCCGAGACCGACGAGAACGAAGACGAGGACGCGCCCAAGCGCGACGCCGACATCGTCAGCCTCGACAGCTTCCGCAAGGGCTGAGCTCCGGCGCCGGCGCCCGATAGCGCCACCGGCGATTTACACGCAGGGGACCCCGGTCTAGACCGTCGCCGCACCGGACGACGAGGGACCCGCCGATGACCGCCACCCGCCTTGAGACCGACAGCTTCGGACCGATCGAGGTCCCCGGCGACCGCTACTGGGGCGCCCAGACCCAGCGCTCGATCCAGAACTTCCCCATCGGGTGGGAGAAGCAGCCGGTCGCCATCGTCCGCGCCCTCGGCGTCATCAAGCAGGCCTGCGCCGTCGCCAACAAGGCGAGAGGCAAGCTGTCCGGCGAGATGGCGGACGCGATCATCGCCGCCGCCGCCGAGGTGGTGGAGGGCAGGCTCGACGACCACTTCCCGCTGGTCGTCTGGCAGACCGGCTCTGGCACGCAGTCCAACATGAACGCCAACGAGGTGATCTCGAACCGCGCGATCGAGATGCTGGGCGGCGAGATGGGGTCGAAGGACCCGGTCCACCCCAACGACCACTGCAACATGGGCCAGTCGTCGAACGACACCTTCCCCACCGCGATGCACATCGCCGTCGCGATGACCGCCCGGGACGTGACCCTGCCCGGCCTGCGGCACCTCGCCGAGGCGCTGGAGGCCAAGCGCGACGCCTTCGACGCCATCATCAAGATCGGCCGCACGCATACGATGGACGCGACCCCGCTCACGCTGGGGCAGGAGTTCGGCGGCTACGCCCACCAGGTCCGCAAGGCGATCGAGCGGATCGAGGCGGCCCTCGGCGACATCTACGAGCTGGCCCAGGGCGGCACGGCCGTCGGCACCGGCCTCAACTCGCCCAAGGGCTGGGGCGAGACCGTGGCGAAGGAGATCGCGACGATCACCTCCCTGCCCTTCGTCACCGCGCCCAACAAGTTCGAGGCGCTCGCCGCGCACGACGCGATGGTGGCCATGTCGGGCGCGCTCAAGGCCTGCGCCGCCGGCCTGTTCAAGATCGCCAACGACATCCGCCTCATGGGCTCCGGCCCCCGCTGCGGCATCGGCGAGCTGAAGCTGCCCGAGAACGAGCCCGGCTCCTCGATCATGCCCGGCAAGGTGAACCCCACCCAGTCCGAGGCGCTGACGCAGGTCTGCGCCCACGTCGTCGGCAACGACGCCGCCGTCGGCATGGCCGGCTCCCAGGGCCATTTCGAGCTCAACGTCTACAAGCCGATGATCGCCTACAACGTCCTGCAATCCATGCAGCTGCTCGGCGATGCCGCCCGCGCCTTCACCGACAACTGCGTCGTCGGGATCGAGGCCGACGAGGAGCGGATCGGCAAGCTGATGCGCGAGAGCCTGATGCTCGTCACCGCGCTGGCGCCGACCATCGGCTACGACAACGCGACCACGGTGGCCAAGACCGCGCACAAGAAGGGCACGACCCTGCGGGAAGAGGCCATCGGTCTCGGCTTCGTCGACGCCGAGACCTTCGACCGCGTGGTCCGGCCCGAGGACATGATCGGGCCGAAGTGAGGCGGAGTCGGGCGCCCGCCTATTCGTCGATGTTCGTCGGCTCCAGGCCGACGAAGTCGCAGCTCCGGGCGAGGACGGCGCCGATGGCGGCGTCCGAGCCGCCGAGCGGGACCTCGGACAGCGCGCCGCGGCGGTAGAGACCGAGGGCGAGGCGGGCGCCGACGCGCAGTCCGGTGATCGTGCTCTCCGCCTCCTCGATGCTGTCGAAGGTGAGCAGGCAGCTGGGGCCGGTGCAGCTGCCCGCGACGAGGAACTCGCCGTAGCGGTCGACCTCCCAGACGAAGATGTCCTCGGCGGCGCCGGGGTCGTATCCCTCCACCAGCACCGCCGGCAGGCCGCCGTTGCCGCACTCCACCGCGACCGAGACACCGCCGGTGCCTGCGCCCGTCGCCCGGCCCGAGGGCTGAGGCGCGGGGTCGTAGGACCACTGGGCGGCGGCGGGGGCGGCGGCAAGGCCGAGCAGCAGGGCGAGGAATGACGTCTTCATCATTGCAATCCTTGTGAGAATACGTGAGCGGACCGCCGGAATGTGACGGTGCCGGGCCAGCCTACGCCACCGGCCCGCGGGGCTGCAACGTCGCGCTTGGCGGCAGCCGCGCCCGTCGCCTACAAGCGGAGTCCGGACAGCGAAGGAGTGGCGCGGATGACGGACGGTCCCATCAACCTCAACCGGGTCCGCAAGGAGAAGGCGCGCGCCGAGCGCAAGGCGCAGGCCGACGCCAACGCCGCCAAGTTCGGGCGCAGCAAGGGCGAGCGTCTGCTCGACGCCGCCCGCGCCGAGGCTGCGAAGAAGCGGCTCGACGGGCACCGGTTCGACGACGAATGACCCCCGCCGGCCGCCCCGAGAAACGCTCGCTGACGCTGCGTGGTCACCGGACCAGCGTCTCGCTCGAGGCCGAGTTCTGGGCCGCCTTCCGCGAGATCGCCCGCGCCCGCGGCCTCGCCATCAACGAGCTGGCGGCGCAGCTGGACGAGGCGCGGGGCGACGTGGGCCTCGCCTCCGCCATTCGGGTCTTCGTGCTGAACGAGACCCGGCGGCGCTGAGGTCAGCGGGGCGTGAGCCGCAGCCAGATGCCGTCGGCGGATCGCACCGTCAGATGCGCCACCGGCCGCGGCGTCCTCTCGGGGACGACCTCCAGCCGGTATGCCCGCAGGATCATCGCCAGCAGCAGAACCCCTTCGGCCATCGCGAAGCCGGCGCCGGTGCAGACGCGCGGGCCGGCCGAGAACGGCATGTAGGCCTCGCGCTGGCACCTGCGCCCGTTCTCCGTTTGCCAGCGACCGGGGTCGAAATCGTCAGGCGCGTCCCAGAGGCGCGTGTGCCGGTGCAGGTGCCACGGCGACAGGACCACCTGCGCCCCCTCGGGCGCGGCGCGGCCGCGAAACGTCTCGGCCCTCGTCGTCTCTCGCACCATCATCGGCACCGGCGGATACAGCCGCAGCGCCTCGCGCCAGATGTCGCGGGTGACGCGCAGGCGCGCCAGGGTGGCGAAGGACGGCTCCAGCGTCGCCGCCTCGGCCGCCGCCCGCTCCTGCCACTCCGGATAGCGGGCGACCAGCCACAGCGCCCAGCCCAGCGCCGAGGCCGACGTCTCGTGCCCGGCAAGGAAGAAGATCGCCACCTGATCGACCATCTCGGAGGGCGTGAAGCGCTCGCCCGTGACCGGGTCGGCCGTCGTCATGATCTTGGTCGCCAGGTCGTCCGGCGCCGTCCCCGCCGCGATCTCGGCCGCGCGTTCGTCAGTGAGCCGCACGATCAGCCGGCGGATGTCGCGCGCCGTCGCCTTGGCACGGCGGGAAAAGAAGCGCGGCATCCAGCGCGGGCCGGGGACGAAGGCGGCGAGGTTCAGGATCGGCTGCTCGCGCTGGTGGGTGCGGAACCTGTCGAACACCTCCGCCGCGATCTCGTTCTCGATCGGGATGGAGAAGAGGGTGCGGAAGATCACGTCGGCCGCCGCGTGGGAGGTCTCGGCCTCGATCTCCACCGGGCGGCCGGTGGCGCGGGCGGCGAGGCGCTCCACGGCCGCCTCCCCCGCCGCCCACATCGCCGGAAAGGTGTCCTTCAGCCGCCCGCCCTCGAACGCGGGGTCGATGATCCTGCGCTGGCGCTTCCACGTCTCGCCGTTGGTGAGAAAGACCGACTCGCCGAGGAGCGGGCGCAGCCCGGCGCCGATGCGGTCCGACTTCGGGAAGTCGTCGGGCCGGCCCTTCAGGACAAGGTCCACCAGCGCGGGGTCGTTCACCATGTAGGAGCGGAAGAACGGCGTCCGGAACTCCGCCATCCACGCGCGGTACAGGCGCGCCGGCTGCGCCGACAGGATGTCGGCCCGGAACAGGCGCAGGTAGCGCCAGAGCGAGACGCTGTCCGGCCGCGCCGGCGGCTTCGGCGGCCGGCCGGTCTCGTCGCTCACGCCGCGACCGAGGTGTACTTCGACGCCGGCACATCGATCCGGCTCTTCGACGGGGCGCGCCCGGCGAACCGCTCGGCCAGGGTCAGCGGACCGGCCGTGATGCGGAAATAGTCATAGTCCGAGGGGGTGCCGGGCAGGTTGTCGAAGGCGCAGAGGTACTGAAAGTGCAAGCGGAAGAACCGCCAGCGCAGCGCCGTCAAGGTCTGCGGCTTCAGCGTCTGGGTGAACGCGGCGGAGACGATGAGCGGCCATTTCGCGCCCGCCGGCTGCACGCCCGACACCGCGACCGGGTCGCACAGGGCGAAGGCGCAGCCGTCGCCCGGGGCGGTGACGTCGACCCACGCCAGTTCGTCCCGGCTGGAGAGGTACGCCAGATCCGCCCGCAGCCGCGTCGCGGCCGGCAGGAACGACACCATCGGCACCACCTGCCCCAGCGACAGGAAACCCAGCGCCGGCCCGCGCCGACGCAGCCGCCCGGCGCGGATCAGGTCGGCGAGGATCGACACGCCCAGGTGCGCCCCGGACGAGTGGCCGACGACCAGGACCTCGTCCACATCCTCCTGCAACGCCTGCGCGATCCGCTCGCCGAACTCGCCCATCCGGGCCTCGAGCGGCAGCGGGTTGGCGCCGTTCAGCTGGGCCGAATAGGCGTAATCGTGCATGAGGTAATAGGCGTAGAGCTTGCCGTCCTTCGACTTGAACCAGCGCAGGACGAGGACGAAGGCCGGCAGCGCGACGGCCCACCGGGCGAGGGCCGGCAGCAGCGCCTCGCCCACGCCGACCAGCGCGGCCAGCGGTTCCACCAGCCATGCGGCCAGTGCGCCGAGAAGCAGCCCCGCCGCCAGCGCCAGCAGCGCCTGCAGGAGCAGCATGCCCACCGGGTAGAGCGCCGCGATGACCGGCCCCTTGCGCAGCCACATCAGCCGCCGCAGCGTGCCCGACGCGATGTAGGTCCAGGCGGTGCGGACCAGCTGCCAGTAGGTCGCGGGGATCGTGTTGGACATCGACCCGCGCACGATATCGGACCAGACCAGCACCTCGACCTCGGTCGCGACACGCCTGCCCTCGACCTCTCCCCTGACCTGCCAGCCGTAGGCACCCGCGCCCTTCGCCTTGGGCGACAGCGCGAGCGAATAGCCCGACAGCTCGGCCTGGGCCGCGCCCTCCTTGCGGTAGAGCTCGCGGTAGCGGCGCGGATGGATCGGGTCGTAGCCGGGGATGTAGAAGACCTTGCGCCGGAAATCGGCGTCCGCGTCCGGCCCGGGCGGCGCGGCGGAGGGAACTTCGGCCGGCGATGCCGGCGGCGGGTCGAAGGATGGTTCCGCGGACGTCGCCGGCGGCTCGTCCGGCCGCGCGGGCGCCTCCGGGGCCCCGGTCGCCGGCCGGTCGCGCCCGTCGCGCGTCGCCGCCCGCACCCGGGCCAGCACTCCGTCGTCGTCGTCCGTCATCCGCCCGTCACCGCGCCGGCCCCCGCGGCAAGCCTAGCCGGGGAATCGGGCGACATTAAGCCTCAGCCGAGCGTCGCGAGCGACGGGAACGTCTCCAGCAGCCACCAGCTGAAGTCGCTGAACTGCCCCGTCAGCATGAACAGGCCCACGGTCCAGAGCAGCAGCCCCGACACCCGCTCGATCGCGCCCATGTGCCGGCGCATCGCCGCCATCAGACCGCCGAGCCGCGGAAAGAACGCCGCCACCAGCAGGAACGGCACGCCGAGGCCCAGCGCGTAGGTTGCCAGCAGCGCCGTCCCCCGCGCGACGTCCGCCTCAGACGCGGCGAGGCCGAGGATCGCGCCCAGGATCGGCCCCAGGCACGGGGTCCAGCCGAACGCGAAGGCGAGGCCGAGCAGGTACGCCCCCAGCGCCGAGCCGCCCCGGTCGCCGGCGTCCAGCCGTGCCTCCCGGTCGAGGAACCTCAACCGGAAGATGCCCAGGAAGTGCAGCCCGAACAGCATGATCAGCAGGCCCGCCCCCCAGACGAACCACTCCTGCACCGACAGGAACATACGCCCCAGCGCCGAGAAGGCGAAGCCGAGCAGCAGGAACACCGTCGACAGGCCGAGGACGAAGAACGCGGCCGCCAGCAACACGCGGCCCCGCGGCCCGCGCGGGCCCGCCATCTCGGTCACGCTGACCCCGCCCATGTAGGCGAGGTACGGCGGCACGATCGGCAGCACGCACGGGGAGAGGAACGACAGCAGGCCCGCCAGCGCGGCCACCGCCATCGCCGGCAGCAGCGTTCCGTCGAAGATCAAGCCGGCGTCAAGCATTTCCCGTCCCCTGTCCCCTTCCGCCTAGCCGAGAGCGGCGGCGCCGTCACCTGCCCTGCCCTCACAAGGCGGCGACGGGCCGGCGACGGGCGCACAGGTGACGCCTTTCCGCCACCCCGCGATCGTGAACGGCGCCCCCGCTTGACGGCGACGCCGGAAGGACGGCACAGGCGGCCGCGGCGGACAACGATCCGCCGCACCGTACCGTCCATCGAGGCAGACTCACCATGGCAACCCAAGCCGCGCCGCAAGCGGCCCGGTCGGTCCCGCAGGGGCCCGACATGCCGGCCCAAGTCGCGACCGCGACCGCCCCGGCCCCCAAGGCCCAGACCGTCCTCTTCCGGGACCTGGCCAGCATCTGACCAAGCCGGCGGCCCCGCCCTTGCCGGTGGGGCCGTTCGCGGCCCGGCCGTCACGGCGGGCGCATGGGGATGACGACGCTCGTGCCGTCGTCGCCGCGATCGCCGGCCGCCGCGTCGGCGAACGTCCGCCGATCGGCTCACGGGCGAGTGACCGCTGCGGGGGAAAGCGGTTAATCAGTCCCCAGCACAACACAGCTGGAGCCGCCGATGGTCCGCCTCGTTCTCGCCGCCCTCGTCGCCGTCTCCACGCTCACCGCCTGCGGCCGCGCTCCGACGCCCGAAGTCGCCCGCGCCGCCCCGGCCCTCTACCCTGGCGAGAGCGTGCAGCTGCGGGCGCTGATCCGGCAGTACGCGCAGGTCCACGGCATCCCGGAGGCGCTGCTGCACCGGGTCATCCAGCGCGAGAGCGACTACAACCCGGGCGCCCGCAACGGCCCCTACTACGGCCTGATGCAGATCCTGCCGCAGACCGCCCGGACGATGGGCTTCACCGGCGCCCCGAGCGACCTGCTGGACGCCGAGACCAACCTGATGTGGGCCGGCCGCTACCTGCGCGGCGCGTACATCGTGGCCGACGGCGACATCGACGAGGCGGTCGGCTGGTACGCCCGCGGCTACTACTACGAGGCCCGCGACCGCTGCCTGCTGGTCGAGACGGGGCTGCGGGACCGCGAGCTGCGCTGCTGAGGGGCGCGCGGAGGCATTGCCGCGCGAGGTCCCGGCTCAAGGCCGAGCCTTGCATCCATCACTTCGATTCAAGACCCGCCCCGGGCCTGATCCGGGGCCTCGACCGACCGGGCGCCGGCTCCCAGCCGTCTCCGAACCTCTGAACTCGCCGCTCATTTCCATGATAACAGGAGCATGGAAATCGACGCCCTCGCCGCCGCGCCGCACTCGGCCAGCCCGCCCGGCTGGATGTGCGGCGCCTGCTGATCCAGGTGGGGCCGGACGGCCTGCCCGCCGGCAGGATCGCCTCCCGCGTGGGCTGGACGCCATGGTCGCGCACCCGATCCTCGTGAACCGCACGATCGTCTGCACGCCTTTGGGCGGCCGCCTGTGCCGGCCGTCCGAAACGGTGCTCGACCTCCTCGACCCGCGGCCGGCGCTGCCCCTCGTCGACAGCGACGGCGCGGTCGTCCTCGATGTGGACGGGCGCCGCCCCGAGTGACGCCGCCCGCCCGACCTTTACCCGGCCCGCGAATTTCTTATATGTTCTCTCGGGATTGCCAGCCGGGGAGCCGGACATGAATGCCGAAGCGAAGTTCGAAGGCCAGGTGGAAGGGGCGCCGCTGATCGCTCCGTCCACGACGGAGCATCCGCTGTATGAGCAGATCGTCGAGGCCTGCCGCACCGTCTACGATCCGGAGATCCCGGTGAACATCTACGACCTCGGCCTCGTCTACACGATCGACATCAACGCCGAGAACGAGGTCAGGATCGTCATGACCCTCACCGCCCCCGGCTGCCCCGTCGCGGGCGAAATGCCGGGCTGGGTGGCCGGCGCGGTGGAGCCGCTGCCGGGCGTCAAGCAGGTCGACGTGGATCTGACGTGGGAGCCTCAGTGGGGCATGGACATGATGTCCGACGAGGCTCGGCTCGAACTCGGCTTCATGTAACGCCGGTTCCTGTCCGCAGGCCGTGGAACTCCGGCCGATCGCGTCACGTTGAGCGGTCATCCCGCGCACGCCGCCGACAGGACCGATGACAGGCACGATCCGGACCCTTCTCGCCGCGCTCCTCGCCTGCCTCGTCGCCGCGTCGTCCCTTCCCGCCGCCGCACAGGACGCCGGCTTCGACGTGGACGCCCTGAACGAAGGCCTCGCCCCGCCGCCCGACTGGCTCGATCGCTCGACCCCGCAGGGGACGATGGAGAGCCTGCAGACCGCCGCCGGCATCGGCGACTGGGCGGCGGCCGCCCACCTGCTCGACCTCACCGCCGTGGACCCGGACGAGCAGACCGATGCCGGGGCGGAACTGGCGCAGGGCCTCTTCGGCGTGCTCGAACGCAAGGTGGTCATCGACTGGTGGGACCTGCCGGACCGGCCCGACGGCGCGCTCGAGCCGGGGGACGACGATCCGGCCATCGCGCTGACCCCCCGCAGTTCGATCCGGCTCTGGACGCTGGACCTGGGGGACCGGACGGTCCCGATCCGCCTGAACCGCCTCCAGCCGCCGGACGGCGACCCTGTCTGGGTCTTCTCGGCCGCCACGGTCCGTAACATCCCCGCCCTGCGCGATCTGTACCAGCCCTCCTGGGTCGAACGCTCGATCCCCGACCCGCTGCGCAACGACGCGCTCTGGGGTCTCGAATACTGGGAACTGGTCGCCCTGCCCCTCGTCCTGCTTATGACGGGCGGGGCGGGCTGGTTGCTGTGGCGGATCCTCGGCCGGATCGGCAGCGCGATGGAGGGGCGCGGCGGCGGCCTCGTCGTCGCGGCCCGGGCGCCGCTGACGCTCGCCCTCGTGACGCTGCTGCTGTCCACGCTGGCCGGTTCGATCCTCGTCTTCTCGGGCCGGATCGACGCGGTCTTGTCGCCGCTGACCGCGATCCTGTTCGTCGTCGCCGCGCTGTGGCTGGTGGTGGGTCTGGGCGACGCGATCCTCGACCGGGTGATCTCTCTCGACGGAATGAACTATTCCAAGGTCGACGGCGACTACGAGGAGCGGCGGCGGACCGCGACGCGCATGGTGGCGCTGCGGCGGGCGGCGATCGTCGTCGTCGCGCTCGCCGGCATCGGCATCGTCCTCAACGAGGTGAACGTCCTGCGGACGCTGGGCGTCTCGCTCCTCGCCTCGGCCGGGGCCCTGACGATCCTGATCGGTTTCGCCGCGCGCAACGTGCTGGCGAACATCATGGCGAGCCTGCAGATCGCGCTCAACGGGTCGGCCAAGATCGGCGACAAGCTCCTCTTCCAGGATCGCATCTGCACAGTGGAGCGGATCAACTTCACCTTCGTGCAGCTGCTGGTCTGGACCGGCGAGCGGCTGGTCGTGCCGGTGACCGAGTTCGTGGGTGAGCCGTTCGAGAACTGGACGATGAAGGAACCGGGCCTGACCCGCATCTTCACGCTGAAGCTCGCCCACACCGCGGATGCCGAGCGGCTGCGCGCGCCCTACAACGAGATTCTCGACCGGCTGAAGTCCGACGGCGCCGAGATCGGGCCCGACGACGGTCGGGGCGTCCATGTGACCGACCACGACGTCTTCGGTCAGGACGTGCTGTTCAAGGTGCCCTGCACCAACCCCGATACCGCCTGGACGCTGGAATGCACCGTCCGCGAAGAACTCCTGCGGGCCGCGACCCGTCTCGGCGAAGAGGCGACGCCGGTCTTCCCCGACGCCCAGCCGGCCGAGGCCGCCTGACGCGCACCCTTGAGCCGCCCCGGCGCGGGGCCTATCTTGAGGGCCAAGCCAAGGAGGCACCGATGTTCGGCATTCCCGGCAAGCAGGCCGTCACCCTCACCCCCCGCGCCGCGGCGCGCATCTCCCGCCTGATGGAGAAGGACGGGTCCAAGGGCCTGCGCCTCGGCGTCAAGAAGGGCGGCTGCGCGGGCATGGAGTACACCATGGACTTCGCGCAGGAGGTCGACCCCAACGACGAGGTGGTCGAGCAGGACGGCGCGCGGGTGATGATCGCGCCGATGGCGCAGATGTTCCTGTTCGGCACCGAGATCGACTACGAGACGTCGCTGCTCGAGTCGGGGTTCAAGTTCCGCAATCCCAACGTCACCGAGGCGTGCGGCTGCGGCGAGTCGATCAAGTTCGACGAGACCCTGGGCGCCGCCGGCTGACATGGCCGTCTCGGCCGAGGATGCCGATTTCGCCCGCGAGCTTTTCGCCGGCGTCGGCCCCCTGACCACGCGCAGGATGATGGGAGGCCTCTGCCTCTACGCGGACGGCACCATCTTCGCCATCGTCCGCTCGGACGGTGCGATCCTCCTCAAGGGGGCGGGCGCCATGGCCACGCGGATGGAGGCCGACGGCTGGGAGAAGTGGGACTACGTCCGTTCCAACGGCGCCCGCGGCGCAATGCCCTACTGGCTGCTGCCCGACGACGTCTACGACGATCCGGACCGCGCGTCCGCCCTCGCCCGGGACGCGTTGGCCTGCCTCTAGACGGATAGGCCCGGGCTGCGGGGCGTGTTACTTCCTTCTGGCACGTCACGAAGGAGGACCGCCCGATGCCCCGCAAGCTCGCCGCCGGAAACTGGAAGATGAACGGCACGCTCGAGGGCCTGTCCGAGATCGCGGAGCTCGGCGGCCTGCACCGCGCCCCGTCCGTGGACATCCTGATCTGCCCGCCCGCGACGCTGCTGTCGCCGATGGCCCGCGCCGCGCAGGGCACCTCGGTCTGGATCGGCGGGCAGGACTGCCACGCCGCCGCCTCGGGCGCCCACACCGGCGACGTCTCCGCCGGGATGCTCTCCGCCGCCGGCGCCGCCTACGTCATCGTCGGGCACTCCGAGCGGCGGACGGACCACGGCGAGGACGACGGAAACGTCCGCGCCAAGGCCGAGGCAGCCTGGCGGGCCGGCCTCGTCGCCATCGTCTGCCTCGGCGAGACGCTGGAGGAGCGGGAGAGCGGCCGGGCGCTGGATGTCGTCGCCCGACAGCTCGCCGGCTCGGTGCCGGACGGCGCGACCGCGGCGAACACGGTCGTCGCCTACGAGCCGGTCTGGGCGATCGGCACCGGAAAGGTCGCCGGACCGACCGAGATCGGCGAGGTCCACGCGGCGATGCGGGCGGCGCTGACGCAGCGGTTCGGCGACGAAGGCGCGCAGATGCGCCTGCTCTACGGCGGCTCCGTCAAGGCGTCGAACGCGGCGGAGATCTTCGCCGTGCCCCACGTCGACGGCGCCCTCGTCGGCGGCGCGAGCCTGAAGGCGTCGGACTTCTCGCCCATCGTGACGGCCCTCGAACAGGCGTAGGTGGGTGAAACCCACCACGCCGGACCGGGTCGCGTCGGTGGGTTTCACCCACCCTACGGAAGGCGGCCCCGTAGGGTGGGTGAAACCCACCGTGCCCCGGCCGACCAACCCGCCGCGCCCCGGTGGACGGCCCCGTCCAACCCCATCACCGCCTCAGTTGATGATGATCTCCGGCCCCATCGTGGCGTTCGGCAGCACGGTGGAGAGCCACGGCACGTAGGTGATCAGGATCAGGAACACGAACAGCACCGCCAGGAACGGCAGGGCGGCGCGGACCACCCGCATCATGCTCATCCCCGCCACGCCCGACGTGACGAAGAGGTTCAGGCCGACGGGCGGCGTGATCATCCCGATCTCCATGTTCACGACCATGATGATCCCGAGGTGGATCGGGTCGATCCCGAGCGAGATCGCGATCGGAAACACCAGCGGCGCGACGATGACGATCAGGCCCGACGGCTCCATGAACTGACCGCCGATGAGCAGGATCACGTTCACCACGATCAGGAACGTCACCGGCCCCAGCCCCGCCGACAGCATCGCCTCGGCGATGTGCTGCGGCACCTGCTCGTCCGTCAGCACGTGCTTGAGGATCAGCGCGTTGGCGATGATGAACATCAGCGTGATGGTCAGCTTGCCGCTCTCGAACAGGGTCTTGCGGGTGTCCCGGTGCCAGAACGCCGTCACCAGCGTCCAGGGCCGGCGGAACACGGTCGAGCGCTCGCCCAGCGGCGCGCCCTCGGCCACCGCGCTGGCCGACAGGCTGCGCGCGGGGCGCGGCGCCAGCGGGCCCATGTCGCGGTAGATGAACGTCGCCGCGATGAAGGCGTAGACCGCTGCGACCGCCGCCGCCTCGGTCGGCGTGAAGGCGCCGGGCGACCAGTAGACATAGAGCGGCGAGAGGCTGATCCAGGGATGGCCGTAGATGCCGCCCATGATGATGGCGATCAGGAACAGGCCCCAGAACGCCTCGCGGAAGCTCGTCCAGACCTCGCCCCAGCCCAGCCACTCGCCCTTGGGCATGTTCTTGATCCGCGCCATCACGTAGATCGTGACCATCAGCATGAGGCCGGCGAGGATCCCCGGAATGACGCCGGCCAGGAACATGCGCCCGACGCTGACGTCCGTCGCGCTGGCATAGACGACCATGACGATCGACGGCGGGATCAGGATGCCGAGCGTGCCGGCGTTGCAGATCACGCCCGCCGCGAATTCCTTGGTGTAGCCGACCTGCCGCATCGCCGCGATGACGATGGAGCCGATGGCGACCACCGTCGCGGGGCTGGAACCGGAGAGCGCCGCGAACATCATGCAGGCCAGCACGCCGGCGATGGCGAGGCCGCCCTGCAGGTGCCCGACGCAGGCCACCGAGAACCGGATGATCCGCCGCGCCACGCCCCCCGTCGACATGAACGACGAGGCGAGGACGAAGAACGGGATCGCCAGCAGCGCGGGATGCCCGGCCATCCCTTGGTACAGGGACTGCGCGATCGCCGCGAGAGAGGTGTTGGAATAGAGCAGCTGGAAGATGATCGAGGCGAGGCCGAGCGACACCGCGATCGGCACCCCGATCAGCAGGAAGCCCACGATCATCACGAAGAGAAGGACGACCTCCATCCCCTCAGCCCTCCCGGTTCATGTGGGCCACGTCCTCGACCGCGTCCTCGGCCTCGTGGCTGACGATGAGGCTCTGGCTCGCCCCGGTCCAGACGCGGCCGATGGCCTGCACGATCCGGAACAGCATCAGCGCCGCCGCGATCGGCAGGATCGTGTAGGGCACGAGGCGGGGCATGTAGTTGTACCGCTCCACGATGATCTCCCCGCCCTCCTCGTAGGAGTTGAAGGTCGCGGACAGCCACCCCCGGAACCACTCGAACGGGATCGGCATCCGGTCCGTCTCGAAGTACGGCGTGCGGCGGGCGTCCCAGTCGATCCCGTCGGGAAGCCAGCGGCCCGTCGTCTTTGGCAGGTTCGCGAACGGTGCCCAGTAGTCCCAGGCGCCCTTGGCGATCAGCAGCGCGTAGACCAGGCACAGCAGCCCGGACAGCAGCGCCACCCAGCGCCGCGGACCCGGCGGCAGCAGGTTGGTGATCGCGTCGACCCCCAGATGCGCCGTCACCTTGAAGCCATAGGCGATGCCGAACAGCACGAGCCACGCGAACAGCGTCAGCACCACCTCGAGCGACCAGATGATCGACGAGTTGAAGCCGTATCGCAGAACCACGTTGCAGAAGGTCAGAAGCGTCATCGCGCCGAGGATCAGCGCGATCGCCGTCTCCTCGAACCCGTTGATCCAGTTCCCGAGCCGGCTGCGCTGCCGGTAGTCCGAGACCCTGTCCATGCTCTCGCGTCCCCCGTTCGATGGGCGTCGCCCGCCTCCCCGCGGGCCTCCGCCGTCGCTGTCGGGCCCCCGCCACGTCCCCGGTGGCGGAGGCCCGGACGCACCGCCGGTCCGGCGGCGCGCGGGCCCTGGCGGGCCCGAGGTTCGGCCCGGCTTCAGGCCGGGCCGGCCATCCGGCTCAGAGCGAGTCGTTGATCGCCTGCGCCGCGTCGATGTTCTCCTGGCCCACCTCTTCGGCGAACTGGTCCCAGACGGGCTTCATCACGTCGACCCAAGCCTGGCGCTGCTCGGGCGTCAGCTCGCGGATCTCGCCGCCGGCGTCGAGGATCGCCTGGCGCGCGGCGAGGTCGACCTCGTTCACCGCCGCGTTCCGCTCGGTCGTGACCTCCTGCAGGATCGTCAGGAACTGGTCCCGCACCTCGGGGTCGAGGCTGTCGAGGAAGTCGGTCGAGGTGACGACCATGTAGTCGATCACGCCGTGCTCGGTCTGGGTGATGCCGTCCTGCACCTCGAAGAACTTCTGGCCGTAGATGTTGGACCAGGTGTTCTCCTGCCCGTCGACGACGCCGGTCTGCAGCGCGCCGTAGACCTCGGCGAACGCCATCGGCTGCGGCGAGGCGCCGAGCGCCTCCATCTGCGCGACCAGCACGTCGGACGGCTGCACGCGGAACTTCAGCCCCTCGGCATCCGACGGCTCGATCAGCGGCACGTTGGCCGACATCTGCTTCATGCCGTTGTGCCAGTAGGCGAGGCCCTGAAGGCCGCGGCGCTGCATCATGTCCAGCATGCCCTGCCCGGTCTCGGACGCCTGGAAGGCGTCGACTGCCTCGATGCTCTCGAACATGAAGGGCAGGTCGAACAGGCGGTAGGCGCGGGTGATCGACTCGAACAGCGACAGCGACGGCGCCGCCAGCTGGACGTCGCCGCGCAGCAGCGCCTCGATCACCTGCTCGTCGGTGTAGAGCGTGGAGTTCGGATAGACCTCCATGCACATCGTGCCATCCATCTCGGCGTTCACCCGCTCCATCAGGAGCTGCGCGGCGAGACCCTTGGGATGGGTGTCGGTGTTGGTGACGTGGCTGAACTTGACGACGATCTCGCCGTCGTCGCAGCCGGCCTCCTGCGCCTGCGCAGCGCCGGTGGCGGCCAGGGCGAGCGCGCTCGCGGCCAGGAACTTCTTCATGCTGTCCTCCCTCAGACATTCTTGTGGCGTCCCCGAAGTCACCGGGGGGCGGCGCCGAGGATGACGCAGCGACGGCATGCAGCAAGAGCCTTCTGCCGCCTCGCCAGGAACGTCGTGTTATCAGGAGCTTGCCCGCCGCCTCTCGACCCCGTCCCGCTCCGCCAGCGCCCCCGTGTGCGGTTTCCCACACAGGGGACGTCGGCGATTGTGCGGAAATCCGCACAAGCTAGTCTCCGCCGCTCCGGTAGGCTTCGGCCCGCAGCCCGTGCCGCGCCAGCTTGTCGTAGAAGGTCTTGCGCGGCAGCTTCAGCTCCTGCGCCGCCTCGGTGGCGTTTCCGCCGTGCCGCTTCAGCGCCTCGGCGAGGATCGAGCGCTCGACCCGCGCCATCTGGTCCGCGAGACCGAGGCCGCCGCTCTCCTCCGCCTCGGGCAGCAGACCCATCGCGAAGCGCATCGCGGCGTTCATCAGCGAGCGGGCGTTGCCCGGCCAGTCCTGCGCCATCAGCCGCGACAGAACCGCGTTCGGGATCTCGGGCTCGGGCAGGTTCGCCTGTTCGCAGGCCTGCGCGACGTAGTGGCGGAACAGGACGGGAATGTCCTCCTTCCGCTCGCGCAGCGACGGCACGCGCACCGGCATCAGGTCCAGCCTGTAGAACAGCTCGGCCGCGAACCGGCCCGCCGCCACCTCCTGCGACAGATCCCGCGTCGCGCCCGCGATGACCCGCGCCGCCGGCGCCCCCTCCAGCCGGTCGAGAAGCGCGAACTGCGCCGCCTGCGGCAACAGGCCGATCTCGTCGAGGAACAGCGTCCCGTCCGCCGCCTCCGCCAGCGCGGTCTCGAGCGCCGGCACGCCCAGGGACGCCGCCGCCCGCTTGACGAAGGGCGCCCGCGCGGCCGGCGACAGCAGGTGGATCACCTCGGCGATCTTCGGCGTTCCCGATCCCGGCTCGCCGGTGACGAGGACCTCCGCCCCGGTCCGGGCGACCGCCCGGATTCGCTCGCGCAGATCCTCGGCCAGGCGCGAGACGCCGAAGATCATCCGCGCCGCCGCGTCGCCGGTCTGCAGCTGCCGCTTCAGCCGCCGGTTCTCCAGCACCAGGTCGCGGGCCTTCAGCGCCTTCTCGACCGCGGCGAGGAAGTCCGACGGTGCGCACGGCTTCTCGAGAAAGGCGAACGCGCCCTCGCCCATCGCCCGGACCGCCATCGGGACGTCGCCCTCGCCCGTCAGTAGGATCACCGGCAGATCCGGATCCAGCGCCCGGACATGGGACAGCAGGTGAAACCCGTCCCGCCCCGGCATCCGGATGTCGGTCACGACGATCCCGTCGAACCCAGCGCCCAGGTGGTCCTTCGCCTCCACGAACGATCCGGCGACGATCGGATCCAGTCCGGCCAGGTCCAGCGTCTGGCCCAGCGCCTCGCGCACCGCCCGGTCATCGTCCACCAGAAGAACCCGCCGCGTCATCGCCCCTCCGTCGCGCCTGAGGCGATACTACGCGCGCGGCCCCGCGCCCCGCCAGCCCGGCCGCACCGCTTCGCGATTCGGCGGAGGGTCAAGGACGCCGCAGGCGCCGGCGAAGCCGGGACTCCTTGACGCTCCGCCGAATCGCATCACGCTCGAAGGACGCGCGTTCAGGGGCACACCTGCCCCTGAACCGCTTCCCAGGCATGGGCGCCGACCGCTCCGCCGGCACTGCCGTCTCGGCGTCCCCACCTCGCTGCCGGTCGCCGGCTAACTGGCCGACATGCAAAGGAGGCGGCTCGTCCGAGGGACGGCGGGCGGGCGAGGCGCCGCCGCAGGCGAGCGCGAGCGCCGCACGCCGTCAGGCCGCCGCCGCCCGCTCCACCAGGTCCAGCTCCACCGTGAACACCGCCCCGCCCCCGTCGCGGTTGCGCCCGCGGATCGCGCCGCCGAAGCTCTGGACCAGCCCGTAGGAGATGGAGAGGCCGAGCCCCATCCCCTCCTCTCCGCCGACACTCTTGGTGGTGTAGAACGGATCGAAGATCCGTTCCGGCTCGGCGATGCCGGGCCCGGTGTCCCGCACCTCCACCACCGCCCGTCCGTCCGCGCGCCGGGCCGTGATCTCGACCCGCCGCTCGGGCGTCCCCTCCATCGCGTCGATCGCGTTGGTGACGAGGTTCAGGATCACCTGCGCCAGCCGCACCTCCCCTGCGCGCACGACAAGCGGCGCGTCCGGCGCGGTCCAGAGGATCGTCGCCCCGGCCGCCCGCGCCCGCACCTCGGCCATCTCCACCACCTGCTCGATCACGGCGGCGAGGCCGATGTCCGACAGCGCCTCGTTCTCCTGCCGGGCGAAGGCGCGCAGGTTGCGGATGATCCGCCCCATCCGCCGCGCCATCTCGCCGATCCGCTGCAGGTTGCCGTCGGCGACCTCGGGCCGGCCCCGAGCCAGGAAGCCGCGCGCGTTGTCGGCGAAGTAGCGGATGGCCATCAGCGGCTGGTTCAGCTCGTGGCTGATCCCGGCCGACATCTCGCCCAGCGCGGACAGCTTCGCCGCCTGGACGAGATCCCCTTGCGCCTTCTTCAGCCGCGCCTCGGCCTCCAGCCGCTCGGCCACCTCGCGGCGCAGATCCGCGTTCAGTGCCTGCAGCTCGGCCGTCCGCTGCGCCACCCGCCCCTCGAGCCGCTGGTTGGCGAGGGCGAGCGTCCGCCGCCGCTCGGTCGCGAGGAAGAGGAGCGCCCCGAACGCGAGGCAGATGGCGGCCGCCGCCGCCGCCTGCAGCGCCGCCAGCTGCCGCGCCGGCGCGACGTCCAGCAGCACCTCCGCCACCATCCCGATCTCCGGCAGGTCCGCCTGAAGGTGCAGCCCCCTGTCCGGCAGGTAGGGCCCGCCGTCGACGTCCCACAGGTCGAACCCGGCGAGGGGGCGGGGATGGAAGTCGACGAAGGCCGTCACCTGGCCCGCGGCGAAATCGGGCCCCTGCACGATCCGGCTCGGGTCGCCCCGGCGCGCGCGGAACAGCAGTTCGGACCGGTTGGACAGGAAGATGACGCCGTCCGGCCCGGTGAACCAGACCGCCGGCCGGTCGCCGCGCCAGTCCGCCTCCACCTGCTCGACATCGACGACCGCCAGCGCCGCGCCGGTCACCGGCCCCGCCTCCGAGAAGACCGGCGCCGCGAACCACCAGACGCGCCGCCGGTAGCGATCCGGCAGCGCCCGCGCCGATCCCAGCGCGCCGTCGAGCGCCCGTTCGAAATGCGCCGTGCCCGCATGGGTGGTCCCCGAGGCGTCCGAGGCCGCCGCCAGTTCGCGCCCGTCCGCCGCGAGGATCGCGAGGTCGAGCAGGCCCGTCGTGTCCGCCACGGACCGCAGCAGCGCCTGCGCCTCGGCCGGGTCGCGCCCCTCCAGCACCGGGCCGACCGCCGGATGCGCCGCCATCAGGACCGCCAGCTCCTTGAACCGCTGCAGCTCTCCCGTCAGGCGGTCGGCGGCGAGCGACAGGTCCGCCTGGCCGCGCCGCGCCAGCGGCTCCAGCGCCGCGACGTACGCCACGCGCCAGACTCCGGCCGTGAAACCACCGACCAGCGCCAGGAAAAGCGCGACGATACCGAGCCTGCGCACGTCTCCTCCTCCGCCGCGCCGCGGGTGAGCCTACCCGCCCCCGCCGATCCGGCAAAGCACCTTGCGCAGGGCCGCCCGCGCGCCTACCGCTCGCGCCATGCAGCGGCTCTCCCAGTCCCCGACCGACCCCGCCTTCGTGCAGGACCCTTACCCGTTCTACGACCGTGCCCGCGCCTCCGGCGATCTCTTCTGGTGGGAGGAGTACGGCATGGTCGCCGCCACCTCGCACCGCGCGGTCTCGGCCCTGCTGCGCGACCGCCGCTTCGGCCGCGAGACGCCGCCCGAACTGGCGAAACCCGTCCCCGCGCACCTGGAGCCGTTCGAGGCGGTGGAGCGGCACTCGCTGCTGGCGATGGAGCCGCCGCGCCACACGCGCCTGCGCGGCCTGATCCTGCGCGCCTTCACCTCGCGCCGGGTCCAGGCCCTCGCCCCCGGGATCGAGAGCCTCTGCCATGCGCTGATCGACGCCTTTCCGGCGGAGGGGGTCGAGATGCTGGACGCCTATTGCCGCCCGATCCCCGCCATCGTCATCTGCCGCCTCCTCGGCGTGCCGGAAGAGCGGCATCCCGACCTCCTCGCCTGGTCGAACGCGATGGTCGCCATGTACCAGGCCCGCCGGGACCGTCGCATCGAGGACACCGCCAGCGCCGCCTCGGCCGAGTTCTCGGCGTTCCTGCGCGCCTACGTGGAGGAGCGGCGCCGCCGCCCCGCGGACGATCTCATCTCCGAGCTGATCGCCGCCGAAGGCGCGGACGGCAAGCTGGACGCGGACGAGCTGATCGGCCTGTGCATCCTGCTCCTCAATGCCGGCCACGAGGCGACGGTCCACACCCTGGGCAACGGCATCCGCCTGATGGCGCAGGCGGGCGTGACCGAGGTCACCCAAGGCACGGTGGAGGAGATCCTCCGCCTCGACCCGCCGCTGCACCTGTTCGACCGCTGGGCCTACGAGGAGGCCGAGGCGTTCGGCCACACCTTCCGCCGCGGCGACAAGGTCGCGCTCCTCCTCGGCGCCGCCAACCGCGACCCGGCCGTCTACCCCGACCCGGCCGACTTCGACCCGCACCGCACCGGCCCCGCCAACACGTCGTTCGGGGCGGGCCTGCATTTCTGCGTCGGCGCCCCCCTCGCCCGGCTGGAGATCGAGATCGCGCTGCGCGTCCTGTTCGACCGCCTACCCGCCCTCTCGCTCCCCGAGCCGCCCGCCTACGCCGACGTCTACCACTTCCACGGCTTGACCCGCCTCGACGCCATCCCGGCCTGAGCGCCACTGCCGCGATTCGGCGGAGGGTCAAGGACGCCGCAGGCGCCGGCGAAGCCGGGTATCCTTGACGCTCCGCCGAATCGTGAAAACCATGGACGAGGCGCGTTCAGGGCACACCTGCCCCTGAACCGCCTCCCCAGCAGATTCCCGACCTCGCCCCGGGTCCCCCGGCCGCCACCGGAGCCCCGCCATGGGACGGCGGGCGGGGCGCTGGCCGCAGGCCGAGCGCCGCACGGCGTCACAGCGGCAGCGCCCCCGTCGACTTCAGCTCTTCCATGGACAGCAGCGCCGTCACGTTGTGCACCCGCACCTCCGAGATCAGCGCCTGGTAGAAGGCGTCGTAGGCCCGCGCGTTCTTCACCCTGACCTTCAGGATGTAATCGATGTCGCCGGCCAGACGGTGCGCCTCCTGCACCTCGGGCCGCCGCCGCAGCGCTTCCAGGAATCGCCGCTGCCAGTCCGCCTCGTGCTCCGACGTGCGGATCAGGACGAAGAACGTCGCCTCGAAGCCCAGCGCCTCGGCGTCCAGTTCCACCGTCTGGCGGCCGATGATCCCCGCCTCGCGCATCTTGCGGATCCGGTTCCAGACCGGCGTCTTGGACGAGCCCGCGGCCTTCGCGATCTCGTCCAGCGAGCGGTCGGCGTCCTTCTGCAGTTCGATGAGGATTTTCCGATCCGTCTCGTCGATCCGGTACGACATTCCGCCTCTCCCGCCTTTCGCGAACGTCCGGTCCCCGCGGCCGCCGGAGCCGAACATACGTCCTTATCCGGGGCAGGCAATGGTCAAAACCGGGACATCCGTTCTATATCGGAGATCACGACCGACGGAGATCCCCGATGCGCCACTACCCCGTCTTCCTCGACCTCAAGGGTCGCCGCGTCGTCCTCGCCGGCGGCGGCGAGACGGCGCTGGCCAAGCTGCGCCTGCTGACCAAGACCGAAGCCCGGATCGAGGTCTTCGCCGCCGATCCGGTCCCCGCGCTGCAGGCGCTGGCCGACGAGGGCCGCATCCACCTCCACCGCCGCGGCTTCGCCGCCGGCGACGCCGCGGGCGCCGCGCTGGCCTATGCCGCGGCCGACGACGAGGCCGAGGACCGGCGCGTCGCCGCGCTCGCCCGGGCGGACGGCGCGCTGGTCAACGTGGTGGACGACTTGAACGCCAGCGACTTCATCACTCCCGCCATCGTAGACCGCGACCCCGTCGTCGTCGCCATCGGCACCGAGGGCGCGGCCCCCGTCCTCGCCCGTCGCATCAAGGCCGAGCTGGAAGAGCGGCTGCCCGCCTCGCTCGGCCTCCTCGCCCGCGCCGGCCGCGCCTTCCGCCGCGCCGCCGAGGCACTGCCCCACGGTCGCCCGCGCCGCGACTTCTGGTCCGACTGGTACGACCGCGCCGGCCCCAAGGCCCTGGAGGAGGGCGGCACGGCCGCGCTCGCCCCCGCGCTGGAGCGGACGCTGGACGACCACCGCCACGCCCGCCCCCGCGCCGGCCACGTCGCCTTCGTCGGCGCCGGCCCCGGCGATCCGGACCTCCTCACGCTGAAGGCGCGCAAGGCGCTCGACGTCGCCGACGTGGTGATCCACGACCGCCTCGTGACGCCGGCGATCCTGGAACTCGCCCGCCGCGAGGCGGTGATGATCGACGTCGGCAAGGAGGGCTTCGGCGCCTCCGCCGCGCAGGACGACATCGACGCGCTGATCGTCGAGCACGCCCGCAAAGGCGCCCAGGTGGTCCGCCTCAAGGGCGGCGATCCGACAATCTTCGGCCGCCTCGACGAGGAGATCGACGCCTGCGACGCCGCCGGGATCGAATGGTCGGTCGTCCCCGGCATCACCGCCGCCTCCGCCGCCGTCGCGCAGATCGGCCAGAGCCTGACGCGCCGGACCCGCAACTCCTCGGTCCGCCTCCTCACCGGCCACGACATGAAGGGCTTCGCCGAGCACGACTGGAAGGCGCTCGCCCCCCCCGGCGAGGTCGCGGCGATCTACATGGGCAAGCGTGCCGCGCGGCTCGTCCAGGGCCGGCTGATGATGCACGGCGCCGACCCCGCGACCCCCGTCACCGTGGTCGAGAACGCCTCGCGCCCGGACAGCCGGACCATCGCCACGACCCTCGGGCGGATGGAGCCGACCATCTCGGACGCCGGCCTGACCGGCCCGGCGCTCGTGCTCATCGGCCTCGCCCCCCGTCATGCAGCCTACGCATTGGACGGGCAGGACGTGCGCATCGAACTCAAGGAGGAGGCCGCACTGTGAGCCGCCAATTCACCCCCAAGGTCGTCACCGCCAACGCGCTGCTGGAAGGCGACGCCGTCTGGCTGACCGAGGACGACCGCTGGACCCGCGACATCGCCGAGGCCGAGCTGATCGAGGACGAGGCGCACGCGCAGATCCGCCTGATCGACGCGCAGAGCCGCAAGGCCGAGGTCGTCGGCGCCTACCTCGCCGACGCCAAAGCCGGCACCGCGGGCCCCGAGCCGGTGCATTTCCGCGAGGCGTTCCGCACCCGCGGCCCCTCGAACTACGCCCACGGCAAGCAGGAACACGCGTCCCGGCCCTGAGCCGGGACCCCGATCCATCGAGGCCCCGGATCACGTCCGGGGCGCGACGAAAGAGACGAGGCCGGACCGCCGCCCAGGCGACCGGGGAAAGGCAAGAGACGCGATGTACCAGTACACCGATTTCGACGAGGCGTTCGTCCGCACCCGCGTGGCCCAGTTCCGCGGCCAGGTGGAGCGGCGCATCGACGGCTCGCTCACCGAGGACGAGTTCAAGCCGCTGCGCCTGATGAACGGCCTCTACCTGCAGCTGCACGCCTACATGCTGCGCGTCGCCATTCCCTACGGCACGATCAACCCCGGCCAGATGCGCCAGCTCGCCATGATCGCCGAGCGGTGGGATCGCGGCTACGGCCACTTCACCACGCGGCAGAACATCCAGTTCAACTGGCCGAAGCTGAAGGACGTGCCCGACATCCTGGACGCGCTGGCGGACGTGCAGATGCACGCGATCCAGACGTCCGGCAACACGATCCGCAACGTGACCGCGGACCATTTCGCCGGCGCCGCCGCGGACGAGATCGAGGACCCCCGCCCCTATGCCGAGCTGCTGCGGCAATGGTCCACCGACCACCCGGAATTCCAGTTCCTGCCGCGCAAGTTCAAGATCGCCGTCACCGGCAGCCCGAACGACCGGGCGGTGACCAAGTCGCACGACATCGGCCTGCGGATGGTCCGGAACGCGGCGGGTACGCCCGGCTTCGAGGTGATCGTCGGCGGCGGCCTCGGCCGGACGCCGATGATCGGCAAGGTCGTGCGGGACTTCCTGCCGGTCGAGGACCTGCTACCCTACTGCGAGGCGATCGTCTCGGTCTGGAACCTGCTGGGGCGGCGCGACAACAAGTACAAGGCGCGGATCAAGATCACCGTGCACGAGCACGGGATCGAAGAGATTTCCCGGCTGGTGGAAGAGCGCTTCGCCACTCTCAAGGCCGCCTTCGGCGGCGCCGACCAGGCGCTGCTGGCGAACATCCGCGCCGCCTTCGCCCCGCCCGTCTTCGCCGAGCGCCCGACCGACGGCTTCGAGGCCGCGCGCCTCGCCAACCCCGCCTTCGCGGCCTGGGCGGACGTGAACCTCGCGCCGCACAAGGCGCCGGGGCACGCCATCGTCACCATCTCGCTGAAGAAGCACGGCGCGACGCCGGGCGATGCGACGGCGGACCAGATGCGCGCGATGGCCGATCTGGCCGAACGCTATGGCTACGGCGAACTCAGGATCAGCCACGAGCAGAACGTCATCCTGCCCCACGTCCACAAGGCCGACCTGCCGGAGGTCTACGCGCGCTTGCGCGCCGCCGACCTCGCCACCGCCAACGTCGGCCTCGTCAGCGACATCATCGCCTGCCCGGGCATGGATTACTGCGCGCTCGCCACCGCCCGCTCCATCCCCATCGCGCAGGAGATCGCCGAGCGGTTCGAGGCGCTGAAGATCGAGCACGAGGTAGGGCCGCTCAAGATCAAGATCTCGGGCTGCATCAACGCCTGCGGCCACCACCATGTCGGCCATATCGGCATCCTCGGCCTCGACCGCGCGGGGGTCGAGAACTACCAGGTCACGCTCGGCGGCGACCATACCGAGGACGCGGTTGTGGGCGAGAAGACGGGCCCCGGCTTCTCGGCGGACGAGATCACCGGCGCGATCGAGCGCATCGTCTTCGCCTACCTGGATCTCCGCGAGGGGCCGGAGGAGACGTTCCTGCAGGCCTACCGCCGGGTCGGGATGCAGCCGTTCAAGGCCGCCCTCTACGAGAAGGACAGGGCCGATGCCGCTTGATACCCTGCCCGCCGTGCGGGCGGCGGCGCTGAACGGGCGCTACCGCCACCACGGCGCGACCGCGGTGCTGGAGCATGCGCTGCGCGACCCGGATGTGGGGCGCACCGCGCTCGTCTCCTCCTTCGGGGCCGAGTCGGTGGTCCTGCTGCACCTCGTCTCGATCATCGACCGCACCACGCCGGTCCTGTTCATCGACACCGAGATGCTGTTTGCCGAGACGCTGGTCTACCAGCAGGAGGTGGCCGAGCGGCTGCACCTGCAGGACGTGCGCGTGATCCGCGCCGATCCGGCGCGCAAGGCGGCCATCGACCCGGACGACACGCTGCACCTGCGCGACACGGACGCCTGCTGCGATCTGCGCAAGACGGTGCCGCTGCAGACCGCTCTGGAGGACTTCGATTCCTGGATCACCGGGCGCAAGCGCTACCAGGGCGGCAAGCGGTCGGACCTCGACTTCTTCGAGGCCGAGGGCGACCTTCGCATCAAGGTCAATCCGCTGGTGCACTGGACGACACAGGACCTGCAGGACTACATCGCCGAGAACCGGCTGCCGCGGCATCCGCTGGTGGCGCAGGGCTACCCGTCGATCGGCTGCGCGCCCTGCACCAGCCGCGTGGCGGACGGCGAGGACGCCCGGGCCGGCCGCTGGCGCGGGACCGAGAAGGACGAGTGCGGCATTCACTTCGTCAACGGCAAGCTGGTGCGCGGGCCGCTGCCCGCGGCGGTCGAGATGGCCGCGACGGACACGGCTCCCGAGACGGCCAGAGACGAGACGAACGGCGCCCCCGCCGCGCCTGAGACGACGGAGACGGTGATGAACGTGATCGTGACGGACGACGGCTTCGGCCCCGACGACTGGACCGGCGGCTTCGCCGCGCCGGCCGAGGCGACGACGCAGGAGGTCGGCATCGACCTGCCCCCCGACACCGCGCCCGACGCGCTGGAGACGGTGCTGGACGCCCCGCTCGTCCGGATCGACTTTCCCAGCTTCTCGGACGGCCGGGGCTTCACCCTGGCGCGCCTCCTGCGCCTGCGCGGCTACCGCGGGCGTCTGCGGGCCAAGGGGCACCTGATCGCCGACCAGTACGCGATGGCGCGCCGCGCCGGCTTCGACGAGGTCGAGATCGACGGCGAGCTCGCCGCCCGCCAGCCCGAGGACCAGTGGCGCGCCCGCGCCGACTGGCAGGCGCACGACTACCAGTCGCGGCTGCGCGCCCGCATCCCGGCCTGACGCCTTCCATTCCACCGCAATCCACGACTAGAAGGGGACGGCCCCGCGCGGGGCCGGAATGACAGACATGACGCAGCTTGCCCCCGTGAGCCCAGACACCGCCTCCAAGGTCGCCCTCCCCGACGCCCAGACCGTCACCGAGGTGCGGCACTACACCGACCGGCTGTTCAGCTTCCGCTGCACCCGACCCGCCTCCCTGCGCTTCCGCTCGGGCGAGTTCGTGATGATCGGCCTGATGGGCGACAACGGCAAGCCGCTGCTGCGCGCCTATTCCATCGCCTCGCCGTCCTGGGACGACGAGCTGGAGTTCTACTCGATCAAGGTGCAGGACGGCCCGCTGACGTCCAAGCTGCAGCACATCGCGGTGGGCGACCAGATCATCCTGCGGCCGAAACCGGTGGGAACGCTGGTGCACGACGCGCTGCTGCCCGGCAAGCGGCTCTACTTCTTTTCCACCGGCACCGGGTTCGCGCCCTTCGCCTCGCTGCTGCGCGATCCGCAGACCTTTGAGGATTACGACGAGGTCATCGTCACCCACACCTGCCGCGACGTAGCCGAGCTGAAATACGGCGCCGAGCTGATCGAGAGCATCCGCAGCGACGAGATGCTGGCAGAGCTGATCGGCGCGGAGAACCTCGGCAAGCTGCGCTACTACCCCACGACGACGCGCGAGCAGAGCCCGAAGATGGGCCGGATCACGACGCTGATCGAGTCGGGCGAGCTGTTCTCCGACCTCGGCGTGCCGCCGCTGTCGCCGGAGACGGACCGCGCGATGGTCTGCGGCAGCCTCGCCTTCAATATCGACCTCAAGGCACTGCTGGAGAAGGCGGGCCTGCGTGAAGGTGCGAATTCCGAACCGGCGGAGTTCGTGGTGGAGAAGGCGTTCGTCGGCGACGGCGTCTGACCGCGCCCGGTTCCGGAAAGCAACCTCGAAAGAGAAAGGGCCGCGCGGACCGCGCGGCCCTTCGTCCGTCCGGGACAGGCCCCGCCCGACGGGCGGGGCGGACCCGTCACTCCAGCCCGAGACCGGCGCGCAGGTACTGCAGCGACAGCGGTCGCAGCGCCTGGTTGGCGTCCGCGGCGCGGATCGACGCGAGAAACGCCGAGCGCTGCTGGTCGGTGAGTTCGGCCTCTTCGACGTAGGCGGCCATCTGTTCGGCGTTCCAGTTGCCTTCCTGGAACAGCTCCTCCGGCGGCAGGGTGACGGTCTCGGCGGCCTCCGTGGTGGCGGCGGCCGTCTCCTCGGCCGGCGCGGCCGCGTCCTCGGCGACGTCCTCGACGGCGTCGACCGCCTGCTCGGTCGCCACGGCGGCAGCGTCCGCGGTCTCCTCGGCGAGCTGCCCGACCGCATCCGCGGCCTCGTCCAGCGCGCCGGCCAGCCCCTCGGCGGCGTCCTCGGTCGCTTCGGCGGTCTCCTCGGTCGCAGCGGCAGCGTCCTCTGCAACCTCGTCGGTCGCGGCGGCAGCGTCCTCCGCGGCCTCTTCGGTCGCGTCGGCCGCACCCTCTTCGGTCGCAGCGGCCGTATCGTCGGCGGCCTCCTCCGTCGTGGCGGCCGCGTCATCGGCAGCCTCCGCAGTCGCCGCGGCGGCGTCGTCCACCGCGTCGTCGGTATCGGCCGCCAGTTCCTCGGCCGCCTGCTCCGCCTCGGCGGCGGTCTCTTCCGCAGCCGCATCGGCCTCGGCGGCGACATCGGCCGCCTCGGCCTCGGCCTCGGCGGCGATCTCCTCGGTCGTCTGCTCGACATCCTCGGCGGCCTCGCCGGTCGCCTCGACCGCATCACCCACGACGTCCCCGGTGGCCTCGCCGGCGTCCTCGGTCACCTGCGCCAGTTCCTGCAGCGCCTCGTTACCCTCCTCGACCGCGGCGTCGGCCACGTCCTCGGCGGCGTCAGCCGTCTCCTCGGCAGCGGCTTCAGTTGCGTCCGCGGTCTCTTCCACCGCTTCATCCGTGGCATCGGCCGCCTCTTCCGCCGCGACCTCCGCATCGGTCGCGGCGTCTTCGGCAGCGACCTCCACGTCGGTTGCGGCCTCGTCGGCGGCGGCCTCGGCCTCGACCAGCGCCGGGTCCGGCTCCTGCTGAGACTGGTAGTACCAGTAGCCGCCGAGCGCGATCAGCGCCGCAACCACGATCAGGAGCACGTTTCTCATCGTCTTCGATCCTTCCAACTTCCGGCGCCGGGCGTCCGCGCGCGATTCGCGATATGCCAGAAGGGGGAACGGCCCGGAAGGGCGCGGGTTCCCCGGCACCCCCGGAACCGCCCGAGCGGGCGAATATCCAGTTGAACCGAACGCGCCGCGGCCTTACGTTGCGGGGCCTGACGAAACAGCGAGCAAGGGAGTTCAACCATAGCCCGCAGACCCCACAACGCACCTCCGGTGCGTGATACCGGCCCCCGCGTGAACGACCGCATCCGGGCCACGGAAATCCGGCTCATCGGGCCGGACGGACAGAATGTCGGCGTCGTGTCCCCTGACCGGGCCCTCGCCGCGGCCGAACAGCTCGGCCTCGATCTCGTCGAGATCTCTCCGAACGCCACGCCCCCCGTCTGCAAGATCATGGACTACGGCAAGTTCAAGTACGAGACGCAGAAGAAGGAGGCCGAGGCGCGGAAGAACCAGAAGATCATCGAGATCAAGGAGGTCAAGTTCCGCCCCAACACCGACACGCACGATTACGACGTGAAGATGCGCAACGTGCTCAAGTTCCTCGAGAACGGCGACAAGGTGAAGGTCACGCTGCGGTTCCGCGGCCGCGAGATGGCGCACCAGAACCTCGGCCGCGACCTGCTGGAGCGCGTCGCCAAGGACGTCGAGGAGATCGGCAAGGTCGAGAACATGCCGAAAATGGAAGGCCGTCAGATGGTCATGATGATCGGCCCGACCCGTCAGTAACGACCGGGCCGGCAGCCGCCCCCGCGAGCGAGGCCGTCCTTTGGGGCGGCCTTTGTCGTATGGGCGGGGCTTTCGACCGGGCTGTCAGCGCAAAACGAGGGCTCGGCTATCCGGCCGGCGCCCGCACTATCCCCGCCCCGGCCTTGAGCCGGGGCCTCGCCGGTATCGCGTGCACGATCGGGGCCCCGGCTCGAGGCCGGGGCGGGTTTCGCTTGTCCTGCCGGCCTCCTTCCCCAAACGAAAAAGGCCCCGCCGAAGCGGGGCCCCTTCCCTCGTCACGTCGGTCTCAGCGCAGCAGGCCGGTGATGTTGCGCACCGCCGCGCGGCGATTCTCGCGGATGTCGCCTTCCTGCTCGATCAGCAGGTCGCTCTCGCCATACCCCTGCGTGATCAGATTCTCCGGCGGCACGTCGAAGAACTGCGTCAGCGCCAGCGCCACCGTCTCGGCCCGGCGGTCCGACAGGGCCAGGTTGTAGCCCGCGTCGCCGACCGTGTCGGTATGCCCCTCGATCAGGAACACCTGGCTCGGATCCTCGTCGAGGATCGACGAGATCGCCACGCCGAGGTCGACGAGGTCGTCCGACGCCGCCTGGTCGATCGCGGCCGAGCCGGTCGCGAAGGTCACGCTGTCCAGCGCGACCTGCGGCGCCAGCGCGCGCACCTCCTCGTACTGCCGCACCTGCTGCAGCGAGAAGGTCCGGCCGACATCGCTCCGCAGGCTGGCCATCAGCGCCGCCCGCAGGGCCTGTTCGTCGGTGTCGGACATGCGGGCCTGTGCCTGCTCCTCGACCTGCGGCAGGCTGGACACCTCGACCGGCGCCACCTCGGCGGTGTCGTCGAACAGCTGCACCTCCGAGCCGTCGGGGAAGATCACCGACCGGCGCAGCACACGGCCGTCGGCGGCGCGGATCGTCACCACCTGGCTGCCGTCGGCCCGGTCCACGAAGGTCCGGCTGGAGCCGTCGGCGAAGTTCTCGGTGCGGATTTCCGAGCCCGGCTGCCGCAGCAGCGCGTCGTCGTTCTTCAGGACCTGAAGGCCGGCGTCGGTGTCCACGACGACCCGGTCGCCGGTGTTGGCGACCACTTCGTCGCCGTTGTTCAGGATCGAACCGACCGCCACGGCGCCGAGACCGACCAGCAGCGCCCGCTGGAAGTTGTCGAGACCGTCGTCGTCCTCGTCCTCGGTCGCCTCGACGTTCTCGTTTACGGCGGTGTCGAATTCCTCGTCCGCCTGGCGCGAGTTCTCCTCCGTCACCTGCTCGGTGACCACCTCGCCCTGGGGCTCGTCGCCCTCGGCTGCGGCCGCCGCCGCCGGCGGGGTCTCCTGCTCCGCAGGCATGCCCAGATTGGCGCGCAGCCGCTGCATCACCTCGCGCCGGTTCTGGCCCGGGGTGGCGTCGACGTAGTCGCGGAACTGCCGCAGCTCTCTCAGGATCTGCCCCTCGTCGGTCACGCAGGGCAGCGTCGGGTTGTCGAAGTCGCAGGCAGGGAGATCACCCTCGACCTCTTCCTGCATCTCGGCCTCGGCCGTGGCGACGGGCGCCTCCGTCGTCATGTTCTCATCGGCGCCGTCCATCGCCTCGTCGGTCGCGACGACTTCGGCGTCGTCCGCTTCGTCCGACGGTCCGAACATCTGGTCCGCCACGTCCGCCATTCCGCGGGCCTCCAGCGCAGCCCTCGCCTCCTCCTGCGTCGTCACCAACTGACCGTCCGGCAGGGCACACGGCAGTTGCGGGGCATTGATGTCGCAGCGAGGCACCTCCGGGGTGGCCTCGGCCGTCGCTTCGGCTTCGGGTGCGGTTTCAGGTGCGGCTTCCGACGCGTCCGCTGCCGGATCGGCGTCGGCGGGGCCGAACAGGTCGTCCGCCAGCTGCCCCAGACCGCGAGCCTCCAATTCGGTCCTGGCCTCGACCTCGGTCGTCACCACCTGTCCATCAGGCAGGGTGCAGGGCAGCGCCGGCGCGTTCGGATCGCAACGGGGCGCCTCGAGCGAGCCTTCCGCCCCGACATCCAATCGAGACAGGATCCCTTCGATGTCCTCGACCCCCAGCGACTCTAGAAGCGCGCGCGCCTCGTCCGGGGTCTCGACGAGGGTACCGTCCGGACCGACACACGGCAGTTCCGGCGTGTCGATGGAACAGGCAGACGCCGTTTCGGCGTCCTGAGCAGCGACCCAGACGGGGGCGCTGGCGATGACGATCGCCGCAGCGCTCGTCGATTTCATCAGGGATCTTAGCATTGTGCCTCCAAGCGGTTGGCGTTGTCGAACGCCCCAGTCGGAGGCCCAACGCAGATCGCCACGGCCCGGCTCCCCGGTTCGTGGGGCAGCGGGCCGAACGTCGCCCGCCCCCCATGCCCGGAGGACGCGTTCAACCGGCCGCCGCCACCGCCCGCTTGGTCAGCACCCCGATCAGATGCGCCCGGTAAGCCGGCGTGCCGTGCAGATCCCCGATCATCCCCTCCGCCGCATGCGACAGCCCCTCCAGCGCGGCGGCCGAGAAATCCGACGACAGCTTCTCCTCCGCCTCGGTCCAGCGGAATACGCCGCTCTCGGACGCCCCGGTCACGGCGACTCGGACGCCGGCCTCGTACTTGGCGACGAAGACGCCGACGAGCGCGAAGCGCGAGGCCGGCTGCGCGAACTTCTGGTAGTTCGCCGCCTGCGGGACGGGGAAGCGCACCTCGGTGACGATCTCGCCCTCCTCCAGCACGGTCTCGAACAGTCCGGCGAAGAAGTCGTCCGCCGCGATCTCGCGGCGGTCGGTCTTGATCACCGCGTCCGAGGCCAGTGCCGCCGCCGGCCAGCAGGCCGAGGGATCGTTGTTCGCCAGCGACCCGCCGATGGTGCCGCGGTTGCGCACCGCCGGATCGCCGATCCGCGCCGCCAGCGAGGCGAGCGCGGGATAGCTGTCCTTCAGCTCGGCCGCGACGCGCCCGTGCGGCGTGCCGCCGCCGATGCAGATGCGGCCCTCGTCGTCGGTGCAGATGCCCTTGATCTCGTCGATGGCCGACAGGCTCACCAGCACCTCCGGCATCGCCAGCCGCGCCTTCAGCGACGGGATCAGCGTCTGCCCGCCGCCGAGGGCCTGCGCCCCCTCCGCCTTCAGCGCGCTCACCGCGTCCGAAAGGCTCGTCGGCCGCTCGATCTCGAATGCGTACATTACCGTCTCTCCCTTGCGGGGCGCTTTTGCGCCGTCGTTCCCGGAACAGGGAGCCCCGCCCTGTCCCCTATCTTGCCTCAAATACCTCCGGGGGGTCCGGGGGGACAGCGCCCCCCGCCCCCCGATCCGTCAGTGCGCCGCGCCGCCG